>DASZXS010000041.1:0-102219 GCA_035545735.1 Bryobacteraceae bacterium | reverse complement strand
GGCGTTCGAGCGTCAACGAGCTTTGTTTCGCCGACGATGCGGGGCTTTCACGGCAACATCTGGTGTTTGAGCGCGGCGGCGACGGCTGGATTGTACGCGACCTCGGCAGCAAGAACGGGACCCTGGTCAACGGGCTCCGCATCGTTGGCCCCCAACTACTGAAACATGGCGACCGGATCAGCGCCGGGCACCTGACCATCGAGTGCGGGAGGTCCGCGGCAAGTGACCAGACCGTAGTCTTCGTCGAGCCGCAAGACACCTCCGGCCTGGATGGGACCCTGGTTACCAGTCTCTCCGGCGCCCTGGGCGAAAGCCCTTCAGCCGAAGGGGGCATCGAGAGCGACCCTCAGGTTCGCGCGCTCATTCGCGCCGGACGTGAGTTGTCCGGCCACATGCCGCTCAGTGAGCTGTTTGAGCTCATCATGAAGCTCTCCATCGAAGCCGTGGGGGCGGCGCGCGGAATTCTGATGACGCTCGAAAACGGCGAGTTGATCGTGCGGGCGGCGCGCGGGGAAGGCTTCCGGATCAGCAACGCCGTTCGCGACCGCCTATTGCGGGACAAGGCTTCGCTCCTGGTTCGGGATGCGCGCCTGGACCGCATCCTCAAGGAGAGCATGAGCATCGTCGAGCAGCAGATTCGCAGCATCCTCGCCGTCCCTCTGCAAACCGACAATCGCGTGATCGGCATCATTTACCTTGATTCGCCTCACTTCGTCCACGAATTCACAAAAGAGGACCTGAACCTGCTTACCGTAATGGCGAACATCGCCGCCATTCGCATCGAGCACGCGCGCTTGGCGGAGGTGGAGGCCGCGGAACGCGCATTCGCGCGCGACATGTCGCAGGCCGCGGATATTCAGAGGCGTTTGCTGCCAACGAAGGTTCCCCAGGCGCCGGGTATCGAACTCGCCGGGTATAACGCCGCCTGCCGCACGGTCGGAGGCGATTATTACGACTTCATCCCTTTCGCCGGCGGCGAAATCGGAATGATTGTCGGCGACGTGGCGGGCAAAGGCATGCCGGCCGCGCTCATGATGTCGAGTTTGCAGGCGCGCGTACAGGTCCTCTTCGATGAGCCGCAGGACCTCGCCTCGCGCGTTGCGCGGCTCAACCGGTCCGTTGCGATCAACTGCCCCGATAACCGCTTCATCACGTTTTTCGTGGGCGCGCTCGATCCGAAAACCGGCGAATTCGTTTACTGCAATGCCGGCCACAATCCCGGTGTTCTGGTGAGAAAGCACGGGGATATCGAATGGCTCTCCGGGGGCGGCGTCGTGCTTGGGATTCTTCCCCAAGCGGAATATACGCAGGAGACACGGCGCATCGACGCGGGCGACACGGTGGTTCTTTATAGCGATGGAGTCACCGAGGCGTTCCGGCCCGGGGCGGATGAGGAATTCGGAGAGCAGCGTCTTGCAGCCGCTATCGCCGAATTACGCGGGCAGACGGCGATGGCTATCGTCGATGGCGTTATTCAGCGCCTGACCTCGTGGATGGGCGGCGTTCCGGCGGCCGACGATATCACCCTGGTGGTGGCGCGGCGAACGGCGTAGAACTCGCCGGATGGCCGCGGTTTCCCGGTCTATGGCAGAGACTTACCTCAGCATGGCGGAGGGCGCGGGATTTTTCTGCAACAATCCCCGTGCATTCCGGGTCTATAGTGTAAGGGGGAAATCATTATGAAAACGGCTGGAGGGAAAATGAATAGAGTTCGGGCAATTCGCTGGCTGTTCGTTCTGGCATTGATGCTGGGAGTACCGGCCGCATCCCATGCCGGCATTTTCTTTTCGGTCAGTTTCGGACCTCCGGCGCTGCCGATCTATGCTCAGCCGATTTGTCCCGGCCCCGGCTACATCTGGACACCCGGATATTGGGCATATGGCGATGCAGGCTATTTCTGGGTGCCCGGCACCTGGGTTTTAGCGCCCTTCCAGGGTGCGTTGTGGACGCCGGGCTACTGGGGTTGGAGCGGCTCGGCCTACCTGTGGCACGCCGGATACTGGGGAAACAGCGTCGGTTTCTACGGCGGAATCAACTATGGCTACGGCTATGGTGGATACGGCTACGATGGCGGCTACTGGAATCGCGGGAATTTCTACTACAACCGCGCTGTGTCGAATATCCGCTCGGGAGACTTCCGGTACGCCTACAGCAGAGCCGTGGTGAATCGCGGCAACCGGATCAGCTATAACGGCGGCGCCGGAGGCCTCAACTACCGGGCCACCGCGGCGCAGGAGTCCGCATACCGCTCGCGAAGGCAGGAGGCTCTCCCGGCTCAGTTGAGCCATCGCGAGGAGGCCAGCAGAAACCGCGCGATGTTCGCCAACGTGAATCACGGCGCTCCTTCTATCGCCGCCACCGAACGCCCGGGCGCCTTCAGCGGCAGCGGCGTCAGCCGGGCCACGCAAGCGGGAGCGCCCTATCGCCCGCCTGAGGCGCGGCCATCTAATTCGGGGCGTCCGTCCAGCGGGCCTGCCGGCCATTGGAACCAGCCGTCGAACCGGCCTCCGAACACGATGTCCCGGCCGTCAACGGCGCGCCCGGAAATGTCGCGTCCGGCGACGCCAAGCCGCGAGACGAGTCCGTATCGCGGCGAGCAACCGCGCAGCATGCCGGCGCAGCGTGCCGCCCCCGAACAGCGCCGGGAACCGGCCCAGCGCATGAGCGCGCCCCAACGCAGCGAGCGGCCGCAGACGGCTCCCCGGGGTGGTGAAGGCTCGCCGCGCGGCGAGCGCGGAGGCGGCGGGGACCATCGCCGCTAGGCCCGATTAGTATCCATCCCCCGCGAGGTTCTTCGAAAAGAATCCCGCGGGGATGAGTTCGAATCCCGCGCGGGAGACCGGCATGACCGGCCAGTCCTCCGGACGCGGGATGTGCGTCATCCCCACTGTGTACCAGACCACGACATCGGCGTCTCGGATCGAGCGGTTTGCCCGCGTCCACCTCGCCAGGCCTTCCCCGCCCGCGCTCTGATTCACATAGTCACCGGCGGCATAACGTTCGGCGGGATCGTACGGAGTCGCCCAAAATTGGGAGCTCAGAAACCCGGCCCGTTTCCGAAGCGACGATTGGGGATCCGCGTACGGAATGGTATTTTCACCCGGCTTGAGAACGTAGCCCACTGGCTCGCCCAGCGCGTTTTTCACGCCCGGGTTGATCACTTTCCAATGGCGGCTCTCCGCAGTGCTTGTGTTGCGCCCGGCATCCCCCTCGGTATCGAGCGTGTCTTCCCGCGTGACAAACGCATTTTTCTGCGTATTCAACGGACCGGGTGGAACAGCATGGCTATTCACTTCCAACACGCGGTTGCCGCCGGCCGAGTCGACGTCAAGATCGAGGCGGAAATTAAAAAAATGCTGGTGATTGACGCCCAGCAGGCCGGGAGCGATCTTTTCCGCCGGCGCTCCCCGGCCGTGCGGACGCCCGCCGATTTCTTTCTCCCCACCGGCGCCTTTCACAAGCGGAACGCCGGTGACCTCAACGGCCATTTCGATCCTGCCGTCTTCGTGAAAAATCCAGTTGAACCCGTAATCGGAATTGCCGGCGGCCGCCATCCAAGACAGCACAAGCTCACGCCCGCGGCGGGACTCCGCAGCCCCGGTCCGGGGGTCGTGGCGCTTCCACAACAGTCCTCCGTCCCTTTCATAAATCGCGACGGCGTGTTTCACCGCCAGGGGCAGGCCGGATTCGCCGTTCCGGTAGACATCGAAAAATCTCGCATTTTCCGGCGCGTCCCCAACCGGCTCCAGGGGGACGGCGAGCCTCCCCAGACCGTACTCGCCCTCATCGAAGCGGTTGCGAAAATACCATGCGCCTCCCGGCTCGGCGTATGCGGTCACCACCTCCGAAAGGGAGCCGCGGTAAAGAATGGATCGGACGTGTCCCTGATCCTCGTACCCCACCGTATAGAGAACCAGACCCTCCCGGGGATGAAATCCGTAGCGGAAGCGCCACTTCCGCCAACGCACTTCATTTCCGTTTACCGTGAAATTTACATTGCGTAGCGGCATCGTTTTTTGCGGCGCGCGCTGGCTCCGCGGAAGGCCGGCCGGGGTTTCCCCGAACTCGGGTCCGGATAGGGCCGAGGGCTCTTCGCCTGTATCGGTGAGTTTGATTACCTTCCCCGCGTTGACATCCACGGTGGCTACGACGCCCTCGACGGGATGAGCGTAGGGGTTAGCCCCTTTCGGAGCGTAGAACGCTCCCGCGCGCACGATCCGCTTGCCATTTTCCTCCGGCCATCCGAAATTGCCCGTCGGCCACGGATCCAGCCTCACATTCTCAAGATCGGCGATCCCGCGCCGCACTAGCGCGGCGCGCCAGCGCGGGTCGGCGCGCACGATCTTCTCGAGCAGCGAAAAATCCTCATCGAGCAGTGGGGGCTCCACACCGCGGATCTGCTTCCACGAGTCGATCTTCCGAGCGCGCAAGTCAACGGTGGCTTCCCAGGTGGCGTCGGCCGCCCGCTCGTAAAGGAGAACAAAAGCGCGCCGTGGAAACGGCCCGCCGCGAAACGCGAGCACCTCCGCTTTCGGCGGCTCTTCCAGGTCAATCGAGACAAAGCGTGTGGTCGCGTGGAGCTTCCCGGCCGCCCGAAGAGTTTCGCGCGCCATCAAAATTTCGTCTTTAGTCAGGGGATCGAGCGGGTGTGCGGCTTGGATCGAAAATGGAACCAGCAGCCAGCAACTTAAGAGATATTCGGAACGGCGCACTTCCACCACTTTAGACGAGGGTGAAACGACCGCGCGCCGTCCCGATCGGAGCTAATTCTTCGTCTTCATCGGGGGATCGGCCATGATGGTGAAGCCCGAGTCCTCCACCTTATAATCCGGCGGGACTTCAAACATCGACGCGGGTGGTTCGGTTCGCTGGATATTCGTCAGCCGGAACACCGTGTCGCCGGTGCGGGGGTCGCTCGATTTCGTCATCACCGTGGTTTGCAGTTCGGGAGAATACCAGCGCTCGAAGGTGATTTCGATCGGAAGCTCGTTGCCGATTTGTCCGGCGGGGATGGTGGTAGTGACGCGCGTCCCTTCCGCCTGAACGCCTTCCATGGTCTGCTTGCCCAACGACTCTTCCTTGGAATTCTCGCTGGAAGAGGGCATGACCCCCGCGGCCACTGTAAACGTTTGATCGCGGACGACGGCCGCCATTGGCAGTGGTCCCTCCATCCTCGTCCTGGCGTAAGTCAGTTTCGCGCCGGCGCCAGACGGCGGAAGAGGCATCTTGCGAGCGGTGCGGTCCGGCTCAAGCACATAGTTCACCTGCGCCACGGGGTCGTTAATGAACACAATTTTCCCCGGCGCCTCCGACGTTGCCCAAGGCCCGACCGAGCCCATCACCTGCTCGCGGCGGGTGCGGCCTTCGCTGTCGCGGGCGACGGCGACCGTTTCCTTACGATCGATATGATTGCCGTCGGCGAGCGTCTGTGTCGTCTCCGTAACCGCGTCGGCCATATAGGGCGATCCCTTTACAACCTTGCTTTCGAAGCTAAATTGGCCCGAGACAACCTTAACCGCTCCCACCGGCCTGCCCGCGAACATGACGTTGGAAGCTCCGGCGTCCGGCACGGGGGGCGGGGGCGGCGGAGCCTGACCGAAGCATGCGCCCGCGAACAGAGACGCCGCAGCCATAGTAATGGCATTTCTTCGAAAATATGTCATTTTTCCTCCATTCAAACTTGACTACTGAACAAAACGGATGGCGCGCGCGGCGCCGTCTTCGCCAACCATGACGTCGGCCAGCACCGGCTCCAGCATTCGCTCCGGATTTACGGGGAAACCGGCCACCGACATTGCGGACCGGGGCACGGTGACCCGGAACACCTGTGCGCTCTCAACAGGCAGCTCCGCGTACGGCAGCGGGTAAAACGTTGTCTCGACAAGGCGCCGAGACTGGCGGAGCGCGCGCTTTGAGACACGCTTTGCGGCGGTAGGCGCGGGCCGGGCAGCGGCCGGCAGCGGCGCAGCGGACGTGACCACGGGAGCGCGCGCCACTACGGCGCCCGGTGCTTTCCGCGGGGCGCGGGGGATTACGGCCGCGCCGATCCAGATTGCCACGGCCATGGCCGCACAGGCCGCCGCCCACCACAGTTTTCTTCCGGCCGGTTTGTGCGCGGGATACTGCTTTCGGAACTCCCGCAACAGCCGGCTCTCGACTTCCGGCCCCGCTTCCATCGCATCCCCGGAAAGCGGCTTTAATCCTTCCCGCCAGATTTTGTCTTGTTCTCTCATACCGCGCATCTCTTCCCGGCCCACCCCGCCACCAGTTTTTCCGCCAGCAGCGATCTGGCGCGGTGCAGACGCGAGCGCACCGTCCCGACGGGACAATCTATCTTTCGGGCGGCTTCCTCATAGCTCAACTCTTCGAGATCGCACAGAACCAGCGCTTCGCGATACGCCGCCGGAAGGGAGAGAACCGCCTGCCGCAATTGCTCGCGCTTCTGGCCCGCCAGCAGCGCCGAGAGCGCATCCGGTTGAACCGGCTCCGCCTGGCCGGCTAGCTCCGCCTCCTCATCGCATCCCACGTAGCGCCGGTCACATTCCAGGATTTTGAAAACATGGTTGCGTCCAATGCCATATAGAAACGCATCCAGCGCGCCCCGTTCTTCATCGAAACGCTCCGGCCGCCGGATCAAAGCCAGGAAGACTTCCTGGGTCACTTCGTCTGCGATCGTTTGGCTGCCGCTCATCTGCCAGGCAAAACGGTGCACCATGCGGTGGTATCTCTCATAGATCGCCATAAATGCCGGCTCCGATCCCTCCCGCAAGCGCCGGACCAGTTCGGAATCGGTAAGAGAGCTGGAGTCGAGCATGCTTTCGTATTCGTTTCGACGTTCTCCGATGGCCTCTGTTATCTCTTCCGGCGAAGGTCCCTTTTAGTTCCTTTTTTTCGAGTGTCACCCCTTAAGCCTGATAATTGTCGCGCCCCAGCCTCCGGCTTCGAGCGGCGCGTCGGCAAACGATTCGACAAAATCCGTGCGCGCCAGCAATGCGCGGACCGTCTCCCTCTGAACCCCGATGCCCCGCCCGTGAATGATGCGGAGATAGCGCAATCCGAGCCTCCGCGCCTCCCAAAGATACTCTTCCACCACCGGCTTCACATCGCGCGGGGGAACCGTGTGGAGATCGAGAACATCGGTGATGGGGATGCGGACGGGTTCCTCGTCCATCGCTACTGTTAGCCTAACAGCGTGGGAGTGAGTGAGACTTATCATGCGCGATTCAGCGCCCGACAGTCGGAATTGCAGCGCATGGACCGGCAGTTCCATCGCATCGGGAACGCACGTTTGGCGGCGGGAATCCTGATCGCCGCCGCGGTCTGGCTGGCGTTTGGGCAGCGATGGATTTCGCCGTGGTGGATCCTGGTGCCATCCGGCGCTTTCGCGGCGCTGGTGGTGGCGCACGAGAAAACGGTTCAACGACGCCGTAATGCGCAGCGATCCGCGCGTTTCTATGAGCGCGGTATCGAGCGGATTGAAAACCGCTGGCAGGGCCGAGGTCAACCGGGCGAGGATTTTCGCGATCCAAGCCACATCTACGCCGAGGACTTGGATCTCTTCGGAAAAGGTTCGCTCTTTGAACTGCTGAACACGGCGCGGACGCGAGCCGGCGAAGAGGTACTGGCGCAATGGCTGCGCGCGCCCGCCGGAATCGGGGAAACCAGGGAACGGCAGCACGCAGTTCAGGAGTTGCAGCCCCGTCTCGACCTGCGTGAGTCGCTGGCGTTGTTGGGGGAAGACATCCGCGCCGGAGTTCATACCGAGGCGCTCAAAACCTGGGCGTCGGGAGACCCGGTGCGCTTTTTTCCGGGGACGCGCGCCCTGGCGTTTCTGACAGCCGCAATATCGGTAGCCGCGCTCGCGCTCTTCCTTGCCGGCATGGCGCCCCTATGGCCGTTTCTCGCGATTGTCTTCCTCGAACTCGGATGGATGGCGGCGAGCTGGCCGCGAATTCGAGCCGTGCTGGAGCGCATGGAAACGCCGGCCAAGGATCTCGATCTAATCGCCGCCATGCTCGAGCGCCTCGAACGGGAACGCTTCGCTTCCCCCTGCCTCCAGGCGATTTGTAAGCGCATCGGCTCAGGCGGGGGCGCCGCTTCCCGCCGTATCCGCGAGCTTCGCCGTCTGGTAATCCGGCTCGACTGGGCGCGCAACCAGGTGTTTACCCCGATTGCTCTGCTGCTGCTCTGGCATTTGCAGATTGCCCTTTCCATCGAGCGATGGCGCGCGTCGCACGGCCCGGCGATCGGTGCATGGCTCGAAGCGGTGGGACAAGTGGAAGCTCTTAGCTCGCTCAGCGGGTATAGCTTCGAGCATCCCTCCGACCCGTTCCCCACTCTGGACCGGACGCCGGTTGGATTCTCCGCCCGGGATCTCGCGCACCCTTTGCTTCCCGAATCCACCGCCGTTCGCAACGATCTCGAGCTGGGCGGCGGTGCGCGGCTGATGATCGTCAGCGGATCGAATATGTCGGGGAAGAGCACGCTGCTCCGCGCGCTCGGGCTGAATGTGGTTCTCGCCTGGGCGGGAGCGCCGGTGCGCGCCAGGAGTTTTTCCGTTTCCGCGCTTCAGGTTGGGGCCTCGATTCGCATTCAGGACTCACTGCAAGACGGAAAATCGCGCTTCTACGCGGAGATCACCCGCCTGCGGCAGCTTACCGCTCGCAGCGGCCAGCAGCCGCCCCTGCTCTTTCTCATTGACGAGATGCTGAGCGGCACAAACTCGCATGACCGCCGTATCGGCGCGGAGGCGATTCTCGAAAGCCTTGTCGAAGCCGGCGATATCGGGCTGGTTACGACGCACGACCTCGCCCTCGCGGAGATCGCGGACTCCATGCAAGGCCGGGCCGTCAACGTCCATTTCGAAGACACGCTGGACGACGGGAAGTTGACGTTCGACTACCGTTTGCGCAGCGGCGTGGTTCAGCGCAGCAACGCGCTGGAATTAATGCGCGGCTTGGGGCTGATTGGATAACGGCGCGCGCGGAAGCTCGCCCGAAAGCAGCTTGCCTAGCCCTTCGGCCGGAATCCGGATGCCGAAATAGAACGGCCCGAACAACGCATAGACGGCGCTCACTTCGTCGAAGCGCATCTCATAGATGAGTTTCTTGAAAACCAGAGGATCATCGGCGAACAGATCCACTCCCCATTCCCAATCGTCGAACCCGATGGAGCCGCTGATGATCTGCCGCACCGTGCCGGCGTAGCGTCGCCCGATGAGCCCGTGCTCATGCATCTGCCTGGCGCGCTCGGCCATCGGAAGCTGATACCAGTTCTTATCCTCGCCGCGTCTGCGATCCATCGGGTAAAAAGAGATGTAGCGGTGCGCGGGCATCTCGGGAAACAGCCTCGGGCGCATCGCTTCTCTCTGCCGCTCCAGAATGTCCTCCACGCCAGCGTTCCATTCCTGACTATGCGGCGCCAGATGCTTTTCCGCCAGCGCCTGGTAGCCTTTCATCGTCGAGTCATAGAGCCCTAACTCCACCACGGAAAGATAGGAATGGGCCGGCTCCAGATAGTCGCTCAGGCGAAGATTCGCCACCTGCAATTCCGTCTCGTTCAGGTCGTCGAACGTTTTCGCGAAATGCAGCAGCATCAGGTCGCCCTTTTGCCCCAGCATGGAGAACAAAGCGGATTGCCCGGCCGGGTTGCGCTCCATTCTCTCCAGCGCGATTTGAGCCTCCTGAAGGATGGCTCCTTGTTCGGAGGCGGGAAGCGAGCGCCACGCCTGCCGGCGGAACTTCATCATCTGATGCAGCATGGACGCGCCTTCCAGGGTAAGGGGAACAGCAGGTAACTCAGGCATGGAGAAACTACTATTGTATCGCCACGCTTCAAACGTTCAGGCGAAAAATGGCATAGGTCAAGGCCATCGCATAGAGAGACCATGCCAGATACGGCACAAGCAGAAGGGCGCCAAAGACCGAGAGCGGAAACACGCTGATCGCCAGCATGACGACGCATAACGCAACCAGAGAACATTCGAGCGCAGCCGAGCCGATTTGCTTTTGGATGAAGAAAAGGAAACACCACGAGACGTTCAAGAGGGCGTGCACCACGAACAGCGCCGCGAGCATGTCCGGCCTGCCGCCTCCGCCGGCGGAAAACGCGAATATCGCCGAGAGCGCCGACATCCCGTACAGGATGGCCCACACGATGGCGATCGTGCGGCCGGCCGGAGTCCAGTCCGGCACGCGAATGGTCCGGCTCCAACTTTTGCCCGATTGCGCAAACCGGGCCCCGAGCGCGGCAGTCGCCAACGCGGCGGCGATGATGACAATGTAGTACGTAAACAAGGCTTTCCTTACATATGATAGAAGTTTGGAACCGATTTCTCACTTCTTCTACTCGCATCGTCTGAAATTGCAGTTTTGGGATTGGGGCAAGGATGGAAAGCCCCCGCTGCTGCTTGTGCATGGCGGCCTGGACCATGCACGGAACTGGGACTGGGTGGCGCGCGTACTGCGCGACGACTACCGCGTCTACGCGGTCGATCTGCGCGGGCACGGGAACAGCGCATGGTCGCCCGGAGCGATGTATAGCGTCGCCGAACATGTCCTGGATATTTCCGCGCTGGCAGACATCATCAGCAAAGATCAGCCGCTCTCCCTGATTGGCCACTCGCTGGGCGGAATCGTCTCCTCCACCTACGCCGGGGTCTATCCCGAGCGCGTCCGGAAACTCGTATCGATCGAAGGCCTTGGGTTCCCACTCGGTCATCGCGTACACGATCCCGCTCCACAGCGCATCCGGCATTGGATTGAGCAGACGCGGCGTATCGAACAGAGGAAGGCGCATAGCTACCCGACGCTCGATGCCGCCGTCGCGCGGATGAAGGAAGCCAACCCTCACCTCTCCGATGAAGTGGCGCGGCATCTTACGCTGCACGGAACCAATTGGAATGCGGATGGGTCCATCATCTGGAAGTTTGATAATTTCGCGCGGCTGTTCCCCCCGTACGGGCAAAACCATTCCGACGCAAAAATGATTTTTGGGAATATTACGTGCCCGGTTCTCTTCTTCTGGGGCGATGAGAGTTTTATGCCCGATCCGGAGCAGGACGAACGCTTCCAGGCGATCCGGGATGCCAAACTGGTCAAAGTCCATGGCGCGGGGCACTGGCTGCACCACGACCAACTGCCGCTCTTTCTCGAAGAAACGGGGCACTTCCTGGCCGGGAAATAGGGCGAAATATTGAAAACTTTACCGGCAGCTTATCCGTCTACACTCTATTAGTCCTTTATTTTGTGTTCTGGAAGCTCGCTTGCTCACAGAACTGTGATCGGAACAACACCGTATCCGAGGGAGTGATTTATGTCGAAATTTGCTTTCCTGTTGATGGTTTCCGCAGCCGCGGCAATGGCGCAAAACGCACCAGACAGCCGCAGTCCGTTGTATAAAGTCACGGTGGTGTCCCACACCACGAAAGCGATCAACTATGGCCATCGCACAGAACCTACGCGCATCGGTTTCCGCGGGACGGTCCTCATGCCGGACGCCAAAGGCGAGGCGGTTGTCGAGAGCAAGCGCGGTGTGGTGGAAGTGGACGCCAAGTTTCAGAAAGTGGGATCGCCGCAGCGCTTCGGATTGCAATACCTGACATACGTCGTTTGGGCCATCACGCCGGAAGGCAAGGCCCAGAATTTAGGCGAGCTCGTTTTGAACGGCTCCGACAAAGGCAAACTGCGGGTGTCGGCCAATCTTCAGTCGTTCGCCTTGATTGTTACCGCCGAACCCTACTACTCCGTCGCGCAGCCGAGCGGGGTCGTGGTGATGGAAAACCAGGTATTGCCGGAAACGGTGGGCAAGGTGGAAGAGGTGGACGCCAAATACGACCTGCTTCCGGTGAAGCCGTTCGACTACGATATTCAGGCGGGCCAGGCGCGTGTGAATAACCAGGGTCCCAAGCTCTCGATGGATCAGTACGAAGCCGTCCAGGCAATGTACCAGGCGTTAAACGCCATTCAGATGGCCGCCGCCGCGGGCGCGGACCAATCCGCCGCCGACACGATGCGGAAGGCCCGCAATCTCTACGAGCAGGCCCGCCAGCAGAATGCCGCCAAGGCCGATCCCAAGCAGATTGTGGCAACGGCCCGGGAGGCCGTGCAGGCGGCCGAGGACGCGCGCGCCATCACCCAAAAGCAGAATGACGCGCAACCCGCCGAGTCCCGAGGGAGCCGGTAAGCCGCGAGACGGACTATTTCCCCGCGGCCGGGGCGGATGCGGCGGCCTTCTTAAAATCGCCCGCCTTGATGACCGTGACATTGGCGGGGTCGATGTGCTTCCGCATCGCGTCCACCACGCGCTCGGGCGTCAGGGATTTCACATGATTCTCCAACTCTTCGTCCCACGCTAAGGTGCGATTGTCGTAATCGGCCCCGTTCAACATGCGGCACAGGGAAGCGTCGTCGGCGCGGCTCACCTGCCGGAATTGCAGCCAGCCGTCGCGGTCCGCATCCGTTTCCTTCTGCGTAAAGCCATCCTTCAACGCCCGGGCGATCTCTTCTCGAAACGCCGCTTCCACTTTCCCGATATTCTGCGGAGCCGCAATCGCGAACGCGAGGAATTGCCCGTCCTGCTCGTCGGACTTCGCGGTGAGCCGCGATCCGATTCCATAGCTCAGTCCGTCCTTCACCCGGATTCGCTGCGCCAACCGTGAATTCAGAAAGCCACCGCCCAGCATGTAGTTGCCAAACACCAGCGCCGGGTAGTCCTCGTCGGAGTCGCCGAGCTGCAGGCGCTCGCCCGCCGCGAAAACGGCGTTTGCCTTATCCGGGGTTTCGAGCGATTGGTTCACGGCCGCGATCTTCTGAAAGCCCGTCTTGATGCGCCCATACGGTGCGGGACTCTTCCATTCGCCGAAAAGATTCGTGACCAGCTCTCGAACCTGGGCAGTATCGAAGTCTCCCACTACGGCCAGTTCCGCGTTGGACGCGCCGTAGAAGTTCTTATAGAATGCGCGCACCTCGTCCAGCTTCGCCGCCTGCAGGTCCTCGATCTCTTCGTCGGGACTCATCGTGGCGCGAACATCTCCCCGGGGAAATGGATAGAGCGTGCGATTGAGCGTGGTGAACGCCTGCGTCTGCGGTTCGGATTTTCCGTAATCCAGGTCGGTGATCGACTGTTTCCGCGTTTCCTCCAACTCCGTGTCAGGCAGGGTCGCTTCTTTCAGAATTTCCGACGCCAGCTGGAGCACGCCGGGTAGCTCGGCCTTTACGGTTTCTATCGAGACGTTGGCTCCGGTGGCGCCGCCCGAAACCTGTATTTGCGCCTTCAGACGGTCGATCTCATCTTGAATCTGCTGGCGATTCTTATTCCGTGTACCTTTAATCAGCGTCCTTGCCGCGAGCACCCCCACTACATCCTTACCCTTCAAGCTCTCCAAATCGCCAAAGTGAAGAGCAATCGAGGCATGCACCGAGCCGCCACGTGTTTTCTTCGATAGCAGCGACACCTTCATTCCGGAAGGCAGAGTAAAGCGGGTGGTGCGCTTCTCGATATTCGCGGGCGAGGGGTCAAACGCTTCTCCCGCTTCCACCGCCGCGCCGCCTTTGTAGTCCTTCACCAGCGCCGCCACGTCGGTCTTCGGCGGAATCACGGCGCGATCCGGTTTCGCATCGGGAATAAACTCGCCAACCGTCCGGTTGGCGGGCTTGAGATAAGCCGCCGCCACTCGCTGAACGTCCTCGGGCGTTACTTTCCGCATGCGGTCCCGGTCGAGGAACAGCATGCGCCAGTCGCCGATCGCGAGATACTCGCTGATAAACAAACCCACACGCTCGGAGCTGCGCAGGTTCATGTCCACATCTTTCAGGATGCGCGTCCTGGCGCGGTCCACCTCATCCTTACTCGGCGGCTCCTTCACCACGCTGTCGATCGTATCGAGCATGGTTTTCCGCGCATCGTCCAGTGAATCGGTCTTGTTCAAAAGCGCTCCGAAATACAGGATGCCCGGCTCATTCATCTGCATCGCGTTGGCAAAAACCTGGCTCGCTTTCTTGTTATCCACCAGAGCCTTGTAGAGCCGGCCGGAAACATCTTCGCCCAGAATGCTCGCCAAAACCTCCAAAGCGGGAAGATCCGCACTCGCTCCGTCGGGAATGTGATAGACGGTGAAGATCGCCTGAATATCTCCAACGCGACGCACGGTGGTGGTGCGCTCGCCGTCCTGCTGCGGTTCCACGGTATAGGTGGGAGACAGCACACGCTCCGGCCGGGGAATTTTGCCGAAATACTCGGCCACCAGCGCGACCGCATGCCCCTCGTCCACCTTGCCGGCCACCGTCAGCACGGCGTTATCGGGCTGGTAGAACTTGTGATAAAAGGCCTGAAGCTTTTCAATCGGAACCCGCTCGATGTCGGATCGGTTGCCGATCACGGACCGTCCGTAGCTGTGCCACAAAAACGCGGCCGAGAGCGTGTGTTCAAACAGAACGCGGAAAGGATTGTTCTCTCCCATCTCGAATTCGTTTCGAACCACTGAGAACTCTTTATCCAGGTCCTCTTTCTTGACGAAGGAATTGACCATACGGTCCGATTCGAGGTCCAGCGCCCAGCGGAGATTCTCCTCCGTGGCTTGAAAGGTCTCGAAATAGTTGGTGCGGTCCCAGGAGGTAGTGCCGTTGGGACGGGCGCCGTGCTCGGTCAATTCCTGCGGGATATTCGTATGCCTGGGGCTCCCCTTGAAGAGCATGTGCTCCAGCAGGTGCGCCATCCCGGCCTCGCCCGAACCCTCGTGCCGCGAGCCTACCAGGTAGGTGATATTCACCGTGACGTTTGGCTTCGAAGCATCCGGAAACACCAGCAGCTTCAGGCCATTCCGCAGTTGATACTCAGTGATCCCCTCGACGGAGGTGACTTTCGTCACTCCCGCCGGCAAACTATCCTCCGCGCGCGACAAAGCGGGCGCGAGCAGCAAAGCACAGAGAAGACACAGGCCGGGCTTCATGCAAAAGACTCCTTGTTAGGGGAAGTATAGCAACCGCTTCGCCGGCGGGCAGGAGGCGAAGCGCTACGCCCAGGTATAAATCCGGGGCAATATTCGCCCCGCTTCGATGCCGGGGTGAGTGAACCGGCTGGGGCGTTTGCGACGTCTCGCCGTAGGGTCCGGCGGGAGGAAGCCTGGGAAATTGGGTGTAGAATACCCTCGTGCCGGACGCCGTGGCGATTCTCGGGGCGGGTGTGGGCGGCCTCACCGCCGCACACGAACTCGCCGATCGCGGCTTTCGAGTCGAAGTCTTCGAGAGTAAGCCCGTGCTCGGCGGAAAGGCGCGCAGCATCCCTGTCGCCGGTTCGGGAACAGAGGGACGGCGGGATCTCCCCGGCGAACACGGCTTTCGCTTCTTCCCCGGCTTTTACAAGCACGTCACCGACACGATGCGCAGAATTCCCCTCACCGCCGGCGGCAGCGCTTTTGATAACCTCACTGCCGCTACTCGGATCCTGGTGGCGCGTGCGGGGCAGGTCGAAATTACCAGTCTGGCCGGCTGGCCGCAGAACCTCGAAGATCTGCGCGTCTTTCTGGTCCAGCTTTTCACGCCACTGGGTATACCGGCGGATGAGGTGGCCTTCTTCGTCAATCGCCTCATGGTGCTGGCCAGCAGTTGCCGGGAGCGGCGTCTGGCCGAGTACGAGAACCTCAAATGGTGGGACTTCATCGCCGCTCCGCGCATGTCGCCGATCTACCAGACTTACTTGGGCGAGGGACTCACCCGTTCCCTCGTTGCCATGCGCGCGCAGGAAAGCAGCACCCGCACGGTCGGTTACATCCTGCTGCAGCTTCTCTACGATCTGGTTTGTCCCGATGGCGTTTTTGACCGCCTCCTGAACGGTCCCACGAATGACGTCTGGCTGAGCCCCTGGATCGACCATTTGCAACGGCAGGGCGTGACCTTCCATACTTCCGTACAAGTGAGCGCCTTCGACTTGGAAGGCGGGCGCATCCGCGCCGTGCACGCCACCGTGGATGGAAAACCGCTGGAAGTTACAGCCGACTACTACATTGCCGCCCTGCCCGTGGAGGTCATGAGCTCGCTGCTCACGCCCGCTCTGAAAGCCGCGGCACCTTCGCTCGCCCACCTCGATCGCCTTCAGACGCGCTGGATGAATGGGATTCAATTCTACCTGCGCCGGGATGTTCCCCTTGCCCGCGGTCATGCCATCTACCTCGATTCTCCCTGGGCGCTGACGTCGATCTCTCAGCACCAGTTTTGGACCGGTATCGATCTATCGGCTTTTGGAGATGGGGCTGCGCGGGGAGTTCTCTCCGTGGACATCTCCGAATGGGAACAACCCGGCCTCCTTTATGGCAAGCCCGCTATGCAGTGCACGCCGGAACAAATCAAAGAGGAGGTTTGGGCGCAGTTAAAGCAGCACCTCAATGCCAGCGGCGGCATCCAACTGGATGATGCCGATCTCTTGACCTGGTTCCTCGACCCGGATGTCCAGTTCCCCAATCCCACCGAGGCGACAAATCTGGAGCCTTTGATGATCAACACGGCCGGATCTCTCCAGTACCGGCCCGACGCCCAGATCGAGATCGCGAACCTCTTCCTCGGCTCGGACTATGTGCGCACCTATACGGATATCGCCAGCATGGAGGCCGCCAATGAAGCGGCCCGCCGCGCGGTCAACTGCCTCCTGCTCGCCGCCCGTTCTCCCGCGCCGCCCGCGCAACTTTGGCCGCTCACCGAGCCCGAATTTCTCAAGCCCCTGCAGGAAATCGACCGTATCCGGTTCAAGCTGGGCCAGCCAAACCATCTCTCATGAAGACCAATGCAACGATCGGGCGCTTTGACCGGAATTCACGCGCCATGGTATCCACGAATCCCTGATGCGAAAGCCGAAGCTTCTCGATGAGCCGGGGCTGCTCGATTATGCTGCCCGCATTCTCGGAATGCGCGCGCACTCTCTCGGCGAACTCCGCGAAAAACTCCGCCGGCGCGCTTCTCAGTTGGGCGACGTGGATCATGTCCTGAAAAAACTCAAAGAGATCGGGTATCTCGACGACAAGCGCTTTGCGGAAAATTACGCCGCGAACCGCCTCGCCGGCGACGGCTTGGGTAAAATGCGGGTTCTCCGGGACCTGCGCCAGCGCCGGGTCGCCCCGGCGCTCGCGGAGAAAGTCGTCAACGAGACCTATCGCGCCATCGACGAAGAAGCGCTGATCGAAGCCTGGCTGGCGCGAAAACTGCGCTCAAAAGATCTGCCGGAATGGCTGAGCGTGGATAAGAATCTAGCGTCCGCGTTCCGAAGGCTGCGCACTGCCGGGTTCTCGGGACCGGCTGCGATCCGCGTTCTCAAGCGCTACACGAAGCAAGCGAGCGCGCTCGAAGACTTCAACGAACCGGAAGAGCCAGTGGAATAGGCCCGCTCCCGGAACAGGCGGCGGTGGATTGCCTCACCACCAGTTGCGTCCCGACGCGGAACTCGCGGCACTCCCGCTCCGGGTCGTCCATCATCCTCCAAAGCGCCTGAAAAGCAACGCGCCCAATCTCGGCCCTGGGGAGCGCCACCGTGGTGAGCGCCGGTTGGGTGTATTCGGAGAACAGAATGTCGTCGAACCCAACCACGGACAGGTCTTTCGGCACCGCCAGCCCGCCGTCGTAGGCCCGGTGCAAAATACCGATCGCCGTAAGATCGTTTCCCGCCATGATCGCCGAGACGTTCGAGCTCTTCAG
Organism: Bryobacteraceae bacterium; assembly: GCA_035545735.1. Taxonomy (GTDB): domain Bacteria; phylum Acidobacteriota; class Terriglobia; order Bryobacterales; family Bryobacteraceae; genus JAJYKC01. The sequence goes on along the minus strand of DASZXS010000041.1, from coordinate 84,541 downwards.
TAGCTTCGAACAGGCAAAATATCCGCCCGTGACCGTGAAATCGGAATCGATCATGCGGTCAGGCTCCACTCCCAGCCGCATCGCCGTGTCGAGAAACGCCTGTTTTCTCCGGCGCGCAGACGGCAGATTCAGGGGGCCGCCAATGTAGCCAATGCGCCGGTGGCCGAGACCCGTGAGATGTTCCAACGCTTCGGCGACACCATGCTCATAGTCGATCGCAATGTTGCTGATGTGCCGCTCGACTCTGCCCAAGTCCAGATAAACCGCGGCGATCTTCTTGCGCGCCAGCAAATCGATCACCGATGGATCGATTTGAGAGGTCAACACCGCAAAACCCGGCACTTGCAGGCCGATCAGACGCTGGATGGAACTGAGCGTCCTCCGCGCATCGTAATTGGTGTTCACCACGAGCGCTTCCATATTCGCCATCAGCGCCTGTTCCTGGAACGCGGCGGTGATCTCGGGGAAGAACGGGTTCCGGATGTCGGAAATGAGCAGCGCGAGCAGACTGCTTTTCCCGCGCACCAGGTCCCGGGCCGCCGCGTTCCTCGAATATCCGAGGGCCTCAACCGCCGCCAGTACTTTTCTTTTTGTCTCGGCGCCGGTCCCGCGGGTTCCATTCATCACATGAGAAACGGTGGCAATGGAGACGCCGGCCCGGCGTGCAACGTCTTTGATATTTACGCCCACTGAGTCAAAAAATCCAATCCCTCAATATAAACGTTTACGCTATCCATTTCTTAACAGTTCCGGCCGGTTTGCGTCGATGTGTAAAATACCTCTATAAGGAATTAGCGCGAAATGAGGGACATTGGGGATGTTGCGGTCCGCTTCGACGCGCGAAGCCCCGTTCCCCGCGCTGCCATGCATGAGAATTTCGAGACGCCGCTGGCTGGCCTACGCTGCCGGAGCCACGGTTGGCCTGCGAGCCGCCAACCCGGCCAGCGCTCCCTTATTTGAAGAGATTCCGGCAGCGGTAAGCGGAATTCGCTGGATTCACGAAAACGCGATGTCCCCGCAGCGCTACCTTCCGGAGACGATGGGGCCCGGGTGTGCCTTCCTCGACTACGACAACGACGGATGGATGGACATCTTTCTCGTCAACAGCGGGAACAGCGATTTCTACACGCCCAAACAGCCTCTTCGCAACGCGCTTTATAAGAATAATCGCGATGGCACCTTCACCGATGTGACGGCGAAAGCCGGCCTCACCGGCGGCGATTCGTTCGGAATGGGCGTTGCCGCGGCGGACTACGACAACGACGGCAATACCGACCTCTTCGTCACCGCCTACGGGCGTCCCATCCTTTACCACAACAACGGGGATGGCACTTTTACCGACGTCAGCGAAAAAGCCGGGCTGGGCCGCGACGTCTTTGAAGGCCATTGGACCACCAGCGCCGTCTGGTTCGACTATGACAACGATGGCCTGCTCGACCTTTTCGTCTGCAGCTTCGTGGACTTCACGGCAAAGAGCACAATCACCTGCGGGGACAACAAGCTAGGCCGCCGTTTTTACTGCATCCCCCGCGTTTTCAACGGCACCCACAGCCTCTTGTTTCACAACGAGGGCGGCGGCGTCTTTAAGAACGTCACCCCGGGGACGCCAATCGAGAAGGCGCTCGGGAAGTCTCTCGGCGTGGTCGCAACCGATATCAACAACGACGGGCGGGTGGACCTTTTTGTCGCGAACGACACGGTGCAGAATTACCTCTTCATCAACCGCGGCCCGGACGGGGGAAAAACAAAATGGGAGGAGATGGCCCTGGCGGCGGAGGTGGGCCTGAGCGAGAACGGCAGCGCCCGCTCCGGCATGGGCGTCGATTCCGCCGATTTTAACGGCGACGGCTGGCAGGATTTGTTCGTCGCCAACGTCGATCATGAGACATTCTCCCTGTACCGGAACAACAAGAACGAGGATTTCACCGACATCGCGCTGCGAAGCGACGTCGGTCCGTCCACCCGGCTGCTGAGCGGTTGGGGGCTCAAATTTTTCGACTACGACAACGACGGAGCCCTCGACCTGATCCTGGCGAACGGGCACCCGGACGACATGGTGAATCATTATTCGCCGAATGTCACCTATGAGGAGCCGCTCCTGCTCTTCCACAACGAAAAGGGGAAGCTGCGCGACATCAGCAAAACCGCCGGCCCGGTGTTCACGCGGTCGTTTTCCGCGCGCGGACTCGCGCTGGGAGATTACAACAACGACGGCTTCCCGGACGTGCTGATCGGCAACAACGGCGGCGCTCCCCTGCTGCTGCGCAACAACTCGGCGAAGGGCGCCGGCAAGGATAACCACTGGCTCGGAATTCATCTGCGGGGGGTGAAGTGCAACCGCGACGGAATCGGCGCAAGAATCACCTGGACGGCCGGCGGAGTCACCCAAACGCGCCTGAAAACCGCGGGCGGCAGCTATCTCTCTTCGCACGATCCGCGTGAGATTCTGGGCCTGGGTACAGCCACGAAGGTCGATACGCTCGAAATCCACTGGCCCGCCCCGGGAGGAGGCGTTCAGCGTCTAACGAACGTGGCGGCCGGGAGCTACATCACCGTCGTGGAAAAGAGTTGACCAAAGGCTCACGGCCCGGCTTTTCTCTTTCGATATTCCACAAACGCCGCTTCGGCGTCTTTCATCCTCGACATCTTGCGATAAAGCCGTCCCAGCGAGTAGCAGGGCTCGGCCGACGCGGTATCGAGTTCCATTGCGGCCCTGTATTCGGCGGCGGCAACCTCATTCCGGTTCTCCGCTTCGAGTACCCTGCCGAGATGATAATGCGCAATCGCGAGATCGGGATCGTATTTCAGCGCTTCTCGGAGCGCCCGCTCGGCGCCGGCGTATTTCTGGAGCCGTAGCAGCAGGAAGCCGAGATTCTCCGGAGGCCAGGGAGACGGCTTCGGCTGCGCGCGGTTTAACTCGACTCCCTTTTCGAGGGCGGCTTCCGCGTCCTCGCTCTTTCCCTGCATATCGAATGCCAGGCCGAGATTGTCGTAGGCGCGATAGGACCGCGGGTCCAGCTCGATGACGCGCTGGAACCGCGCCACCGCGGCATCGTAGCGGCGCTGTCCGTAGTCAATGCGGCCCAGCCAGTAGATATACAGAGGAGAGGACGGCTCGGCGCGGTTTAACGCGTCCAGTTCGGCGCGCGCACTTTTGACGTCGCCGGTCCGCACCAGAACCATTGCCAGAGTGAACCGGTCCCGGGCGTCGAGCGGCGCGATTGATTCCGCCGCGCGGAAGGCGCGCTCCGCCTGTTCGAGGCGGCCGGCCAAAAACTCCAGTTGGCCGAGGAAGACATGTAACACCCGCGCCTGCGCCGGATTAGCCTTCGCCGCCGCGCCGACCACGTCTTCTATGTGTGCATATTCCCGCTTGGCCAGCGCCCGGTCAATCTCGCTCCGCTGCCCGGCGGTAAGCGCCGACGGCGGCAAGCGGTCCAGAATATTGGCCGGCATCGGGATAGGCACCTGCGCGAGCCACAGGAAGAGCGCTGCCAGGACCATCAAAATGGCCTCATCTCGATGGTGCGGAGCATCAACTGTTCGTCATCCTTGCGCTTCGCCTGCAGTTGTTTGAGACGCTCTCGCTGTTCGGCCACCTTGGCGTCGCGCGTTCGCTCGTAGAGCGCCAGGAGAACGGTGTTGGCCTGATAGTTGTCCGGATCGATCGCCAGGGCCTCAGCCAGTTCGGCGCGCGCCTTTTCCGTATCTGCCTGACGCAGGCGCACACGCGCCAATTCCGCCCGGGCGTCGGCGAACTTCGGCAGGATTTCGATGGTGCGCTGCAAATGGACGGCGGCTTGGTCAAGCTGGTCCTCGGCGCGCGCGATGCGTCCCAGAAAATACTCCGCTCCGCCGGAGGTCTCCCGGTGTTTGGCGGCGCGCGTCATTTCGGCGCGCGCCTTGTCATAGTCGTTGGCGGCGAAATACCCCATCCCGAGCGCAAAATGCCCGCGTGGGTCATCCGGATGGGCGGCAAGGTAGGTTTGAAAATACGGAACGGCGTCGCCCGCGTCGCGGCTGCTGAGAATAATCGACCCCAGCGCCAGGCTGTAAATCGGATTCTTGGGGGCCAGCTTCAGAGCCTCTTCGAGCGACCGCCGCGCCTCCACCGGAAGCTTCATCTCTACGGCAACAATGCCAAACAGAAAATGTACGCGCGCATCTTTGGGAGTCATGTCGCGAAGGCGCCCCAAGTAGCCGAGCGCGCCCTCGAAGTCGTGCGAGAGATAAGCCAGGCGGGTTAGTTCATACAGGTCGGATGTTTTCCCCGGATCGAGAATCGCGGCCCGCTCTAAGGTCCGGCGAGCGTCCTCCGGCCGTTTCGCTTTTTCGTAGGCGCCGCTGAGCAGGCGTAAGGTTTGAGGCGAAGCCTCCTGCCGGAGCGAGAGGGGCTCGGCCAGCGCGATGACCACTGGCGCGGCCTCCGGCTTCTTCAGCACCGGGAAAACGCCTGCGGCCACGGTCTCGGTATAGCCCGAGCTTTGCGCCAGTTGCTTCGCGATATCCAACGCCTCATTCCAGCGGCCCAGCCCGGCGAGGTTCGCGCACCGGAGAGCCGCCACGGGCAGTTCCTTTTCCTCCCCCGGCGGCAGTAGCGCCAGTTCGCGCAGCGACTCGGAAAACTCACCCTTCCACTCGATCAGCGTCGCCAGCCCGAAGCGGGCTTCGCGATTATCCTTCTCCGAGACGAGGACATGACGCCAACTCCGGATGGCGCAATCAACCGCTCCTGAGTCATGGGCCACCGCATCCTCATGCGCCGGCGCTCCAGCCGCCAGCGCCTGGCAGGCGCGCCCCAGGTTCTGCCACGCGGGCAGTAGCGCGGGGGCCTGGCGCACGGCATCAGTGAAGTCCTGCCTCGCCGAGCCCAAGTCGCCCTGTTGGGCGTGAAGCACGCCCCTCAGGTTCAGGATCCCGCCATCGTTCGGGTAGCGCGCGAGCGCATCGCGAAGGAGAGCGTCAGCCTGCGCGGTTTGTCCGGAAGTAATCGCTTCCTGGATTTCCACAATTCTCCGGTCGCGGCCGGCCTGCTCGGGAGCGCCCGTTTGCGCCACTGCCGGGAGGCACGCGAGAGAAAGAATTAACCAGGAAAATTTCAACTCCACTCAACCCATATTCTAATGCGGATGGAGGGTCCGCAAAATCGAAGAAAGCTTTCATTTTCAGTATATGCGCTCCCAAACCTCATAGAATCGGTCTGTCGCGGGCACTAGAGTTAAACGCTTCATGAACTTTTGTTAATGTGGCTAACAAACAGTTGCGATGAAAGGCGAAATGCAATAACATCTTCACAACTGGCTTCTCAGGTCGGAACGGGGCCAGATTCTATTCGATTCGAGGGTTTGCTTGTGCTAAGTCGCATGTACAGGGTGTTACTGGTGCTGTGTTTTGCAGTTGCGCAGCTGGTGTTTGGCCAGAGCCAGAACGGCTCAATTTCAGGTGTAGTAACCGATAACTCCGGCGCGGTGGTGCCGCAGGCGAAAGTCACGCTGGTTTCCACCGAGCGCAACGTCACGTCCGTGGTGGAGACGGATTCGCAGGGACGATATTCGTTCCCGAGTTTGCTGCCCGCCACCTACGATCTGAGCGTGGATGCAGCCGGGTTCAAGGGTTACGTGCAGCGCGGCATTCTGCTGCTCGCCAACCAGACTTCGCGCATCGACGCCACGCTGCAAGTCGGCGACGCCTCCACCAAGGTGGAGGTGACGGCGGATGTCGCGCAGTTGAACCTGGATAACGGCACCAAACAGGAAGGCGTGGCGCCGGCGGTCATCAAGCAATTGCCCTTGCTGGTCGCGGCCGGAACGCCGCCGAACGCAGTGCAGTTTGTCAGCTTTCTGCCCGGCGTCAACACCGGCACGAGCCCGCAGGCATTCAACGCCCGCATCAACGGCGGCCTGAAGATGGGCGACGAAGCGATCATGGACGGCGTCAGCATGCAGGAAGGGACCATGTCTCAAAGCGGTATGGTGTCCTTCTTCGACTTCCCGACCACGCCCGACATGGTGAGCGAAGTCCGCGTGCTCACGTCCAGCTACGAGCCGGAATATGGCGTCACCACGGGCGGTGTGATCATGGTGACCACCCGCAGTGGCTCCGACCAGTTTCATGGCAGCGCAGTGGAGTATTTCCGGAACAAGAGCTTGAACGCGCTCCAGTTCACCAACCAGCGCGGCCCCGGCGACCTGCGGCCGAAAGACAACGAAAACGAATTTGGCGGGTCGATTGGCGGGCCGGTGAAATTGCCGTTCCTGCCTTTCGTCTGGGGTTCGAAACACCGCACCTATTTCTTCCACGATGAGGAATACCTGCGCAGCCTCGGCGGCACCACCAGCCCGGTGGTTACGATTCCTTCTCTGCAGGACCGCACCGGCGACTTCTCCGACTGGAGCACGCCCGTTTACGATCCCCATTCCCTCTTGAACAACGGCGGAGTAGTTACCAAGACCCCTTACCCGGGCAACATCATCCCGGGCAGCCAGCAGAGCGCGCTGGCTCAGCAGTGGATGAAGTTCCTGCCGACTCCGACGAGCCCGGGCCCGGTCAACAACTATCTTTCCACTCCGGTCTCCGACGGCATTCTGTCGAACGTGAATCACTTCCTGTACAAGATCGACTATTACTGGAGCGATAACGACCATTTTTACGCGACCATCTGGCGCCAGCTAACGCAGCCGAATGAGCAATGCGCGCTCCCGGTGCAGCTTTGCACGTCGAGCCCGGCGATTCCCGAAGACGCCTGGGTGAGCCGGTTCAACTGGGACCACACGTTCAGCCCGACTTTCCTGAGCCACTTCGCCTACGGCTATGGCAACCGCAACGAAGGTTACGGCTCCGTGCAAGGACAAGACCCTTCGCTCCTGCCGCACATTCCGAATGCGGCGGCGTATAACGCCTCGCCGACCGCGAGCTTTGGCGGCAATGGAATCACGAATTATGCCGGATGGGGAAACAACAGCGGCTACGGTCCCCTCAACAAGACCACCCGTCCCACTCACATTGTGAACGAACTGCTCACCTGGGTACACGGTTCGCATACAGTGAGGTTCGGCGGTGAATTCCGGCACCTGGCGCAGGTTTTCCGGACGAACGGCGGGCAGTCCGGTGCATTGGGCTTCGACGCCCATGGGACGGGCATCCCGGGCGTCGACAGCGGAAACCCCTTCGCCAGCCTGTATGTCGGGGCGGCGGATAACGGAAGCGTTCAGGTCTACAATGTTGCGAAGTACGGAGCCCAGCAGCGGGCCTACTCGCTGCACGTCGGCGACACCTGGAAGATCAACCCGCGCCTGACCGTCAACTATGGTTTGCGATGGGACCAGTTTTCTCCCTCCTTTGAAACCGGCAACCGGCTGTCGTTCTTCGACTTCGGTTCCAACCCCGGAGCGGGCGGCCTCCCCGGCCGCGTGGTTTATGCCGGAGACGGTTGGGGCGATGCCAGCGCGGGTGTGCGTTTCCCCGAGGAAATCTTCCACGGCGCTTTCGCTCCTCGCGTCGGGCTTGCCTACCGGATCGGCGACAATACCGTCGCCCGCGTAGGGTATGGCATGTTCTACACGCAGGCATTCTACCCCGGGTGGGGTGGCGGCATGTCGCTCGACGGGTTTAATCCAAAGGTCGGATTTAGCAGTTCGCTCGGCGGATATCAGCCTGCCTTCTACATGGATGCCGGCTTCCCCGCATACAGCAAAGAGAGCGACATTTCGACCACGGCCGACAACGGAACCGGCGGGCCGCAGTACCGCCCCGCCTATGGAAACCACCTCTCCTATACCCAGCAATGGAACATGACGATCGAACGTAAGTTCAAATCCGGGGTCGCCAGCATTGCCTACGTGGGAAACAAGGGAACGCACCTTCCCTCCCAGATGCAGCCGCTCAACGTTCTCAACCCCTCCCTCCTTGCGATGGGAAGCGAGTTGAACGCCGTATTTCAACCGGGACAGACCTCACTCTATGGTGTCAATGTGCCCTATGCGAACTGGGTGGACACTCTGAACAGCGTGGGCAGTTGCAGTCCCACGGTCGCCCAGGCACTGGTGCCGTATCCGCAGTTCTGCGGCGGGATGACTGGAGTCAATGAGAACCAGGGCAATTCGATCTACAATGCCTTTCAAGCGAGCTATGAACGGCAATTTTCGAGCGGGTTGTATCTCGGCGCCAACTATACCTGGTCGAAGCTGATGACCGATGCGTCATCGACCACGCAATCGACGGCCGGCTACGGCGGCATTGGTTCCGTGATCAATCCGTTCCAGGGCGCCCGCAACCGGTCGCTCTCACCCGACGATATTCCGCACACCCTGTCGGTGATGGCTGTGTACGACCTGCCCTTCGGCGCCGGGAAACCCTATCTCAATCATGGCGGCGCAATCAATGCAATTGTTGGTGGTTGGAAGCTCGCGACGACGATGAAGTTCACTTCGGGCATGCCGCTGTACTTCCGGAATTCCTCGGTCTGCGGTCTCCCCTCGCAATTCCAGGCGGCTTGCATCCCCGCCATCACCAGCAGCGATGTCCTGGCGCAATCCTGGGGATCGGTGGACGTCAACCGTCCGATGTATAACGTCGGCGCGTTTGAATCGGCCTCCAATTTCAACGGCTTCTATCTTGGCTCCGGGCCTCGGGTCAGCAGCATCCGGGGTTCGGGCTATCGGGACACCAACCTGTCGATCGCGAAGGAGTTCAGCTTCACGGAAGGAATCAAACTCGAGATCCGGGGAGAATTCTTCAACATCTTCAACAACCACTACTTCACCTGCGACGGACAGGCGTTTGGCGATTGTATTCCCTTTAATAACGATCCTTCCAGCTCCAGCTTTGGCGCCTGGAACGGGACCGTGAGCCAGCCGAGAAACATCCAGTTGGTAGGACGCATCACGTTCTAGCGGTGCGGCACATCGGGCAGGGATTCCAGCGAAAGATCTCCATTCGCCGGGTTCCCTGCCCTTTCTCTGTCTGGCCACTTCAATAAGGACGGTTCATGAAACGACTAATTCTGAGTCTCTCGATTCTTTCTCTCTGCGCGCCGCTCGGAGCGCTTGCCCTGGACAACGGCTTGGCTCGCACCCCACCCATGGGCTGGAACAGTTGGAATAAGTTCGCCTGCAACGTCAGTGAAACCCTCATTAAGGGCGCGGCCGACGCCGTAGTGAGCACCGGCATGAAGGACGCCGGCTATGAATACGTGGTGATCGACGACTGCTGGCAGGTTTCGCGCGATCACGACGGCAATATCGTGGTCGACGCTACGCGGTTTCCGAACGGCATGAAGGCCGTCGCCGACTATGTCCATTCCAAGGGCTTGAAGTTTGGCATCTACTCCGACGCCGGCACCGGCACTTGCCAGAACCGCCCGGGAGGCCGTGGCTACGAATTTCAGGATGCCCGCCAATATGCCGCGTGGGGTGTCGACTATCTGAAGTACGACTGGTGCAATCACAGCACGCAGAATTCCCAGGCGTCGTACTCCATCATGCGGGATGCGCTCGCCAAGTCCGGACGTCCGATCGTATTCAGCCTTTGCGAATGGGGATCGACCAAGCCGTGGCTGTGGGCGAAGGATGTCGGGAACCTCTGGCGCACGACAGGCGATATCGCCGATCAGTGGGACAACGGCGGAAAGAAGGACGACGGACTGGGCGTCGTGCAGATTCTGGATCTTCAGGACGGCATCGAATCCTACGCCGGACCCGGACACTGGAACGACCCCGACATGCTGGAAGTGGGCAACGGAGGCATGACCAATACCGAGTATCAGGCGCACTTCAGCATGTGGGCATTGATGGCCGCTCCGCTGATGGCCGGTAACGACCTCAACAACATGAGCAGCGAGATCCGCGAGATCCTGACCAACAAGGAAGTGATTGCGGTCGATCAGGACCCGGCCGGCAAGCAAGGGCATCGCGTGAAAAAAGAGGCTACCGGGGCGGAAGTGTGGTCGAAGCAAATGAGCGACGGAAGCCGCGTGGTGGCGCTGCTGAATCGAGGCGCATCGGAACAGCGGATCACGGCAAACTGGACCGAAATCGGTTATCCCGAACATCTTAAGGCCAGCGTGCGCGATTTATGGCAGCACAAGGATCTGAAGGCGGCAAATGGCAGCTTCTCGGCATCCGTGCCGAGTCACGGCGTGGTGATGGTGAAGATCCGCCCGGAATAATTCGGAAGGCCGGCGGCGGATTGCTGACCGGCGCCGGCCGGAAATTCTAAGGCGCGGTCAGGATGAAGTGAAACAGGCGGCTCGGCCCATCTTCCGGGACCAGATACAGATCGCTGCCCTGAATCGCCATCGCTTCCTGTGTGTAAGGAACTCCACGGTCGGTGCGGCCGGCGCGAACCCGCCGCACTCGTTTCATGGCCGGCCACGTGAACCAGTCGATCGCGCCGCTCGATCGATTGAAGACGCCCGAAGCGATCAACATTCCTCCGGCAAACTTCATGTCTTGATACCGGTTTTGCTCCGGATTATTTATTACTTGAAGCTGTCTGCCCGCAAGGTTGAAAACATACAACTGGCGGCTGTCCCAGTTTCCGGCGATCAGGCTTTCTCCAGTGGCCGCCACGCAGCCGATGTGATCGGCAACGGCAATTTTGCGCCGGATAGCGAGGGTACGTTTGTCGATCTCTTCCAGTACGGCGGTGCTGTGGGGTTTATATTCGGCGACCGGAACCCAAATGGAATCGCCATCCATAGAAAATCCGCCGGGGTGGAAGCGTGGGCCATCGGTAACGTCAAGCCGCCGCTCGAATTTCGCCGTGGCGCGATTGAACTGATCCAGATAGCCCTTCTGACCCGCCGCATCGACGGAAGTAACCCAAAAATGATCCCGGTCGAGATCAATGCCTTGTACGTGATGAAGCGAGCCGCCCAGAATGCGAATTTCCTTGAGGGACGCGTTCTCGATACCGGCGCCCGCGAATGCGAGGAGAAACAAACTACTGAGCAGACTTGCCGGCGTCAATGCCATAGCTTAGAAAGCGCCCTACCGCGTGCGTTCGAGTCGAGCCGCAATGCCCTTCCGGAACGCCGGAACCGCCAAAGTCTTTTCTCCGCCGGCCTGCCGGAACGCCGTCGCGGGCGATTCCTTCCCGCTCTCGATGTCCAGCCACCGCACCGTATAGCGGCCCGCGGGTAAGTTCAACACCACGCCCGAATTCTTCCCTTCGAGATAGATCGCGTACTCGCCCTTTGCACTCGACAACGCGTAGGCCTCTACTCCCGCGGCCGGTTTCACCGTGCGGGCATCCGGAGCCATCTCCGTCAGCGGAAACGACCGCAAAAATTCGCTGAGAATCCGCAGCCGTCTGCGAAACTCGGGGCTGCCGCCGCCCGGACCGTTCGGCTCCAAATCCGTCCCGTCCTCGTGACCGACCGAGAATGAATAATCCAGCCCGTCGAAAGCGCCGCCCCCGGACAACATGAACTTCCAGGCCTCGCTCGTGTAGACATCGTCGCCGCGCCCGAGAAAGCCCGACTCATCGTAAGAAATCACTTTGTTCAAACCGTAGTTTTCGGAAACCGCCTCCGGCCGCGCGTAGTGAAAGTTCACCACGCTGACCCCAGGAATCAGACTGCGGACGCGATGGCGGAAGTTGGCGATGTTCTGCGCGATCAGATGCTTGTTCGGAAGCGATGATTCTTCCATCCCGATCCATCCGGCGACGCGCTCCTGCCAGCGCATCGCCAATTCGTCGGGAATTTCGACGGCGTTGGGAAACCGGTTGCGCTGGGGCAGAGGCAGATCGGGATTCATGACATCGGCGTGCACCGGGCGATCCGTCCAGGGCTCGTTCGCAATTTCGAAAATCACGTTTGGATGCCGGTTCACTTCGCGGACCAGTTTGCGGACGTAGCGCTCCTGATACCCGAGAATATTTCCATTCTCGAGCGTGTTCAGCTTCTTCCGGTCGATGTTATCCGTGCCATTGACGTTATTGACGGGATTCAAGGCGCTGACGCCCCATTGCGCATCGCCGTACTGCGAAGAGAATAGCGTCAACTCCACCACGATGCCTCTTTTCGAAGCCTCCGCGAGAAAATCGTGGAGGCGCGCGAAGTAGTCCGGATTCCAGCGGTTGAGATCGAATTTGACGCCGCTACGCGCCCAGGGCGGCAGAAAGCGGTTCCTCGCGGGAGCCAGCGTGTTACGCAGAATCCCGAACGATTTCGCGGGCACTTCGACGTAACTGCCGCCGAAGATGCGAGTGTAGTTCATCCCGTCCGACCGCAGAGTGTCGAGATACCGGCGATAATCGAAATCCGCGTTAAGCACCGCGCCGTAGTGCTCGCCGCTGGTGATCAGCGGAGTCGTTCGGCCCCGATATTGAAAGTAGTGCGGGTTTTGCGGGTTCAGTTCAACCGGTCGCTCCGCCGCCGCGGCGGCAAAGCCTGCCAGCAGGATCGCCAGCCCCCGCCGCACTCAGAATTGCACCTTGGGAGCGGTGCGCGCGCCGGCTTCCGTCTTGAAATAGGCGTCGTTCCGCTGGAAACCGAACATGCCCGCGACGACATTCGCCGGGAACAACGCGATGTCGGTGTTATAGTGCTGCACCGCTTCGTTGTACTTCCGCCGCTCCACGGCAATACGATTCTCCGTGCCGGCAAGCTCGTCCTGCAGACGCAGGAAGTTTTCGTTGGACTTCAATTGCGGATAGTTTTCCTGCAGCACCAGCAGGCGGCCCAGAGCGGAATCCAACTGGCCGTTGGCGTTAATCTTCTCTTGCGGCGAGCGCGCGCCGAGCAATGCGGACCGCGCCTGGGCAATGTCGCTGAACACCTTTTCTTCATGGGTCGCAAAACCCTTCACGGTATTCACCAGGTTCGGGATCAAGTCGGCGCGGCGCTGTAAAGCGACGTCCACCTGAGACCACTGCCCGTTGATCGCCTCACGTTCGGTGGTGAGGCTGTTGTAAGTGCCCTTAAAGCTGCCGAACGTGACCAGCCCTATCAACAAAAGAACCACCAGGACCACAATCCATGTGATTTTCATCGCGTTTTCCCGCTTTCTCCTATTTTTACTGCTCCAAACCGTCCACGTGGCGGACAAGCGCCTCTATCTGCTTCAAGTATTCCGCAAACAATGCCGGGGCATCCACATCCGCCGGCAGACGTTTACCTTCTCTGACGTCCAGCAATTCGTCAAAGGGCGCGCTCACGATGCCAATACGCGGCAGCGCAGCGGCCACCTGCCGCTTGCTCGGCTCCACCTCGATCGAGGAAAGCTTCAACGCATGGCGCGCCAGCACGAAAAACGTGGAAACCGAATCGAGCATCAAAGCGGTGAGCGCCTTGGCGTCGGAAAGCACTCCGGCGGCTCTCTGCCGGAGGCGTAACTGCTTCGACCGCAGTTCGTGCTCCACCTGGGCGCGATAGTAGCGCTGTCCGATCTTCAAATTGGCGATCGCGTCTTCGCCGTACAGCACACGGCGGCTCTCCTGCATGTCTTGAAACTCGATGGCGAAGCAATCGCTGGAGGACTCCAGCTCTTCGGTGCTCAACATCAAGGGCGAGGGGTTGCCCAACTCGCGCCACCAGCGGGTGACGGGCTCGGAGGCGCGCAACTCCCGCGGAGACACTTCGCGCAGAACGCACAGCACATTCAGATCGGAGTACTTCGCGTGATGATCCTGCCGGGCCGCCGACCCGTAGAGGATCACGGAAACCAGTTGGCCGCCGAGCGCGCCTCGCAACTTTTCCACTAATTCCGTCAGCCGCTTTTCCATAGGATTTACCAGTTGGAGGAGGCCCCTCCGCCGCCGGAATCGCCGCCGCCGAAGCCTCCAAATCCGCCTCCCCCGCCGCCGTCGTAACCACCGAACCCGCCGCCTCCAAAGCCACCCCCACCGAATCCGCCGCGCCGCCCCATTAAACTGCCCAGCAGCATCCCGGTCAGGAATCCGCCTCCACCACCTCCCCGGCCCCCCCGGCTCATCAACGCCAGAACGACGATAAGAAAAATGATCGCCCCAATCGGGATCCCCCCGGAGCCGTTCCCGCGGCGGACGCGCCTTCGCGCCACGCCGTCCAAACCGGAAGTGTCGATGGTGGTCCCGTGCGCCGCCGCAATTTTCGAGCCGATTACCTGTATTGCCTGGAAGATCGCCGCGCCATAGTTGGCCTGTCTCAACAGCGGCCGCATGTCGCGCAGAATACCTCCGGTGACTCCATCGGTAATGACAGGCTCCAGGCCGTAACCCACCTCGATGCGGCTCTTGCGGTCCTTAATGGCGAGCAGCAGCATGAGCCCTTCATTCTTGCCCTTTTGGCCCACTCCCCACTTACGGAATAGCGAGTTTGTGAAGTCTTCAATCTGTTCGTCGCCCAGGGTGTCAACCGTAACGATGGAGAGTTCCGCGCCAGTCGCGGTTTTAACGGCGTGGCAGTATTGTTCGAGCGCGTTCTTATATTGGGGCGCCACCACATGGGCGAAATCGCTGACGTATCCCTGCGGTTTCAGCGACGCCGGATCCGGCGCGGACGTCTGGGCCAGGGCGATGGGGCCTAAAAATCCCCAGAGAACAAGCTGGCCAAACCCGGACCGGAGGCGTAAGGTTCTGATCACAGAAGGTTAGCAGACAAGTTCGTCGCGGCGCAGGCGGAAATCGCCAAGGTTGCCAAGCATCGCAAGCGTGATGTTCTTCGGATGGAAAAACTCCTGGGCGAGCTTCTGCACTTGCGCGGCCGTGACGCTTTCGATGCTTGCCAGCATCTCGTCCAGGCTGAAGAAGCGCCGGTAATAGAGTTCCTGGCGCGCCAGATTGCCCATCCGGCTGGAGGTGGATTCCAGGCCCAGCATGAACGACCCCTTCATGTGATCCTTGGCGCGGCGCAGTTCTTCCTCCGAGATTGGGTTCTCCTTGATCTCGCGCAGCTCCTTCATAATCAGCTCTACCACCTGGCGTGCCGTCTCCATGGCCGTACCGGCATAAATCGCCATGCAGCCGGTATCGCGGTACATACTCAGCTCGGAAAATACGGCGTACGCCAAGCCTTGCTTTTCGCGGATGTTCTGGAACAGGCGTGAGCTCATGCCGCCGCCGAGAACGGTGTTGAGCGCATAACAGACGAACCGGTCCTCGTGTGGCAGCGGATGGCAGGGAACGCCAAGATATAGATGCGTCTGTTCGAGGGACGCCTTGTTCCGGAACGCCAGGCGGGCATGCGGAACAGGCTTCGGATCTTCCTCCACCGGCGCCATGGATGGCAACGCGGAGAAACGATCTCCCGCCAGCTCCACCATCTGCTGATGGGTGAGATTTCCGGCGGCGGTGATCAGAATATTCGAAGGCTGATAGATCTTCGAATAATACTCATGGAGCATGTCGCGGCGGAAATTGCGAATCGTATCCTTGGTGCCAAGAATCGGCCAGCCGATGGAATGGTCCTTCCAGAAATTACTGAAGAAAATGTCGGTGAGCAGGTATTCCGGATTGTCCACCTCCATTTTCAGTTCTTCCAGGATCACACCCTTTTCTTTTTCGATGTCCTGCTCGCGGAATAGGGGGTTCAGCACCAGGTCGGCCAGCACATCGAAAGCAATGGGCATGTGTTCGTCCAGCACTTTTGTGTTGTAGCTGACCATTTCCTTCGCGGTAAAGGCATCCAGTCCACCGCCGATAGAGTCGACCGAGCGGGCAATCTGCTCGGCGGAGCGATGCTTGGTGCCCTTGAACACCATGTGCTCGATGAAGTGGGAGATTCCGTTCTCTTCGGACCGTTCGTGGCGCGAGCCCGTGCCGATCCAGACCCCCATCGAGACGGAGCGTACGTGCGGCATTCGTTCGGTAATGACGCGAACTCCGTTGGGGAGCGTCGTGGCTCCGATTTCACGGTCCTGCGAAAATGGACCGCTGGTAGGGAAAGCGTTGGGGGAGGTCATCAAACAGCCTTCCCTATTTTATCCCGTTTCGGCCGCATGGCACCGCGTGAGCGCGCCGCCATCTGCCACGACGAATTAATATTGTTTAAAATCAGTACTTTACAGCAATAAACTCAAGTTACAGGATGCCCCTCGGGATGTTCGCAGCCTACGGTTTTCGGAGGGGGTCCAAAACGATTTAGCTCCTGATATCCTTCCGGCGTGGAGAAGTAGATCATCGCGGTGATACCCTTCAGTTGATCGAAAAACAGACGGCCCGGGTCATCCTTGCCAGCTCCCGCCATACCTTCGAGCATCGCGATCTGCTCCCCGGCGGCGCAGCCCACGAACTCGCGACCGTGAAGCTGCTTGGAATGGCCGTCCAGCCAGGCGATGCCATCCACAAACTGTTTCCCGTTCTCGATATCTCCCGCCTCCATGAAAAGATCCATGTAGCGATGCACCTTGGCGTCGTTCGCTCCGGGAGTGCCGGTTCTGGGAATGATGAGTTCGGTCAAGGCAATCAAAGTGTCGTTTTGATGAGGGCTAAAGAACACGGGCTTCCAATCGGCCGCGTTAGCGACATTTTGAACCAGTTCCTGCGGCATCGCCCAGTCGGGCTTTCCGGCTGCCAGCGCGACCAGCGCCGCCGAAGCCATATTCAACAGTTCCCTGCGGCTTACGAGGTTGGGCATCCTTTTGTCCTTCTTTTCTTTGGGCTACGCCAGTTTCTTCGCGTATTCGTTGACGATGTAGTCGCAGGCGCGTACCGTGATCGCCATCATGGTAAGGGTCGGATTTGCACACCCGCTCGAAACCCAGGCGGCCCCGTCCGTGACAAAAATATTCTCGACATCCCACGCCTGATTGTGACGATTCAGCACGCTGGTCTTTGGATCCGTCCCCATGCGAGCGGTGCCGATCTCGTGAATGCAGAAGCCAGGCACCGAGTACTCTCCGGTTACGCGAGCGTCCTTTGCGCCGGCAGCTTCCAGCATCTCCACAGCCTGCTGCTGGCCGTCATGGAAGAGCGCTTTCTCGTTGTCGCCCCAGGCCGCGCTGATTTTCAGGACTGGAATGCCGTACGCGTCCTTACGCTCCCGGTCGATCTCGACGAAATTCTCCTTGCGCGCCAGGCACTCTCCCCACAGTCCGAGCGACGCGCTCCAGTGGGTTTCATGGATGCCGTCTTTATATGCCTTGCCGAAGCCCGGAGCGTCGAAATTGAAGTTCGCCGAACTCCCGCCCTGGTAGCCATATCCGCGAATGAACTTGCCGCGCGGGCCTTCCGTGGATTTCTGGGTGACGTTGCGGAAACGCGGAACATAGATGCCGTTCGGCCGGCGGGGCATCCCGGCCCAGGGTCTGCCTCCCGAAACGGGAAGCGTGCCCGTCGCTCCGCCGCCATAGATGTGATCCATCAGATAGTGGCCGAGCACGCCGCTCGAATTGCAGATGTTCGAGTTCAGTAAAAGGCGCGTGGATTCCAGGGTGGAGGCGCACAGAACAACCACCTTGCCGCTCACGGTCCGCTCATCTTTCGTTTCCGAGTCGATATAGCGAACCCCCTTGGCTTTCCCGCCGTCCGCCATCACGATGCTTGCCGCCACCGCGTTTGTGATCAGCGTCAGGCGTCCGGTTTTCATGGCGTCCGGAATGGTGGTGGTCACGCTGCTGAAATAAGAAGATGTGGTGCATCCACGCTCGCAGGGCCCGCAATAGTGGCACGCCTGGCGCCCATTTTGCGGTTTGGTCAGAATGGCCGCGCGGCCCATCGTGACCACGCGGTTCATTTTCTCCCTGGCCGCGTTGCGAAGAAGAATCTCGCCGCAGGTCATCGGCATGGGCGGAAGAAACAGGCTGTCGGGAAGCTGCAAGAGATTTTCAGCCATTCCGGTGATGCCGACGTAGCGCTCCACTTCCTCGAAATAGGGGACCATTTCTTCGTAGGTGACAGGCCAGTCGTCACCATAGCCATCGTGAGAGGCGGCTTTGAAGTCCAGCGGACCCATGCGGTAGCTTTGACGCCCCCAGCTCATACTGCGGCCGCCCAACACTCGCTGGCGAATCCACCAGAATGGCTTGTCGTCGCTGGTAGTGTAGGGATTCTCCTTGTCGTTGACGAACCACTTGTAGTTGTACTCGGTGCAGGCGTAGCACTTCCCCTGAATCGGGCGATCTTTGAGGATCTCTTCCTGCGCCATTCCGAGATACGGCATGTCCCACGGCTGCTTGTGTTCGGTGAAATCCTTCGGCGTGATCTTCTTGCCCGCCTCAAGCAGGGCCACCTTCATCCCAGCCTCGGTCAGTTTCTTGGCTGCCCAGCCTCCCGTTGCCCCGGAGCCGACGACGATGGCGTCGAACGTCTCCGATCCCGCCGCATTTTCCGTAGATTGATTCATTGCCGGATACACACCTTTTCTCCAACGCTTCCCTTCTCATTGTGCGGCATTCCGCCGGCAAAAGGCGCGTCGCCACCGCCTCTAAATCTTCCGTTTGGTTCATGCGTCCGGTTCATGGTTACGACCGCCAGAAACCCCCGGCAAGCTCTCGCGAAAAAACAGACCCGTGCCCATCAGCCTTATCGCCGTGCGTGGGATAATGAGGCGTGGCCAAGGCAAAAGAGCTTGAGCAACAACTGGAGCGAGCCGAACAACAACTCCGGCTCCTTCAGAAAATCAGCCGGTTGTTAGTACGCGACATTGGACTGGACGAGGCGCTAAACAAAGTGGTCTCACTGGTGGTCGAGTTCATGGGATGCGATTCCTGCCTGATGTATCGGGTGGAGGGCGAGGAACTGGTCCTTTGCGCGTCGAATACTCCCCATCCGACGGCTATTGGCCGGCTGCGCCTGCGCATGAGCGAGGGCCTTACCGGCTGGGTGGCGCGGGAGCGCCGGCTGCTGGCGATTTTCCGGGAAGCGTACCGCGACCCACGCTTCAAGACCTTCAGCGACCTTCCGGAGGACGCCTTCGAGGCTTTCCTTTCGGCGCCGATTCTATCGAGGCATGGCGTGGAGGGCGTGATCAACGTACAGCATCGCGACGCGCACGCTCACACCGGTAACGAGATGGAGATGTTCACCACCATTGCCGAACTGACCGGGTGTATGTTTGCCCTTTCGAATCTGTCCACGCGGAAGGAACCCGCGCTTGTGAGCACCACCGGGACACAGAACTGATATGCGTTTCCCGGGCGCTGTACTTCTGCTTGCCGGAGCTTTGAGCCTGTCTCTGTACGGGGAGCAGCCCGGCGAGCCCAACTGGAAAATGCAGTTTTTCCACGACAAGCTGGACTCCACTCTGATCTTCGAGGACCTGGACTGCTCGTCGGCGGCCCACTGCGTCGCGGTGGGCGCCATCAGCAAGGGCGACGACATGCATCCCACGGCGCTGGTCACCTCCGACGGGGGCGAACACTGGACCTATGTCGACTTGAAGGACACCCCCTATTCGGTTTTCTTTCTGAATGATTCTCTGGGCTGGATTACCGGGGCCAAGAAAGTCTGGCGAACCGAGAACGGCGGCTTGAAATGGTCCGACGTCGCCAAGGTTGATGACCTGGAGCAGGCGGTATTCCAGGACGCGAACCACGGCTGGGCAGCCGGGCGCGATGGGAAGCTCTATGAAACCGTCGACGGAGGGAAGAAGTGGACCAATCCGAGCGTCGGCGGCCTTACCTGGCCGGAAAAACAAATCGGATTTGCCGGAATTGCTTTTCCAACCTCCCATGCGGCCTTCGCGATCGGGACGGCCTTTCCGTTTGGGCAGTTGCGCGTCTCCCGGCCCGAATGGCTCGATCCGCATAGCGCCCAGCATTACCGCACGCCTCCGGCAATGTCATTTTTGGTAATGAGCAAGGACGAGGGACGCACTTGGCAGACGGGATCCACTTTCTCCAAAACCGGTACGGTGGCTAACGTTCACCCTACCCGGGAGGGACACGCGTTAGTGGTAATGCGCTATCCGGATGGGTCTGAGTGGCCTTCGGCGGTATTGGATGTGGACCCTGCCGGCGGCGAACCTACCGTCGTGTTTCGCGAGAAGAACCGGATTGTGCGCGACGCGCTCCCGCTGCCCGATGGAGGAGTGATGATTGCGGCCATTGAGCCTCCCGGAACATCCGCGGCGCTGCCCATCCCCGGAAAGCTCAAGATGATCCAACAGGATGGCGGCAACACACCGCACGAACACAACGTGGATTACCGCGCCGTGGCTTCGAACGCGCTGCTCGCCAGCTCCGATGGCAAGAACTTCTGGGTCGCCACCGATACGGGAATGATCCTGCGGTTCGAGCCAAGCGGCGGGAACAAACTGCCGGGTCATTGATTTATCCACAGGTCTTCCTAAGCAAAATCTCCGTAAATATTTGATAGTAAAGAAAATATAAGCTGAGGATTTCGCTCATTTCTTCCAGTTTAACCATTGACTTAATTTTCCGTGACAGGCATTCTGGAGGTGGTTCCAAGAGGTTCATGGGACAGTGAGCCTGGCGGACGGTAGCGGATCTGGAACGATGATCCGGAATCGAAAACTTTAAAAGAGGCGATTCCGGGGAGCGAAGGAAGATCGGGCCGAACGCAAAGGCAGGTCGATCTGGTTGAAAACGGTCGAGCGCTATGATCTGAAGGGGGTAACACCCCAAAAGGGAGCGAGAGCCGGAATAGGTCGGATCACGCCGGAGCAGGAACGCGGCAACGGGTTGCAATCGTGGATCGTCCCGAAAACCCCAAAAGGGTAAGGGGACGGGAGAACGCAATCGAACGGGCAACGGGAAAGCACCGGTGGCGTGTCGAAGGAGCAGGGCGGGAACGTTGACCCTGTCGCGGCGGCTTCCGAAAGGAAGCAATCGTTGCGGGCGAGCGAAAGACCGCTCCGGGACACAGGCCTCAAAGGCGCAGCACAGCGGACTATCTTCGCGGCGTTGAATTTCGGTTGGAGAAATCCAGCCGGAGGGAGCGGCGAAAGGAGGTCCCGGCGACGCCTAAAGCCACGTCCTGGCCGTGCATGCCGGCCGGAGGACAAACTGTCGTAGTGGGTCACTTGGAACCATCTTTTTTTTTAGCGCGGCGCTTCCTTCCCTTCCGGCGCCCGGCTGCGAAAGCTGGCGAAATTGCAGCGGCACCTGTCGCACCGGTACTTTCTGGCTCCCAACACAACTTTCAGGCGATTCCACCATCCCACACTCAAATAGGGTTCAGACCAGCCTTTTAGATTCGGATCCAGGCATCGGGGGCAATGAGCGTGGCGCAGCGTCGAATAGTCAAAAGTCCAGGTCGTAAAGCGGTGCCCGCAATGGCGGCAGCGAAAGGGGGCGATGCCCAAGCGCTTGAGAAACGATTCGCGCGCGTCCCGCACGTGAGATTCGCGAATCATTCGCCCGCCGCATTTCGGGCACGCGCCTATACTCATTGCCGGTACTGCGAGCGGTAGACGCCGAACGCCTGGCCAAGCGCGCGCGCGGTGTCCGTCTTTCGTCCGATAGTAAGCCCTTCGATCGATTCGACCGGCATCACATCCCGCGTGGAGGAGGCAATAAACACTTCGTCGGCGCCGTTCAAGTCCTCCGGCCTGAGGACGCGCTCCCGGAGAGTGACTCCGGGGACGTGGATCGCCTCGAGGAGAATCTCGCGCGTAATACCGGGGAGGCAACCCGAGCTGAGCGGAGGGGTGACGGCTTCGCCCCCAAACACGGCAAAGACGTTGGCGGAAGTACATTCGGCAATTTCGCCGCGCTCGTTCAGGAGAATGAACTCGTCCAGGCCGCGCTCGTGAGCCTCCTCGTACCAGTTGAGATTGAAGGCCCACGAAGTCACTTTCACGCCCGCGAACTCGGAAGCGGAAAACCGCGCGCCGGCTTTCACGCCGAGTTTGGCGGCCGATGGCCAGCGTGTGAGGTCGGCGGTAAAAGCGAACAGGTCAAAGTCCCGCACAAGGCCAGGCCCTTCAAACAGCCCGCCGCGATTGCGCACAACGGCAATGCGCAGCGTTGAGTTAACGGCGTTATTGGCTTGAATAAGGCGCTGCAGGCGCTCCATCATCCATTCCGGCGAGTCGGGAAAAGGCACGCGAAGTTTTTTGGCATCCCGTGTCATGCGGGCCCAATGGCGTTCCCACGCAAAGAGAATTCCGTTGGAGACCCGAATGGTTGTAAACACACCCCAGCCGTTCAAGAGACCAACCTGGCCGGCGGAAGCGGTGGCGACCCTGGCGTCCTGAACTTCGCTGTTGTGCAGCAGAAAACGATGCATATCGTTTTGATTCTACTAGTGCAGCGATCACAGTTGATACATTAAAACTTGAAACATCAACGAAGGGTTACGATCGCCGGCGCCGGAATCATCGGCGCATCGATAGCGTGGCGGTTGGCGCAGGCGGGCGCTTCCGTGCGGCTGGTGGACACGGGTAAGGTAGGCGGAGAGTCAAGCTGGGCAGGCGCCGGAATGCTAGCGCCCGGGGGAGAATTTGCCGAGGCGTCCTGGTGGGTCTCGATGGCGATCGAAAGCCACCGCGCTTATCCGGAATTCGTCCGGGAATTGGAGAGCGAAAGCGGACTACCCATCGACTTCCAGGCGTGTGGGGCCGTGGAGACAGCCGAGTCCGCGGAATCCTGGGCCCGGCTCACCGAACGCGCGGAAAAACTGAAGGCCCTGGGGATTGAATCCGTCGCCGGAGATGGGAATTACACCTTCCCTCAGGACAGTTGGGTGGATCCCCGGACGGTGATGGCCGCGCTGAGGCGCGTCTGCGAACTGCGTGGCGTCACCGTGCTGGAGAATGCGCCGGTTACCGAATATCAGGCCGGGGGTGAGGATGCGCTTGTAATCGCCGCCGGGGCATGGTCGGGCGGGCTGAGGATCGTCGAGAACGGCAGGGTGGTTTCGCTTCCGGGAACGTTCCCGGTGAAGGGACACCTGATCGGCTACAGGATGCCGCCCGGCTCGCTCACCCGGATTCTGAGGCGCGGGCACACTTACATTCTGCAGCGCTCCAACGGCTTCACTATCGCGGGTTCGAATGAAGAGAAAGTTGGATTCGAGCGGGCGGTGAACGCTGAAACCTGTCGCGACATTTGCCAGCGCGCGGCGAAGGTGTGGCCGGCGTTGGCAGACCGCAAGCCGGAGGAAACCTGGATCGGGTTCCGCCCGGGCTCGGCCACAGGCGAGCCGGTGATCGGACGGTACGCCGGCTCACGCATCTGGATGGCGTACGGGCACTACCGGAATGGAATTCTCATGGCGCCTGCGACAGCCGAGCGAATTGCCTCAGAGATCTCCGGCTAGTTGACACTCTCCGGAACATGGTAAAGTACGTCGGCGGGGGAACTATTTCTTAGAATGTCTCATAAAACACTGTTGTACACTCTTGGGTTGATTTCCTTGAGCGCCGGTCTGGCTTACCTGGCGGCGCCACAGCCGGCATCCGCTGCCTACACGATGAGGTGCTCATCCGACGACGGACGCCGGCAATACTGCCCGGCCAACGTCGGACGGGGCGCGCGGCTTGTCCGGCAATTCAGCGAGTCGCCATGCGTTCAAGGGAGAACATGGGGATGGGACCGGGGCGGAGTATGGGTCGACCGTGGATGCCGTGCCGAGTTCGAAGTGGCCGATCGAGGGCCTGGACCTGGACCCGGACCTGGACCCGGACCTGGATACAGACCCGGTCAGGGACCGACCATCATTAGCTGCTCTTCGGACGATATGCGCCGGCATTTTTGCGGTATTCCCGGGGGCGTGGGGCGCGTTCGCCTGCTGAGGCAGCGCAGCGAATCGCCTTGCACGAGGGGCTACAGTTGGGGCAAGACACGCGACTCCATTTGGGTAGACCGCGGGTGCAGGGCCGACTTCGAAGTGCGCTAAGAGATTAAAACTCTTCCACTACGTAGGCCGGCGCCGAGGCGAGCAGATCGTCTTCGAAGGCGTAATCCGGCTTGGGAAACGTATTGTTGCGAAGGTACCAGCGGTACGTTTCCTTCAGCCCTTCGCCGAAGTCAACAGGTTTGAACTTGAGCACTCGCTGCGCCTTATTCACGACGATCGTAATCGCCGGAATGTCGAAATAGTTGCCGAAGTAGAGCCGCGGACCCATGGGGTGCCCGCCGGCGCGGAGAATGCGGTCGCGCGGAATGCGGACGATATTCGGCTCGCGATTACAGGCGCGGGCGAACGCTTCAATAGCCTCAAGCTGGGTCAGGGGGCGCGGGTTCGCGATGTTGAACGCGTGCCCGGCCGTATCGGGAGCGTCGATGACGCGCTCGCAGATCGAGACAAGATCCCGGACGTTCACAAACTGCATCAGACGGCGTCCGTCGCCGGGAAGTATCAGGGAGCGCCCGCTGCGCAGACGGTCCCAGAAGAATGCTTCCCGATAGAATGGATTGCCTTTCCCGTAAACGAAGGGCGGCCGGAGCGTGACCACCGGAAAGCCATTGCGCTGGTGCATGCGGAAGAGCATGCGCTCGGTGGTCGCTTTGTTCCGCACATACAGCTCGGCGTGATCGTCGGGGGCCAGGGCGTCGCCTTCGTGATGGTTTAACCCATCGCCATAAGCGGCCACGCTGGACATGAAAATGTAGCGCTGCAGCCGGTCGCTCGCCACCGCCCGGGCGGTTCCCTCCACTTGGGCCGCCGTGGTTCCACGCTCCCAATCGTAGACGTTGTCAAAGACGGCTTCGAATTTGTGAGAGCCGATAGCATCCCTCACCGCGAGCGGATCATTGCGGTCTGCAATGAGATTCCCGATCTTCTTGCCGAAGTCGTGCCGGGTACGGCGGTGCATGATCCACACGTCGTGGCCCGCTTTCACAAGGTTTGGCACTAAGGCGCGGCCGATAAACGAGGTCCCGCCAATGACCAGAATTTTCATGACGATGTTCGTTTTTTAAGCTTCCACGCTTGACCGGAAGCCGTTCGCTCCATGTTTAGTCGTAGTATTCGAGGCCAAGATGTGTAATCATATCCTCGCCGCGCATCCAGCGAAGAGTATTCTTCAGTTTCATGAGTTGGATGAAAATGTCGTGTTCCGGATAAAGGCCGGGAGCGGTCATGGGCGCTTTGAAATAGAACGACAGCCATTCCTGAATCCCCTTCATGCCGGCGCGCTGCGCCAGATCCAGAAACAAAACCAGGTCCAGCACCAGCGGCGCTGCCAGAATCGAATCGCGGCAGAGGAAATTCACCTTGATCTGCATCGGATAGCCAAGCCACCCGAAGATATCGATGTTGTCCCAGCCTTCTTTGGCGTCGCCCCGCGGCGGGTAATAGTTGATACGAACCGCGTGATACAGATCCTTGTATAGATCGGGATAGAGATGTGGTTGAAGAATCTGGTCGAGAACCGAGAGCTTGGTCTCTTCCTTGGATTTAAAGGAGCCCGGATCTTCCAAAACTTCCCCGTCCCGGTTTCCCAGGATGTTGGTGGAAAACCAGCCGCTCACGCCGAGCATTCGGGCCTTGAAGCCCGGGGAGAGCAGGGTCTTCATGAAGGTCTGGCCGGTTTTGAAGTCTTTCCCACAGATTGGGATCTGGCGGTCCCGCGCGAGATCCAACAGCGCCGGAGTATCGGTAGTGAGGTTCGGCGCGCCATTCGCATAGGGGACTCCGGACTTCAGCGCGGCGTATGCATAGATCTGGCTCGGGGCAATTTCGGGATCGTTCTTCTCGAGACCGGCCTCAAAATTCTTCAACGTCGCGTGCACCGCGGAAGGGCGATGAAAGACCTCGGTGGAACCGCACCAAATCATAACCAGACGGGAAGCTCCGGTGCTCTGGCGGAAATTCCTGATGTCCTCCATCAGCATCTCGGCCTTTTCCATCTTGCTGCGGCCTTCCTTGACGTGCGGCCCGTTGATGCGGCGGATATAGTCGGGATCGAAAACCGCCTTCATCGGATGGATTGCGTCCAGTGGATCTTTGATCTTTTCGAGCAGGGACGCTTCGAGCACTTTTGCCTTGGACGCCGCCTGGTAGGCCGTGTCGGGATAGATATCCCATCCGCCGAAGACGAGATCGTCCAAGCCGGCGAGCGGAACAAAATCCTTGATCCGCGGGGTGCGGTTGTCCGTCCGCTTTCCCAGCCGGATGGTGGCCATTTGGGTCAACGATCCGACAGGCAAACCAGCGCCGCGTTTTACCGCTTCGACGCCGGCCATAAAGGTGGTGCTGACAGCACCGATACCGGGAATCAGTATCCCTAACTTCCCGTCCGCGGGGGCAATGCGGACGTTCTCCGAGGTGGGCAAAACCTGCAGGTCTCCTTATGAGTATTCTTAGCGGAAAGACAGCAGGCCGAGGCCTGCATTAAGCTATACTAACATTTCATGTCGATTCGCGCGACGAGCACCATCGCGGCGATTCTAGTGGACGATGAGCCACTGGCGCGAGACGAGCTCTCCTTCCTCTTAAAAGAGTTCCCGGAAATCGAACTTCTGGCGTCGGGCAGCAACGGCGTGGAAGCGGTGAAGTTAATCCGCGACCTGGAGCCCGACTTGGTGTTCCTCGATGTCCAGATGCCGGGCCTCGACGGCCTGGGCGTCATTCAGAAAATCCGCCAGGAGGACCTTCCCCTTCCGCATTTCATCCTGGCAACAGCCTACGATCAATACGCCATCGAAGCGTTCCGTTTGGAAGCGATGGATTACCTGCTCAAGCCAGTGGAGAAGGAGCGTTTGGCTGTCACCATCGAGCGCGCCCGCCGGGCCATTGCCGAAAAAGCGCGGACCGCGGCCCCGGTCGAAGCGCCGCCCGCGCCCAGAAACAAATCGCAGCGCACCAAACTCCTGGTGAAGAGCGGAGGCAAGAATCTGATCGTCGATGCACAGGAGATGGTTTACGCCACTATTGAGGACGGTCTGATCACGGTGGTGACCACCGCGGTCGAAGGCGAATCGAATTATCGCACCATTGAAGAGCTGCAATCGAGCCTCGATCCCGATGCGTTCTGGCGCGTTCACCGGTCGTTCCTGGTGAATATCAATCGAATCCGCGAAGTGATTCCCTGGTTCAAATCGAGCTTCCAGATTCGCATGGACGACCGCAAGCAGACCGAGATCCCGGTCAGCCGCGTGCAGACGAAGAAGCTCCGGGCGCTGTTCCGCCTTTAGCCGCACGGGTAAAGCGACTCGCCAGCACGCGCATATGCTCGCGCAGTTCCGGTGGGTCTTGCACTTCGAAATCCACACCGGCAAGCGCCAAATACACCGCGATCCTATCGAGCGATTTCGCGCCCAGATCGAGCGTGCACCTTTTTGCGCCCGCCCGGGCGAGCGTTCCGGCAGACGGCGGAATCCGTCCGGTCATCGTTTCAAGAGGAGCATGCAGGAGAACACGCGCCCGATAGGGATAGGGCGCATAGGCGAGGCTGCGGGAGACGTAGGCCGCCAGGTCGTTGTCAGGCGGCTTTCGGGGAGTAAAACGGAGACCGGCGGCCGGACAGCCGTCGATACGATCGGCGCGAAAGGTGCGCCAGTCCTCTCGTCCCCGGTCCCAGGCGACCAGATACCAGCGGTGGCCGGTGTGAACCAGCCAGTGCGGCTCAACCTCACGCGCGCTGGCGGCGGCGTCGCGCCCGTGGTAGGTAAACCGGAGCGTTTCGGAATCGCGGCACGCTCCGGCAATGGCCGAGAGCGTGGAGGCTTCTACGGTGGGACCCGGGATTGAGAGTGGAACGATGAAGGAGTGCAAGGCTCTTACGCGGCGGCGCAGGCGGAGAGGCAGGACCTGTTCCACTTTTGCGAGTGCGCGCACGGAGATTTCCTCCAGGCCCGAAACGCCTCCCTGAGCCGCGGTAGCGAGTCCGACGGCTACCGCGACGGCCTCGTCATCGTCCAGCAGCAGCGGCGGCAGGGTGGCGCCGGCGCGGAGCTGATAGCCGCCCGCCGGGCCCGGCGTGGAGTCCACCGGGTACCCGAGAACCCGCAGCCGGTCCACGTCCCGCCGGAGAGTCCGCGGGGTTATTTCCAGTTGGGTGGCGAGCTCGGCGCCGGCCCAATAGCGCCTGGCTTGGAAGCAAGACAGGAGCCGGAGAAGGCGGGCGGAGGTTTCGAGCACAATCTCCAGTCTGCCATTTGTTGAGGACAGAAACTGTCCGCAATGCTTGTTATCGTTGGCCATGGAACAACAACGGAAGCTGGCGGATGTATTTCTCGCGGACCTGGAGCGGGACGCGGCAGCGACGCGGCGCACTCTGGAGCGCGTACCCGAGGGCCGGAACGATTGGAAGCCTCATGAAAAGTCCATGCGGCTGGGCTACCTGGCGGCGCTAGTCGCTCACATGCCGTCCTGGATTGACTTGATGATTAGCCTCGACGAGCTGGATCTCGGCGCTCCGGAATCTCAGAAATTCCGGCCGCAAGAAGCGGCGAGCACGGCGGCCCTTCTTGAATCCCTGGAAGATTCGCTGGCCGGTGCGCGCCGCGCGCTCAAAGGCGCGACCGACGAACACCTGATGAAGCCGTGGAGATTGCTGGTTAACGGGAGCGTAGCCGCCGAGCAGGCGCGCCACATCATGATCCGGGACTCTGTGTTGAATCATCTGGCCCATCATCGCGGGCAGTTGACCGTTTATCTCCGCCTGACGGGCGCCCTGGTTCCGGCCATCTACGGCCCTTCAGCCGACGAACGATAGATAATCCGCCTAAGATGAGGAGATGCGCTTTCGGGTCTCCTTAGCTCTGGCGCTATTCAGCGGCGCCGCCGTGGCGGGTGGCGGTCCGGACCTTGACGCGTTTCGAACGCTATTCCGGGAATCGCTGGAAAAATACGGCGTCATCGGCGGGAGCTTCGCGCTGGTTTCCCGGCAGCATGTAATCGACCAGGAAAACTTTGGCTACGCGAATCGCGAACTAGGGCAGAAAGCCGGCGCGGACACTACCTATCATTGGGGTTCCGTCACGAAAACTTTTACCGGCATCGCGATCATGCAGCTAAGGGATCGTGGACTGCTGAAACTGGACGATCCGGTGGTGAAGTATGTCCCGGAGCTACGCGCCGTTCACGATCCATTCGGGGCAATTGACGCCGTGACGATCCGGCAGCTCATGTCGCATTCGGCGGGGTTTCGGAGCCCTACCTGGCCGTGGGGGCCGGACCAACCTTCCCACGCCGGGCAAGCCTGGGTTCCGTTCGAGCCCACGAAATGGACCCAGGTTGCAGCGATGCTGCCCTACACCGAGATTCTATTTCCACCGGGGACACGGCACAGCTATTCGAACCTCGGAGTGGTGTTTCTGGGGCAGATTATCGAGCGTCTCAGCGGCGATGACTACGAAGTATACATCGACAAAAACATTTTCAAGCCGCTCGAAATGCACGCGAGCTACTTTGACCGGTCTCCTTACTTTCTGCTCCCGCACCGCGCGCAAGGGTATTTTCTCGAAGGTGGAAAGGTAACACCGGCGCCGTTTAATTTCGATAGCGGCATCACGGTCTCGAACGGCGGGCTGAATTCGCCGATCGCGGACATGGTGAAGTACCTGAGCTTTCTCGCCGGCGGTCCGTCACGCAAAGAGATCTACGATCAGGTGCTGAAGCGCAGTTCGCTCGACGAAATGTGGACCAGACAGCTTCCGCTGAAATCGACCGATCCGTCGCAAGGCGCTCCGTCCCCTGGAACGGACTGGGTGGGGCTGAGCTTCTTCCTGCACGAAGACCACGATCACCTGTACGCGGGACACGGAGGGCAGCAAGGCGGGTTCATTAGCCATATTTTTGTGGATCCGGCCCGGCAAAGCGGCTACGCGATCGCGTTCAATACGGACAGCACGGCGGAAGCGCCGAACACCCAGACGCTCGACCGGGAGATCGAAGACTATCTCTTCGCGCACGTCTTTCCGCGCCTGGGCGGCGAGCCGTAAGGAGGGAAAATGCGGCGCGAGTATCACAAGTGGCATAGCGAACGCCTGGGGCGGGAGATGGAACTGCTGGTGTTCGGACACGCGGGTGCTCCCGTTCTGGTGTTTCCGACCTCGCGCGGCCGGTTTTTCGAATATGAAGACCAGGGCATGGTGCAGGCGCTCGCCGGGAAAATCGGCGGCGGTCACATCCAGCTATTTTGCGTGGATAGCGTCGACGAGGAGAGCTGGTACAACAGGGGCGTGCCTCCGCGCTGGCGGATCGCCCGGCATTTGCAATATGAACAATATCTCCTGGATGAAATATTGCCTTTTATCCGGTGGAAGAACGGGTCCGATTGGGTGACGGCAACGGGGGCAAGCTTCGGCGGTTATCACGCGGTAAATCTGGCGCTGCGGCATCCGGACCGCGTGGCGCGCTTGATCAGCATGAGCGGCGCATTCGATATTCACCAATTTTTGGACGGATATTGGGATGACGATTGCTACTTCAACAATCCCCCGGACTATGTGAAGAATATGAGCGATAGCTGGTACCTGGACCGTTACCGGGCGATGGGGATTGTGCTCGCGACAGGTGAAAACGATATCTGCCGGGGC
Organism: Bryobacteraceae bacterium; assembly: GCA_035545735.1. Taxonomy (GTDB): domain Bacteria; phylum Acidobacteriota; class Terriglobia; order Bryobacterales; family Bryobacteraceae; genus JAJYKC01. The sequence goes on along the minus strand of DASZXS010000041.1, from coordinate 54,227 downwards.
GAAAACGTGTGGTTCAGCGGAATTCTTCGCAGCAAGGGAATTCCGCATTATCTGGACGTCTGGGGCGACGGGATGGTCCACGATTGGCCCTGGTGGCGGCAGATGGCGGTAAAATTCCTGTGAGCAGCGACGGGGGGATCATGAAGAAGGTTGGGATCATCTACGGGATGGAAAACACCTTCCCGTTCGCCCTGGTGGAGGAGATCAACGCGCGCCGGGGCGCCGGCGTGCACGCGGAGAGCATTGTGCTGGGCGGCGTAAAAATGGCGAAGCCCAGCGGCTATGACGTAATCGTCGACCGCATCTCGCACGACATTGCTTTCTATCGCGCATACCTGAAGAATGCGGCGCTCAACGGGACCGTGGTGATTAACAACCCGTTCTGGTGGAGCGCCGACGATAAATTCTTCAACTACGCCCTCGCCTCAAAATTGGGGGTTGCGGTTCCAAAAACCGTGATCCTGCCGCATAAGGACCATCCCCCGGGCACAACGGCGCAGTCCATGCGCAACCTGACGTATCCCCTGGACTGGGGGGCGATTTTCGACTATATCGGCTTCCCGGCGTTCCTGAAGCCGCACAGCGGCGGCGGCTGGAAGAATGTCTCTCAAGTGAGCTCTCCGGATGAACTATTTGAAGCCTATGCCCGCAGCGGCGACCTTTGCATGACGCTGCAGTCGGCGGTCAACTTCGGCGAATACTTCCGCTGCTACGTGGTGGGCCAGGAGCGAGTGCGCATCATGCCGTATGACCCGCGACGCCCGCATCATCAACGCTACGTACTGGATGCACCGGTTTCCGATCCAAAGCTGCTGCGGCGCGTTGAGAAGGACGCAATTACGCTCTGCCGCGCTCTCGGCTACGACCTCAATACCGTGGAGTTCGCGGTAGAAGACGGCGTCCCGTATGCGATCGACTTCTTGAATCCGGCGCCGGATGCCGATCTTCATTCGGTAGGCCAGGAAAGTTTCGATTGGATTGTCAGCGCGGTGGCGGACCTCGCGATCGAGGCCGCGCACCGGGAGACAGATCCGAACGCCGAACTGCGATGGTCAAGATTTCTTCACGGCCAGGCGGCGGCCGGCGCCAGTCCTGCTTAGCTCCGGGTTATTTCTCCATGCAACCCAGCTTCACGATCGGAATCGAAGAAGAATACCAGACGATCGATCCGGAGACGCGGGATCTCCGTTCGCATATCGACATGGAGATCATCGCCAAGGGCAAGAAACTGTTGCGCGAGGTCGTGAAACCGGAGATGCACCAGTCGGTGATCGAGGTGGGGACGAACGTTTGTCGAAACATTAAATGCGCCAAGGACGAGATCTTCGCCATCCGCAGAGACATCCTGCAACTGGCCCGCGAGAACGGACTGCGGCTCGCCGCGGGCGGAACGCATCCGTTTGCCGACTGGAAGCGGCAGGAGATCTATCCCGACCCGCGGTATCACGAGATCGTCGAAGACATGAAGATGGTGGCGCGCGCCAATCTGATCTTCGGCTTGCATGTGCACATCGGAGTGGACGATCGCGAGACTGCGATCCACATCATGAACGCGGCGCGCTATTTTTTACCGCACATCCTTGCCCTCTCCACGAATTCGCCGTTCTGGCTCGGAATGGAGACGGGGTTCAAATCATACCGCTGCAAGGTATTCGACAAATTCCCGCGGACGAATATTCCGGACTATTTCCCTAGCTGGGGCGAATACGAATCGTTCGTGAACCTGCTGGTGAAGACCAACTGTATCGACAACGCAAAGAAGATCTGGTGGGACATCCGCCCGCATCCCCATTTTCCAACGCTCGAATTTCGCATCTGCGACCTGCCGATGCGCGCCGATGAAACAATTGCGCTCGCGGCGTTGATCCAGGCGACCGTGGCGAAACTCCACAAGCTGCATACCGCCAACCAGGGCTTCCGCCTTTATCGCCGCGCGCTGATCATGGAAAACAAGTGGCGCGCGCTCCGCTACGGGCTGGATGGAAAACTGATCGACTTCGGAAAGAGGGTAGAAGTTCCTCTGCGCGACCTGATCGTGGAATATCTGAGCTTTGTCGATGATGTAGTCGATGAGCTCGATTCGCGCGAGGAGATCAATTACATCCACACTATTCTCGAACGCGGCTCCGGGGCGGACCGGCAGTTGCAAATCTTCCGCGAGACGAACGATTTGTCTAAAGTGGTGGACTACATGATGGAAGAGACAGAGGCCGGCTTGGGCACCAGCGCGTCGAGCGTGAAAGCGGCCCGATAATGCGGCATGACCTGGCTCGGATAGAGTTTGACCCCGAGTTAACACCAGGCGCGAAAAACGCCGTGAACGTTTGTCTCCGCGTGCGGCGGCCGGAGCGAGTTACCGTAATCGCGGACGTGGCCTGCCTGGAGATTGCAGCGAGCCTGGTCCGCGAGCTTCGCTTGACGGGCGCGCCGCATCGCGCCTTTGTACTTGAGGACTGCGCTCCGCGTCCGCTGGCGGCGATGCCGAAGGAAATTCTGGAGGACATGGAATTAAGCCAGGTCAGCATCTTCGCGGTGCGCCCCCAGGCAAACGAACTAAAGACCCGGATGCAGATGACCGATGTGGTGAATCGCCGCAAGATGCGGCATGCCCACATGGTGAACATCGAACGGCGCATCATGCTGGAAGGGATGCGGGCGGATTTCCTGAAAGTGGATGCACTCAGCGTAAAAGTTCTGGAGCTGGCAAGCGCCGCGCGGGTGGTCAAGGCGACAACCACAGCGGGTACCGATATTCGCGCCGACATGAACCCCAATTACAAATGGATTAAGACCAGCGGGATCATCAGCCCGAACAAGTGGAGCAATCTCCCCGGCGGCGAAGTGTTCACCACTCCCGGCGAAGTGAACGGGACGTTTGTGATCGATGGCGTGGTGGGAGATTATCTCTGTGAGAAGTATGGCGATCTGCGGGACTCGCCTCTTACCATCCACGTAAAGGGGAGCCGGTTGGTGGACGCGCATTCCAGCAACACCGAGCTTCGCGACGACTTCTGGCGCTACACCCACACGGATGAAAACAGTGACCGGGTGGGTGAGTTTGCCATCGGCACCAATATCGGCGTCCGGGGCGTCATCGGCAATATCCTGCAGGATGAAAAGCTCCCCGGCATACACATGGCCTTCGGAAATCCCTACGGAGCGCATACCGGTGCTGACTGGTATTCCTCGACCCATATCGATGTGGTGGGGCGTGAGTTTAATATCTGGACCGGCGGACAGCAGATCATGAAGCAAGGAAGGTTCCTCATCGACTGACGTCCCAAGGAAGCTCCCATGATCCCCGAGCTGAGACAGGACTTCAACCGGCGATGGACACCGGAACTCTACGCGCGGTTCCTCACCGAGTTGGATCGCCGCTCGGGAACGCACGTCAAGTTTCGAAATTCGGAGACACCGTGTTTTTTTCCCAGGGCGCTGCTCGAAAAAATGGCCCTCTACGGCTCGGAAATGCTGCGCCAGTTGCTCGCGGACGCCAGCTATCTGGAAGCCGCAACCGCGGAAATCCCGAAAGGGTTTCACGTACCCGGTGAGGCGAAAACACCGCTCTTTGTCCAGGCGGATTTCGGAATCGGCGAAGATCTGGAACCGAAGCTGGTGGAAATTCAGGGCTTCCCTTCCCTCTATGCGTTTCAGCCGGTGCTGGGCGATACTTACCGGGACGTCTTCGGCATCGATCCAAGTCTGCGGCATCAGTTTCGCGACGATTACTGGGAATTAACGCAGCGGGCAATCGTCGGCGAGCAGGATCCGGAAAACGTGATTCTGCTGGAAATTGATCCGCTTTTGCAAAAGACGCTTCCCGATTTCAACCTGACCGAAAAGTGCTTCGGAATTCGGACGGTGAACCTGCGCGATGTGAAGCAGCGCGGGAATAAGCTGTTTTTCGGTGAGGTCCCCATCCGGCGGATCTACAACCGCGTGATCGTGGATGAATTGCAGCGGAAAGGCATTTCGTCGCCATTTGACTGGCGCGACGATCTGGACGTCGAGTGGGCCGGACACCCGAACTGGTATTTCAAACTCAGCAAGTTTTCCATTCCTTATCTGAAACATCCATCCGTCCCGAAAACCTGGTTTCTGAATGAACTTCGCGTGCTGCCGCCGGATCTGGATAACTACGTTCTGAAACCGCTGTATTCGTTTGGGGGCGCCGGCGTGGTGGTCGGCCCAACGCGCGAACGGGTGGAAGCGATAGACCGGCGGAACTTCATCCTGCAGGAACGATTGCGCTTTCGCCCCGTTATCGATACGCCGCACGGCATGACACAGGCCGAGGTCCGGATCATGTACGTCTGGCTAGACGAAGATCCGGTGGCGCTGACCACGATCATCCGCACCGGCCGCGGAAAAATGATGGGTGTCGACCACAACAAGAACTTGCAGTGGGTTGGAGCGACCGCCGGATTTTTTCCGGTATAAATTCGCTCGCCGTGTCAATATTTCCCCGCCTCATTCGTCATGACTAGTAGATGGAGCAGGCGTTGCCCCCGATGGCCCGGATCGAAGAGCAGGATAGTCTCATCGCCGAGATTGTTCAGCGGGAGCGAGGGCGGCTTCGCGGCTATATCCGGCGGAGCGTGGCGGACGCGGGAGAAGCGGAGGACATCCTCCAGGATATTTTCTTCGAGCTGGTTCAGACTTACCGGATGATGAAGCCGGTGGAGCAGGCAGGCGCATGGCTCTACCGGGTGGCGCGCAATCGCATTATTGACTTTTTCCGTAAAAAACGCCCGGAGACAGCGGGAGTCCGGGCAGACGAGGAACCAGACGGCATCCTGCTGCTGGAAGAGCTGCTTCCGTCGCCGGAGGGGGGCCCGGACGCCCAATACTTCCGGACCATATTTTTCGAAGCCCTCGATGCGGCTTTGGATGAATTGCCGGCAAGTCAGCGCGACATTTTCGTCGGGCATGAACTGGAGGGAAAAGCCTTCGAGCAGCTCGCCGAAGAGACCGGGTTGAACGTAAACACTCTTATGTCGCGAAAGCGCGCGGCGGTGCTGCATCTCCGGGAGCGGTTGCGAAGCATCCATGAGGATTTTCTAGGTCGGTGAGGACACGAATATGAGAAAGCGTTGGGTCTGGAAGTTGGGGAAAGTCCTGGTCATCGTAGCGGCGGCCTGCGTGCTCGGAGGATACGTGGTGATGCGCCTCTGGAACTGGCTCGCGCCCGAAGTGTTCGGAGGCCATGCGATCACGTTCTGGCAGGCGCTGGGGCTGCTGGTGCTGGCGCGGCTCTTATTTGGCCGCTTTGGCGGCTGGCACCATGACCATGGCCACTGGCGGCGCCGAATGAAGGACCGCTGGGAGAAGATGACGCCAGAAGAACGCGAAAAATTCCGAAGCGCCCTGCGGGAACGCTGCGGGCGGCGTGAAGAACGAGGAGAAACAATAGCGTGAAGGAAGATACACCTAGCCGGACGGCCCAGCGCGTGGCAATGCGGCGCGCGGCGCATCAGATTCTGGATGAACCGCGCGTATTCGAGGACCCGCTCGCGATGTCTGTGATTGGCCGCGATGCGGCGGATTGGCTGCGCTCGACCCCGGAAACGCCCGGAGATCGCGCCTCGCGCCACCTGCGCGCATTCATGGCGGCGCGCAGCCGCTTCGCCGAAGACGAATTGAGCGCGGCGATTGCCCGGGGCGCGGCGCAATACGTGGTGCTCGGCGCAGGTCTGGATACCTACGCCTATCGCAATCGCGCACCGGCGTCGGATTTACGGGTATTTGAAGTGGACCATCCCGCGACGCAGGCGTGGAAACAAACGCGCCTTGCCGAAGCCGGGATCGCGATTCCCTCCTCTCTCCGTTTTGTGCCGGTGGATTTTGAAAAGGAGACGCTGGCTTCGGCCCTGGAGGACGCCGGCTTCGACCGGACGCGGATTACATTCTTTTCCTGGCTCGGCGTAACGCCCTATCTGACCGCGGAAGCAACCATGACCACGCTGGTTTTCATCGCCTCCCTGCCCGCCGGAAGTGGAGTCGTTTTCGATTACGCGGTAGAGAGATCGTCGCTCAGCCCTCTGGAGCAGATGGCACTCGACGCCCTGGCAAGCCGCGTCGCACGAGCGGGTGAGCCATTTCAGCTCTTCCTGGAGCCGCAAGCGTTGGGGGCGATGCTACGGGCGGCCGGATTTCATCACCTGGAAGACCTGGGGCCGCTCGAAATCGATGCGCGCTATTTCGGGCACCGCACCGATGGTCTGAGGGTGGGCTCAGGCTTGGCGCACTTGATGAGCGCGAGGGTGTAGAAGCGCGAACAAAGTGGCGGCCGGCGTCCTGCCCGGGCCACAATTGACTTCATGGCAATTGTCAGCGCGGTACAGGGCCGCGAGATTTTGGATAGCCGGGGACGCCCCACCATCCAGGCGGCGTGCGTGCTCAGCGACGGCACGGCGGCCGCGGCGTCAGTTCCCTCCGGCGCCTCCACCGGAGCGGCGGAGGCACATGAACTAAGAGACGGCGACTCCGCGCGATACCGGGGCCTAGGATGCCGGAAAGCGGCGGCCGCGATCAGCGGTGAAATCTGCGCCGCGCTCGCGGGCAGGGACTTTGCCTCCCAGGATGCGCTGGACGAGGTTCTCATCGGTCTGGACGGCACTCCCAACAAGTCGCGCCTGGGCGCCAATTCGATTCTCGCGGTTTCGGTGGCGTTCGCGCGCGCGCGCGCCGCGGCTGCCGGCGAGCCTCTGTATCAAGCTTTCGCGCGCATGCTTCCCGCGGCGCCTCACGTGCTGCCGCGCCTGACGATCAACTTATTCAGCGGGGGAAAGCATGCCGGCGGGCAAGTGGCCATTCAAGACGTGCTCATGATCCCGCTCCGCACGCAAAGCATGGATGCGACGCTCGCCGCCGCGCACGAGATTTATGAGGCGGCAGCCGAATTGATCCTGGCGCGCTTCGGAATGCGGCGTCTGCGGGCCGACGAAGGCGGGCTGGCTCCCCCGGCGAATTCCACGCGAGAGATGATTGAACTCGCGGCGGAGGCGATCGCCAAAGCCGGGTTCACTCCGGGCGTCGATGTTGCCCTCGGAGTGGACGTAGCGTCGTCGCATTTTTTCCGGGAAGGACGCTATCACCTGGATGGCGAGGTCCTCGACTCGGCCGGGATGATCGACCGGCTCGCGCAGTGGACCGAGGCATATCCGATCGTGAGCGTCGAAGACGGACTGGCCGAAGACGATTGGGACCACTGGCCGGCGCTGCGCGAGCGTATTCAGAACAGGAGCATCGTGCTCGGCGACGACCTTCTGTGCACCAACCCGGCGAGAATTTCGCGCGCCATCGAAAGCGCCGCCTGCAACGCGCTGCTGCTGAAGGTAAATCAGATTGGTACTTTGACGGAGGCCGCGTCAGCCTACCGGCTGGCCCGTTCGGCGGGATGGAAGATTGTGCTCAGCGTCCGAAGTGGAGAGACCGAAGATGCGTGGGCGGCGGACCTCGCCGTGGGATGGGGAGCGGACCAATTTAAGAACGGCTCCATCACTCAGGCCGAGAGAACCGCGAAGTACAACCGCTTGCTGGAAATCGAGACGCAGACCGGCTGGCCGGTGCGGCCTTTCTAACAGGCGCCGGTCACGCTTCGATGGCCGCGCGGAATTTCGGCAGAAATGCCGATAGCTTGCGCGGCGGCGCGGACAGCAGTGGGAGCACCGCATTCTGCTGGCGTTCCCGTTCGCCGGCGGAGAGATATTCGAGCGGTGAGCGTCCCGCCACTCGCGCCAGCAGGCAGGCCAGCGTGTGCCGGACCGCGCGCGCTTCCAGATCCCACGGGTCCTGATAGGAGGTCCAGAAGCGCAAGGCCGCATGGAAAAACGCCTCGCGGCGCTCCGGGAAGTGATGGGCCTTGCTCAAAACGTGCGCGAGGAAGAATCCGAGGTCGAAAGCCGGGTCCCCCAGATGCGCCACTTCATGATCCAGCAGGATCAGGCGGCCTTCATGGACCAGCATGTTCTTCGGGCTATAGTCGCCGTGGACGATGGTGACGGCGAGCGATTGCGTTTCCGCGGCCAGCGCCTGTAGAAAGCGCGACGCCTCTTCGACGATCGAGGCTGTATAGAGATAATAGGGCTCCAGCCGCAGGGCGTAAAAGAAACTCCGGTCCTCGAACCGGGCGACGTCGGCGCGATCCGCCACCGCGCCACGCTGATGAATCAGCCGCAGCAGCCCTCCCGCCTGGTCGAACAGGCTCGTGTCGAGGGAGCCCTCCATTAGGGATTGCTTCCAGTTCACATGCGGCGCGGGCGCGGCTTTCATCGCCAGAAGCGAGTTCTCGCGATCCTCGAAAATCAGCGGCGTGATGCTGCCGTTCGGGGCAAGCTTCTCGAAAAGCGACAGCGCAATCGCTTCGCGGTGATTGCGGTCCAGGCTGCAGCGCCAGTCGACTTCGACTCGCAATTTTTCGAGCGACTGTTTGAGAACCCAGCTCGCGCCGCCGGAGAACTCGGCCAGCACAACGCGGTTCGACACGCCGCCGCCGAGCTTTCGAAACGAAAGCGCCGCGTCTTGCGCGACGCGCTCAGTCCGCCGCAGGTAATCTTCGAGCGCGGCAAAATCTTCGATGTCCAGAGATTGAGAAGAACGACCGGTTATAGGAGGCACGATACACTGGTTGCAAAATATGTCTGAAGATCCCCGACGCAAGAGACGAAGCGAGATCTGGTTTAACGATATGGCCGAGCCAGGCGAAACCGCGGTTTACCTGGAGCGCTATGGAAACTATGGTATCTCGCGCAAGGAGCTGCAATCCGGCCGCCCGGTAATTGGCATCGCGCAATCCGGAAGCGATCTGACTCCCTGCAACAAGATTCACGTGGAACTGGCGAAGCGCGTCAAGGACGGCATTCGCGACGCGGGCGGAATCCCGTTCGAATTTCCGCTGCATCCGATTCAAGAGAGTTGCCGGCGGCCCACCGCGGCGCTGGACCGCAATCTAGCCTATCTCGGGCTGGTGGAGATTCTTTGCGGTTATCCTTTCGACGGCGTAGTGCTCACCACGGCATGCGATAAAACGACGCCGGCCTGCCTGATGGCGGCGGCGACAGTCAACATGCCGTCCATTGTTCTCTCGGGCGGCCCGATGATCAACAGCTACGTTGATGGAAAGCTGGCCGGCTCGGGACTGGCATTGTGGCAGGCGCGGCGCGATCTGGCGGCGGGGAAGATCGACGGCGAGGAGCTGATCGATCGCGTGCTGGGCGGCGTTCCAAGTCTCGGACACTGCAATACCATGGGCACGGCCCTTTCCATGAACTCGCTGGCGGAGGCGCTGGGGATGTCATTGCCGGGATGCGCGGCCATTCCCGCCCCTTACGCGGTGCGGGCAAAAATCGCGTACGAGACCGGACGGCGCATCGTCGAAATGGTGGAAGAGGATCTCACCCCGAGCCGCATTCTGACCAGGGAAGCCTTCGAAAATTCGATTGTGGCTGCGTCGGCGATCGGAGCTTCCACCAATTGCCCGCCGCACATCATCGCCATCGCGCGCCACATCGGCGTGCCCTTGGCCCTGGAGGATTTCGAGAAATACGGGCACGATGTTCCCCTGCTGGCGAACGTGCAGCCGGCCGGAGAATATCTAGGCGAAGATTTCCATCGCGCGGGCGGCATCCCGGCGGTGATGAGTGAATTGCTGCGGGTTGGGAAAGCCCACGGAGACGCCCTGACGGTTACCGGCAAGACGGTCCGCGAGAATTACCGCAATGCGGGCATCGCCGATCCGGCCGTCATCAAGACATACGAAAAGCCCGTGAAGGAGAAGGCCGGCTTCCTGGTGGTCTCGGGTAATCTCTTTGACTCGGCGCTGGTAAAAACCTCGGTGATCAGCGAAGAATTCAAGCGGAGATTTCTCTCGACGCCCGGCTCGGAAGGCTGTTTCGTTTCACGGGCGATCGTATTTGAAGGACCGGAGGATTACAGAGCAAGGATTGAAGACCCCGCGCTCCATATCGACGAGCATTGCATGCTGGTGGTGCGCGGGTCGGGGCCCATCGCGTATCCGGGATCGGCGGAAGTGGTGAATATGGCTCCCCCGGGCGCGCTATTGAAACAAGGCATCACCATGCTTCCTTGCATGGGCGACGGCCGGCAGAGCGGCACGTCCGACAGTCCATCCATCCTGCACGCGTGCCCTGAATCGGCGGCCGGAGGAAACCTGGCCATTCTGCGGACGGGCGACCAGGTAAAGGTGGACCTCAACAGCCGGAGAGTGGATCTGCTGGTGAGCGACGAAGAGATCGCTCGACGCCGCGCGGAGTTAAAACTCCCCGAGCTAAAGAACGATTCGCCCTGGCAGCAGATTTTCCGCGAGCGCACCGGGCAATTGGAAACGGGCGGCTGCCTGGATTTCGCCGTCGGATATCGCGATCTGCGCAAGATCGTACCGCGGCACTCTCATTAGTTAGCGTAGTTCGGCGGCGAACAGCTCTCGAAGCATTTCAGAAGCGCGTTCCGCCTGACCTGGGTTGTAAACCGGGCTGTCGGGGACGGTCCAGCCATGGTAGGCGCCTTCGTAGATCTCGCTTTCGAAGCGGCCACCCCAGGCTTCCAGCGCGCGATTCAGGTTAGCGATCGCCTCGGCCGTCATGCTGTGGTCGTTTTGCGCATGGCCGAAATAGAGGCGGGCGGAGATCCTCGGCAGCAGTAAATGAGCGCTCGCCGGCGTGGAGTTGTACAACCCTCCCCCATGGAACGAAGCGGCGGCGGCAATTTTTTGCGGACGCACCGCCGCCGCGCGCAGGGCAAGCGCCCCCGTAAAGCAATATCCAACGACGCCCAGGCGGTGAGCATCCCGAACAGCCGGCTGAGCCGCGAGGAAGTCGACATATGCGGCGGCGTCGCGTTCGGCGGCGTCGGGTTTCAACGGAGCACGCAGCTCATCGAATCGTTTTTTGGCGCGCTCGTCTCCGGGTTTGACTGGAAAATCGAACAGCGGCGGCGTTCCGGTCCGGTAAAAAACGTTCGGCATGAGAACTGTGTAGCCTTCCCCGGCAAGGCGGCGGGCCATACCTTCGAACGACTCGCGAATTCCACCGATATCGGTCAACAATAGAACACCAGGATAGGAAGCGCCGCCTTCCGGGCGATAGAGTATCCCATCCGCCACTCCGTCCGGCACGGGAATTCCAAGCGGTTCTTCGATCATTCTTTTCACTCCCGGTGCGAGGATAACACGCGCGATCAGGAAATCTCGCGTAGCTCGAGTTCGACCCGGTATTCGACGGACTGGCCAGGTTCAAGAATGACCATGCCTGTGTCTTGCTCACCCCAGACGGGCGAAAAAGGGTCGGCCCGGTTGAATTGCGGCTCGATCGCGACAAAGCCCCGGTCTTGCGGCGCATAAACCTGGACGGCGGAGATTTTTGGCGAAACCGCCTTGACGGCCAGCCGGTACCCCGCGGCGGGATCGGTGAGTGTGGAAACAGCGGCGCCGGACTCATCGCGCTGCAGAGCCGTAAAGCAATCGTCTAGAAACAGAGAGCCGAGACGCGATCCGCCGGGCTGAGAAAAATCGAATTCGGAACCCGCCACCGGAATAAGCCGTCCGTCGGGGAAACAATCCTGATAGTTGTTGATTGCGGCTCGCTCCGACGCCGGGACGCGCAGGATCACCTGGTCGCGGCGTCCACTCGGGTAGCGGAAATTCGGATGCCAGCCGATGCCTGTGGGGGCGCGCTCATCGCCCTGGTTCAGCGCAGTGACCGACAGAGTGAACGAACGGCGGCGCAGGGCCATCTCTACCGTGAGTTTCGTGCTCGAAAGCCAGCGTCCGCCGTAATTCCCGGCATCCAATGCGGCGCGAATACCGGCGTGACCGTCGCCCTCCTCCTGCTCCAGACTTTCAAATGCGGAATCGAGAATGAACCCATGAATGGCGAGGCGCTCGGCATCGGGGCGCCCCCAGTTGGTGGGGATTCGGACCCGCCGGCCCAGTATATTCGCTTCGATGGCTGCCCCATCTTCGATGGCAACCCCGCGTAGACGGTTCGCGAAAGGGATCAGCAACCCGCCCGCGGCGCTGGAAGGCCGGTCGAGGTGGGGCGGATCCAAAAGCTCCACTTCGCCCAGGGAAGGCAGCCAGGCACGGATCTGATAAATCGTCATGCCGTGCCACGGCAGGATTTCCGCGCTCAGAAATTGCAGACCTCCGGTGCGCGGCAGGTTGAGGACTGCGTTTTGACGGGTTTTCATGGAACGAACGATCAGGGAAGCATCCAGCGGACAGGAATTCCGGTGTCAGAACGGACGGCAGCGCTCTGTTCCAGCCGCTCCAGATGTCCCTTAACCGCGAACATCGCCAAATCGAGCGTGTCGACCGGCCATTCGGGAAACTCGTTGCGCGCCTCCTGGAGCAGTTCCTTTAGGGTGAGGCCGGCGCGATGCCGGCCGAGTGCGCCGAGTATTGCCCGGTCAAGACGCTCCACCGTGCGCCGCGAATCGGCGAAGAAGTCGCCGATTTCCTCGCCGTGCATGTTTGGCCAGTGCCCGGAATAAAGAGCGTCCAGTTCCAATCCTTCGAGGTAGCGAAGCGTGGAGAGATAGACGTCAATGTAGTAATAGGTGACGGCAAACGCCATGCTCCCGTCTCTCTTCGGGCAGCCATGTCCGTGAACCGCATCGCTGACAAACGCGGCCTTGTGCGCGCGATCATAGACCGCCAGGTGGCCGTGGGAATGGCCGGGGACGTGCAAAACCTCCACGTCCCACCCGTCGCTCAAAGCGATTTTTTCCCCGCCGCGGAATCCGACGTCGACCCGGCAACGCGAGCCGGCGCTCGGCGGAGGCGTCTCCTCAAACCCAAGGCCGTGTTTCGGGCGCAGGTAATTGTACCGGCGAGCATAGAGATTCGCCGGATCGGAAACCAAGTCCCGGTCGGCCTCCCCGCACGCCAGCAGCGCGTTGGGGGCCGCCTTCCGCATCGCCGCGTTGCCGCCCTGATGGTCCATATCCGGATGGGTCGTGATCAGCATCGACAGCCGGGACGGATCGATGCCGGTCCGGTCGAGATACGGAAGAATCGTTTCCTCGGGAGTGCTGGCGATGCCGCTATCGAGCAAGATAAGACGGTCGCCTGCAAGCAGGTATTGGAAAAGATTCCTTCCCCCGAAGTCCGACTGAATCTGAAAGGCGCCCTTGTATAATTCCATGGAAGTTGTGAGGAAAAATGCCGCTGTGGAATTTGGAAGATATCATTCCAATTTCACGCGCGTCAAGGCGTCCCAGAATTTGCGGCAGAAAATGGAAACGGGCGTGCCTCGCCTATGCGGAGGCGGCGGCGCAGAGCGAGTCTTCTAGTTCAGTGGGGTCGACATCGGCGTCCGACCTCTCCTGCGAGGATTCCTCGACGGGGATGGGCTCCCCCAAAATTTCTGCGATGAGCTTTGCTTCTTCGGAAGTCATATACAAACGGTGTCCTGCACTAGAGTGAGCCGAAAGGCCCAAAAGTTACACCCCAGGGGGTGCAATAAAACAATTCGGCTTCTAGTGTTTAGACGTTATAAAACAGGAAAAGGTTCTCTAAAATCAAGCCGGCGCGGTCTCGGCGCTAAGCTTCAGAGATAGAAGAGTTTCCATCTCGCTCAGGAGAGATGCGGGACCGGCAACAAGCCCCGGCAACAGAGGAGATTTGTTATTAAAGCTGGGTGACTTTCCGTCGGTGGTCGCCGTGAATCCGCCGCCCGCCTCAACCAGCGCCACGCCCGCCGCGATATCCCATTCATTTTTCGGCGTGAGAGTCCAGGTTGCATCGGCTTTGCCGGCCGCAACCAAAGCGAGTTTATAAGCAACCGAACCAGTCGGCCGGATCTCGAACCCGCGATCCGCGAAACGGTCCCATTCCTTGCGCCGCAATTCACTGCGGCTCGCGAGGACGACTCCTCCAGACATGCTTTCGCGATTGGTGGGCTGGGCGGGCAATCCGTTATAAACGACTCCGCTCTCGGAAGAGCCTAGAATCAGCTCCCCCGTGGCAGGATTCAGGATGCCTCCCGCGTATGGCTTGCCGCGATACGTGAAACCGATGGAGACGCACCATTCGGGAATTCCGCTAACGAACTCCTGCGTTCCATCGAGCGGATCCACCACCCAAACGCCTTCGCACGACAATCGGCCGGGACTATCGGCGCTCTCTTCGGAAAGCCAGCCCTCTCCGGCCCGCGGCAGGACGCGTTTCAAGATTTGGTCAATCGCCCGATCCGCCTCGGTCACCAAACTGAAATCGGGTTTTTTCTCCGCTTTAACGGCGCCCGGAACAAAAGCATTCGCGACGCGCGCGGCGGCGTCGAGGGCCTCTTCAATCCGGGACAGAATATCGGCGCTGGAGAGTTTCATTTCCTGGGTAGTTTCCTTTATTCGGCGCACAGTCCGCTCGACAAATAGCCTTCGCGCTCAAGATAGGCTATGATCCGACCCGCCGATTCCTCGGGAGCGAGCGCGGCCGTGTTCAAAATGATTTCAGCATCGGAAGGAGCTTCATATGGATCGGAAATTCCAGTGAACGCCGTGATCAGGCCGGCGCGCGCCTTGGCATACAGCCCCTTCACGTCGCGGGCTTCGCAGGTTTCGATGGGCGTGTCGAGATAGACGAGAACAAAGCCGCCATGCGGCTGGATCATCTCGCGAACTTCCTGCCGGACCCGCCGATACGGAGCGATCGGAGCACAGATCGCCGCCCCTCCATTCCGGGTGATTTCCGAAGCGACATAACCAATCCGGCGGATGTTGATGTCGCGATGCTCCGGCGAAAAACCCAGCTCCGAGGAAAGATGTTTGCGCACCAGGTCCCCGTCGAGCAAGGACACCTTCCGCGCGCCGTGTTCGAGGAGCTTGACGCGCAGAATGTTGGCGATGGTCGACTTGCCGGCGCCGGAAAGTCCGGTAAAAAACACGGTGAACCCCTGCTTGTGCCGGGGCGGATAGCCTCGATGAAGCTCCCGGGCGATTTCCGGGAAAACAAGCCGCGCCGGCAGGGGGTCTCCGTGGGAAAGCAACTGCTTCCACTCGCCGCCCAGCGACTCCTCGTGCGGCGCGGGAATCATTTGAATCCCCAGTTCCCGTTCGTGCGCGGCGGCCAGCCGCTGCGCCTCCGAGCCGGCGACCATAACGCCACGGCATCCGAAATTCTTCGCAACGATGGCCTGCAGAAGGACATTCTCCGGACCATCCGAATGGGCCGGCAGCGGCAGGAGCGCCAGGCGCGCCGAGCCTTCGGGATAGCGCGGCATCACCGCCTGGCAGCATCGCAAGCGGACTCCGGCGTCGAGTCCTGCGCCTGTTCCGGGACCGGTGAGGCAATGCAACAGGAGCCTCGATTCGCTCGATTCCATGGCGCGTAGGGTAGCCTCAAATCCGGCGCGGCTCAATGGCTGGTCAAGAGGATAGGAAACCACCCGATCCCAACCGGCGCTTTCGAAGTACGCGCGCATGGCTTCCGGTGAAATTCTCAGCCTTTCGAAATCGTAGTGCCTGGGCAGTTGAATGCCTTCGAGAGGCCCGGACAGACAAAATAACGTCTCGCCTTCCGGCTGCCAGATTTCGGCGATTCGCATCGCCGCCAGCATGAGCCCTTCCGGTTCCCGCAAGGCGATCCAATTGCCGGGCTGAAGCGCTTGTGCAAATGTTTCTTTCACACGAAGCGCGATAGGGACGGGCCAAAAGATGCCGCCCGCAAGACGCCGGTTCGCCAGCGTGCTCTCATAGTCCGCGCGATTCTGAAAACCATCCAGGGGAGAATACGCGCCGGTGAGCAGCAGTTCAAGATCGCAGACGTCGGACGGCGTCAGGTCGAGGGAAAGCCACTCGACGGAAGCCGCCTTCAGTTCGGCGGCGCGCGCGGCATCCGCCATACCGTTCGCCAGCCTGCCTCCGTGAGGAAGCGGAAGGTCACCCGGAGCGGGGAGATCGTTCGATAGAGAAGGGTCCGTTTGCACTGGAAAGGGATAGCCCGAAAGCCGGTGGAAGCAACCGCTTCGAGGCGGTTGCGCTTCGCTTTTATGGTACAAGGACGGAAGGCGGCGGCACAAGGCTGGCGGCAGGGCGACCCGACGGTTTCTTTCCTTTCCAAGACCTGTAGCGTTGAGTTCTGTACCATTGATTTTCAGATGCCGTATCGCGAATACGCTCCCTCCCCGCACCTGGCGCAGTGGGTGGAATGCTTCTGGACTTCGGAAACCGGTCCGCTGCCCGCCGTCCAACGCGTAATGCCGGACGGGTGCGAAGACATCGTGTGGATTCCGCGCGAGGGTCGCTTAGCCGCAATCGGAACGATGACTCGGACTCAGGTCGTTGCTCACGCCGGGGAGCAAACGATCGCCGGCGTCCGCTTTCACCCTTCCATGGCGCGAGCCTGTCTGGGGATCGATGCGGACCAGATCACCGACGGCTCCGTAAACCTGGAAGACCTGTGGGGAAATCGGGCGGCCGGTTTGCAGAGGCGTTTAAGCGCGGCCGGCGATCCGGCGGAGTGGATTCGACTGCTGGGATCGGAGCTGCGTCCGCCGCTACCGGCCACCCCGGTACAACAGATGGCGAAGTGGGTTGCGGAACGCGGCGGCAACCTATCCGTGAGGGAAATGGCTCGCCTGGCGGGCGTCAGTTCGCGGCATCTTCGCCGGCTGTTTTTGCGGCAAACCGGACTTCCCCCGAAACTATTCTGCCGGATTGTGCGCTTTCGCAGCCTTGTGAGAGGCCTATCCGCAAAGCCGAAGGCCGGGTGGGCACAATGCGCGCTCGATGCCGGATACTACGATCAAAGCCATTTCGTGAAGGACTTTTGCGAGTTTAGCGGACTTAGTCCGACCGAATACGCCGCGGAGTTGAGTTCCGCGCAAGGGCATGGCCGTTTTTTCCAAGACCGTCACGCCGGGCCTCGATAAGATGAGGCATGAAAATTACGGCTGTGCTGATGGTAGAGAAGATTGAACCGTCTCTCGAATTCTGGGTAGACCGGATCGGATTTCAGAAGACGGCCGAGGTCCCGGAAGATGGCGCGCTCGCATTTGTCATCCTCCAAAAGGACGGCGCTGAGCTGATGCTGCAAACGCGCGCCAGCGTGACCGCCGACATGCCCGTGATGGCGCAGCGACTGCACGGCCAAGGCATCGGATTGTTCCTTGAAGTAGCCGACTTTGACGACCTGAAGCGGCGCATCGAAGGGACCGAGGTGTTGATGGAGGAACGCACCACCTTCTACGGCATGCGCGAGATCCTGGTGAAAGAACCGGGAGGCTTCGCGGTCTGCTTCGCAAGCCCGATACAGAAAGGCTGACCCACCCACGCTATACTGATCGCTCGTGGGCCGCCTTCTCTGCCTGTTTCTTTGCGCTTCGGCGCTGTTTGCACAACGACCGATTGTTCAACGGCAGGTGCGCTACGAACTCCGATTCCCCCATGCGGCTCATCACGAGGCGGAAGTTCGGGTGACTTTTCTGAACGTGCCGGGGTCCACGCTGGAAGTTGTCATGAGCCGCTCCTCGCCGGGCCGGTACGCGCTGCACGAATTCGCAAAGAACGTCTACAATTTCCGCGCAAGCGACGGCCAGGGGCGCTCTCTGCGTGTAACCCAGCCCAATCCGTCGCAGTGGAATGTCGAGGGAGTTCAAGGCGCCGCGGTGGTGGAATACACACTCTTTGGCGACCGCACCGACGGCACCTACACCGCCATCGATTTGACCCACGCTCACCTGAACACGCCGGCGGCGCTCGTATGGGCGCGCGGTTTCGAGCGCGCGCCGGTATCCGTGCACTTCGACGCTCCGAATGGTCTGGCCTGGAAACCCGCAACCCAACTGGCTCCTCAGAGTGACGGCTCCTGGACCGCGCCCGGCCGCGACATGCTGATGGATGCGCCCATCGAGTTAAGCGCGCACTCTCTAAAAAAATGGACCGTGGACGGCCACAAGTTCCGGCTGGCGCTGCATCACCAGGGCAGCGAGGAGGAAGCCAGCGCATTCGCGCATCTCTGCAAAGCCGTGGTCACCGAAGAAGAGGGGGTTTTCGGCGCCTTCCCGAAGTTTGACAACGAAGAATACACCTTCATTTTGGATCTCCTGCCCTATTCTTCGGGCGATGGCATGGAGCATCGTGATTCGACAGTGATCACCGGGCCCTGGGCTTTAAAAACCGCCCCGCAAAACGCGCTAGGCATTGTGGCTCACGAATTTTTTCACTGCTGGAACGTGCGGCGCATTCGCCCGCGGTCTCTCGAACCATTTGATTTCGAGCGTGCGAACATGTCCGGCGAGTTATGGTTCGCCGAGGGGTTCACGAGCTATTACGCCACACTCAGCCTGCGCCGCGCGGGGCTTTCCAGCCTGCAAGACTTCGCGGGCTCGATGGGGCGAGCGGTGAGCGCCGTCCTCACCGACCCGGGCCGGACGGTCTTTAACGTCACGGATATGAGCCGCCGCGCGCCGTTTGTGGATGCGGCCACCGCCAACGATCCAGACAACACCGCAAATACGTTCATCTCGTACTACACCTACGGCCAGGCGCTTGGCTTGGGAATCGACCTGGCCATTCGCGCCCGGTTCCCGGGAAAATCGCTCGACGATTGGATGCGCACGATGTGGCGCGAGCATCCCGACGTCGAAAAGCCCTATACGCTGCCGGACCTCGAAAAAACGCTCGGCGAAATCACCGATCCGGCGTTCGCGCGGGAAATTTTTGAACGGCATATCTACGGTAAGGAACCGATGGACTACGCGGCGCTGCTGTCGCGGGCGGGACTGCTGCTGCGCAGCGTGGAACCCGTGAAGTTATGGCTCGGAGCGCCGCAGTTGAATTTCTCAAACGAGGGCGCCGCCATCACCGCGCCGGTTCTCCGCGAATCGCCGCTCTATGACGCGGGCCTCGATCTCGGAGACCGCATCACGGAATGGGACGGTAGAAAACTCGCCAATCAGAAGGAACTGGAGGACTGGCTTGGGCAGCATAAGCCCGGCGACCGTGTGGCCCTGAACGTGGAGGGCCGCGCGGGCACGCGCAAAGTGGACGTGACTTTGGTCCGCTCCCCTTCCCTGCAGGTTGTGCCGTTCGAGCAGGCGGGCCGCGATCTCTCGCTGGACCAGTCGGAGTTCCGGCGGGAGTGGCTCCGCTCGCGGGCCGTTCGTCCTTTGCCCAAGGTCTGGAAATATTGCCCGGAGTGCCACCGCAAGCTGCCGTTCGAGTACGCGCATTGCCCCAGCGACGGCCATGATTTGCGAATTACGCCGGACGCCAGATAGCGTCCGTCAAACGCATTTCACCAGCATCTTGCCGGTATTGGCGCCCTGCAGCATGTCAATAAAAGCTTGCGGGGTATTTTCAAACCCTTCCACAATCTCTTCGCAATACCGCAACTTCCCTTCCCGCAGCCACTGCGCCATCTGCCGGACGCCCTCGCTGAAACGATTGGCGAAGCGCGTAATGATGAAGCCCTCGACGCGCAACTGGCGGATCAGAATCTGCCCCAGCAGGCGGGGGCCGGGCGGCGGCGAATCCAAATTATATTGGGAGATCTGGCCGCAAACCGCTACGCGTCCGAAGGTATTCATTTGCAGAAAAGCGGCGTCCGAAATCGCGCCGCCCACGTTGTCGAAGTAGCAGTCGATGCCCTGCGGGCATAGATCCCGCAGACTGCGGCCGAAGTCGGGAGAGGTCTTGTAATTGAAGCCCCCGTCGAAGCCGAGCTCCCCGGTAATGTAACGAATCTTATCGTCGGTTCCCGCGATGCCGACGACATGGCAACCTTGAATGCGGGCAATTTGCCCGGCGGCGGAACCGACCGCGCCCGCCGCTCCGGAGATCAGCACGGTTTCGCCGGGCTTCGGGTTGCACAATTCGAGCAGACCGAAATACGCGGTCATTCCGGGCGCGCCGAGAATTCCCAGCGACGCCGACGGCGGGGCGAGAAGTGGGTCTACCCGGTTGACGCTTCGCCCGTCGGAGACGGCGTACTCCTGCCAGCCCCAAAATCCGGCGGCCCAATCCCCTTCCGCAAAGCGGGAATTGCGCGACGCCACCACCCGTCCCACCGCCGAGCCGACCATGGGCTCGCCAACCAGAACCGGATCGGCGTAGGTCTTCACTCCGGCGATTCTGCTGCGCATGTACGGATCGACGGAAAGGTACTCCGTGCGGAATAGCACCTCTCCGTCTTTCAGCTCGGGAAGAGGGGCTTCGACGATCCGGAAATCCGAGGTTTTGGGAAGTCCGGAGGGCTTGGCGGCGAGAACAAACCGGCGGTTGACAGGCATGGCAGAACCATTATCCACGCGGCGCGGCCCCCCCGGTACAGGGCCGTTGTGCGCGGCGCGGGCAGGTGCGACTCTGTTAGGCATGTTAGTCCTGATGAAACCGCATGCAAGCGGCGAGGACATCCGCCGGGTCTGCTCCAAGATTGAGTCGATGGGTTTCAAAGCCCACCCATTACCCGGCGCGCAGAGGACGGCCATTGGGATTACCGGGAATCCCGGGCCCATGGAACCAGCCGAATTTGAAACGCTTTCCGGCGTGGCGGAAGCGATTCGGGTTTCGAAACCTTATAAGCTGGTGAGCCGCGAAATGAAGAGTGACGATTCCATCGTCTGCGTACGTCCCGTGAACGGGCGGGTGGAACCTCTGAATGTGGGCGGGCGGGAACTGGTGGTGATGGCCGGGCCCTGTTCGGTGGAGAGCCGCGAGCGAACGTTCGCCGCCGCGGAACGGGTGAAGAGCGCGGGCGCCCGCATCTTCCGCGCCGGTG
This sequence comes from Bryobacteraceae bacterium, assembly GCA_035545735.1. Taxonomy (GTDB): domain Bacteria; phylum Acidobacteriota; class Terriglobia; order Bryobacterales; family Bryobacteraceae; genus JAJYKC01. The sequence goes on along the minus strand of DASZXS010000041.1, from coordinate 33,490 downwards.
CGTTCAAACCGCGAACCTCGCCTTACAGCTTTCAAGGGATGGGTGAAGACGGGCTGAGAATCCTGGCGGAAGTTCGCCAGAAATTCGGCCTGCTGGTGGTGACCGAAACCATCGATCCGGAAAACGTCGACCTGGTGGAGCAATATGCCGATATCCTTCAGGTGGGCGCGCGCAACATGCAGAACTTCTCGCTGCTGCGGAGAGTGGGGCGGTCGGCGAGGCCGGTTCTATTGAAGCGCGGCATGTCGGCGACACTCGAAGAATTCCTGATGGCCGCCGAATATATTCTCGCCGAAGGAAACTACAACGTGATTCTCTGCGAGCGCGGCGTTCGCACTTTCGCCGACCACACCCGTAATACCTTGGATTTGAGCGTCGTTCCGGCAGTAAAGGCTCTCTCGCATTTGCCAATTATCGTGGACCCCAGCCATGGCACCGGAAAGCGTGACAAAGTGACGCCGATGGCGCGCGGCGCGGTGGCCGTGGGCGCGGACGGATTGATGGTGGAAGTGCATCCGGATCCCGACAACGCATTGTCGGACGGATATCAGACGTTAAGCACGGATCAGTTCGACGAGTTGATGGCTCAGGTGGCCGCCATTGCGCCGGTGGTGGGGCGAACAGCGCCGGGATCCGCGAGCCAGCGCGCGGCAAACGTTTTGAAACTGTCAAAATGACAGAATATGCAGGAAGTGAATGTTGGCGTTGTCGGATTAGGCAACGTTGGTTCGGGAACCTTGGCGATCCTCGCGGAGAATGCCGGCCAGATCGCTCTCAAATTGGGGTTCCGTCTCCGGGTGACAGCAGTTTGCAGCCGTAACGTTGGGTCCGTCGCCATCCCGGAAGCTCTTGGACCGGTGTTCAAAACAGCGGACTGGCGCGAGGTGGCGGCGCACCCGGACGTTCATATCGTGGCGGAACTCATTGGGGGCGCTGGCGCGGCCCGCGACCTGATTGATACTGCCATCTCAAACGGGAAATCGGTCGTCACCGCGAACAAGGAATTGCTGGCGTCGTGTGGCGCGGACATTTGGGATCGCGCCGTCCGGGCCGACGTGAATCTCGCGATCGAAGCGAGTGTCGCGGGTGGTATTCCAATTCTCTCCGTGCTGCGCGAGGGCATTGCGGGCGATCAGGCCACCTCGCTGTACGGAATCCTCAACGGCACCTGCAATTACATTCTTACCGAGATCGAGCAGCACTCCGCCGCGTTCGATCGGGTGCTCGCCGAGGCGCAAAAATTAGGCTTCGCCGAAGCGGACCCGAGCGCGGACGTGGACGGTTTCGATGCGCGCTCGAAACTGGCCATTCTGGCGGCGCTTGCGTTTGGCGAGAAAATTACACCCTCCGATATTTATACCGAAGGCATTCGCCGCATCACCCCCGTGGACTTTCAATACGCGCATCAGATGGGTTACACCATCCGCCTGATTGCATCGGCGCGGAAAACTCCGGACGGATTGATCCTCTCGGTGCGGCCGGCGCTCATCCGCCAGGCGACCATTTTAGCGAGCGTGCGCGGTTCGTATAACGCGGTCTGGGTGCGGGGACAGTTTGGAGAAGACACCTTCTACTATGGCCGCGGCGCGGGCTCCCGGCCGACGGCGGTGGCTGTGGTGAGCGACCTGATGCGAGTCGCGCGGGAGATCCGCTCCGGCAGCCCGAGCCGTGTTTCCCCTTTTGCGCACGAACGTCTGGGCGAGTACGAACCGATCCCGGTAACCCGTCAGAAGTCCGCCTACTTCCTCCGATTTCTGGTGCGTGACAGCCCGGGCATCATTGCGAGGCTGGCATCGATCCTCGCCGCAAAGAATATCAGCCTCGACGCGGTCCTTCAAATTCCCACCGAAAACTGGCGCGAGCTGCCGTTTGTCATTACCGTGCTGCCAACCTCCGAGCAATCCATCCGCGAGGCGGTCAGCGAGATGGCGGAACAGGACTTTCTCATCGAGCCGCCGCTGGCCTTGCCGATGGAGCAGAACCTATGAGATTTCCGGCGGCGGTCGCGCTGGCCGGCATACTGCTGCCGCTCGCGTCCGCTCAAGTCGCTCAGGAAGCCAATCGCGCGTATCAAACCAAGGAGGGGCGCGACCGGATGGGCCGTAACCTGGCCGAGGCCGGGCGGGATAGCAAGGAGAAGCCCACGCAGTTGATTCAAGCGATGCGCATCGAGCCCGGCATGCGCGTGGCCGACATCGGGACCGGGGTCGGCTACATGCTCCCGTGGCTCAGCCGCGCGGTGGGTGATCGGGGGAAAGTTCTGGCGGAGGATATTTTTCCCGATTTCATCGAGAAGAGCCGCGCGAACGCCGCGGCGAAGCACCTCTCCAACATCGATTTCATCCTGGGCACTGAAACCGATCCGCGCCTGCCAGCCGCGTCGATCGACGTGGCGCTGGTTTTAGAGGTGTACCACCACTTCAACTATCCGGCGGCGATGTTGAAACACATCGGCGAGGGCCTGAAACCGGACGGCCGCCTCTTCATCGTGGATTTCCACCGCACGGAAGGAGACAAGCATATTCGTCTGGATGCGGACGCGGTGATCCGCGAGGTGGAGTCGAATGGTTTCCGTCTGATCTCGAAGGAAGAGCACCCCTCCGACAACCAGTACATCGCGGCTTTCATGAAACATTAACCGGACCCGCAAAGGGCCTGTGATACCATCGATAAAGTATCCGGCAACGGCCTCGGAGAGGTGGCTGAGTGGTCGAAAGCAGCGGTTTGCTAAACCGTCGTAGGCCTTTAAAGTCTACCGGGGGTTCGAATCCCCCCCTCTCCGCCATAACTGACCGCGAACATCACCAACCACATAACAAGGCTCTACGCCAAGGCTCTACGCCAACAACGGGGGCACGGCGACCCGTGCCTCCTAATTCCCCCACCCTGGCCCGTCAAGTGCAACCATAAAGCATGGAGGTCGCCATGGATTCAAAACAGAAGATGGGAATCGCGGGTGCCGGGCTTCTCGTTCTCGGGACTGGGTTGAGCCTGCTTGGCGCGGCGCTTTTAACTCCGATTTTTGCCGGGTGGGCGGCGGCTTGGGCTCAAAAGGGAACGGCCCGCCTAACCGCCAGCGGTGAACGCGCTTCGCAGACCATTGGAACAGTGGCCGGCACTCTCCACCGGTCGTTTCGCGAAGCGGCCAGGACAGGTATCAGCGAGATCAGAAAAATCAACGGTTAGGAGTCCGGCGCGCACCTAAGGGATCCTGCCGGGATGGAAACATTTCTCCTACCCGCTCTATCTAGTAAACAGGGGGTGGCAAATGTTTCGAATCCGCACGCCGTGCTGGCTCTTCGCCGGAGCGCTCGCCGTTTGCATCGCGGGCGCCGGTTGCAACAACACGTCGAATCAGACCTCGCCGCAACAAAGCGCAACGCCGCCGCAGTCCGGCGATCCGGCCGCCGCGAACCTTGCGCCGGCCGAGCCTGTGGCGCAGCCATCCGCGGCGCCGGCGCCCGCGCCCCAAGCTCCGTTGGCGCAAAGCCAAGCCCCCGCCCCGGCTCCAGCGGCATATCGGTCCTCCGCAGCGGCCCCGCCGCCACCTCAGTATACGGAGGGCGGCGACGATCAGGACTACGCGTATTACACCGAAGAGGCCGATGCCGACGATGCCTCCTACGGCGAACCGGTAGTCTACGCCGATCAACCTCCGCCGCCCCTTCCCGAATACGGCCAGCCGGCCTGCCCCGGCCCAAACTATCTTTGGACTCCGGGCTATTGGGGACATGCCTCTGCCGGCTACTATTGGGTCCCGGGGGCGTGGGTCATTGCGCCTTATTTGGGGGCGCTATGGACGCCGCCCTACTGGCAATACCTCGGCGGGCGCTACCGCTGGCGGCGCGGTTATTGGGGCCCTCACATCGGCTTCTACGGCGGAATTAATTACGGCTTCGGTTATGGCGGGCGCGGCTATGACGGCGGGTATTGGAACAGGGGAGCGTTTTACTACAACCGCTCCGTGAATAACGTAAACGTCACGGTGATCCGCAATGTGTATAACTACAACGTCGTCAACGTCTCTAACACTCGTGTCAGTTACAACGGCGGCCGCGGCGGCGTGGGCGCCCGGCCGACATCCCGCGAGTTGACGGCGTTGAGGGAGACGCGCATCGCCCCGGTGCCGGCTCAGGTCCAGCACATGCGTGAGGCGGCGTCCAACCGCGCCCAGTTTGCGTCGGCCAATCGCGGACGTCCAGCTATGCTCGCCACTCCGCGTCCGCTGGCCACCGGCTACAAGGCGCCAGCGCCGCATCCAGAGGCAGTGCCGCAGGTGAAGGAACTGCCGCGGGCGAGAGCGCTCCCGCCCGCCAACGCGCGCCGGCCCGAGCCGCGCACCCAGCCCCAGACGCAACCCCTGCCCGTTCCGCAAGCGCGCCCTCAAACCCGGCCGACCCCCGTGGTCCAGCCGCGTAACGAGCCGCCGCCATCGCCTCTGCAGCGGCCCGTTCCGCAAGCGCGCCCGCAAACCCGGCCGACTCCCCAGGTCCAGCCGCGTACCGAACCGCGGCCAACGCCTCTGCAGCGTCCCGCTCCGCAAGCGCGCCCGCAAACCCGGCCAACTCCCCAGGTCCAGCCGCGTACCGAACCGCGGCCAACGCCTCAGCAGCGTCCCGCTCCGCAAACGCGCCCGCAGACCCGGCCTGAGCCGCAAGCCCGGCTACAACCACGTCCGGCGCCGCAAGCGCGTCCGCAGGCGCGCCCCACCCCTCAGGCCCGCCCGGAAAATCGACAGACCTCTCAAGCAGGAAAACAGAATCGGCCCGCCGCTCAAAAGGCCGATCCGGCGCACCCCGCAAAGCGCGAAGAACGCAGCCGCTGAGACTTGCGATTCACGCCGAGCCGGCTTACGATTGGAGGCGCTATGAAATCGCCCTCCGGGACAAGGACCAGCGCCATACTTTTGTTCGCCGCCGGCGCACTGATTTTAGCTGTTCCGGATCGCCTGCCCGCTCAGGCGAACCGCAAGCCAGCCCCATCTACCGGCTTTCGAGAGCCGGACCCGCTTGATTTCAACGACCATGCCGGGTTCACGCAGATCTTCGACGGCACGACACTAAAAGATTGGGATGGAAACCCGAGCGTATGGCGCGTCGCAGATGGCGCAATCGTCGGAGAGTCCACGGCGGAGAAGCCCAGCGGGAACAGTTACATTGCTTATCGCGGCGTGGTTGCGAAGGACTTCGATCTCAAGCTCGAAATCAAAGTGGAGAAGGGCGGCGGCAGCGGCATCCAATACCGCAGCCAGACCGGACTGCCATGGCGGCGCGCACGCCCCGGCGATCCGCCGCTCAACCTGGACTGGATGATGACCGGACCACAGGCCGATTTCTGGTTTCCGGTAAACCCAAACGTGTTCGTCTGGACCGGTCAATTCTACTCGGAGAATACGCCTCTGGGAATTATTGCCTGGCGCGGGCAAGTGGTGCAGACGTCCCCGGGACGCGCGCAGCGCCTGGTCGGCAACATTGGCGATCGCGATGCCTTAGGCGGCTATATCAAGATCAACGACTGGAACCAGTATCTGATCATGGCCCGCGGAGGCACATTCATTCATGTTATTAACGGGCAATTGATGGCCGTTTATGTCGATGACGATCCGTCCTCTTCGAACAACGTCCCGGGATTGATCGGCATCGAGATCGAAGGGACTCCTTGCAAGGTGTCCGTCCGGAACATCTGGCTCAAGAAATTGTCTTAGAGCGCCGCGGCTTTCGCCTTCAAAGTCCGCAACACCAGGCACGTGATATCGTCATGCTGCGGCGCCGTCCCGGCGAACGCATCCACCGATTGGGTCAGCGCGCGAAGAATTTCGTCCGCATTCGCATCCGCCAGATTCTGGACTCGCGCCAGCATCCGCTCTTCCCCATATTCCTGCTCCTGTTCATTCTCGGCCTCCACCAGGCCATCGGTGAAAATCAGCAGCAGATCGCCTTGGGACAGGACTGTCTGGCCGCTCTCATACTGGGCGCTCCGGAGAATTCCCAGCGGAAGGCCGCCGGCTTTCAGCCGCTCGATCGCGCCGGAAGCCCGCTTCACCACCGGCCAGTTATGTCCGGCATTCACATAAGTGAGCCGCCCGGTGGCAGGCTCCAACTCCGCCAAAAACGCCGTGGTAAACCGGCCGCCGCCGGTATTCTGCGCGCAGGCGTATTGGTTCAGACGGCCGGTAAGTTCGACCAGCGTACTGGGCAGAGCGGCAAGGGTACGAAGGCTGGCTTGCAGCGTGGCCATTAACAAAGCGGCGGGAACGCTCTTTCCGGCAACATCGGCAACCACCAACAGGAGATTGCCCGGCGCTCCCCCCGCCGGCTCCGGGTTGCGAAAGAACGCATCGTAGTAGTCGCCGGCAATCATGTTGGCGGGCCGGGTCGTAAATGCGATATCAAGTCCCGGAACGTGGGGGGCGGAGGCGGGCATCAGCCAGCTTTGAATCTCACGGGCGATCTCGAGGTCACGCTTCATCGCAACCCGGTCCGCCAGTTCGAGCGCCAGGAGAACGAGCATGGCCATACTGCTGAAGACGGCGAGGTTTGGCATATCGATTTGGACCTCGCCGGCTTGAAAGTGAATCCCTGGAAAAATCAAAAGCAGGATCGCAAACACAAACAGAACACGGCGCGCGGCCGAGAGCTTCAAAGCCATGGCCCAGAACAGACCCTTGATCACTCGCCAGAGACGCCTGCCGCCGGATTCGCCGTCCTGCTGATTCCACTGGACCTCCTCGGAATAAAGCCCGTAGCTGGCGCGCGCTTCCGAATGAAACTGGGCCCAAAGCTGATGGATCTCCACCCCGTCGCTGATGCGCCGCCAGAAAGATTGCACGGACATGGAGTTCCTTGGGTCAGTATAGCCGAGCGCTTCCACGAAGGCGCTTACCGGGACGCTGATACACTCGTTTTCGTATGAATATGCCACGCCGCCGGTTCAACGCGACCCTGGCGGGAATTGGAGCTTTCGCGCGGGCCGTAGGCGCGGAGAGCCGGACGCTGAGCGCCGCCCGCATCGTAGCACCGCCATCGGCGATTCACGCTTTTTGGGAGGATGGCTCGGGAAAATTGAACCGCGACGGAACCCGATGGACCGGGGACGGAATCACCGTCCGCACGGAACCTTCCGCCACCGGCGCCGGCATGCGGACATATATCACGAGCCCCGGGAAGCGTCTGCTCCGCGTGCGGCTTCATTGGAGCGGCGCTCTGGCGCCGGACTATCGCTTTCTCGGCGATGCCTGGGAACGTGGCTACGGGGATCTCGCGTGGCGCGGGCTGGAGCCGGAGCGCCCCATGCCGTGGTACTTCCTGGCGGCGAATCGCACGGGCGTCCTGTGCTGCGGCGTAAAAATCAATCCGGGAGCATTTTGTTTCTGGCAGACGGACCCCAGCGGCGTCACGCTCTGGCTGGACGTTCGCAATGGCGGGAGCGGCGTTGAGTTGGGAGACCGCGCTCTCGCCGCCGCCGTCATCGTCGCCCAGGACTATCGCGGCCAGACGCCGTTTTCGGCGGCGCGCCAGTTCTGTAAGCGAATAGCGGATCATGGGCTCTCCATGCCGCAGCCTCTATACGGTGGGAACAACTGGTATTACGCCTATGGCAACAGCTCTGCGGACGACATCCGATCCGACGCCGGGCGCGTCGCATCCTGGGCTCCTTCTTCGCCAAACCGGCCGTTCATGGTGATTGACGATGGCTGGTCGCCGAACCGCACCACGGGTCCCTGGTCCCACGGCAACGCGCGTTTTCCGGATATGCCTGCCCTGGCGGCGGACATTCTCCGGATGAATGTCCGGCCGGGAATCTGGTTCCGCCCGCTCACGACGCGCGAGACGGTTCCCGATGACTGGCTTTTGCGAGGCGCTCACGAAGGGAGAATGCTCACGCTCGATCCAACAGTGAGCGGCGTTCAGGAAAAGATCCGGAGCGATGTGCACACGCTCACCGCCTGGGGATATCAACTTCTGAAGCATGACTTCTCCACCTACGATCTGCTCGGCCGGTGGGGATTCCAAATGGGAGCCGAGCTTACGCACCCCGGCTGGCATTTTGCCGACCGCTCACGAACCAACGCCGAGATTTTCCGCGCTTTCTACCAACTCCTGCGCGACGCCGCCGGAGGCACTGCCCTGCTCGGATGCAACACGGTGGGCCATTTCGCGGCCGGATTGTTCGAGGCGCAGCGAACCGGCGACGACACCAGCGGCCGCGACTGGGCGCGCACTCGCAAAATGGGCGTCAACACTCTGGCCTTCCGCTCCGTACAAAACGGCATCTTCTTCGATACCGACGCGGACTGCGTCGGACTCACCAGGGACATTCCCTGGAAACTCAATCGTCAGTGGCTCGATCTTCTGGCGCTCAGCGGTACGCCGCTGTTTGTTTCCGCCGCGCCGGATGCGGTGGGCGCCGAGCAGCAGGCCGCTCTGCGGGAGGCGTTTGCTCGCGCGGCCGAACAACAGCCCACCGGCGAACCGCTCGACTGGCTCGACACCAGCGAGCCCGGGCATTGGCGCCTGCGAAATCGCGAGTCCCGTTTTGACTGGTTTAGCGGCGACTCGTCGCTGCCCCTGTAAAGTCCGCACCGGCGCATGGCGCTACTTCGGAAATTGCCAGTAGTTTTCAACGGACATCAAGCCCCGATCCTTCGGCGAAAGAGACTGATACAACAAAAGCCGCAGATCGGTAATCAGGCTACGCTTTTCCGAGAAGTAACCGTGTCCGAGAAAGCCTGTGTCGACCGCCGACGCATCCACGGTGTCGAGTGGAGGATCGACGAACGGGCTGCCGGAGATCAATCCAACTCGCGCGCCGCGATGCAGCATACTCGAAAGCCGCAGCGCCAGATCGCGGCTGGAGGCGTAGGAAGTCGCCGGTAGCGCACCGGCCTCCAGAAGCCTCGGAAACTTGTCGAGGAAAAGCGGCACATAAACATCGGCAGCGGTGAAGACAACTTGCCCCAGCGGCAGCTTCGGGCGAGGGTTATCGGCCAGCCCCAGCAGCATCACGCGATTGCCCATGCTATGCGCGAGAACGTGAACCCGCTGCCAGGGGCCACCTTCCAGACTTTTCAGAAAGGCGGCGAAAGCGCCGGCGGAAGCGAACGCCGACTCCTCATCCTTCGGGTAGGCAGCGGCAGAGCCGGCGGACGGCCAACTGAACAGGATGACCGCTCCGGGAAATTGCATGTCATAAGCGATTTGCGCGGCGCGCCGCGCGCCTTCTTCGAATGTGACGTTGTAGCCGTGCAGAAAAATCAGCAGATCTTCCACGCCGGAGTCGTGAAGCAGCGTTTCCAGGCGGGTTGCAAACGCGGGCTGCTCCAGGATTTCCGTGCCTTCGAGAGTGACGAAGCGATGCTCCGGATCGGAATCCGGAAATAGCGTCCACCAGTGCGGCGTCTCGACTTTGCCGATCCGATGTTTTGCGACAGGAATCGTAACGGGCGAGACGCCGTAGGAAATTCCCGCCGCGGGCTCGCCGGAGAAAATCGCCTTTCCTTGCGCGGCTTGTGCGCGATTCGTGGCGAAGAAAATCGGCACGCGCGCGATGCCAGAGTCCACGGAGATCACGGAGCCGAGCTTACGGCTCGCGTCCAGATCCGCGGCTTCGAGATCCACGGAGGCCGGAGACGGCCTCACGCGCCACAGCACGTTGGGTCTCTTCGGAAACGGAGCGGCTTCGGAATCGCGAGTGGTGGCTTCAGGCGGAACAGCCGACCGCGCCACCAAATCGCGCACATACTCATAGGCGGGGGTATCGCGCGTCACATCCAAAAGATCGTCCACCAGGGACGCAATCTGGTCCGGGCTTTCCGCGCTTTGCAGTCCCGCGGCAATGATGGACATCTGCTCCCGCGTCCGGGCCGCCATCGGCTCCATGTGCAAACGAATGCCATCCCAATTCATCAGGAGACTGGCGACTAACGACAGTTGAGCAACAACATACTGTGACATGGCGATTTCTCTCCTGTTACGGCAAGGCGTGTCCAGCGGCAATGAACGCCGCCCAGTAGATCGGATGCGAAAACGGACGCGAATCAGGGTCCATCTCGAAAAACCGGATGCGCGCTTCCGAGGCCAGGGCGCCCGCCGCTCCGCCAACCTGCTTCAGCGGACGGAGCAAGGTGGACATTTCGGCGGCGGTCGCCGTGCGCAGCCAGTTTTGCGCGGAACAAAGCGCTCGCGCCGGCGGCTGTTTCCGTTCCCGCCAGAACCGGTAGAACTGCCCGATCAGCAGCGACGAGGCAAGGTCATCCACCGGCCACAGGGTTACAACAACGGTCCGGACGTGATGAGCCAGCAGCATGGAGGGAAAACCCAGCGCTTCATCGGCCCGCACGGTCACTTGGGCCATGGCGGTCTGGCACGCGGAAAGAATCGCCATCCCCGGCGGATCCTTGAGGAGCAGGGGTTCCAAATCTTCGATGGAAAGTCTCTCCGGTGGCGCGAGTCCCAGGCTGGACTGGAACGGATCCCCCACTTGAAACCAGGCGTGCCCCGCAAAGTGAAGGCAGCCTAATCCGGAGAGACGCGAGACGACCGCGTCGCGGGTGGCGCCGGTCCCCACGAGAATCGTCGCGTCCCCCGCGCCGAGGGTCTGTTTCGCGAACTCGATTTCCAACTCCGTATAGGGCAGGTCCTCTTCCGGATTCGCAACGAATAGCGTGCGGTCCGAACGCGCGGCCGGGTGCGCCGCCAGCAAAATCGCCGCCGATGGGGCGTAGCGGATCGCGTAATCCTCGGTCAGATAGTGGCGTACTCCGTCTTTTTCGCTATAAGCGCTGTGCATCGGGAGGATGCTGCTCACGCCTTGTGGGAACCAGACAAGTTCCGCCCCGCATACAACACCCAGCCGGCCGAGTTCCTCCTCCACTGCCCGCCAGACCTCGCGGTAAAGCTGTTCTCCGGCGTTTCCAACCAGTTCCTTCCAGCGATCCGCATTGACGTGACGGGTGGCGTACAACATTACCCAGCCGGTGAGACTTGTCAGGTTTTCCGGAGTCACCGGATGCCCCGCCCCAAAAACGAGAGATCGCAGCTGCTCCTGTCCGAAATTCTCAAGCCATGCGATGCCCCATCCGTTCTCAGCCGCGATGATCACCGCGCCGCGCGCAGCCGAGAAGACGGGGAACAGCAGCGCGCCACCCACGGGGATGAGCGCGCGCATCTCGTCCGCCGAGGCATGAGCCGGCCCGCGCCAGAGCCGCGCCTTCCCCCGGTCGAGCGCTTCCGCCGCCTCCGCGATGGATCCGGTTTCGAGCAGACAATAGGCCAACAATGCCCACAAATCGTGCAGATCCCAGATTCGCTCCAGTCTTCCCGCGCGCGTCGTTGCCTGTGCGAGCGCCTTCTCGCCGGCTTCGGCGGCACGCTCCAAACACGGGATCGCTCGCGCGAATTGGCCGGCTTTGACAAACGCTTCGCCGGCAATCCACATGACGGTTCGTCCAGCGGACGCATCCCCGGCGGCTTCCGAAGCCTGCCACGACAGACGCGCCGCCGCAAGCATGTCATCGAGACGGTTTTTATCGCCCAGGGCCGCCAGGTTCGCGTAGACAATGGCGCGAAAGCGATCCAACGTTGACGCCAGCATGGGCATCGCGTTTCGATCCACCAGAGCGCCGGCACGGTCCAGCTTCTCCAGGGCTTCCGGGAAACGCGACCGGTTCGTCAAGGCCCTCCCCAAACCAAGCAGCCCCTGCGCCCGGAGTTCTGGCGGAACCGATTCATCGGACGTTTCCACTGCTTTCTGCGCATACCAGAGCGCCGATGCCTGATTCTCACTTAGATCGCCCTGGACGCGGAATTCATAGGCCTCGGCGGTAAAGATGCACGTCTGCACAAACGCGCGGCGGACGGAGGCGTCCTGATCCGGGGTCAAACCGGCTAGGGTACCCAGGTGATTTTCGATTCGCCGCTCCACGGATTTTGCGAAGTTGCCACCTGGTTCCTGTGTCCACGCAACAGCCAGATCGTTGCGGACGGCAGCCCAACCAGCGGGGCTTTCTTCGCGAGAGATATGCGCCGCGGCGACTTCAAGGTAATCCGCGCGTTTTTTCCAATTGTCGAAGGGGTCGCCCGCCTGGCGGAAAGAAAAGAGCACTGAAAGCTTCCGGGCCGAGTCGGCGGGAAAATCCGCGGCGGCGAACTCCAAATGAGGAATGACCTCCTCCACATCATCCGGGGTCTTGACCCTGGCAAAGAGCAGATTCCCTAACCCGTAATGGCACGCGGCAAGCGCGTTGTGATCCTGAGCGGAGTCCCAAACGGGAATCGAATCGCGATACGCGCGCATGGCGGCGTCCGCATCGGACGACTCGGCGGCCTGCGCGTACAAGAGGCGATAAGCGCCCCATTTCTTTGGCTCCTGGTGGGAATCCACCAGCGACGCGGCTTCGGTTAGAAGATCCAGAATGCCAGCCGAATTCTTTTCGGCGCCGGGCTTTCCGATCTCTGCATTGATTGCCGCCAGCCGTTCCGCGGCTGTCATTCCGGTCCGCCCATTTCCCGCACGCGGCGCTCCAGGAAGCGGCGCTCGCTTTCGTTCGTCGCAAGCTGGAGTGCGCGGCGATAGCTTTTGGCGGCCTCGGCGCGCAAGCCCAGCCGCCGGAGTAAGTCTGCGCGCGCCGCATGCAACAGATGATAAGTTTCCAAATCGTTGGTAGCGGCGATGGCGTCAATCATGGGAAGCGCTTTCTCCGGCCCCTCGGCCATCGCCACCGCAACGGCGCGATTGAGAGAGACGATGGGCGACGGCTGCAGATTTTCAAGGATCCCATACAGCCGGACGATCTGGCGCCAGTCCGTATCTTCCGGGCGCGCCGCCTGGCAGTGCAAAGCCGCAATCGCGGCCTGAATCGCGAACGGCCCGGCCGTGCTTGCCAGCGCCGCTTTCACCAAGGGCAGGGCCTCCGCGATCTGCGCTTGGTTCCAGCGGCTCCGGTCCTGGTCTTCGAGCGTAACAATCTCCCCGGCTTCATCCAGCCGCGCCTCGCGGCGCGCGTCGTGCAGCAGCATCAAGGCCAGCAGCGCGGATGCTTCGGATGAGGGGTACGGCTTCATGAGGGCTACAATCCAACGGCCCAAACGGATCGCTTCCGAGCAAAGGCCGGTCTTCACCAGCGACGCGCCACTCGTGGCCGCATAGCCCTCATTGAAGACAAGATAGACGACCGTAAGAACAACCTCCACGCGCGCCGCCATGTCTTTGGCGTCGGGCACAACGTATGGAATGCCGGCGTCGCGGATCTTACGCTTGGCGCGCACCAGGCGTTGCGCCATGGTCGCCGGCGGGACCAGAAAGGCGCGCGCGATTTCATCGGTCTCGAGCCCGCAAAGCGTGCGCAGCGTCAACGCGACTTGAGCCTCGCGAGTCAGCGCTGGATGGCAGCAGGTGAAGATAAGACGAAGCCGGTCGTCCGGAATTTCGTCCGTGTCATACTCCGGATTTTGCGCCGAGGGCGCGAAGCCGGAGGAAACGTAAGACTCCAGCTTTTCCTGGTAGTTGCGCTGGCGGCGGATCCGGTCAATGGCCTTGTGGCGGGCCGTTTGAATGATCCAGGCGCGCGGAATGTCCGGAACCCCGGAAATCGGCCATTGCTCCGAGGCCGCCACGAAAGCTTCCTGGGCGCACTCTTCCGCCAAATCGAAATCCCCTAGCTGCCGGATAAGAGTTGCAATAATCATGCCCCAGTCCGCACGATAAACTGACTCAACAGCTGCGGTTGTGTCTTGTGGCATGGAAGAATTAGGAATTATTTTCCGGGTCGATGTCGTTTGCAAGGCCGCCCGTTCGACGTACTGTTGAGAAGAACGCCAATGCAATACATGTTGCTAATTTACCTTGAGGAGCAGGCGCTAAGCGACAGCGAGCGCGAGCGTTGCTACGCGGAGTCCGCTCAGTTCGCGCAGCAGTTGCATGCTTCCGGCCGGTTTGTGGGCGCCGCGCCGCTCCACCCAACCGCGACCGCGACCAGTGTTCGCATTCAGGACGGCAAGCCGCTCGTGACCGACGGCCCGTTCGCCGAAACGCGGGAACAACTCGGCGGCTTCTTTTTGATTGAGGCAAAAGACCTGGACGAGGCGATCGACATTGCGTCCCGGCTACCCGCCGGCCGCTGGGGAACCGTCGAGATCCGCCCGGTTGTGCAGGTGCCGGGCGTGCCGGCCCCTGCTTGAGTTTGGAGGAGCAGCATCCTGTGCGCAAAAGCCGCTTGCGCACTCTGTTTTACTACCCCGGAAAGGATTAAAAACAATGAGCGATGTGCGAGTTCTGGTGGGAACGCGCAAGGGCGCGTTTATCCTGACATCGGACGGCCAAAGGAAAAAGTGGGACGTGAGTGGACCGCACTTTGCCGGCTGGGAAATCTATCACCTCAAAGGCTCGCCCGCCGACCCCAACCGGCTGTACGCATCGCAATCGAGCGGCTGGTTCGGGCAGATGATTCAACGCTCCAACGATGCCGGCAAGACCTGGGAACCGGTGGGAAATAAATTCGTCTACGATGGAATTCCCGGCACCCACCAGTGGTACGACGGCACGCCGCACCCTTGGGAATTTAAGCGTGTCTGGCATCTTGAGCCGTCGCTCACGGAACCCGATACGGTGTATGCGGGGGTGGAGGATGCCGCGCTCTTTCGCACGAAAGACGGCGGGCAAAACTGGGAAGAACTGGCAGGCCTCCGGGGCCACGGAACCGGACCGCACTGGCAACCGGGCGCGGGAGGCATGTGTTTGCACACCATCATTCTGGACCCCAGCCAGCCGGGACGGATTTACATCGCGATTTCGGCGGCGGGAGCCTTTCGCTCCGACGACGGCGGGAACTCCTGGCGTCCGATCAACCGCGGGCTTCATTCCCAGTACATTCCCGACCCGAATGCGGAAGTTGGGCATTGCGTCCACCACATCGCCGCCCATCGCTCCCGCCCCCATGTTCTTTTCATGCAGAAACACTGGGACGTAATGCGTAGTGACGATTCCGGCGACACGTGGCACGAAGTCAGCGGAAACCTGCCAACGGACTTCGGATTTGTTATTGACGTTCACGCGCACGATCCGGAGACGATCTACGTCGTGCCGATCAAGAGCGATTCGGAGCATTTCCCGCCCGACGGAAAACTGCGGGTCTATCGCAGCCGCTCCGGAGGACACGAATGGGAGGCGCTCACAAAAGGCCTCCCACAAAGCGACTGCTACGTAAACGTGCTCCGCGACGCCATGGCCATCGATTCCCTCGACGACTGTGGCGTCTATTTCGGCACCACCGGCGGTCAGGTTTATGTATCGCCGGACGCGGGAGACAACTGGACGCCGATCGTCCAGCATCTTCCGCCCGTACTATCGGTGGAAGTGCAAACGCTCCAATGACTGGAGCACGGATTGCAATGGTTTAAGCAATGATTCGCGTGGTGCTTCCCGGACATTTGCAAACTCTCGCGCGCATCCAAGGGGAGTTGCTGCTGGATGTATCAGGGACGGTGACCCAGCGCTCAATTCTGGATGCGCTCGAATCGGCCTATCCGATGCTACAAGGCGCCATTCGCGATCATGTCACCCTGAAGCGGCGGCCGTTCCTGCGCTTCTTCGCCTGTCAAGAGGACTGGTCCCACGAATCTCCCGACGCTGCTCTGCCGGAAGCGGTGGCGTCGGGAGCAGAGCCGTTTCTCATCCTCGGCGCGATCGCCGGCGGATAGAGCGTCCGGCTTAAAATGGCAGCGTGGGGGTAATGGTTTTCGTTCATCGGCTTCTACGGCTTGAAAGCGCCATGCGGGCCGAATGATATTTCGCTCGTGCCTGCTGGCCACCGCCTCTCTCGTGTTCTCTCTTTGGGGTTGTTCCGGGGCGCCGGATGCCGCGTCGAATCAGGCCGCGGACTCCGGCGACGCCGCTCCCAAGCCGTCACGAAACCGCCTGCTGTTTTGTGGCGATGTTATGCTCTGCCGCGATGTGGGCGCGCAAATCCGCAGGCATAAAGACCCGGCCTATCCTTTCCGGAAGATCGCTCCGTTTCTGGCCGCCGCCGACCTGACATTCGTCAATCTGGAATCTCCCTTCGCGGACCGTGGCCCCAGGGGCGATCGGGGGATGGTGTTTCGCGCGCCGCCCGAAACCATCGAGGGGTTGGTTCTCTCCGGCGTGGATGTCGCGGCCACCGCAAACAATCACACGCGGGATTGCGGCTCCTACGGGGTTACGTTCACCATCGACTGGCTCAAACAACACCACATCGAACCAGTGGGCACGGCCGCAACCTCGGAAGCGGCGCACGAGGGTGTCGTGCTGGAACGAAATGGCGTGCGCTTCGGCTTTCTCGCTTACACCTACGATCAGAACAACGGAAACTGGCGGGACACGGACCCCCGGATCGCCATGCTGGATCCGGAAGCCATGCGGCGCGATGTGTCGGCGATAAGGAAAAAATCCGACGTGGTTATTGTCTCGATGCACGCCGGCTACGAGTACCGCAAAAATCCCAACGCCGGACAGGTACAGTTCGCGCATCAGGCCATCGACGCGGGCGCGGCGCTGGTGATCGGGCATCATCCGCACGTGACGCAGCCCATGGAGAAATACCGTGACGGAGTGATTTTTTACTCTTTAGGGAACTTCATATTCGATCAGTACCAGCGAGTCGCGACGCAGCACGGCGAGATCGCCGAAGTCACGTTTTCCGGGCACGCCGTTGAGCAAACCAACTTGTATCCCATATCGATTAAGCAGGATGGGCCGGAGCTGGATAGGCGGAAAGATCCGGTGAAGGAAGACAAGATTCAAGCACCTTCTGCTAAACTGTGAATTCCCCCTGCTGGGAGGTCGTCTAATGGTAAGACTGCAGACTCTGGATCTGCGTATCGGGGTTCGAGTCCCTGCCTCCCAGCCATCCTCACGCTGGATTCCAGAACAAAATTCCTAAGCGTTGACGCCGAATTGCGGCTCCCCCCAATGGATTTCCACCACAAACTCACGGCTCCAACCGCGCTATCCTCTCTTATGAATCGCAGGCGTTGTTTCCCTTACAAATGAATGGGCCGCGCACTGGGTATCGCGCGCCCTGAACGCATCCCGGCCGCATTAGCCCCGGGCCAGTGGCCCGGGTACATGGAAAGGTCAGTCATGCAATTCAGAACCACCGTTCTCCTGGTCCTGCTGGCGGGAGCATCCCCGCATCTCCCCGCGCAAACGCACCCGTCGTATTGTGGCGACATCGATCTGGACCAAAGCTGGAGCTGCAGCCAGCGTGATGACTTTTGGTTTCGCCCGCAGGGCGCTCGCATGCTGCCCTATCAGTGGTTCCTGAACCTCGAACAGGCGGGCAGCACCGAACTGTTCCGTAGCAGCGCCAACATGGACCAGTTGCGGTTCGTCACCGCCCCCGTGTCCTCCAGCAATCCCGATGGGCTTCCCGTCGGAGTGACTCGCGAACCCGAACGGTGCAGCGGCGCCGATTGCTGGGCCGGCCTCACCTGCGCCGCCTGTCACACCGCTCGCATCGAGTTCGAGGGGCACAGCCTGATTGTCGATGGCGCGCCCGGGATGCTCGATTTCTCAACTTTCCTCGACCAATTG
The DNA here is from genome assembly GCA_035545735.1 of Bryobacteraceae bacterium. Classification (GTDB taxonomy): domain Bacteria; phylum Acidobacteriota; class Terriglobia; order Bryobacterales; family Bryobacteraceae; genus JAJYKC01. The sequence continues at coordinate 15,922 of DASZXS010000041.1, read as the reverse complement.
GTGGCCGCTCTCGAAGCGACCGCAAGCGACCCCGCCAAGTTCGACCGTTTTTCCAATGCGGTCCTCCATTCGTCCGCTCCCGGCGAGCGGGACGCCCTGCGCCGTCTCCTGCTTTGGCGCACCAACGAACTGCGGGCCCGCGCCGACATAAACCGGCCCGTGGCGCCCTACGGATTCGCCCGCGTGGACGCGTTCGGACACATCCTGAATCAAGTCTTGGTGCACGATCTCGACCTTGCCGAAAACATCGCGCCATCCGACGCGCCGGTTTCTTTTCCCTGTCTCTGGGATACCCCGCAGCACGATTTCGTGCAGTGGAACGGCTCGGCACAGAACACCTTTCCGGGGAATCCTCTGTTTCGAAATATCGGTGAAGTTCTCGGAGTCTTCGGGACGGTGGATGTAGCTCCCCGACCCGCGCTCCTGCCTCGTTATCGCTCCTCCATTTCGTCCAACCTGGATAATCTGCGGGCGATCGAGGAAACCGTCCGCCAGCTCACTTCGCCCCAATGGCCGCGAAGCCTCTATCCGATCGACGAGGCGCAGGCGGCGCATGGAGAAACAACCTACAAAACGGAATGCGCCGGCTGCCACCCTGTTCTCAAAAACCGGAAAGACCCCGGCCGTACGATCACCGCCAAACTGGTCCCGGTCACCGAGGTGGGGACCGACCCGGCGATGGCCGCCAATTTCGCCAGGCGCACCGGGTTCACGGGGCGATTGAAAGGAACGCCGAAAGTCCTTTTGCCGCTGCCCGCGTTCGGAGACACGGCGCCGGGCGTCGAGATTCTCACCAACGTCGTCTTCGGAGTCTGGCTGGATGGCGGGCCTTCCCTCAAGGCCAAATTGAATATCCGGCCGGAGCGGGCTCAGGCCTATCGCAGGACGGATACGCAGGTCTACAAGGCGCGTCCGCTCAACGGCATTTGGGCCACTGCGCCCTACCTGCACAACGGCTCCGTCCCGAATCTCTGGGAGTTGCTCAGCGCCAACCGCTCCCAATCGTTCCGGCTCGGAGACCGGACTTTCGATCCCAAACACGTCGGCTACGTTTCCTCCGGCAGCTTCGAATTCGACACAACCGTTCCGGGAAACTCAAACAGCGGGCATCTCTATGGAACTTCCTTGACCGACCAGCAAAAATGGGAGCTCATCGAGTACCTGAAGACGCTATAAGCCGTCCCGCCCAAAGAGCGCGGCGGCGTTATCGTGCAAGTAGCCCCGGGCAATTTTGAGCGCCTGCGTTTCGGTGAACGCTTTTTCCGATACCAGTTCCGCCAGCGCTCCGGCTAAGGCTTCGCGCGTCGAGTTCACCGACAGCCAGTAAGCCTCCTCCGCGCCCAGCGCTTCGTTGAAGGGGAACGCGTCGGTTCCAAACACGACTTTCTCCGGGAATATCGTCAGCCAGTGCTTCAGAACGGCCTTGAATTCGGATGGATACAAGTACAGGTCCGTAAGCGATGAGTCGATATAGACGTTCTTCCGCGCCGCCAGCCAGATCGCCTGCCGCTCGTACGGATAACCGCCATGCAGAAGCACGAAATTTACGTTGTCATAGCGCGGGTCGCGCAGCACGTTCTCCAGATTCAGAACGTTGCCGTCATGCAGGCTGAAGAAATCGCCGATGCCTACTGCCGTATGGATCTGAACCACGAGGCGCAGACGTCCGGCCTCCCGCAGCAGGTACCGGAAAACGTAGTCCTGAAATCGCCGGTATTCATCCGCCCGCGGAACACCTCCGCCCCGGTATTTCGCATAAATCTCACCGGCGGACGCCAGCGGCGGATCGGCGAAGTGGAGCGGCCGGAAATACGCCGCTTCGAACTTCATCGCGACGGCGCCGTTTTGCCGGTCGCGTTCCAGCACCGAAGTGATGAACTTCAAATAGCCGTCGAATGTCTCTGGAAGCGCATCCATGCCGGCCGAGCGCATCTCGCGTCGCATCAGTTTCTCCTGCAACGGAAGGTACACGCCCTCATCCGCGTTTCTGGACCGGATGGCCGAATTGTCAAAGGGAAACAGAAACGAATCGACAAAAAACGCCCACAGAAACCGCCGGCGGTCGAGGTAGTCCGGCATCGCGACCCGGTTCGCCACCACCGTCTCGATATTCAGCTTGTCAAGAATGGAGGAAAAATACGCCGGCCCGAGAGACCGCCTCAGTTCCTCCTTCTTCGCGATCAGCCATTGCGCGTGCTTGGGAGAGTTGTCCGCAAACGGATATCGAAAAAGCGAGCGCGCCGCCGCAATGAGCTCGGGATTGTCCGCCCGCGTGCGTAGCGCCTGGCTGCCTGGCGGTGCGGCCATCGCATCCACGTCCGAATCGTCCGCAAATCCCGGGTGGGAATGATCGTCAAACAGCTTGATCTGGCCAATTCTGAGCCGCAGCCGCTGATAAATCGGCCGCAAATCCTCCGCGGGGAGAGCGCGGGCCTGGCCCCGCAGCGGAGTGCCCGCGAGAAAGCAGCAGAGGAGCGCGCCCCCAAGGAACCGTGTTTTTCCGCTCCTCATCCGGCGCGCTCTTTCTCGCTTACTTCTTCAGTTTCACTGCCCTGCCGGTGCGAATGGACTCCTTGGCGGCGTCGATAATCTCAACCACTTCCACGTTGATGTCGATCGCCGTCAGACCTTCGGCCGGCTTCTTGTCTCTCCACAGCGAAACGGCGTATTGGATCGGGTCGGACTGGGCGGCCGGCAATTCATCCAGCTTCACGTCGGTAACGTTTTTCCCCTGCTGCATTTCCACTTTGTGCTGCTGCATGGTGACGCTTCCCTTGCGTCCGAACACATCCAGGTCCTGAAAGCTGCGAGGGAGATCCCAACTGGCTTCAAAGATCCCAATAGCGTGCGGGTAATAGAGAATCAAGTCCGCGTTGTCCTCCACTTTGGGAAAGGTCTCCGGACGGAGATGATTCGCGGTCGCGTAGACCGATTCCGGGCGCCCCAGATACCACAGGCTCCAAAGCGCGTTATAGCAGCCGAAGTCCATCAATGCACCCGCGCCGTTCTTCACCGGATCGGTCAGCCAGTCGAAGAAATACTTGTTGCGCACGCCGTTGGAGCTGGGGCCGCCGTGCCCGACGATGCCGTGGAGCCGCCACACGGTGCCGATATCGCCGGCATCGGCACGCGCCTTTGCCGCATAGTTTGCGGGCCACCAGGCCATCTGGTAGTTCGTGATCACGTTGATCTTGTATTTGTTGGCAAGATTCCGGATTTCGACTGCCTGCTTGTAGGTGGCGGCGAGCGGCTTCTCGAAAATCACCTCAATACCCAGCGGAGCGCAAGCCTGGACGATTTCCAGGTGACGGTTGTTTTCGACGAAGGCCCAGACGATATCCGGCTTCTTTTCAGCCAGCATCTTGTGATAGTCGGTATAGAACAGATTCTCAGGCACACCGGCCTTTTTCGCTTCATCGCGAAGCGCTTCATTCGGCTCGGCGACACCGGTCAGATGGATCTGGTCGCTGTGCAGAATCCGTCGAAGGTGCCCCCAAACGTGTGCATGGCCCAAGCCGATAATTTCAACATTCGGTATAGATGCCGCATTAGATAATCCGGCGAAAAGAAGTAAGGAAAGAATTACGCGCATCGAGCGTGATTATATCGAACACGGCGCGCGTTAAGCCTTCCGGCTCCTTGCGCCGTGCGGAGGTAGAGCGCCTTGACCTGCTCTACCCGAAGGGCCCTCACACTCGAAAAAAACCCTAAAAACGGCTACACTAGGGAATGGAAATACCCATCTATCAGGTGGACGCTTTCACGAGCCGCCTGTTTGCCGGCAATCCCGCTGCGGTATGTCCGCTCGAGCGCTGGTTGCCGGAGGAACAGATGCAGTCCATCGCAGCCGAAAACAATCTGGCCGAAACGGCCTTCTTTGTGCCTGACGGCGAGCGCTACCTGCTGCGCTGGTTCACTCCCGAGGTGGAAATGGACCTGTGCGGCCATGCCACGCTTGCAGCCGCGTTCGTCATCTTTGCCCGCTATGCCCAGGGCGCCAAGCGCCTGCGGTTCGAGACGAAGAGCGGAGAACTGCTGGTGACTCGGGAGGGTGATAGTTATCGCCTGGATTTCCCGGCGCGTCCTCCACAGGCGTGCAAACCTCACCCCGGCCTGATCCCGGCCCTGGGCGGCGCACCCGACGCCGTTCTTGGAGCGCGCGACTATTTGGTGGTGTATAAGAGCGAAGACGAAGTGGCGGCATTGACGCCGAATTTCGAAAAACTCAAGAATATCGACCGCTTTGCCGTCATCGCCACCGCTCCCGGCAAACAATGTGACTTTGTGTCGCGCTTTTTCGCTCCGGGTAAGGGCGTCCCCGAGGATCCCGTAACCGGATCGGCGCACTGCACGCTGATTCCCTACTGGTCCAGCCGGTTGGGAAAGACGACGCTCGCGGCGCGGCAAATATCGCGCCGCGGCGGCGAACTGCTGTGCGAGGATCTGGGCGACCGCGTGAGCATTTCCGGTAACGCCGTCCTCTATTCGGAGGGCAAGATCATCTTGCCTGACGCCGGGATGGCGCGGGAGCGGGAAACCTCGCTTTGGGACTTGGCGGCCGCCGTTTCCTAACGCGTTCTCCGCTTCCCACGGACTTTGGCCCCGGTGTTCATTTCGGATACCGGGGCTTTTGCTTGCCCCAACACACCGTCGAGGCCGTCTTCGAGAAGCCGGAGGATCAGGATCACCGCCCTTGGCAGATGAAATGGATCCTTCACTGGAAGCGCCACCAATTCAGTAGAGCGGTTGCCGCGCCGGTCCAGCCGCTGCCACCATTCGCCGGTTTCCTCCATCGGAAAATGAGCGAAGGCCCATTCGTGCACGCGGCGATACCACTTCCGGCACCATTCCGCGCCGGTCAGCTCGCCGGCGAGCAGCGTTGCATAAAGAGCCTCGCAGTGCGGCCACCAGAGCTTCTTGTCCGAATTCGGCTGAAAGGGCTCGCCCCCGTCCGCGTCGACGCCCAGAAAAAGGCCGCCGTATTCGGCATCCCAGCCCTTCTCCAGATGCCAACGGATGACTTCGCACGCGCGGAGAGCCATATCGCGGTCCCCATGGCCCAGCGCCCAGTGGATGACAAACCACATCGATTCGATCGCATGACCGGGCATCACGAACGTGCCCTCCGGGCCGGCGACTTCGCGGTAGCCGTAGTCTAGGTATTCAAGCAAACACTGCCGCTGGGACCGCACGAAGTGGGACATCACGCGGCGCGCATACTCTCCGGCCGCGGCCGCAATTTCCGGGTCCGCCGTGGTTTTTGCGAGTTCGTGCGCCACCTCGGTCAGGATCATGGGCACACCGTGGTTCCGGCGGTTGGGTGGCAGACGGTAGGGCGCCGTTTCCGAAAAATCCGGCTCCTCCACGCGTTTGCGGATGCCGCGAAACGTGTCCCGAGCCACATCGAGCAGTTCGGGGGCGGACACAGCACGGCAGTATTCACTTAACCCGTAGACGACAAAACAGTCGGAGTAAATACTGGTGGCGCCTTCGAGAACCACGCCCTCACGAGTAGTCCGGTAAACCCAACGGCCACTCTTGTCGCGGCCGTGCCGGAGGAGAAAATCGATGGTCTCCCTGGCGCGCTCCAGAAATTCCGGACGCGGTTCCACCCGGTTGTAAAGCGCGGCGCAAGTCCACACGAAGCGGGCTTGAGACCAGATATATTTGTCCGTGCTCAGCACCGTTCCGTCCTCGCGCATGCAGGAAAGCACGCCCCCGTGCTCGCGGTCCACGCCGTGCTTCGACCAGAAGGGAATCAGGCCCTCCATCAATAACTGGCGGTATTGCCGGACGGAATCCACCTTCATTGCCGCAGCTACTTAGCTGTTCAGAATCCGGCGCAGATGTCCCCCTACGTGAGAGTGGCCCAGACCGATAATCTCCACATTGGGTATAGCGGCCACGTTAGATAATCCGGCCAAAAGAAATAAGGAAAGAATTACTTGCATCGAGCGTGATTATAGCGAAGGCGTCCGCCGCCGGGCCCCGCTGCCTCCGGCGGCAAGCCCAATTGGATATTATTGGGGTTATCTTTGAAAGATCACGCGCAAAACGGACGAGCTTCTTCCCGAAGTTACCGGCTGCGCTTTGGAGGCGCCTCTGAATCGTCGAAGCTTTTTGAAGTCCGGTAGCCTGGCTGCCGGAGCAATTTCCCTCGCGGGCGAGGCGGCGATGGCCGCGCCCGCGCCCAGTCGCCATATCCGCAAGGCGATCATGTACGAAACCATCCGGATGAAAGGGACGGTTCTCGAAAAGTTCAAGGCTGTGAAGGCGGCCGGATTCGCCGGCGTCGAGCCGATGAGCCATATGAACCAGTCCGAAGTCCTCGACGCCTTGAAGGCGACCGGACTCTCGGCGGCAAGCGTCTGCTGCTCAACTCATTGGAAGAACCCGGTCACCGACCCCAGCCCTTCCGTGCGCGAAACAGGCCGGAAGGGATTGGAGCAGGCCCTGCATGATGCCAAAGCTTACGGCGCCACGTCCGTTCTTTTTGTTCCCGCGGTAGTGAACCAGCAAGTGGCCTACGACGTAGCCTATAAGCGCTCGCAGGAAGAGATTCGCAAGGTGCTTCCGGTGGCGAAGGAAACAGGCGTCAAGATTGCGATCGAAAACGTTTGGAATCACTTCATCATGACTCCGCTCGAAGCCGCCCGCTATATTGATGAGTTCCATAGCCCCGATATCGGCTGGCACTTCGATGTCGGGAATGTGCTGGCCTTCGGCTGGCCGGAGCAATGGATTCACATTCTCGGGAAAAGAATCCAGAAACTGCACATCAAGGAGTACAGCCGGAAAAAGGCCGCCAAAACAGGTCCCGGCTCGGGCTTTGATGTGGAATTCCTTGAAGGCGATAACGACTGGCCCGCGGTCCTGAAGGCAATTGACGACATCGGCTATAGCGGATGGGGCATTGCGGAGCAACCTGGAGCGGATTCACCCGCTGGCTTAAAGAACCTGTCCGATCGGATGGATCGCATTTTTGCGAGCTAATTTTTGGAAAGGAATGGAATGAGTCAAGACACAAAACAGCCGGAGCGGCGCGATTTTTTGAAAACGGCGTCCGCCGCCGTAGGTACGGCTCTCGTTACCGGATTTCCGGCAATCATTTCCGCGCAAACCGTCACCAACGCTATTAAGGTAGGCTTGGTGGGATGCGGAGGGCGCGGCACTGGCGCGGCTTCCCAGGCGCTTCACGCGGACGACGCGACCGAACTCGTGGCCGTTGCCGATATCGACGAAACTCACATCGACAAATGCCTGGACACGCTGAAGAAGATCCAAAAGATCTCGGGCCGCGTGAAGGCGGACCCTTCGAAGCAGTTCCTGGGGCTCGATGCCTATCAGAAGGTGATCGATAGCGGTGTGGACACCGTTCTGCTGGCTACCCCCCCGGGATTCCGTCCTCTGCAACTGGCAGCCGCCATTAACGGCAACAAACACGTTTTCTGCGAAAAACCGATTTCGACAGACGCCCCCGGCGTTCGCTCCGTGCTTGCGACCACCGAGATCGCGCGGCAGAAGAATTTGTCGCTGGTCGCCGGGTTCTGCTGGCGCTACAACAACAAGATTCAGGCGACGTTTGAGCAGATCCACTCCGGCGCGCTGGGCAAGCTGGTTGCCTATTACGCGACGTATTACACCAGCCCCGTGAAGCCAATGCCTCCGGCGAGCGAGCGCCCCGCGGGCATGAGCGATGTCGAATGGCAAATCCGTAACTGGTACAACTTCGTCTGGCTATGCGGCGACAGCATCGTCGAACAAGCCGTTCACAGCGCGGACAAGATCGCCTGGGCGATGAACGATCAGCCTCCCGCAAGCTGCGTAGCCGTGGGGGGGCGCACCATTCCGGCCGAAGGCGGAAATATCTACGACCACTTCGAAGTGAATTATCTGTACCCGGATGGAACGCGCGCGTTCCTCGCCAACCGGCAGATTCAGGGCTGCTACAACGAAAACTCCGACTATCTGCTTGGCACCGAGGGCACTTGCACCATCGGACGCGGCCCGGCGCCGCACATCGACGGCAAGACAAACTGGAAATGGACCGGCGAAGAGTACGACATGTACCAGCGCGAACACGACCTGCTGTTCGCCTCCATCCGGAAGCATCAACCCATCAATGACGGGAAGCGCATGGCCACCAGCACGCTGCTCGCAATGATGGGGCGCATGGCGGCGTATACCGGCGAGCAGATCACCTGGGACCAGGCGTTAAATTCCGAGCAGCATCTGTTCCCCGAGAAACTCGAATGGAACGGAACCCACGAGGTTCTGCCTCGCGCCGAGCCCGGCATCACCAAATTTAGCTGAGCCGTGCGTAACTTCTTCCATTACGCCGGCGCCTGGGCGGCGGCCGCGATCTTCCCGATGGCGGCCGCCCTCGCCCAGGCGCCGGCCGTCAGCTTTACCGGCAAGGTCGCGCCCGTCCTCGAAACAAATTGCCTGCGGTGCCACTCCACCGCCAAAGGTCCGAACATCCCGGCCTTCACGTCGCGCAAGGCGCTGGTGGATGCGAAGCTGATTGTTCCCGGGCACGCGGCGGACAGCACACTGTATAAAGTTTTGCTTCTCGGCGAAGGCGAGCCCCACGCCATGCCGCCTTCGGGGCCCCGTCTTGCCAACAGTGAGATTCGAGCGATGCAGCGCTGGATTGACGGAGGCGCCGAGTGGCCGGACGATGCGAAACTGTCCGCACCCGCGGCGCAAATCAGCGGCGGCAATGAGCGCGAGGCCGTGCGCCTGATTCGCGAAAGAATTCTGGCTCATTCGCGCGAAACCGGCGCCTCCAAGCTCGAGCCTTATCAGGTCACCATTCCTGGAACCACTGTTTCCTACTCCATGGTTCCGGTTGCCGCCGGGAGTTTTGAAATGGGTTCGCCCGATTCCGATCCCCAGCACAACGCCGGCGAGCAACCGGCCCATAAGGTCAGCGTGGACGCGTTCTGGATGCAGACGCACGAAGTCACCTGGGACGAATACCGCCTCTTCATGTTCGCCAATCAAGGCGGCGAGGTCGCCAGCAAAGATGCACTGGTGGATGGGGTTAGCCGTCCCACCCGTCCCTACGTCGAAATGAGCTTTGGGATGGGCATTGAGGGGTACCCGGCCATCAGCATGACACAGCACGCCGCTAACAAATACGCGGAATGGCTGAGTGCGCGCACCGGGGAGTTCTACCGGCTGCCCACCGAAGCCGAATGGGAGTACGCCTGCCGCGCGGGAACTACGACGCCTTACTATTTCGGCGGCGATGCCTCTCAGTTGAGCGACTACGCCTGGTACTCGGAAAATGCGCAGGGTAAGTATCAAAAGGTCGCCACAAAGAAGCCGAATCCCTGGGGCCTCTACGATATGCTCGGCAACGTCATGGAGTGGACTCTGGATCAATATGAGCCCTACAAAGCCGGCGACGAGACGAATCCCTGGGTTCCGTCCACTAAGCCCTATCCCCAGAGCGTGCGCGGCGGTTCCTGGCACGACGGCGCGGCGGGTTGCCGCTGCGCATCGCGCGTTCCTTCGAGCGCTTCGTGGAAACGGCAGGACCCGCAGCTTCCCAAGAGCATCTGGTACCACACGGATGCGCAATGGCTCGGCTTCCGGCTGATCCGTCCCGTGAAGGTTCCCGACGCCGATGCGATGTACAAATACTGGAATAACGGCGTCGAACACGACGAACAGTAGAACGAAACTGCGCGGCCTGGGCGCCCTGCTGGTCTGCCTCGGTGTGCCCTGCGGTGCGGCCACGCTCCAGCCGTTCGAGGCTGTGGAACCGCACATGGGCAGTCTGGTTCGGATCAAGTTATATGCTCCAGACGCCACGCGGGCAAAGGCGGGATTTGAGGCCGCATTTGGGCGTATCGCCGCGCTGGACCAAAAGCTCTCCGATTACCGGGACGATAGCGAACTCAACCGTCTATGCGCCGCCGCAGTGGGACACCCGGTAAAAGTAAGCGAAGACCTGTTCCGTGTCCTATGGGCCTCCCAGAAACTGGCGGAACAGACGGACGGAACCTTCGATATTACTCTGGGACCGGTAATCCGGCTGTGGCGGCAGGCGCGCCTGGACCGTATTCATCCTTCGCCAGACGCGCTTCAGGAGGCGCGCAGCCGGTGCGGATTTCGCAAATTGCACCTGGATCGCGGGAACCGGACGGCCAGGCTCGATCAGGCCGGCATGCGGCTCGATTTGGGAGGAATCGCGAAGGGCTACGCCGCCGGCGAGGCTTTGGAGGCGCTCAATCGCCTCGGAATCACTCGGGCCCTCGTGGCGGCCAGCGGCGACCTGGCCTTCAGCCACGCACCGCCGGGGCGCAGGGGCTGGACCATCGGACTCGATTCACTGGACCGGCCCGACGCGCCCTTCTCGCGCGTTCTCGAATTGAGCGACGCCGCGGTTTCCACTTCAGGCGATACGGAGCAATACGTGGAAATCGGCGGGAAACGGTATTCGCACATCATTGATTCCGCCACCGGAGAAGCGGTCGACGGGAAGCTGACTGTCTCCGTAGTGGCCCGCCGCGGCATGACCGCCGACAGCCTCGCGACCGCGGTCTATCTCCTCGGTGCGGCGCGCGGCCTGCCGCTGCTAAAAAAGTATCCGGGCGCGGCGGCCATCGTGGTGGCGAGGGACGGAGCGATCATCGAATCCCCCGGCTTTTCGAGACTCCCACAGCGCCGGAAGCCTGTAGCGCCATAGCGATCGGGAGCGCTCACCTGCTATTCTAGGGATAACCAGCGGCGCTATCGTCTAACGGTTAGGACGGAGCCCTCTCAAGGCTTAAATACGGGTTCGATTCCCGTTAGCGCTACCATATCTCCTTTAGTTTCATGACCTGACGCCGCTTACGGATCGTACACCTGCGTTCGTCGCTAGGTGGTCGCGGTGATCACACACGCAAGCCGCATGACATAGGATGTAGCTATGCGGGTGGCACTCCTCCTTCTGATTACGACGTCAGGTTATTCGCAAACCAGCACGATCACGAATATTACTCCGGGCAGCAATCTCCTCGCGCCGGGCGGCACCAGCGTAGCCCTTTCCTTCAATACTCCCCAGCCCGCTCTATGCCGGTACTCCGTCCGAAATGCCGCGGCTTTCACTGCGATGCAGCCCTTCGATTCCGGACCCGCTCCCACAACCCACAAAGGCACGGTCCAAAGTCTTTCGCCGAGCCCCGCCACCGTGAACGGCGTCTACCTCCGCTGCGACTCCGATCCCAACTCCGTCACCTCCTTGCAGTACCGCGCCGCCGCCAGCCCTTCCGGAGCTTTTCCCCACATCGGAAGCATCTGGTGGGGATCCTACATCGATGCGGAGAACGTCTTGCCCTCTGCGGAGATGTCACCTTATAATCTCCGCAGGGGTTGCGGAGAATGTATATCCTCGAGGGCAAGCTCTCCACATCAAAATACGCGACGCTCGCTAAGTGCTCGCAGGACACCGCGCACCGCGACATCCTCGACCTGATCGAACACCGCGTCATGGTCCAGAATGCCGAAGGTGGACGGAGCACGAGCTATTCGCTCGCGCCTGCGCAATAACTCGAGCGCCCCGCAATCGATTGCCGAACGCCACCCGGGGCGAGACCTGGTTTTGAGCCGTCTCGTTGAGGTTTTGCTGCTAGAGTCGTTGCGACTGACGCAAACGCACGAGGCCTCCGCGGGGCTGTTCACAGGCCTAAACGCCTCCATTTGGCGGCAATCCACCCAGGGAAGTAGCGGTGAGGCGTAAGAGCGTTTCTCAGCCGTTACTCATCTCTGAGGACGACATTCGGGTCTAGCCGCGACGCGCGCCACGCCGGCAGCCAACTGGCGACCACCGCCACAGCCGTAATTGTCGCAACCACCAAGGCGAACGTCATGGTATCGGTTGGCTGCACACCGAACAGCAGGGATGCCATCAGACGATTTACGGCAAGTGCGCCTGCAAGGCCAATGATGATGCCCAATGTCGTCACCTGAAGCCCTTGCTTCATGATCTCTGTGAGCACATGGGAGCGAGTCGCCCCGAGAGCGACTCGAATGCCGATCTCGCGCCGCCGCTCGGTAACCATGTAGGAGAGCACACCGTAAGTGCCGATAGCTGCCAATAGCAGCGCCAGTCCGGCAAAAGCGCCTAATAACTGCGCCAGGAGTGCCGGCCGGCGAATCGATTCGGCGAACACCGAATCCATGTCGCGAAGCCGCACGACGGGAACCCCGGGGGCCACATCCCTTACCATTCGTTCGATTGTCCTCGACAGCGCGGCCGGTGGCAGCGTCGTCCGCATCGCCACATTCATACTCGGCGGAGCCACGTCGTGCTGGTCGAGAGATATATAAAGTTCAGTGCCTGCCGGGCGCTCTACCCCGCGCTGCCTGACGTCCTTGGCTACGCCGATCACCGTATGCCAGGCGTTGTCGTCAGCGCCAAACGAACTACCCGGAGGCCGCAGACGATGGCCAATCGGGTTTTGCCCGTTCCAGATCCTCTTGGCCAAAGTCTCATTGACGATGACTACCTTGCCTTGCGACGCGTTGTCATTTCGCTCGAAGCCGCGGCCGGCAACGATCGGGATGCCCATCGTCCCGAAGTAGTCGCCCATGACGAATTGGTAGTAGTCAATCATTGCAAACGGCTTTCCATCGTCGGAGATGTAGTTCTCGATAGGAGTCGCGATCGCATCCGGAGTTCGATCCGGCGGCAGACCCGACATGGCAGCCGTTCCCAACACGCCCGGTACGGAGCGAAGCCTGTCGAGGATGCGTTGATATGTGTGCGCGCGTGTCTCTGGTTCTGAATTCGCCATCGGCAACGTCATCGAGAACGTGACCAGCCGCGACCGGTCAAACCCCGCATCGATCCTCGTAAGGTTGTAGACTGTCCGAACGAGCAAGCCCGCTCCGATAACCAGCATCACCGCAAAAGCGACTTGGGCTACCACAAGCCCACGACGGGCGTAGTGACGCCAGGAGCCGCTGGCGGTCCTTGCTCCCTCCTTGAGTGCAGTCATCATGCTACTCGTTCTCCGTCGCCCGAGCGACACGAATCCGAAAAGCAGGGCGGTTGCAACGGAGAGGCCGAACGCAACCAGCAGAACGGGCAAATCAATGGTGACGTCACTCGCCCGTGGAATGCTCTCCGGGTAGGCGCGGACCAGCCCCCGCACGCCGGCACTGGCCAGCGAGAGTCCCAGAATGCCGCCCGCTCCAGCCATCACCGCGCCTTCGGTTAACGACTGCCGGAGCAGCCGGCCCCGGCTAGCGCCGAGGGCACCGCGCAATACAAATTCACATCTACGGGACCCGGCGCGGGCCATTACCAGGTTTGCGAGATTCGCGCAGACGATGAACAGCACGAATCCCACGGCGGCCTGCAGAATCCAGATCGGGCGGCTGGCGTCGCCAATCGTCGCATCCTGTAACGACCACAATCGCAACGTGTGATCTACGGAGTGGACCGGATGGCTCGTGGGTACATGGTCTCGCGTGCCGGCACGACCGCCCCAGTTTTTGAGAAGTGCGCTCAACTCCATCTGTGCCGCCTTAGCGGCGATGCCGTTTTTCCGTCGCGCAATGACATAGAGGATATGGGTCTCGCGCTGCCGTGCCATGGTTGGCGGTAGCCAGAGAGGCAGCCAAACCTGCGTGTGATGATCCATGACGTCGGCCCCGGGTGGCATCACGCCAACAATTTCGTGGAGGCGGCCGTCGATTTCCACCTTTTGTCCAACGAGCGGTCGTCCCCCAAACACTGTTCGCCACAATTCGTCAGAGAGAATCGCGATCGGTGGCGGTAGGGAGCCGGTCCAGCGCGTGGTTTCTTCGTCCTCAAAGAAGCGTCCCTGTTCTGGCTGAATACCGAGCGCTTTGAGCAAATGGGAATCGACGGAGATCGAGCGCACCCGCAGAGGTCGGTCCCCGGCCGTGAGGTTGACTTCGCCGGTTGTGTACGCCGTGCCGCCGGTCGAATATGCGCCAACCTCCGCGAACGACCGGTTCATCTCGCGGAACTCGATGTACTCCGGCGCGGACAGCGCACCCTGGCTGCTCCCAATCGCCGAAGTTTCTGCCGTCAGATACATCAGTTGATTGGGTTTGGGATAGTCGAGTGGCCGCAGCAGCACTCCATGCACGATCGTGAAGATGGCAATGTTTGCCCCAATCCCAAGCGCTAGCGTGGCCACGACAACTGCGGTGAACCCCCAACTCTTCGCTAAAGATCGAATCGTGTAACGTACGTCTTGTACAAGATCTTCGGCGAAGTTTACGCGGCGCATATCCCGGCACTCCTCCTTGTACTGCGCAAGGCCTCCCATCATGCGCTGCGCGGCCCGGCGCGCTTCCTCAGGCGGCATACCCGATGACACGTTCTCTTCCATAAGCTGATCGAGGTGGAAGCGAAGTTCGGCTTCGAGTTCGACGTCGACATTCGTACGGTAGCGCAGTGATCGTAGCCGCAAACGGGCTTTGTCTAAGATCCGCATTGCTACGCGTCCTGGACCACTATGTTGATGGCTGTCGACAGGCGAACCCAGCTCGCCAATTCCTTTTCCAGTTGCTTCCGTCCCGAACGCGTAAGGGAGTAGAACTTTGCCATTCGCCCCGTCTCGGTTGGGCGCCACTCGGCCTTAATCCAGGCCTGCTGCTCCAGACGGTGTAGCGCTGGGTACAGAGACCCTTGCTGGATCTGGAGAGCTTCTTGTGAAACCTGTTGGATGCGCTTGGCGACGGCCCATCCGTGTTTAGGCTCTAGCGAGATGGTCTTAAGGATCAACAGATCCAGGGTCCCTTGGACAAGATCGGTTGGCTTTGCCATATGCCTAGATTACCAACAATTGTAGACAATCATAACGTCGTCCACAGCGAGCGCCCCAATCAGATGTCGCCGAGGCCGTATGGAACTGGGCGGGCGTACCTCGAATTCCCAGATAATGTGACCCGTTTATCCTCCGGTCTTCCGTAACACCGACTCGCCCAGCGTGGGAGTCCAGTTCCTGAGCTCGGCGTGAATCTGACGGCCAAGACGCGCGACAAGTTTGAGGATCGCCTCGATGTCTCCTGTGGAAGCCCGGAAGTTCACGATGCAGAACCGCAGAGCGTATTTGCCATCGATCACAGCGTTGGAAGCGAAGGCCTCGCCGCTTTTCTCCATGGCGTCCAGCACGCGCCGGTTCAATTCGTTCAGATATTCCTCCGCCTGCTTGGGCCCCATCTCTGCGTAAAGTTCCGGAGGAACGTAACGCAGGGTGGTGATGCTGAGGTTGTGGGTGATGGCCTCCATCTCAGGGTGGCCCACTGCCAAGTCGTACAGGTATCGCGCCAGGGCGATGTCATCCTGAATCATCTCGCGGTAGCCTGCCGCGCCCGCCTGTTGCAGCGCAAGCCAAACCTTGAGTGCACGAAACCCGCGCGAGTTCTGCGGTCCCATGTCGTAATAGTTGATGCCCTCTCCCTCGAAACTGTAATAGGAAGGATGATAAGAGAACGCGTTTCGCAGAGCGGAAGCATCGCGCACGAGCGCACATCCAGCTTCGAGCGGAGCATAAAGCCACTTGTGGGGATCGACAGCCACGGAGTCAGCCAACTCCAGACCCTTCAGCTGGGGAGGCGTTCCCGCCAGCCCGGCTGCGAAGGCCCCATAAGCGCCGTCAACGTGGAACCACAGGTTGTGTTCGTGGCAGAACGCCGCCAGTCCCGGCAACGGCTCCACCGCCCCGGTGCTGACGGTTCCAGCGGAGCCAACCACGAGAAATGGCTGATAGCCGTTGTCGGTATCGCGGCGATAGCGGACTTCCAGTTCATCCAGGTCCATGCCTCGCCGCCCGCCAATCCAATGAATTGCGTCGGTCCCGAGTCCTGCCAGATCAGCGGCTTTCTGCAGCCATGTGTGCGTTTCCGCGGACGCGTAGACACAGAGGCGCGGCCCGCCCCCACCCCT
>DASZXS010000040.1:0-129398 GCA_035545735.1 Bryobacteraceae bacterium | reverse complement strand
GATCCGGTATGGCTGGAAGCTTCCCGTTGCCGCCGGGCATTGAACGGCGGAGTCTGGCGTTGACACCCACCCCGGGCTATGCCAGTCTACATTCAGCGCGCTCTGGGGCGCCTCCTGTCCGCGGCAAGGGAGCTGGCTCCCACCCATCCGTGTTTCACCAGTACGGACCTTTCATTCCGGCCCTGAGCTAAGCGGACTTGGGCAACGACGGAAAGGAAGGTTTGGATGCCGCGAAAACTCACTTCCGCGAGTGCTCTTGACTCTGTCAGAAAAGAAGCCAAGCGCTGGCTCAAAGCGCTGCGCGAAAACGACGCCGGCGCGCGCGAGCGCTACCTCAGCGCCTGTCCGGACACCTCGCGGCGGCCCGTTCTGCGGGACGTTCAACATGCTCTCGCGCGCGAGTACGGCTACAACAATTGGAACGAACTGAGGCAGGCCTTGCAAAAGGCCGCTTCGGAAGCCCCGCTCGCTCGCACGGCACAGGAATACGAGCGTCTTGCGCACGATTTTGTGAACGCTTATGAGAACGATGCCGCGGCGCTCCAGCGCCTCAACGAGCACTACCGGCGCGCGTTCAGCTTCGAGGACGTCAAGGCGGAGATTTGGCGGCGAGTCTATGCTTTCCGGCAGCGGTCTTCCCGGACGCCGAAGAACTCTCTGCAACTCGGCGAAGCGCAAATGCTCATTGCGCACGATGCCGGCTTCGGAAGCTGGGAAGCGCTGATGCGCGCCGTCGCGGCAGGCGCTCCCCCGAGCGTGGGGCCATACGCGCTCGACCCGAACGAGAGTGCGATCTCGCCATGCCGGCGCATGAGCGAGACGGATTGGGACAGGCTGATCGGGGTTATGAAGGAGCGGCGTATTTGCGCGCTGCGTGCCGGCGGGTTCATGACGGATGACGTGTTGGAGAGGATCGCCGGCCTCGATCACGTCACCAGTCTTGATCTCGGAGGCTCCCGCGAACTGACTGATAGAGGCCTGCGGCGTCTGGCCCGCATGCCCTGGTTGCAGCACTTGAACCTGAGCGAATACCCCGGCGGCAAGCTCACCGACCGGGGGCTGGAAGTCCTGCGACACCTGCCAAATTTGCGGACATTTGAAATGACCTGGCAGTCGGGCATCTCCGACGCGGGTGTGGCTCATCTCCGGTTTTGCGATCACATCGAGCGCGTGAATCTGATGGGCTCTCCCACGGGAGACGGCGCCATCGCGGCACTCGAAGGCAAGCCGCGTCTCCGCCAATTCAGCAGCGGCAAGCTGGTTACCGGCGCGGGACTCCGTCTGCTGCACACCTTGCCACAGATGAAGCGCTGGCACGGTCCCGAGATTACTTCCGGCGACAAACAGGCCATCGAAGGGTCCGTGCGCCTCCTGATCGACGGGCCGTTCGGCAACCACGACCTCGCCGCCCTGGCCGGCCTGGAGGGCGTTTTCGAACTGGACCTGTTCTGGCACGTGACGGGCATCACCACGGACGCCTTCGCCCACCTGGTCCATCTCCCGAATCTTGGTTCCCTCGGTTGCGATGGCGCTCTCAGCGACGACACAGCCATGCGGCATATCGCCGCCATGCCCCGCCTGCGGCGGTTGCGGGCGCAGAGCGCGGCGGCCACCGATGCGGGGTTCGTCGCTTTGGGTAAGTCGAAGACGCTGGAATTTATCTGGGGGCGCGAATGTCCGAACTTTGGCAGCAGTGGATTCATCGCGTTTTCGAAAATGCCGGCCCTGCGAGGCTTCGGAATCAGTCTTAAGAACGTGGATGATCAGGCGCTCGCCCGGTTGCCGCTCTTTCCCGCGCTCCGGGAGCTGACTCCGGTGGGCATGACCGACGCCGGCTTCCGGCATGTGGGGCTTTGCGCAAATCTGGAGCGCCTGACGTGCATGTATTGCCGGGACACGACCGACGCCGCCACGGAGCACATCGCGCGGCTACGGCTCAAACATTACTACGCGGGTTTGACGCAGATTACCGACCGCAGTCTCGCGATCCTGGGCGCGATGCCTTCTCTCGAACAAATCGAGCTCTATGAGTGCCAGCGCGTCACGGATACGGGTCTCGCGCCACTGGCGGCGCTGCCTCGTCTGCGTGAGATTCATCTGGACGGGCTGCCCGGGGTGACTCTCGAAGGGACGCGCGTGTTTCCCGGAAACGTGCGAGTATACTATTCGACCTGAGACTGGAAGAGGAGGCTAAGGAAGTTTTTTATGGACAGGCTGAAAGGGAAACGAGCCCTGATTACGGGCGGCACCACCGGCATTGGCATCGAGACCGCGCGCCAGTTTATCGGCGAGGGAGCGCGTGTGGCGGTTACCGGCCACAATCCGGCGACGCTGGAGGCGGCCCGCAAGGAATTGGGCGATGAGGTGCTCATGATCCGGTCCGACGCGGGCGATGCCGGGGCCCAGAAGGCCGTGGCGGAGACGGTGCGGCAGGCGTTCGGGTCTCTCGACATCCTGTTCGTCAATGCAGGAATCGCCGATCTGCGGCCCGCCGGGGCGTGGGATGAAGCCGGCTTCGACCGCACTTTTAACACCAATGTAAGAGGCCCTTACTTTCTGATCCAGGCGCTGCTGCCGGTGTTCGCGAATCCGGCGTCGATTGTCCTCAATACGTCGGTGAATGCGCACGTCGGGATGCCGAACACCAGCGTCTACGGGGCTTCGAAAGCGGCGCTGCTTTCGCTCTCGCGCACGTTATCGGGAGAGCTGATCTCTCGCGGCATTCGCGTAAATGCGGTGAGTCCGGGGCCGATCTCGACGCCGCTTTACAGCAAGCTCAATCTTCCGGAAGCGGACTTGAAGGCCGTCGCGGGCGCGATCCAGAACCAGGTTCCCGCGAAGCGCTTCGGAGATCCCGGCGAAATCGCCAAAGCCGTGGTGTTCCTGGCCTCCGACGAAGCCGCGTTTGCGGTTGGCAGCGAGCTTATGATCGATGGCGGGCTCGGTACGCTGTGATAGCCTCCTGGTAGAGGTGGCGTGATGTTCCAGCACTTCAACGAATCCGCCGGCCGCGTGATTTTCTACGCGCGGCAAGAGGCCGGCCGGTCCGGTTCCCGCAAAATCCGGACCGGACATTTGCGCGCGGGCCTGTTCTGTGAAATCCCCGGCCTGTGTGAGCGGGCAGGCGTCTCCTATAAAGCTCTTTCGCGGAAAGGCAGCCCACTCCCCGACTCCCTGGACCTTCCGTTGTCTCGCGCCGCCAAGCGGGTGCTGGGATACGGGCAGGAAGAGGCGGAACGGGCTCAGGCCGGCGTCGTCGGGCCGGAACATCTGCTTCTGGGTCTGATCCGCGAAGAAAACGGTGCGATCGTGGAGGCGCGCGAGGCGTTATTGCACATGCAGCCGGCGGCCCCTTTGGCAGACTGGGCGGAGGCGCTGCGGGATTTGGGTCTCCTCATCGAAGACGCCACGCGTAAACTGCGCGAAATGGGAGAGCCCGAGGTTGACGGGCCCGTTCGCGAAGGCGGCTGGTCGCGAAAACAAATTCTGGGGCATCTCATCGATTCGGCGGCCAATAATCACCAGCGTTTCGTACGGACGCAACTCGAACCGCTGTATCACTCTCCCGGGTATGACCAGGAAGAATGGGTGTTGACTCAGGGCTACCAGTTGGAATCCTGGACGCCGCTGGTGGATCTTTGGACTGCGTACAACCGGCATCTGCTGCATGTCGCCGGCTCAACGCCCCCGCCGATGCGCGGGCGTTTTCTGAAAATCGCGGACGGCAAGCCGCAAGCTCTCGGCTCCGTGGTCGCCTCCTACGTGGAACATTGCAAGCACCATCTGAGCCAGATCGGTATCCACGTTTAGCGCTGGGTGAGATCGCGGATTGGAGCTTATGCATGCTTTGGGCGAGCCGCGGTTGCCGCCTGGCAGAGATGAATCGACTAGCGATGGGCGCATCCGGGCCAACAACAGGGACGTCGTTTTCCCTGCTTCAGGCTGGAACATCCCCATTCGATCCGGCGGCATCGGGTTTCCGCTTTTTTCGGCGACTCAATCCAGCAGATCCACTCGTTGCGTGCGAGCGGTGTAATATCCTCCCATGCCGCTAACACCTCCGGGTCGGATATAAGCGCCTTTTTCAAATCCTCGGGTAGCTGGTGTACGACACCGCCGGAAATCTTTTTCGACATAAAGCGAGTTTCTCTTTCGTACCCTCCACCGGCGCGAGAATCCTAGCAAGGACGCCGGTTTCCAGACATGACGAGATCCTTCGCTCAGGTTACCGCAATACTCAAGAATCACTTCGGTGGGTGCCGGGAGGCCGGCCAAACGCCTGCAATGCCGCTAACCGTGGGTCTTTTGGGAGCGCTTGACGATAGCGAAAGAGGCTCCGATGGCTCGACGCTGCGACGAGCTTGGGGGACCTTCGGGCGATTCGGGGCAACCGGTTAGAGGCGCTGAAGGGCGACCGTGACGGCCACCACAGCATCCGGATCAACGACCAATGGCGGATTTGCTTTAAACGAGCTGGCGCGCGCCCTGCGTGTTCCGATGAACCGGATCAGCGCCATTGTCAATGGAAAGCGGGCTATTACGGTGGATACTGCCATGCGCCTGGCGCGTTACTTCGGCACTTCGCCACAGTATTGGCTGAACCTCCGGAACGTGTACGATCTGGAGATTGCCGATCGAGCCAGAATCGAGAAAGAAGTGCTCCCTCGAAACGCGGCTTGAGTGGACTACGCACTACGCGACCACTTGTGCTGTGATTACGGCAGCCATAGCTACAGCCGCTCCTCGCCGTAGCGCTTCAGACCGAGGTGGGTGCGGACGAGCGGAGGAACTCCAACATTCGGGGAGTCAGGCTCCAAATTGTCAAAGTACGAACTACGGGCATCTCCGCTCTTATTCCTTAGGCTACAATGTGCCGTGGCCGCAATCTTGCAGCTTCCGCGGGAGGGGATTTCCGATGCCGTTTGTGGATACCACTGACCTTATGGTCATCGAGCGGCTGCCGGGGTGGAAAGGGCGCTATTTTCACTCGGCCAGTATGACGTTCGCACATTACGAATTCGCCGCCGGTTCTTCGATTCACGAGCACTTCCATCCCGAAGAAGAGGTTTACGAGGTTATTGAGGGAGAACTGGAAGTGACCATCGATGGGAGATCTCAGATTGCGAAGCCAGGAGTCGTTGCAATCGTGCCTTCCAACCTTCGTCACTCCGTCAGAGCATTGAGTGACGGACGCCTGATTGTTGTGGACCACCCTTCCCGTCCGGATTTCGGGTAGGCCGAAACATCCGGCGGCCGCCATACCGCCGGATGGCCGTTTCCGACCCGGATTCCTAGCGCTTGGTCAAATCGCGAATCAGAATATCTTTGAAGCGCATCGCCCCGCCGCCGCCCGCGTGGAGTTGGAGCGCGATGGTCCCGATTTCGTCGGCGTTCTTGGGATCGGTGAAATCCACTAGCTGCACGCCGTTCAAATAGGAGATGTAGCGGTTGCCGCGCACTACGAGTAAATACTCGTTCCAGTCGTACTGGCGTATCACCATTTCCTTTTCGGGGTTCGGCCACACAATCCAGCCGCGGCCCACGTCATAGACG
The DNA here is from genome assembly GCA_035545735.1 of Bryobacteraceae bacterium. Taxonomy (GTDB): domain Bacteria; phylum Acidobacteriota; class Terriglobia; order Bryobacterales; family Bryobacteraceae; genus JAJYKC01. The sequence goes on along the minus strand of DASZXS010000040.1, from coordinate 123,845 downwards.
CCGCCGGTGTGCTCACCGTAATGGCAATCGATCTCAAACTGCGGGCCCTGGATAATCGTCGTCGTGCCGGGCTTGAAGCGTGCGCGGAAAAAGACGCCGCTGTTGCCGAGGGTCTCGCACTTAAACCGCAGTGAGAGGTCGAAGTCCTTGTAGTCCTGATCCGTTTCGAGATATCCGTATTCCTTCGAAACGGCGGTCCCGTGAATGGTTCCGTCTTCGGCGACCCATTTTTCCACGCCGACGTTCTTCCAGCCGGTGAGGTCGTGGCCGTTAAACAACGGTTTCCAGTCCGTATGTTTGGACATTACCGGGCCTTCGGATTGCGCGAAAGCGCTGAAACAGCAGAGTGCAAAAATACACAAGCAGGCTTTTTTCATAAGAACTTATTCCGAGCCCAGCTCGGATTGAATCGTTGCGGCGATGCGGCCGGCGAAGCGCTCCACGCGCTCGAGATCCGGCCCTTCCACCATCACACGGGCCAGCGGCTCGGTGCCGGAGAATCGCACCAGAACGCGCCCGCTTTTTCCGAAGGATTCCTCGGCGGCTCGAATCTCCTCGCGCACGGCGGACAGTTCCTCCAGCGGCCGTTTGTTGCGAACCCGGACATTCACCAGGCGCTGCGGGAAAATCTCCAGCCCATCCGCCAACTGGTCCAACGTACGTCCGCTCGTCTGGACCTGGTTCACCACCAGCAGCGCCGTTAACAGCCCGTCCCCGGTGGTTGCGTGGTCGAGGAAAATGACGTGTCCCGACTGCTCGCCGCCCAGAATCGCCCCGGTTCGCACCATCTCCTCGAGAACGTAGCGGTCTCCCACCGGGGTGCGCAGCATGCGGATGCCCGCGTTTGTCAGGGCAATTTCGAGCCCCAGGTTCGACATCACGGTCGCCACCACGACAGGTTCGCCGTTTTTGCCGGACAGCCGCCCGGAAGCGAGCAGAGCGCGGCCCATAATCAGCAGGATCGCGTCGCCGTCGATCATCTTCCCCGACCTCGACACGAATAGCGCGCGGTCCGCATCGCCGTCAAACGCGACCCCCAGCGCGGCCTTGCGCGCGATGACCTGCTCCTGCAAATGGGCCAGGTGCAGGGACCCGCAATTGAGGTTGATATTGCGCCCATCCGGTGCGGCGCCGATCCGGAAAACCGACGCGCCCAGCCGCTCGAACAATTCCGGGGCTAGCGCGGAGGCCCCACCGTTGGCGCAGTCCATCACGATTTCGAGCCCGGAGAACGGCGTCTTGGACGGAAGAATCGACGCCAGAAAATCCGAGTATTGGAGGTCCAGCGCGCTGTCCACGGCCAGATAGGGCGGGTTGTCCGCCGCCACGCCAGGCAGTTGCGCCAGGATCTTCCACTCAAGAGCCGCCTCGGTGTCGTCGGGCAGCTTAAACCCGGAGTGCCCGATTACCTTGATTCCGTTGTCGTGGTAAGGATTGTGCGACGCGGAGATCATCACGCCCGCTGCGAACGGACCGGTCTTGGCGAGATAGGCGACCGCCGGGGTCGTCGTTACTCCCGCGAAGCTCACCGAAACCGAGTGCTTGCGCAGGCTGGCGGCCAGTTGCGCGGCAATCCAGGGGCCGGATTCGCGCGTATCCATGCCGATGACGACGGCGCGGTCGCGCCCCGAGCCGGCCACCCATTCGCCGAGCACGCTGCCGGTGACGCTCACCGTGGCGGGGTCCAGAGGGTACTTGCCTGCTTCGCCCCGGATGCCGTCCGTGCCAAAAAGTTCGCGCCCCATTCAGCCCTGTTCCGCTTTCCTCATTGCAAGTCCACGTCCCATCTTATGCCGATCCGGGGCTGTCCCGGAGGTTTCCCTGGCAATGAACCCGGAGAAGCATTACGATCGAGGGTAAGTCATGATCGCCTTCTGGGTCCGCAAGGTCTGTCTCGGCCTTCCGCACACGACGGAAAGCTTCCAGTGGGGCAGCCTTGTTTTTAAAGTGGGAGGCAGGATCTTTGCCATCGCCGCGCTTGAGCCCGGCGAGACTTGTGTCACTCTTAAGGCTCCCCCGGAACGTTTTGCGGAGCTCATCGAGCGCGAAGGCGTCATCCCCGCGCCATATCTCGCGCGGGCACGCTGGATTGCTCTCGAACAGGACGACGCCATCCCCCGCCCGGAACTGAAGGAACTTCTCACCGGCTCTTATGAAATGGTTCTCGCGAAACTACCCAGGAAAACCCGCGACCTGTGGAATCCAAAGCGCTAGTTCCGCGCCTGCTGCACCTTCGGCGTGGCGAGATAGCCTGCGATCTGGTTCTTGCTCACCTGATTGACGACAATCTCGTACGGCTGGCGCGCTTTGGAAACGTAAAACTGGAGCGGCTCGTTAATGGTACGGTCCTTCTTCTCCACCTGTTTGTCGTCGGCGGTTAGTTCGATCGTGAATTTGTTCTTTTTCGGATCCGCCTTCTTCAGCTTCACCAGCACGTCGCCGACCTTCTGCGGTTCTTTGGTCTTCCCAATCTTGAACTCGAAATAGTTCCGCTCGCCCAGCGCTTTCAGGGCCGCCAGTTCCTTGCCGTTTGTCGCGATCAAACCGCTCTGGACGTTGAGGTCCCCGGTGGTGGCCTTCAGATCGGCGATTGTTTTTTCGAGTTCCGTTTTGGTGGACGCCACATCGGTCTTGACGCCGGAGATATCCGTGTTGACGGCGGTCAACTTCGTGTCGGTCGATTCCCTGACTTCCGAGATCTGGCTTTTCATGAGCGCCTGCTGCTGGGCCTGCGCGGCTTCCAGCTTGTGGCGCGTATCTTCGATTTTCGCCAGAGCATCCTGCCGCGCCTGCCCGGCCGCTTGCGACGCCAGTTGACGCTGCTCTTCGAGGCGCCGCTGCAGCGCTTCCACGTTCCGGCGGTTCGTCTGGTAGGTAACGGACGATGCTTCGCGCACCTTGGCAATCTCCTCAATCAGAGCATTGCGCGTGTTGGCCGACTCAGTGCGGAGGTGATCCAACTGAACATATTGGTAGATGGCTGCGCCGGCCAGCGCAACCACCGCGACAAAAAGCGCGGGAATCTTCCACCCCGAGCCCGCGGGGGCCGTTCCCAAATCGTCGTTTGCCATGCAGACACTCCTTCCGGGGCTTTGGAGAACCAAAGCCATTCTATCCTTAAGTGTAGAGCGATCTTTACTTCCGCGCTGCCGGTCAGACTCCGACGCCCCGCCTCGGGCGCTGTGTCCGGATCATCTCCATGTCCTGGGCTGGCTCGGAATCGCACTCGACCGCGAGCACGGTGACCGGGTCGTCCGGGGCCGCCGCAGGCAGCCCGGTGAACTCCACCCGAAACCGTCCCTGGTTGAATTTCACTGCGTGGCCGCTGGCATGCAAGCGCGCCGATTTCACCTTGCAGGTCAGTCCGCCGATCGATACCGTTTCTCCGGGCCAGTAATGGACGTGAACGTATAGCGTGTTGCCTTTGCGGGTGAAGCCCGCGAAGGTTGAGCTGTGCACTTTACAAGGCTCCGCGGTGTAAATGGTGTCGCCGTTGCGCCGCATCCAATCGCCGACTTTCGTCAAGGCGGCCACCGACTGCTCGGGAATGGACCCATCGCCCTTCGGACCGATATTCAACAGGTAATTCCCGCCCTGCCGCGCGCAGGTTCCGAGATTCCGGACAATGGTTTTTGCCGACTTCCAATTGTCGTCCGCCCGGTTGTAGCCCCAACTGTCGTTCATGGTCATGCACGATTCCCAGTTGCGGTTCGCCACGGCGGTGATGTGCTGTTCGGGAGTCGAAAAGTCCTCCGGAACGCCGGAGCGATTGTTAATAATGATCTCCGGCTGGAGTTTGCGCACCATGGCGTTCATCTTCACCGACTCCCATCCTTCCGGCGAAAGCGGCCAATCCACGTCATACCAGAGGACATCGAGCTTGCCGTAGTTGGAGCAAAGTTCGTGAACCAAACCATGGGTGTAATCGACGAACCGCCGGCGCGCGGCTTCGTCCGTCTTGCAGCGCGCTCCGTCGGGATGATGCCAGTCCATCAGCGAATAATAGAAGCCCACACGCAGACCTTCGGCGCGCGCCGCTTCCACGTACTCGTGCACCAGGTCGCGCCCGCAGGCTTGCTTGGGCGCGCAGTAGTTGGTGAGCTTCGTATCGAAGTTGCAGAACCCTTCATGGTGCTTCGTCGTCATCACCATGTATTTCTGACCGGCCGCCTTGGCCAGCTTCGCCCACGCGCGAGCGGCGTTCGGCTTCGGAGTGAAGCGCCTGGCGAGCTGTTCGTACTCGGCGACGGGAATGCCTTCCTCTTCCATCGCCCACTCGTGCCGCCCGAGCACGCTGTACAATCCCCAGTGAATGAACATGCCGAAGCGCGCTTCGTGCCACCATTTCATTCGCTGCGCCTGATCTTCCACGGCCGCTTGCGCCGGAGGGATATAGGCCGAAGCAAGCGCGGCGCCCGCGCCCATCATGTTCAGCCAAGTGCGTCGAGAGAACCCGGTACTATCCATGACGGCGCATTCTATCATGAGCATGAGCATGCCGGATCGCAACGGAATGAACCCCCAGTGGAAGGATTGGTCCCGGCGTTTCATCGAATCCGAGATTTTAGAGCACGCCTCCCCGGAGCGAATGCGCCGCAATCTTCGGGAGATCGCTCTTGTGAACCGGCTCTTCGGAGGCCACACGGTTGTCCGCGGTCTTTTTGCCGGCCTTGTCCGCCCGCCGGCCGCATTTACGGTGCTCGACGTCGGCGCGGCCTCGGGAGACATGGGAGCGGCCATCCGCCGCGCGTTTCCCGCCGCCACGGTCTTCTCACTCGATCTTCAGGCCCGCCATCTCGACCCCGGGACGGGTCCGTGTCTCGCAGCCGATGCATTCCATCTTCCCATCCGCGATGGCAGCGTCGATTTTGTTTTCTGTTCGCTGTTCCTCCATCACTTCGAGGATGAGGCGGTGGTGTCGCTTCTCGCGCAGTTCGCCCGCGCCGCACGCCGCGCCGTCGTCGCCATCGACCTCGAACGCCGCCGGATGGCATATCATTTTCTCCCCGCCACCCGCTGGCTATTCCGTTGGGACGCCATCATGTTGAACGACGGGCCCATCTCGGTGCGAGCCTCGTTTCGCAAGGGTGAGCTGCTCGACCTGGCGCGCCGCGCCGGATTGGTTCAAGCGCGCGTGCGCCGCCATGATCCCTGGTTCCGCCTCTCGCTTTCGGCGCCGGTTGAGAGAGCTCCGACGGACCGGTGAACGCCCGCTAGAATAGAAGACTTCGTGCGCGGTGATTAAACCGGTCCTTTACATCCTGTTCGGCGTCCTCCTCACCGGGGCCACGTCCTTCGCGCTCGGCAGGCTTCTGTTGTCGCGCCTCCGTCTCCGCTTGTATCGCGAGGAGCAGTGGTTATTCAGTTTTGTTCTCGGCTCGGCCTGCCTCAGCGTTCTTCTCTTCGCGCTGGCCGCGGCGCATCTCCTCTATAAGGGCGTTTTTCTGGCCGTGGCGCTGCTTGCCATCCTGGCGGCGTGGCGCTTCGCCCCGCTGACTCGCACCTCCGACGACCGTCCGCCTTGGCCGCCGTTCTGGAAATGGCTGTTCCGGTGCGCCTGGGCTCTGTTCGCCACTGTTTACCTTTTCTACGCGATGGCGCCGGAGTGGAGTCCGGACGGCGCCTCCTATCACCTGGGCCTGGTCTTGAAGCTCTATCGCTCTCACGGCTTCCTCCCCATCCCCGCCGATTTCTACAAGAACATGCCTGCCGGCGTGGAGATGCTCTTTCTCCCCGCGTTCGCGTTCGGCAAGCATTCCGCGGCAGCGATGGTGCACTTCCTGTTTCTGCTGGTTCTGCCGCTGCTCGTCGTGAATTTCGGACGACGCTTCCATCTCACCGAGGCTGGAGTCTTTGCGGCGCTGCTCGTGTTTGCGTCACCCATGGCGGGCATTGACGGAACCAGCGCCTACGTGGATATCGCGCTCGCCACCGTTCTTTTCGCGCTTTTCTATGTGCTGGAAATCTGGGAGCGGGAGCGCGCGCGTGGATTGCTGGCGGCCGCCGGACTGCTCGCCGGATTCGCCTTTTCGATTAAATACACCGGAGGCATTGGGCTGGTCTATGCGCTTCTCTACGCCGGGTGGCGGCGACGGCGCTCCGGCCTGCCGGTCGTCCGGCCTCTCGCCCTCCTGATCTCGGTGGCCCTCATCTTCATCCTGCCCTGGACCGTCAAGAGCTGGATCATGACCGGCAACCCCGTGATCCCGTTCCTGAGCCGGCTTTTCCCGAATCCCTACGTCCATCTGAGTTTCGTGGAGGAGTGGTCTCGTAACATGCGTCACTATGGCCTCCCGAACTATTGGCGGCTTCCTTTCGAAGTGACTACGCTAGGCGGCATGACCCGGGGGTTCATCGGCCCCGTGTTTCTCCTCGCTCCCTTTGGACTCTTCGCTCTGCGCAGTCGCGAGGGCAGACGTGTTCTTCTCTGCGCGCTCGTCTTTCTTCTGCCTTACTTCGGAAATATCGGCACGCGCTTCCTGCTTCCCGCGCTCCCCTTGATCGCGCTTGCGATGGGAATCGCGCTCTTTAGCGCGAGCGCCAGCCTCGCAGCCGCCGTGCTGGCGGCGCATCTGGTGCTTTCATTTCCAGCCGTCACGCCGCTCTATCATGATTTGGGCGCGTGGACGCTCGCGCCGCGGATCCCTTCCAAAGCCGCGCTCCGGCGCACTCCGGAGGGGATATGGCTCGCGGAGCGCTTCCCGGGTTTTCTGATCGACCGCATGGTGGAGACCCACGTGCCCGCGGGCGATAAGGTTTTCTCGCTTTCCCAACAGGCCGAAGCTTACACCACTCGCGATCTCGACGGATCCTACCTCTGCGCGCGGGGCGAGCAACTGCAGGACGCCCTGTTTACTCCCCTAGCCCCTTCCATACAGCCGGTATTGCTGCAGGAGTTCGCATTCCCGCCCGCCGTGCTGCGAGCGGTACGGGTGGTGGAGGCGGCTCGCGCGGCGAGAGATATTTGGAGCGTCACCGAACTCCGGATTTTCGCGGGCGGCTCGGAGATTTCCCCCACGCCATCCTGGAAAATTACCTCCAATCCCAATCCCTGGGACGCCTCTCTCGCCTTCGATGGCAATCCGGCCACGCGCTGGCGGACCTGGCAAGCCGCCCGGCCGGGGATGTTCCTCGAAGTCGCTTTCCATACGCCATTGCTCGTCGATGGGGTCCGCCTGGAGTGTTCTCCGGACCAATATCAGGTGAAACTGAAAGTGCAAGGCATGGACGCCGCCGGATTGTGGAAGGATTTGTCGCTGCTGCCCGAGATCTCACGCCGCCCAGAGCCGCTCCTTTTGCGCAGGAGCGCCACCGCTGAACTCAAGCGGGCGGGCTATCGCTATCTGCTGGTCGGCAGCCACAACTTCGGCGCGGAGGATTTCCGCCGCGACCCGGCCGCGTGGGGATTGCGCTTCATCGACGAGCAGCGCGGCACGCGTCTATACAGGATTGAGTAATGGCTGAATTTTTTCTTGGAGTGGACGGGGGCCAATCGAGCACTACGGCGCTCCTCGGCGATGAGAACGGAGTGGTGGTGGGGCGGGGAACCGCCGGGCCGTGCAACCACGTCGCAGCGTCGGAGGGCCGGGCGAAGCTGATTTCCGCTATTGAAGGCAGCCTTGCCGGCGCTTGCGCGGCGGCCGGTATCGAGCGCGCCGGTCTTGCCCTGCGTGCCGCCTGCCTGGGCCTCAGCGGCGGGCCCGAAGACAAGGAGGAAATCGTTCGGGATCTTTTACGCGCCGCCCAGCTTCGGGTCACCAACGACGCCTGGATCGCGCTCGCCGGAGCAACGGCGGGACGCCCCGGAATTGTCGTGATCGCCGGAACCGGCTCCATCGCGCTTGGCCGGAACGGCGGCAAAACGGCTCGCGCGGGCGGCTGGGGCTACATTTTCGGCGACGAAGGCGCGGGCTTCGATATCGCTCGCCAGGCACTACGCGCCGCGCTGCGATTCGAAGAAGGCTGGGGTCCGGAAACTTCGCTGCTGGCTCGCTTGCTGGAGAAGGCGAACGCCGGGAACGCGAACGAGCTGTTACACCGGCTCTATACGCCGGAATTTTCCCGCCCCGCCATTGCGCGGCTTTCCCGCCTGGTGGAAGAGGAGGCGGAGGCGGGCGACCGCGTTTCCCGGTCCATCCTCCACCAGTCGGCGGTTGAGCTCGCCGCGCTGGCGATGGCGGTGCGACGCCAGCTCTTTGTTCCCGGCGAGGTGGCCGATATCGCCTATGCAGGAGGAGTCTTTCGCGGGGAGATCCTGTTTCATCGATTTCGGGACGAACTGGAGCGCGCCGGGGCGAATCGCTGCCTGGCGCCTATCCACGGCCCGGCCGCCGGAGCGCTGCTCGAAGCCTATGGGCTTGCCGGCCGCCGGGTCGTCCTCTCCCAGGTTCCGGAAGAGAAACTCTGACGCGTGTTAGCATCGAGAGGAAACGCCCTTTTCGTGGCTTTTTTTCATCATGCCCAAATTTTCGATTCGCGATCTCGATCTTAAGAACAAGACTGTCTTCATGCGCGTGGATTTCAATGTTCCGCTGGCGCCCGGCGGACAGGAAATCACCAGCGATAAACGCATCCGCGCCTCCCTGCCGTCCATTCAATACGCGCTGGATCATGGCGCCGCGCTGATTCTTGCCAGCCACCTGGGCCGGCCCAAAGGCAAGCCCAATCCTGAAATGAGTTTGAAGCCCGTGGCCGCGCGGCTCGAACAGTTGCTCGGGCGCAAGGTCACCATGGCGCCGGATTGCGTGGGTCCCGAAGTGGAGGCCCTGAAACCGAAGCCGGGCGAAGTTCTGCTGCTTGAAAATCTGTGCTTCCACGCCGAAGAGGAAAAGAACGATCCGGCTTTTTCGAAGCGGCTCGCCGCGCTGTGCGATGTTTATGTCAACGACGCGTTTGGATCCGCGCATCGCGCGCACGCCTCCACGGTGGGCATGATCGCGTTCGTGCCGCAGGCCGCCGCCGGCCTGCTGATGGACAAGGAGCTGGAATATCTCACCAGGGCCACCAAAAATCCCGAGCGGCCCTGTATCGCGATTCTCGGCGGCGCCAAGGTGTCCGACAAAATCGAGGTGATTGAGAACCTCATGAAGATTGTCGATAAGCTGCTCATCGGCGGCGCAATGGCGTACACGTTCTTGCGCGCGCAAAGTCAGGCTACCGGAAAGTCGCTGGTCGAAGAAGACAAGATCGATCTCGCCAAGGACCTGCTCGTCCGGGCGCAAGGCAAGCTGCTTCTGCCGGTGGATCACGTCGTGGCTACCGAGTTCAAGGCGAACGCGGCCAGCGAGGCGGTGGAACAGATTCCCGATGGCTGGATGGCTTTGGATATCGGTCCCCGGACGATCGCCGCTTACAAAGCGGAAGTCGCGAAGGCGAAGACGATCATCTGGAATGGCCCCATGGGCGTTTTCGAAATGCCCCCCTTCGACGCGGGCACCATGGCGCTGGCCCACGCGGTGGCTGAATCGGACGCGGTCTCGATCGTCGGCGGCGGCGATTCCGAGAAGGCAATCAAATCGGCCGGGGTCTCGGATAAAATCAGCCACATCTCCACCGGCGGAGGCGCGTCGCTCGAATTTCTCGGCGGGGTGGAGCTGCCGGGAGTCACGGCCCTGACGGATAAGTAAACGGGCAAAAGCACTCCGGCGGGTTCTTCGGGCCGGATCGAATGGATCTCGTCCGGCGCAAAAAAAAAGCGGGGCGCCAGGCCCCGCCTATTTCAGATTGACTTCACGCGTTAAGCGGCGTGGTGGATTGGTCGAAGACTCCCCCGGTGCTCTTCGAGGCGGGGAATCAGCGCCTCCAGCACCTCGCCGATCCGTTCCGCGAAGATGAACTCCATCTCCGCGCGGGCATCGTCCGGAAGATCCCGCAGGTCCTTCTGGTTGCCCTTTGGTAGCACCACTCGCCGGATGCCGGCGCGCCTGGCCGCCAGCACTTTTTCCTTCACGCCGCCTATGGGAAGCACCAGGCCGGTCAGCGTCAGTTCTCCGGTCATCGCCGTATCGCTGCGCGCCGGCAGCTTGGTGTACAGCGACGCCAAAGCCGTCGCCATGGTCACGCCCGCCGACGGGCCGTCCTTCGGGATCGCGCCCGCCGGAACGTGGATGTGAACCCCGTTGCTCTTGAACGCCGCGGGATCGATCCCCAGTTCTTCGGCGTGCGACCAGATGTAGCTCTGCGCCGCTTTGGCCGATTCCTGCATCACTTCGCCGAGATGACCGGTCAAAGTGAGCCCCTTGCCGTCCGGCAACAGCGTGGCCTCGATATAGAGGACGTCGCCGCCCGCCTCCGTCCAGGCGAGCCCGGTCGCCACGCCCGCGGGCATGTGCCGCCGCATCTCTTCGGGAGCGTAGTGCTCGGGCCCCAACATCTCCGCGAGCATTTCTACGTCGACCGTCACCGGGTCCTTCGTCCCCTCGGCGAAACGTAGAGCCACTTTGCGGATCACCCGTCCGATGGCGCGCTCCAGCCGGCGCAAACCAGCCTCCCGCGTATAGGAGCGGATGATCTTCTTCAACCCCTCATCGGTGATGACGGCTTCCGTTTCCGTCACGCCCGCCTGCTTGAGCTGGCGCGGAATCAGGTAGCGCCGGGCGATCAGGGCTTTTTCCTCTTCGCTATAACCGGTCAGAGTGAGTATCTCCATCCGGTCGAGCAGCGGCTGCGGAATCGTATCGAGCGCATTCGCCGTCGTGACGAAAAGCACTTTCGAGAGGTCGAACTCCAGGTCCAGGTAATTATCGCGGAACGTCTTGTTCTGTTCCGGATCGAGAACTTCGAGCAGGGCCGCCGCGGGATCTCCGCGGAAGTCACGCCCCAGCTTGTCCACTTCGTCGAGCATCAGCACGGGATTGTTCGCCCCCGCCCGCCGCATGGCCTGAATCAGCCTGCCGGGCATTGCGCCGATATAAGTCCGGCGATGCCCGCGCAGTTCGGCTTCATCGTGCAGGCCTCCGAGGCTCATGCGCTCAAACTTGCGGTTCAGCGCACGGGCAATCGACTGCCCCAGCGACGTCTTGCCGACGCCGGGAGGGCCCACCAGGCAAAGGATGGGCGCCTTCGCATCCGGATTGAGGCGCAGCACGCCCAAGTGCTCCAGAATGCGCTCCTTCACTTCTTTCAATCCGAAGTGATCTTCGTCCAGCACCTGCCGGGCGTGCGCGATATCGAGATTGTCCTCCGTCGATTTCTTCCACGGCAGCTCCACCACGTATTCGAGATACGTCCGGATGACGTTGAACTCGGGCGAGGAGGAGGGAACTCTTTCCAGCCGCGACAACTCACGCTCGGCCTCCTTGCGTATATCCTCGGGAAGGTCGGCCTTCTTCAGTTTTTCGCGCAGCTCCTCGAGTTCGGCCTGTTCGCCGCCCTTTTCTCCCAGTTCCTGCTGGATGGCGCGCATCTGCTGCCGCAGCAGGTACTCCCGCTGCTCCTTGCCCATCTCCGAACGCGCGTCGGAAGCGATCTTATTTCGCAGTTCGAGCACTTCCACTTCGTGGTTGAGGAACCGGTGCGTCAGCCGCAGCGCCTCGATGCGCGTCGGGGCTTCGAGCAGCGATTGCGCTTTCGCCGCATCCAGATTAAACATCGAAGCCAGCAGGAACGCCAACCTCAACGGATCTTCATTGGCGGCGAACATCCGGTTGAGATCCTGCCCGCCGCTCGGCTGCGCCAGAGCTACCGCGCGTCCGGCCAGCTCAAGCAAAGCTCCGTGCAGCGCCTCCACTTCGGTGCCGCTGTCCCCCGGCAGCGCCAAAGTGCTGATGCGCGCCCGTAAGAACGGCTCGGTGTCGTCGAGCTTGAGCAGAGCGACGCGCTCCATGCCGAGCACCAGGATTTCCATGGAATCTTCATTCGGCCGCGACATCTTGCGAATCGTGGCCTTCGTTCCGATGGGATAAAGATCGTCGCGAGTTGGATTCTCGACCGACGAGTCTCTTTGAGTGAACAGCACTACTTCTTTTTCTTCGCTGGCGAGCGCCGCCTCCACCGCCGCGAGCGACGATGACCTCCCCACCGAGAGCGGCAGCATCAGATACGGAAAGAGAACCGTGTTCTTCAACGGCAATACCGGCAGAATTTGAACCGCTGGATTGTCTGTCATTTTTCGTCTCCTATCCCTTACCCATTCGTCTTTCCAAAAATCGCTTCCTGTGTTTTAGATGCGCGGGCGGCTCCTGCTGGACCCGCTAAATCACAATACGCGTGCGCAGGTCCGAATGAGACAGCCCGATTTCAGCCTCCAAAAGCCCTCTAATAAGATGCGCGAGCAGGTCATTTCGGACCATGCTCGCGCATCGAACGCCCGGCGTTCCGGTTCCGGTTACTTGTTCGGAATTACCAGAAACGCGCTGCCCGCGCCGCGGCGGATCAGCAGCAGCGTGCCGTTACTCCCGCCTTGCCGCAGAGCGGCGTCCATGTCCGATACGCTCGTCACCGGCTTGTGGTTCACGCGCTCGATCACGTCGTTCGGCCGCAGGCCGGCATCGGCGGCCGCGGAGTTTTCATCCACGTCGGTCACGAGCACGCCCTTGGTTCCCGCCGGCAGATTCAACTGCTGGATCGCATCCGGCGTGAGATTGTCCACTTGTACTCCTTCCAGAGCAGTTTCGGAGCCGCCTCCCGGAGCATTCTGGTCGCCGCCCTTGTTGAGCTTGGCCAACTCGTTATTGGTCGCCAGCACCAGCGCGAAGTCCTTCGTAACGCCGTCGCGCACAACCTTCAGATTCACGCGCGTGCCGGGAGCGAGCCCCGCAACTTTCAGGCGGAATGCCGCCACGTCGTCCACTTTTTCGCCGTTCAGAGCCACAATCGCATCGCCAACCTGGAGTCCCGCCTTGGAGGCCGGGCTGTCCGGGCTCACCTGCGCGACCGCAATCCCACCCTGATCGGCGCCGAGGCCGAAGGACTGCCGCATTTCCGGAGTGATTTCCTGAGGCAGGATGCCGATGAAGCCACGCGTCACATGACCCTTCTCGATCAACTGCGTCATGATGTTCTTCGCCAGGTCGGAGGGGATGGCAAATCCAATACCGATGTTGCCGCCGCTGCCTCCGCCGAGAATCGCCGTGTTAATCCCGATCAGTTCTCCGCGGGTGTTCACCAGCGCGCCGCCGGAGTTTCCATGGTTAATCGCGGCGTCGGTCTGGATGAAGTCCTCATAGGTTTCGATCTGTCCGTTGAGGCTGCGGCTCTTGGCGCTCACGATGCCCATGCTCACGCTCTGCCCGACGCCCAGCGGGTTGCCGATGGCCAGCACGATGTCGCCCACCTCGGCCTTGGAGGAATCGCCAATCGGCATCGTCTGCAGGCCCTTGCGGTCGATCTTCAACACCGCAATGTCGGTGGGGCTATCGGCGCCGACCACTTTGGCCGGAACTTCACGCCCGTCGGCGAAGGAGACCTTCACGTCCGTCGCCCCATCCACCACGTGGTTGTTCGTCAAAATGTATCCATCCGGCGACACCACCACGCCCGAGCCGAGGCTGTGCATCTTTTGTTCGCGCGGCTGCCGCGGAATGTTGCCGAAGAACTGGCGGAACATAGGATCGGAGAAAAAGCCGCTCGGCATCCCCTGGTTCTTCACCACTTTCGAGGAAGACACATTCACCACCGCCGGAGCCGTCCGCTTTACGATCGGCGCGAAGGTTCCGCTGGCCGGAAGTTCGTTGCCGCCCGCCGCCATCGCGCTGGTAACGAACACGGGGACCGTATGAGCGCCGGACGCCCACGTGATTCCCAGCGCCGCGGCAAGCACGGCAACTGCTGCAGAAAGAATCGCCGTTGACCGGCGGATCTGAATTGTACCTTTCATGGCCTTTCTTAAACCCTGTCCTCTTCTGCGGGCCATCGCCCGCGATTTTCGTCTCTTAAGCGGACGCGCGGACTGCCGGTTCTCGCGTCTCGAATTTCAAATCGCCAGAAGTCCCAACATCAACAAATACCTTCTGGCCGTCCCGAATCTCTCCTCCGAGCAGACGCCGCGCCAGGGGAGTCTCTATCTCCTTCTGGATGGCTCGCTTCAGCGGCCTCGCCCCATACGCCGGATCGTATCCGGACCGCACCAGGCGCTCCCGCGCTCCATCGGTCAATTCAATCTCGATGCGGCGCTCCGACAGGCGCTTCCGCAGACCTGCCAGTTGGATCTCCACGATTTGTTTCAGGTGCTCCCCGGAAAGGGCGTGGAAAACAATCAACTCATCCACCCGGTTTAGAAACTCCGGACGGAAATGCTTGCGCAGTTCCTCGAGAACCGCATCTTTCATGCTCGCGTATTCGGCTCCATCGAAGGCTCCCCGGTATTCCAGGATTCGATGGCTTCCGATGTTCGATGTCATGATGACGATGGCGTTCTTGAAGTCGACCGTACGGCCCTGCCCATCTGTTAGACGTCCATCGTCTAAAATCTGTAACATCACGTTAAAAACATCGGGGTGGGCTTTCTCGATTTCGTCGAAAAGCACTACGGAATAAGGCTTTCTCCGCACGCTTTCGGTGAGCTGGCCGCCTTCTTCATAGCCCACGTATCCCGGGGGCGCCCCCACCAGCCTCGCCACCGTATGCTTTTCCTGGTACTCCGACATGTCGATGCGGATCATCGCCCGCTCGTCGTCGAACAAAAATTCCGCCAGCGCCCGCGCCAACTCGGTTTTTCCCACTCCGGTCGGGCCGAGGAAGATGAAGCTCCCAATCGGGCGGTTCGGATCTTTTAATCCCGACCGCGCCCGCATTACGGCCTCCGCCACCGCTTCCACGGCTTCGTCCTGCCCGATGACGCGGTGGTGCAACTCGTCTTCGAGCGACAGCAGCTTCTTCATCTCGCCTTCGAGCAGCTTCGAAACCGGCACGCCGGTCCAGCGGCTCACCACTTCCGCGATGTCCTCCTCGTCGACCTCCTCCTTCAATAAACGGGAGCCCGATTGTTTCTCGGCCAGCTTCGCCTCCTCGGCCTTGATGGTCCGCTCGAGCTCGGTGAGCTTGCCGTACTTCAGCTCCGCGGCTTTGTTTAAATCGTAGCTGCGCTCGGCCCGCTCTATATCGGCCCGCGTATGCTCCAATTGTTCGCGCAGCCCGCGGAGCTTATCCACGGCCGCTTTTTCGGCCTGCCACTGCGCCTGCAGCGCGCTCGATCGCGTCTTTAATTCCGCAATTTCCCGTTCGATGGCCGCCAACCGCTCGCGCGACGCGTCGTCCTTTTCTTTCTTGAGTGCTTCCCGCTCGATTTCCAATTGCATCGTCCGGCGCAGGATCTCGTCCAGTTCCACCGGCATCGAGTCAATTTCGGTGCGCAGGCGCGCCGCCGATTCATCCACCAGGTCGATGGCCTTGTCCGGCAGAAACCGGTCGGTGATGTAGCGCTGCGAAAGCACCGCCGCCGCCACGAGCGCCGAATCCTTAATTCTTACGCCGTGGTGGACCTCGTAGCGCTCCCGCAGACCGCGCAGAATCGAAATCGTGTCTTCCACGCTCGGCTGGTCCACCAGGACCGTCTGAAAACGGCGCTCGAGCGCGGCGTCTTTCTCGATATATTTGCGGTACTCATCGAGCGTCGTCGCGCCGATGCAGTGAAGTTCGCCCCGCGCGAGCATCGGCTTTAGAAGATTGCCCGCATCCATCGAGCCCTCCGCTTTGCCCGCCCCCACCACGGTGTGCAACTCGTCGATAAAGAGGATAATCTGGCCGTCCGAGGATTGGACCTCCTTGAGGACCGCCTTCAGGCGCTCTTCAAATTCCCCCCGGAACTTTGCCCCCGCGATCAGCGCGCCCATATCGAGCGAAACCACGCGCTTATCCTTTAAACCCTCCGGTACGTCGCCGCGGACGATTCTCTGGGCCAAGCCTTCGACAATCGCGGTCTTTCCCACGCCCGGCTCGCCAATTAGAACGGGGTTGTTCTTGGTCCGGCGCGACAGTACCTGGATCACCCGCCGGATTTCATCGTCCCGGCCGATCACCGGGTCGACCTTCCCCTGCGCCGCCAACTGATTCAGGTCGCGCCCGTACTTTTCCAGCGCTTCGTAGGTGTTTTCGGGATTGGCGGACGTGACCCGCTGGTTGCCACGCACCTCCTGCAGGGCTCGCATCAGCCGGTCGCGCGTCAGTCCAAAGTCGCGAAATAGCTTCCCGGACGCCCCTTTGTCCTCCGTGATCGCCAGGAGCACGTGCTCTACGGACAGAAATTCGTCTTTGAGACGCTTGGCCTCATCCTCGGCGCGCGTCAGCAACTGCTGCAGGCGTCCTGTGACGTAGATCTGGTCCGGAGGCGTCCCGGCTGCGGTCGAAACTTTGGGCAGGCGATCGATTTCCTGCTGGGCGCGCGTCCGGATTGCCGCCAGTGGCATATCCGCTTTATTCAGGATGGAAGGCGCGAGGCCGCCGTCCTGATCGAGAAGAGCGACAAGGAGGTGTTCGGCGTCTATCTGCTGGTTGCCGTGCCGAATGGCGATCGACTGGGCCTGCCGGACGGCTTCCTGGAGCTTTTCGGTAAAGCGGTTGAGATCCATATCCAAAACCTTAGTGTATCACTATCAACTAACCTAAGCATATCACTAGTAGTCAAGCCCGGCAAGATCCCTTTTCTCTCTTTTCCTCCTAAACCGTTGCGAAAAAATGTGTTACCGTCTACTCTTGTACTGGAAACACCAGGGAACGTCATGTCTAAGACCTTCTTTTTGTTCCTCGCCGCCGGCATCCTGGTGGTCGCCGCCGGCGTTTTCTGGATATTTTCCTCAACCAAGGGTTCCCACCTGCAACTGGACGGGAAGGTCCTCAAAGTCCGCTCCGGAGCGTTGGACGAAGAAAGCTCTGCCGCCGTAATCGACTTCCGGGTCCAAAATCTGTCCGACGTTCCCTTCGTCCTCCGGGACATCAAAGTAACCGTCACGAAGGCCGATGGAACTAGCGTCGAAGGCAGCGTGATCGCGAAATCCGATCTCAAGATCTTGCTCTCCTACAATCGCTTTTTAGGCGCGCAGTACAACAGCGCACTGTCGCTTCAGGACCGGATTCCCCCGCGCGCGACGATGGATCGGATGGTTGCTGTTCGTTTTGAGGTTCCCCAAGCGGTGCTGGATCAGGCGAAAAGTCTAAAATTACATATGCAGGATATGGACGGGCCACAATGGGAAACGGAATACCGGTTT
Source organism: Bryobacteraceae bacterium (assembly GCA_035545735.1). Taxonomy (GTDB): domain Bacteria; phylum Acidobacteriota; class Terriglobia; order Bryobacterales; family Bryobacteraceae; genus JAJYKC01. The sequence goes on along the minus strand of DASZXS010000040.1, from coordinate 106,701 downwards.
TAGGCCTGCGAGACGGTGTATACTCGCTGACAATGACGGAAAATCCGGGAGACCGCCGCGGAGCCCAGCGCTTCGCGCTCGATCTCGATCTTCAATTCCGCGAGCTTGGCGACGGACCGGAACTGGCGCGCGGAGCGGGGAAAGTAGTGGACATGAGTTCCGACGCCATCTTGTTTACACCGGACTGCGAATTGAAGCCGGGGTCGAGGCTGGAAGTCTCGCTGTCATGGCCGGTTCGTCTGGATGGCCGGGTTGCGCTACGTCTGGTGGCGCGAGGCGTCGTCATGGGGTTCCGGGACCCCAACGCCGTCGTCGCCATCCAGAACTACGAGTTTCGCACCCAGCGCTCCGCCCCGGACGCGAACAACCAGGCGCCCAAGGTTTCCTGAGCCCGGGCGTGGCATAGACGCGTCGAGCCCATGGAGAGCGAGTCGTTCCTGGTGTGAACCGCTCTCGACGATGCGCCCGCGGCCGGAGCGCCAGAATGGCGTTTCGTGGGTCCCAGCCTTCGCGCCCGCCGGAATCCGGCGGCTTTCCTCACTTCTGCACAAACCTCACAATCGCCTGGCCGAGATGAATCTCGTCGCCGTGTTTCAGCAGCGCGCCGCGCGAGTTGCGGTGTACCGGCTGGCTCAGCCCGTCGCGCACGATCCACAACCCCGAGTTCCCGTCCACCGCCTCGCCCGCTTTGTGCCAGCGATCGTTAAACAGCCGGTATTCGCTGGTTTTCCTGTCATAAAGCACGTGCGCATGCTCGCGCGATACCGAGCGATTCACTTCGTTGTCCTCGGTGAACGCCAAATCGTTGCGCCGGGAAGGTCCGTCCGACCGGAACACGTCAATCGTCCGCCCGATATTCGTCCTGGCCTTGTTCAGCAGCACTTCCGGCTGGCTCGCCGCTCCACGCGACACCACCAGCCGCGCTGTCCGCCGCGCGGGGAGGGCGTCGCGCGAGGCCTTGGGCCGGGATTCGGTTTCGACGGCAATCCATTCCTCTCCCGCCGCCGGCAGTTCGGCCGTGGGCTTCCACTCGATCTCCAGGTCCTCCGGAAAGCGGTAGCTGGAGCGTGCCAGCGCCTGTTTGAGTTCTTCGCCGAGGTAATCCGCCAGAAACCCGCTCCGGAAAGCCTCGGTATGGGATTCGGGCACGCCGCGCAGGCAGACCCGGACCAGGTTAAACGGGAACACGCGCGCTCCGCCCACCCGGTGGCTCTTCGCCTTGATCGCATCGATCGCCGCCAGGCGAATCTCCGCCAGTTCCGGCATTTCGGCGGCAATGCGTCCGGCATTGAACGGCGTCTCGAAAATGGCCTTGCCCAGTCTTTCGATTGCATCCGAGAGCGGCATGGTTTACCTCGCTTGTTCCGTGCTTGTTTTCATTGTAGGGACGAGTCCCAGGTCGCGGGCGGACTCCACGATTTCACGCGCCATCGGGGCCGCGGCCAGCGCGCCGTATCCGCCATGCTCCACCACCACCGCGAAACTGATCCGCTTCCCGGAACCGCCGTCGAATGGCGCAAATCCCGCGAACCAGGAATGCGGCTCTCCCTCGGCGGTTTGCGCGGTGCCGGTTTTCCCGCCGACGCTGACGTCCAAACCCGCCATCGCGTGCCGGCCGGTGCCGGCGGTCACTACCTCTCGCATCGCGCCCGCGATGTAATTGGCTTCGCTGGCGTTCAGAATCCGCCGGGGCGGCTCGCTCCGCCGGCCTCCACCTCCGGTCACCCAGCGCCCCTGGGGCATCTCTCCTCCATTGGCGATGGTGGCGGCAATGCGCGCCATTTTGAACGGCGTCACCAGCACCGGGCCTTGTCCATAGGCGGCAAACGGGAGCATCTTCCGCAACTCCGGCATCCGCCCCGCCGGGACCTCCAGCAAACCCGCCGTGTCGTAGAGCGCTTGCGCACCCACGTCGTACACTCCCAACTGGGCGAAGTAGGCGTTACAGGAGACGGCAATCGCCCGCGACATATTCAAACTGCCGTGCGCGTGATCTTCGATATCGTCGCGGATCAGCTTTTTCCAGCCGGGAATCACCGTTCCCACGCGCCCGTCGGGCAGCCTCCGGCAGGAATAGACACGATTCTCAAGTGCCGGGTTCCGCCGCAGGGCCGCCATCGCCGTCACCAGCTTGAACGTCGATCCCGGGGGATATTGCCCGTAGCGCGCCCGGTCGAGCAACTCGTCCGGAGTTGGAGTTGAGCCCGCGGCCGGCGTTGGAAAACTCGCCAGCGCCAGAACATCGCCGGTTTGCGCGTCCATCACCACAGCCGCCCCGCGTTTAGACGATGCCTCCAGATGCCTGCGCAGGGTCGCGTCCAGCCTCAACTGGAGCCGGATGTCGATCGATGCGTGCACGCTCCGGTCCGCCCGCATCAGGGCTTGAATGTCCGGGTTGAACGGCTGATGCCGGTACCGCACCAGCGGCGCAAGGTCATGAATATCCGCATAGCCCTGCAGCCGTCCGTTGGAGTCGTGCTCGATCAGCGAGGAATTGGTGGCGTGAAAATTCACCCCGGTCCGGTAGTCGCCCAGCAGGTGCATCGTCTCCGCGCCAAACGGATAATAGCGTCCATCGGTTCGCGTGCAGCATTGGTCGATTGAGACGCCGAGTTTCTGGAGCGCTGGAGCGTTCTTCGTCAACTCCTCCCAACTGCTGGTGGCCAGCAGCACTCCGTTGCGGTCGTACACGCTCCCGCGCTGGATCTCGCGGGCCAGCGAATTCAACCGCGGATTGTGCTGCGGCCGTTTCACGCCATCCTGGGCGTAAACCAGGGCGTCGCGTCCAATGAAATCGCGGTCGTGCAGCACCTGAATCCAGGCGGCCTTTCCCGCCAGGGCAACCGCCATCGCCGCGAGCGCGATCCCGGTAAAGCGAAGAGGCCGGGCAAACGCGGGCTTCCAACCGCCTTCCGCTCGCGCCGGTTGATTCGATACCGCCAGGATGAACGCGAATACCAGGAAATTGGACAGCATCGCGGTGTTGCCGGAGCTGAGGAATGGCGAGACGACGCCCGAAAGCGGAATTGCGCCCAGCACGCCGCCCGAGATCAACAGCATTTCAAAGGCGATCAACGCTCCCATTCCCGCGCACAGAAACATGCCGAATTCGTCCTGCGCCCGCAGCGCAATTTGAAACGAGCGCCGTACGAGAAACACGAACAGCGCCAAAATCGCGAGCACCCCCGCGAATCCCCACTCCTCGGCGATGGCCGGAAGCACCAGATCGGTATGTCCGGCGGGAATCATCGCGGGATCGCCCCATCCCGGTCCCGACCCCCAGAGGCCGCCGGTCGAAAACGCCCAGAGCGAATGCGCCAGTTGATCGCCGCCGCGCACGTCGTTATTCCATGGAGAAAGCCACATTGAGACCCGCTCCACCACCGTGTGCGGAGTCCCGTAGTGATAGCCCGCCGCGACGCCCCCCACCAGCATAACCGCGCCGGCCAGCGCCAGCCCCACGCGCTTGCGCGCGATAGCGAACATGGTGAGGAATAAGACGCCGGTTACCAGGGCCGGTCCCAGGTCCTTCAGAACGAAGAACAGCAGCAGCGCACCCGCCACGCCCGCCATCACCGGCAGCGTATGGGAAATCCGCGGAATCGCAATCCATCGCAGGCCGCGCGGCAGCAGCCGCTTTTCACGAAGGTCGCGCAGCCATTCCCAGCGCCGGGCGAAATACGCCGCCAGGAAAAGGACGAGCAGAATCTTGATCAGCTCCACCGGCTGAAACGGACCCAGATTCACCTTCGCGTCGCTCCCGGACGGCCCGCTCCCGAGCTTCGTGAGCAGAACGAACAGCCCGAACGCGGTAAGCAGCGGAGTATAAATCCATCGCGCGAACGCCTGGTAGCGAAAAGCGCGCAGCAGAGGCAGCAGCAACAGGCAGCATCCCAGGGCAATTCCCTCGGCGTATTTACGGAACTCGAGAGTGTCGCGCAGGGGATCGCGCAAGCTCACCGCGAGGATCAGGCCCATGCCGGACAGCATCTGGAGGGCGGGCAGAATGGTCTGGTCTCCGCCGAACCAGCGCCATCGCCATGCAAGGTGCACCATCCAGAAAGCCGCCAGCGCGAGCAGGCACCAGCGCCAATATTCGCTCGTGAACTGTGCGGGCGTGCGCACGATCATCCGGGCTTTCACCTGCGATAACGGCAGCAGCGGCACGCTCCTTGCCGCTATGCCGCTCCTGTCCCGCCGCTCCATCTGCTCCCGCACGGTGTTCCACCGGAGATCGCCGTCCACCTCGCTTCGGCTGACATGAATGCGGGCGAGAGATCCCACGTTCGGGAGGGGGCGATGGGCTTCGATATATTGGGAGACCTTCTCCGCCGCGGCCGCGCGCTCGCTCGCGTCCGAAAATACGTTTAGAAACGGGATGATGGCGTCCGGGCTGCTCTCCGCTCCGAGATTCAGCAGGTCCCCGCGGGCCAGCCGCGCCTGCGTATCCGCGAAGCTTTGGGCCTTCGCAAAGTAAACCAGGACCAGGCCCGCGGCCACCAGAAGCGAGGAAACCGCCAGCCATGCGGCCTCGGCGACTCGTCCGCGCGCCGCGCGCTGCTGGGGCCATTCGCGCGGCGCCGCGGCATGTTCCCAGCTTTTGGTGACCGTCATATCAAATCAACGCGAGCTGACCAGGCGTCTCCGGCGCGAATGCGGCTTGGCTTTCCGCGCCAAGGTCCGGCTCTTGGCGCGAGCGGCAGCCAGCCGCGCGGCCGCCGCGCCGGCCTCCATAAGCTGCCGGTGCTGCCGGCGGTCGCGTTCCAGTTGATCCAGGTTCCAACTCACCAGCGAGAATCCGGCAATCGGTTCATAGAGTTCCCGCGCCCGGTCCAAATCGTCCCTCGACGCCCGCAGCCAGCGCTCTCGCTCCCGCTTCTGTTTGGCTCGGCGCGCCTGCCGCAATTCATACTCGGCGCGCATCCGGTACCCATCGCCCTGCGCTTCGAATTCCCTCGGACCGTTGTGATAGCCGCGCCGTTCCGCCGCGGTGAATTCCGCCGCGGCTCGTCCGGCGTTCGAATATGCGTAGGTGTAAAGCCGCGCGAGCGCCAGGTGCGGGTCGGGAGAACCAGGCAGCGCGCGCGCGGCCGCCTGGAAGCGTTCTTCGCTCGCCGCGGCGCCTGGCAGCTTCGGATTCGCAATCAGGTTGAGATAACCGTCGCAGAGAGCCGCCGCGCCCTGGGCCTTGCGGTCCGAAGGAAAAATCGCCAGCGCGTAGCGCAGGCACAAGCGCGCGCGCTTCCAATTGAAATGCTCGGGCGAAGGGTCGGAGCTGTTATGGTAGCCCTCGATCACGTCATTGGCTCCCGCGAGCAGCGCGGTATGCATTGACGCCGCCAGGGGCAGGGCGGGCGAGAACCGTCCGAGGAAAGCGTTCTGCTGTTGCAGCCGCCGGTAAAGATCCCAGGACTCCTGAATCTGAGCGACGCTCCCCCGCGCGAAATCCGGCGGCGGGCGAAGGGGCTTGCTCACGTTCCGGAATACATAGGCGTAATGCAGGGGCCCTCCGAGCAGCCCGCAAACCATACCGGCCGCCAGCGCCAGCCAGATGCCGGTTCTCTTCGGCCTCCGAATCCGGGTGACTTTGCGGCGGCGGATGCCCCAGAAGCGCGCCGGCGGGCGCGGCACTGGCGGCGCTTCGACGCGCGATTTCTGGATGGTCGCATTGACTTCGCTTGGCTCGCGGTTCTCGGTTTCCGCCGTAGTGGGGAGTTTCAAAAGAATCGCGCGCAGATCGCTTTCAAACGCCGCCGCCGACGGATACCGGTGTTCGCATCCGGCCGCGAGCGCCTTTGCAATCACGGCCCGCACCGCGGCCGGACAACTCGCGGGAAGGGCGCGAGGCGGCCGTTTCGATTGAATCAGATTTTCGAGTTTGCGGGTATCCTGCGCCTGGTAGGGCGGGGAACCGGCCACCATCTCGTACAAACTGACTCCCAGCGCCCAAAGATCGGATTGTGGATCCACTTGCGCCTTGCTCAGCCTCTCCGGCGAGCAGTACGTAGGGCTGCCGAGGTTATGGTGCGTCAGGTTATGCGTGTAGGTGATTACCTTCGCGATGCCGAAATCCAGCAGGCGCACCTCATCGTTGGCGCCGATCTGAATGTTCGAAGGCTTGATGTCGCCGTGCACGACGGCGCGGCGCTGCCCGTTCACATCGGAGACGAAGGCATGCAGGCGGTCGAGCTGGCTGCAGACCTCGGCGGCGTAGCGCACCGCCCGCGCCGGTTCCAGCCGGCATTCGGCGTGCAGAATCTCCGCAATGTTCCTTCCCGGAAGATACGCCATCGAGACGTAAAAGCATCCGGCCTGCGTTCCATATTCGTAAATTTCGACGATGCGAGGGTCCAGTTGGTGAAGCTGCTCCTGAATCTGCGCCCCACGACGCTCAGCTTCAATCACCAGCTGCGTGTATTCATCCCGCGACTCTTCAATGATTTTCAGCACCGCCGGACGGTCCAGTTCGGTATCGCGCGCCAGGTAGACATCCGTCATGCTGCGCCCCAGCTTACGGATAATCTCGTATTTTCCGAACTGTTTCAGAGCAACCAAGGCTTACGGCCTCGCTTCAAAGATATTTTTGCGTGCAATCTCAGCCACATACTCCGCGGGCAGACTGCCGAAATCGGAAATCCCGTTCCCATAGATAACGTTGTTATCCAGCGCGGGGGCCGCGGGAGGCGCGATCTCCACACCGCGGCGCAGCGCCCCTCGAACGGTTCCGTTCGCCGAGATGCGATTGCCCGCGAGCCGCGGATAGCTTTGTCCCGCCACGGAGATGCCGCATCCGGAGTTGCCGTGAATATAGTTCGCTCGAAACGCGCCGCGGGATGCGCCTTCGATGCGAATTCCACATTCGCGCGCGCCGGTAATTTCGACGTCGTCCACCTCGATATTGGAGTCCGCCAGAAGAACTCCGTAGTCGAGCGGCTCGGCGGGGCTCCCTTCCACCCGGAACCCGGTCAATGTGCCGCTGTGAACGCCGCGCGCCACAAACCCCGCGCCTCCCGCCGCGCCTGCGTGCACTACCGCCGCGCCAGGCTGCTCACTGACCAGATTTACTCCCTCCTTCAATTCCACTGGACCGCCATATTGCCCCGGCGGCGCCTGCACCGTATCTCCCGGGTGCGCGTTCTCCATCGCCTTGATGATCCCCTGGCGGTCGGCCGAATTGACCAGGATGGTCGCGGGGGGCGGATGGCCGATGTCTTTCGCCGCCGTCGCCGGCCGCGCGGCGATGCGATAGAAGGCCGCCCACAGCAGAATGCCCAACAAAATCCCGGCGCCCAGCCACGGCAGGTGTCCCGCCAGCCCCCGCCACCGGAACCCCGCCGGGCGCATGCGCGTAATCGCGTGCCGCGCGCGCGCTTCGTGTAAAAAGGGCGCTCCGGTTCCGACGAATTCCGGCCCGGCGACGAAGACGATGCTGATGTTGTCCTTGCCGCCGGCCCGGTTTGCCGCGTCCACTAGTTTTTGCGCCACCGCATCGGGGTCGCCGTCGTAGCTTTCGACGATCGCGCTAATCTCCGGAGACGGCACCAGGTCGCTCAGTCCGTCGCTGCACAGCAGGAATGCCGCGTCCGGATGAAACGGGAAACCGCGGACATCGATGAAGCCTTCCTCGTCCGCCGCGCGCAAGCGCGAGCCCACATCGCGAAATACTTCGTTGCGCCGGGGATGACGCATCGCCTCCTCTTCGGTCAGCTCTCCCTGGTCTTCCTGCTCTCCCACGGGAGAATGGTCGGAGGTCAGTTTCCTCAGCTTGCCGTCCCAGGCCAGATAGAGGCGCGAATCGCCCACGTGTCCGATGATGATCCGGTCGTCCTGCGCGTAGGCGAGCGTCAGCACGCACGCCATCCCCTCCCACTCCGGATTGCTCTGGGCCAGTTCGAAAATCCGGTTGTTGGCGGCCGTGATCGCGCCGCGGACCCGCTCTTCCGGAGTCCCCTCGAATTGGGAAAGCTCGCGCGGGATGGTCTCGACAGCCGTCTGCGCGGCGCGCTCCCCCGCCGCCTGCCCCCCGACGCCGTCCACCACCAGATAGATGCCGGCGGCTTCGTCCACAAACACCCGGTCTTCATTCTGGGAGCGCTGCAGACCCGGATCGCTCACCACCGCGGCTTTCATCGCGATTTCCGCTCCTTCCAGTTCCAAACCAGAAACGCGATCGCGGCCAGCGCGAAGACGACGACGAACGGGATATGGGCGTCGTAGAGAAACCTCATGGCCGCGACTGAAAATTCAGCGTGATGACCTCGGCTGCGTTGATCTCCGCTTGCGCCGGCAGCACTTCCTCCAGACCTTTTTTCAGCCGGCGTCCATCCAGCCACGTTCCATTCGTGCTCTTGTCGGTGATGAGAAACACGCCGGTGGCCGGGTCCCGCCGCACCAGGAAATGTTCCCGCGAAATTTCCTCGTTGGTGTACAGGGCCAGATCCATCGGCTCGTCGTCGCCTCCTCGGCCGGCCCGAATCTCGTTCTGCACCATCAGGAAGACCTGAGGACCGGATTCGTCTTCATAACGGATCTCGGCAAACACACGGTCCATCGGACGGCGCGTTTCGGCATGGTGCGCCGCGTTGCTCTGCGAGGTCACCGAAGGCTCCCGGTCCATCAATGTCGTCTTGATGCCGCGGTATCCCGGCTGCGCTGTTTCGTTGAGTTCGGAATGAATCTCGACGTCTCCGGAAGGCACTTCGCCGTCCGCCAGAAACTCGATCATCCAATCGCGCGCGGCGATCTTGTATTCTTTCGAAGTTTTGCGCGAACGCCACCCCCCCTGCGCCTTGGGCTTGGCGTTCATCTCCGCTACCCGTTCCCGCAGGGCGCGACGGGCGTCGTCTTCGATGTGTCTGAAAATCCCGGTGAGCCGGGAGTGGTCGTCCGGGCTGAGATAGACGCTGAAAATACAGGGAAGAAGAACACTGTAAGTCAGCTCAAACTGACCCAGTTCCATATTGCGCAGCAGTTCGCTGATGATCGTGCGCCCGCTCAGCCTGCCGTCCTTGAAGATCCGGCTGTTCTCGGTCAAGCCAGTTTCCCCCGCTTTCTCCACTGACGTGTCAGAAACAATACGGTTCCATAAACCCAAACCAGGGACGCTTTCCATGTTTCCATGTTTTGAGAGGAAAGTTTTGAGGCAGGGAAAATGGGGTTCACCATGGCGCTCCCCGGCACTTGGCAATCGCGGCGGCTAAGCCGCGCTCGATAGATGCTCTAAGTAGTTGCGCACCCGGGGAATGCGATATCATTGCGCCACGCGGGGGACCTTGGAGGAAGCATGAAGAGACGTTCGTTTTTGCGGTGCTTGGCGCCCGGTGCGGCGGCGCTGCCTCTGGCCGGGACGCTTGCCCTGGGCGCCGGCGGATACCGGGTGGGCGCAGGACGGTCGAGCGATCCCTACGATGCCACCGTGCGTGCGGTGCAGGCGAGCGGCGAATGGCCCGCGATGTCCGGCCTCGCTGTCATGATCAAGCCGAACCTCGTCGCGGGCCAGCCGTCCACCTCCGGCGTCACCACCGACCCGCAGGTCGTTCGCGCTCTTGTCGACATGGCGCTCGATTCCGGAGCCGCATCCGTCACTATTGTCGAAGGCGGCGGACACAGCCCGGCCAACTTCACGAGTTGCGGCTACGATTTCTTGCGGACCTACGACTCCCGTGTGCAGCTCCTGGATTTTGCCTCCGCGCCCCTTGCGGTGGTGAATGTTCCCCGAGGCCTCACTTACTTCCGCCTCTACCTGCCAGCGCCCGCCGTCGAACCGGGGCTCGTTTTTATCAGCGCGGGAAAAATGAAAACCCACGTCAACTCCGTTGCGTCGCTTTCGATGAAGAACATTTTCGGCCTCGCCTCCCCGCAGAAATATAGCGTTGCCGGACAATTGCCGCGCCAGGATGGCCATTCCCGCGGGATCGACCAGTCGGTTGTTGACGTCAACCTCAGCCGCCCGATCTCATTCTCGGTGATCGACGGTGTTTGGGGTCTCGAAGGCGAAGGGCCCCTGAGCGGAACGCCGGTGCCTTCGAACGTTGTCTTTGCCGGGCGGAATCCGGCCGCCACGGACCGCGCCGCGCTTGACTTCATGGGCATCGCGCAGTCCGCGGTTCCGCATCTCGCCTATGCCGCCTGGCGCGGTATCGGTCCGTCGGGCATGGATTCCATTACGATGCTCGGCGACTCGTATACGCCCATGCCCTTCAAGCCGGCCGTCACCGGTCCCGTGGTGTGGCGCCCCACCATCCATCCCGACCCGATCTCCCTCAGCGCCCACCGGCAGGCGACTATTTACTACGAGGTCTCCGAGCCCTGTGACGCCGCCGTGGACATCCTCTACGACAACGATCTCTCCCCGGCCATAAAGCAAGTGCGCGGCCTGCAGAACTGGACGCCCGTTCCCGCCGGGGTCTCATCGGTGCAATGGGACCTCAATGCCGCCGGTGGAGCGCCCGTCCCCCCAACGATCTACCTGGCCCGGGTCATCGCGACCGCCAACAAGCGTTTCACCTACGCCACCGGCTGGATTCAAGTCACGGCGTAGCAAGCACGCGCTTCGCTATGATCGAAGACGAAAAATCAGCATGAACAGACGTCAGGCCATGGCCGCTATCGGCTCCGCATTTGTCCCCCTTCGCGCCAAAACGCGTCAGGACTATTTATTGATTTCTCAGTCGGAAATAGACGCCGTCGAGCGGAAGGCGCGACAAAACGATTGGGCGGGGGTTTCCCTGCGCGAACTGATTCGCCGCGCCGAAACCGCGCTCTCCAAGCCCCTGAATATTCCCGATCGCGGAGGCCAGTGGGGGCATTGGTACATTTGCAAAAAGGACGGCACGCCGCTCGTCACCGATAGTCCCACGCGCCATCGCTGCCCCCGCTGCGGAACCGTTTATACCGGCGAGCCGTATGATGACGTCATCACCGCGCGCACCCACTTGGCGAACAGCGCCGCCATGCGCGACCTGGGTCTCGCGTATCGGTTCACCGGGCGTAAAGAGTTCGCCGAAAAGGCGGAGCTGCTGCTAGCGGGTTATGCCAGCCGTTACCTGTCCTATCCTCTCCATGACATCAATGGCGAAGTGACCATCAACTCCGCGCGGATTCTCAGTCAGACCCTGGACGAAAGCTCGTGGCTCATCCCGGCCGCCTGGGGGTATGCGCTGATCCAGGACGGGCTGTCCGAGCGCCAGCGCCGCGGCATTCAAACGAACCTTCTTCTTCCGGCCGCCAACACCATCATCGGACCGAGCTACGAGGGCCTTGCGAATATACAGTGCTGGAAGAACAGCGCGGTCGGCTGCGTCGGTTTTGCGCTCGAAGACAGCCACCTGATCTCCGTCGCGCTCGATAGTCCCATTCGGGGTTTTCATACTCTGATGTCGCGGAATGTAATGCCCGGGGGACTCTGGCGCGAAGGCTCTCTCGGGTATCACCTGTATGCGCTGTCCGCACTGTGGCCGCTCGCCGAAGCGTCGCGGAGGCACAGTGTCGACCTCTACGCGGACGACCGCTATCGTTCCATGTTCGATGCGCCCATTGCGCTTGCTTTCCCGGACGGCGGCGAGCCCGGCTTTAACGACAATCCCGGACATCCGCTGCCCATTTGGGCCACGGTTTATGAACTCGCCTTCGCCCGGTGGAAGCGCGGCGAGTACGGCCAGATCGCCGCCCTGGGAAAGCGCGATTCCCTGACGGCTCTGCTCTACGGAGATCCCGCGCTGCCGCAGGGCAACCCGGTTCCGAAAACCAGCGTCGTGATGCGGGAAGCCGGCTACGCTATGCTTCGTTCGCCGCGGGCCAATGTAGCGGTCCGCTTCGGGCGGCACGGCGGAGGCCACGGCCACCCCGACATGCTCGGCATCATCACGTTCGCTTCGGGAAAGCTTTTTGGAATCGATCCCGGATCGATCAACTACGGTGCGCCCCTGCACTTCGAGTGGTATCGAAGCACCATCGCTCACAACACGGTTTGCGTGGATCAGTCGCTGCAATCGTCAGACGATGGGGAGTTCCTGGGTTGGAGCAGTGACGGCGAGGAAACCCTCCTTAGGGCCGAGGCCCAGGTCTATCCCGGAGTCCGGTTCCGGCGCGAACTGCGTCTGCGTGGCGCGGCGCTGGCCGACCGGTTCTCCTGTGAGTCGTCATCGGAACGCCTCTACGATTGGGCTTTTCACAGCTACGGCGAATTGACAACGTCGGTCCGTCTGGAGTCCCGCTCCGAGCCTCTCGGGACCGGCGGCGGCTACCAGCACATCACACAGCTTCAAGAGGGCCGGAGCGATGAAGACTGGGCGGCCACTTGGGTGAATCATGGCTCGACCCTGACGGTCCACATCAAAGGCGAACCGGGAACCACGGTAATCACCGGCGTTGGCCCGGGAAGGGACGCCTCCGAGCGCATCCCTCTCATCCTGATTCGCCGCCGCTGCCGGGAAACCGTCTTCGACGTGAAACACTCCATTGTCTAAGCGCCGGCCGGGCACAAAAAAACGCGGGATCGCGATCCCGCGTTTCTCTTCTCTCTGACTTCGGCTTTAGAAGTTCGCGCGAACTCCCATTGTGATGACACGCGGGCCGTCCTGTGGTCCGGTGGCGCGCCCGAAGCTTGCGCTTCCCACCGATCCGTTCACGGCGAAGTTCGTCCGGTTGAAAACGTTGAACGCGTCCGCCCGGAATTGCAGGCGAACCAGTTCTCCGTCTTTGCGCGGCCAAATCGAGAAATTCTTAATCAGGGCAGCGTTCTCGGTGAAGACAGGCGGCTGCCGGAAATAAGTGTTGTATGACGACGCCGAGCCGAATGAGTACTGCGAGGGGATAGCGAAGGCGGCCGCATTAAAATAAAGGCTGTTGGGGTCGTTGGGATCGAGGGAAGTCCGGTCTTGCCCGGTGAGGATTCCTGTTCCCGTCATGTTGCACTTGCGAAAATGGGTAAACAGCACGCCGCTCCCAAGGGTATTCGGGCAGCTCACCTGGAACAGCGCTCCGCTGCGATACTGCTCTGCCGCCGCGATGGTCCAGCCTCCAACGATCGCGTTCAAAAACCGGTTGGAACCTCCGAAACGCTTCCCCCGGCCGAACGGCAGGTCGTAGCTGTTCAGAATATTTACGACGTTGGGCTGATCGAAGGGCAGGTACGACTTCATATCGTCCAGATTGTTGGCATCCTGCGGATACACCTGGCTTTGCGAGAAAATCTGCCGGTACGTCAGCAGTCCCAGGGACTTCGATCTTACATACGACGCCTGGAGCGTCCAGTCGCCGAAACGGCGCTCCACCTTGAACTGTGCGGAGTCGTACCACGTCCGTCCCTCTCCACTGTTGCGGCTGTAAACTCCATTGAACTGCGGATAAGGCCGGAGCGACTGCGCCAGCGTCCCGGTGAAGCCGGGATAAGGCGGCTTATAGCCGGCTGCTACCACCGCCGGGGATGTAATCGATTGCTGCAGGAGAGAACCGAGCACGAGGTTGCTCGGGTTCACCTGGTTCAAATCGATGGTCGAATTCAGGCGGGAGCCCCGATTGCCCATATACATGACGTCGATCAGGAAGCCGCCGATTTCATGCTGGATTTCCGCGCTCCACGTGTAGACACGCGCGGCCTTGCCGAACGTTGGGCCCATGTAGTCCACGTCGGTTCCATTGCCGGCGGTTGGACTGATGTGCGGCGGAGGAACGAATCCTGCGGGGGTTGGAATTCCGCTCTCCCATTGGAAAGGCGCGGTGACCCCGTCCGAAACTACGCTCATCGTCCCATTGGCGCCGAGGGTGCAACCGCAGCCGCCATTGCTGGTGGCTTCATAAAACATCCCGAACCCGCCGCGCAGCACCGTTCTTGAAGTAAGTTGATATGCCAGACCGAGGCGAGGGCCGATGTCGGAGTAATCGGTTGGCCAGAATCTCGTTAACCCGCTCCGGCCCGGTCCCGTTCCGGGAAAGATGAGCGCGCCCGGATAGTTACCGGCCCCGGGATTGGGGAGGGTAAGATCGACCGACGCCATGATGGGAGAAGTCCAATTGATCGGAACCTCATACCGCAAGCCCAGGTTCAAAGTCAGCCGGGGAGTAAGCCGGAAGTTATCCTGCGCGTAGAACGCATAGTATTGGTAGCGAATATCGGTCTGCGCCACCGGAGTTGCGGCCGCGCTCGCCGAGTCGGGCAGGCCAAGCAGAAAGCTTGCGAACGAATTCCCGGAGGTCGCCGTCGCGGCGGGGTCGGCGGTTTCGTTGCGCGAGAATACGTAGGCGCCGTTTGTGCCCGCCAGATCGTGCCCGAAGGTGCGCAGCCGGCGCATATCCCATCCGAATTTGAATTCATGCTTGCCGTGGACCCAGGTCAGACCCTGCAGGAATTGAGTGGTCCAGTTCATTTGATTGCCGTTCGCCACCTTGCCTTGTTGCATACCCCACGCTGTGTAAGCGTCGGCGGCGGCAAATTGGATCACCGGTGTCGCATCGGAATCCCCGCTGATGCCCGGGAATCCGAACTTGGAGGCGGCCCCGGCTTGCTGGGGAACGTTCCACCCCTGCTGCTGCCGCGTGAATCCCCAGGTGGAGTGCAGGATCAGGTTCGGCGAAAACACGTAGTCGTGGTTCACACGAAAACTCTGGGGCTTCTGGCTCTGTTCGCCCAGGCCTGTTCCGAGCGGTCCGGGGAAGTCGGACACGGCATTGATTTCCTGATTGTCCAGGCTCATGAAGTAGGAGAGCCGGTTCTTGTCGGAGAACAGCTCATCCACCTTCAGGCTCCAGACGTGGTCGGTCACCTGCGTCGTGTTGATGAAGGAGTGGTTGGCGACCAGTCCCGCCAGGTTGGGCGAGGGAATGGAAGACAGCATCGCAGCGGAAATCTTACTGAACCGGTTGGTGGGAATAATATTGTTCGGAAACGGCTGTCGCACAGCCGACGTTCCGGACCCGACCTGCGTTCCCGGATCGTAAATGGTCTGCGCGATCTGTGAAAAATTTCCCTGTGTTTCGAGAGTGGTCGGAACGGTGTTTACCACCGATCCAATGGTCGCGGGCCGCAGGTCGTTGTCATTCGAAACGAACCAGAATGTCTTGTTCCGCCCGTCGTACACATGCGGGATGTACACCGGTCCGCCCACTCCAAAGGCCGCTTCGTTGTAGCGCTCCTTGGCGCGATAGCCCGGCGGGTTGTGAACATTCGCGTTGCTGGACCAGCCGGCCGCGTCGAAGATATCGCGACGGATATTGTATGTGCCCGTGCCATGCAGTCCGTTGGAGCCGGACTTGGTGGTGAAGATCTCGATTCCGCCGCCCACGCGCCCGTATTCGGCCGAGTAGGTTCCGGTCAGCAGCTTAAACTCGCCGAATTGTTCGGCCGACGGCGGGTTGAAAACCGTTCCCCCCGACTCCGGAATGACCTGGCTGGTTCCGTCGATCAGCGACTCGCGGGAGCGTCCGGTGGAGCCGGATATGCTGATCTCGGCTCCGGCATTCACGCCCGGCATATAGCCGAGGAAGGCCTCCGAATTCCTCAGCCCTCCGCCCCACAGAGGTAAATTGTTCATGAACTTCGGCGAGAAATTGGTGCCGACCTCGCTCGTCTCCTTATCGAGGAGCGGCGGCGTGCCTGTCACCTGCACGCTCTGCTGGACGTTGCCGATCTCCAGCCTTACATCGAGACTCTGCCGCTGGGCGATAAAAATCTGGATTCCTTCGCGAATCAGCTTCTTGAAGGCGGGCTTTTCCACCGCAAGCGTCCATTGCCCCACCGGCAGGCTTGGAAATACATACAGGCCCGCATCGGAGGAAACCGTGCGAAGCACAACGCCGGTCTCGTTGGCGCGGATTTCCACGCTCGCGCCGGGGATTGCCGCGCCGTTGGGATCCGTTACGACGCCCGACAACGACCCCGTTTGCGATTGGGCGAATGTAAGCGCAGGCAAAAAGAGAATTGTAAAAGTAAGTAGAGCGGCAGGAATCAGAGCGAACGGACGTTGCGCAGAAGGCTGTGTTTTTCGAAACACCGATTCTCCGAACATGGGCGAGACCTCCTCAAACATGCACCTTTCCGGGGTGCGAACTGGTTCTATGTCGTCTGAAAAAAACATGACCGGGCCGATCAAGACCCGGTACAAGAAGCGTAACTTGAAAAACTGTAGTCGTTCCTCCGGAATTTGTCAAGAATTCTTCGCAGCGGTTACCGAAGTCGGTTCGTAAAGATCGGTTAATCCGGGATTTGCGCGGGGGATCCGAGAATCCGAAAACTGGAAATTCCTGGCGGGCACGGCGGGTGGTAGAAAAAAATGGCCCGGCGGAAGGCTATTCGCAAGCCTCCCGCCGGGCCATCCCGGCGGTTTAGATCCGATCGCCGGTTAGAACGACACCTTCATAGAAAGCTGAATGAACCGCGGCAGATTGCTCTGGTCCATGGCTCCAGCGATGGTTCCGAAGTTGGCGTTATTCACGTCGGAAATCGGTCCCCCGAAGAACTGCGGCGAGTTGAACGCGTTGATGAAGTCCGCGCGGAAGGCGGCGTCAATGCGCTCGGTGATGCGATTATGCTTGATGATCGAGATATCCGAGTTATGGATACCCGGCAACCGTACGCTCGACAGGCGCGTCGACCAGGTCTGGAGTTGGAACGGCTTGCGAACCGTCCAGGCCGGCGATTCGCCGTTCACGCAGCCGCGCGTCGAACCGTTGGCCAGTTGCGTACAGGCATTGAACCAGTTGCCGTAGTTCGGATTCGAGATCGACGGGTCGGCGATCGGCACCGAATTCGGGCTGTTCTGCAGGTTCAGCGGCATGCCCTTTTGCAGGCGCGTTAGTGAACTGACTTCCCATCCGCTGATCGCCCAGCGAACGGGCTTCACCATGTTCGAGCCGAAGGGTTTTCCAGCGCCGAAGGGCAACTGCCACAGCAAGTTAATCTGCAGGTTCTGCGGAACATCCCAGGACGCGATCACTTTCTCGAGGCGGGTATCCTGCGGGTTGGCGAAGCTGGTCTGGTCGATCTGCTTCGAGATGGTATAGGCGACGCTGAAGTTCAGCCCGTGCGAAAGACGCTTGGAAACCAGGAACTGGCCGGCGTTGTAGCTCGACGACCCGATCGGCTCAAACATCTGCGTGACACCGCCCGCCTGGGGGCCGGTGCCGACAAGATACTGCGGATAGGGCACCAGCAACTGCTGCTGCTGCACGGTCGCTCCGTTGAGCGAAGTGCCGGGGATGAGTCCGGCAAAAGGATTCGGGACGCTCGCGGTCAGCGCCGAGGCTCCCAGCGCCAGGGCGCTCAGGGGGAGCGCATTGATCTGCTGGTTTACCTGGATGCGCGAGGAGCGGCTGCTGACAAAAGCGGCCGACACCAGGAAGTTGGAGGGCAATTCGCGCTGTACTTCCACCGTGAACTGCTGCACGTAAGGCGGCTTGCCGCCATTCGGATCGGCGAACTGGAGGCTTTGCCCCAGAGCGGTCAACATGCCGAGGGACGAGCCCGCGGGGCTTAAAATGCCGCCCGGGAACGGGTTGTCCAGGGTGCTGGAAGGAATGCCGGCCTGGATGGAGCTCACCATGTTGGTCTGCTGGCTGAACCCGGGAGCGTTGCCGGGATCGTTCCACGTCTGTCCGTAGATCAGTCCGTAGCCGCCGCGGATTACCGTCTTCGAATCCCACTGGTAGGCAAATCCCACGCGCGGGCCGAAGTTGCCCCAGGAGGGATCGAAAATGCCGCGCGAATTTCCGCCGACGCCGGCGAAAAGAAGTCCGCCGAGCACCTGGCGGCCGGGCACCTGGAGCGGGTTGGGCGTCGTATAGGCAAAGCCGCGGGCGAGAGCGTCAAACCGGTCGGTCATCGGTCCCAGGTAGTCCCAGCGGAGACCCGCGTTAATCTTCAGTTTCTCGGACACGCGAACGCCGCCCTGGAAATAGGTGGAAGCCATTTTCTGCTGGCGCGCCGGCTGGCTGTTTACCTGGATAAATCCGCTCGACGGAGTCCCGAGCAGGAACGAGGCGATCGAATTGCCCGACGACGGCTGGATCGACAGCGGGTTAGCGCCGGTGAACTGCGCGTCGAAGGAGAAGTTGCCGGCGTTGTAACCGGGGTTCACGCCGTAGCTGCGGAGCAGGCGAAGATCGGCGCCCACCTTGATGTCATACTTTCCGAAAATCTTCGAAAGCGATCCCTGCACGACGTTGGTCTGAGCCGTCGGATTGATGGTCGTCGGCTGCGCGCCTGCGCCTTCATAGCTCGCCCAGTTGAAGCGCGGGAACCAGTTCGCCGCCTGCGAAATATACTGCGATCCGAAGCCCAGCGTGCTTGGTCCGAAACCGTCGCCCTGCGTGGAGCCGCTCTCGGTGCGGAAGCGCTCCAACCCGAGGCGAAGATCGAACACCGTGGTCGGATTCACGACATGTGTGAACTGAATCGTCGCGTTGTGGTTTTCACGGGTGAATGGATTGTTTTGCACCGTGTCCGCGGGATTCAACGCGGACGTAGTCGAATAGTGGAAGCCCCGGCTCTCCGCCAGCGCATTCCGGGAGTAACGAACGAACAAACGCGAGGCTTCGCTGATCTGGTAGTCCACGCGCGCCGTATTCTCCGGGAAGAAGTCCGTGAACTTGCGGGTGCTGCCGTTGTTGGTCAGGTTGTTCAGGCCCGTCACGGCGTTGCCCGGCACGTTGCCTTGCGGTACATAAGAGAGTACTTTCAGCGCAACGGGGTCAAGGCGTCCGGTGGGAATCACGTTATTGGGGAATGGCGTGCGGACTAGTGTGCCATTGGGGCCGGCTGTCGTGGAAAACGGATCGTAAATTGTCTGCTGTTGACCGGCGGCGTAGTAGGTCTGCGAGAAGTCGCCTTGTCTTTGGAGCGCGGTCGGAACCGACGTGCTGAAAGGATCGGGAATTACCTGGCGCAGGTCTTCGAACGTGTAGGCGAAGAACAGTTTGTTCTTGATTGCCGGCCCGTTGATGTCGCCGCCGAAGGTGTTGATGTGCGATGAGGTACGAGGCACCCCGTTGCGGTTGCTGTTGAACGTGTTGGCGTTCAGGTGGGTGTTCTGGAAATATTCCCACACCGAGCCGTGAAACGCGTTGGTGCCGTTCTTGGTGATGATGTTGATGACGCCGCCCAGCGTCCAACCATATTCGGCGTCGAAGTTCGTGTTCTGAACTTTGAACTCGCTGGTCGCATCGGCCGTGGGGACGTAGGACACCGAAGATGCCTGGTAGAGGCCGGTCACGCCGTCGATCAGCACTTCGTTCGTGCTGGGACGCCCGCCGTTAATGGCGATGTTCGATGAGCCGCTAATGTCGAAAGGCCGCAAGCGCTGGGCGCCCGCCGTCGATACAACTCCAGGAGCCGACCATGCGGCGGCGAAAGGATTGCGCCCTTGCAGCGGCATGTTGAGTACCCGGTCCTGTCCGATGGTCAGGCCGCGATCCGCTGATTCGGTCTCGAGCAGCGCCGCTCCGGCGGTCACGGTGATGCTCTGGCTCACTTCGCCCAGAGCCAGTTGCACGTCGACGGTGGCGCGCTGCGAAACCTGCAGCGTTACGCCGTCGCGTACGGTAGTTTTGAAGCCCGGCTTTTCCACACTCACGGTGTAATTGCCGGGGATGAGGAAACCGACTTGATAGTTTCCTTCGGTGCCACTCTCGGCGGTTGACGAAGCGCCGGTCTCGACATTTCTCACGGTAATTTTGGCGCCTGTTACCGCCGCATTGGCGCTGTCGGTCACCCGGCCGGCCAATGTGGCGCGAAAATCCTGCGCGAGCGCACAGGCACACGCCAAGGTTATAAGAACGGACAGAGTTCTAATGTAGTGTTTCATTTTCTCCCTGTAAGCAATTCCGCAGGGACCCCCCTCGCGGACCAATTTAGTTCTTGGTCAGAACAAAATCAGTTTACTGTAGGAGAAGTAAGCAAGTCAACACTAGAAAATTGCAGTTTTCCTCATTTTACCAAGGAAATCCGCTAATTTCGATGTCTCCCGGAGGCCAGTTTCCGCCCCACTGTTCCACCATGCTGAACACCGGAAACATCACCCGCCCCTGGGGCTGCTGAACCCAGACCGGGCCGGTCCGCGCGCGCCAGCCCAGATCCTCATAAAAAGGTTTCAATCTTGAGAAGCAAAACAGCATCCCGTAGTTCAACTTCCACTCGTCCACCAGGACCCGCACCGCCTCCACGATGCACTTCCGGGCCAGCCCGCGTCCTTGAAACTCCGGCACGGTAACCACCTGCCCGAGTCCTCCCACTTCGAGCGGCGTCCCGCCCACCGAGACGGCAGCGCGTACCAGGCCGACGTGCGATACGGCGCGGTCGCCGTCATACATCGTGATGTGATGGTCCTTCGGCCGCCACGCGATCCCCGAGGCTTTCGATTGGAACGGGTCCTTGCTCCAGCCGAAGAGGGCGTCGCGCGCTTCCTCGGGGAGGCTATCGGTTCGAACGTAGCGCATGAAACAAAATGGATGCCTCTTTCACCAGTATGTAGGTTATGCCTCTCGACGACATCGCGAACCCGCTTCTCCGGCTTCCGGAAATGAGAACCAGTGGGCTACCGCTCCTGCCCCACGCCGGAGAGTCGCCGAGGCTTGGCGCGGGACAAAATATCGGGTGGTCGATTCTGAGCCCGGTGGAGTTGGTATTCCGCGAGACGTCCAACGGCCGCGGCGCTCGCGGAACGGCTTCCCTCGACCGCTTCTACCGCGTTCGCCAGAACGCATCCATTACGAAAATCTGGAGCTTTCTTCCCGCCCAGGGCTGGCTCGACCCGAACGTCACCGGCGTTCAACAAGACGATCCGGTGGACAACGCCGCCCTCGCCCTGAGCTACCGCGCGCAACCCGACCCATTCATCTCGTTCTACGACTCGCCCGGCTTTACACTGCCGCCGCAAAACACGCTCGGCGTCAATCCCCAGGCCACCAAGGTATTTTTGCTCCAATCCTTCCAGGTCTGGTGTGAAGTAAACCCCGGCTTCGGGCGAGGGACCTTCCAGGCTTCGCCGGCGAAGTGGTGGAACAATCTGATCTGCGTTCAGCGCGACGCCCCGGACTCTCTTCGCTGGACCGTCCAACAAGCCGCCCTGGTGGGAGGCCGCGCCATCATAGAGCGCCCGCTCTGCGACTGACCAAAACCAGGAACCTGCTTTTCGCTTCCTCTCTACCCCCACGGCCGCGACCGCGCCACTGAGATTCCGCGAATCTCGTGTCCTTCTCCCGGCGCCACCGCGCAATAGAAGTGATACAAATCCCCCCGGTACGCAATCATCGACGGCTTGTGTGCATACCGGGAATCGATGGAGCCGGGCTTCCCCACGTCGATCGTCACCGAATCGCACTTCTCCGGGTGAAACAGATCCGGCCCGGTCGCGAGCAGATCCCGTGCCACGCCTTTGCCATCCAGGCCGAAATAATAAAACGCCCACAAATCGCCATCGCGCAGGACGCACGGGTCGCTCGCAAAGTGTTCATCGGGACTGCCCGAGGGTCCGTTGCGAAGAACCGGATTGCCCGGATACCGCGTCCACGTCTTCAGGTCTCTCGAGTAGGCCACTCCGGTCTGCTCATGCCATCGCCCCACGGTGTGATCCTTCGCGTTGTAGAAAAGGTAGTAAGTGTCGTGGTGTTTCAGCAGGCAAGGCTTATAGAGCCCCCCGCGTTCCCATTCCGCGCCCTCTTCGGCGTTCAGAATCGGAGTGCCGGCCTCCCAGTGGAGCAGGTCCTGGCTGCGGCATAGGCCGATCACCGCCGCGCCCCGCTCGTATCCCTCGTTTGGATATGCGTGATAAGCGCCCAGAAAATGCCCGTCCACTTTCGCCAAGTTCCCCGGAGAGCGGAGCCCGTTTTCGCGCAAAATCCAATTCATCGCGGCGTTGTACTTGAGCACCGGGGACGACGGCTGCCGCCGGAAAACCGCTCCCTGTTTTTTCCAATGAACCAGGTCGTCCGACATCGCGAGCCCGGTCTGATAGCCGGCGCCGTCGAAAGCCACAAAGGTCATGTAGAACCGCCCGCCATGCCGGAACACGAACGGACAATCCACCGCGACGCTGTCATAGGTTCCCGCTTCGCCCGAAGCGCTAAGAACCAGCTTCCCGTATTTATAGGGTGTCCCAAACCTCTCCAGCGGGCATTGCGGAGCGGCCCGCGCCGCTGCGGCGGCCAGTGTGGCGCCCAGAAAATTGCGCCGGGACAGGAGCGCGTAACGGGTACTCATCGGGTTTCCAATCATTCGCCATCAATTCTACGGCGATTCGAACTGCCGGAATTCCCATCGCGCCACCGCCCGGGCCGGTAGGAATAAAGTCCACTTTATTCTTGAAATAAGGCGGAATATGAGAATATTATTGTCTAAATCGTTATCCAATTTTCTTTCCAGGAGATTAAATATGGCCGCTTCTTATTCTCAACGCCAGATCATGCTGAGTTTTGCGTACGTTGCGTACGTGGACGAACTGCTGCCGGGTATTCCGTCGCCCGATAGCCAGATCCAGACGGACCTCGAAACAGCGATCTCCTCGAACGCGGCCACTCCGATTCCGCCAATCGCGGGTCAATGGTCTCTCGTTTGGGGGCCGGTGAGCTACACGGTGCCAGGCTCCTACTATCAGGACAACATGATGTACGTCGTCAAGCTGAACGGAAGCGGCAGCCCGGCGCAATACGCGGTGGCGGTTCGCGGCACGAATGGGAAGGTGCTGTTGGACTGGTTGATGGATGACTTCGACATCCTCAAGATGATGCCATGGCCTCCGGGCGCGTCCGGCTCCTCCGTGGTGGGAAATATCTCGGAGTCTACGAGCATCGCCCTTACGACGCTCCTCGCGATGGAGGACCACACCTCGGGCTTGACGTTGTTTCAGTTCCTGGCAAACGAGATGAGCAATCTGTCCGTCTCGCAGGCGAGCGTCTGCTTCACCGGGCACAGCCTGGGCGCGACCCTCTCCTCGGTGCTGGCGCTGTATGCCCGGGATAACCAATCGACCTGGGATCCCGAGACCAAAGCGATTGTGACAGCCATCAATTTTGCCGGTCCTTCGGCGGGGGACAGCGATTTCGCCGCCTACTTCGACCAACAATTCGCATACACCGGCACAAGTCCGTTGCCGTTCTGGACGTCTCCCACCACTCCTTCGAGCTATGCGGACTGCGTGCGAAACTCCCAGGACGTGGCTCCGTTGGCTTGGAATGCGACCACCCTCGCGACGGTTCCCAACATCTATACCGGACATCTATTGAACGACATCTTCCCTCCGCTGGGCACGAAGGAAGTCATCGGGTACGTGGTCTCGGCCACCAGCGCGAACGGCTATACCCAGACCCAGGCTTCCCAGGCGGCGCTCGCCGGCACGTTCATTGAAAAAGACGACTTACCTCAGGGTGTGAATGCCTGGATCGCGGAAGCGGAATATCAGCACAGCGACGCTTATCCTACTCTGCTTTCGGTGCCGCAGTTATTGAACTTATTCTCCTCGGCGACACCGCGTCTGGCGGCCGCCGCCCGCCGGGCCAGGCAAGCGACCGCGTAGAGTCAGTCTCGGCGCGGCCGCTCCGCCGTTGTCGCCCTTGGGTCACCATTGCCTTGCATTCCGCGTTATCACCCGCCAGATCGGGAAGGAACGGCGGGTGTCCGGGATTCCCAGGCGTACCTCGGTTTTCGCGGCGGCGCCGGTAGCGGGATAGGCGACACCAACGGGCTGACGCGAGCGCCGGGGAGAATGATCCCGCTCAAATTCAGCGGGTCCGCGTTCGCAATATCCAGCGGAGGCTGAATCTCACCAGTTCGCCGGAGCGCCCGCAGGAGATCGAGCGCTTCCGGCCGCGCAAATTGTTCGCCGGTGAATCCGGAAACAAAGCGGCCGCCGCGAATCTGCCCGCGCGCTTCCATGCGCCGGAGCACCGGCAGGAGCTCGCGCCACGGCGGTGCGCCACTTTCGCGCACTAACAAATCGCGAAGCAGAACGCCCCAGCGGGCGAGCAACTGCTCCGCCCATTTCTCAATCCGATAGGAGCCGGACCGTTCGGCGCTTCCAATCTCGCGGGCCAGCAGCGCCCACCGTCCGGGCGAATGCCGGGGGCGAGCGGTCCGTCCGCGCCCCGTGCCGCGCCTGCGCTTCGGATCAATCAGCGCGCGAAGGTTTTCAAAACCGTCCGCCGTCACCAGTCCGGCAGCGACCAGTTCCCATAACGCATCCTCGGTCTCGCTGGCGAGCCGGTGTGTCATTCGCGCCAGGTCGGCGAAGAAAACCGCACGTTCCTTCTCCAGCATCGCGAGGAGGTCTGCGGCTGCCGGAGACAGGGATTCGCGCTGGGGCGGGCCGGCCAGCGCCTCCGGCGCCGCGAGCAGCCACGGCGCGTCCTCGCGCAGCATTAGAGAAATAGGAGCAATGCGCGTCGCCCGAATCCGCCCGCCATCCGCCTCATGAAGGGCCGGATGGCAGGAGATACGCGCCCAGATGATTTCGCCGGAGAGGCAAAGCTCATCGATCAAAGATGGCTCGTAATTGCCGATCCGCCGCGTCAGAATCTGCGACTCCCAGGCGGCGGCCGGAACCTGATAACCCTGCAACTGCCGGACGATTTCTAGCGCGCCGTCCACGCCATGGAGCTGGCTGCCCGTCGAGACGTGCTGCCATCGCGCGAGGAAATCGTGGAACTGCTGCGCTGTAACCGGCTCGATTTCCCGGCGCAGCTTTCCCAAGGTCATATGATGGATTCGCGCCAACACACGCCGGTTGCACCATTCGATCTCCCCGCCGGAACCCGGGCTTGCGAAGTGTCCCCGCAATACTTGTCCCTCCGCTTCCAATTGCGCCAGGGCGATCTCGATTTCCTGCGCGGAAAACGCAAGCAGCGCGGTCAAACCGGAGATTGTGCGTGGTCCCGAACATTCCATCCATCCACGCAACACCGCCGCGGTGTCTTCGGTCAAGTGCCGCTTTTCGGCCGGGACCCAGAAGGGCAGTCCGCGCCGCATTTGAACGGCGGCCCGGCCGGCAGCGTTCAACTGCTCAAAATAGAGAGCCCATTCGGCGGCGGGAGGCAGCACGATCAGCGTCAGAAGAGCATCATGCAGTTCATCCGCATCGCGGACGTCGGGCCAGCTTTCGGCCGCGGCTTGTTCGATTGCGGCCGCATCGAGAACACCCGGACCATCCGACGTCCCGGGCATCGTTCGGCGGAGCTGCACTGCCCGCGCGCGGCGCTCCTCGAGCGGTGCATCGTCGAGATACGCATACGGATTCGCATTGAGCACTTCATGGCTGAATACAGATGGCTCCGGGGTATCGAGAGCCACCGTCCGGATCGCTCCGGACTCGATTCCACGCAAGACCTGGATCAGTCCGGCAACGTCCATCGCCTCATTCAGACAATTCGCGATCGTCTCGTTCACGAGGGGATGATCCGGTATGCGAATGGGGCCCGTGAGATTCTCCGCGCAAGCCACCTGGTCCGGAAATACCGACGCCAGCAGATCGTCGGAGCGCATGCGCTGAATCGGAGCCGGAACCTTGCGGCCGCCCCGAAAACGAAGAACGGCGAGCGCGCGCATGGCGTTCCACCGCCAACGGGTTCCAAACATGGGCGCGTCCAGGAGGGCCTGAGTCAGGACGCCGGCCGCTGTTTCCGGCCGCAGGAACGCGAATACGAGCTCAAGGGGAAAGGCGTGGCGATCGCTGAGCGAGATGACAATCCCGTTGTCGGTGGCCGCCGCCTGTAGCTCAAAATTAAAGGTACGGCAGAAGCGTTTTCGCAGTGCCAGCCCCCACGCACGGTTGATACGCGAGCCGAAGGGCGCGTGAAGCACCAACTGCATTCCGCCGCCTTCATCGAAGAACCGCTCGGCAACGACGGTGCCGGCCGCCGGGAGCGCTCCGAGAGTGGCGGCGCCGGCGCGCACATACTCGCGGATTTGCAGAGCGCCGGCTTCGTCCAGGCCACACTCCTTTGGCCACTCCCCGCCGCCATCTTCCAGAGCTCTCGTACGAAGTTGCGAAACCGCGGCGGAAAGCTCCTGCGAGCGGCCAGGCGCTTCGCCCAGCCAAAAGGGAATGGACGGGGCCGCGCCGTGCGCGTCATTCACGTACACGCGCCCCTGCATCACGTGGCGGATCCGCCAGGAATGTGTGCCTAACAAAAAAACGTCGCCCGCTATGCTCTCCATGGCGAAATCTTCGTCGAGCATGCCGACGGACTTTCCTTCCGGCTCGGCGATCACCGCGTAGGCGGCATTTTCCGGAATCGCCCCTCCGGAGGTGATGGCGGCCAGGCGTGCGCCCCGCCGGCCCCGAATGCGCCGGTTCACCTGGTCGCGATGCAACAACGCGCCGCTCCGGCCTCTCGAAGTCGCAATTCCATCGGAGAGCATTGCGACCACCGCGTCGAAATCGGCCCGCTCCAGATTCCGGTATGGATAGGCTTTGCGGACCAGCGCATAGAAATCGTCTTCGCCCCAATCCTCGGCGGCGGCCTCGGCTACAATTTGCTGCGCGAGAATGTCGATTGCATTCGTGGGAATGGTGACCCGCTCCAGTTCACCGGCGCGGATGGCGTGAATCAGCGCCGCGCACTCGACCAGTTCGTCGCGCGTGGTGGGCATCAGCACGCCCTTCGGCCGGGCGCCTATCCAGTGTCCGGACCGGCCAATGCGTTGGAGAGCCACCGCGATCGAACGCGTGGAACCGATCTGAATGGCAAGATCCACGGTCCCGATATCAATTCCCAGCTCCAGCGATGCCGTGGCGACCACGGCGCGAAGTTCACCGGCCTTGAGCTTCCTTTCGGCATCCGCGCGAAGGGCGCGCGACAGGCTGCCATGATGCGGCAGGACTACGTTTTCTCCCAGCCTTTCCGCCAAGGCGTGCGCCACCCGTTCGGACAGCCGGCGGGTGTTGACGAAGACGAGAGTGGTCCGATGCGCCAGGATATGCCTGGCGATGCGGTCATAGATCTCCGCCCACATTTCGGTGGTCGCGACAGCTCCCAACTCATCGTCGGGAACTTCGACCGAGAGATCCATGTCCCGCCGGTGCCCGGCATCCACGATCGACGCGCCCGGCGCCAGGTAGGCGGCAATTTCTTCGACCGGGCGAATGGTGGCGGAGAGTCCGATGCGCTGCGGCTTCGAAGCCCCCGCCGATTCAGTGAGCGCATCCAGCCGCGCCAAAGTGAGCGCCAGGTGGGACCCGCGCTTGTCATCAGCCATCGCGTGAATTTCATCGACAATGACCGTGCGCACGCTGCGAAGCATGGCGCGCGGCTTGGCGGCGGTCATGAGAATAAAAAGAGACTCCGGGGTTGTTACCAGGATGTGCGGAGGCTTTTTGGTCATCGACTGCCGTTCCCATGCGGGCGTGTCCCCGGTGCGGACAGCGGCGCGGATGGGCGCGAGCGGAATTCCTCTCTCCTTCGCAAGCGCTGCGATTTCCGCCAGGGGAACCTCCAGGTTGCGATGGATGTCGGTGGAGAGCGCCTTGAGCGGCGACACGTACACGACCGAGGTCTCGTCCGTGAGCGCGCCGGCGCGGGCCTTTCGGACCAATCGGTCCAGGCAAATCAAAAAGGCCGCCAGCGTCTTGCCGGATCCGGTGGGCGCGCAGATCAGCACATCGCGGCCGTGCTGGATCTCTCCCCAACCGCGCTCCTGCGGCTGCGTGGGCTGGCCGAAGCGCGAGGCGAACCATTCCGCTACCAGGGGATCAAACTGAATAGGCGGCATAGAAAAACCACCGGCGTTGTTTCGAAATCTAATTCCTATTATCGCGGACCTGGACGCGCCATCACTTTTGGCAGTTCCCGGAAAAGACTCCCTGCGCGTGCGGCTTCCGGGCCGTGTGATTTATCATGGGCCGAGACAGCACAGAGTAGCCAAGTCCGTGTACGTGAAACCCATGGACGGGTGGGCATGACCGAGCCCCTCACGCCGTTTGCCGTTGTTCTCTTCGCCGCAACCTTGTTGCTGGCGATTCCGATGGCATTCTCTCTCCGCCGCTGGTCTGCTCCCGGATCCAAGGCATTCTTTTTCATGCTGCTGGTTAGCGGCGTTATGACGTTGTGCGAGGCCTGCTGGCAGCTCTCCAACAGTCCCGGCTCGCAATTATTTTTTGACCGGCTCAGCTACGTTTCCGGGTTTGCTCCGTTGATGGTTCTCCTGCTCGCGCTCGACTATCGCTCCGAGCTTCACTGGCTGACGCCAACCCGCATGGTGGCCCTGTTCTCGATTCCAACCATCACACTTTTCCTCGCCTTCACCAACGATTGGCATCACCTGATTTGGACCGAATACCATCCGTTTCGAGCCGGTGGAATTCAATATCTGAATGCCAGATACGGCGCCTGGTTCTGGGTGTTTGAAGTGTATGTTTACGCTGCCAGTATGTTTGGCGTGGCGATGCTGATCCGCGCGGCGATCCGCTCCCGGCATTTGCAACGCGCGCAGCTCGCTCTGCTGTGTCTTGGCATTATCGTGCCCTGGGCAGCAGATTTTCTGTATACGTACCGCATCGGGCCGTTCCCGGGCCTGGATCTGACTCCGCTCGCGCTTGCCTTCGGCTCGGTGCTGATGATGCTGGCCCTGTTTCGCTACGGGCTGTTCGAGGTGATCCCAATCGCTTACGACGCCATTATTCAGCAGCTTGCCGATGGCGTGGTGGTGCTGGATGCTGTGGGCCGCGTGCTCGGCGCGAACCCTTCCGCCGTCGAGTCCCTGGGTTTCCACGGTACGCAGGCCGGCCGGCCGTTTGACTGCCCGCTGGTGTCTGCCGGCGGAGGCCGTCTACCGCTCAGGCGCCTGCTGGCGGGAGGGGAGCATGAGTGTTCCCTGGGAGAGCGGTTCTTCGAACTTCGTGTTTCCCCGCTGAAGCGCCGCGGGCAGGCTCTGGGGCGTGTCCTGGTTTTCCGCGACGTCACCCAGCGCCGTGCCCATCAGGAAGCGCTGGCGCGTTCTCAAGCGGAGGTGATGACTGTCAATCAGGAGCTTCTCGCCCTCAACCGTGAACTGGAAGCGTCCATGAACCGCAGCCAGGAACTGGCTGAAGAGGCAAGCCGCGCCGGGCGCGCCAAAGCCGACTTTCTCGCCACCATGAGCCATGAGATCCGCACCCCGTTGAATAGCGTGATCGGCATGACCTCCCTGCTGCTCGATACGCCGCTGAGCGGCGAGCAGCGCGATTTCGTCGACACCGTTCGGAGCAGTGGTGAAATGTTGCTCGCCGTCATCAACGATATTCTCGACTTCTCGAAGATCGACTCGGGGAAACTCGAGCTCGAAATTGTCGATTTCGACATTCGCACCGTGATTGAGGAGACCATCGATCTGGTCATTGTGTCGGCGCACGGAAAGCAACTCAACTTGGAGGTTCTGATTGAAAACGATGTCCCCGCCGTTCTCAAAGGCGATCCGGGACGGCTCCGCCAGGTGCTGCTGAATCTCCTCTCCAACGCCATCAAATTTACGGAAAGCGGGGGAGTCAATCTGCATGTCCGGCGGGGGATGCGCATAGAGGTGAGTGACACAGGCATCGGGATGAGCGAAGAGGCGCGGTCGCGAATTTTTCAGAGTTTCACCCAGGCGGAAGCTTCGACAACGCGGCGCTACGGCGGCTCCGGGCTGGGGCTGGCGATTTCCAAGCGTCTGGTGGAGATGATGAACGGCCGGATTGGCGTCGAGAGCGTTCCCGGCAAAGGCAGCACGTTCTGGGTCGAGATTCCGTTACCGGAGGGCCGCGCGGCCCGAGATGACGGGGCCCCGGACGCCCCGCTGGAAGGCCGGCGTGTGCTGGTGGCGTGCGATAGAGCGTTTGGACGCCGCGCCGCCCGTCAGATGCTGGAGATGCTGGGCGCGACGGTAGAGGAAGCGGCCGGAGGAATCGCAGCGGTTCGAAAGGTCGGCGAGACGCGGAGCCAGGGCCGGCCCTTTCAGGCAGCGCTGGTGGATTCTCAAATGGAGGGTATCGATGGGCTTCCGCTACCGCGCGCGCTTCGGACCGCCGCCGGCGGCGATCCGCTGCCATTGGTGCTCATCCTGCCTTACCGGATGCCTCGGACCGCGGAATCGTTGGATGTGGAAGGACCGGCCGGGCAGCTTGTGAATCCCCTCCGCCGGTCCATTCTTGCGGCGGAACTCGCCCGGGTCCTGAATCTGCCTTCGCCCCAGTCAGCCGGAAGCGATACGAAAGAGCCGGCGCCGGCCTTCGGCGCCAGGGTACTCGTGGCGGACGATAATTTAGTCAATCAGCGTTTGGCGAAATTCATGCTTGCTCGCCTGGGGTGCCAGGTGGAATCGGTTGAAAATGGACTTGAGGCGGTCCGCGCCTGGTCCAGTGGCGGATACGATCTGATTTTTATGGACTGTCAGATGCCGGAAATTGACGGAATACGCGCCACCCGCATGATCCGAGAGCAGGAGGCGCCGGGAAGGCATATACCGATCGTCGCCCTGACGGCCGACGTGCTTCCGGGCGAACGCGAGCGATGTCTTGCTTCGGGCATGGATGACTATCTACCGAAACCGTTGCGGCCCAAGCAACTGGCTGAGGTAGTGTCGCGCTGGACAGGTTCGTCGCCGTCATGAAGGGAGGCGAGAGAAATCATTTGCGGGCGGAATTCCGAATGGCCGATTGCTTAGCCTGCTCCTTCGCTTGCAGTTCCGCCACGATCCTGCTCTCGCGATCGCCTTCGGTCTTCTTGCGCAGCTTGTAGTAAATTCTGGCCAGCGCCACGTGCGCTGAGGTCAGGTTCGGCTGGCCGGCAACAACCTGCTGGAACAAAGCCAGTGCGGCGTTATAGTCCCGGGCCCGTTCGTAGCACAGCGCGAGCGCGTGTTTGCTCTCCACGTCCGCCGGATCGATCGCCAGCGCCTTTTCGAGATTTGCGATGGCCTCCGCGTTCCGGTCGTCGTTACTCTTGCGCAGCACCTGTGCGAGCGCCGCGTAATAGCTGCCGTTGCGCGGTTCAAGTGCGATGGCCTGGCGCAAATACTGCTCGGCTCTTGGAAGGTCGCCGGTCGAGCTGTAGGAGTTTCCGAGAAAAAACTGCACCCGGTCCAGCTTGGGGTTCTCTCGCGCCACGCCTTCGAGCTGCTCAATCGCTTGCGGAAACCGGTGCGCTCCGTAATAGGCAAGGCCGAGTTTGTATTGGTAATCGGGCAGGCTTCCGAAACGGGGTTGCACGGCCCGAAGAAACTCGATGGCCGTGCCGTAATGTTCCCAGAGAATGAGGGCCTCGGCGAGCCGCATGGAGTAGGGCGCGGATGCCGGATCGATTTGTGCGGCGCGGCCGAAATGCCGCACGGCTTCTTCGAAGCGATCGGCTTCCATTTCGAGGAGGCCGAGACCGAAATGCGCTTCGGCCGAATGATCGGATATCGTCAGCGCGTGCTCCAGGATGCTGCGGGCGGCGCCGGGCTGCTTTTCCCTCACCAGCATGCGGGCGATCTTCAAGTGCTGATCGAGCGTGAAATCGGGCAATTCCAGCGCGCCTTGAACCTCTTTGTCCAGTTCGCCCTGGTTTCCCAGTTTGGCAAAGCATCCAATCAAGGCGAGGCGGGCGGACAGATCGCCGGCGTTCTGTCCTTTCAACTTTTCGAGCGGTGGAATCGCTTCGGGAAGGCGGTTCAGAGACATCAGCAGGAACGCATAGTTCCGATTTGCCGAGGCGTTGTTCGAATCGAACTGCAAGCCGGTGCGATATACTTCGACCGCGGCGGCCTGCTCGTTCTTGCGGCCATACAGCGCCCCCAGATTGAACCAGGATTGCGCATCGTCCGGCGCAAGTTTCACCGCTCTCCGGAAGCTGGCGATGGCCTCATCGAGGTCATTCAATTTGGAGTCGGTGAGCCCCAGCAAGCTCCATAGCGCCGGGTTTTCCGGAGAAATCGCTAACGCGCCCTTCAGCTTCTCTCTCGCCGCCACGAATCTGCCGTTACCGAAATCCTCGTGCGCTTCGCGGGCCAGGTTCGGGACCCCGGCGCCGGCTTGTGCGAGAAGAGCCAGCAGAACGATTCCTGGTATCACTGCGGGTCTTTACCCTCTACGAGGTTCGTATACCGGTCCGGGGCAAGGTGAGTCAGGCGATCCACGCGAGTGCTGGGCTTGGGCCAATGGATCTCGACCCAATCGGGCCTGGCGGCTGCCCCGAGGCCGAGCACTTCTCGCGGATCATGGCTCGAAAGAAAGCTTCCGCCTGCCGTTTTCAGCCTCGAATGAACCGCTCCATTGGCGCTCCAGCGGAGGATTGCGCCGATAGCGGCAGGATTGGAGCGCGTACCGCGCAGGCTCAGGCCCACCCAGTGATTGCCGGCGGCAGCCGTGTTGTAGAGCACCAATGGCGCGCCGCCGTTGATTCCCACGACAATATCCAGGTACCCATCGTTGTTGAGATCTCCGGCCGCCAGGCCGCGCGCGGCATACTTCTCCTCGAACGCACGGCCGGCGGATTTCGTGACGTTGGTCATCCCGCCGCGCCCGTCGTTATGAAAGAGCAGTAAGGACTCCTTATAGGTCACTCCCTTCATGCGGCTGTCCACAAGGTCGTCCGGATGGCCGTTTGCCAGAATCAGGTCGGGAAGACCGTCGTTGTCATAGTCGAAAAATTTGAGACCCCACCCGCTGAGCAGCCGGGTGGGCCCCGCGATTCCGCGGCTCCGGCTTAGATCGACGAAGCTCTCGTCCCCCTGGTTATGGTAGAGGGAAAACGTTTCCTGATCGATGTTGGCGACGAACAGGTCCTGCTTGCCATCCTGGTCGAAGTCGGCGGCATCCACGCCCATGCCCGAACGTGCCAGGCCGTCTTCGCTGTAGCCCACTCCTGCCGCCAGGCCCATCTCCTCGAACTTCCCGCCGTGATTCAGGAAGAGGAAATTGGGAACGGTATCGTTGGCTTGAAACAGATCCAGATCGCCATCGTTATTTATGTCGGTGGCGACTACGCCGAAGCCCTTTCCGCGAACTGCCGCGATGCCCGACTCTTTGGAGACATCGGTAAAGCGCCCCCCACCGTCGTTACGGTAGAGATAGCTGGGCATCGGCTCGAACACCCGCGGAATGCAATAAAAGGTTTGCGCCTCCGGCATTCCTTCCGCTTTTCCCCCGTAGGCATTGGCCCCTCCGCAGCTTTTAAGGCTGGAGTAGTCGACAAACTGCGCGAGAAAGAGATCGGGCTTCCCGTCGTTGTTGTAGTCAAACCACACGGCATTGGTGAACCAGCCCGGCGCCGTGATTCCGCTTGGGGTAGTGGCATCGGAAAACGTTCCGTTTCCGTTGTTGTGGTAGAGGATGCACTTGCCGTAGCCGGTAACAAGCAGGTCCGGATAGCCGTCGCCGTCATAGTCGGCCGCGGCCGCGCCCATCCCGAACAGATTCGCGTCAAGTCCGGCCTTGACGGTTACGTCGGTAAAGGTGCCGTCGTGGTTATTGCGGTAGAGGGCCGGCCGCAGGGGAGTTTTCGGATGGAAGAAGACCGATTCGCCGGAATTGACGAAAAAGAGATCTGGCCAGCCGTCTCCATCGTAATCCAGGATCGCGACTCCGGGCCCGATGGTTTCCGGCAAATAACGCTGGGCGGACTTACCGTTGCTATGTTCCCAGCGGATGCCGGTTTCCGCGGGCGGCGCCTGCCGGAAAAGCGATCCGTCTCCGGCGGTGCCGCCGCGGGGCGATGGCGCGACGGAGACGAACAGGCACAACAGACCCCCGAGCGAAACGATCTTCAAGCCGTTGCCGACCGACATAAGCAGCCTCGGAATACACTCCGATTATAGGCGGCCCGAAGCCGGCGGCAAGCTACCAGTAAAACTTGAGCGCGGCCTGCATCACGCGCGGAGTGTAGCCGAACAGAGTCTGCTGGTATCCGGATCCCGCGCCCTTCGTCTGGGTGATCTGGCCGAACGACCCGGAAGTCACCGTCCGGTCCGGTAGGTCGAAAGTGGGACGGTTGAGAGCATTGAACATTTCCCATCGGAACTGGATGCGATACCGCTCCATAAAGGGGAAGCTCTTGTTGATGCCCAGGTCCACGTTGTTCACGCCGGGGCCCTGCAGCAGATTGCGGCCGGAATTTCCGAACGTGCCGGCCGCATTTTGCTGGAATGCCGAGGTGTTGAAATATTGATGCAGCCACTGGCTTTTCGATCCTTGATGCACGTCGAGCGACTGGCCGGAGACGACGTCCGCGCGATCGCTGCCAACGTGGGACTGGGAGTTGTCATTCCCGTTGCCTCCGGCAATCGAGAAGGGATCGCCGGACTGCATCCGCCATGTGCCGCTCACTTCCCAACCCCCCAGAACGCCCCGGACCAGCGGATTGGAATCCTTGAGCGCTGGTGTCTGGTAAACCCAGAACGCGTTGAAAATGCGGGGATAGTTGAGATTCGAGATGCCGCGGTCAAAGCCGATGTTGAATGGATCGGTGATGCTGCCGTTAAACGCCGCGGAGCTCGCCGACGCCGAATCGAGATTCTTCGACCAGGTGTAGTTCGCGGTGAACTGGAGGCCGTTCGTAAAGCGCTTTTCAAACGTGAGCTGAAGAGCGTTGTAGGAGGCGGTTCCCCAGGAGTTGTACTGAAGTATGCCCGAAAAATCCGTCAACGCGCGGAGGCCGTTCAGGTTCGGGTTCGTACTAAATAGGCCGGGGTTCCGCTCCACAAGATTGGAGAGGTGATAGCTCTCGCTTCCCACATAGGCGACGCGCGCCAGAATCCCGGCGGCGAACTGACGCTCCACGGAAACATTCCAGGTCTGAGTTTTTCCCAGTTTGAAGTCGGGCGAGAACGCGCTCTGGACGTTCACGGGGGTTACGAACGCGGTGTCGCTGGGCGGCGCGTACCCGGGCGATGCAAACGGCGGAAATGGACTCTTGTAGCCGGTGGGTTCAAACACGCTCCAGGGACTTGCGAGCGGAATGGGAGTGCCGCCCGGAACCGGTGGACCTCCGGTGGTGGTGGGATCGAAAGAGTAGGTAGGCGAGAACGGTGCGGTATCCGCCGCGTGGTTGTAATACGACATCTCAAAGGGCACCGCAAAGATCCCGAACGAAGCGCGCACGGCGGTGTTCTTGACGAATCCGGGCTGCCAGGCGATCGAAATCCGTGGAGAGAAGATCGCCAGACTATTGGGTGTTCCCTTGGACGGGACCCCCGGGTCTCCCGGATAAACGAGGCCTACGGGGGCGTTGGGATAGCGCTGGCTCTGCGCTCCCGGGATGTAGACGGGAATTCTGCCTTTCGACGGAGTGTACGCAAAAAAAGGCTCCCACCGGAGGCCGAGATTCAGGGTGAAGTTCGGCTTCATGCGATAGGTGTCCTGAACAAAGCCGGCCCACGATGTTCCATGCACCTGGTTGAATTCTCCAGCGCCCTGTTCAAATGAATCGGCTTGCCCCAGCAGGAAATCGGCAAAGCCGTTGCCCGTGATCTTGCCCTGGAATTGAATGAGAGGGGCGGCGAGCCAGTCCGTGCCTTCCTCCCAGAACTGGTCCAGCACGTTGATGCCGGCCACAATCATGTGCTTGCCGTGCGTCCAGGTCACGCTATCGGCGATCGAAACGTTGTGACGGTTGATCAGATTGGTGTTCTGGGCGATCCAGGTTCCGTTCACGTTCAATAGGTCGAGGGCGGCGGCGGTGGTTGGATACTCGGCAACATCTACGCCGAAGCACGCGTAGCAGACCGGCTTGCCATCTTTCGTTTGCAAACCGGCCTGGCTGAAGGTGTTCAGCCGGTTATAGGAGACCACCAGATTGTTCAGCAGGTTCGGCCGGGCCGTAAACAGCCAGCTTCCGCCGTAGTTTTCAAAGGGAGCGGTCCAGGAACGGTCGGCAAGCAGTGCGTTCCCGCCTCCCGACTGAGCCGGATGGGAGAAGTGGTTGTAATAGGCGCGGCCGGAGATGTGGTTCTTTTCGTTCAGGTACCAGTCCGGGCGGATGGTGAATTCCTGGTAGTCCTGGCTGGCCACTCGCCCCGCCAGTGTGACAACTCCGCCCGGGTCGTCGGTGCGCGGCAGAATGTCTTCGAATCGAAGCGCGATCGGGCTGAACAGCGAAACCGGGATTCTGTTTCCGGGGAACGGCTGCTTGAGAACCACCTGCTGGCCTGCGTTGGCGCTGCCGGCCGGGCAGGTGACCAGCGAGCGCCCACCCACCTGAAAGATCTGCCCGGTATCGAAATTAAGATTGGAAGGGCCTCCCGCGCCGCAGAGATTTGTCGTCTGGCCCGTCAGATAATGGCTGAAGTCTCCATTCAAGTTCGCGTTGCTCGGCACACTGGCCGAGCCGCCGTTGACCGTGTACCGCTCCGTGGTTCCCTGGTAGTTGCCAAAGATGAAGAGCTTGTCTTTGATGATCTTGCCGCCGGCCGATGCGCCAAACTGGTTTCGCTTCAAGGAGTCCTTGGTATGAGCGAAAAAATCGCGCGCATTCAGCACATCGTTACGCAGGAATTCGAAGGCATCTCCGTGCCAGGCGTTGGTGCCGGAGCGCGTGACAATGCTGACCACCGCTCCCGGCGAAAATCCATACTGAGCGTCGAAGTTGTTGGTGATCACCTGGAATTCCTGCGTGGCGTCCGGGTTGGGGAACGCCAGCGCCAGGTTGGTGTAGCTATCCATGTTGTTGCCGCCGTCCAGCATGTAATAAGTACTGCCCTGGCGGCCGCCGCTCACTGACGCGCCGCTCTCGGTGGGGAAAGTCGTAAAATCCTGACGCGTAAAGGCGCTCGTCTTCAGCCCGTCGGTCGCTCCCGGCGATAGAAATACAAGCGTGGCGGGATTGCGGCCGTTCAGGGGCAACTCTTCAATCGCGGTCTTTTCGATGACCGAGGCCAGCGCTCCGTTCGTTGTGTTCAGTTGCTCGGCGGCAGCCGAAACTTCGACTGACTGGCTTACTTCCCCTACGGTGAGGTTGCAATCGACCGTTGCCTGCTGGCCGACAGTGATGTTGATTGCGGTGTGCGTCTGGGAGGCGAAGCCCGCGTGGCTGCACGTGACGGAATATGTTCCGGGCGGAAGGAGAGGGAGCACGTATGTGCCGTTGTCTGCCGCCGTAACCACTCGCGATTGTCCGGTGGCGGACTCCCGCGCGGTAATCGTGGCTCCCGCCACCGAAGCGCCGCTCTGGTCCGCAACCACTCCGTTGATACTGGCGCGCCCTTCCTGCGCCTGCAAGAGCCCGCCGGCCGAACAGATAACGATGGCTGCGAGGACTGCGAATTTGGTGGTAAAAGCCCTGAAAGTGCTCTTCATTTGATGACCCTTCGAGTCGCCTAAGCGTTACGCTCCAACAAGCGTTATCGTTGTATAACATGATTTGAGTAGGCCGTCAATAGGAACGGAACGAATTCCGACTTTTGGTATTGTGGTTCTCTGTCCCGCCCGCGCTCCGGGAATTCGAAAAAACTTGTGGAGGCAACTCGGGTTCAAGGCGCGCTTATGCTTATTATTCAACAGAATAGTAATAAACCCGCTTGCTTCTCACGTGGGGGCCACCCCGCGGGCCGCCGGCCTGGCTGGCGCTACCCGCGTAGGGGTCTGATTTTCATCGGAAAGCATTCCGATATATTGACTTGAAAGATACGATCGGATATGATCGGTCAGTTTTCAAGCGATCCATCCACGCTCGGCAAGGAGACCGGAAGAAGAAATGATGCAGGATTTGGGAGGGCGCGCTGCGCTCGGCGGCGCGGATCATCCGGCGCGGCGCACGATCGGTTTGGATGGCGCGTGGGAGCGCTGGCACAACGGACGGCTTTGGGATCTGGTCACCGTGCCATGTTCTCTTGCGCCGTCCGGCGTTTATCGATTGCGTAAAAAGGTTACGCTCCCGGCAATGGACGCCGGAACGCGCGTATTCCTGTGTTTTGAAGGGATTGCCTACTTTGGCACCGTCAGCGTGAATGGCCGGCGCCTGGGGGCCATGGGAGCTTATGTCCCACACGAATTTGACGCTACCGCCGCCCTTCAGGGGGGCGATAACCAGATCGAGGTGGAAATCTGCGATCTGACTCCGGGGCCGGACGGCGCGGGTGCGGCCGATGTCGCCATCGGCGTAAACCCCGGATGGGAGGCATACGGCGGCATCATTCGCGATACTTACCTTGAGCTGCGGCCGGCTGCCTTTATCGAAGACGTGGCCTTCCAATTCGAACTTTCAGACGACTTCGCTCGCGCCGCGTGTACCGCTCAAGTTTCGCTCTCCTCGGCCGCGAGCGGCGCCGGCGAGTTGACGGTGACTCTCCTGTTCGGAAACGCGGTGGCGGCGCAGGCCACCTCGCCAGTTGAGGTCGAAACGGGACATTCTGCAAAGGGTCTGGCCTTTGAATGCGCCAACCCGTGGCTATGGTCGCCGGATCAGCCGCATCTGTACCGTCTGGAAACAACGCTGAAGATGGGCGCGGGGCAAGATGTCCATACCTGCCGCACCGGCTTCCGTCATTTCCGGATCGATGGCCCACGGTTTCTCTGGAATGGCAAGCCGCTGGTGCTCCAAGGCTTTTGCAGGCATGACATGTGGAGCGGGCAGGGTTTTACTCTTACCCGAACGCAAATGCGGCAGGACATGCAGGCGATTAAGCAAACCGGCGCCAACTTTGTTCGCCTGGTCCACTATCCCCACCATCGCTATGTAATCGATCTGGCGGAAGAGTTCGGCTTGCTGGTCACCGAGGAGCCCGGTTATTGGCAGGTGGAATTCCCATCCATGCCCCCGGCTGAGGTCGCAGCGGGTCTGCGAATCCTGGAAGGCGCGATACGCCGCGACCGCAACTCTCCGGCCGTGTTTGGCTGGTTTCTGGGAAATGAATCCCGGTTGACCGTCGACTATCTGCGGCAAGGGAAGGAGATGTGTAACCGGGCCGATCCCTGGAAGCGGCCGGTCTCTTTTGCCAACAGCACCGCGACCGAAAAGGCCAAGGTTCAGTTTGAAGAAGCCGGGCTCGATTTCTTCTCGCAGCATCTTTATGACTTTGACAGCCGGAAATTTGCGAAGACTGTGACAGGCTTCGGGCCGGGGAAGCCGATCAGTATCGACGAATGGGGCTGGGAGGACGCGGGCCGCGGGCAGATTTTCTGGGAGCGGAACTTCGACCGCCTTCTCGAGGCCGTCCAGCAAGGCCAGATTGCGGCGCACGCTTTCTGGTCCTGGAATGACGTGCGGCAGTATGCGCGTATCGATTGGCCCACTCAGGATGGAGTGCTGCTTTCCGGGGTTGTGACCGAGACCAGGGAACCCCGCCCGGAACTCTATACGCGTCTCACCCGGTTGTTTCGAGGCGAAGAGCAGAATCCCGAGAGCGCCCTTTCCGGACACGACACTCCCGCGTCGGACCGGCCCAGGCTGCTTCCCTTGCGAAGCGCGGTGATCCAGGGCAAGGGGGATTTGCGTCCGGCGGATCTACAGCCGGTTGCCGACCGTCCCGAGAGCGCGCGGGCGTGGGAATTTGTCGACGCTCGCATGAAGGAGTTCTGGGCGGCATCGTCGATGGGCCAGAATCAATGGGAACGAACGGGCCGCCGCATGCTGTTCTGGAAAGGGGCGGATCTTGTCGTGTCCGGAATCCCGTTTCGATGCGCCCTGCGAGACGGCTACGCGACGCCGGTAGTGCTGGTTCCGGACGCGCCCGAAGTTCGGATTCCGCTGGATTCGGGCTGCGAGGCGCTGTATGTGCTTGGGAACGTCACGCTGCCTTCCGGATATCCCCTGGAAGGCAGGAGAAAGGCGATTGCGGCGAACTACGAGCTCCATTTTTCCGGCGGCCGCACGGAGGTATTTCCGCAGCGCAACGGCATAGAGGTGGCCAGGGCGAACCGGGTCCATGAAGCAACACTGATCTGCCCGTTGGCCACTGCCGCACCCGCGGCGCTGCTGTTTGAAAAGGACCCCGCGCGAGAACATTACCAGGTTCTGCTGCACACGATCGTTCCGCGGCGGCCGGATCGCATCGTCGAAATGCGCTGTAGGCTCGAAAGCGGTCCGCCGCTGGCGATCTTTGCCATTACGGTGCAAGGAACCGGGAGGAACGCATGAGGCGGCGTAATTTTCTGAGCGTGGCAGGAACGCTGCCCCTGTTTGCACCGGCGCGAGCGGCTGAAGCCGCCAACCCTGCGCCGGATAGAACTCGTATCGATCTGAACGGGCCTTGGGAGCGCTCGGTGGATGGAACACGCGTCGGGCCTGTTCACGTGCCGTGCTCGCTTCCGCCCAGCGGGCTCTACGATCTGACCCGGACGTGCTCTGTTTCCCGGCTTACGGCGGGGATGCGCGCGTTCCTGCACTTCGAAGCCATTGCCTATTTTGCCCGTGTGTTTGTAAACGGGGTCGAGTTGGGGACCATGGATCCGTATGTGCCCTTTGAGTTCGAAATGACCGGGCAACTGCGGGAAGGCAGCAACGAAATCCGTGTGGCGATGGCGGACCTGACGCCCGAGCCCGCCGGTGGCGGAGCCGATCAAATCACTCTTGGCATTAACCCCGGTTGGGCCGGTTACGGCGGAATCATTCGCGACGTTTGGGCGGAACTGCGGCCGGCGGTCTTCATCGGAAACGCGAGCTTCAGTTACACGCTGACTCCGGATTTCAGTTCCGCCCACTGCCGCGCGGTCGTCTACGTCGACTCCAAACAAGCCGCGCCGGGCCGTGCCGTTGTGACCTTGAAGCGAGGATCCCATGTGGTCGCAACCGGCAGCCGGGAATTTTCCGGCGCGGGCACAGTGCCGGTGGAAATTGCACTGGAGGCCGTCCAGCCAGGGCTCTGGTCCCCGGATTCCCCGACTCTATATGACGTGAACGTTTCCATCGAAACACGCACTGGAAGCGACGCATACTCTTTCGCGACCGGCTTTCGCACTTTTCGAACCAACGGGCCGAATTTTGAGCTGAACGGAAGCCGCATAATTCTCAACGGCGTTTGCCGGCACGATATGTGGAAAGACCAGGGATTCACCCTCACCCGCCGGCAGATGGAACACGACATGCGCTCCATCAAGGCGATGGGCGCTAATTTCGTTCGACTGGTGCACTACCCGCACGACCGTTACATCGTGGAACTGGCGGACGAACTCGGCCTGATGGTTACCGAGGAGCCGGGGTACTGGCAGGTGGAGTTTCCGGAGATGCCTCGTTCGAGTGTCGAGCTTGGGTTGAGGATCATGGAGAAGACCATCCGGCGCGACTGGAATTCGCCCTCGGTAATCGCTTGGCTGCTGGGAAATGAATCGCGCTTCACGGCGGCCTATCTGCGCGAGGGCAAGGCGATGTGCCGGAGGTTGGATCCCTGGCAGCGCCTGGTCTCGGCCGCGAACAGTTCGCCGAAAGAAAAAGCCAAACCGATCTTTGTCGAATCCGAGATGGACTTTTTTGACGACCATCCCTACACGTTCGATATTGAAGAGTTTGAAAAGATCGCGACCTACTACGGCTCATCGCGCCCGTTGACTTTTACGGAATGGGGCGGCAAAGAGATTGGACAGTCTCCGCAGGTCATGCCGCACAGCGTGGATATGATCCTCGAATTGCAGGAGCGCCAGGCGCTGGCGGGAACCGTGTTCTGGTCCTGGCAGGATCTTCCTCAATATACGCGCATCGATCCGGAGATGCGGAATGGGATTCTCGAATCCGGCGTGGTGACTGAATCGAGGCAGCCGCGCCAGGAAATCGTGATAGAGCTTTCCCGCCTCTGGGAGGGCCGCCGCAGCGTGAGCCTTCCGCGTGCGCAGCGGCCGGAATTGGTTCCCCTCCGGCAGACGCCGTGGGCTCCCGGCGCGCAACTTGATCCGGTGGACCTGGCGCCGCTTGCGAGCGGGCCGGATCAGGCCGCGGCATGGGCGGACTTCGAGAGCGTCCTTGCGGACTACTGGTCCAAGCAGGGCTATGCGAACGATCAGTGGCGCCGCACAGGCGAAAAGTTCCTGCTGTGGCGATCCGGGGGCATCCAGATTCTGGGAGGCTCCTTCGAGCCGCCCGCGGCCGCAGGCTATGTCCGTCCGCTGGTGATCACCGCTTCGCATCCCAGCGTGTCCATTCCGATCAGCGGCCCGGGCGGCCGAAAATGTTCCGGCGTCCACATCCTGGGTCACATCTCCTGCCCAGGAGGCTTTCCCCCCGAGGGCGCCTCCGGACATGAGGCAGCGAAGCTGCGAATCGAATACACGGAGGGCGGACAGGAAGAGATTCCCCTCCGCGAGGGCTATGAGATCGCTCGCGGAAATTTGATTTACCAATGCGGGCGCGTCGATCCGATCGCAACCGAAGCACAGCGGGCGCTGATCTTTGTCAAAGACACGGCGCGGGAGCAGTATCAGGTCCTCCTGTATTCGCTAAACGCAAGGGGCCGAAGCGTAAAAGCTCTGCACTACCGGCTGAACGCGGGTGAGCAGCCCCTGCTGCTGTTTGCGGTCGTGACAGAATCAGCGTAGCGGAGGGATGTTTTCGCGCGCGCCCAGCACAGCGCCTTTTGCGAGGGGTTGCACCGTTTGCGCGTAGATGGAAAGCCAGCCTGGCTTGATCCGCCGTTCGGGCGCTTTCCATGCGGCCAGCCGTTCGCCGATCTCCTGCGTGGACACGTCGAGGTCCACGCTCCGGGCGGTGAGGTCGATACAAATGATTTCCCGTTCGCGCACAATTGCCAGAGGCCCTCCGCACGCTGCCTCTGGCATCACTTGCCCAACGGTGATTCCGCGATTCAAGCCCGAAAGCTCGCCGTCGGTCACCACCGCCACGAGCGAAGCCAGTCCGGCTCCCACCAGCGCCGCCATGAAACTGCACGCGAACACGGTGCCCGGCCCGCCCACCGGGCCCATCATCCTGAGAACCACGACGTCACCCGGATGGATGCCGCCCTGTCCCAGGGACCGGAGGGCCTCATCCTCATCTTCGAAGATGCGCGCCGGGCCGGAGAAACGCGAGATTGCGCCGGGTACGGCGGCCACCTTCACGAGCGCTCCGTCGGGCGCCAGATTCCCGCGCAGAACCACCAGGCCTGGAGCGTCCGTAAACGGGTGATCCAAGGGACGAACGACCGCGGCGTCCAGAGCGGCCCCGGCATCGAGAGCTTCCCCCAGAGTTCTACCCTCCACGGTGAGGGCCTGCAAATCCAGGCGCGAGCGAAGCTGCTGGAGAATCGCGCGTGCGCCGCCCGCGGCGTCCAG
The DNA here is from genome assembly GCA_035545735.1 of Bryobacteraceae bacterium. GTDB lineage: Bacteria > Acidobacteriota > Terriglobia > Bryobacterales > Bryobacteraceae > JAJYKC01. The sequence continues at coordinate 63,598 of DASZXS010000040.1, read as the reverse complement.
GTGCTCGATGCGGTCCGGCCCGTTCGGTTTAATTCGAGTAATCTGCGGGATATGCGCGGCGGCTTCCTCGATCATGGAAATGACATCCAGATCGAGTCCGGCCTCCGTCGCCGTCGCGGCGAGGTGGCGAACCACATTCACGGATGCCCCGATCGCCACGGCGACCGAAATGGCGTTAGAAAACGCGCGGCGCGTCAGTATATCGCGCGGTAAGAGCTCCTGCCCGGCGAGCGCCACAATACGCGCGGCCGCGCGGCGCGCCGCGTCAAATAACCGCGGGCTGCCGGCACGGACGGGAGCCGCGCCCGCGAGCGTCATCCCCAAGGCCTCGGCCATGATGTGCATTGAATTCGCCGTCGCCAATCCGGCGCAAACTCCGGGGCCCTGGATCGCGATGCGGGTCCAATCCTCCAGCTCCTCGACGGTCATGCTCCCGTTGCCTACCGCGCCGACAGCCTTGTAGACTTCCTCAATATCCACGTCGCGGCCGCCGCACTGGCCGCCCAATTGATAGCCGCAGGGAACGACGATGGAAGGGATGTTCAGCCGGGCCGCCGCCATCAGGTGTGCGGGCGTAGTCTTGTCGCAAGAGGAGAGAAGAACCATCCCATCCAGGCATGCTCCTTCCACCTGCACCTCGATATCGTTAACCACCAGGTCGCGGGTTGGAAGCAGGTATCTCGCCTTGAGCCCGGCGGACGTGATAAAGTCCGATGGCGCTGCCGTGCGTATTTCGAACGGAAGTCCGCCGCTCTCCCGGATGCTTTGCCGCACCACGCGCGAGACTTCGTCCAGGTGGCTGTAGCACACCGAAAGCGACGAGGAAGAATTCACGACAGCGATTTTGGGCTTTTCAAAATCATCCTCGGGAATTCCCATGGCGATCCATTGCGCACGGCGGACTGCCCAGCGCGTGCTGCCGCGCTCGAAATTGCTGCGAAGTTTCATTCCGCTTCTCCGGTGGTTTTGAGGCCGTTCCGCCGCATCCAGTAGGCCACCATTTCGCCCGTCAGCGCATCCGCCTTCAGATTTTCTTTCCGCATCAGGCCGCATGCGGCGCCCGCTGCGTAGCCCATTCCAAAACATTGGGCTGTTACGCGCGCCGAGGCAAGCGCCTCGTGCTCTGCACAAAGGCACCTTCCGGCGGCGAGAAGGTTAATGGAACCGGCCGGTATCAATGTTTCAAAGGGTATGTCGTAGGCATCGCCTTCAAGGTAGGAAATCGTTAGCCCGGCGGACGAGTGGCACTCGATGGGCCAGGCGGAAAACGTAGCGGCTCCGGGATGCTTTCTGCCCTCCAGCACATCCTGGTTGCTCAGACGAAGCCTGGCCGCGATCGAACGGGATTGGCGGATGCCCACCTGCGCGCCCGTCTCGACGAGATAAGAATTCTCAAAGCCGGGCACACACTCTTTGAGAAATGATGCGTAGCGGCGCGCCTGCCGGCGGCCTTCCTGTTCCGCAAAGCTGATGCCGGCGCTCGAAATTCCGCAAGGCACGGAACCGTCCGGATAGGTAATGCGGGTCATGTTGCAAAGCACTTCCCGGCCCATCGGCATCGGGAAGAGGTAAACGTGGTGGCGAGGCAGGTCATATTTCCCGGCGGCGTGCGCCCGGGCGACCCGCATGTTGATTTCGCGCGGATCCAGCCCGAGAAAGACCGGCATGTCCACTCCGCCGGCACGAAACACCATGGTCGGAGTCTGCACCACGCCGTCCTTGCCGAACGTGGCGGGAAGGCCCGCGCCGGCGACGACCTCGGCATCGCCGGATGCGTCGACCACCGCGCGCGGCTGAACCGCGACCAGGCCTTCCATCGCGCGAAGAAGCAGCGTCCGTACTTCTCCGGCATCGCCGGTGTACGCGCGGACGAAGTTGGTGTGGAACAGAACTTCGACGCCCGCGGCGGCGAGCAGGGAATCGGCGGTTTCCTTCCAGGTGAAACTGTCGTGCGGCAGCAGGCGGGTCCGTCCGAACGGGACGGAGGAAGCCACTCCGCCGCGCGCGCGCAGGCGGTCGCAAAACTCACCGGCAAAACCGAAAACGATCTGCTCGGGCCGCTCGCCGCTGCTGTAGAGCCCACAGATAGTGCCACTGAGCCCGGCGACCGTTGCGCCTCCGCAGAAACCGTACCGCTCGATCAGGAGCACCGACATGCCGCAGCGAGCCGCGCCGACTGCCGCCGCAACGCCCGCCGCCCCGCCGCCAACGACGCACACGTCCGGCGCGGCGATGACGGGCACGGTGAACGACGGAACAGCGAAGCCGGCGTCGCGAATCAAATCGATACCTCCTCCAGGGCGCGGAAGTTCGTTCTCGGGCCGAACCAGGCGATCAGGATGGCAACGGTAATCATCGCGGCGGCGATGAAGAGGAACACCCAGAGCGGCCCTTTCGCCAGCAGCGCCCCAATCATCACGGTTGAGAGAACAGCGCTGAGCCGGCTGCAGCTATAGGTGAAGCCGACGCCTGTAGCCCGCAGCCGCGTTGGAAAAAGCTCTGCCTGGTACGTGTGAAAGACCGCGGAGAACCAGTAGCTGAGCACCGTCATCACCGCTCCGGCGCCGACGATACCCGCGGCCCCCGATGCGAAGGCGAACAGTAGGCCGGAAGCCGCCATCGACACGGCGAGAACCGCGATGGTCCATTTGCGCTCGAGCCTGTCGCTTGTCCACACGGCGATTGCCGGTCCCAGCGGACTCACGGAGGCCATCAGAGCACTGTACAGGAGCGAGTGGCCGAGGTCCTTTCCCTGTTTGAGCAGGAACGTCGGCGCCCAGTTTGCGAATCCGTACACGCCGACGGTTTGAAGCAAATGAAACGCCGCCAGCAGGCAGGTTCTTCCTAAGTAGGGCGCATGGAAGAGTTCGCTCAGCGGGGCCTTCCGGGAGACGGGCGGCGCGAAGACCGGTTCGGGCAGTTCCAGATCCGTTTCGCTCCGGACGTCCTGTTCGATCTGGCGCAGGATGCGGTCCGCCTCTTCGTGTCTCCCCATCGATTCGAGCCAGCGCGGGGACTCCGGCAAATTGCGGCGGAGGCGCCAGGCGATGAGCGCGCCGGCCGAACCGATGATCATCACCCACCGCCAGCCATCGAGCAGCCAGTGAGTAGGGACAAGGGCGATCGAAAAGAGAGCCGCCGCGGGGACGGCGGAAAAACCAATCAGGTGCGCGATCGCGAGATAGCGTCCGCGGGCATGACGCGGTGTCACCTCCGCCACGTACGTGTCGATGATCACCAGTTCGGCGCCGACGCCGATTCCAGCGAAGAAGCGCATCGCCATGAGCATGTGAGGAGTGGCCGCCAGCGCGCCTGCCAGGGTGAAGACCGAATACAGGGCAAGCATGAACAGGAAAGAAATCCGCCGGCCGTACCGGTCGCTTGCAAAGCCCAGCACCAGCGTTCCCACGAACATCCCGGCGAAGGACGCGGCGATGACCTCCGTAAACTGGGTCAAATTGAGGAAACGCGAGTCCTGGAGAGCCGCTCCGATGTACGCCATCATGAAGAGATCGTAGAGGTCGAACCAGGCGCCCAGGGCGATCAACGTGATGAAGCGGCGGTGAAATCGGGAGAGGGGCAGGCGGTCAAGGCGTGCGGCAACGCTGCCGCGCGCCCCCGGCGATGCGATGGGCATAACTACACGGTGGTGGACCGGCCTGCCAAAAGATGGGCGCGGCATTCCTCCGCGAGCGCTGCGGCATCCCAGGCGAGTTCGTCCATCTGGTCTTTATAGGTGTCGTCAATATGCAGCGTCGGCTCGCGCAGGATGGCATTTGGCGCGATTTTGCGCTTCAGAAGCACCATTTTCTCAATGCCGATGGCAAGTTCCAGGTTTTGCAGCGCAAAGGTGAGATACGGGATCAATTTATAGAAAAGCGCCTTTGCCTCCGCCTGTCTTCCGCCGGTGTAGAGTTCATAAACGCGGACGTAGACTTCGAGACACGCCGCCCCGGGCATCATGGCCGAGGCGCCGTGCGCCAGTCCGTCCAGCATCGCCACTCCGCCCAGTCCATAAATGATCTGCACCTGGCCCTGACTCTTCTCGACAATCTCGGCACATTTTTGTCCGGGCAGAGTGACTTCGAGTTTGGCAAACCTGAAATTCGGATGCTTCCGGGCCAAATCCACGAAAACGGGGGCAGGCAGGCCGGCGCCGGTAAAGTCCGCATCCTGAAGCATCACCGGAAGTCCAACCGAGTCGCAGAGAGCGCTGTAATATTTCACGACGGCCGCGCCCGGCAGAGGCGCGGTTCGCGGCGCGGCGACCATCAGGCAATCGGCGCCTATTTTTTCCGCGAAACGGGAGAACTCGATCGTGGACCGGGTCGATCCCGAGGTGGTGGCGGCAATGGCAGGGACGCGCTTGCGCGTGTGCTCCACCAGAACCTCGACGTAATGATAGCGCTCGGCATCGGAGAGCTTATAGAACTCGGCCGCGAACCCCGGCCCGCAAATCGCCGCCGCTCCGCCGTCGATGGCGAAATCGATCTGGCGCCGGAGCGCGTCGTCGTCGATCGACTCGTCCTCGCGGAAACAGGTGGTCATCACGGGTGTGATGCCGTTCAGGGTCAGCATGAAATTCACTATACCTGAGGCTTCCAACCGGTGCAATAAGATTCGGAATTTGTTCCGATTATCCGCGCGCCATTAGCCCGCCGTCCACGGCCAAGGTGGTTCCGGTGATATAAGACGCGTGGGCGGAGGCAAGAAACAATACCGCTTTCCCGATGTCTTCCGGCGCGGCAAGCCTGCCGAGAGGGATACTGTCGAGCAGGCTGGCGCGCGCGTTCGCGGGGTCGGCGCTCTGGGCGAAGTAGTCCTGGATGAGCCGGGTATCGGTGGCGCCGGGAATGACGCAATTTGCGCGGATTCCGTCCGCGGCATAGTCGAGCGCCACGCCTCGCATGAAGGCTACGAGGGCTCCCTTGGTGGAAGCGTAGGCGGAAAAATTCGGATAGGTCCCAAAAGCGTGGCCGGAGGACGAAATGACGATGGAGCCGCTTTTGTTCGCCCTCATGCCCGGCAAAACGGCGCGGCAGCAGAGGAAGACTCCCTTCAGGTTCACCGCATGGAGCCGGTCCCAATCCTCTTCACTGGTCTCGCCGGCGGGCCGGGCGAGTTGAATGGCCGCGTTCGCGAATAGAATATCCGGCGTCCCGAAACGCTGTTGCGCAGTCTGTACCACCTGCTCCACCGCCGCGGAATCGCTGACATCGGCGACGGCCGCCTCCACTTCGCCTCCGGCGCCGGCAATTCGTCCGCGGAGTTCTTCGAGAGCCGCGCGATCAATATCAACGGCCACTACGCGGATGCCCTCACGCGCCATCATCAGCGCGGTGGCGCTTCCGATTCCGTTTGCCGCACCCGTGACAATCGCGGTGCGGCCTTCGAGATTCCACATGAAGGCGTTTGTAACACAGGAATGGAATAGCGAGCAAGCAAATCGGAAGCGATTCCGCTTTGCGCCGCGCCCGCGGTCAGACCAGACGGTATTCCACGGGGTGTCCGCCTGACCTGGCGATCACGCCGGTTTGCTCCAGTCGCGTGAGATGCCCATACAGGGCGAACTGTAGGAAAGGAGCCATAGTATCCGGCCAGTCGCCCAGTTTGGGGCTAAGGCCGGCCAGGATGTTCTTCAACGTGACTCCTCCGTGATGAGCCTTGAAATACGCCCCGAGCAATTCGTCCGCGCGCAGGACAAACTTTCGGCTGGCTTGCAGAAAGGCGTCGACCTGCCCGCCATGCGCGGCTGGCCAATGCCCGGAAAACATGTGCTCGATGGGGAGGTTTTCGAGAAACTGGATTGTGGATAAATACGCGTCCACGGTGTAGTATGTCGGTCCGAAGGCCATTCCTCCTGCAATGGCGGGATATCCATTGGCTTGCACGGCATCGCTCGTAAACGCGGCGCGGTGTTTCTCGTCGTAGGCTGCAAGGTGGCCCTGTGAGTGGCCGGGTACATGCCAGAACCGCAGCGTCCAGTCCTTGGCGAGCTGAATCGTTTCGCCGCCCGAGAACACGACGTCGATCCTGCGTCCTTCCGGACAGTAGACCATTCCGTCCCTGCTAAAGCCCAGGCCATGCTCACGGGCCAGGAAATTGTAGCGGTCCTGATACAACCGTTCGGGAGATTGGATCAGTTGGAGGTCGGCCCGATGGCAGCCGAGAAGCGCGTGCGGCGCCGCGTCCTTCATGCCCGGCAGCCCTCCGTGATGGTCCGCGTCGGCATGCATCGCGATCACCATGGCCAGCCTCTCCGGCTTGACGCCAATTTTGTCCATGTAAGGGAGAATCGCCTCGATTGGCGTCTTCGCGACTCCAGCGTCCAGTAGGACGACGATGTCTCCGACGAAGAGATACTGCTGGACGTAACGATTCCCGAAGACCGATTGAATCTCATGAACGCCTGGAAAGATCTGCATCACCGGCTCCCGGATCCGGCGTCCGCTTCCGAACGGCGGAATTGCCAGTCATCCTCGAAGAGTGTGATATCCGGGTTTTCATGGTAGGGGTGGCGGTGAACTTCGTCGAGATTGAGATCCGCGCCCAGGCCGGCCCCGGCGGGCAAGTCAAAATACCCGTCGCGGATCGGTGGAAAGTAAGTCAGAAGCTGCCGTTCCCAAGGCTCATTGAAATCCTCGAAAGTCTCTTGCAGCCACGCATTCGGGGTAGCGGCGTCAATGTGGAGGCAAGCCAGGGTACAAACGGGCCCTTGGGCCGCATGCGGAATCACGAGGCCGTAATGCGCATCCACCATGTCGGCCACTTTTCGCGAGCCGAGGATGCCGCCCATGTGGAGCGGTTCAAAATTGATGATATTCACGGCGTCGTAGCGCAGTAGCTCGGCCACTTGCTGCTTGGAGGAGAAGCTCTCGCCGGTGGCGATGGGCACGTCTACGTGCCGCGCAACCTCGACGATCGCCTGGATGTTACTGTGTCCCACCGGTTCTTCAAACCAGGCCGGATTAAACTTCTCCAGCCGCTTTCCGATGCGGACCGCCGCCGAGACATTGAAGCGGGAGTGAGCTTCGATGGCCAGATCGACGGAGGGTCCCACGGCGTCGCGCACGGCCGCGACCAAGTCAATGGAGAGCGCTTCCTCACTCGCGGTCATTACGCTCATTGCCGCGCCGAAGGGGTCGAACTTCAGCGCGGAGTACCCCAGCGCAACGGCCCGCCTCGCTGCTCCGGCGAAAGCCTCCGGGGTACGCTCGCACCGGTACCATCCATTGGCATAGGCACGCACACGGTCGCGGCAAAGACCGCCCACCAGGTTGTAGATGGGTTGTCCCAGACGTTTGCCCCAGGCATCCCAGCAGGCGATTTCGATCGCCGAGATCGCGCACATTTTGATCTGGCCGCCGTCGGCATAGACATGCCGTTGCAGGCGGTTGACAATCAGCTCGGTCTGAGAGACGTCCAGGCCGGCTATGAGCGGCTTCATTTCGTGGATCGCGGTCTCCACCGTTTTCGACAGGTGTCCGAGAGATCCTTCTCCAATGCCGTAAATACCCTCGTCCGTCTTTAAGCGAACAAACAGCCAGTTTTTCCAGGGATTACCCACCAGGTAGGTTTCGATGTCAGTGATTCGCATCCTCGGTCCTTTTGTCGTAGTGTGATTGGGCCGGAACGCCTGGCAGGAGCGAGAGCCGCAGCGTGGCCCGAATCCTCTCACCTGTTTCGAGCAGTTTGCCTTCGCCGTAGTTCGAGGTCCATTCTCCCGCCCGCACGCTTGTCCCGCCGAACCAGTCATTTACATACAAACGATTTCGATCGGAGTCCACGGCGGCTCTCAAGTGCTGATTGCCGCCGGAGTGGATTGCGAGCCCGCGGCCTTGGGAATCGGTGATGGACGCTTCTACGATGTTTCGCTTGGTGCTCCGGAAGGCATTCGTTCCCAGAGGCGAATCATCGTCCGCGTAGGGCCAGTCCGGCTGTACAAAAGGCGGCCGATTGGAGTGAGCGGAGGCGGATCCGGATAGCGCTCCGATATGGTCCGCCGGATACCAGGTCCATTCCCCGTTGCGAGTCCAGGAAAGGCGATCGAAGGACGACGCGAGCGGCAACTGGAAGCCAACTTCCCGGACGCGTATAGCGGGACCGGTATACGCAAAGTCGTAGCTGACGGTGATCCCTCCGTCGGGATGGATTGTTGTGTCGTAGGTCCCGACGAAGTTCCGATAGTGGCCTTGCGAGGTAATGATCGTCGCCCCATCGCGGCTGGCGACTTCGACGGGCCGGTCGAGCGTCCAGGTCATCGCATCGGGCAGGGAGGAGGAGTGCGTTGGAATTGGAAGCACGTGAATCTGCGGTTGATCGTAGAGAACCGGCGTCCCTCCGGCGGTGACATATTGCAGGAGTCCGCGGCGCTGAGAAATGCCAGTCTCGAACCCGGCGCCGCGGATGCGAGTATTTGCGCCAGAGAGTAGCTCCTGACTGTCCACCCGCAGCGGAGCCGCGGCATGCGAGGTAACGGGCGGTGCGCTCCTGCCGATTTGGATGGCGCTGGCATCGACCAGGCGGCCGCCGTTCAGGAAGCGGAGTTCCAGGGTCGTGGCGGCCGGCACTGGAAAATCGACCGGAATGATCACGTCGCCAGTTTCCTGCGGAGGCACTTCCGCTCGCACCGTCCCGGTGTGATCGCCCAGGCGCCATTCGATGCGCAGTTCGGAGAGGTTCGTAAAGAAATAGCGATTCTGCAGGGGAACGCGCAAGGATTCGCCGCGTGAAGGGAGCGGCAGTTGGCGGATTGCCACCCTTACCGGAGAGTGTAGTTTCTTGATGTGCCAGAATTCCGGCTTTTTGCGGCGCCATCCGTCAACTACACCCCAGGGGGCGTCGCCCACAAGCCCGTATCCTTCGCGCGAATAAATGCGTTCCACGCCGGGAGCTTCTACGAAATTCCGCCCGTATTCGGACCCACGCCCGGGAACAAGGAACAGGTCGTCCGACCACGCCCAGACGAAGCTTCCCTGGACCACCTTACTCGACCAGAAGGAATCCATTACATCGATCAGCGGGGCCACGTAATAGTCGCGCTCGCCCGGATCGCGCCAGATTTCCTGACCATCTCCAAAGATGCCCTGAAAGAGACAGAGACTCTCGTCCCAAATCACCGGCCGGTCATTGCCCTCCAGCTCTTTCATTTCGGCGACGGTAATCGGATTGTGCCGCACCGTCATATCGAAGTGACCGCTCCCGGCCCAGCTTCCGATCACCGGCCGGCTTGGATCGCTCAATCGAATCTCCCGCTCGCCCGCGTTCAGGATGGGACCCCAGCGGCTTTCATTCCCAGCCGACCAATAGGCGACCGAAGGATGGCTCATGTCACGTTCGACCATCTCCGCCGTTAACTGGCGCGTCAGCGCTCCGTAGCGGAGATCGCTCGAATTGTCGACCCAACAGAAGGGCGCCTCCTCCTCTATATACACCCCTAGCTCGTCGGCGATATCGAGAAGTTCCGGAAGAGGCGGGTAATGCGACGTGCGGAGAGCGTCCAGGTTGGCTTCTTTGATCAATTCCAGATCCTGGCGTTCTAATTCCGGAGTCACCGCGCGTCCCAGCAGAGGGTGAGAGTCGTGATGGCACGTTCCCTTGAACTTCAATGGAACCCCGTTCACGAGAACCTTCGTGCCCTCGATGCGGGTCTCTCGAAAGCCGGCGTTTTGACTTACCCGCTGAACTTCGACGCCGCTCCGTGAAAGCACTCCCTCCAGACGGTAAACGTTGGGATGTTCCGCCGTCCAGAGCAGGGGCGCATTTACGGCCAAGCGCGCCGTGTGTTTTGCGCTGGCCCAGGGAGCAAGATCGAAGCTCCGCGGCGCGCCCGACGATACCACGCGGCCCGACGCGTCCAGAAGCCTCAGGCTGAGCGTGATCGCCGGGGCGGGCTCCGGCGACTCATTGACAATTCCCACATCGACAACTAAATCCGCGCTCCCCGGTCCGCCGCGCAGGCCGGCATGCGACTGGACGCGCGCGATGTGCGCGGGGGGAATGGAAAATACGTACGCGCTCCGAAAGATGCCCGCGAGCGAAAAGTCCGCATACATGCTCATATGATCCAGCTCGGACGCCATCGATTTTTCCGCTACGCGGACCGCAAGAACGTTATCCGAGCCGGGCCGGGCGCTTTCGGTCACGTCGAGTTGGAAAGGTGTGGCTCCGCCGAGGTGAGAACCGGCGCGGACCCCATTCCACCAAACCTCCGCACCGCTATAAACCCCGTCGAAGGCGACACGAATCCTTCGGCCGCGCCAATCCTCCGGTATGCGGACATGCTTTCGGTAGCCACCATAGCCGGATTCGGTAACGAAGCCTTTCATCGCCCAATGAGACGGGGTCTCGATCGGTTTCCAATCGTCTTCCGTCGCCCCCGGCTGTTCGAAGCCTGCTGGCGGATCGGGCCGAAATAACCACGCGCCGTCCAGACTTTGGGTAAAACTTCCGGCTGGTCGTGGAACCAGGCCCTGGTGGATGTCCCCGGCGCTTACAATTTTCTGAACCGGCTGCCCATCCCACGACGCCGAGAATTGAATTGGACCGGTCAACCCCAACGGCGCGGAGATGGTGAACGCACCGTCGCCGTCACTCATTGTCCTTGCGCTCCAAGGCTTGCCGGCCGCATTGCCAGCCGCCTCAATTCGGGCCGGAATGCCTTTCGAGCCGAAGCCGTCCGTGAACACGCCGATGATGTTTCCTTTCGCATCCCCGCGTACGTCAAGCCACGGCGGGGTCTGCGTCGCGTAAAGCTCGAGCTCACGAATGGAGGCGCCTTCTCCCAATCCGGTGAGCCGGAGTTTGCTCACGGTGCGCTCGGGAAATCGGAGATAGTCGATGAGCGGGATTGGTAACGTACCGTCGCCGGATGATTGCAGGACGCGCCATGCCTGCCCATCGAAGACCTCGACGGTAAGCCGCGTGAATGGGCTTTCCCCGGCGGCGTCGTCTCCCCGGCGAACAACCAGTTCGCGAACAGTCACGGGCGCGTTCCAACTGAGTTCCAGCCAGGAATCCATCCCCGCTCCGGCCGCGGGCGCCCAATAGCTATTCAGCGAGCCGTCGCTGGCGGAACCAGGAGAATGGCCGATTAACGAACTCGATGCGGTGGCGACCGCGTTTCGGGCAAGATTCTCGCGGGCGAACCCTGGCCCGACACACAAAAGGAGCGCGGCTATGGCGCACTCATGCGAGAGCATAAGGACGACTCTAGTATTTGGGCATCCCTTCTGTCAATACATTCGGAATTCGTTCCGACTTCATCTGCTTGCAAGTTGCCGCCGCGGGATAATACACTCGTCCTTGGAGGTGGTTCCATGGCCCTGGCCGTCCAGAAACGTGGGGCGGGCGTCGCCGGACGCGCCAGTCGCGCCCCAGCGGATAAGAATTTTATCGGGCTCACCGAGAAGGTTTTCGCGGTCCTGGAAGCGTTGAGCCAGAGCCCGCGCGCATCGGTAAGCCTCGACGACATCACCCAGCGTGTGGCACTCGCCAAGACCACGGTTCACCGGTTGTTGTACTCCATGAAAAAGCTGGGCTACATCGACCAGCGCGAGAACGGCGACTATTTACTGTCGGGCCGGTTTTACGCACTCGGCGGTAACGCCCTGCCCTACCAACATCTGCCGGCACTGGCGCGCCCGATTTTCAACAAGCTGCTGGCTCGATTTGGAGAGTCGGTTCACATCGCCATCCTCGAAAACGGGCTGGTGGTATTTGTCGCGGTGGCGGAGAGCCAGCACGCCCATCGCTGCGCGGCGGAAGTTGGCGCGTTCAATTATGCCCATAGCACGGCGCTTGGTAAATGTCTGCTCGCGCACCTCAGTCCGGACGGTCTGGAAGCGCTGATTGCCCACCGCGGGCTCCCGAAAATCACCCCCGCCACGATCGCCGATAAAGCGCAGTTGATGCTGGAACTTGAGAAGGTTCGGTCCCAGGGCTACGCGGTGAATACGGGCGAAACGGCCGAAGGAGTCACGTGCGTCGCAGCGCCAATTTTCAATAATGAAGGGCGCGTCATCGCGGCCCTCAGCATTTCCGGGCCCTCCTTCCGGATGCAGTCCGCGCTGGAGGACTTGCGGCGCGGGGTGCAACAGGCCACCGCGCGGCTCTCACTGTTGCTGGGCTACCGGCTTCACAAGGTGGAAGACGCCCTCATCATCGATTGAGGCGCGGACGCCGTCATCCGTAATGCCGGATCATTTCGGCCCGGGCTGAAGACAGAGTTCGCGCCACCCAGTGGCGGAATGCGTTCCGAATCTATTGACAGGTCTACCTGGAAATGATACCGTGGGCTCGTTGGACGTAATGGGAGGATCTTACGCATAACGTAGCTCAGCTATCCGGCGTCGTTCCGCCCATGATTACGCCATTCGGCGAAGACGATCGGATCGACTTCGAGGCCCTGTCGGGCGAGGCCCGTTTCCTCAAGGCCAGCGGTGTCAACGGGATTGTCGTGGGCGGCAGCATGGGCGAAGGAGCCGGCTTGTCCACCGCCGAACTGGCGGAGGCGGTTCGAGTGACGATCGCTGCCGTGGAGGCGAGCCTGCCCGTGCTCGGCGCAGTGATTGCCGATAGTTCAGCGGAGGCAATCCGCCTGGGTATGGCCGCGAAAACCGCTGGAGCATGCGGGCTTCAGGTGCCCCCACCCCATTTCGGCTTTGTAATGGAGCTGCGCACGCTCTCCGCTTATTACCGTGCCATTGCGGACGCCACCGGTCTGCCGCTGATCATCTATAACGTTGTTCCCTGGGCTCAACTCGCAGTGGACGGAGTGGCCGAGATGGCGGCCGGCAATCCCGCGATCGTGGGTGTCAAGCAGAGTGGCCGGAATATGCATGCGCTTGCCGGCCTGCTGGCGACGCTCAAAGGCCGCATCCGGATTTTTTCCGCGATTGACGATATGATCTATCCGTCGCTTATGCTTGGCGTGGACGGCACCATTTCCGGAACGTCAACCGTTTTCCCGAGGGAAATCGTCCGGATGGTTCGGGCTGTGCGGGATGGGGATCACGCCACGGCGCTGGATCTTCATGAGCGCATTACGCCCGTGTGGCGGGCGATCGATTACCCCGATTTTCCCAGCAGGGCGAAGTACGCCATTCGGTTGGCGGGGCGCCCCACTGGCATGCCGCGAAAGCCGTTCGGCTGGCCGGTGGGCGAGGCCGCACGGAGCATTGAAGAGGCGTTGCGGCACGGCGGCTTCTTGCGCGATGAATCCACGGCACAGGAAGGAGTGGCTTCTCTATGTGCCGAGCTGGCCAACTCGCGGCTCAAGCCCTGATTGCGTGTCTCGCGGTCCCCGGCGCCTGGGCTCAATTCTCCGTCGAAGGTTTAGCTCACCTGCGCGATTACAGCAGCGAACGCAGTTCCAGTTATGATCGCACCGGCGCGAACGGCGACTACCGCAATCTTCCCGCCGGCGGCGAGTTGACGCTCATCGAAGCGGCCGGACCCGGCGAGATCCGGCATATCTGGATCACCATGGCAACGGGCGAGGCCTATCACCTGAAAAAAGTTGTGCTCCGGATGTACTGGGATCAGGAGAAAACGCCCAGTGTGGAAGCGCCGATTGGCGACTTCTTCGGATTGGGACTTGGAACCTATACCGTGTTTCAATCGGCATTGCTCGCCGTGTTGCCGGACAAGGCGCTCAATTCCTATTTTCCGATGCCTTTCGAACATTCTGCCCGCATCACCGTGACCAACGAGGGATCTCAGGATATAACCGACTTCTATTGGAACATCGACTGGGTGCGCCTTCCCTCGCTCCCGGCGGGAACGGGGTATTTCCACGCGCAATACCGGCAGTGCACTCCCTGCGACGGCTGGTATCACGGGAATTTCTACGGCAATGACTTCCGCGAAGCGAGAAAGGATGCGCGCTGGCGGAATGTCTCCGGGGAGCATAACTACACGCTGCTCGAAGCGCGCGGAGACGGTCAATGGGTAGGCGTGACCTTCTCGGTATTTCAAAACCAATGGGGCGGCTGGAACGAAGGCGACGAGATGATCTGGATCGACGGGGAGGCACAGCCGCGAATTCACGGCACCGGTGGCGAGGATTATTTCAATGGAGCCTGGGGATTCTCATCGCTCTACGCGACGCCTCTCGTCGGCTTGACAGAGTTCCACGGTTGGGAGCCGGGTTCGCGTTTCTCGCACTACCGCTGGCACCTGGAGGCGCCGGTCCGTTTTCATGAATCCATACGGGCTACGATCGAAGACGGGCACGCCAACCTGAGATCAGACAACCTTTATTCCGTCGCCTATTGGTATCAGACGGAGCCACACGCTCCGCTGCCGCAGCTTCCTCCGGCCAGCGAGCGAATTCCGAAATTCCGGAGCGTCGGCGGGCCGGGGCAAGACGCGGCCATGAAGTGAACCGGGAAATGAACTGGCTCGAAGCGGTCTAGCGTCTTCCGCGGAACAGGAGCAACAGGATGCCGAAACAGTCCATGGCCAACCCCCAAATAAGGTTGACGTTGAAGCCCGGGTCCACTTGGGGTTTCACGCCGGGAAACAGCAATCCATATCCGGTAAGCAGCAGTCCGAGCAGGAGGAAGAAAGCGGCCAGCGATTTTCTTAGATCCAATATCATTTTCGGTATGCGATCCGAATTTGACTCTATCATGGAAATCCGTAGCGCATGAGACTGGAAGCGATCGATCTCATTATCCTGTTGGCCTATACGGCTTTCGTGATCGCTATTGGATTCCGCTTAAAGAGCCGGATGAAGACGTCGGAAGATTTTCTGACGGCGGGCCATTCGCTCCCGGCCTGGATTACCGGGCTCTCCTTTATGGCCGCCAATCTCGGCTCCCTCGAAATCGTCGGCATGATCGCGATGGGCGCCAAGTACGGGATGATGACGAATCATTGGTACTGGATGGGCGCCATCCCGGGAATGGTATTCCTCGGCCTCTTCATGGTGCGGTTCTACTATTCGAAGCATATCCGCAGCGTCCCCGAATATCTGCGGCTGCGTTTTGACCATCGCTCTCATTTGCTGAACTCGATCAGCTTCCTGGTGGTCACGGTTCTGATGTCCGGGATCAATATGTATGCGCTGGCCCTGGTTTGCCAGCAGATGCTCGGTTGGAATTTCAACTTCAGCATCCTGGTTTCGGCCGCGGTTGTCGTCACCTACACATTCACGGGGGGAATCAGCTCTTCTATCTATAACGAGGTCCTCCAATTCTTTCTGATCATCGCGGGCTTTGTTCCGCTGACCGTGCTGGGCCTTCTCGAAGTAGGCGGGTGGCATGCGCTGACGGCGAAGCTGCCGGCGGCATTCACCCATACCTGGACCGTACTGGGCTCGCCGGAAACGAATCCTCTCGGTGTCACCTGGTACGTCCCCTTGATCGCCATGATGTTCATTATGGGCCCGTCCTACTGGTGCACCGATTTCCTGCTTATCCAGCGCGCGCTCGCGGCGAAGGATCTGAACGCGGCCAGGATGACTCCTCTGATCGCCGCTTTTCCCAAAATGTTGTTTCCCGCCCTGGTTACTCTTCCCGGCATGGTCGCGGCAATTGTCATTCCGGCGCAGTTAGACGGGAACTACAATCTCGCGCTCCCCGGCCTGATGAATCGCTATTACCCGAACGGCTTGCTTGGCCTGGGCTTTACGGCGCTCCTGGCGAGTTTTATGTCGGGTATGGCCGGCAATGTTACCGCGTTTAATACGGTATGGACGTATGATCTGTATCAGTCCTATCTGGTTAAGAACCGGCCTGACGCACACTATCTTCGGGTCGGGCGCATCGCCACCATCGCCGGTACGGCGCTGAGCATTGCGGCGGCGTACATTGTCCTCTTGTTCGATAACCTGATGGACTACATGCAGCTTATCGGCACAATTTTCATCTCGCCGTTCTTCGTCATTTTCCTCTTAGGCATGTTCTCCAAGAGAATCACGCCGTCCGCCGCGTTCTGGGGAATGGTTTCGGGAGTGGGCGGCTGCCTGGGTCAATATACCCTGTTCCGAATGGGAATCATTCATTACCGTACGGCCATGGATGCGACATTCCACCTGGCAATCTGGGGCGGGTTGAGCGGACTGGTGGTCACCATCCTGGTAAGTATGGTGACCCGTCCCAAGCCTGCCGGCTTGCTGGACGGGCTGGTTTACGAACGAGGCGCTCCCCATCCGGAGGGTGCGCTCCCATGGCATCGAAAGCCAGAGGTGGTGGCCGTGGCTGTCCTGGCCCTCCTTGGATTTCTAAATTTCATTTTTCGATAGAAGGAGGGGAACGGCATGGCAGAAGGAGTCATACAAACCGGCGTGATCGCCGCCATCGTGACCCCGTTTCTCGCGGGAGGCGGAACGGATCTGGATCGCCTTCGTACCGAAACGGATGTCCTCGATGCGTCGCCAGCCGATGGCATCTGCGTGGGAGGAGTCCTTGGAGATTCGGCGGGGATGGATGCCGGCGAGCTCTTTATGATTTGCGAAGCGGTGCGAGCCCGCACGCGCAAACCTCTTTTCTCGATGATCTTTCCCGACACCGAGGCGGAAGCGATCGAAATGGCTCAGGCGGTGGTATCCGCGGGCGCCAGCGCGGTATTGCTCGCGCAGCCCCACTATTTGTGCCAGCCGGAACCTGACATGCTGGCTCGCACGTTTGTCGCCGTGCGCCGGAAGACAGGGGTTC
Organism: Bryobacteraceae bacterium; assembly: GCA_035545735.1. Classification (GTDB taxonomy): domain Bacteria; phylum Acidobacteriota; class Terriglobia; order Bryobacterales; family Bryobacteraceae; genus JAJYKC01. The sequence goes on along the minus strand of DASZXS010000040.1, from coordinate 46,937 downwards.
CCCTCCTGCTGGCGAACTGCGTGCCCGCTTCCATGGTCAGCCTCGCCGGGATTGAGCTCTTAATCCGCGAGCGGGCAATTGATGGAATTCTTCAAGGATGCGACATCCATCTATTGGTTGACCTGCTGGGCTTACACACCGGGCTGCCGGTGTACTCCGCCATCGAGGACCTTCATTACGTGGCGCTCATGCTGGGCGCGGCGGGGATCGTGTCGGACGTCGCAACCGCGTTTCCTTCCGAGGTCGCCGATCTTTACAAGGCGTGCCGCGAGGGCCGTTCCGAAGCGGCGCGAGGACGGCATGAGACTCTGACTCGCATTTGGCGCGCTCTGGACCATCCCTTCGAACGGCGTCTCCGCTTGCGCGCCGCTCTGGCAGCGCTGGGACGAGATGTCGGCGCTCCGGCGGGGCCATACGACCTGAAAGAATACGATCTCAACGGAGAGGTGCATGCGGCGCTCCAGGCGGAAGGGCTGGTGGCCTGACTTTGACGAGGACGATCAGGCCGGCGGCCAAGCAGTAGAAAAGCGAAACCAGGATCGTCAGGACGTAGGGAGAATGGGTCCGCGTGAGCAGCGAACCCGCGATTGCCGGGCCGGCAAAACCGCCCAGATTTCCCACCGAGTTGATAAGCCCGATAGAAGCTGCGCGGGCCGGCCCGGTCGAAAGAGAAGACTGCAGGGTCCAGAAGCCGGGAATCCAGCTAAATACTCCGGACGCGGTGAGGCACAGCCACAGGAGCACCAGCGCGGGCGGTTGAGACGGAATGCTGCTCAGGCCGAAGAAAAACGCCGCTCCTAAAACCGGGGCGCACGCATGCAGCTTCCAGCGGCCGGTGCGATCCGAGGATCGCCCCGCCAGCCAGATGGAGAACACGGCGAAAACATAAGGCAAGGCGCTGGCGGCATCGGCGAGTTCAGGGCTCACGCGCAGCGCGGATTTCAGGGTGCCGGGCAGCCAAAAGATGAATCCATAACCGGCAATGTTCAAGCACGCGTGCGCGGCGCAAAACAACAGCACGTTTGGATTTCGGAGGGCGGCAAGCCAGCTTTCGCCGCCCGCATGCAGGGCGCGTTCCCGATCCAGGTTCTGTTGGAGGACGGCCTTTTCGGCCGGGTTGAGCCAGGCCGCTTGTTGCGGTGAATCCGCGAGATGGCGCCACGTCACGAAGCCGAGCAAAATCGCCGGGATGCCCTGCAGGATGAAAACCCATCGCCAGCCTCCCAGGCCAAACCAATTCACGTGCAATAAAATGAGCCCCGAGAGCGGTCCGCCAATGAGCAGCGCCACGGGACTCGCCATGACGAATCCAGCGAGTGCGCGCGAATGTCCGTTCTTGCCGAACCATTTCGCGAGATACACCAGGATTCCGGGAAAGAAACCTGCCTCGGCGACGCCGAGGAAAAAACGCGCCGCGTAGAATTGAACAGGAGTTCGCACCAGCGCGCAGAGGGCGGCGACCGCTCCCCATGTCACCAGGATGCGGGCAATCCAGCGCCGCGCTCCCCAACGCTCCACAATCAGTGCGCCGGGGATTTCGAGGAGGAAATAACCGGCAAAAAATATCCCCGCGCCGAATCCATAGGCCGCATCGGAGAAGCCCAGTTCCCGCATCATCGGTATGCGGGTGAAGGACACATTGGCCCGGTCCAGATAGGCGATCACGTACAGGACGAAGAGAAAGGGAAGAATCCGCCGGCTGGCTTTTTTGCGAGTCTGCTCCGGATCGGCCATCGGCTCAGAGCTGGAGGTTGTTCGGACGGGTAGCCTCATGCTCCGCCAGCCTGGGCAGCAGCGAGGTCAGAAGCCGGACCAGTGTCTCCCGCGTCGCGCGCCCCGTTTCGAGGACTTCCTCGTGATGGATGGGTCCGGGGAGAATACCGGCGGCCATATTGGTGACGCAGGAAATGGCAAGAACCTTCACGCCGAGATGGCGCGCCGCGATGACCTCGGGAACCGTGGACATGCCGACCAGGTCCGCGCCGATCGTTCGCAGAAACCGGATTTCAGCCGGGGTTTCATAGCTTGGACCCAGCATGGCGGCATACACGCCTTCGGAAAGCGCGATGCCGAGTCCCGCGGCGACATCGCGCGCAATCTTCCGGTATTCGGGCGAATAGGCGTCTGTCATGTCCGGAAATCCGCTGGCGGGGCCGATCAGAGGATTCGAGCCCTGGAGGTTGATATGATCCGCGATCAGTACCAGCGCACCCCGGGAGTAGGACAAGTTGATTCCGCCCGCGGCGTTGGTCAGCACCAGAGATCGCGCTCCCAATTCGGCCAGCACCCGGACCCCCAGCGTCACCTGCGCCGCCGGGTAGCCCTCGTAGAGATGGCTTCTCCCCGCCATCACGGCCAGGGGCAGCCCGTGCAGCGTGCCGAATATCAGCTTTCCGGCATGACCGGCGGCGGTGGAGATAGGCCAGTCCGGAATCTCCGCGTAGAGCACCTCCGTCCGCTCCTTCAGTTCGGATGCGAAGGCGCCCAGTCCGCTGCCCAGAACCACCGCGATGCGGGGAGCGATCTCCACCCGCCCGGCCAGATATGCGTATGCGCGTTCCATGGTCAGATCAAACGGTCAGATCAAAATGCCGGCGATGCAGGCGGTCATGAAGTTCGCCATCGTTCCGGCCGCCACGGCGCGGAGTCCCAAACGGGCCAGGTCCGATTTGCGGGTGGGCGCCAGCGCTCCAATGCCGCCGATTTGGATTGCGATGGAACTAAAATTAGCAAATCCGCAGAGAGCGTACGTGGCGATGGTGAACGCCCGCGGGTCGAGCGAAGGCTTCAGTGGGCCCAACTGTTGAAACGCAATGAACTCGTTCAGCGTCAGCCGCGTGCCTAGAAGGTTCCCCACCGTGGCGCAGTCGTGAAAAGGCACGCCGAGCAGCCATGCCACGGGAGCGAACGCGAACCCGAAAATCTGTTCCAGGGAGAGGTGAACATACGAAAGGACGCCGTTAATCAGCGCGATCAGCGCAATGAAGGCGATGATCATGGCCGCGACGTTCAACGCGAGGTGCAAGCCATCCCCCGCGCCGCGCGCCGCCGCGTCAATGACGTTGACGCCGGGCTTTTCCACTTCAATCCGTACCGTTCCCGAGGTGTCCGGCTGGCCGGTCTCCGGGATAAAGACCTTCGCGAGCATGATGGTTGCCGGCGCGGTCATAAATACGGCGGTGAGCAGGTGCTTGGCGTCCACATGCCCGATTAGTACGTAGGCGCCCATCACCGCGCCGGAGATGTGGGCCATGCCGCTCACCATGACGGTGAATAACTCCGACTCGGTCAATGTTGCCAGGAACGGTTTGATAGTCAGTGGGGCTTCGGTCTGCCCCATGAAAATGCTCGCGGCGACATTCGTCGCCTCCGCGCCGCTCGCGCCCATAACGCGCTGCATCAGCACGGCCATGCCTTTGACGAACACCTGCATTACGCCGAAGTAGTAGAGAATCGCGAAGAAGCTCGCAATGAAGATGATGATGGGCAGCACCTGAAACGCGAAGACGACTCCGAATTCCGGCGAAGCCGCGCCGAGTTTGTCGCCGAAAACGAACCGGCTGCCCGCTTCCGAATAATGGAGCAGCGCGTTTACGCCCCGGCTGGCCGCATCGAAAGTCTTTCCGAAAGGTGTTTTGAGCACCAGGACCGCAAAGAAAAACTGCAGCCCCAGTCCCCAGAGAATCAGGCCGGGGCGGATGGCGCGTTTATGACTGGAGAAAAGAAATGCTACCGCCAGGATCGCGGCCAGACCGAGAAGCCCGGTGTACCGCTCCATGGCGTGGCGCTAGCCAACAACTTCAAGGATCAGCTCGCGGGGATCCGGAGGAGCCGCCGAAATACGGAAGGCGTCCTCAATCAACTGCGATGCTTCTTCCAGATGCTCATCGTTGGTGTAGTAGAGCCGGCAGAGAACGCCGCCGGCGTCGACCTTGCTGCCGTTCTTCACTTCCAGAATCACTCCGACTGCCGGATCGATGATGTCTTCCTTGGTCGAACGTCCAGCGCCGATCATCGATGAGGCAAGACCGATGTATTCGGCGTCAATCGAGCTGACGTAGCCCGGGCGGGGCGACAGAATTTCCAGCGCGCCGGTGGCGTTCGGAAGCAGCTCAAAGCGATCGAGAACTTGCGGATTGCCTCCCTGTGCAACGATTACGTCCTTGAACTTGCGATATCCGCCGCCGTCTAGAAGTTGTTTCTGCGCGGCTTCGCGGGCTTCGTCGAGTGTCGCAGTCAGCTTGGCGAGGTAGATCATGCGCGAGGCAAGTTCCAGCGAGACGCGCGTCAGGTCGGGCGGCCCGCCATTCTGAAGCGTCTGCGAAACCTCCATGATCTCAAGCGCGTTTCCGACCGCGTAGCCGAGAGGCTGGTTCATGTCGGTGATGAGCGCCTGCACGCGCTTGTCGGCACGGCGTCCGATTCCCACCATCATCTGCGCGAGCCGGCGCGCATCCACCTGCCGCTTCATAAACGCGCCCTTGCCCACCTTTACGTCGAGCACCAGCGCGTCAATGTTCTCCGCCAGTTTCTTCGACATGATGGAGGAGGCGATCAGAGGGATGGACTCGACCGTGGCGGTGACATCGCGCAGGGAATATAGCTTACCGTCGGCGGGCGCTACGTCCGGGGATTGGCCGATAAATGCGAGCCCGTGCGTCTTGAGCTGGGCGCGGAATTCGTCCACCGTAAGGTCGGTGCGGAATCCGGGAATGGACTCGAGCTTATCGAGCGTGCCCCCGGTATGGCCGAGCGCGCGGCCGGCCATCATCGGCACTATAACGCCGGCGGCCGCGGCCAGAGGAGCCGCGATCAGACTGGTCTTGTCGCCCACGCCCCCCGTGGAATGCTTGTCTACTTTCAGGCCGGGGATATCGCTGAGATCGATGGTTTCACCCGACGCCAGCATGCTTTCCGTGAGAGCGCTCACCTCACGATCCGACATGCCGGAAAAGAATACCGCCATCAAAAACGCGGATACCTGATAGTCGGGGATCTCGTTTCGCGTGTAGCCTTCAATGAAAAGAGTAATTTCCTCCGGGGTCAGCTCCTCGCCGTCCCGCTTACGGTGAATCAGGTCTACGGTGCGCATTAAGCCTTTCAGCGTACCATCTTTATATCGTTGAAAGCAAAACAAGTACTTAGACCGCGATCGCGGGCCGGCGGTGTTTTAGCGGGCGTCCGGATTCCGCGGCGAATCGGTTTTTGGCAGCGTTTCTTTGGCGCCGGAGGGCTGGTCGTCGGGCAGCATCAGGGTGACGTCGCCGGGGTGCTGCAGGTGGTAATCCTTGCGGATCTGCTCTTCCTGTTCGGCCTTGCTGACCGAGAGCTTGCGAATCCGTTTGCGTTGGGATTCAATTTCTCGTAGCAGGTTGGCGTTCTGTTCTTCCATGGCGCGGATCTGCTGGCGCTTTTCGAGGAGCGTGGGAATGCCTTGGGGGCCGCGAAGGGCGATGACGATGTAGGCTCCCACGATCACAAAGGCAATCACATAAGTCAGACGCCGGAAGATGGTGTTCATAGTGATCTAGTGGGCCCTTACATTTGTTTATAATCCTGTTTGATCTAAATTTCCATAGGAAGACGCTGAAAACCTCGCGTGATGGATAAAATTGTGGTCCTCAGTACCTGTGCGTCCCGGGAGGAAGCTCAGCGGATCGCGCGCACGCTGGTGGAGGCACGGCTGGCCGCCTGCGTCAATATCATTCCGTCCGTCACCAGCGTCTACCGCTGGGAGGGCCGGATTGTGGAGAGTGCGGAGTTGCTTCTGATCATTAAGTCCAGCGTGGAGCTTTTGCGGCGCCTCCAGGAGGAACTGCAAAGGCTGCATTCCTACGAGGTCCCGGAGATCCTGGCGGTGCCCGTAACGGGCGGATTGGAGAACTACTTGAACTGGATGCAAGGGGAACTTTTGAAAGAAGAACGGCCATGAGCGGGGACGTCAACCCGCGGCGCGCCAGCAATGCGCGCGGCTGGGTGATCGTCTTCGCCGTAACCCTGGCAATTCTTTCCTACATCGACCGCGTCTCGATTTCGCAAGCCGCGCCGGTAATTTCGCGCGACCTGCACCTGAACAAAGAGCAGATGGGCTATGTCTTCGGCGCCTTTGCGCTGGCCTATGCGCTCTTTGAGATTCCCGGCGGCTGGCTGGGCGACCGTATCGGGCCGCGCAAAGTGCTGCTACGGATCGTTCTCTGGTGGTCCGCCTTCACCGCCGCCACCGGATGGATGTTCAGTTTTATTCCGATGGTTATTGCCCGGTTTCTGTTTGGCGCCGGCGAGGCCGGCTGCTTCCCCAACCTCACCAAGGCCTTCACCACCTGGCTCCCCGGGCATGAACGCGTGCGCGCCCAGGGAATCATGTGGACGTTCGCCCGTTGGGGAGGAGCGTTCACGCCTCCCCTGGTGATCCTCGTTTTTCAGTGGGTGAGCTGGCGGTGGGCTTTCGTCATCTTTGGTTTGATGGGGATCGTTTGGGCCTTTTTGTTCGCACGGTGGTACCGCGATAACCCGGCCGAACACCCCTCCGTGAACGCGGCGGAATTGGAGTTACTCGAAGAGGCGCGAAAGAATATCGGCTCGCAGGATTCCGGACATGCCAATGTCCCCTGGGCGAAAATTCTCCGGTCCCGTTCGGTGGTGATGCTCTGGGCACAGTATTTCTGCCTCTCCTTTCCGTGGTATTTCTACATCACCTGGCTGCCGACCTGGCTGCAGGAACATCATCATCTTTCCCCGGAGGCAAGCGCGCAACTGGCGATTCTGCCGTTGCTTTTTGGGGGATTTGGTTCACTTTTTTGTGGAATCCTGCTTGGCCCGGCTGCGCGCCGTTTCGGCGGTGTAACGCGCAGCCGCCGCTTGTTCTCGATGGGCGGCTTCGTCGGCGCGTCGGTGCTGCTGGCATTGGCGGTCACGATTCCGAATGCGCTAACCGCGATGATCCTGATGGGACTCGCGAGCTTCTGCAACGACCTGTGCATGCCTCCGTGCTGGGGTGCTTGCATGGACATCGGCGGTAAATACGCCGGGACGGTCTCGGGCTCCATGAATATGTTCGGCAACTTGGCCGGCTTCGCCGCGCCGGTGATCGGCGGGTATATTCTGAAGAGCACTCACGGAAACTGGGATATGTTCCTCTATCTGATGGCCGGGGTCTATCTTCTCGGGGCATTTTGCTGGCCCTGGATCGACCCGGTTACTCCGATTGAGGGCGTGGATGCATGAAGCGGCTTGCGGCTGAACCGGCGGCGGGCGGCAGGGGAATTCGAGGAGGAGGGCTTACACATCATGGCTGATACAGGATTTTGGCTGCCGGGAGGAGACGAGCAGCAGAACCGCCACGTTAAGAAGAGCACGCTCCATTCGGCGTGGCATGAGAAATTGACCAATGCCGATCGTTTGGCCAGCACGATTCTGGCGACGATCTATTCGCACAGCCGGGCCGCGGCGAGTCAAAGTAAGATCGGATTTGACTGCGTTGCCGTGGGGATTGTCGGCTTGTCCAGCGAGTCGACATTCTACGTGGCGGTCAACGGCATCTCCCTTTCCCATCTCACGTCGAATGAAGAGATCCGCCTCTCCATCATTAACGTCATGAAGGAAGGCTGCCTGTCCGGCGTGATCGTCCCCGTGGACTGCCCGTCACAGGGGATGCACGCGGAGATGCAGATTTTGCACTACCTGTCCGCCCGGGGTTTCGACGTGCCCAAATGCAGCGTTGTCATGGGCGTGTCCAAGCCGTGCTGCTTTCAATGCGCCACCATTCTAAGACACTCGAACGTCGCTTTCAGCCTGTATCACACGGATAAGGTTGAAAATTGGGACGCGCCCACGCTGAAGTGGCTCTGATTCGCGGCGCCGCCTAACGGGCAAGCGAGAGCGGGGCCTCGCCTGCCATCCGCTGGCGAACGTGCGCCCCCAGACTGTCGGCGAAACTGGCTCCGGCCCCGACCGTTCCGTTGAAAAGGACAACGCCCGCGCAGTCGTTTGCGGGATCGAAGAACGCGTAGCTGCTGTAGCCGCCGGTGCCGCCGTTGTGCCAGTAGAAGCCGCCCTTTTCCACATAGAGCCACGCCAGCCCGATGCGCATGCCGGGCAAAGAGTCCGCGCGCAGTTCGTGAGTCTGCCGGATGGCGGCGGCGAGCGCCGGAAATTTATCCGGATGCAGTTGCGCTTCGAGGTAGGTAAGTATGTCCGCGGCAGTGGAACGTATCGCGCCCGCGCCGGCCAAAGCATCGATATCCCACGCGCGGGCCGGATGGTGTTCCGCGTCATAGCCTTGAATGAAGCGGGCCTGCTGCTCTTTCGAGAGTGCGACGACCGTGTCCTTCAACCCAAGCGGACCGGTGATCTGCTGCCGTAACAGGGCGGGATAGGTGTCTCCGGCGCGGTTTGCCAGTGCCTGTCCAAGAAGCCCGATGCCGACGTTGCTATAGAGGAATTTAGGATCGGCTGGCTTGGCCACGCCATGCGCCGTCAGGAAATGATAGAGATCCGCGGCGCGATAGTCGGCAAAGGGATTCTGAGGATCGGCCGGGTGAAAGTTGTCCGGCATGCGCGGCAGGCCCGAATGTTGAATTGCGAGATCGAGCAGGGTGATTTCCGGGCCCCCGGGCTTGGGAACGGCGCCCTGCGGCAGTAGCTCACGCACGGGTTCGTCGAATTTGACTTTGCCCTCTGCCGCCATCCGCGCAAGCAGCAGGCCGGTAAAGGTCTTGGTAATGGAGCCGATTTCGAAGATCGAATCGGGCCTGGCGGCGCCGAATGCAAAAACGCGGCGGACTCCGTGCTGGACCACGCCGATCGCGACCCCTCCGCCGGTTCCCTCCGAAAGCGGACCGGGTTTGAAGATCGGCGCGCGGGCGGCGGCCAAGTCTCGATCGAGAATGCGCTCGAGATCCTCGGGCTTCACCGGCGCCATCGCGGCTTCCGCGGCCGGCGCCGCCGGGGTGGCGGCCGGTTGCCTGGCGAAGTTAAGCGCGAATGTGGCGGCGCCTTGCGTCCAGGAGCCGCTCAGCGTTTGCCCGTTGCCGGAAAGCCTGCCGCTCCAACGGCCCGCCGCCCTGGGGACTTCGAACGAGAACTCGGGCGCCTTCCAACTCACCTTGGAGCATTCCCAATCGAGCACGGCCTGGTCGAGGCTGTCGAAGGCGCAGAACTCGCTCCCCGAGCGGTCGCTCTTCACTTTGATCTGGGCGCGCAGGGTCCAGCCACCGCTTTGCACCGCCCCCAGCCAGACGCCATCCACGGCGGATGGTTTTTCCGCGGCTTCGAACGTATCGCGGGTAAACGTGAGGGGCAGGGAACTACCCTGGCTCCAGGAACCGGACAATGAGGTTCCATCGGCGCTGATGGTCCCCTTCCAAGCGCCATTGACCGGCGGTACTCGAAAGCTAAGAGACTTCCCCTGGACTTGGAAGTCCGCGCAGGGGATTCCGCTGGCGCCCTGATCAACGCTATCGAGGGAGCCGTTCAGCGATCCGTCCGCCGCGGCAGTTATGTGTAGTTTCAGATGGAGCGCTCCGGCGAGTACTCCGGTGTAGTCTCCCGGGAGAGAAGGCTGGCCGCTTAGCACCGGGGCACAAAGTCCAGCCAAACTCAGCACGCCTGCCCAGCAAAGATAGCTGAGATGCATGGGGTGGTTCCTCCGGATCTATTGTCGGACAGCGTCCCGGAAATTGCCGGGACCGCCAATGGCCGTTTCGCTCACCAGCTTTTTAGCTGCAAGGCGGCCCATGGCGCATCCTTGTCCGCGTGGCAAAGCAGGCAAGCGTTGGGACTCTCGTCCGGACCGAAACGCGCGGTCATCCCCGCGTCCGGGATGTCATCGATGCGATGCGTCCGCGCCTTGAACATCAGACTATTCATGATGCGCGGCATGTGGCAGCTTACGCAGCGGCTCGCTTCGGCGGATGCCGGATGATGCGTGTGGGCACTGATGTTGGCGGTAAACTTCGAATGGCACTGCAGGCACATGCGGTCCGGGTCGCCCGCGAATTTCAGCGATGTGAGGTTGGACAGAGGATCTTCGCCGTGCGGCTGGTGGCAGCTTCCGCAGGTTGCGCCGCCTTGGCGGAAACAGGCCGTGCGCCGGAACGCTTCTGCAATAAATGTGGTTTCGCGAAACCGCCCGTCCTTATAGAACGCGCGGCGGGCGAGTTCGGCGTAGGGGCGGCTCACATATCGGGGAGGGAATGCGGCTCCGGGCGATGGGTAGTTCATCTCCCCGAGCGGTCCAGGCTGCCGGACGGCCGATTGCGCATGGCACTGCGCGCAGACGGCAACGGAATCGCGCGCGTCCATATCGCTAAAACTCGTGAGATGAATATCGGCTTTGGTCCGGATGGTCTTGCCCGAGGCCATCGCGGCGACATGATCCTGACCGGGGCCGTGGCACATTTCGCAATTAATGCCTCCTTCGTGAAAGGCATAATCCCCTCCGCCCGATGGATTCGTTTTGACGAGGCGAAGGTGGCTGGTATGGCAGGGGGCGCAGTTAGTCTGGTAGTTTGTGGCGGCGGTGAAGTTAGGGAAATCGGAAACGCCGGCACGCGGCGAACTCGGCGGATCGATGATCTTCCAGTAGTTGATCCATTTCTTTTGGATCGCGCTGTATTGAATCGGAAAGACCTGGATATCGCCGCCGGGCAGGCGGGTGGCGTAGGCTTGCTGCCATTTTGAACCGATCGTGTAGTCGACCGGGTAGGTCTTCCAGGTTCCCGCGGCATCGCGGATGGCGATGTAGCATTGATCGTGTTGAACAGACATCCGGGCGACCGCGGCGCCGGTCTCGTCTCCGAAAACGCCGCCGGCGCGAAAATCGCCAATGATGTTCTCCGCCCGGTAGGGCCGGAACATCCGGCCCATGCCGGTCTTGCGCCAGGATGCGTAGATTAGGGAATGGCAAGGCTGGCACGCCTCCGATCCGGCGTAACCGCCAAGCGGCGTCTTCGCCGCCTTCACTCCCGGCAAGACAGAAACAGGAGGGCCGCTTCGCTCCACCGAAGCCAGGAATTCTTCAAACGATGCGCCGCCCGCGGCATTTGAGAGCCGGTAGATGCGCCGCAGATTTTCGAGCGCCTTTGCGCTCGCCGGGCCGGGTTTGCTCCGCGCCTGGGCAAAATAGAATGCCGCCTCCTTCGGTCTCTTGAGAAAAAGCTTGGTTAATCCCAGCACATAAGCGACCTCCGGATCGGAGGGGCGCAGAGCGGCCACCCGCAAAAGACTTTCTTCCGCCTCCCGCATCTTTTGTTCCTTGAGCGGGCTTGGCGCTTTCAGAGCCGCGGCAATCACGGCGCGGCCGAGAGTGAAATAGCTTGCCGCTTTTAGATCCGACTGAATCACGGGCCATTCGGAAGGAGCGACGGATGCGGGGCGGTCGAACTGATCCAGATATTCAATGGCGCTGCGCGCGAATGCCTCCGCTTGGGCGGGATCTCCCGCCTCGAGCGCCGTACTTGCCAGCGGCGCCAGCAGCAATGGATTTTCCGGCAGGAGCCGCAGGGATTCGCGTCCGAATTCTAACGCCCGGGTGGAATCGTTCAGGTCGATCGAGGCCTTGGCGGCGATTTCGTATGCCTGCGGCAGCAGCCAGGACGCCGGATATCCGGCGATGAAGTCTACCGCGAGCGTCCGGCGTACTTGCGGGTTGCGCGCTTCGTACAGCTTAAGAAAATCGCGGCGCTCGCCTGGATCCGAGATCTGGTCGAGGACGGTAAAACGCTTCGTTACGGTCTTGTTGGGGGACAGGATGGTATCGAGGACCTGGCCGGCCAAACCCGGGCATAACCCGGACGCGAAGATCAGAATACAAAGACTGCCGCTCTTCATACCCCTGTTCGTTGGAAATTATGTCACGGTTGACGGATCTCCAAAATCGGATCGCTCCCGGATCGCGCCGGTGGGTCGGTTGTAGTCGCTGAAGCGAATCCACTTCGGCTTGACTCGGAAGTGGACCAGTCCGGGCCAGGCTTCGCGCGCGCGTCCGTCCGGCCAGCGGTCGAAATAGATCTCCTTGTAGCGATCGAGTTCTTTCGCGCCGGGGATTGCCGCTTCCCCTTCATATTGCAGTGTCATCTCGCCGGCAAAGCCGATGACCAGGGCGATCGCGGGATTGAGCATCAGGTTCTCGTATTTACGGCTGCTGGTTACCGTATCGAAAACCAGTTCCAGCCCGGGCGTTGCGGCGATTGCCACCAGAGCGGCCTCGGGCGTGTTGGCGCTGGTCACACTCGACATCACGGCGTAGCCGCGCTCCTGAATGAATTCGTACAGCTCCTGCGTCGTAAGCGGATCCATGCTTATCAGTGTAGGCAGTCTTGCAGAACGGAGTCCGATTTAGCGATCCAATACCGGAGTAGCATGGATGTGGAGATTTCCATGACTCATCGTTTGGTTCTTGCTCTTGCCGTTGCCGGTATGGGGTGCGCCACGATGGCCGCCCAGTCCTCCAACCCCCTCAGTGAGGAGGCCAGACACGCCTATGAAGGCGTGAAGAAGAATATCCTGGGAGCCGCCGATGCGATGCCGGATGCCGACTATTCCTTCAAGGCGACCCCGGTTGTGCGGAGCTTTGCCCAAATTGTAGAGCACGTGGTCCAGGCGCAGACGCACACCTGCGCAGCATTTAATGGCGAGACCAAAACGGCGAGTATTTCCGCCACTTCCCCCAAGGCCGAGATTGTGGCCGCGCTGAAAGAGTCGTTCGCCGACTGCGACAAGGCCTATGGCTCGCTCACGGACGCAACCGCGGCGCAGATGGTGAAATCGGGTCGTGGAGAGCGAACCCGGCTCGGCCTGCTGGTAGGCAACACGACGCACGACGTGGAGCAGTACAGCGCCATGGCCGTCTATATGCGACTGAAGGGACTGGTGCCGCCGTCGAGCCAGCGCTGAACGAGTTGCCGCGAGGGAACTTGAGATCCGTCAGCCAAGGCACAGCCGCGCACCCGGTCACACGAGTTCTGACATTTTCTTTACCGGCTGAAAGTATTGAACGAGCGAGGTTTCCCGCTTTTGGGCGTTACCGCCGGGTTCGATTTCCGGAAATGCGCCGCTACAATCAGGCTGCGCGATGCAGCTTGAATCCGATCTCATCCTTCCTTGGCGCGACGCGCCGGCGGAATCCACCGGAGCCTTCCAGGACGCCTTCAGTCACGTATCGAGAGCCATTCAGTTGGCGCTGCGGGAGTATGTGCCGCGGTGCTACTTTTCGAGCCTCGCTCGCTATGCGGACCGGGAGCGTGCGTTTCCCATGCTGGTGTATCAATGTAGCCGGCCCCTTTCTTTCCGGCAAGGGCGCGAATTCACGCATGATCTGCTGAATTCCGTCATGATGCGCAATCTTTTCTGGTCCCTGCGTACGACACTCCCGCGAGAATTGACGCGGCTGGAAGAATCGGGAATTTTTGCCGGAGATCTCACGCTCGCGCGGATGTACGCCCAGCGCCGTTACCCGACCATCGTTCAGTTCGTTCGCTCGCATCGCAAGCCGCTGGACCGGGTTCTGGCGACCGAGACCAGCCTGGTGAATGCACTCATCCAATTCGCGGGGGCGCTCCCGTCGGCGCGGTCGGAAGAACGGGTCGCCCAGCGGCTGGAAAAATCCTGGAAAGGCTCGCTTTCGCGGATCTATTTCGGCGTGGACGCTTCGCCGTTTTACGAACAACTTCTCGACCTCGCCACCCAGACTCTGCTGCGGTGCCAAAGAATGCCTGGCGAAAACCGGGAGGGAATTCCCACTACATCGGCATGAGAGCTACTTTTCTTCTCGTTCTCGCGCTGCTTTTCTGCCCGTTACTCAGTCCGGCGGCGCCTTTTGCTTCCCGAAACGCCGCTGTGCGCGCGGGCAGCCATCCGGACGATGCCACCATCGAACAGTCCCTACGCACAAAGCTGGCCAAATCCAAGATAGGCAAAGATGGTTTTCAGGTGCATGTCAAAGGTGGGGTCGTCACCTGGGAAGGCCACACGTCGGTGGCGCAGCACAAGGGCGCCGCTACGCGAATGGCCCATGCGTCCGGAGCTACACGTGTCGTGAATAACATCCATGTGGACGGCGGAAATGGACAAAAGGCGCGCAAGGTTGCCGTGCAAACCGAATAGCATACCGTTGTAATACGCGGCGCCGCGCTCCGGTTGGGGAAAGAGGAGCGTGTCAAATGATAGAATACGAGCGGAATGCTGATCGCCCGGCGGATTTTAGCCGCAATCGCAGTTCTTCCCCTCTCGTTCCTCTCGGCGCAGGAGATTCGCGTCACTCGCGGCGCGGTGGACCAGCAGGTCTTTCAGCGCAACGCGGAGGGTTTTTCCAACGTCTTGTTGACCGGGTCGGCCACCGGCCGCAAGACAAACGGAAAAATGGTGCAGGTCCGGGTCAGTTCGAAGACCGGGCTGGTGCCCGGCTTCGACTGGACGCCTCTCGCAAAAATCAAAAAATCGGCATGGTCGGGGGAGTTGCAGCGACTCCCCACCGGCGGCCCGTATCAGGTGGATGTTCGCATTGAGGGGACCGCTGCGATGTTTAGCGTTCACCATCTTCTTGTGGGCGACCTTTGGATTCTCGCGGGTCAGTCGAACATGGAGGGCGTCGGCAATCTGATAGACGTACAGCCTCCCTCGGAGATGGTGCACAGCTTCGATATGGCTGACAACTGGATCGTAGCGAAGGAGCCTCTGCACACCTTGGTGAACGCCGCCGATCCGATCCACTGGCCTCCGAACGCCGATCGTCAACCGGAGCGTCTCAGCGGCGAGCAGTTGCAGCGCTATCTCGCGCAGCGCAAGAAGGGGGCGGGGCTCGGACTGCCATTCGCCGAGGATATGGTGAAGCGGACCGGCGTGCCCATCGGGTTGATTCCGTGTTCGCATGGCGGTACCAGCATGGATCAATGGAGTCCGTCTCTAAAGGCCGAAGAGGGCTACTCTCTCTATGGCGCGATGGTGCGCCGTTTCCACGCCGTGGGCGGGAATATCAAGGGCGTGCTGTGGTACCAGGGGGAATCGGATGCCAAGGCTAAATCCGCGTCCGAATTTGGCGAAAAATTCGTGGCCTTTGTGAAGGCAGTCCGCTCGGATTTCGGCGAGCCGAATCTGCCTTTTTACTACGTCCAGATCGGCCGCAATATCAGCAATCGCGACGTCGCCGAGTGGAACATGGTGCAGGACGCCCAGCGTAAGGATGAGGCGCTCATCCCCAACTCCGGTATGGTGGCGTCCATCGATCTTGCGCTCGATGACTCCATTCACATCAATACGCAGGACCTGAAACGCCTTGGAAAGAGGCTCTCAAATCGCACCTGTCATGACTTGTTCGGGTCGATTTCGGATTGCGGACAACTGAAGCCCGGGCCTCACCCTGTCTCCGCTTCTTTCGAGGGCGGCGTGGTTAAAGTCCGTTTCTCGGGTGTCAACGGAGGCCTGCAGGCGGATGGGAGAATTTCAGGATTCACGATTCACGACGCCAGCGGCTTGCCCGCGCCCGTGATTTACAGGGCTGTGATCGATCCAGCGGAAGCCAGCACGGTGCGCTTGCTGATTACTGGACAATTGCCCAGCCAGGCATCGCTTTATTACGGCTACGGGAAAGACCCCTATTGTAATTTGCGGGATGCCGAGGATATGGCGGCGCCGGTCTTCGGTCCCATGCCCATACAGTAACGAAGGGCAGGTGGGCGTTCGAAACGCCACACCTGCTGCGCTACTGGAGTTTTGCCGGTTACTCAGGGGCGGGAGAAAGTGCGGTCGTACTCGTTGACTTGCTTCTCGGCTTCCTCCTTGGCGATGCCGTATGCCTTCTGAATGTGGCCGACCAGTTGGTCCCTCTTGCCTGCGATGACGTCCAGGTCGTCATCGGTCAACTTGCCCCATTTTTCTTTCACTTTTCCTCGAACCTGCTTCCAATTTCCCGCCGCTTGATCCCAGTTCATCTTGTATATTTCCTTTTTTTAAATTTATTTTGGGCAAGCGGGAAGACGTCCCGCTTCCATTTCATAGACAGGCGGCCGCTGGCGGGCCTTTCACGTCTCGGAGCAATCGGGTAGGAGCGCAAGGGAGAAATTGTGCGCGACACTGGAGAAATAAAGAATCCATGCGAACGCTTTGGCTCATATTGTTTCTCTGCGGAGCGGCGGGGGCGCAAACGCCGGCCGCACCGTTTCCGGAAGCGCCAGTTCCACCGGCCTCCCCCAAGACCGCAGTCACGCCTCCCACAACTGTGGTGGCAAGGATCGCGGGTAAGGACTACACGGCGGGCGATATTGAGAAGTTGCTGGATAAATATCCGCCGGTGATACGGTCTGCCTTCGCGAAGAAGCCGAAGGAGACGCTGACCAGCCTCTTTCTCATCCAATATCTGGCGGAGCAGGCGCGCGAACATCACCTGGATCAGCAGGAAGGGTTCCAGCAATCGGCGGAATGGGCCAGCCTGCTCGCGCTGTCGCAAGCGCAGCTCAGCTACTACCACGACAGCTACCGTCCGCCGAACGCCGACGAGCGCGCGTACTACGACAAATATCCCGAGAAATGGGAGCGGGCCGAATTTCAGGAGATCGAAATCTACTTCTCGCCCGCTCCCGCGCCGGCAGGCAGGAGAAATGAAGCGGAAGCCAAGGCCCTGGCTGAGGAACTGAAGAAGAAGATTGACGCGGGGGGCGATTTCGGCGCGCTGGCCAAGCAGTATTCGGAAAACAAGGCGACGGCCGGTAAAGGCGGCGAGCATCCGGTCCTGGAACGGACAGGCCCGTATCCGGAGGGACTCAAAAAGGCTCTGTTCGCGATGAAACCCGGGGAGGTGAGCGAGCCGCTCAAGCAGAGCGGGGCTTATTACCTTCTGAAGCTTCGCGAAATTACGAAGCAGCCGTTCAACGAGGTCGAGTCGCGCATCTATCGCGACCTGCAGCAGGAGCATTTCAGCGCTTATGTGAAAAAGACGGACGAGGAAAACCGGATCACCGTGGTGAATCCGAAATTCTTTGCGAATTCGGACGCGCATTAGGAGCCCCGATGCTGCTTCCGATTCTGATCCTGGCCCAAGTGGCGGTCATCTCGCATCGCGGCGAGCATCTGGCCCATCCGGAAAACACGATTCCGGCTTTTCAATCGGCAATCGAAGCCGGCGCGGATTTTTTTGAGGCGGACGTGCGCACCACCTCCGACGGCCGGTTTGTTCTGATGCACGATGCAACGGTCGACCGCACCACCAACGGGAGCGGCGCCGTCCGCGACATGACCTTCGCCCGCATCCGCTCGCTCGATGCCGGCGGCGCCCAGGTGCCCACTCTCGAAGAGGCGCTCACCTTGGCGCACGGGAAGATCGGCGTCTATGTCGATAGCAAGGCCATCGCGCCGGAAGGGCTGGTCGCGGCGCTTGAGAAGACCGGCATGTCAGCCCACGTCGTAATTTACGGCGGGGTGGAGTTTCTGCAAAAGGTGAAGGCGCTTCGGCCCGGACTTCGCGTGATGCCGGAAGCGGGAGACCCGGTAAGGCTGGCTCGTATCATCGACGTTCTCAATCCCCCCGTCGCCGCCTTCGATGCGCACGATTTCCGGGACGATACGATTGCGGCAGCCAAGGACGCCGGCATGAAGGTCTATGTGGATCGTCTCGGCGCCGCCGACAATCCGGCCGCGTGGCAGGACGCTGTCGATCGCGGCGCCGATGGCATACAGACGGACCATCCGGCTCAACTGGTGCAATTCCTGAGAGAAAAGAAGCTCCACCCCTGATTGGCGGGAGCGCCGCTACCAGCCCAGCTTGGGCCGCGCGAACACCTTGCTGAGCGCGAGATGAATGGCTCCTCGCAGGAACATTTCTCCGGCCTCCAGTTTCGCCGGGCGCACGTACACCTTTAGTTTTGTCGAAGCGAATGCCTCCTCGACGGTGGTACGCACCGCGTCCCAAATGCTGGTGACCTTTCCCGCCACCACGATCACGGCGGGATTGAGTGCGAATGCGATATTGGAGATGCCTAACGAAAGATAACGCGCGGTTCGCTGGGCGGCGCGGCGCGCATCGAGGTCGCCGGCGGCGGCCGCCTTCAGATAACGTTCATAGCGGGCGGGGTTGAAGTGGGACCCGGGCGCGTAGTTGTTCCAGGCGGCGTGATCGCAGACAAACAGTTCCCAGCAGCCGTGCCGTCCGCAGGCGCACTGCGGGCCGTTCGGATCGACGATCATGTGGCCAAACTCCGCCGCAAGCGTGCAGTCGTGCCCCCGGTACAGTTCGCGATTCAGCAGAATGCCGGCGCCGACGCCAACTTCTCCAATCTCGAGGAAAACGAAGTCGCGTATGTGATCGTTCTCCGCTTCGCTGAGCCACATTTCCGCCAGCGCACCGAGGTTGCAGTCGTTGTCCACCGCGGCCGGGACGCCCAATGCTTTTTGCAGCTCCGAGGCCATGTTGAAGCCTGAATAGGCGGGCAACTTTGGAATCCATCGCACCAGCCCGGAATCAGAATGAACCAGGCCTGGCAGGCTCATCGCGACCTGTTGAATCTCTCTGCCGCCGTTGAGCCGCCTGGCCGCGGCCGCTACCTCCGAGATCAGGACCCCGGGTTCGGAGGGCGTGTCGAAGTCCGTCTGGGCACAGAGTTCGCCCGTGAGTCCCGCGAGCGCCACCGTGGTCCGCTGCGCGCGCATGTTGATCCCCAGGACCCAGAAACCGTCAGCTTTCAGCGAAAGAAAAATCGGTACCCGTCCGCGCCCTTCCGGCTTGCCGCGCTTCTCCACAACCAGATCGCGAGCGACAAGGTCCTCGACAATTCCCGATACGTTGCTCCGGTAGATCCCGGTGCGTTCGGATAACGCGGCGCGCGAAATCGGCTGGTGGAGCCGGATCAGGTTCAGGATGATGGAGCGATTGGCATCGCGCACGGACGACGGCGTAGCCGTGTGCGAGATGCGAACCGCCGCGTTGGCGCGCAACCCGCTGGAGTTCCCCTTTCCACTGACTTTCTTGCTGGCCACCCGCTTGTCATACCAGTTAACCCTATTTTGTTCTTATTCGCAACAAAATAATCAAAATCGCACTCAGGCGTGTGCGACTTCGGCGGGGATAGCGTATCCAGGCAGGTTTCCTTCGGCGTCAAAGGGAAGCGGCTCGGCTTCGCCGTCGATCTCGAGCAGGGGATTGGCGTCTATTTCCGCACGCATATTCGCGCTTAACCCGAGGTGCGCGAGCTCCAGCGAATTGCGTATCCAGCCGATGCGGACTTCTCTTGTATCGAAGCGCCCCACAGTCGGCGCGATGCGTTCCAGGCACTCGCGGTCGGTGGGGAAGTGAATGGGCGTGCGGATATTTCCCGGAGTCGATGCGGTGAGCGCATTGATCATCGTCGCGTTCCAGTCGAGGTTCTCGAGCACGCGGTCGTGAATGACATCCGCCATCCCCAGTCCCACGCCGTTGCCATAGGAGAGGTTGTTCAGGGAACGAATAAAGAGGCGCTCAATGCGGGGAGCTTCCTGCCACACATTCGACTCGCCATAGACGGTGCGGTTGACGACCTTCGTGTCCATGCCCGCGCCGCTGATGGTTTTTCCAATCTCGTCGACGATAAGAATGTCGAGAGGCACGGGTATGCGCCCCATCCAGCTCTTGGTCAGAGCGAGAAGCTGCTCCTCTTTCGTTTCCATTTCTTCCGGGCGGACGGCGGTGACCTGCGCCGTGTCGTGATAGGCGTCCTCAAGAATGGCGAGCCCGCCGAGGATTTTCCCGGTTGCGAGCACCTGGCGGCCCACGGTGCGAATCACCTGCTCCAAACCCATCCGGTAGGCGAACGTGTGATATTGGCGCGCGCCGGCGAACTTGCCAATGCCGATGGCCATCATTTTGAACAGACCGCTTTCGATCTTGCCCGCGAAGTCGGTGTGCCACTTGACGCGGTTGATCAGCATCACCCCTCCGGCGTCGTAAGCGGCTTTGTCGAAGAACGCTTCAATCCCCTGCGCCGTGCGTCCCAGGGAAACGACATCGAGCGAACTGATGACCGGACAACCCATGGTCGCTTCATGGATTCCATAATGAGCCAGAACATCGGCCTGCCCTTCGGCCGTGGCCGCGCCGTGGCTGCCCATGGCCGGAAAAACGAAGGGCTCAAAACCGCGCGACTTCCAGTACGCAACCGCGGCGCCCACGATAGTCGAGATGTTCGTGATGCCGCGGCTGCCAACGCCGATGGCGATTTTCGCGCCAGGCTTCAGATCGGCGCCGAAGGCGGCTTGCGCCAGCTCTTCGGCGACCGAAGCGCGCACGTCGGAAAGCCGCCGGGAGGGAAACTTTTGCCGGACACGATAAATCGGGGGGAGATCCATATTTTAAGATTACTGGGTTTTAGGATTACCGGGATTCGATTTTACAGCGCTTTCACGCTATTGGACATCGATGGTTGTGCCGGTGGAGGCGGAGAGCACCGAGAGGCCGTTGGTGATATTAATCGCACGTGCGGTCGGGACGCTGGTGTTCGGGCCCGTGGTGACGGTGACGATGAGATGATTGGCGCTGTCGACGGCGACGTTCGAAACCACGGCGTCGCTGGTTCCGAAGCCGGCGAGCGTCTGTCCGGAGGTGAAGTCGATATTGACGCCGCGTACATCCACGTTGGTTTTCGAACCGGCCGGAAGGAAGGCGGGGCTAACCGTTAGCGCGGGCGCCGGCGCCTGATTGTAGGTGTAGACCACCGGCGGACCCAGAAATAACGAACTCTGCCCATCGGGATTCAAAGCCACCACATTGGCGCGATAGCCGCCCGGCGCCGGCGGAGCGCTCACAATCAGGACTCCGTTTTGCGTGAAGGCTCCATGCGCCGCTTCGACGCCGTCGAAAAATATGCGGGTGTCCTCGCTCAGATTTGTCCCTTGAATCGCCATGATGCGGCTGGTGAACGGAGTGATGGCCGTGATCAGGGGCGGCGGCGCGGCGACAACACGGAATGCGGAAGGAAGCACATAAACGTCACCGGGAGTCTCGAAGACCAGGTGTCCGGGGCCGGAGGCCGCTTGGGCCCGGATCTCCAGGCTCGCATAAATGTAATCGTACGGATTGGGAGGCGGATAGATGTTGAGGGAGCCTGGGACCACGCTCGCCGCCGGGCCGAACGTATCCAGAAACAGTCCAGGAGCGAGGGCGCCATTTGCCACCAGTCCGGGACCGGCGGCTTCCACCGGTAGCGTCGAGCCTTCGAGGATGGGAGGCGCCGTCACAGCGAGGCCATCGGGAACGTATCCGTAGGTTCGAACTCCGAAGACCGCTGGCTGTGGCACGGCGCTCACTTGAAAGTTGAAGCCAGCCTGAGAGGCGCCCGCCTCCACCGTGATGGGTGTGGCGGCTCGCGGCGACTGGGTTCCCGGGAAGAACTGGCCGGCGAAAAAATGACTGGGTGGAATGGCGGTTTGTCCGTCACGTCCGACTGGATAAACGATCCCATCGAGAGTAGTTTGGCCCTGGAACGGCGGCGGCAGCGGTTGAACATAAAGGTAGTACGTTCCCGGCGGGATGCCGCGCAGGGTATATGTGCCGTCGGGATTGGTGAGCGCGCTCACCGCCGCGAGCCCCGGACCAGCCACCGCTACCGATGCCAGGTTTACACCACTTCCCGAGGTGTCGGTGACGCTCCCGGACAGGCTGCCCGTCTGGGCCGCGAAATCGGGTGTGGGGTACAGATAAGAGATTCCGGCGATATCGTCCGCGGCCAGCGGATTGGCTCGCGTCGCTCCGGTCGTTGCGTTGGTCGCCATGACACTCGACGCCAGCGTGTGCTGGAGTCCAATGGCGTGGCCGAACTCGTGCACCAGCGTGGTGAAAATTAATTCGCTATAGCTGGGGAGACCGGTCATGTCGTCGGGAAGCTGCATGCGTGAGTGGACGATGGGATAGAACTGAGTTCCGTCTTCCGCCGTCTGGAGCGAGGAAATGCTGATGGGCTGAGAAACGGCCAGAAGCCCAGCCGGGATCGCGGTCGAAAAATCGATAAAAATTCCCGGTCCGTTGGAGGCCGTGCCCGGCTGATAAAGGCCACCATACTGGAGCTTGAGCGTCGCCGAGGGAACGTTGTTCCACACGGCCGCCGCCGCGCGAATTTCGCTGATCAAAGCCAGGAAGCTATCGTCCGGGCTCATTTTCGACGGACCCGCGGCCGAGATGTAATAGCTGATCGTGTTGTTCGGAAGGGCGTTTACGTCGAATTTCTGGACGATCGGCACGTAGGGGCCGTTGGAGTTGGCGAACTGGGTATAGAAGTAGTGCGCCGAGGCGATGCCGTTGGCGAGAAGCCCCACGCCGGCGAGAAGCAAGATCCGGGTGCCCGGTCCCTGGAAACGCAGCAACATAATGCGAATGGATGTGAGTGGTGCAGGTCAACTGCCAAAGCTATATTGTTGCAGAAACAGCAGGTTCCAAGGGAGGAGCCGGATAGGCTATGTGTACCATGGACACGGGCGCGGGTTTAGAGGAAACAGTACGGCCGCTTACCAGTCGGGGTCACGCACAATCAGTAGCGGGATATGCACCTTATGACGTAATGCATTAATTGTCGTCCCGAAGATTATGTCTTTTAAGCCTTTATGGCCGTGCGCGCCCATCACGATCAAATCGGGTTTCAGCTCATTCGCGTAGCGGACAATCTCGGCCTTGGGGCTGGGAGAGAAGCGGACCACCTTCTCCACCTCCACTCCTCGAAGCTGCAGGCTTCCGGTGAGAGCGTCCAGATACTCCTGTCCGGCGGTCACCTCTGCCGTGGACGCCATGGCGCCATAGATCTGGCTGGTTACGTCCTCCTCGACGTGCAGAAGATACAGTTTGGCGCCGTAGTTCCGGGCGAGGGCCGCGGCGTGAGTGATGGCGATCCGGTCGCGGATGGAATGATCGAGCGGCACGAGAATGATGCGGTATTCGGGGGCGGGCAGATGGACGGCGATGGCGCCGGGTAGTTCCGCGGCGCGCCGGAGGCCGGCTTTGTCGAACGGAGCTTTCACAGGGCGTCTCAGACGCGCCGGGAGCCAGGGTTCGAGAATCATCCAAATCAAGAGCGCGAAAAGTCCCGTGAGGATCAGAACGAGGCCGGCTTCGAGCCAGGGACGCCACCATCCGGATTCCCGGATCCAGTCGCCGATGGTAATGAAGGTGAGCCATCCGTCCAGCCCGAGAATGACGCCGGCCGCCGTCCAGGCGAGAGTTTTGACCCAGCGGGGATTTGCAAAGTTGCCCATGCGCTCGCGATCGCTGGTGAAGCGAATGAGCGGGATTACGGCGAAAGGAAGCTGAAGGTTCAGGATCACCTGGCTCAGGATCAGTAACTTGTAGCTGCCTTCATCTCCGAACGCGTAAACCACGATGGACGCCGGGATAATGGCGATCACGCGCGTTACGAGGCGGCGCAGGGCGGGCCGCATCCGGAAATTTAGAAAGCCCTCCATGACGATCTGGCCGGCCATCGTTCCGGTGAGCGTCGAGGATTGACCCGCGCAGAGGAGCGCGACCGCAAACAACCCGCTGGCAAAGGCTGCTCCGAGCAGCGGGGTGAGAAGCTGATGGGCCTGCTGAATTTCAGTCACGATGACGCCGTGCCCGAAGAAGACGGTCGCGGAAAGCACCAGGATGGCGCCGTTCACGAAAAGCGCTCCGTTGAGCGCCAGCATGCAATCGAGGAAGTTGTAGCGGCAGGCGGTGCGTTTCTCTTTTTCACTCCTGCCGATGCTTCGCGTCTGGACCAGGGCCGAGTGCAGGTAGAGGTTATGGGGCATCACCGTCGCGCCCAGAATTCCGATGGCGACGTAGAGACTCTCGTTGTTCAGGTGGGGAATCAGTCCGCCGGCGATCGGCCCGAGTGCGGGGGAAGCCCACCATAGCTCGGTGACAAAGCACAACGCGATGGTGGCGATGAGCGCCAGGACAAAGCTCTCCATCGCCCGGATGCCCAGCCGGGTCAGCCACAGCATGAGCAGGGTGTCGAACGAGGTAAGCAGAACTCCCGCAAGCAGCGGGATATGGAAGAGGAGATTCAGACCAATCGCCGCACCGAGCACTTCGGCGAGGTCGCACGCCGCGATGGCCACTTCGCACAGCACCCACAGCGCCACCGAAACCGGTTTCGGGTAGGCCTCCCGGCACGCCTGGGCAAGATCGCGCTGGCTGATGATGCCCAAGCGGGCGCTCAGCGTCTGAAGCAGGATCGCCATGGCGTTGGCGAGCACCAGCACCCAGAGCAACTGATAACCGAACCGCGCTCCGCCTTCGAGATCGGTGGCCCAGTTGCCTGGATCCATGTAGCCGACGCTCACCAGCAGAGCTGGTCCGGAAAACGCAACCCAGCGGCGCCATCGGGAAAGCTGGCCGGTGCTAACGCTGGAATGGATCTCCGGGAGCGAGGAAGCAGGCATGCGCGCCTCTTCGATTATGCCATGGTTCTAACGAAGAAGTTAACTATAGTTTATTTACAGGCCGGCAGCTCCGCCGGACGGTTTCCACCACTCTGGTGGTTTTGAACCAGGTAAGGGACCGCTGAATACTCCTGAGGTAGTTGATAGGAAAAGGCTTAGGGTTTGGCTGCCGGAGTGCTGCATGAAGGACGAAAGTCGGAGGAGTATTGACGATGAAACGGGAAATTCTGCTCGGCACGTTCACGATGGCTCTCCTGATGCTCCCGCCGGCCACGGTTTTTGCTCAGGATGACCAGGCGCCCGCCTATCCCGCCACGATGGCGGACGATCCGGGTCAGCCCGGGCCGGACTATGCGGCGGGGCAGGACAGTCCGTCCTACACCGGCAACGTGGACGACCCCACGCATGGAGTTGCCCGGATCAGTCTGCTGAACGGAGACGTCTCCGTTCGGCGCGGCGATTCCGGCGACGTGGTTGCGGCCGCGATCAATGCTCCGTTGCTTTCACAGGACCGCTTGCTCACCGCGTCGTCTTCGCGCGCGGAAATTCAGTTCGATGCCGCCAATATGGCGCGCCTGGGCGCGAATGCGGAACTGCGCTTGAGCGACGTGCAGCGGGGCAAATACATTACCGAACTCGCCACCGGTACCATGACTTTTCGCGTTCTGCGCAATTCACAGGCGAACTCGGAAATCGACACGCCCAGCGTTGCGGTAAGGCCCATGGGACAGGGCACGTATCGAATTACCGTTCGGGACGATGGCGCCTCCGAGATCACGGTCCGCTCCGGGCAGGCTGACATTTATAGCCCCAAGGGCTCGCAGCGTTTGCAGGCCGGACAGACCATGGTTGTACGCGGCTCTCCCACGGATCCCGAATTCCAGATTGTCCGTGCGATCGGTATAGACGATTGGGACCGGTGGAATCAGGATCGTGACAACTCCCTCCTGCAGAGCCAGAGCTATCAATATGTAAGCCCCGATGTGAGCGGAGCGGAAGATCTGGACGCGGCGGGGCGCTGGGAACAGGATCAAACGTACGGCAACGTATGGGTTCCAACGGTCACAGAGGACTGGGCTCCGTATCAACAGGGCCGCTGGGCGTGGGAAGACTACTATGGCTGGTCGTGGATCAGCTACGATCCCTGGGGCTGGGCTCCGTACCACTATGGGCGCTGGTTCCGCGGAAACTACGGCTGGTCCTGGTATCCCGGCCCGCTGGGACGTCCTTATTACTGGGCGCCGGCGTACGTGGGGTTCTTCGGATTCGGCAGCGGGATCGGGGTTGGATTTAACTTCGGTTTTGGGTCTGTCGGCTGGTGCGCTCTGGCGCCGTTCGAGTCTTTTCATCCCTGGTGGGGGCGAGGATTCCACGGCGGGTTCGGCGGGAACTACTTCCGCAATACGCGCATCGTCAACAACATAAATGTCGTGAATCGATACCGGAATGCGCGATACTCGAATGCCGTTACGGCCATGCGTGCGGAGAATTTCGGCCGTGCATCGACGATCGGCAACCGGGTGCGCGTCACCTCGAGCGATCTGCGCGGAGCGGGCATTGTGAACGGCCGTCTGCCCATGACTCCGGGACGCGAGAGCCTGGCCTTTAACAACCGCCAGGTGAACGCATCGAGATTTTCACAAGGCAGCACCGCCAACCGCACGTTCTACAGCCGCGCGCCGGTCTCGCGCGAGGCGGTGCAGCGGGTGCCCTTTACGCAACAGCAACGCGGCATCGAGCAGGCGCATGCGGCGTTTCGGGGCGGGAACGGGACGGCCATGCGACAGACCGTTGGGAACAATGACGCCGGAGGCCGCGGCTTTGCCAATAGCGCCGCGCCTGGCGCTACCGGCGGCCGCAGTCAAGGCTGGGCCCGCGCCGGGGAATCATCGACGGGCGGTGTCGCGCGCTCGAATATATCGGGGAGTAGAAGCGTGCCGTCCAACAACGGCGCGGCGAGCGGAACGCAGTCGCGCGGCTGGCAGACTTTCAGCTCCCGGCCCTCGAATGCTCCTTCCAACGAAAGCCGCTGGGGGCAGGTCGCGCGTCCGGACAGCGGCGCCGCCCAACGCGGCGCGACGCGAGCCTATGAAGCTCCCGCGAATCGGCAGAGCGGCTCCTCGAACGGCGGCTGGCAGCGGTTTGACCGCGCTCCGCAATCGGGAGCGCGAGGCGATAGCGGCAGCGGCGCCGTGCGCATCAATCCGTCGATTGTGAGGGAGCGCCCTTCGTACTCATCGCCGTCGAACCGGGCGACTCCGTCATACAATGCGCCCAGCCGTTCCTATCGCCCTCCCGACCGCTCATACAGCGCCCCGAGCTACAGCCAGCCATCCTATAGCGCTCCCAGTTATAGCCGGCCGTCGTATAGCGCCCCGAGTTACAGCCGGCCATCGTATAGCGCGCCGAGCCGGTCCTATAGTGAGCCGAGCCGTTCGTACAGTGCGCCGAGCCGCTCGTACAGCGCGCCCTCGCGCGGCTACTCCGGCGGAAGCAGCCGCGGATATTCCGGTGGAGGCGGCGGCGGACACTACAGCGGTGGTGGTGGAGGCGGCGGACGCTCCTCCGGCGGCGGTGGCGGACACTCCTCGGGTGGAGGTCACCGGGGACGCTAGCTCGATTTGATGTGTATGTTTCCCTCCTCGCTCGAGGTCCGGTGACGGGCCTCGAGCTTTTTTAATGCCTGGGAAACCTCGCGGCCGCGTAGGCATCCAGCCACCGGGAAGCGAGCTCAATGTCGTGGGCGAAGGGGCGGTCGCCAGTCCAGGGAGGGCAAACCTCCGCGAGGCTTGCGCGCGCTTGCTCGATCGCCGGACTCGAACGCAGCGGCCGGAGGCAATCGAGCGCGCGGGCGGCGGTCAGAAGTTCGATCGCCAGCACACGCCGTGTGTTCCGGACTACGCGCTTCAGCTTATGCCCGGCGGTGGCACCCATGCTGACGAAGTCCTCTTTATTTCCGCTGGTGGTAATCGAGCCGGGAGAAGCCGGCGTGGCGAGGACGCGATTTTCCGCCACCAGCGCCGCGGCGGTCACCTGAACCATCATGAAGCCCGATTCCAGCCCCGCATGGTTGGTGAGAAAGGCGGGCAGCCCTTCATTGAGCGCCGGGTTCACCAGCCGGTCGATACGGCGCTCGGAGATTCCGGAAAGGGCGGTGAGGGCGATAGCGAGGTAGTCGAGCGAAAGCGCTAAGGGCTCGCCGTGAAAGTTCCCACCCGAGAGGATCTCGTCGTCGAAGACAATCGGATTGTCGGTGACGGAGTTTAGTTCAACCTCGAAGCACCGGCGCGCCTCGGAAATGGTGTCGCGCACCGCGCCGTGTACCTGCGGAGCACACCGGAGGGAGTAGGCATCCTGCACCCTCAGGCAGGTAATGTGCGACTGCCGGATCTCGCTCCCATCGAGTAAAGCGGCCAGCCGCGCGGCGGCAAGGATCTGTCCGGGGTGAGGCCGCACGCGGTGTATGCGCGGATCGAGCGCGCGCGGAGTGCCTTTTAGCCCGTCGAGCGTCATGGCGCAGGCGAGATCGGCCGCATCGGCGAGGGCGATGGCATGGCCGAGTTCGATGCAGCCGGTGGCGAGCATGGCTTGCGTTCCATTGAGAAGTGAGAGACCTTCCTTGGCCTGGAGCACCAGAGGCTCCAGGCCGGCCTCGCGCAGCGCGGCGGCGCCGGGGAGAATCCGCCCTTGAAACTCCGCTTCGCCTTCGCCGATCAAGACCAGCGCCATGTGAGCGAGCGGCGCCAGGTCGCCGCTCGCGCCGACGCTGCCTTGCGAGGGAACCACCGGAATGACGCCGCGGTTCAGAAGGTCGCAGAGCCGCTGGGCCACCACCGGCCGGATGCCGGAGTATCCTTTGGCGAGGACATTGGCGCGGATCAGCATCATGGCCCGCACCTCGCTTTGCGACATCGGTTCGCCCACACCTGCGGCGTGCGAACGGACCACGTTGCGCTGTAAGGCGTCCAGCTCGGGCGGCGGTATGCGCACTCCGGCCAGCAGGCCGACGCCCGTGTTGACGCCATACACGGCGGCATCCCCCGATTCAAGCTGCTCCACCACGGCGCGGGAACGCCGCATCCCGGCGATCGCGGCGTCCGCGATCTGCGCCGTTTCCTCGCCCGCCGCGATGGCAAGCACCTGCCCCAACGACAGCGAAGATCCGTCCAGCGCGATCATCTTCTCCTATTTTCCGCTTTCCACTATTTTCCAGCCGGTGACGAACCCGGCCTCCACCCGGTTCCAGGGCGCGCGGAAGACATAGGCGCCTCCACCGGGAAGAGGATGATCGTAAGCTGTATTTCCCAGTGGCGCGAGAGACAGCGGTAGACGCCCCTGCGGAGTTTCGATGGATTCCCAGCGGATGCCCACCGTCAGATACGCGTCCGGCAGCAAGGTCTGTTTGCACATCACCAGGCGTCCATAAACTCTGGTCCCGAGCGGCAGCGTCTGGCGGCCGGGCAGAGACAGCGGCTTCGCGAGCGTGCCTTCGAGCGGATCGCCGGCGAACGATGTCGTGGAATCGATGGCGTGGCTGAGCCGGACTCGCAGTTTCAGCCCTTCCGGAAACCCGGGAAAGGAGGCGGGGGCCGCGGAACCCGGCGCGTTCGCTGGTCCGGTGTCCGACGGCAGGAATAACGATTCGCTCCGGAATTCATGGCAGCTATCGTAGGTGACCCGGTTCTGGCTTCGAACTCCGGCGATTGAATTTTCGACTAGCGCCGTCTCCTCCGGCAGGAGGAACGTGGCTCCGCCCACCGCGACCCGGTGGTAGCGAATGCTGGTTTCGACTCCGCACACGTGGATCTCCGGTGGAGGAGGCGCCATCGCCACGGTGAGAAAGACAAGGTCGGCTGTGCGTGTATCCAGTCGGAAGCGCCCTTGATAAGGGACGACAGCTTCCTGATTGGCGCGGATTTGGACCTGGTAGTGGCTCACGGCGCGGGGCACGCTGTAGGCATATTCCGCGCTCTTCTGTCCGTTTTCTTCGACGAAACCCAGAAACTGGTAGAGCACAGGCGTTGAATCGAAGATGCTTTGGAGGAACGCGTCAAAGTCGCCGCTGCTGCTCAAGCCCGCGCCGACAATATCGAGGACGCGCTCGGATCGAAAGGCCTTCTCCCCCGCCCAGGAGAAAATCTCGCCGCCGCTGGTGGCGGTGACATCCA
Source organism: Bryobacteraceae bacterium (assembly GCA_035545735.1). Classification (GTDB taxonomy): domain Bacteria; phylum Acidobacteriota; class Terriglobia; order Bryobacterales; family Bryobacteraceae; genus JAJYKC01. The sequence goes on along the minus strand of DASZXS010000040.1, from coordinate 17,400 downwards.
AACGGATGCGGTCGAGGCCCGCGAGGCGGAAATCGGTTTTCGTGCCGGCCCGCAGAATTTCATCGCAGTTTTTGAAATCCCGGGCGGGGAAGTAGCGGATCCGGTAAATGGTCTGGCGGCAGGTGTAGCGGGGAGCGAGCTCGACATTTTGACGGATGCGGGCGAGGCCGCGGCGCAGCAAGGCTTTGGTGTTGAGGGGAGGAGTGGCGGCGGCTCCCCAACAAGCCGATAGCGCTACCAGAACCAAGGCGAACGAACGCGCGAGCATGGCAGACCCTTTGCTTATTATCCGCAGTGAGGGTGGGAGAGCAAATTCGGACGGTTCTTCGCGGGCCGGGAGCGGCCGGGGAAAAAGCGCGCGGGTATACTGGCGGTAGTAAGCGGGTGACGGCCTGGTGATTTCCGCAGCCGAAAAATTGCGCCCTTTCCTGATGTCCGATCCCGCGGGCGAAGTCGATTCTCCCGCATCGCGCCGGGCCATCGTGTCGGTTCACGTCGGTCCGTCCATCGAAATCGGTTGCCGGCGCGACGGGCGATATCACAGAGGACTCGGCGTGCACGGCGATATCGACATAATCCCTCCGGGCACGCCCAGCCGCTGGGAGCTAAAAGAGCGGGACTTGGCGCTCATTCTCTCGATTCCTTCGGGTCTCATCCTGGAGGCCGCCACGGAGCGTGGCGCGGATGCGAGCGGGATACAGATCGTCAACCGGTTTCAGGTCCGCGATCCCAGGCTGGAGCGGCTGGCGTGGGCGATCAAGGCCGAGATGGAAAACGGGTATCGCGGAGGGAAGCTCTATTTCGAAGAGTTGTCGCTCCAACTGGCGGGCTCCGTTCTCGACCGGCATAGCTCGGTGTCGCGCCTCGTCAAAGCATATTCTCACGGGATGTCCGGGCAAAGGCTTCGCAGAGTACTGTCCTACATCGAAGACAATTTGAGCCGCGAGTTATCGATTCAGGAAATCGCCGGGGTCGCTGGCCTGAGCATGTCGCATTGCAAGGCGGCTTTCTCCAGCGCCACCGGCGTTTCGGTGCATCAATACGTAATCCAGCGCAGGGTGGAGCGCGCGAGGAGACTGTTAACGGAAAACTGCCTGTCCATCACGCAAGTCGCCGCGGCGACCGGCTTCACTCACAAAAGCCATCTCGCGTATCACACCCGCCGGGCGTTTGGAGTGTCGCCGGGCAGTCTGCGCCGGATTTCCTCCGCGAAACGTTCCGGGCCTAGTGTAGCGGCGCCAGAGCCACTTCCTTAAAGAACACGATGTCGTTGTCGCTATGGTTCTGCAGACCAAACCAGCCTTCCGCCGGGCGCGGACCGCGCAGGGGTTCAAAGCTGAATTTGATGGGCGGAACCGGCTGGCCTTCGGTGTAGTCCGTCACTTTTACGTTGTTTACATAGACGACCGTGTGCAAACCATCGAGCGTGATGTCGAGAGTGTTCCACTCCGGCCCCGGCTTACCGGGCTTGGCCAGCGGCTTTGTGAGCGAGTAAAGCGTGCCGGTGATGTGATAGTCGTCTTCCTTGGATTTTTCCGGCTCATTGTCGATCTGCACTTCGTAGCCGTAATGCACGGGCATCCATGCTTCGCGGGGCTCGACCGGAATACGAATATAGACGCCGGAGTTGTCGTTGTGATCGCGCATTTTGTAAACCACGCGCAACTTACAGTTACCGATTTTTCCACCGGTCCAATAAAGAAGTCCCATGCCGCCATGGGTGCGGATAAGTCCGTTTTCCACGGTGTCGCCGCCCGGCCCGACGTGCTTCCAGCCATCGAGATTCTTGCCGTTAAAAAGCTGTTTCCAGTTGTCGGCGGCGGACCCGGAGCCGCACGCGAGAGCGCATAGTAAGCCAAACAGAAGAGATCGCTGAATCATAGACAACAATGTATCAGGTCTATGTGGGAGGTAGTTCCGTTGCGACCTCCCAGGGCTTCTTGGGCTCCGTGGAGTCGCGCCGCTCGATGCGATCGTACATATGACGCGCGGAGGTGGTGCCGAGCGATTCGTTATAAAGGCTGGTGATGCCGAGAGCATCCTTCAGGTCTTCTTCAAAGGCGTGCAGCCCGGTAAGCTGCGATGCGCGCGCGGGAACCTTCACGCCCTTCGGCGTCGCGAGGAACATCTGATATCCTCCGCTCCAGAGCACGCCGATTTCGCCGCCGATTTCGACGCCGATTTCCTCAATGGCAGGGGCCTGCCCGGGCGCGTCCCGTAGGATGGCGGCGCAGCCCTCGCGGGAGACGCGAGCGCGGCCGCCGCCGGCCGCTTGGGCCTCGATACCAAAAGTTTTAAGCTTCGTCAGATATTCGTCAAACGAAAGCGGGCGGGGCTTTTCCCGGCGGAAGAACATATCGCCTACTATAATGCCAGAATGTCTTTTCTCTTGTCGCTGGACGAAGGCACCACGAGCGCGCGGGCCGCGCTCTACGACCGCGAAGGGCGCCGGATCGCGATGGAATCGAGCCCGATCGCGTGCGCCTATCCGCATCCGGGATGGGTGGAGCAGGACGCCACGGAAATCTGGCGGGCGCAATTGGACGCCGCCCGGAGAGTCACCGGGACGAAGCGGGACGAGATTGCGGCCATCGGCATCACGAACCAGCGCGAAACCACCGTCGTTTGGGAGCGCAAGACAGGGAAACCCATTGCTCCGGCGATTGTCTGGCAGTGCCGCCGGACGGCGGAGTATTGCGCCGGAATTGCAGCCGCGCACGGCGCCATGGTGACCCGGAAGACCGGCCTGATTGTGGATGCGTATTTCTCGGCCAGCAAGATCCGCTGGATTCTCGATCATGTCGAAGACGCGCGCGAGAAGGCGAAGGATGGAGAACTGCTCTTCGGCAACGTCGATACGTGGCTCATCTGGAAGCTCACAAACGGCGGGTCTTACGTCACCGATACGTCGAACGCGTCGCGCACGATGCTGATGGATTTGAGCGCGGGAGACTGGGACAGCGAACTGCTGGAGGTCTTTGGAATCCCGCGCGCCATGTTACCGAACATTGTTCCGTCGAGCTGGCGCAGCGGTACCGCGGCGGGGGAGCATCTCGGTTTTGAAGCGCCCATCTGCGGCACGGCAGGCGATCAGCAGGCGGCGCTTTTCGGCCAGGCGTGCTTTCGTCCCGGACTCTCCAAAAACACGTATGGCACCGGCTGCTTTGCTTTGCTGCATACGGGCGCCAACCGCCCTGTTTCGACGAACCGTCTGCTCGCGACGCGCGCCGCGTCCATGGATGCCGGCTCGCAGTTTGCCGTGGAGGGCAGCATCTTCATCGCGGGCGCCGCGGTGCAATGGCTCCGCGATAAGGTGGGGCTGATCGCCTCCGCGCCGGAGACGGAGGCGATTGCCGGATCGGTGGAGGACACGGGCGGGGTCTATTTTGTCCCGGCCTTTGTCGGGCTGGGCGCTCCGCACTGGGATTCGGCTGCGCGCGCGATGCTTTCCGGCGTTACGCTGGCGACGGGCCGCGCTCATATTGTCCGCGCGGTTCTTGAAGCCATCGGCTATCAGACGCGCGAACTCGTCGAAGCCATGGAAGCCGATAGCGGCGAGCCGATGCGCGAACTGCGCGTCGACGGCGGCGCGGCGCGGAACAATTTCCTGATGCAGTTTCAGGCCGACATTCTCGGGCGGCGCATCGTCCGTCCCGCGGACACCGAGACCACGGCATTGGGAGCGGCGTACCTGGCCGGGCTGTCGAGCGGATTCTTTCGCGACACCGAAGAGTTGGAATCGTTCTGGAAAGCCGAGCGTGTCTTCGAACCAAAACTCGATGCGGCGCGCAGGGAGGAACTCTACGCGGGCTGGAAGCGCGCCGTGGCCAAGTGCCGGTTCCAATAGGCTGCCCGGGGTCCGGACGCTGTTCCCGGCTGGAATCCGCGGCATCGTTGGGCTACGCCGGGTCCGGCTGGCCGAATCCCGTGACCCTTTCCCTCGATTCAGCCTTGGCCGGCCGGGCGCCGAGGAGCATTGTGCCTTCGTCGTATCGCAGATCGGGGCCCGGCCCTTTATGTACTTTCAAGGCCTTCAGAATATCGGTCTTGGTCACGATTCCCTCCAGCACGCCCGCCGGGGACATGACGAGGAGCATGTGCTGCTTGTATTCGCTTAACAGGAGACGAAATGCCTCCATGACGTCGCAATCGGCCCGGACCCTGGCGGCCCGGGTATCTGTGATGTCGCGCACCCGCGCCTCCGCCCATTTCCGAGGTGGAACCTTGGTGATCGACCACACCGTCACCGCGCCAATTAACCTTTCGCCGTCGAAGACCGGAAAGGCGGCGTGCCGGTAATGAGGAGAGAGGACATCGGCGAATTCACGCACGCTCAAAGACGCCTGTACGGAGATTACTCTCGGCTGCATCACGTCCGCGACGGTGAGGCCAACTAACTCCTCCACGGTGGCGCCGTCGTGCACCCGTTGATCGCCGGAGGCCGACGCGTCGCCGGAAATCGCGTAGGCCACCGCGGATCCGATTAACGCGGGAATAATAAAGGCATGACCGCCCGTTGCTTCGGCGACAAATACAACGGCGGCGAGCGGCGTTTTATAGCCGGCGGCAATGAACGACGCCATACCCACCGCGGCGTAGAGTTCGAGTGAAGAACTATGAATCACGGATTGGGCAAAGGCGACGCCGAGCCCTCCGCCGCTTAGAAACAGCGGCACGAACATCGCGCTGACTCCGCCCGAACCGAGCGTGAACGTGGTGGCGGCCAGTTTCAGAAAAACAAAAGCCAGCAACTCGAACGAACCGTGCGGCTGCCGGAGAATTTCTCCCACCGCTTCATAATTTGTTCCGATGGGAAGCAGCCGGCCGGGAAACCAATGCAGGAAGGCGAAGCCGCAGACGCCGGTTAGAAAGCCGCCGAGCGTGAGCTTAATCCAATGCGGCGCGGACCACGTCACGAAAAATGCGCGGGTGCGGCGAAAAGTGATGACAAACGCCATCGCGATGAGGCCGACCAGAGCTCCAAGCACGGCGCACCAGAAAAGATCCCGCCCGGTGAAAGAGGCGCTGAAGGCAAAATCAAAAAGCGGCGCTCCGCCCAAAAACGAGCTGAGAGTGCCGTAGGAAATCACGGAGGCGATTAAAGAGGGGACCAGGGCTTCGTGCGCTAGATCGTCTTTGTAAGGCATCTCCAGCGCAAAGACGATGCCCGTGAGAGGAGCGCGAAAGACCGCGGACATGCCGGCAGCGGCGCCGCAGATTAACATGATCCGGCGATCGCGCGCGTCCAGGTTGAAGCGCCGCAATTTCGTCCAGAGCCAGGATCCGATCGCGCCTCCTCCATAAATGCTGGGACCCTCCAGGGCGGCGCTGCCGCCGAAGCCTACTGTGGTGATGGCCGCCAGCAGCTTTGGGAAAAACGGCCGCATGTTAATATCGCCGTAGTGCTCGTGGTAGGAACGGATAACTTCTTCCGTGGAGTGCTTATTGGGATCCGGCGTCAGTAACTGCATAATCAAGCCGGTGGCGGCGAATCCCAATACCAGCCCGGGAATAATGGCCCAGTGATGAGATAGATAATAACCAAGCACCGCCGGCCACATTTTGTTGAGGAGAATTACCGTGATCCCGGTGATGAGCAGTCCGGTGACTACTCCAATGACCGGCGCGAACAGCAGCCACTTATGTAAATCCCGGGAGTAGGTTGCCATAAGATCTTCATGGACTAACGGGAGATATTTACGGAGAAATGAGTGGCTCAAGAGCCGGTTCTGCGGAGCCTGATGTCTTGTCTGAGTTTCCTGCATTCTGCTTTCTGCTGCTCTGAATGGAAGACGCGTTCGCCGGGGATGTGCGTGAAAATAGCGGTCAAGCGAGCGCTTTTACCATGAATGACTTCTGGGGGACGCCCGGCGGCGATGGTCTTTCGCTTACCCGCTGCACTTCTTGCTGGTGCAGTATCGTCAGTTTTCTTAGAATCTCCGCACCGCGCGGCGTCAGGGAAACGACAACAAACCTGCGATCGCTCGCATCCTGTTCCTTGTGAACCAACCCGCAATGCGCGGCGCGCTCTATCAAACCCACGACGGAGTTATGTCTTGCTTGTAAGAATTCGGCCAGTTCCGATACGGTTGCTTGACCTCGCCCTGTAAAGCCTGCGACACCAAGCATAAGTTGATGCTGTTGCGGGGTGACGCCGGACTGGCGAGCCGCTTTCTCACTAAAGCGGATAAATTTGCGGATGCTGTAGCGAAACCAAGCGAGATTCCGAATCGAGTCTTCGACCGAAGGCAGCACAGAAGCCTTCAGTTGCATAGTTCGATCATATCGCAATGGGATCGAACTATGCACCGGTTTTTTGTAGATATGTCTAAAATTGCAAACTAGCGCCCCGCGTCCGGCTTCAAATATTTCCCCAAAAAAGCGGCGCTCGCCTCGTACGCCCGTAGCCAGGATTCCGTGCGCAGAAAGTCGTGAATCTCATCGGGGATAATAAGCTGTTCGAACGGCACGTTGCGCTTGCGGAGCGCCTCCACCAGCTTGATCGTCTCCATGAATGGCACATTGCGGTCGTCGTCCCCGTGAATCAGCAGCACCGGCGATCGCCACGTGGAGACGGATGCGAGCGGAGAGGACTCAAACGCCACCCGCGCCTGGTTTTGGTCCTTGCCCGGGTCGTAGGCCGGAACGAAATTGGTGATCTCCAGGTTCCAGTCATGGACGCCGTGAAAATCGACTCCGGCGGCGAACAAATCGGAAGCGCGCGCCAAGCCGAGCGCGGTCAGATACCCGCCATAGGAGCCGCCCCAGAGTCCGATCCGGTCCGGGTCCACGTCGGAACGCGTGCGCAGATAGACGCCCGCGCCCTGCACGTCGTTGTATTCGCTCGCGCCGGTAGCGCCATAGTGGACCGCTTCGCGGAAATCCAGACCATAGCCGATGCCGCTTCGGTAGTTCACGCTGAGCACTACATATCCCAGGCTGGCGAGATATTGATTCATCGCGTAGGAGTTGCTGTAGTAGCGCATGTAGTGCCATCCCAGAAGCATTTGCCTCCGCGATCCGCCATGAAAGAAGACCACGGCGGGATGACGCCGGCTCCGGTCCCCGCCCGGAGGCAGAAACAACTGGCCGTGAATTGCCAGGCCGTCGGCGGACGAAAAAATAACCTGGCGAGGTGTGACCAGCGATCCCGAGGGAAAGTCCGCGGGCAGCGCCTCCGGCGCGAGATCCTTCAGCGTGGAGGCGTTCTCCAGAATGGCGGCGTGCGCCGGTTGCGTTGCGGATGAACAGAGCAGCGCGATGGTCTTGCCTTCGCTGTCCGGCGTGGGAGACCACTCGATCCCATCGCCGGTGGTGAGGCGATGCGGCGAGCCTCCCGCGACGGGGACTGACCACAGATGACGCCGGTCGATGTCGTCCTGGTTCGAAGAAAAGAGAACGTCGCGCGACCCGGCGCCGAGCGCGACATGCTCCACCTCGTACTGGCCGGGAGTATTGAGCGCCTTTACCGCGCCGGTACGAATATCGAGCGAATACAGGTGCAGCCAGCCGGTTTCCTCCCAGGGGAAAACGAGCCGGTCGCCTGCGCCCCATAGCAGTTGATTCTCCGCAACCATTTCCCGAAAGGCGCTGCCGCGGCCCGGGTGAGCCCGCCAGAGCTCGCGGCCCTTTCCAGTCACGGCGCTGGCGGCGCGAATGGACCAGGGTTCGGCCTCGCGTACGGGACCAAACGCGAATTCCCGCGTGCTTGCCGGAATACGGAGAAAGGCGACCTGCTTGCTATCGGGGGACCAGACCGGCTCGCTATCGCTGTCTACCGAGGGATCGAGGTACACGAGTTTCTTCGCCGTGGCGTCGTAGACAACGACGAAGCTGTGGTTATCACGCTCGCTGACAAATGCGAGATATTTCCCGTCAGGCGACCATCGCAGGGAGGCCGCGCTGCCCTTGTCATGGAAAAGCTGCTCGGGCTTGGCTCCGGCTTCCAGCGAGATGGTGAAAACGTCGCCTTGTTTGATGAACGTTACCGAACGTCCGTCCGGGGCAACCAGCGGAGAGCGGCCTTCGCAAAGCTTGCGCGGCGCGCCTCCGTCCGCCGGCACGATCCATAAGTCTTGCGAGACTCCTCCAGCCATCGAAGAAGGGTTCGGGTCCTTAGCGCCGGGAAACTCGAAGTCTCCTCCGCGAACGTAAACGATGGATGCTGCGTCCGGCGTCCAGGCGAGCTGCGCGATCTCCTGGCCGTCATCGTCACGATAGCCGGTCACGCGGCGGCCGCGGTAATCCGGCGGCGAGGCGACCCAGATGTTCCGCGCGCCGCGTTCGTTGAGCACCCAGGCGAACTTGCCCCCGGTGGGGGATGCGCTCAGGCCGGTGGGAAATGGTGCGCTTAACAACCGCTCCAGCGTGACGGGGCCGGCGGCGAAGACCCCCGCCGGGGCGCAGAGGAAGAGGAGAAGGCCGAGATGCCGAACAGACATGCTTTCCTGTTATACACTCCAGGGAGAAAAGCGTGTCAACAAGGGATCTCCCATGCTGAGCTATGCGCGCGGCCGTGCCCATCCGCTGCTCGAAAAAACGATCTGGGAAACGTTCCGCGATACCGCTGCGCGTGTTCCGGACCGGATGGCGCTCAGCGCCCGGCGCCAGGGGATTCGCTGGACATTTTCCGAGCTGATGGCCAAGGCGGAGGAGACCGCCCGGGGACTCACCGGCCTCGGCTTACGCGCTCAGGATCGCGTAGGCATCTGGTCTTCCAACTGCGCCGAATGGATTCTTTTGCAGCTCGCGTGCGCCCGCGCGGGTTTAGTGCTCGTCAACGTCAATCCGGCCTATCGCTCCTGGGAATTGCGCTATGTGCTCGAAAAATCGCGAATCCGCGCCCTGTTTTTGTGGGAGCGGGACCGCCGGACGGATTACCGTGCGATTCTCGACGAGGCGTCTGCCGGACAATGCCTGCCGTTCGAGCACGCTGTCTATTTCGGGAGCGCAGGCTGGGACGATATGCTGCGGGGCGGGCGCGAGATTCCGCCGCTAGAAATCTCCAACCGCGCCGTCGCCAATATCCAATACACCTCGGGCACCACCGGATCCCCCAAAGGCGTGCTGTTGACGCATCGCAATCTGGTGAATAACGGCTATCTGATCGGACTCGGCCTGAAGGCAACGGAAGACGATCGCATTTGCGTTCCGGTGCCGATGTATCACTGTTTCGGCTGCGTGATTGGCGCGATGGTTTCCTACAACACCGGCGCGGGGATGGTCTTCCCGTCGCCGGTCTTCGATGCGCGCGCGGTTCTCGAAGCGATTCAAGAGGAGCGCGCCACGGCTGTTTATGGAGTGCCCACGATGTTCATTGCCGAGCTGGGTCTCCCGGAATTCGACGGCTACGACCTGACGTCTCTCCGGACCGGCGTCATGGCGGGCGCGCCTTGTCCGGTGGAGGTGATGAAGCGGGTCATGGGCGACATGCACTGTCCGGAGATCGTGATCTGTTATGGGCAGACCGAGTGTTCCCCGGTGGTGACCATGTCGAGCACCGGCGATACCATCGAACGCCGGGTGGGAACCGTCGGCTGTGCCCTGCCGGAGACGGAGATCCGGATTGCGTCTCCGGAGACCGGCGAGACCGTCGAAGTGGGGGAGCAGGGCGAGCTTTGCGCCCGAGGCTACGCCGTTATGCAGGGGTACGACGGCGACCCGGAAGCAACGCGAAAAGCGGTGGATTCGGAGGGCTGGCTGCACACCGGAGACCTCGCCGTGATGCGGGAAGATGGATATTTCCGGATCACCGGCCGCGCGAAAGACATGATCATTCGAGGCGGCGAGAACATTTACCCGAGAGAAGTGGAGGAGTTCCTCTATACGCATCCGAAAATCGCCGATGTGCAGGTGGTCGGGTTGCCGGATGCGCGTCTGGGTGAGACCGTGCTCGCCTGGATTCGCCTGAAACCGGGCGAGACCGCGACACACTGCGAAATCACCGATTTCTGCAAAGGGAAGATCGCGCATTTCAAGATTCCCCAGTTCGTCCGCTTTGTGGAGGAATTTCCGCTGACGGTGACGGGGAAAATCCAGAAATTCCGCATTCGCGAAATCGAGATTCGGGAGCGCAGTCTTCAGAACGTTTCGAAAATCGAGACAGCGTGAGACCGGATCGCGCGCTACAAGTTCCGTTTCAGGTAGTTGCAGACGTGATAGCCGACGATGAATTTGAACGGCGTCTCGCCCAGGGTATAGTGCCCGCAAGGCAGCACGACCACGCGGTGTTTGACCCCGCGCTCGGCCATGAGCCGGACGATGTCGCGCGAAAACTCCGGGAGAAACGTAGTGTCGTACTTCGTATAGATAAACAGCGACTTGTTCCGGCGCGCCACGAATTTATCCATGTAGCTGATCGGGCTGATGGCGTTCCACGCCTCGCGCAAAGTGTCGACGTCGGTGTGCCGTTCGAGGCTCTCGCGGATGTGCCGCGTCGAAAGTCCGCTCCAGACGACATCGGCGAAATAAGTGGAACAGTGGTTGAAGACATTCACCGAAATGCGCGGGTCGTGGGCGCTGACGAGGCACGCATAGCAGGAGCCAAGGCTGGTGCCCACGATCCCGAGACGCGAGTACCCCTGCTGTTCCAGCCAGTCGTAGGCGCAGCGCACATCGATGACCGCCTGCCGGGTGGCATGTAGAGTCCGGCCCACGTTGGAAGAAACGGCGTAATCGGCGCGCTCCAGTTCGGCCGGCATCCGGTAGTCGTGGTAAGGCAGGCTGATTCGCAAAGCGGAAATCCCAAGCTTCGCGATGCCGCGAGCCAGCCCGTTGTGGGCCGTGGCGGGAGCGTTCCAATGGGGAAGGACCACCACCGCCTTGCCGGAGGGTTTCCTGGCTGGAAACCACTGGCAGACAACGCGATTGTTTTCCGGATAGGGCGTGTTCACCGGCGAGGTGAAGACCAGTTTGTTGCCCGTGAGCGAAAAATCGGAAGGAACGCGATATTCGAAAAAGTGGTCGCTATTGCGGATTGCTGCCCGGTTGATCGCGCGGAGATATTCCGCGGGGGAATATCCGTTGCGCGGGGGAATGGCTGCCTCCGGCCAATCCGCGGTCCAATCCAAGCCCCACTCGAATGGCCGCACCACGCGATTGGTGGAGCGGAAGGCTAGTTTGGTTTCCCAAGAATCCATCCATCGTTCGTACCGTCTTCCCATGCTGACCTTTTCCAGGATAGCCGTTTCGGGAATCGCCGCGAAATCCAGCGCGCGTCCCGAGCGTCGAAGGAGAGTGGGCGGAACATGGCGTGAAATGTCCCGCCGCGGAAATTTACTTCCAAGAGAAGGGGTAAATCGAAGCAAGGAAAGGGGTTGTTCGCGCCTGATCGGAAGCCCCCGGCCTCGATAAAATAGATACTTGGCGTTCTGCATTACAAAGCGGCGGAGGGGCGGGCGGCGATTTCCCGGGTGGATTGCCATGGCCCTGATTACCGCTCCGTGGGCCTTGGGCGCGCCGTCCCCCGGCAAATGCCGCTCCGAAGGCGTGCCGGTTCCCGGAGGGGCCGAGTTGGTGACGATGTTTTGCCCCTCCGATGGCGGCGAAATGCCCGTTTTCAGCGTTCTGGTGGACACCCTGGGCTCGGCGGCGCCGGGCGCGCGGCGGCTGAGCAAAGTCTGGGTGTTTAGCTACGCCCGGCCGAGTCTGCTGCAGAGAGCGCAAGCGCTGTTTCCTGTTTTCTTTCCAGGCCCCCTGGGGAGGGGCGCCGGCACGGATAGCCCTCCCGCTCCGGTGGCGGACTTATCGAGTGCGAGCCATCAGACCTGGCGTCGTATCGCGGCTATCGTTACGCAGGCGGAGGTCCTCGACGTCCGGGGGGCGCTCATCCGCGCCTCCAGCCGCACCTACCTGGGAAACACGTTTTCCTATAAGCAAATGAAGATTGCGGAGGCGCTGTCCGCGATGGACGACACGGGTGTGGCTTCCGATGCCGGTCTGGAGGGCCCGCTTTCCCGCGACGAATGGCGCGAATTACACGCTCGACTGGCTTTGAGCGCACGCCTGCTGGGTGGCTTGGTTTCCGATGAGCGTCTGAGCAGTGCCTGGGCGCGGATGGCGGCACAGGAACAGGAGCGCCGCGGCCACAACTGGGAATTGTTGCGCCAGCGGGTGGAGGCAAACGGACTCTATTTCGAGCCTTTGGAATTCGGCGCTACGAATCCCGCCGGTGCCGTGGTCTGGCTTGCCCAGTCCGATCTGGAAACTCCCGGAGCGGAAGGCCGCTTTTTCGACCGGTCCTTTCTCGGCTTCGCCAACCCGTGGACGGATCCCGGTCTGCGCCAATGGAAGGGCTATGAGGAGACCTGGTACCTGGACCCGAAAGGGAGGCGCTGCGCGCCCGAGGACGGCGGCGCGCGGGCGGTAACCATGATTCCGCTCGCGGTCTATAGTCTGAGCTATCCGCGCGCGCCGCTGCTGCTCGTCGATTTTCGAAACGCCGCCAGGACTCATAGCCGGGAAGTGACCGGCCGCGTGGCCAACTACGTCGCGCTGGGAGTCTTCGGCCTTACCGGATTCGCAAGCTGGGAGTATACCGCCGGTCATGCGGCCTGGCAGTGGTATCGTCAGCGCCACGGCGCCGCGACCGACCAAGCCGAGCGGCTCAACGCCTACGCGGAACTGAGACTGGCGCTTCTGATGGGGAGCGGTCTCGATCCTGAGCTTCGCGACAGCATTGCGCGACGGGTGAATGCGGTCCCGCTGACCCCGTTCGGCGAATCGGTGAACCGCGAAGTGGCGGTCGCCACCAGCCAATACCAGGCGCTGCTGCGATATGCGGCATGTCCGGCGGATGCACCGGCGTGTGTTCCTTCCCTTGAGGAAAGGATTTCGCGCGACCGCGGCCGGGAAATGGTCCCGCTGGTGCACGGTCGTCCGGCGAGAGTGTTGTTTACCGCTGGCGCTATTCTGACAGCCGGGCTCTATCGTCACCGGGAACCGGCAACGCCGGCGCTGTTGGCTGAGCTTACGCGCCAGCGCCGGACGCGCTACCTGGTCGCGAAGCTTGAGAAAGTCGTTAACTCGGGACCGGAAATCGATACCGCATGGGACTCGAATGTCGTGAATGGCTACCTGGATGAGCTTTCCGAATTGCAAGTCGCCGGCAGGGACGATAAGAAAGTTGCGGGCGTGTTGGAGCGGGTATTCGCCAAGACGACCAACGAGGAAACACGCCTGCGCTGTCTGAATTGCCTGGCGCGCCGCTCGAGTCCGGAAAGCCGCCGGACCCTCAGCCGCCTGATCGATCGCGGCGGCATGAGCGAGGCTCTGCTGCGTGCGGCGGAGATGCTCGAAACCTCGGGCGCGAGCGTGTTGACGGCGAATCCCGATTCGGAGCCGGCTTCGCCCGCATCGTTCGGCAGTCGATGACGGGCGCTATTCGGGGGAGACGGGCGCTGTTCCTGGCGATAGCGCTGCTGGCCGGCGCGGATCTTTTGCAGGCGGCGGCGCGGCGCGTGGTGATCATCAAGGCGGACGGCGTCCCAGGCGCACTGCTGGAGCAGGTGAGGGAGGAGCGCGACCCGGAAACCGGTAAGAGCCGTCTCCCCTGGATTGACGAGGTCTTTGGCCGCCGCGGAGCGCGAATCGCGAACTTCTATGTTCGCGGCATCAGCCTTTCGACCCCCTCGTGGTCGATCATCGATACCGGATTGCACCAGCGCGTCCACGGCAATGTCGAGTACGACCGTTTCACGCTCCGCGCCTACGACTATTTGAATTTCGTGCCGTTCTTCTTTGGCTATGCGCTCTCCCGGCGGGTGGATATGCCGGGCGTCGAGGTGCTCGACGAAGCGGGCACGCCGCTGCTGATTGACCAGTTTCCCGCCGAGGAGCGCTTTCAGAGTTTCCAGCTTTTCCAACGAGGCAACCGCTGGAGCACGGTGGGCGGCGCCCTCCCGTATCACGCGAAGCTGCGCGGTCCGTGGCGCTTGCTGGAGGATTCGCAGACCGGGTTTGAGGTGAGCGCCAGTATCGGCGAACGAACCGAGCGCGACCTGACCGCGAGCCTGCATGCGCCGCGCGAGCGCTATTTCGACTTCTTTACGGGAGACTACGACCACACCGCCCATCTGAACAATAATCGCGACACGCAGATCCGGGTTTTGAGGAGCCTGGACCGCCTGGTGGGACGCCTGTGGACCGCCATTCAAGCCACCCCGCAGGGACCGGAAACGATTCTTGCCCTGGTGTCCGATCACGGCATCAATACCATGCCGGGAGTCTTCAGCCAGGGCTTCAGCCTGGTGGACTGGTTCGGAAGCCCGGAAGGGGGCGGGCACCACGTCATCACGAACCGGTATCCGCTCTCCGAGTACAAACTTCATGGATTGAATCCGTTTGTCTCGGCCGTGACAACTTCCAGCGCATCCTCCACTTATCTCAAGGACGATGCTTCGCGGTACCCGACCGCGGCTCTGGACCTCGACGGCAATGAGCGCGCGGCGATCGAGCTGCGCAGCAACGATCTGAATCGCTTGCAGATGCTGTTGGTGCTGATGGCGGCCGAACCGGCCAGGAGCGAGCAAAGCCGCGCGCTCGCGAACCAATTTTTTTCGATCCTGGACCGGCAGCGTCCGCTTTGGAGCCGCACGGTGACCGAACTCGGGGAAGAGATGGCGGCTCTGGACCGCGAAATCGCCCGGCAGAAGAAAGCTCTGAAGCGGATGCCGAAACGTTTTAGCTCCGAAGACCGCTTTTATGGACGCGACCGGACTCCGCGCCGGCTTTTGGCGCACGTGCGCGGCTGGGAGCAGGAAGAGAAGTTGTATGCCGGCTACCTGGCGTCGATGAAGAAGCTGCTGGCCCTGAACGCGGACGGTTTCGACGCCAAGAAGGTGAATATCGGCGACGTGATTCCGCAGAAATCCCTGGGGGAAGCGAACTCCATCTACGATTTACAGAACTACTCCATCGGGCCGGCGCCGGAGCGCACCATGAACTACCTGGCAGCGCTAAAAAACATCTCGGTCCGCAACGTGTTGCAGAAGGAAGTGGGGCCCGACCCCGTCGATTTCATCGTGGTTCCCGTGCCGCCGGCCACTCCAGGACTTCCGGAGCGCGGCCCGCTCAGCGAAGCGGTGTGGCTCTATGGAGGCGAGGATCGTCAGGCGTTGATTCTGAGAAGAGAGAATGAAATCCGCTATCTGCCGGTGAAGAATCTCCGCGGTGCGGAGGACGGCTCCATCCGGTTTGAAGACGCCCCCTGGGGCTCCGGGTTCCCTCTGCATTTGTGGGAAGATCCGCAATTGGATACCGCTGGCCAGCCTCGCGCCGAATGGCTGGAGGAGTGGCACGACGAGCGGGCATGGTTGAAGACAGTCTATCGGACCGAATATTCCACCGGAATCATTGGCGTGCTGGAACAGTTCCGGGAGCCCGCACCCCGGCGTGCGATGTGGGACGCCGGAACCCCGGAAGCCGACGAAGTCTTATTATGCCGGCTCGAAAGGCGCCGCCGGCGGCTCGTGATTCCCGATATGCTCGTGTTCGCCAGCGATCACTGGAATTTCAACACGCGAGGATTCAATCCGGGGGGCAACCATGGCTCGTTTTTTCAGCGCTCCGCGCACGCTACTTTTCTGATTGCGGGCGGCGCCGAAACGGGAATCCCCCAGGGACTGGTGGTGACGGAGCCCTATGACACTCTCAGTTTCGCGCCGACGATTCTGCGGCTGATGGGGATGGCGCCCCGATCCGGCGACCCACCGATGCCGGGGCCGGTTGTTCAGGAGCTCTTCGCGGAGCCAAAGTTAACAGAACGTGATAGATAGCAAAATTATCGAGAAATTACTTCACGTTTGAGAAGTCGCCAGAGGGTTGGGGTAGGCATCCAGGTCCCCGTCTTCGCGGTGCAGGCATTGGAAGTCTTTTTCAATCAGAATCTGAGGGCCGGATGCGGGGGAACTTTCGATTCCCACCTGATCAGTGTCAATCCAGCGATTGGCTTCGTTTTCCATAATGACGACGCGGATGCGTCCACCGTCGTAGAGGGTGTGAGTCTCGGTGGCGTCGCGATCGATCTCCAGCGAATAGACAAATCGGGAGCCGCCTCCGAAGTCCAGCGAATCCTCGACCCGGCGGTCCTTAGCCAGCGCGGACATTTCCGGACGGCTGAGGCGGAGACGGATGGAATTGGCGTGCAAACGAAGTTTCACGGCGGTTGACTCTTCTTCGATCTTAGCGCGGCGCGGTATCCTGGAGCATCGCAATGGAGCGGTTGAAAGGCAAGCTGCTATCGCTAAACGTGGGAATGCCCCAGTACCGTTTTGTGGTTCAGGGACGGCCGGTTGCGACCGCGATCTACAAGTTTCCAGTGGAAGGTCCCATCCTGCTGCGGGGCGTCAATCTCGATGGTGATGCGCAGGCCGACTTGAAAAATCACGGCGGTCCCGATAAAGCGGTCTATTGTTATCCTTCCGAGAATTACCCGTTTTGGCGCGGCGAGTTTCCGGAAATGGAGATGCCGTGGGGCACATTTGGCGAAAACCTGACCACGGTAGGGCTACGGGAGGATGAAGTTCAGATTGACGATCGCTTTCGCGTAGGTACGGCTGTAATCGAAGTGTCCCAGCCTCGCTATCCGTGCTCGAAACTGGCGATGAAATTTGGGCGGCCGGATATGATCCGGCGTTTCCTCCACAGCGGGCGTCCCGGGATCTATTTCCGGGTCGTGAAAGAGGGCGTGATGGAGGCGGGCAACGAGATTGAGCTGTTGGAGGGGGAGCGGTCGGGGATTTCCGTGTGCAATGTCGTACACTTGGCAAACGGAGAAATGGATCGCGGATTGATTTCTAAAGTGCTGGATCTGCCGCGCTTACCGTTCTTCTGGAAGGAACGGATTCTGGAGCTCGCACGGCGTTAACCGTTTGAGATATAATGAACTTAAATGCAAGACCGCCATGTGATTAACGCGTCGTACTACTGCAAGCGCGGTAGCCGGCCCGGCCTGATTCTGGTAATGAACTCCGGCGCCTACATCCTTGCGGAGTACCGCGAGACCACCGGCGACTTGAAATGGCAACGAGTCATCCCCGCCGAGCAAAAGAAGTCGATCGAAAAGTGGCTCAACCAGCACTTCCCGTGCTCCCAACCGCAACAAGCGGCTAACGCATAGGGACTGGCGCTCTTCGCGAAGAGCCGCGGGCGCGAGTGTTATAATTCCTAAGTCCCACCTCCGTGGGCGCGTAGCTCAGTTGGTTAGAGCGCTTCCTTCACACGGAAGAGGTCCGGGGTTCGAGTCCCTGCGCGCCCACCACCTGCTCAAAAAATCATCCGTTAAAACAAAAAGAGGCTTCGGCCGCCAATAGGAACCGGGCGCGCCATTGTCCCCGTTACACTAATCCAGAGGAGGCGAGAACTTGAGGCTGGCCGTTCCCGCGGCATTCTGTCTACTCACCT
>DASZXS010000039.1:0-22202 GCA_035545735.1 Bryobacteraceae bacterium | reverse complement strand
CGTGCTCGAGGTCGAAGCGCGCCCGCGTGGTGCCCGCGGGCGTGGCCTCCAGTTCGGTCCAGACCGCGGCGGCCTGGGTGTCGCTGATGCCGGCCCGGGCCGCGGCGCGCGCGAGATCGTCGCGACTCACAAGGATGGTTTTCATTTGGGGTAAGAATGAAGCCGGGCCGTCACTTGGCCGGCGGCGGCGGATCGGGATTCGCCATGGCGGCGGCGATCGTGCCCGCGTGCGGCGCGACGACCCGGAAGCCGATGACGCCGGCGATGGTGAGCACCGCGATCGAGCGCGCGAGCAGGCGTCCCTGCCACTGGTCGGCGAACCAGTCTTCAAATTCGGCGGCGAGCACGTTGGCCTGGCCGCCCATCCGCTTCAGCTCGTGGACATATTTCTTGTTGCTGAGCGGCTCGCCCAGCATCGGATCGATCTCCGGCGGACGCGCCGTGAGGAAAATCGCCAGGGCCGCGCCCAGGCCGGCGATGAGCACCGCCACGCTGATGCGATTGATGGTCCGGACCGTCATGCCGGCAGCATGGGTGTCCCCGGACTCCGCTCAATTAATAACGTTTCCGTCGTCCGAAATGTAGGGCGGGGTCGCCTGACCCCGCCGCTCGTGCACAAAACAGCGGCCGAGGTCGGCCGCCCTCCAATTGAATCGTTTCCGTCGTCCGATGTAGGGCGGGGTCGCCTGACCCCGCCGATCCCGTGCGCGTCAATCAGCGGCCGAGGTCGGCCGCCCTCCAATCACGAACCCGAATTCGGCGTGTCGGATCCCTGCTGCTGGTCCTCGAGATACTTTTTCTCGGCTTCCAGCCAGATTTCATCGGACTGGTTGTCGGGCCGGCCGCGGTCGCACCAAATCCCGTAGGCGCGTGTGGCGATGGCCTCGTGGATCCGTTCGCTGGCGCGGGGAGGATGGGACGACTGGTGGTGATGATTTTTCATGCGGTGGCGGCCGACGTCCCCGTCGGCGATGAACTGGGAAAGCGGGCGGGGCTCAATCGCCCCGCCGGAAGCCGCCCATCAGATAAATGATCAGAACGATGAGGAGGACCAGGCCGAGGCCGCCGCCGCCAATGGCGGGGCCGCCGAAGTAAAATCCGCCGCCGCCGAACAGGAGGAGCAGAATGATAATGAGGAGCAGGAGGTTCATTGCCTCCCATAATATCCGAATGCGGTCGGAATTGGGATGGGGCGTTCCCCACCGCACGGGTGGGTTCGACCCCATCGGTGTCTGCTGCGATTACCGATGCCGTAATTTTACAGGAGGTCACAGAGCAAGGACCAATCACTGAGAAATGATGTAGGCGGAGTGCCCCCACTCCGCTCTTTCCCCTCCGCGACCTCAGCGTTCTCCTGTTATGATCGGAATATTTACAGGAGGCCACCGAGCCGCGACGCCATGATTTGAATCACTGAATTCCTCCGCTTTCTCAATTCCCTCCTGTTAAAATAAAACAGGGATGTCTTACAGGAGGCCGCAGAGGACACAGAGAACTGAGTCACGATCCACAAAGACAAGGGCTCGGATGTAGGCGGAGTGCCCTCACTCCGCTTTTTCCGGCAAGCGCCTTCCTTTTCTGAATCTCTCCGCGACCTCAGCGCTCTCCTGTTAAAATCTGAACGTTTCACAGGAGGCCGGAAGAGAAAACTGAGAACGATCCTAGGACTCAGGCCATTGAATCCATCCTGAATTCCTCCGCTTCCTCCGTTTCCTCCTGTAAAACAAGGGATGATTTACAGGAGATCGCAGAGGACGCCGAGAACCAAGGCATCCTACCTCGCTGTCTTCCGTTCTTCCGTCCTGAATTCCTCCGCGACCTCCGCGTCCTCCTGTAAAATTAAAAACCTACCGACCGCAGAGCCCGCTGAGAAACCACTACCTCCGGCCCGATTTTTTCCGCGCCGGCTTCTTCGGCGCCTTTTTCTTCCCCGGTTTCTTGGCCGGTTTTTTTGCGGCCTTCTTTGGGGCCTTGAAGGAAGCGAGCAGTTGGTCGCCTTCGTGGGGGATGTCGGGCATAAGCCGAAAATGTCAGGCCGAATCCCCACGGCAAGCCTGGGATGTTCGAGCAGGTCGAGTGGTCGAGAAGTCGAACCGCAGAGCCCGGACAACTCGTCATCAATCATCCCACGCAGAGCCGCGAAGCCGCAAAGTCTGGACCCACCAGTCCTTCGCGCCTTGGCGGCTTTGCGTGCGCCATTCCGATTGTATCCTCCGCCCCCCTCTCCCTGCCTCTAGTCAAATGCCGATCCGTTTCACGCAGAGACGCTAAGCCGCAAAGCCTGGATAAAACCGTCCGGGGTTCAAAACCCACCCGAGCCCTTCGCGCCTTGGCGGCTTTGCGTGAGCCCTTCCTACCGTATCCACCTAGCTTGGCGTCCGCCCGGGAAAACCCGTCACCGATCCTCGCACGCAGGGCCGCCGAGCCGCAAAGGCCCGGTATCCGCAAAAGCTCATGTGGTTCAACCCCCTCCCGCCCGCCCAAAAACAAGACTTGCCCGCGCCCGCCCGGGGCGTATGCATTTCCGTTCCGTTTTTTGCTCAGGTGGTGGAACTGGTAGACACGCAGGTCTCAGAAGCCTGTGCTTAACCGCATGGGGGTTCGAGTCCCCCCCTGAGCACCACCCTCCGCCGCAGCTTCGGCTGGCGCAGGCAAGCATGGTGACTTCTGACGGATGAAGAAGATGCGCGGCAGCGGCCCTATCTTATTGGCAGTGCTGTCTTGCCCTTCCCGGGCCAGCGGGGCCCCGCCATGCGACTTCCGTATCGCCAGTGCTCCGTTTCTCATAGTCGGGTGCAGTGCCCGTGAGTCCCAGTGGCAGGGGCACTCGGCCTGCGGCGGCTCGCGTTCTTGGGTCAGCCAAGAACTGCATCACTTGCGGAACCGCACCCGGTGGACAACCGGGATAGAGAGCGCAGGGCACGTTGAGGACTCGGCTGCAATATTCAGCGATCAGGCCGGTGTTTCGGCAGTTCTCTCGTAGATCGTAGCTGACCAACGGGGAAGGCACCGCTTGCCCCTGCCCATAGACACCGGTTTGGTCCGGATCGGAGAAAATATAGAGCCGCCCCTTGTCGGGATCTTTCAAGAGCAGTTGGACTGGAAGCCACCAGTCTTGGTGGAAGTCCTGTCCTTCATCCACGATGACGGCGTCATAGCGCTCAAAAGCACCGGCAGGCAGTATCTCCAAAGCCTCGCACATTTTTGCGGGTGCTACTCTGGTCCAGAAATCATCAGAGTCGTCGTCTGGCGGCTCGAAGCTAAGACCCGTCCGCCGGACAAGATCTCGGCAGACGCTGAAGAACGTACGTGTCTCGAATGGAGAACCCTCCTCGTCTGGCCGGAGAAGCCACGCTGCGAGCACACGATTGTAGCACAAGAACAGTACGTGCAGGCCCTTTTCGGCAAGATCGCGAGCAACCCATGATGCCAAGAGTGTCTTTCCAGATCCGGCAGGGCCGCGAACGTGAGTCCGGGCATTTCCCAGTACCCCCCGGAAAGCAGAAAATTGCAGTCGAGTGTCCGCTTAGCGGTTTAACGCGTTGCTGGCTTTACCTACTCGGCGACTCGGTGTAACCGTTCGCCATGAATGGCCCCGCGAGCACTCTCGAAAAGCTGATGTCTCCCCTTGCCTTGAAGGAGCCCCAGCTTTCCGAAAGCGAGCTAGTCACGCATTTCAGGCGGGACGGGATGATGACCTTCGTGGCCGCGTGCCTTCCCGACCATGTCGAGACCGACGTGTCCTTGCAGGCCATCGCCCAACGGCTCCCACGCGCGTGGAGCGTGACGTGGCGTTATGTTCCCCCGCAGGAAATCGGACTGCTCTCGTTCGAACCCGTCACTTTCGCCTGTTTCCAGATTCGGCATACCGACACCGGTCAGGTGCAAAAAGCGCTGCAGAAAGCCCTGCTGGGTGAGCAGCAGGCCCCGGCCGATTTTGAACTTGGTCAGCACGGATTTCTTATTGATGGCGCCGCGACGCCACGGATTTCTCTCAAAAATAAAGATCTCGTTTGCCACAGCTTCCAACACCATCCGGGTGTCTTCTATCGGTTTCGTTACCGGCGATCCAAGCTTGCCGCGATTCCTCCATCACTCGCCGCTTTTTTCACTACGCTCCCTCAACACTGCCCCCATCACGTCTTCACCAGCACGACCAACGCGCGAGCTTCGGCGCAGGACTTGCCTCACTGCCCTGCCGTCTCCCCCGAAGCGTCAGCAGACGTCTTGGCTCTGGCGGCAGCCAGCATTTCCTACGCGCCCTACAAGACGCGGCACGAGAATCTGGAACGGTATTTTCTCGAATACGATGAGCACTGTATCGCTACGGAAGTCCCAGTCTGGGCGATCGCGGAATTACCGCGCTTCCCTTCGGTCACCGGGCACATCGACGTTCTCCGGTTCAAGGCGGAGCAGATTGAAGTTTGGGACTACAAACCAAATGCCACCGAAGAAAAAATGGCCGCTCTACAGGTTCAGCTTTACTGCGAAATGCTCTCGCGCCGGACCGGCTTGCCCTTGGAACGGTTCGTGGCCGGCTATTTCGACGAGTCCAAAATCTACCGGTTCGATCCCACCTCATTCCGCTATCTTTGAGCGTCCACGACGAGTGCAAACGACGCGGCCCACGCCAGTAGGTTGTCCACGGAGTTGAAAACATTGATCAGCGGCCCGTTGATCATCGGGTTGTTTCCAATCGGCAACAGTCGCCTCGGATCCGTCTGGAGCCCGACGCAAACCTTGCCCAGGGCGTAGCCATATCCGAGTTCGAAGGCGGCGCCCTCATCTACAGCGCGCCCGTCCAACACTAGCAACAGCACGTCACAACGTTTGATCGCTGTGACATCCATCGCGAATATTCGCGCTGACGCCGCATCAATTGTCAGTCCTTCCTTGATCAAATTGACAAAGAGTCCGCCATCGCGTTGCGGCAAGTAGACGTCAAAATAGGGCTCCAACTGCCGGGTGAGATTCGCGTTGAAGGCCAGCTCGGCCTGCGAAAACAGCGGGGCCGCAAAGTAAAGCGTCGGCTTCATGACGGCAACGGAGCCGCTGCCGGCGCAGGTTTGTCGACTTTCGGGAAACTGTCGGCCGTGTTCTTCAACATAAACAGCTCTCTGATCTTTTCTGGACTCGGCACGAGGCGGCCACTCAAAACGTCGTCCAGCCGCAACGATAAATCGCAGGGCTTGTAAGGTGCGATATGCACCCAGCGCGCGATTTCCTTGGCTACCCGTAACGCTGGTTTCTCGCAGGTGTCGACCACCACGATACCCTCAATGTCCGGATCGAAAACCAGGCGGAGCAGCGCTTGACGATAATCCAAACTTTCGGGCGTAACGTCCTTTTGTAGCCTGATCGCGCGGTTCGCCATGACGTTGGGATGCCCGCGGAGAAACACAACCATGCCTTTGACTAGACCGTTACCGCCGGGCGTGACATTCGCTTTCGTGTATTGGGCCTTCGCCTGCCATTCGCTTTCGGGCGTAAACGCGAAGGCATCGAGCGGGCTGCGATCCACCACGTGCAAGCCGGGATTCGCGTGCCGCAGATTCGAATTCTTCTGATGCCACTGCTGCACCACCCACTGGTCGATTTGGCTGATGCGCTCCTTGTCGGCGGCGGCTAGTTTCGCCGGATCCTTCTCCATGCCCTCAACTTTTTGATCCAACCACTCGTCGTGGCTGCTTAGGCTGCGAAAATGCGACACCGCGGTGCTCTTTCCCGCGCAGACTGAGCCGGTCAGATAATAGTAGTAGTGACTGGGGCAGCCAAAATCCTCCGCCAGCGTTTTTATCTCGGTCGCGTTGGCCTTGTAGGAAAGCAGCGAGCCCAAGGCCGCAATTTCCTTTCGGGTCAGGAAGAGCGTTACGAGGTTGTAGACTTCAAAATTAGCTTCCGTGATCTCGCGCTGCTGGACGTCGGAGATAGTCACGCCGTCATCGACGAAATACACATAGTAATGCACGTGACCGGGGTAAAGTAGCGCGTTCTTCCGCAAGAGGTGCTTCAGCGTCGAGTCCTCCAGGGAATGCCCGATGAAGAGACAGGTATTTTGGGCGAAATGATAGGTGAGAAGAGAATAGCGGCCGGCGGCTGACTCGATCAATTGATCGCCAAACGAGTCTTCCAAAAAGATCACATGATCGCTGGGCCGTTCACTCTTCACACTGGGTAAATATCCGTTCGGGTGATAAATGACGGCGTTCTGCGAATACATCTGCACATCGGCGCTCCAAATCGTCCGCGATCCCTTCTTGGTTTTCTTCTCTTCGTCCGTGCGCTTGGCGCTCAAAAAGCGTTCGAGCGTGTCATCGAAATTGTAGGTCACGGTCAGCCTCGTGTCCTTCATCACTTGGATGAATTCGCAGAGGTATGTGTCGCGATCGAGGAGCTGTTCTACAGTCGGCGCCGTTTCGCCGTAAAGCGCGGTGCGGATGATCTCATTCCACTTCGCCTGCACATAGGCGGAAAGCTTGTTGTAGGTATCGAACCCCACCGGCAGCTCCGCCACCGTCTTCTCCTTGAATCGCTGAAACAATCGCTGCGATACACTCGCTTGGGATCCCTTGTAACCGCTCACGTCGGCGTCAACCTTGGGGTGCTTGGCAATCGTCTCCACCAATTCCCACCACTGGGGAAATTTTAGGTCTTTCGACGCCCCGGCGCCAAAGACAAGCCCGAACCGGCTGTTCTCATGCAACTGATCGCGCATGTGGAAAACCGCCCGGCTATACCGGCGCATCACGCTCTCCTTGGCGGCTGGTTCGACGACTACCATGACCGTTGATTAGAACAAGAAACCCTGGGTGAAGCCGTGTTGCGAAGATTCATACCAATTGGCCGGCGCGAGCGACTCCACCCCGGCTGCCCGGCGGCCTCGTGCCACCTCGACGTAGTGCTCGAGGACCTTGAGGAAGCCGGGGTCGAAGGATTCTTCCGTGTGATTCACGTTCCACAGCGAACTGCTTTGCACGGCGCGGTGCGTGCAGTCAAACCCAAGCCAGCCCTCGGCCGCACATTCGACGGGACCGGGCGGCCCGCTCATTATTGCGATCAGGTTCTGCTCCACGTAGGCGCGGTCGCTGCGTTTCGATGCCGGGTCGGTGATGGGCAGGAAGCAGAGATGCAGACGGCCGATGTAGTCGGAAACGAGCCTTTCGACGTCGGCCTCGCTTTTCAGCTCCTTTGCGGAAGGCCGCTCCACTGATCCCCACGAGGGGCAGGATAACTTTCCTCGCCGAATCAATGCCGTTCCGACGTGGAGGCGGAAGATCGAGGTGCGATGATTTCCCAGTCCATTCAAATCGCCTTTATGCGCCTTCAACCGCTGCCATAAAGTCGAGATCGACCCGTCGCTCACGCCATGGGTGCCGACGCGGATGACCTTTGGCTGAGAAGCCTCGAATAGCCGGGTTTGTTCGGTATCGAAAAAGAGATACACGCCTGCGGTCGGCCACAGGCTGCCGCCCTTGCACGCTTGAAACGAGAGAAAGGTTTCGGCGTTGGTGACCAGCGGCGACAAGCACGCGTAAACGGCTTCGAGCATTTTGCGTTTAACGTCCGTTGGCCGCGAAAACCTTAGCCAAGCGGACACCCCCGACTTTGCGCACCGCAACGAAGGAATGAACACCGTATGACCGAGGGCCGAGACTTCAGCCAACCATCCGGCGTAATAGCTTTCATCGGCGATGACGACAAAGCGTGTCTTCCGGCGGTATTTTCGACGAATGGTCTCCGTCACGCCCGCGGACCATTCCGCCTGCGCGGCAGTAGGCGCCTTCCGTAGATCGAAATCGTAAGCCGCGGTGAGGCGACTGGGGGCAATAAGTCCGTGGCGACCGGAAAGAATCGCCCAATCGACGTCGGAGGCTTTCACCAACTCTCTCGCGAGAATAAAGCGCTCCGAAGAATAAAGCGCTTCCGCCGGGTGCTTGCCGGCCAGCTTTTCAGCGCTGCACCCTACCAAAAAAACTGTTTTCTCGACTGGCATCGGGAGATTATCTTTCTGTTCCCGCCGATCGCGCATCGCCCGCCAGACCTGTAGCGCTCAACACGCTTCCCACGAACAGTCGAACGCGCCGACGGGAGGCGCCTTGCGAGCAGCCGCTGGAGAACGGTGAAGGGGTCGGATGATTCATGCCGGTTTTTCGCCGAAACAAATCTCAGCAGCAACCCTGGACCACCGCACGAATTTTCTCTCCGCCCGATTTTTAGCTTCGCCGCGGTGGTTGCGATACAATCGGCCGCAGTCAGTTCACCGCGCCTTTACGGGCCATCCGAATCCAAAAGTGCTCAAGGTCAATCAACGGGCTCACGACTGTCCCCTGTCGGGGATGGCGCGAAGCGCTCCGGGCAACGTGTTTCCCGCGGATTTCCGCGAACGCGGTCAGTCGCTCCGCCGCGGCCCAAGACTCCCCATCGACCTCGCCGGCGGCGACCAAGTCATCGACCCAGCCATTTATCCGATCGAACCATTCACGCGGCTGGCCGTCTTGAATGTAACCGATGACGATCGCCCGGGGCAGTGCAGCGCCGTGCAACCCTAGCCGAAATCGCTGCACGCCTCCCGACTTTGCGCTGCCGCCGGTGAGATACTCCCGTTCACGCGACGCGTCCGGAGCCGGCAGGCGTTTGCCCTCCATGACCAAAAACGGATCGTAGTGACTGAAGTAGGTCGAGCCGATAATCGTGCCTTCCGTCGGCAGCGCCGACATGTCCACCCGGCGCGTGCCTGTCTGCCGCTCTTCGTGGAAAAAATAGGCCATCTTGAGCGAGCGACGCGAGCGCGCGTTGAGAAACTTGCACAGTTGCGCGTTGAGTTTTTCTTCCGCGGTTTCCTCGGGGCGCTCCGGATCCTCCCGCCAGTCCGCCAACTGCCGATAGACGAACTCCGTCGTCCGCGTGAGCAGCGTGTTGGGTTCGATCCCGGAGGTGATGCGGCCGCGGCTTGGTCCGTCCATATGGCGCTCAGTATCCTTGCTTGCGCAGGTCCACCAGAGTCTCGTCCGCGTCCCGGATGGCCGCAGAGCAGGTCCAGTAGCGGAGCAGATCGGGCTTGATGAG
Source organism: Bryobacteraceae bacterium (assembly GCA_035545735.1). GTDB lineage: Bacteria > Acidobacteriota > Terriglobia > Bryobacterales > Bryobacteraceae > JAJYKC01. The sequence goes on along the minus strand of DASZXS010000039.1, from coordinate 13,136 downwards.
AAAGATCACGTTGTGCTCGTAGAGGCGCAGCAGCCGCACGGTCCGCACCGTGTCGCCGTGCTCGACGTGCACCAATTCGTCCAGCTCCTTGGTCCAATCGTCCGACCAGTCGATGTCGGGAGTCTTGCCGAAGCAAAAGGCCTGGCAGACGAGGCCGAACAAGTGCACCGTCTTCGCGGGGCGGATGTTGTCGTAGATGTCGCCCAGCAGTGAACAGAACATCTTCGAGTAAGTGGTCAGCGCGACGGTATCGGCGCGCTGTGAAAGCAGTTTCGAATTTTGGCCTAGCCGCACCATCTCTGCGGTGTATTCGACCAAGTCCTCGCACAACGCCGCTTCCCATTCACTCAGCTCCCAGTCCCCGGATTCGGGCCATGGCAAATTATCCACGTCGCTCTTGAGGATTGCGGTCGCTTTACCCACGAGGGCGCGCGAACTAAATATTAAACATGCCGCGCGCAGCGCTTCGCGATTTTGTCGAAACTGCCGGAAAAATCCTTTGAGTTCTGCTTTCTCGGCGGGCGGAGCGTGAATGCCAACGATCGAATGGCGATAAGCCAACTGGCCGTCGGCGAGAAAATCGTTGGCCAGATCCATGTTCTCTTTAACGAGCATCAGCGGGGCACTGTAACGCTCCTCCGTGTAGAACGATTTGAATTCCTTGTCGGTGACGCGGCCGACTTGCGACCAATCGATCCCGTTCTCCCCGAGTCCCTCCGTCGGTAACAACGGGAGCCCGGTCAGCCACTTCACCCGCGGTCGGTGGCCCTTTTCGGCTACGATGAATCCCTCGCCGTAGTCCCAACCCTTCTTCCGCACGAACTCTGCCAGAGTTTGAAACGATTTCAGGCGCGACGCCAAATGCACCAGCCGCCCGCCACCCAGAAGGTTGGCCCGCCACACCCAAGGATTTTCCACTGCGAACTGTGGGGACACGAGATGGCGGTCGTAATGGTCGAGTTCGAATGCGATGCGAGCGAGCACGCTGAACGACCGGCGGAACGTGAGATGATGGAAGCGTTGCTGCGGTTTGGGCGCTTCGTTCGCTACGACGATGGCGACCGTTTTCGGATCGGCTCCGTCGTAAAGGTTCCGGATCGATGAAAAATCGAGCACCGCCTCGAAACGGCAATGCGTGATAAACGCATTGCGGTAACGCGTCGTGTTTTCGTTGTAGATCAGTCCCGCCGGTTGAATGAGGCACAGCCGGCCGCCTTTGCGCAGCAGCCGCATGGAGGTGCGAGCCACCGCATAGGCGATTTGCCGATCCGGAGCCGGCCCGAACGTGTTCGCATCTTCCGCTTCGATTTTGGCAGCGGCCGGAGTCAGTCGGGATAAGAACGGAGGATTACCGAGCACCAAATCGAAACGCGGTTGGCCGTTGTCGCTCAACTTCCCCAGGGTTTCGAAGAAATCGCCCGCGAGCAGATTCGATCCGGTCAGCTTCTCGAAACGAAGTTCTTTCCAAATGACGTTCGGCTGGAGCGCATCGCAGACCGCGAGGGCCAGGTTGAAGGCCGTAACCCGGAGGGCCTCGGCCTGCATCTCCACGCCGAAAATCTGCCCTCGCAGAATTTTTTTGAGGTCGGCGACGGCGGGTTGCGCCCATTGATTTTTACTGCGCCAGACTTGAATCAAGCGACGAAATGCCCCGACCAAAAAAATTCCCGAGCCGCATGTCGGATCGAGCACCCGTTCGTCGCCCGCCAGACTCTGATACGGCATCGCATAATCCAGCATCAGATTTGCCACGAAAGGCGGCGTGAAGACCGCGCCTTGGTCGGGTTGCGCGAAACGTTGATACAGGTGACTCAATACCTCGACGGGCAGATGGCGGAAGGAATATTGGTCCCACAGATAACGCTGGGCGTCGATCGTCCGCGCCTCGACCAAATCCGCGAAGCGCTTCAACTCGCGCGCGGACAGCCAGCCGGTGGCGTCATCGGGCACGGCGAAGACGTCGCCGTTGAATTTCCGTTCGAGCTTGCCCAGCAACTGCCGGACTTGGTCGGGCGTCCCCGTGCGTAGCAGTTCCAGGAAGGAGTTGGTGCCGGCCTGAACGTCGGCATACCAGCCGTCCGGGAAGACGCCGCGGTCTTCCAGATATTTAATCAGGACGGTGAGCAGCAGCAGGTGCCGGAAGTGCGGTTTTTTTTCCCCGCCTAGATCGTGGTCCGTTTCGACGACGGCTGCGATCAGGCGGCGATGGGCGCCGGCGTCCGCGTTGGCGAGCGCGATATTCGCGGGATCGTCCCAAAATGTGCCATCGCTCAGTTGCTGAGCCGAAAATCGCTTAACCCGCTCCGCGAGCGCGCGGCTGATCTGCGCCGCCACCGTGATCGTTTCGGCCGGGCGATAGGTAAACGCGCCGTTCTTCCAAAAGTCGGGGCCGCGCGCACAGCTCAACACGTCGATCCGGCTCGGCCAGCCGACGTAGAGCAGCGGCGCGCTCCCATTCAACCAGAGCTTGTGATGGATTTTGGCGAGCTCGCTTTCGCTGAACCGGTAATCGGCGTTATCGATGACGTAAGCCGCGACCAAGGACGAGCGCCCGTCGGTGAACCGGCGAAAGAAAACGTAATCCACGTCGCCCAGCAATTGCGCCTGCAAGACGGTCGCCTGTTCGTCCACGCGCAGGCACTTCTCGGGATCGCGCACCGAAACCAGCCCAGGCACGATGGCGTCCGGTTCGGTCGTCAGGCGCAGGATTTTAAGCGCAGATGGCATCGCAGGGTTTCGGTCTTTGGCAGGGAGTGAGCGGATGGGCGTGGGTGCGGTCAACGTGCCTTTCGGAAAACCTAGGCCGCTTCGCCGCCTTGGCCATTGAGTCCGATTTTGCGGCGGATAATGCCGACCACCACGCCTTGGGCCTCCAAGTGAGCGGGGGCGCTGTCCGGAAAACGCGGATTGGCCGCGCGTAAAATCATTCGTCCCTCTTCGCGGACCGCCCACTTCAACGTCGTTTCCGTTTCATTCACCAACGCGGCCACGATTTCTCCGGGACGCGGTTCTCGTCGCACCAGCGCCACCAAGTCGCCGTCGAGAATATTCGCGCCGATCATCGAGTCGCCTCGCACGCGCAGAAACCAGAATTGGTCCGGTCGTGCGCTGCCCGCGCCGAAAACCGCCGGGGAAACAGCAAGCATCTCGTCCGGTTCCTGCTCCTGAGTCGTAGCCAGACCCGCGGGAATCGATCCGTAGACCGGTATATCCGGCATCGCCGCGGGCGCGACGTGCTTGATCAAGGCCCATTTCCCGTCGGCGAGTTTCTTGACGAGCGATTTTTTCGCCAGCTCCCGAAGATGGCCCATCACGGTCGCTTGGGCTCGCCCCAGCTTTTTGGCGATCTTCCGTGTCGACGGCGGCACTCCATCCGTCCGGTGGAATTCATCGAGGACGTCGAGAACCTCTCTCTGACGTGGGGTTGGATCGTCGTTACCACTCATCTGAGTGCCATTCAGTCGAGTGGGTCAACCTTTCGAAGGCAACATGATAATGGGATGCCATGCCTATGAAAGTCCGCCCGCCCGCGCGCCTATTGTAAGGCCGGCGTCAAGGGCCGGCCCCACTTGCGGCCTTGTCCCCTTGACCCCTGCCTTACCAAGCCGCGACTATGGGGCTGGGGGAACTGTGGTTGGTTTCAGCTGGATCAACACCCCGCACCGCGAGGCTGTCTGTGTGCCGGGTTGTCGCCCGCGTTGCTCGTGCCTCCGGCGGCGGTGAGCGTTCCGCGGTTTGGACGCGGGTTCGCGGGCGGCCGGCGCGGATGTCGCGGCTAATGCCGTGACGAGAACAAAAACGGCGGATGTCCTTGGCGCTGACCGTGAGGCCAACCGTGGCGAGATGGGCGCGCAGGTCGCGGGTGCGATAGGACGCTCGTGGGTGGCGCAGGATATAATATAGCGCGTGCAATTTCCACCAATCGGCGGATGGCCCAGCGGGGACATGCTTCGAATTTGACGAGGCGCGGGCACGGGGGCTGACTGCAGGTCCTCGGGCCGGGACGTGCAAATCCTTTCCCCGATGAAATTCAGGCAAGTGTTGGCTTTGGCTGTGGGCATGGTGGTCGCGGTGTCGGCATGGGCACGGTTGGGTGAAACAGAGGCGGAGTTGATCAAGCGCTTTGGCGCGCCGATCATGACTTCAAAGCATTTCATCTTCGCCCAGGGAAAGATGGTAGCGATGGGGCCGGTCTGGTGCTTCCGTCAGGATGATTGGTCGATTCAGTGCGACTTGGTGGAAGGCCGGTGCATGCGCATCACTTACTCCAAGCCCGGTGATTGGTCAGAGGACCAGATTCAGCTGGTCCTGAATAGCAATGGCCAGGGAGCCAAGTGGACCGAAGATCGCAAGGGCGAGGTCGCAGGCTTCAAACGGATTTGGCGCCGTACCGACGGCAGCACCGCAACCTGGCAAAAGGGAAGCGGGATGTCTTTGACCTGGCAGGCCTACGATAAAGCCAAGGCAAAGCTCGAGGAGCGACTGCGAGTAGAAGCGCTGCAAAAGCCGAAGATCTGACGCTGAAGAATGCCGGATCGGCAGTGACTCATCCGCTGCCCTGCCTTCCGTGCCTTCAGTGTAATCCGTGGTTAAGTCGGAATCTCCTCGATCAAAGAATAATCGCTGAGGTTTGTTCAGCGATCTTCTTTGCGCCTTGGCGGCTTGGCGTGAGGTATCAATCTGTGGTTCGAAAATCCCACCGCTGGCTTCGGCCGTGGAGAAGCTAGGGCTGAACCACCGGGGTATAGAGGTTTTGGGGCAAATATCTCTGGGTTTCTCTGTGGTTTTGAACGTCGTTCGGCCGATGTCGCCGGAAGGGAGGGCTGATGGGGGCATCAGCCCCTAGCTTTGTGGTTCAAAGTCGATCCTTATCGCCGCCGGGACGGCGGCGACCACCTTGCGTGTGCACAAGCTCTGTGGCGCAAAATCCTACGTACCGGTCGGGCGAGGGTTGGTCTCGACGGTGTAGCGGATGGTGCCGAAGTGACGGATCTGGTCCAGGACGTGGACCGCCGTGCCAAAGTCGGCCTCGGACGGACGAAAGACCAGAGACGAAAGACAAGAGACGAACTTGCAATGCGACTAGAGACGAGAGGCGAGAGACAGTGGATCAACCGACTTATTCGAATCTGTGTAATTAGTGAAATCTGTGGTCAAATTGCGAAAGACCAAAAGACGAAGGGACGAACGGACCAAGGGACGAACCGAACCCAGGACGAAAGACGAGAGACTAACGGACGAAGGGACCAAAGGACGAGAGACGAAAGACAAGAGACAGTAGGCCTGATTCTAATCTGTGTAATTGGTGAAATCTGTGGTCGAGGTTTGAAGGACCACAAGACGGTTCGTCTTGGCGGAAGACCTCGAGCTCCTTAGGAATTTCATCCGCATGAGTTTCGTCACGTTCGTCGTCGTCTACCTGATCGTCGTCATGGGTGCGCTCTTCGCCGCGATCCAATGGTTGAAGGGCAAGCGGCGACCGAAACTGCCCTTCAAACCCGACCGCGACCGCCTGCTGCGCGGTCCCGGCGAATCCCTCAAGCGGAAGATCGAGGCGATGGACGAAAACATGATCTACCTGCTGGTGGCCTTGATGGCGCTGCCGATCCTGGCCGGACTCGGCGTGCTCGCCGGCCTCCAGCAGTCACAAACGGGCACCACCGGACAGCGACTCGCCGCCGGACTGCTGGTTGCATTGGGCACATTGCTCGCCGGCTCCTGGTATCTGGCGAAGGAGGCGATCCGCCGCGGAAATCATCATCTCGGCTGGTTCGGCGAGCGGATGACCGCGGAGGAGCTGGATCCGCTCCGGGAACAGGGCTGGCGCGTTTTTCACGACGTGCCGGCGGAAAGCGGCAAATACGACTTCAACATCGATCACGTTCTCGTCGGCCCGGGCGGCGTTTTCTCGATCGAAACCAAGATGCGGCGCATGGGACACGCCCGACCCGGACGAAAGGATCACGAGGTCCGCTACGACGGAAAGGTGCTGAGCTGGCCCTGGACCGAGGATACCTACGGCCTGAAACAGGCGGCCGACAACGCCCGATGGCTTCGCGATTGGCTCTCCCTCATGACCGGCGAAAATGTCCCGGTCACGCCCGTGCTCATCTTCCCGGGCTGGTACGTCGTGCCCCCGAACGCGGTGCATCCCGTAAGCGTCGTCCACCCCAGCTACCTGCCCGGGTTCGTCAACCTCCGGACCGGCATCCTGAATTCGCGCCAGATCGACCTGCTCGCCCGACAACTCGAAGCCCGCTGTCGGGATGTGGAGTATTAAACTGGATAGGCCGATGTGGGCGGAGTGCCCCCACTCCGCGTATTGATGATTTTGCGGGGTGAGGGCACCCCGCCCACATGGAAGTGATGAGGTTCGGCGGCAGAATCTCTTAGCTGCTTTGCGCCTTTGCGTGAGATCGGGCATCTCCGGACGCCCGCAATCGCCCTATTGAACGGCTCGGGCTTGAACTACCGCGGACAGCGAGGATCTGAACCCCGAGAGGGTCGCGACGATCGAGGGCTGATGAGGGCATCAGCCCCTACCCATTCGCACGGTGACGATAAAATTAGGATGCCACCCGTAGAGTTCGACCACGGATTCCACCGATCGCACAGATGGAAATCAGTCTCTTCGAGTCCTGCCCAAAGTCTTTCGTCCCTCGTCCCTCGTCTCCCGTCCGTTCGTCTTTCGTCCCTCGTCTTTGGCCTTCCGTCCCTTCGTCCGTTGGTCCCTTGATCGCTTAGTCTATCGTCTCTCGTCTCTAGTCTCTAGTCCCTCGGTCCGTTCGTCTCTCGCCTCTCGTCCCTTCGTCTTTTCGTCCTTTAGTCCCTTTGTCCGTTCGTCTCTTGTCTCTCGTCTTTCGTCCCTAGTCTCAGGTCCGTTCGTCCCTCGTCTCCCGTCCGTTCGTCTTTCGTCTCTCGTCCTTCGTCTCTGGTCTCTCGCCGCTGCATCAGCGGCGAGCGGCATCCTCGAAGAAGGCATCATCCGCCCTCGAATTGTCGTGCCTGCCGTTCAGCATGGGTTTGAGCGGGGCCGAAAGCCGGTTCGATCGCTGCGGCGCCGCCGGAACGACCGTCTTGACGGCCGCGGCACCCGCGCCGCCGTTGACGAGCTGCAGCAGGGCCTCGACGCAATTCTTCAGCGTGATCGCCTGCGCGCTCAGCTCCTCGGCCGAAGCCGCGCTGGTCTCCGCCTCGGCGGCGTTCGACTGCGTGACCTTGTCCATCTGGCCGACCGCCGAGTTGATCTGACCGATCCCCTGCGTCTGCTCCGACGAAGCCGTCGCGATCTGCCCGACGAGCTCGTCGAGATTGCGCGTGCGCTTCAGGATCTCGCCGAAGCCGCCGACCACGCGGCCGCTCAACGCGACGCCGCGCTCGCTCATGCGCACCGCCTCCTCGATCGTCGCCGCCGTTTCCTTGGCCGCCGCCGCGCTGCGCTGCGCCAGGCCGCGGACTTCCTCGGCCACCACCGCAAAACCGGCGCCGGCCTCGCCCGCGCGGGCGGCCTCGACCGCCGCGTTCAGGGCCAGGATGTTGGTCTGGAAGGCAATCTCGTCGATCGTCTTGACGATCTTGGCCACCGCCGCGCTCGTTCGCTGCAAATCGGTCATCGCGGTGGACATTTCCTGCATGTCCTTCGCGCCGGTGTCGGCCGCGGCGCGGGTCTCGGCCGCGAGCGTCTTGGCCGCGGATGCGTTTTCCGCGTTGCGCTGCGTCATGCTGGAAAGTTCCTCCATCGACGCGCCGGTTTCCTCGAGGGAAGCCGCCTGCGTGCTCGCGCCGTCCGCCAGCGTCTGGCCGGCGGATGACACCTGCTGCGAAGCCGAGGCCACATGGTCCGCGCCCTCGCCGAGCTCGTCGGCGATCCGGCGGATCGGGCGGGTGATGCTGCGGGTGAGCAGCAGGCCAACGGTGATCGAGGCAAGCAGGCCGACGACCATGCCGGTGAGCGTGATGTATTTCAGGCGCAGCGTGCGCGCGTGGGAATCGGCCTCGAGCGCGCTCGTGACGTCCGCGCTGAAACCCTGGACCTGCGTGACGATGGCGTCGATCGCGTCGGTCGGCGCACGGTCGATGCCGCGCACGGCCTTGTCGACCTTGGTGGCCGCGTCGGCCTCGCCGACGACATAAAGCTTGAGCGCCTCGCGGTACTTCAGCCCGAGCTCGTGATGGGTCTGCATTGAGGTCTCGACTTTCGAGGTGTCGATGTTTTCCGCGGTGAGCAGTTCGCGCAGTTGCTGCAGGTCGTGCTGGGTGGCGGCCTCGCGCTCGCCGAACGCCGCGCTGTATTTGTCAAAAAGCGCCTGGTCGCCGCCGCGGAGAAGGAGGTCCTTCCACTCCTGGACCTGCTTCTTGAAGTCGACCTGCGTCGTGCGCGCCAGATTGATCGACTGGCTGAGGAACGCGCCCTGGTGCTTGATCTTGGTCGCGATGGCGTCGGCGTCGGCCACGGCGCGGTTCATGCCATAATAGCCCACCGCCGAGGCGGCGAGGCCGATGACCGAGATGAGGAGAAAGCCCGACAGGAGTCGTTGGCCGATGGTGAGTTGGGATGCGTTTGCCATTTTCAGGATAGCACCCCGCCGAACCAGGGGTTCGCGCAAGGGGACGATGGTGATCGAACGCTGACGAGCCGATGGTGCGATTAGGCGCCAAGTCTCAGGTCGGAACTACTTGAGGCTTTCTTGAGAAAAAATTGTGTTACGTTTTTCAGAGCGAAATGGGGAAACGGGATGAGACTAGAGACCAAAGACTAGAGACGAGAGACGGGACGAACCCCAAGACGAAAGACGAGAGGCGAGAGTCAAAGGGACAAAATGACAGGTCGACCACGGATTCCACAGGCCTCACGGATGGGATCTCGCTTAGTCTTCAACTGCCGCTTGGCCCCCGGTTTCCGGTCTCTCGTCTTTCGTCTCTTGTCTCTCGTCCCTTCAATCTTCGACCACGGATTACACCGATCTCACGGATGGGTATTCGTCTCTTCGACTCTGGCTCATAGTCCTACATCTCTCGCCACCCTTCCGTTCGTCCCTTGGTCCTTTAGACCCTTAGTCCGTCAGTCTTTCGTCTCTTGTCTCTCGTCTTTGGTCTTTCGTCCCTTCGTTCGTTGGTCCCTTCGTCCCTTGGTCTCTTGGTCCGTTCGTCTTTCGTCTTTCGTCTCTCGTCCATCCGTCCCTTGGTCTTCTGTTTCCGGTCTCTCGTCTTTCGTCTCTAGTCTCTAGTCTCCCGTCCGTTCGTCTCTCGCCCGTTCGTCTCCCTTCCGTTCGTCCCTTGGTCTTTTCGTCCTTTAGTCATTTGGTCCTTTGTTTTCCGTCTCTCGTCTCTCGTCTCTAGTCTCTGGTCTCTCTTCTCTGACTGCCATGTCATAGCCGGCGCAGGGGCGCGTTGTCTGCCGCAGCGGCGGGTGCATTGGTCGAAAACTTCAAACTCCCGGGCAGCCCAATCGGTTATGCCGGGATATGCGGTGTCTGCTCCTCGCCGGCCTGCTCGCGCTGTCCGTCCTTCCGGGACGCGCCGACTCCATCGCCTCCGCGCGCCTCGCGCAGGCGCGCCTGGGACCGACCGTCTGGTCGCGGGTCATCCGGATCGAGAACAGCCGTCCCGATCCGCACCATCCGAAGGAATTCGCCGCGCTCGTCTTCGCCGTCGAGGACCGTCTCTGGCTCTACAATCCCTACGAAGGCACGCAAAGCCTGTCCCTCCTGGCCGGACATCTCTCGGACGATGAGGCCGATCCCGGCCCGCTCCTGCGCGCCGCCCTGCCCGGCCTCCGCCGCTGGGTGGCTTTTTCCGACCCACCCTCTTCCGCCGCGGCCAAAGACGCCGCCAAGTCGGCCCGCGAAGCGACGCTTCCGTTCGGCTGCTTCATCGAATGTTACTGCCGCTGGCGCGAACTGGTCGCGTCAGGCCGCGACTTCTCCGCCGCCTCGGTGCTGGTCTTCTATTTCGACACCAGCATCGGGCCGGTCGGTCACTCGGTCCTGCTGCTGCAGACCGCCACGGGACGCCTGATGTACGATCCCAACGAAAACGCCACGATGCCGGTCGGCACCGCCGGCGCCAGCGCGCTCGAGATCGCCCGCACGATTTTCGCCCTCGAGAATCCCTTTCGCGCCCACCTGCTCGAGTTGCATCCGCCGGAAACGGCGGCGTCCAACCGGATGCCGTCGGGCAGACATGCGGAGATGTGAATGTTTTGACCACGGATTTCACGAATCGCACGGATCAGAATTCGGCCCAATTCAAGGAACGTTGTAGTCTAGGTCCTGGCCGCGATATTTGTCGGGAAAGGTAGGGGCTGATGCCCTCATCAGCCCAAAAAATGACGAAGCAGCCGAGCGAGATCCCATCCGAGGACTCAGTGGAATCCGTGGTAATACTCTGACGGACTAAGAAACCAAGGGACGAACGGATGGAGACGAGAGACGAGAAGTAAAAGACTAAGAGACCAAAGGACGAAAAGACTAAAGGACAGCTACCCGGTGTCGGACAAGGAACAGAAAGGACTAGGTGACGAGAGGTGAGGTACTGAAGGCGAGAGACTGAAGGTAAAGGCTCAAGGGACGAATGGACCAAGGGACAAAGGGACTCGAGACCAGAGGCGAAAAACGAGAGTCGAGTACCTATCCGTGAGATCAGTGGAATCCGTGGTCAAAAAAAGCCCATTGAGGGCCGATGGGGGCATCGGCCCCTACCTTTTCGCCGGTAATGAGGGCTGATGGGGGCATCGGCCCCTACCTCGATCCATCCCCATCGCCGCCGGGACGGCGGCGACCACCTTGGTGCCGCACTCGCATGCAGGAGTCTCTGTGCCTCTGTGGTTCAAGATTCCTGGTAAGGCCGAGGGACATCGACCCCTGCCGTGGTGGTTCAATATCCCGGTCGATGCCCCGGCTACCGGCGCCAGGGGAAAGCGTTCTTGCCGAGGATGGAATCGTCCTCGCCCTTCTGGAAGGCCCGGGTCGCCATCCAGGCGAGCACGGCGATGAACGCCGCGAGCACGCCGATCGAGAGCGGCACGGGGAAGAAATATTTGTCGAGCAACGCTCCGCGCATGAGGTCGACCGCGTAGGCGACCGGATCGGCGTGCGCGAGGAGCTGCATCCAGCGCGGCGCCATCGTCAGCGGATACATCGCGCCGGACATGAAGAACAGCGGCAGGATGATCACGTTGCTCACGATCGGAAACACGGTCACGGAATTGAAGCGGACCGCCACCGCCACGCCGACCGCGGCGAAGGTCACGGACGCGAGCAACATCCCGCCCAGCATCTGCACGATTTCCAGCGGGCCGAGGTGCACGCCGGCCAGCGGTGCGAACGGCAGCAGGACGAGGCCCTGCCCGAATGCCTGGAGTGCGCCGGCGGCGATCTTGCCGAGCGCGATCGCGGTGCGCGGCACGGGTGCGACCAGGACGGCCTTGAAGAAACCGATCTGCCGGTCGAACACGATCGAGATGGCGCCGAAGGTCGCGGTCATGAACAGCGTCAGCGCCATCGTGCCGGGGAAGATGAAGCGCTGGTAGTTTCCCGCGCCGAGCACCGAGCTCGCCCCGAGCCCCGCGCCGAAAACGAAAAGATACAGCAGCGGCTGCATCAGGCCGGTGACGATGCGCGCCCGGTCGAGCCAGAAGCGCTTCAGGTCGAGCACGATCACGGCGTAGATTCCCTGGATCATGGCGGACCTCCTCCCGGCCGGCCGCGTCCCGGGACACCCACGGGCGCCTCGCCGCCGAGTCCGCGTCCGGTCAGTTTCATGAAGACATCCTCGAGGCCCGGGGCGTGGACTTCCGCGCGCAGCACCTTCACCGGGAGCGTGCTCAGGATGTCCGGCAGGACGGCGGCCGGGTCGTCGTGGACGATCATCAGCCCGTCGCGCGCGGTCGTTTCCACCGCGAAGCCGCGGCCCGCCAGCCATTCGCGCGCCTGGCTGTCGTCCACGGTGCGCAGCTGCACCACGCCGCCGCCGAGGCGGGCCTTGAGCGCGGCGGGGGTGTCGAGGGCGACGAAGCGGCCGGAGTCGATCAGCGCGATCCGGTCGGCGACCTCGGCCTCCTCCATGTAATGCGTGGTGAAGAACACGGTGCGTCCGGCCTCCGCGAGCGCGCGGATCTGCTGCCAGAAGCCGCGCCGCGCCTCGACGTCGAGACCGAGCGTGGCCTCGTCGAGAAAAAGGATCTGCGGGTCAACCACCAGCGCGCGGGCCAGTTCCAGCTTCCGCCGCTGGCCGCCCGACAATTCGCGCGCTGGGCGATCTGCGCAATCACCCAGGCCCAGGTCGGTCAACAGTTCCGCCGCGCGCCGGCGGGCTGCCCCTGAACCCAGCCCATAGAACAGGCCCATGAGCAGAAGGTTGTCGCGGCCGCTGAGCCGCTGCTCGATCGCCGGCTCCTGGAACACGATGCCCATCACGCGGCGCACGGCGTCGCGTTCCGTCACCACGTCGTGGCCGAGCACCCGAGCCCGGCCGGCGGTGGGTGCGCGCAGCGTGGCGAGCACCGAGAAGAGCGTGGTCTTGCCCGCACCGTTCGGCCCGAGCAGGGCGAACATCTCGCCGCGGCGCACCGACAGGTCGATGCCCTTCAGCGCCTCGACCTTGCCATAGCTCTTCGCCACGCCCTCGACCTCGATGGCGGGACCGGCCGGAGAAGCGCTGGGGGCGGCGGACACAGCCCCGGGAAAACATTCCTCTTTTCGCCCGACGCAAGGCCATTCGGCGGGTAAGTGGGATTGGAGCCAGGTTGGGTTTGAACCAAAGAGGCTCAGAGGCTCGATTCAGGTGCGGGGCGTTTTTCTGATTCGCTTGTCGGCTTTGCGGTTAAACCGCGGCCAGCACTGCCTGCGATTTTGCGGCCTTTATGGCGTTGGGGACAACGCCGTCCACCCCGGACAGCTCACGTCCGATCGCTGAAACGAGCCTCTGTGCCTCTGTAATTCAAATATCCCGGTCAAAGGCCGATGGGACATCGGGCCCTGCCTGTGGTTCAATCATCTCTGCGCCTTTGCGTCTTGGCGTGATCAATTCCCCTCGGTGCCTTTGAGATTCAAATTCCGATTCATCTCACGCAAAGACGCGAAGCCGCGAAGCTCCGTATTCTTAAGAGTCTCGGTGCCTCGGTGGTCCAATTTCCT
>DASZXS010000038.1:0-1730 GCA_035545735.1 Bryobacteraceae bacterium | reverse complement strand
AGCCGGGCGCTGATACTTGCGACTGGCCCCGAATTCGCATCACATGGAAGCATGACGAAGAAACCGGCAGGCGCGAACGACCAGCTTCTCCATCTGGTCTTCGGAGGGGAACTGGAGACGGTCGACGGGCTGCGTTTCGCCGACCTCGCACATCTCGATATCGTTGGCATCTACCCGAACTATCGCACTGCCCATCAGGCGTGGCAGGCGAAAGCTCAGGGAAGCGTAGACAACGCGCGGATGCGCTACTTCATCGTTCACCTCCACCGCCTGCTCGATCCCGAACACCCCGGGCAATGAGCGAAACGCACATGCTCCGCGATACGATGCGGCGCGCATTGCGACGTTCCCGCGAGTGGCTGTGGCCCTACGTGGTGGCCGGCAAGGCCGGCGCGGCCGTGATGCGCCTGGTGCGCGCTACGAGCAGCATGACGATGGAGCCGGGTAACCCGTTCGAGGTTTACGCGGACCGTGCACCGTTCATCCTCACCACGTGGCATGGCCAACATCTGATGGTGGCGTTCATCGTTCGGCCCGACATGCCAATGCGCGTGCTGGTGTCAAAGAGCAGGGACGGAGACCTTAGCGCGGCATTCCTGAGCAGCTTCGGGCTGGGGACGGTTCGGGGCTCCGGAGGCCGCGATCGCCGCTATACCGTCGAAAAAGGTGGGGCGCGGGCATTTTTGCAACTGAAGCGCGCTCTCGACGAGGGTGCGAGTGTCGCGACCATAGCCGACATATCGAACACGATCCGCCGGAAATGCGGCGAAGGGGTCATCGCTTTGGCCCGGGCATCCGGGCGACCGATCATCCCAATGGGGTTCGCAACCAGCCGCTGGTACGAGCTGGATACGTGGGACAAAGCCACGATCCACCTGCCTTTCAGCCGGGCGGCGGCCATTGCCGGGGACCCTATCGAGGTCCCACGCGATGCCGACCCGGCGCTGGTCGAGGCTAAGCGGCAGGAGGTCGAGCGCGCCATCAACGCGGTGACCGATCGGGCCTATCAGGTAGTCGGCAAAAATCGCGATTGGTAGGCTTGGTGCGCCGCCGCAAAGGCTTGCGGCCCCCCCGTTTTTCGGGCACCAAAACAGGGGCGGCTTCGTGCGGGATTCCGTTACGCTTTTCCCTTGGCTGCCGGCCGGATTTCAGCGGGCAGTCGTCAGGGCGGACGGGTTGGAAGAACAGTTGAAGACGGGCGGCTCCCGCCGGCCAAATCTCGTTTTCATCGACGGATAGGGGTTGCCGGGATGGTGCCGTCCAATCCGCTTCGCCGCTCCCGGGCGCCAAAACCGGAAGCGACGGCGCAGATCAGTGGGGATGTGGATGAAGATCCGCTGCCGCGCGGCCGGCGGGGCAATCTCACCCTTCGAACCCGATTCAAGCTCAGCGACGTCGGCGAGAACGCGATCGCTGGCTTCTTCGCGACCTATCTGCGGGTCGTGAACGCTACCAGCCGGCACGTCTTCGAGCCGGTGAGCAACGAGGAACTCTTCCGCCGCTATTCGCCGTTCATCGCGACGAGCTGGCACGGGCAGGCGTTTATGCTGCCCTTCGTGCGCGTTCCGTCCGAACCGGTCGATGTGCTCGTCTCGCGCAACTCGGACGCCGACCACGTCGCCAACCTGCTGATGCGGTTGGGCTGTGGCGTCATTCGCGGTTCAGGCGTCCATGATCCCTCGCGCATGTTCGAGAAGGGCGCCGTGGCCGGCTTCCGCGGCATGAAGGCG
>DASZXS010000037.1:0-74722 GCA_035545735.1 Bryobacteraceae bacterium | reverse complement strand
CTCTGAGCGGCATGGGCGGGGCCCTGGAAAAGATCGGCACTCTGGCGGAATACCGTCTGAATAACGACCACGGGTTTTCGAAAGACGGCAAATGGCTCGCGTTTTCGGCCTCTTCCGCCGCATCGCGCCGATCGCAGGTATACATCGCGGCCGCCGATGGATCGAATGCGCAATTGAGAACCCCGGCATCGCCCAGTTATTTCCACGGGTGGTCGCCGGACGGCCGCTGGTTGGCATTCGTCGGGGAACGCGACGGCAATTTTGACATTTTCCGCCTCGCGCGCAAGGGCGGCGGCGAGCAGCGGATAACCTCCGATGCCGGATACGACGACGGTCCGGACTATTCGCCCGACGGGAAATGGATTTACTTCAACTCCAACCGTTCCGGTAGCTGGGACATCTGGCGGATGCCGGCCAAAGGCGCCGGAGCCGGTGACAGGAAGGCCGAGAGGGTGACGAGCGATGAGCTGGAGGATTGGTTTCCGCACCCTTCGCCAGACGGGAAATGGCTGCTGTTCCTCTCCTTCCCGAAGGGTACGAAAGGCCACGACGCCCGCACGGAGATCGAATTCCGAATGATCCCTTTGCCCGGCAGGAGGCTCGAGCCCGCGCCTGTCCAGGTCCTGACGAAACTATTCGGCGGCCAAGGGACAATCAACGTGAATTCCTGGTCGCCGGATTCGAAGAAGTTTGCCTTTGTCAGCTACGAGTTGAAGTAGCCGCCCGTTGGAAAATAATTCCGTGGATCGAATCAGACTCGATAAATGGCTTTGGGCCGCGCGTTTCTTCAAAACGCGCTCGCTGGCGGCTCACGCCTGCGAACTGGGAAGAGTCGAGTGCCATGGACAAAAAGCCAAGCCGTCGCGCGAGGTTCACGCCGGGGACCGGCTGCATATCAGGAATGAGTCGGGGGATTTTCGCGTGGAAGTGACCCAGCTCTCCGCCATGCGCGGACCAGCCGCGGTCGCGCAAACGCTTTATTTCGAGACCGAAGCCGACAGGGAATTGCGTCTAAAGGCCGCGCAGGAACGCAAGGCCACCGGGCGCCCGAATCTCCTGGATCAGGGAAAACCGTCAAAGCGGGACCGCCGGGAATGGAACCGGCTTCGCGACCGGATATAAGATCCAGCCGGCTTTTTCTTGCCGTCTTTCCAAATTGCGTTCCGGTGCACTGCCTTGGTAGACTGGGAATTCATTGATGTTGAAGGAGAATAAGTAGAATGGCGAAAGTATGTGAAGTGTGCGGCCGTGGCCCGCAGTTTGGGAACCGGGTCAGCCACGCGCATAATGTGACGAAACGCCGCTGGAATTTGAACCTGCAGAATGTTCGCGCGCTGGTGGGCAGTGCTCACAAGCGACTGCGGGTGTGCACGTCTTGTATCAAGAGCGGCAAGGTTCAGAAGGTCGCGTAGCTTCTTTCCGATTTTCATCCCGTAAGCATTCGAGGGTCACATCCGCCGGTATCTCGTTCCGTTGGGTGTGACCCTTGTCTATTTTCGAAGGCGCGTGAGACGTCCGAACACTGCCGGCGTCCAATTGAGGATAACGAAACTTTTGTGCGGCAATTTCCTGCAATTCTTTCCCGTAGAGTTGTTCCGATCGCGCTACCGGCGCTAATTTTTTCCCTTTGCGGCTGCAAATCCCAGAAAGGCCCGCAGGGGTTCAATCCAGCGGCGATGGTGGTCCCGGTGACCGTCGCCAAAGCAATCCGTGAGTCGGTCCCGATGGAAGTCCGTGTGGTTGGCTCGATGGAGGCCTCGTCCACGATTCAAGTGAAGTCTCTGGTGGCCGGACAGCTCATGAGCGTCCACTTCACTGAGGGACAGAATGTCGGGAAGGGCGATCTGCTGTTCGAGATCGATCCCCGTTCCTACCAGGAGGCCTTGCGTCAGGCGCAGGCGGCAGTCGAACGGGATCGCGCCCAGTTGCGCCTGGCCGAGGCGAATGTGGCCCGCGACGTCGCCCAGCAGCGGAAAGCGGCAGAGGATGAGAAGCGTTATGACGCCCTGGCCGAGGAGGGCATCGTCTCAAAGGAACAGCGCGAGCAGATGAAAACCGCGGCCGCCACTTCGAATGAGGCGGTAAAAGCGGATCAGGCTGCCGTCGAGAGCGCTCGCGCCTCCCTGCAAGCCGACCTCTCCCTGGTGGAGAAGGCGAAGCTCGATTTGAGCTACTGTTCCATCCGGTCGCCGATTTCAGGCCGTGCGGGCAACCTGCTGGTCCATCCCGGAAATCTGGTGAAGGAAAACGCCGATAACGCGCTGGTGGTGATTAACCAGGTCACGCCGATTTTTGCGAACTTCGGGGTGCCGGAGCAGTATCTGGCCCAGATCCGCCAGGCAAACTCCAGGAAGCCGCTCGCCGTGCGGGTCTCTCCGCAAAACGACCCCACAAAGGTGGTCACCGGACGGCTCAGCGTGATCGATAATACCGTGGATTCCACCACCGGCACCATTAAGCTGAAAGCCGTCTTCGACGATCCCCAGAGAGTGTTATGGCCGGGGCAATTCGTGGACGTTGTTTTGACGCTGGGCGCCCAGGACAACGCCACCGTGGTTCCCTCGGAAGCCGTGCAGGCGGGCCAGGACGGGCAGCTGATCTATGTTGTCAAGCAGGACCAGACGGTGGAACCGCGCAATGTGACGGTTGGCCCTACCGTGGATCGCAAGATCGTAATTGAAAAAGGCGTCGAGCCTGGCGAAACCGTGGTCGTCGACGGCCAGCTTCGTCTCTTCCCCGGAGCGCATATCCGGCTGGCATCTACCACATGAACCTCTCGCGACCTTTCATTGACCGCCCGGTGATGACAGCGCTCATCACCTTCGCCATCCTTTTGTTCGGCTTCGTGGGGTATCGGGCTCTTCCTGTGGCCGCGCTCCCGACGGTCGATTATCCGACGCTCGAAGTGGATGCCGCTCTTCCCGGCGCGAGTCCCGAGACCATGGCGTCCTCGGTGGCGACGCCGCTCGAGCGCGAGTTCACCACCATCGCGGGAGTCGAGTCGATGAGTTCGACAAACGCGTTGGGCATCACCCAGATCTCCATCCAGTTCAGCCTGGACCGCAACATCGATGCGGCCGCGCAGGATGTTCAATCGGCCATCTCCAAAGCGACCGGGAGCCTGCCGGCGACCATGCCGCATCCTCCGTCCTTTCGCAAGCAAAATCCTTCCGAGCAGGCCATCCTCTATCTTTCGCTCAACTCCGCCACTCTTCCGCCTTACACCGTGGACGAATACGCGGAAACCGTAATGGCCCAGCGCATCTCCACCGTGAGCGGTGTTTCGCGCGTGATGGTTTACGGCGCGCAAAAATACGCGGTGCGCGTGCAGTTGAACCCCGACGCACTGGCTTCGCGCAACATTGGCATCGACGAAGTGCAGCGCGCCATTGAGCAGAGCAACACGAATATTCCGGCCGGAAAGCTTTACGGGAGTAAACAGGCATTCACCATCCAGTCGAGCGGGCAGCTTTCCGACGCGGCGGAATTCCGGCGCGTGATCGTCGCCTACCGCAACGGCGTCCCGGTCCGGCTGGAATCGCTCGGACGCGTGATTGACGGCGTGGAGCAGGATAAAGTCTCGGGCTGGTTCAATGGAACTCCGGGTGTGATCCTTGCCATTCAACGGCAGCCCGGCGGAAACACGGTCGAGGTGGTGGACAGCATCATGAAACTGCTGCCGGCTCTGCGCTCGGAGATTCCGCCGGCGGTCAAGCTCGAAATCGCCTTCGATGCGTCGCAATCGATTCGCGGCTCGATCAACGATGTGAAGTTCACCCTGGTGCTCACCATCTGCCTGGTCATCATGGTGATCTTCCTGTTCCTGCGGAATCTCTCTGCGACCCTGATCCCCGGCTTCGCGGTGCCTCTCTCCATCGTGGGCACGTTTGCGGCGATGTACCTTCTCGGCTATAGCCTGAACAACCTCTCCCTGATGGCTCTGACACTCTCGGTCGGCTTTGTGGTGGACGACGCCATCGTGATGCTCGAAAACATAGTCCGCTACATGGAGATGGGGCACACCCGGATGGAGGCGTCCCTGCTCGCCTCGCGGGAGATTGGCTTCACCATTCTCTCGATGACGTTTTCGCTGGTCGCGGTGTTCATTCCGGTCCTGTTCATGGGCGGCATCGTCGGACGGCTGTTGCACGAGTTTTCCGTCACGATCGCGGTCGCGGTCCTGATTTCGGGCTTCGTGTCGCTCACCTGCACGCCGATGCTTGCCAGCCGCTTTCTTCGCTTCGATCCAAAGGCACGGCATGGACGAGTGTACCGGACCCTCGAACGTTTCTTCGACGGCATGGCGCATATGTACGAACACAGCCTCCGCCTGGTGTTGCGCCATCGCTTCGTGACGCTGCTATTCGCCATTGCGCTCCTGGGCGGAACCGTCGGGCTCTTTTTCATTATGCCCGCCGGCTTCATTCCAAGCTCCGACACCGGGTCCCTGTTTGGCGTCGTGATGGCCAGCCAGGATATCTCCTACGACTCCATGAAGGCGCACCTCCGGCAGGTTTCGAACGTGATCCAGCACGACCCGAATGTGGAGAGTGTGGGGGCCTTCGCGCAGGAAGGCAACCAGGGCTTCTTCTTCGCCCATCTGGTCCCGCGCTCCAAGCGAAAGCTGGATGTCGACCACGTGATGGAGGAGTTGCGGGGCAAACTCTCGGCCGTTCCCGGAGTTCTTGCGTTTCTGCAAAATCCTCCCCCCATCAGCGTGAACGGAGGATTCTCCACCAGCGTGTACCAGCTCACTCTCCAAAGCACGAATCTCAAAGAGATCTACGCCTGGACGCCGCGGATTATGGGGAAGATGCGCACGCTTCCCGGATTTGTGGACGTGAACACGGACCTGCAGATCAGCAGCCCGCAGCTCAACATTAGTATCGACCGGACGCGCGCCCAGGCGCTCGGCGTCACGCCGGATCAGATTCAAAACGCGCTGTATTCGTCCTACGGGAGCCGGCAGGTTTCCACCATCTACACGCCGTCGAACGAATATCAGGTAATCCTCCAGGTGGAGCCGCAGTTTCAGACGGGACCGGCCGCGCTGTCTAAGCTCTATCTCCGGTCCTCGCAGGGTACATTGGTCCCGCTGGACACGGTGGTGAACGTATCGCGCGGCGTTGGCCCGCTGACCGTGAATCACTTTGGCCAGTTGCCCGCGGTGACGATTTCTTTCAACCTGCGTCCCGGCTACTCTCTGAGCGAAGCCGCGGCGGCGCTTGAAAACTCCGTCCAGGAATTGCGTATGCCGCCTTCGGTGACGATGAATTTCCAGGGGACAGTGAAGGAATTCCAGCGCTCCTTCCGCGGGCTTTCGGTTCTGCTGATTGTGGCGATCCTTGTGATTTACATCGTGCTCGGCATCTTGTATGAAAGCTTCATTCATCCGCTGACCATACTTTCCGGGCTTCCGTCGGCCGTGTTCGGAGCGCTCCTCACGCTGCGCATCTTCCACAAGGAGCTCGATCTCTACGCCTTCGTTGGACTCATCATGCTGTTTGGCGTGGTGAAGAAGAACGCAATCATGATGATCGACTTCGCGCTCGAGGCGCAGCGGGTGGAGGGGAAGCGCCCGTTTGAGGCGATCTACGCCGGCTGCACGCTACGCTTCCGCCCCATTATGATGACCACGATGGCCGCTCTGTTCGGCACGCTGCCCATCGCGCTCGGCTATGGAGAGGGCGCCGATTCGCGGCAGCCGCTCGGGCTTGCGGTGGTGGGCGGTCTGGTCGTCTCGCAGTTCCTGACGCTTTACATCACTCCGGTGATTTATCTCTACATGGAACAGTTGCAGAACTGGCTGCGCGGACGGAGGAATGTGCCGCTCACCGAGGAAGTGACTGCGGGGGTGTAGACACCCTCTGTGAAATAATCAATTGTGCGCTTAGTTACCTTCGAACGTAAGGGCGGTTCGCCCGAAGCTGGAGTTTTATCTCAAGACAAAGTGCGGAGTCTGGCCGAGGCCGGATTCTCCGATATGATTCAGGTCGTCCGGGAGTGGGAGACCGCCAAACCGAAAGTCGAAGCGATCGCCGCTCAGGCGTCCGGCGTCCCGCTGGATGCGGTGAAGCTTCTTTCCCCCATCCTCCGTCCTGCCAAGCTGATCTGCGTCGGACTGAATTATCGCGACCACGCGATCGAGTCGAAGATGGAAATTCCCACGACGCCGACAATCTTCAACAAATTCGCCACGTCGGTGATTGGCCACGGCGCTCCGATCGTCCTCCCGCGCAAATCCACCAAGCCGGATTATGAGGTCGAGTTCGCCTTTGTGATTGGCAAGGGCGGGCGCTACATCCCCGCAGCTCAGTGGCGCGATCATGTTTTCGGATACACGATCGTGAACGACGTTAGCGCCCGCGACTATCAAATGGCCACGTCGCAGTGGCTGATGGGGAAAACCTTCGATACATTCGCGCCCATCGGACCGGCGCTGGTGACCGCCGACGAAATCGCCGATCCCCATAACCTCGACATCAGCCTGCGCATCAACGGCGAAACGCTGCAAAGCTCGAATACGCGCGAGTTGATTTTCAAGATCCCGGACCTGATCGAATTCCTCTCGAGCGTGTTCACGCTGGAACCCGGCGATATTGTGTCCACCGGCACACCCTCCGGCGTAGGTTTCGCCCGCAATCCTCCCCGTTACCTGAAAGCGGGCGACGATGTTTCCGCCACGGTGCAGGGCTTGGGCGAGTTGCGCAATCCGGTAGTCGCCGAGAATTGACCCAACCCCGCATCTCCCCCGCCCGCTCCGTAGCTTTCAACGTCCTGCTGCGCACGGAGACGGGCGGTTACGCTTCGGATCTTTTGATGGCGCAATCCGCGGCGCTCGATTCACGCGACGCTGGCCTCGCCTCGGAAATTGTCTTCGGGTGTCTGCGGCGGCAGCCGCAGTTGGACGCGGTGCTGGCTTCGCGCCTCGGGACCCGGCAGCTCGACCCGGAAGTGCGCATCATCCTCCGGATGGGCGCTTATCAACTTCGCCACCTGGACCGGGTGCCCGCCTATGCCGTTGTCGGCGAGAGCGTGGAACTGGTAAAGCAGGCTGGGAAAGACTCCGCCGCCGGCCTGGTGAACGCAATCCTCCGCCGGCTCACACGCAAGCCGGTGCAGTGGACGGATCGCGCCACGGCGCTGTGCATGCCGGAGTGGATTCTGCAGCGGTGGGATGCGCACTACGGACGCCAGACGGCGGACGGGATCGCGCGGGCCGCGCTCGAAAAACCGGAAACTTCCATCGCTTCCACCGGCCGTACCCAGGATATTGGGGCTCAGTCTATCGTTCCTTTGCTCGCCATCGAGCCCGGGATGACGTTTCTCGATGTGTGCGCGGCGCCGGGGAATAAAACGGCGCAGGCGATCGAAGCCGGCGCCCAAGCGGTCGCCTGTGACCTCTACCGGCGGAGATTATCCGCTCTGCGCGGCCTGCCGTGCGCAAAGGTGGTCCTCGACGCCACCCTCGCGCTGCCGTTCCGCTCGCGGTTTGACCGTATTCTGGTCGATGCTCCGTGTTCCGGCACCGGAACCCTCGGGCGCAATCCGGAGATCAGGTACCGCCTGAACCAGCAAGACCTGGCAACCCACCGGACCCGCCAGATCGCGATTCTCCGTAACGCCTTGCGTCTGGTTCAGCCGGGCGGCCGCCTCGTTTACTCGACCTGCTCACTCGAAAAGGAAGAAAATGAGGATGTCATCGCGGAATGCCCCGGCGCCTGGCGGACCGGAATGCGCATACCCGGACAGGAGCCCGGCGACGGCTTTTTTTTCGCCGTGCTAACCTGCTAACCTTGTATAGGTTCAGAGATGATTGAGGTCCTTCCGTCCATCCTGGCCGCTGATTTTGCCCGGCTGGGGGAGCAGATAGCCACTGTCGAGCGGAATGGCGCCTCAATAATTCACGTCGATGTGATGGACGGGCATTTTGTGCCGAACTTCACGCTTGGCCCGCCTGTTGTGGAATCAATCCGGAAAGTCACGCGGGCGAAGCTGAATGTCCATCTCATGATCTCCGATCCGGACCGCTATGCTCCGGTGTTCATTCAGGCGGGGGCGGATCACATCCTGGTGCACCAGGAAGTTTGTCCGCATCTCGACCGTACGCTCAGAATGATCCACGAGGAAGGGGCCCGGGCGGGAGTTGTGATTAATCCGGCAACTCCGGTCGCAACGCTCTCCGAAGTGTTGGACTTGGTGGATTACGTGCTCGTAATGAGCGTCAACCCGGGGTTCGGGGGTCAGGTTTTTCTGCCGAATTCACTGCATAAGGTGAAGGATCTGCACCGGCGCAGAAAAGAGCGGGGATTGCAGTTCAAGATCGAGATCGACGGTGGCGTTAACCTCGAAAACGTCGGCGTTATCGCCCAGGCCGGGTGTGACTGGATCGTCGCAGGGTCGTCAATTTTTCACACCCCCGACCCCGGCGCGGCGTACTTGGACTTGAAGAGGTCCGCGGTTGAGGCGGTGACAGTTCGCGTCTGACGGTGGATTTCTGATTTAATAATTCGGTCGGTCTAAGAAGAAGCATCACTATGGTCTTTTGTCAAAAACAGTTGACTCGAAGCCGGTTTTCCCGGGTATGGCCCGCGGTGCTGGCGGCGGCGGTTGTTGCCGCGGGGCTTAGTTCCTGCGGGTTTCGCCGCCACCCCTACGACAATCCCATCAGCAAGGATACGAAGCAACCGGACAAGGTGCTGTTCGACAGGTCGATTAACGACATCGAGCACGGACGCTACGAGGTTGCCCGTATCACGCTCAATACTCTGATCAACACCTACGACCAGAGCGAGTTTCTGGCCAAGGCGAAACTGGCAATCGCGGATAGCTGGTACCGCGAAGGCGGCAGCCATGGGTTTGCGCAAGCCGAGATCGAATACAAGGACTTCATTCTTTTCTATCCGACGATGGAGGAAGCCGCCGAAGCCCAGCATCGCGTTTGCATGATTCACTACCGCCAGATGGAGAAGCCGGACCGCGACGCCGCCCAGGAGCTGCGTGCCGAGGACGAATGCCGCACTCTGCTGACCCAGTTCCCCAACAGCAAATACGCCAAAGAGGGAGAGCAGCGGCTCCGCAATATTCAAGAAGCCATCGCCGAGGGCGAATTCCGAACGGGCTTTTTCTACTACAAAAAAGGAAGCAATCCGGCTGCGGCGAACCGCTTCCAGCGCCTGGTAGACCAATACCCGCTGTATAGCCGTTCCGACGAGGCCCTCTGGTTGCTCGGCGATGCGTACTCGAGAATGGGTAACCGGTTCCGCGGCAAGGCGGGCGACGCCTACGCAAGGATCGTGAAGGATTATCCGCTGAGCGGATACGCCGAAGAAGCCGCTTCGAAACTGAAATCACTGGAATTGCCGGTTCCGAAAGCGGATCCCGCCGCCCTCGCGCGGATGCAGTACAACAAAGACAATCCGGTGCATGTCGGCCTGCTTTCGAAGGCGTTCGGCTTCATGAAACAGGGCCCCGACGTGAGTTCCGCTTCGCAGACCGGGGCGCCGGCCATGACCAGCATCCAGCCCACCATACCCGCGAGCGTCCCGCTACCCGCCGGGGCCGCGGGCTTCACGGGCGACGTGACCGCCTCCACCGTAAGCGGACCGTCCGCGCTCGATACGCAGCAGGATGCCCGGCTAGGAGGGCAGCCAGCCTCTGGCGCGCCCGGCACTAACGACGCCAATGTGAAGGGCGAAAACGCCTCCAGCGGGAACACCGCCGAAGCCGGCGAAGCCCCGCAACAGGGTCGCGCGCAAGAGGCGCAGAAGGCGCCGGACCCGCTGCCCCAGAATCACCAGGAACTCCCGAAGAAGAAAAAGAAAGAAAAGAAGAAGAAGAAGAATTCGCAGGACGTGGTTTCGTCGTCGGCCGTAAAGGCCGCTCAGCCGGCCCAACCGTCCGACAAATAGATGAGCCGCATCCTGCTGGCGGACGATAGCCCTCACGCGCAGCGGATGGGGGAGCGCATCCTTCGGGAAGAGGGTTTTGAAGTAGTGAGCCTCACCGACGGCGAAACGGTGATACTCCGCCTGCCTGACGTCGATCCGGACGTGATTGTCGCCGATGTGTTCCTTCCCGGCAAATCCGGCCTTGACCTCTGCCGTCATGTGAAAGGGCAGAAGCGCTATCCTCACACCCGGATTGTCCTCACGGCAGGACTGCTGGAGCCGTTCGACGAAGAGGAAGCCCGCAAAGCGGGCTGCGACGCCATCATTAAGAAGCCATTCGAAGCTTCGGCGATGCTGGCGGCGCTCCGTCCGTTGATCCAGAACGCTCAGGAAGCGCGGGGAATTTTCGCGGACGTCATCGCCTCGGCAGCGGCGCAGGCTCCCCCTCCGGCAGCCCGGACACCGGTTCCTCCCACCCCGCCGGACCCCGAACGCGTTCGCGCGGCGGTGACGCTGGCGCTCGACGCCGCTCTCCCGGCGCTCATCGACGAAATTACCGAGCGCGTATTAATCGCCCTGGACAACACACCCGAATCCGCCTCTTAGCGCGCGCCCTTGTCTGATAAATTGAGTCTTAGCTATGCCCGATAATACTTTCGATATCGTTTCTCAGATCGACCTGGCGGAAGTCAACAATGCCGTGCAGCAGGCCGTGAAGGAGATTCACACCCGCTACGATCTGAAGGACTCCAAATCCAGCATCGAGCTGAAAGAAAAAGAGAACAAAGTTCTGCTCGCGAGCCAGGACGAGTTCAAGCTGCGTGCGGTGGTCGAAATTCTGGAGCAAAAGCTGGCGAAGCGCAAAGTGCCCCTGAAAGGCCTGAATTTTGGCGCCGTCGAACAAGCGGCCGGATCCTCCGTTCGGCAGGAGATTTCCCTCCAACAGGGCATCCCCATCGAAAAAGCGCGGGAGATCGTGAAACTGGTGAAAGACAGCAAGAAGAAGGTGCAGGCTTCCATCCAGGGAGATCTGGTTCGCGTGAGCGGGCGGGACCGCGATGCGCTGCAGGAAGTGATTCAGTTGCTGCGTGGACACGATTTCGGTATTGACATGCAGTTCACGAACTACCGCACCAACTAGGCGCGTCCCCTATGGCGCGGAAAATCGAAACGCTGCTCCTGCGGGGCCCGGCCGGACGCCTGGAGGCGCTCCTGGAAGAACCGGAACAGGAGGCTCCGCGGGAAGCGGTGCTGGTTTGCCATCCCCACCCCCGTTTTGGGGGCACGATGCACAACAAAGTGGTCTACCGGATGGCGCGCGGCTTCCGGCATTCCGGCTGCGTGGTTCTGCGGTTCAACTACCGGGGCGTCAATCTCAGCGAGGGGGCCTATGACGAAGGGCGGGGAGAAACGGAAGACGCGCGGGCCGCGCTCGCTTTTCTGGGAAACCGCTACCCGGGCCTTCCGTTTTCACTCGCCGGCTTCTCTTTCGGCTCACGAATCATCCTGCGTCTGGGCTGCGAGCCGGACAGCGCGGCGCGGCGTTTGATTGCCGTGGGTTTTCCGGCCGGCTACGGCGATAGCGGGTCCCTGGGACGCTGTGAAGTTCCTCGGACCTTCATCCAAAGCACAAACGACCAGTTCGGCCCGCGGCCGGCGATGCAGGCGTATTTCGATGGATTGACCGGCGACAAACGGCTCTTGTGGGTGGAAGCGCAAGACCACTTCTTTGCCGGCGCGCTGGATCAATTTGAGCAAACGGTAAGGTCGCTGGGAGCCGCAGCCTAGCCCGCGAACCCGGCATGGCGCATCTGGCGCTGGATACGGCGCGTGGCTCTCGCGCTGATCAGTTGCGCGACTTTCGAGAGTAACCCCGGAAGATCCTCGGGCTTAATCAGCACCCTGGATTCGGTGCCAGTCACGGTATTTTGGTACGTGGTGACGATCGCCGTGGCTGGTTTGTAGTCCATCATACGGGCGTGCGCAAGCACCTTGAGCCCCGCCTCCGGCGACTCCATCTGGAGATCGCTCAGAACCAGTTCGTATTCACTCTCGTCCAATTTTCCGACCGCTTCGGCCGCGGACGCAGCAGAATCAACATGATAGCCACCCGCTTCGAGCACGGTTTGGAGTGTCAGCCGAGACGTCGGATTGTCGTCAACCAGGAGTACACGAGCTAATTCAAAATCGAGATCACGGGTGGTTGATGAACAGTCTTCCAAAGTCTTCATTGCGCTGCCTGCCCCTATAGTGTAATCGAACCTTCCGAAAATGGAAGACAAGATTTCGCGCCTAATAGGAAAAAACAGCTCTGGTCTTCAGATTTCGCTCGCGCCAAAGACCCTGGAGAAGATCCGGTCCACATTCTTCAACTGCCTGGAAACAGAGAAGCTTTCAGCAAGCTGCGATGGATTCAGCGCCTTCCGGACCTCTTCCGCCTGCGATATAGAATCCCGAAAATTGGAGCCGTTTTCCCACGCCGCCATCGCGTGGGACTGAACGAGGCGGTAGGCATCCTCGCGCAGCATCCCTGCTGACGCGAGATCCAGCAGCAATTGCCCCGAGAAGACTAATCCTTGCGTCAGATCCAGATTTTTCCTCATTTGAGCGGGATTTACCCGCATCCCGGAGATCAGCCAGTCCGTTTTGGCGAGAAGATAATCGGTCAGAATGGTCGAATCCGGCAGAATGACACGCTCCACGGACGAGTGGGAAATGTCGCGTTCGTGCCACAGGGGAATATCCTCGAAGGCCGCCTGTACGTTCGCCCGGACTACCCGGGCAAGACCGCAGATCTGTTCGCAGGTAACCGGATTGCGTTTATGCGGCATGGCGGACGAGCCTTTCTGACCCGCCGCGAAGGGTTCCTCCGCCTCTCTCACCTCGGTGCGCTGCAAGTGCCGGATTTCGAGCGCGATTTTGTCGAGCGTCGCCGTAATCAGCGCCAGCGCCGAGATATAGTGCGCATGGCGGTCGCGCGAGATGACCTGCGACGCGATCGCCGCCGGTTCCAGGCCGAGCCGCCGGCAAATCCGTTCCTCCGCCTCCGGCCCGATGTGCCCGAAAGTCCCGACGGCGCCGGAGATTTTCCCCACCCGCATCTCCTGCGCCGCGGACAGAAAGCGTTTCTGATTTCGCCTCAATTCGTCGTACCAGAGCGCCAGTTTCAGCCCAAACGTGATGGGTTCGGCCTGGATGCCATGGGTTCGCCCGATTTGGACGGTGTCCTTGAACTCGAATGCGCGCGTCTTGAGCGAGCCAAGCAGGCGCCCGATCCCCGCCGCGATTCCTTCCGATGCCTGGGAGACCAGGAGCGCCTGGGCGGTATCCACCACGTCGTTCGACGTCATGCCGTAATGAAACCAGCGCGAGGCTTCCGCGCTTCCGGCAGCCGCCATGCTTTCGGCGACGGCGGTGGTGAAAGCGATCACGTCATGCCGCACGACGTCTTCAATTTCCCGGATCCGTCCCGCGTCGGCGCGGGCGTGTTTTCTCAGCTTTTCCGCCGCTTCCCGGGGAACTTCTCCGGTCTCCGCCAGCGCTTCGGAGGCG
The DNA here is from genome assembly GCA_035545735.1 of Bryobacteraceae bacterium. Lineage (GTDB taxonomy): Bacteria > Acidobacteriota > Terriglobia > Bryobacterales > Bryobacteraceae > JAJYKC01. Next base: position 61,280 of record DASZXS010000037.1, on the reverse strand, counting down.
GCCAGTTCCACCTCCAGCCAGGCGTTGTACTTATTCTCTTCGCTCCAGATGCGCCCCATCTCCGGGCGCGTATAACGTGCAATCATGTCGTTGGTATTTTCAGTAGGTGAAAACTTCGGTTTGTCTGCCCGGTTCGGCCACCACCAGGCGCGTAAAAAGGCTGCGGCCTTCGAGCGCCTGACTGGCGGAAAGCCTTACGATTTCCGGGTGGTTATTCTGCTCGCTCAGGTGCCCTAGGATCAGCGTGCTCGTGTTCGTGTCGAGTTCGTCTCGAATGAATCCACAGGTCACGTCGTTCGAAAGGTGTCCGTTGCGTCCCAGAACCCTTTGTTTCACCGGCCACGGGTACGGCCCGACCTTGAGCATTTCGACGTCGTGATTCGATTCGAGAATCAGGATGTCCACGCCGCGGAGATGGACCCGGATGGAGTCCGGAAGATACCCTAAATCGGTCGCGAGGCCGACCCGGATCCCCTCGGAACGGAAGCAAAATCCGACCGGGTCGACGGCGTCATGGGGAATGGTAAAGCTACGGACCTCAATATCGCCAATCGAAAACGTGGAGCCGGCCTGAAAGCATTCGAGAGCCGGCGTGTAATCGTGCCAGCAAATGGCGGGCGCCGTCAGATGGGTCATATAAATCGGGATGGAGGAGCGCCGCTCGCGGTCCGCCTTGGCCATCGCGACCAGGCCCGAGACATGATCGCTATGCTCATGCGTAACGAGAATCGCGTCGAGATCGCGCACATCCTCGCCGATGGACGCCAGGCGATGGGAGATCTCGCGGCGGCTCAAACCGGCGTCGACAAGAATACGCGTCCGCCCGGCTTGCAGGAATGTGGCGTTACCCGAACTGCTGCTGGCTAGAACGCAGACGCGGACGATGTGAGTTCTCCCAATAAAACAAACGTACACTCAATTGTGACGGGAATGCGGCACCTTTGTCCAGCCTCTTCAGGCGTCCGCTTGCGCCGATTCCGGGGGCGGATAGGGCAGCTTGTTTTCGAATTCGGCGATCTCCGAAGGGTGGTAGTCCGGAAACGGCAGCGCTTTCTTCTCCCGCCAGTCTTCCACGGTTTTAAGCGCAGCCTGGGTCTTCGCGGGATCGAGGCCGGTGTCCTTGCCGAAATACAACGTCTGGGACGGGAATGCAAATCCCGAGCCCGCCGTCTCCACGATGTCCATCACGCGCAGGAGGAGATCCTCCTGAATAGCGAGGAATTCATTGTAGTCGCGCGTGGTGACGTACGAGAAAACCTCCAGATTGATTGACGAATCCGCGAACTTGGTGAACCGCACGCGGGCGCTGGCCGTCTCCACCTTGGGATGAGCATAAAGCAGGCGGCGGATTTCGGCGAGGACGTAGCGAACCTGGTCCGCCGTGCTCTCGTAGCGCAATCCGATTACAGGATTGAAAAGCATCTTGTCGCGCTCGGCGAAGTTTTCAAGATTCATTGCCGCCAGTTGCCCGTTCGGCACCGAGACGACGGTACGCTCCGGCGTGCGAAAGCGCGTGGAGCGCAGGCCGATATCTTCGACCGTGCCGCCCTGGGTTCCGAACTTGCAGTAGTCGCCGACGCGGATGGGCTGGTCGGTAATGATCATGATGCCGCCAAACAGGTTTTCCAGCGTTTTTTGCGCGGCCAGCGCGATGGCGATGCCCACCACGCTGACTCCGGCCAGCACGGCGGTTAGATTCACCCCCAGGCGCTCCATGACGACCAATGCGGCGATGCCAACAACGCAGGCCTTCAACAAGCGCCGGAACAACTGCATGACCGCCATGCTTCCGGCCTGGCGCGAGCGCAACAATCGAGTGCTCGTGAGTTGAGCGGAGATCTCGATCAGCCGCGTGATGAGCCACGCGAGTAAAACCACCGTCGAGATCGTCGCGAGATTGATCAGCAACTGGCGCGCGAGAACCGGAAGCGACAAGATGGAGTACGCCACCGTGTGCAGCACGAGCACGAGCACGATCAGCCGGATGGGCATCTGGATGGCTTTCAGACGCTCGCCCGCCCGCTCTTTCGTGATCGCGAGAATGAGCGGCCGCAGAATCAGGATCAACAGCCGCGTGAACAGCGACGAAAGCGCCAAAGCGACGGGAACCGCAATCAGCAGCGCCAGCAATTGCCAGAAGCGCAGGGAAAACACCGGCGTTCTCCGGGTCAGAAGCTTGGGCAGGTACTTTTCGATCGCCGGACGGTCGACCTCCGCCGCCATTTTCGGAACCATCTGCATCGTGGCTTCCGAAAAAAGCCACACATCCCCATTCCCGTTCTTCGCGCGATGGAGGAGAATATCCGCGGTTCCGGTTTCCATCTTCACGGTGACGATTCGCTCGGTATCGGGAGGAAGCCCGTCATCCAAACTTCCCGCCGGGTCGCTGCTTAGCTTGTTGAGATTAATGACCTGGTTGTCGAGAACATACTTCAAGCGCCGCGGCAGCCTTTCGAGATCCGCCGTGCTTAATTTGGGCGGAATCTCCAGATAGCGCAGCGCGCGCCCCCAATTGCGGGATTGCGAAGCATCCAGGAAATTGATCACGGTCGCGCGCGGGCTCACGCGGCCATAGGGCGCATCGTCCGCCCCAGCCGCGTTGGCTCCGGAATTCGCCGGGTTTGGCGTGAGAGAAAGGATCTGCCCCCACGCTGGAACGCTAAGTACAACGGCAAGGGCGGCCGGGGCTTTCCAACGCATGTTATCTTGATGATCCTAAATTACGTTCTGTTTCCCTCAAATTAGCGGCTCCCAGCGCCCGGACCGGGCCGAATTCCGGAGCGCGTCGATGATCCGCATGTTTTCGAGAGCGCTCTCGAGCGGGACCGGCACGTCGCGGCCTTCGAGGACCGCGCGAGAGAAGGCATCTCCCTGGATCGTATATTGATCGCAGACCGGAAACTCCTCAACACGAATGCCGGAGCCGGAGAGATCGCCTCCCATGTCCACGAAGATACGGGTTGGCCGGTCCGGCGGCGCATTGAATGGAATTTCAATTTCGATGCGCCCCTTCGTTCCAAGAACCTGCATACGCTGATAAGGCACCAATTGCGTACTACAAACGAAGACGGCCTGCCCGGAAGGAAAATCCAGGATCGCCGAGGCGAGCCGGTCGGTTTTCAACCCGGGGTCCAACTCTACCAGGCCGATCGCGCGCCTGGGCTCTTCCCCGAACAGAAAGCGCGAGGTGAAAATCGGATAGCATCCGATATCCATAATTCCTCCGCCGCCGTATTCGGGAATGTTACGGATGTTGGATGGGTCGTTATTGAAATAGCTAAAAGCGCCCGAGACGGCGCGCAGATCGCCGATCTCGCCGGAGCGCACAATTTCCCGCGCGCGCAGCCATTGGGGATGAGTCCGGACCATGAACGCCTCCCCCATCCGTACGCCGCAGCGGTCGCGGACGGCAATCAGTTGGCGTGCTTCGGCCGCGTCCATTGTCAGCGGTTTTTCACAAAGCACATGCTTCCCCGCTTCGGCCGCCCGCACCGACCATGGCAGATGCAAATGGTTGGGAAGCGGGTTGTAGACCGCGTCAACCTCCGGATCCGCGAGCAGCGCCTCGTAAGACGCGTAGGCTTTCGGAATCCCCAGGCTCCGCCCGGCGTTCCGCGCTTTCTCGCCGTCGCGCGATGCGATCGCGGTGATTTCGCACCACTCGCCTTTTTGCATCGCGGGAATGACTTTCTTGATGGCGATACCGGCCGCACCCAGCACGCCGAAGCGAAGTTTTTGAGCCATACTGTTGAGTTTGCCATCGCGCGCGTCCGGATGGGACAGTCTAGCCGGTCAACCGCCGGCTTCGATGAGCCCGGCGGTGTCCTGCGCGATGAGCAACTCCTCGTTCGTCGGGATCACCCAGACATCGATGAAGGAATCCGGCACGCTGATGCGAGCCTCCTCGCCGCGAGTGTTTTGGTTGCGTGTTTCGTCGATTGTGACGCCAATCGCCCGGAGCCCGCGGCAGACGCGCTGCCGTATCTCGGGTGAATTCTCGCCGATGCCGCCGGCGAATACCAAAGCGGTCGCGCCGTCCAACGCGGCATGATACGCGCCGGCATATTTGATCACGCGGTAACAAAAGAGATCGATGGCGATTTGCGCCCGCTCATTTCCTTTGGCGGCGGAGTCCAGCACATCACGCATGTCCGGCGACAAGCCCGAAACGCCCGCAAGACCGGACTTGCCGTTCAAAACTTCGCCGACCTCCCGGCTCCCGTCCCCGGCGCGATCCAAAAGGTAGAGCACTGCTCCGGGGTCAAGATCGCCGGACCGCGTCCCCATCAGGAGGCCTTCCATGGGCGTAAAACCCATGGAGGTATCGATGGATTTTCCTTCAGCGACGGCGCAGATGGAACAGCCATTGCCCAGGTGGCAGGTGATAATCCTGTCGTTTCCCCGCCCGCGGATCTGTGCGTAGCGCCCGGACACGAAGCGATGGGAAGTGCCATGAAATCCGTACCGCCGCAATTTCTCGCGCTGGTAGTATTCGTAAGGTAGTCCGTACAGAAACGCCCGGGCCGGCAGCGTGTGATGAAACGCGGTGTCGAACACCGCAACCTGCCGGGCTTCGGGGAGGAGCGAGCGGCTCGCATAGTAACCCTTCAGGTTGTGCGGATTGTGCAGCGGGGCCAAGCGGCTGACGCTCTCGATTTCGCGCAGCACGCCGGCGGTGATGAGAACCGACGCGGTGAAACGGTCGCCGCCGTGAACGATCCGGTGTCCGACACCGGTAATTTCTTCGAGGCCGCCGGTTACCTTTGCCTCCTCCTTCAGAAAATCAAACGCGGACGCGATGGCCGCCGAGTGGTCCTCCACGCGGCGGGTCTCGCGCTTTTCACTCCCTCCGGCGGCCGCGAATTGAATGCCCGCATCCTGCTCTCCGATCCGTTCTACGCGCCCATGGGCAAGGACCCGCTCCCCCACCGTTTCGATCAGTTGAAATTTCAACGATGAGGACCCGCAGTTCAGGACCAGTATTTTCATATCGCAAAACCCGCGGCGGACTCTGTGATTTTCGCATCGCGGGCGGCATCTGCGCGAGAATAGACACAGGAATTCTCCGTGCGAGCGTACGTTTCCGGCGTCCTGATGCTTTTGTGTGCCTCAGCCTCGTCGTACGCGCTGACGCCGGACCGGGCACTCACGCAGTATCTCCACCGGATCTGGCAGACGCAACAGGGCCTCCCGCCCGGCACCATTTACGCCATCACGCAAACGCCGGATGGCTACCTCTGGCTGGGCACGCAGACCGGACTGGTGCGTTTCGACGGCGTTCGCTTCTCCCCGGCCGCGGACGACATCTGGGTGCGCCAACTCGAACAGGACGCCAAGGGGAATCTGTGGATCGCCACCAGCGACAGCGGACTGTTGCGCATGCGCGACGGAGTATTGTCCAGGTTCTCGCATTCGAACGGCCTCCCTTCGAATGCGGTCCGCTGCGTTGTACCCGGCAAGGACGGCGAACTCTGGGTTTGCACTTCGGAAGGGCTGTCGCGCTTTACGGGCGGGCATTTTACGGCCTTCCGGCAAGCGCCACTCGCCCGTGCCCGCACCGGGTGCGCGGCCAAAGACGGAACGATTTGGTTCGCCGGAGACGGACCGCGCCTCACCGTGTGGAAGGATGGCCGCTTCACCTCCTATACCCTGCACTCGATGCCTCCCTTCGCCTCTGTGCGGACCATGCTCTGCTCATCGAACGGCGACTTGTGGATCGGGACATCGGGCGGGCTGATCCGTCTTCGCGACGCAAAGGAAAAGCTCTTTTCGCACGCGGACGGATTGCCCGACGATCGCATCTTCAGCCTCATGCAGGACCACGATGGCAGCATTTGGATCGGGACCGACGACGGATTCGCGCGCCTGCGAAACGGCGATATCGAAAGCTTCCGCTCGCGCAACGGGCTTTCCCAAAGCGCGGTGTATGCTTTGTTCGAAGACAGCGAGGGGGCCGTGTGGGCCGGAACAAAGAACGGGCTAAACCAGTTTCTGGACGGGCGCTCCATTCCTTACACGGCAAGCGAGGGCGTGCCGAGCAACAATACCGGGCCGGTGCTGGAAGACCGCCGGGGCGTTGTCTGGGTCGGGACGCTCGACGCCGGTCTGGCGCGATTTGACGGCCGCCGGTTTAGCGCCCTTGGAACGAAGGACGGACTTGCCTCGGATACGGTCCGCGCTCTTGGACGCGATGGCGACGGCTCGCTGTGGGTCGGCACATCGCGCGGGTTGAACCACCTCCGCAACGGCAGGGTTGTTCGGACCTACACGACGGCGTCCGGACTGCCTTCCAACGACATTCGGAGCCTGTTCCGTTCGCACAACGGGGAACTCCTGGTGGGGACGTCATCCGGGCTGGCCGTCTTTCGCGGGGACGCCTTTACTTTCCCCGCTTGGCTGCCCCCGCACTGGTCGTCGGCGGTACGGGCGTTGGCCGAGGACCGGGACGGGCGGCTATTCATTGCCACTGGAGGCGGCGCTCTGGACGTCGTGGAAAACGGAGTCCTGCGCGAATTTCAGCAGGACGGCGCACCCGTCCGCGATGTGGATGCGTTCTTCCGCGACAAAGACGGATTCCTCTGGATGGGCACGATCGGGGGCGGCTTGCGCTTGCTGCGGAACGGGCGCGTCTTCTCCTACTACCTGCACGACGGCCTTTTCGATAACGAGATTTATGGAATCACCGCCGATGCGGACGACCGTTTATGGATGGCTTGCAGCAAGGGAATCTTCATGGTTCCGCGTGCCGAGCTACTTAAGCGCGCCGACGGCCTCATCCAGCGCGTACAGAGCAAGCCCTATAGTCCGATGGACGGGCTAAGGACGATCGAGTGCAAGTCCGGAGTGCAGCCCGCCGCGGCGACTATGCGCGACGGACGGCTCTGGTTCTCCACCACCCGCGGTCTCCTGGCGCTGGACGTCGGGCGCGTGCTGCATCGCCTTTCGCCGCCGCCGGTCGAAATTGAAGATATTCTCGTGAACGGGCAGAGCGAAAAAGCCGGCGATATCGCCAAGCTGCCCCCGAGTGAGCGCAAAAACCTGGAGTTTCACTACACCGGGCTGAGCTTCGTGGTCCCCGCACGCCTCACGTTTCGCTATACGCTGGAGGGGTTCGATAAAGGCTGGATTAACGCCGGAACCCGCCGCGAGGCATTCTACACCAACCTGCCGGCGGGCAACTATCGCTTTCGCGTAACCGTTTGTAACGTCGATGGCACCTGTAACGAAACGGGAAGCGCGGTCGCCTTTTCCTTAGCGCCCCGCTTTTACCAGCGGAAGTGGTTCGTTCCGTTGTGCCTTTTGGCGGCGGCGATCGTCGCATGGCTGGCTTATCAGGTTCGCATCCGCCGGCTGCGGGCGCAGTTTGAACTCGTGCTTGCGGAACGGAGCCGTATCGCCCGCGAGCTGCATGATACTTTGATTCAAGGATTCTCCGGTATCACGATGACTCTCCAGGCGCTCTCGGCGCGTCTCCATCGTCCGGAAGACAAGGAGTCCCTGCTCGATATCATCCGCGACGCCGGGTCATGCTTGAAAGAGGCGCGGCGCAGCGTCGCGGGCCTGCGCGGCGTCCATGGCCGCGATGCCGGATTGGGAATGGCCATTGCGGCCGCGGCGAGGCAGATGACGGAGACCAAGGACATTCGCCTGAAACTCAAATTGGAGAAGGATCCCAAGGGACTGCCGGCCGAGGTGGAGTATAACCTGCTTCGTATCGCGCAGGAGGCCGTGTCAAACTCGGTGAAACATTCCCGTGCCCGAAGCATTGAAGTCGATTTGCACTCCACCGCGAAGTCTCTGCGGCTTCTGGTGCGCGACGACGGCGAAGGTTTTCTCGCACCCGCGGCCGGAGCGCGTAACGGACATGCCGCGGCGCCTGGCCATTACGGTTTAGTTGGAATGAAAGAGCGCGCGACCCAGATCGGTGCGCATTTCGAGCTTGCGAGCGAACCCGGACGTGGAACATCCGTCTCCGTAGAGCTTCCCGTGAAGGACCTGTAACAAAAATATGCCGGACGCGATTCGCATAATTTGCGTGGACGATCATCCGCTGGTGCGAAAGGGCGTCGCTTCGATTCTGGCGAACGAGCCGGATATGACCCTGGTGGCGGAAGGGCGCAACGGCCGCGAAGCGGTGGAGCTGTTCCGCCAGCACCTGCCGGATGTCGCGTTGCTGGATCTGCGGATGCCGGAAATGGACGGAATTATGGCTACGCGGGCCATCTGCGAGGAGTTTGCGAGCGCGCGGATTATCGCTTTGACCAGCTATGACGGCGACCAGGATATTTACCGGGCGCTCGAAGCCGGCGTGCGCGGCTATCTGCTAAAGGAGATGGTGCACACCGAAGTAGTCCGCGCTATTCGCACCGTTCACGCGGGGCGCCGGCTGATCCCCACCGAGGTTTCCGAGCGTCTTACAGAATATTTCCCGCAAATCGCGCTGACGCCGCGGGAGGTAGAAGTGCTGGCGTTTGTCGCCCGGGGGCTGGGAAACAAAGAGATCGCCGGCCACCTCGGGACGGCGAGCGGAACCGTGAAGATTCACGTCCAGAACATTCTCGGCAAACTGGGCGCCTCCGACAGAACTCAGGCGGTTACCATAGCCATCCAGCGGGGCATTCTCCACGTCAATTCGTGGTAAGTGTGCTGGACAAGCCAATACGGCTCAGAAGTTCGTCGTCGTCCTCTAAGCGGACCGGCCCGTACAAAGGTAGCCCATCGGGGCCCAGTTCCGGCGCCGCATCGAGATCGGAATCCGGACTAGCCTTGCGCGATTCCTTACGCGCCACTTTCTCCTGGCGCTTCTCGATGCGCGCCAATTCCCGCTGCCGCTTTTGTGAGCTTGTTCTTCCGCGTGCCATACAGACTCCTTTTCAGGCGAGCAGCGCGGAGAGCCTTCGAGTGGTTTTAGCTCAGGATCACTCCCTGATGCGTTGCCCGCAATTCTAATGGACGGGCCCGCGCGGCCAGAAGAGCATAACACTCTCCGGCGCGCCCGGCCGCCTCCTCAAAATTCGAACTTGCAGCCTTACCAGCGTGGCTCGCGTCGCTTGCCGCCGCCACCGCCGCCTGGGCGTTTTCCGCCTCCAAAGCCGCCTCCCGCGAATCGCCCGCCACCGCCGCCTGAAGTCTTCGGGAGAGCTTCGTTGACCTTGAGAGCGCGACCGTTCCACTCCCGGCCATCCAGGCCGGAAATAGCTCCGTCCGCCTCCGATCCGTTTGCCATCTCAACAAACCCAAACCCGCGCGAGCGGCCAGTGTCACGGTCGGTGATGATCGTAACCCGATCCAGCGTCCCGTATGGTTCAAACAACGACCGTAGGTCGTCCTCCGTGGCGGAAAACGAAAGATTGCCAACGAAAATATTTTTCATCGTGCTCCTTTGCACTCTGAACGCATTTGCGGGCGGGAAAATCCATCGATCCAACAACTTAGCGTGATCTTTGGCACCGGGCAAACCGGACTCACATTTGAGTATAGCAAATGCGGCAGCTTATTCCGTTAAATTTCGGGCATCGCGTGCTCCGTGCGCCGTGCTACCCTAAAAAGGCTTTTGTTGAACAGTTTGAATCAAGCACGACAGGAATTTCGGAAACGCCTCAACGCATCCGCTATACTTTCCTTCCTAGATTCGGAACTTTGAAAGCAAGAAAGAGAGATTTATGAAAGAAACTGGCACAGTAAAGTGGTTCAATGCCGGCAAGGGATACGGGTTCATCCAACGGGAGAATGGCGAAGATGTTTTCGTCCATTTTTCCGCGATTGAATCGTCCGGATACCGCACCCTCGAAGAAGGTTCGCGGGTTTCCTTTGTGGTAAAACGCGGCCCGAAGGGTCTGCAGGCCGAACAAGTCAGCCTCACCTAACTATCCATCCACAATTTTCCGAACAAAGAAGGGGCTTGGAGTAAGCCCCTCTCCTGCCTGCCTGAAAAAAAGTCTTCGCCGCTTGCCCGGATTGCTTACAATCGAGCGGAGGTTGTAGCACACTACGGGCATTCCGGTAATGAGTAGCCGAAAGCGGATTCTCTGGTTCCCACTCGCCGCCGTCGTGTTGACGGTTTCGGTGCTGGCGGGCGTCGGATGGATCGGCTCGGAACGCGCGATACATCCCAAACCGGCCCATTATCGATGGGAACTGGCAAGTTTCCCCGACCTCCACCCGCAAAACATTCAGATCCAGAGCCGCACGGGAATCCGGATTGCGGCTTCGTTTTTTCCCGGAACCCGGCAACCGGTTATCGTTCTCTCCCACGGCTACGGCGACAACCGGACGCAGATGCTGCCCTGGGCCGAGTTTCTGCACCGTCATGGGTACAACGTGCTCACGTACGACATGCGGGACCGGGGTGGAAGCGGCGGGAATGCCGTCACGTTGGGAGCGCTGGAGCCGATGGATCTGATTTCAGCGGTCGACTATGTTGCGTCTCGCCCCGGCGTGGACCGAAACAGGATTGGCGCGCTCGGCCTCTCGCTCGGCGGAGCAGTATCGATCCTGAGCGCCGCGCGTGATTCGCGCATCCGGGCAGTAGTAGACGACAGCGGCTTCAGCGATGCCCCGCGGGTGATTTCGAGCAGCTTCGAGCACTTCATCGGATTGCCGGCGTTTCCGTTCGCACCCATCACCGTGGCCATCTCCGAGGTGCGTACCGGCCAGGACATCTCTTCCGTGCGGCCGGTGGACGTGATTGCCAGAATCAGCCCCCGCCCGGTGCTGATCCTGCATTGCCAGGAAGACCAGGTCGTGCCGCCTGGCAATAGCGAGCGCAATTTCCAGGCTGCGCGCGAGCCGAAGGAGATATGGCGCATCCCCACCGGCGGCCATATCGCCGGGCATACCGTGGCCCGTGAGGAATATGAGCGCCGGGTGACGGAATTCTTCGATCGCGCGCTCGGCGAATGAAACGCCGCTAGTTGGCGGGCATGGGGCGCGGGGTCGCGTCGCCCGGGATCATGCCCATGGCCCACTGGATCGCGTCCTTATACATCTTCTGGATATCCGGCCGATCCCAGGTTTCCGCGCGGTGTCCAAAGGTGCAGTAGAACACACGGCCTTTCCCGTAATTGCGCGCCCAGGCCAGGGCGAAATCACGGTCGGTGCGATGGACTCTTTTATTTTTGAGGTCGAGTTTGTTCGCATCGAGACGCGCCAGAACGCGAACCCGGTCCCGCGAGAAATCCTTCACCTGATACATTTCGTCCTTCAGCGTAAAGGCGTGCGGGAAGGGCTTCATGGCGGGGAAATCGGGGTCTTCGATAATCACCGGCGCGTCAAAAACACCCCAGGGATGCTCGTTGAAATAGCCGCCGATCATATCCCCGTATTCCGGCCATTTGTAGAACGTGTCGATGGCGCTGTGCACTCCAATGAAGCCCTTGCCGTCGTCGTGCACGAAGGAGAGCAGGTCCTTCTTCTGCTGGTCGTTCATGTCCAGTTCGCCAGTGGTGTAGAACACGACCGCATCGAAGTAATTCAGGTTTTTAGCGTTCGCCTCAAGAGGCTGTTTGGTGACAAGTTGGGTATCGGTGCGGATGTAGGTATCCCACAGGCCGGACTCATAACCAAGCCTTTCGATCGTAGCGAACGCGTGGGACACCGAATCATGCTGAAAGCCCTTCACCTCGCCGATGGCCAGCAGTTTTTTCTTTTGCTGCTGGGAAGATAGGGGCAGGCACATGAGCGCCAAGCCGGCAAATCCGAGAGTGACAAATCGAAATGAGCGCATGCTGTTCGAAGATATTATCAGATTGGCGTTCGATCAGGGCTTCTGGCGGCGGCGCAAGGTGAAGAGATCGGCATCCAGGCTCTGGCTGCGCAATTTCTTCCAGTTGTCGTTCACCGAAATCAGCTTGCCGCTGACGTGATTGGAATCGTCGGAGGCGAGGAACAGGCTGAGCTGAATTTGCTGTTCGGCCGGAATGCCGCCCGAGGCGCGGACCGTCGTCGCCGCTTCGATTTCGCGCTCCCCGGCGCGCTCCCCCGCCTTGAGGATCTCGTCCGTCATGCTGGTATATGCCGGCCCCGGATGCATGCAGTTGACCTGGATATTGTGATCGCGCACTTCCTCGGCCAGGGTCTCGACAAAACGCGCCAGTGCGGCTTTCGCGGCCGCGTACACGCTGAAATTCGGACGGGAGGCGGTCGCCCCGGGCCCGCTCAGCGCGATGATTTTACCCGCCCGCCTCTCGATCATGTGCGGTAGCACGGCCCGGCAGGAGTTCATTACGCCGAAAAGGTTGGTTTGAAAAATCTCCGCCCATGACTTGGTGGGAGAGCCGGCGAAGGGTCCGATATAGCCCTGTACCGCCGCCGCGCAAACCAAAACCCGGACGTCTCCGAACTGGACTCTCATTCGATCCACGGCGCCAACCAATTGCTCATGGTCGTTGACGTCGGCGCGAAGACGCAGAGCCACGCCTCCCGCATGCTCGATTTCCAATTGCGCCAGATCCAGTTCCGTTTTGCTGCGAGCCAGCAACCCCACGCGCGCTCCATTCTGTGCGAAGCCGATCGCCAGCCGCTTCCCGATTCCCCGCCCGGCGCCGGTGACCAGAACCCCGGCGCCTTTTAAGCTATTCAATTTCGCCCATGCCTTCCACCTACAAGGTAGTACAAAGGGAAACCACCGGCCGGGGAGCGTGACGCGGGCGTGCGATGAAGCGGTACGATCTTTTGCTACGATAGGAACGGTGTAATTTCATTCTAAAAGAGGCAAATGAGCAAAGAAGATAGCATTGAAGTCACAGGCACCGTCGTAGAAAAGTTCCCGGCCGGGCAGTTTAGCGTTCAACTGGATCAGGAGCGGACCGTCCTGGCCCATCTCGCAGGCAAGCTGCGCCGCAATCGAATCCGCGTCCTCGCCGGCGATCGAGTCACCCTCGAGCTTTCGCCATACGATCTCACCAAAGGCCGCATCACCTACCGCCACAAATAATCGCTCCGTGCGAAAGCTCCTCTTCGTCTTCGGCACCCGGCCCGAAGCCGTCAAGCTTTGCCCGGTAATCCGTCTCCTCCAACAAGATCCCGAGTTTCAAATTTCCGTTTGCGTCACGGCCCAGCACCGGCACTTGCTGGACCAGGTGCTGGCCGCGTTTGAGGTGCGGCCCGGCCACGATCTCGATTTGATGCGGCCCAATCAGACGCTGGCGGAGACGGCATCGCGGATGATCGGCGGCCTCGATCCGGTTCTCAAGGCGGAGAGCCCCGACATGGCCGTGGTGCAGGGCGACACCGCCACCACGCTTTCCGGAGCGCTCGCCGCGTTTTACCGGCGCATTCCGGTTGCGCACGTCGAAGCCGGATTGAGAACACACGATGTCAGCCAGCCCTTTCCCGAGGAGATGAACCGCGTCCTGACATCGCGTATTGCGAGCCTGCATTTCGCGGCAACGACGGGAGCGGCCGATAATTTGATGCGCGAAGGCGTACCGCGCCGGTTGGTCGCCGTCACGGGCAACACCGGAATCGACGCCGTACTGCAGGTTCGGGATGGCCTCGATCAAGGACGGCTGAGCGGAAAGCTACCGCCCGGGATCGACCTCAAAAAAAGAATAGTGCTTGTCACCGCGCACCGGCGGGAGAGTTTTGGCGAACCATTCGAGGAAATCTGCCGCGCCTTGGCGGTACTCGCGTCGAGGCCCGATGTGCAGATTGTTTACCCGGTCCACCCCAACCCCAACGTGCGCGACCCTGTGAACCGTTTGCTCGCGCCTCTTCCCAACGTGCTGCTGGCGGAACCGCTCGATTATGTATCGTTCGTCGATCTCATGCGGAGAGCTTGTTTGATCATCACCGATTCCGGCGGCATCCAGGAAGAAGCGCCCTCGCTCGGCAAACCCGTGCTGGTTCTCCGGGACAAGACCGAACGTCCGGAAGCCGTGGAAGCGGGCACTGTGCGCCTGGTGGGGACGTCGCTCGACAGAATCACCGCGGAAGCCCGGAATCTGCTCGACGACCGCCAAGTTTACGATTCGATGGCGCGCGTTCACAACCCGTATGGCGATGGGCGCGCGTGCCAGCGCATACAAGCCGCAATTCATTCATTTTTCAACACAAATCGGGTTTCTTAAATTCTCCGCCTGGGGGCGGTAAACCGGTCCCCGGAGCAGGAAATGCCGCCCTCTCCGGGTAGACTCAGGGCGGTAAGGAGAACCGCGACCCTTTGAGATCACTGACGCGAACGATACGGCGGAGGCGTCCGCCGGCGGAGAACAACTGCGAGCTGACTGCCGCGCTCGCACGGCGTGTGGTAGGGCAACCGGACGCGGTGGCGTCGATTGTCCCCTACATCCAAATGCATCAGGCGGGGCTCGGCTCCGATAGCCGCCCGGCCGGGGTCTTTCTCCTCCTGGGGCCCACCGGTACCGGCAAGACACGCACCGTGGAGGCGCTTGCCGAAGTACTGCACGGCAGCGCCAAGAATATGCTCAAGGTGAATTGCGGGGAATTCCAGATGGAGCACGAGGTGGCGAAACTCGTGGGCGCGCCTCCGGGCTACCTGGGGCACCGGGAGACCCAACCCATGCTGACGCAGCAGAAGCTAAATCAGGCCGCCAGCGAAAATAGCGATATTTCTCTGGTGCTCTTTGACGAAATAGAAAAAGCCGCGCCGTCGATGACGCGCCTTCTCTTGGGAATCCTCGACAAAGCGCAATTACGGCTGGGCGACAACACCAGTGTGAACTTCGAACGGGCGATGATCTTCCTCACCAGCAATCTGGGGGCACACGCCATGCAGAACGCCATCCACCCCTCGTTCGGCTTTGGAGGGATGGTGGAGCACGGTAGCCGGGACGTGCGGCGGAAAATCGAAAGAATCGGCATGAATGCCGTACGGCGCAAATTCACCCCGGAGTTTGTGAATCGGATCGACAAAGTGGTTACGTATGAGCCGCTCAATAGCCGTGATTTGGGGCGTATTCTCGACCACCTCCTCGCGGAACTTCAATCCCTCATTAGCGAGCGGCAAGGTGCGCGAGCCTTCCGGCTCGATGTGACGCCGCGCGCCAGGCGCTGGCTGGTCAGAAAAGGCTCGAGCGCGGAATACGGAGCGAGAGAGCTGAAACGTACAATTCACCGCCACCTGGTGCAGCCGCTGGCGGTGCTGGTGACGCGGGGTGAAATAGAACCCGGCGGAAGCGTCAGAGTTGACCAGAGGGATGACAGGCTGGCGCTCACGCCAGGGCGGGATTAAACGGCGGGCTATTGGCTCCAGCGGGCGGTTTCGGAAATTGTCGCCCGTCCCGCGGGAAAAACTTCCAGGCGAACCTGTACCGGGCTGGACGTACGCTGAAAAACCAGCACGCCGCCGGAAAGCTCGGACCGTTCCAGCGGAATGGTCTGGCTCTGGCCGCCGTCGTCAACCACAAGCTGGCCGCGGGAGGCTGAAGCGACCGCCGGCGACGAGCCATCCCAATGAATCGCGAGGCTTGAACCGGAGGGCCTTAGCGAGAGATTAAGCCGGTAGGCGTTCGGCCTCCAGGGTTGGGAATCCCCAAGGCAAATCCGCAGAAGATAGCCTGCCGCGCCGCCGAGTATCAACAGCAGCACCACCCACCAGACAGAACGGAGCCAATCGACGTGGCTGCGGCGCTCGATATGAATCTCCGGAGAAAGGGGAGTGATCCGAGTCTGCCAGACCATCGCAACCGGAGCGGCCTGGACAGGCGTTGTGGGGGCAGCCTCCGGCGCCTGTTCTGGTTCCTGCCGGCGGCGCGGCCTTTCACCGGCGGCACGAGGATCTAACTCCCTCCGCCGGAACGGGAACTCGAACTCCGGGGGGCCTTCCGGAAACTGGCCATCCCGCTTCAGCACGAACCCCGCCTGGCTCACGCTCATCATCCGCGGCTTCACCAGCAGGAAAACGCTCCACGGATCGGGAAAGCGCTGGCCGCAAAATTCGACATCTTCCGCGGTCAAGCCAGGAGCATCCCTGGTATGGCTGCGAAAAACGCCGACTGGCTTCGGATCTTCCCTGGCATGGGCCTCGCGCAGGATTTCGTCGAACGCTTTGGTGTCGTTTTCTGAAAGCAGGTAGCTGGGGCCCCGCCGGTATTCGCAGGGAATCACACGGAAATCTTCGATGTGGATGGCGGCGGAACCCGTCTCGGTGGGAACCAACCGTCCGAGCAGCAAGCCTCCCACCTCGGCGCCTCGCTTGGGTACGGAGCCGAAGCCCTGCATGATATCCATCGACATGCGCTCAATCACGTCAAAGCGGATCAATACGGCCGCGCCGTTGGGCGCAGTCCAGGTGTAATGTTCCGACGATGGATGTTCACTTGACGGGGCGGACAAACAATCATCGTATCCTGATGTACGTATGAGCGGAACGCTTTATGTCGTTGCGACGCCAATCGGCAACTTGGACGACATTACCTTCCGCGCCGTGCGGATTCTCCGCGAGGCGGACATCATCGCCTGTGAAGATACGCGGCAGACACGAAAGCTGTTGGACCATTTCGAAATTTCGTGCCCGCTGGTCAGCTACCACGACCACAATGAGCGCGAGCGCGCCGCGCAACTGCTGGCGGAACTGGAAAACGGCCGGTCGGTGGCGGTCGTGTCCGACGCGGGCACGCCACTCATTGCCGACCCCGGTTACCGCATCGTCAAAGAAGCGCGGGAACGGGGCATCCCGGTTTCTCCCATCCCCGGCCCTTCCGCGCTGCCTGCGGCGCTGAGCGCATCCGGCCTCCCCACGGACGCTTTCGTCTTCGGGGGATTCCTTGCCGCCAAGAGCGGCCAGCGCCGCAAAGAGTTGGAGAAATGGAAGGACGCCGCGGCCACTTTGGTGTTTTATGAAACGCCGCACCGCATTTGCGAGACTCTGCGAGACATTGCGGAGATCCTTGGCGAGCGTACCGTCGTAATCGCACGCGAGATTACCAAGCTTCACGAAGAATTTCTACGGGGAACGCCCCTGGAACTGGAGGCCGAGCTTTCAAAACGCCCGGCGGTGAAAGGCGAGTTCGTGGTAATGATCGACCGGCGAAGCGCTCCCGGCGAGTTCGCCCTTGGCATCGAAGACGCGGTCGCGGAATTGACCAGCCGCGGGGTGGCGAAGATGGATGCCGTAAAGCAGGTTGCCCGCGAGCGCGGACTCTCCAAGCACGATGTCTATCAGCGGCTGGAAGGGCGGCTCCGCTAGCGCACCAGGGAACGCGGCGGCGCGGGGCAGCAATCTTCCCGGCAGAGGTTCTCACGCGGCCCAAAAACTCCCAGGCTTCGCGCAGGGCAGCCCGACAGACGCTCCTCGATCAACTCGCGAATCATCGAAACGAAGAGCGGATGCGTGCCGGCCGTTCCGGCCCGTATCATGTTCAGACCAAGGCTTTCCGAAATTGCGCGGGCTTCCGTGTCGAGGTCGTAGACCACTTCCATGTGGTCCGAAATGAAACCCAGGGGAACGACGACGACGTCTGTCGCGCCGCCTGCCGCCAGTTGGCGCAGCGCGTCGCTCACGTCGGGGCCGAGCCACGGCTGGGAGGGAGGCCCGCTGCGGCTTTGATAAACCAATTGCCATTCCTCCCGATGCAGGGCCGCGGAAATCAGCCCCGCGGTCTCTTTCAACTGCGGCACGTAGTCGCTGGTGGACGCCATGGAAAGCGGAACGCTGTGAGCAGTGAAGAGCAAGGAAGTGTGGTCCCGGCGTCCGGCGGGAACCTGATCCAAAGCGGCCCGTGCGCGATCCGTAACGGCCCGCACAAAGCCCGGATGATTGAAGAACGCGCGCAGCTTATGGATCTCCGGCGCGCCCTCTCCCACTGCGTCGCGGGCGCGCGCAATGTCTTCGCGGTATTGGCGGCAGCCGGAATAGGAACTAAACGCGGAAGTGACAAAGGCAAGCGCGCGACGCACGCCGTCCGCCTTCATTTGCCTCACGGTGTCGGGCAGCAGCGGATGCCAGTTGCGGTTGCCCCAGTAGATAGGCAGCGTGATTTGATGGCCGTGCAGCTCATCTCTCAGGGCTGCGATGAGCGCCCGGTTCTGGCCATTGATCGGACTGCGCCCACCGAAGTGGTAGTAGTGGGCCGCCACTTCCTCCATGCGCTCCCGCGGCGTGGTCCTGCCCCGCAGGACATTTTCGAGAAACGGGATTACGTCTTCGCTCTTTTCCGGCCCGCCGAAGGAAACCACCACCACGGCGTCGTAACAATCTCCAACCATTCGTCCTATGATTTCATGAATAAGCAGCGATGCGGGTTAGGGCGGCGGAAGACGCCGACGCGGAGGCGATCACCAGGATCATCAACGACGCCTTCCGCGCGGTAAGCTTCTACAAAATCGGAGACCGGATTGACGTGGACGAGGTGCGCCGGCGCCTGGGCAAGGGCGCCTTTTTTCTGGCCGTGGACGAGGGCGTGGCCGCGGGCTGCGTCTATGTCGAGCTTCGAAAGGAGCGAGCTTACCTGGGCCTCCTATCGGTCAGTCCCGGCTATCAAAGGCTCGGCCTGGGAGACGTCCTCATGACGCGGGGCGAGGACTACTGCCGCGAGGCGGGCTGCCGGTTCATCGACATCGACATCATCAGCCTTCGGCCCGAGCTTGTGCCTTATTACCGCCGCCGGGGCTACGTGGAGACCGGAACCGCCCCCTATCCTGTGCCCGAAAAATCCACCGTTCCGTGTTATTTCGTCACGATGTCCAAGACGCTGAACGCCCCGCGCGACCTGCTATGATCTTCGGATCGCCGCATGCCGACACCGGAACAGGAGCGTATAGATGCGATTTCCGAGGCAATTGCCGGGGTAGTTCGCCGGCAGCGGGAAATTATCGAACGGCTGGAGCGCGTTGAGTCGGCCCTTGAGCTGATTCCACCGCGGCCCGAGTCCGTTTCTCCCACGCCTCCCGCTCCCGAACCACCGCCTCCGCTTGTCGAGGAGCCGGTTCCCCAAGCACCCGCCCAGCCGGTGCCAGTACAAAAAATTTTTGAGACCCGCATCGGGTTGACGCTGATCAATCGGGTCGGCGTTATCACACTGGTCTTAGGCATCGGCTTCTTCTTCAAGTGGGCGGTGGACAACGCTTGGATCGGCCCATCCGGCCGCGTGGAACTGGGAGTTCTCGCGGGACTATTGGCGCTCGCCGCCGCCGACTTCGTCTCACGCCGGGGCCAGCGCATCTTTGCCCAGGGGGTTGCCGTCGCGGGCGTCGCCGTACTCTATCTCGCGATCTACGCCGCTTTTGGGTTTTATCATTTGATCCCGCAAGGCTTCGCCCTGGCCTGCCTTTGTGTTTGCACCGTGCTCGCCTGCGCGCTCGCTTTGCGTTACAACGCAATCGTCATCGCCGCGCTGGGATTGTTGGGAGGCTACTTTGCGCCGATTCTCTTAAGTACAGGCGAAGACCATCCGTGGTTCCTCTTCAGCTACCTGCTGCTGTTGAGCGGCGGCTCGCTGGCGCTGGCGCGCGTCCGTAAATGGATACTTCTCGAAATCCTCGGCTCCGCCTCCACTCTATTGATTTTTTGGTTATGGGCGGCCGCTCACCCGGTGGATTCGCGCAAAGCGCTGGTCACGCTGTTCGCGTTCGCATTTTGGGGTTTATTTGCCGGCGGACTGCTCCCGATGCTGGTCGCCCCGTGGCAGTTGTCCGCCGCCCTGGCCATCAGCCTTGCGTGGCCGCAATCGCCGGCCGCCTTCTTTGCTCTGGAGTTGGCTCTTGCCGCGGGCGGCCTGGCCGTGTCCGAGCGCCGGCGCGCCGCCGGCGTCTGTGGCGTGGCGTTCGCGGCGTTCTGGACTGCCTATGGCCTCTGGGACCGTCGCGCCCCAGAGCCGGGAGCTATCGCTGAGACCTTCCTGGGGTTGAGTGGCGCGTTCCTGTTTTTCTTCGCCTGGAGTGTCTGGAATCTGGTGGTGCGGCGGCGGACGGCCGGCAAGTCCGACCTCGTTATCCTCGCGCTGAACGGCTGCGCGTACTTCGGCGCCTCCTACAGCATTCTGCATCCCCAGTATCACGGCTGGCTGGGATTGCTCGCGTGTGCCGTCGCCGGGGCTTACCTGGCGTTCGGCGCGGCGCTATGGAAACGAAAATCCGGCGAGTTCGACGCCCGGCCGGTTTTTCTCTCCATTGGCGCGGCGCTGGCATTCCTAACGCTTGCCATTCCGATTCAATTCAGCGAATACCGGATCACGATGGCGTGGTCGCTCGAAGGCGCCGCACTTGCCTGGATTGCCATGCGCACGGCGAGCCGCAAGCTGCAGTTTGGCGTCCTTGGCGTCCTGTTCCTGGTGGCGCTGCGGCTCTGCGCCGTCGATTCGCGCATGTTCTGGCGCGCGGATCTCTACTGGACGATCTGGAACTCCCGCTTCCTGACGTTCTTCATCGCCGCGGTAAGCTGCTGGCTTTCGGCGTACTGGATCAGGGAAAAGAGAATCGCACTGCCGCACTACGCCGCCGGCCATATCTTCATGCTCTGGGGACTGTCGCTCGAAGCCGTGGGATGGGCGCAAAGAACGGTGGAGGCGCCGAATCAGCTGAGTGTGGAAACCGTGACCATTTCCATCGTCTTCGCCATATACGCGGTAATTCTCGTCTCGGCGGGGGTTTTCACACGAACCGCGATCAACCGCCTCGCAGGGCTTGGCTTGATCGGTCTGGTGGTGCTGAAGTTATACCTGTTCGACGTCTGGCAAGTCGGCCGCGTCTACCGTATTTCGGCGTTTGTGGCGCTGGGCGCGCTATTGCTGGCGACTTCGTTCCTCTATTCGCGGTTTCGCTCGCTGATCGATAGCCTCTGGAAAGATGACCAAAC
The DNA here is from genome assembly GCA_035545735.1 of Bryobacteraceae bacterium. Lineage (GTDB taxonomy): Bacteria > Acidobacteriota > Terriglobia > Bryobacterales > Bryobacteraceae > JAJYKC01. The sequence goes on along the minus strand of DASZXS010000037.1, from coordinate 40,525 downwards.
TTCTTCTTAGCCTGCTGGCCGCGGCGTTGGTGGCCCGCGGAGAATTCAACCCCCGGCAGTGGCATTGGAGGCAGCCGGTGCGGGTGACTCCGGGAGTGGAGCTGTCATCGGTATCCGCCACCGCGGAGATGTACCGCGGGTCTTCGCGCCTGGCGGACGTCCGGATTGTGCGGGACGGCATCGAAGTTCCCTATCTGGTCCGCACGCTCGACGGCAAGCGGGAAGAGCGGGAAATCCGGTCCGAAATTTCGAATCAATCAGCCAGCAGCGAAGGCGTGCAGGCAACCCTCGACACCGGCGGGAATGCGCGGCACAACCGGGTGCGCCTGGCGGTGAACCGCACCAACTTTAAGCAGACCGTGCGCATCGAAACGAGCAGCGACGGGAGACACTGGGACACCGCGCGAACAGACGGGTTGATCTTCGATGCTTCCGACGGTGACAACCACACGGAGGCACTGACCGTGGACTATCCGGCGTCGACGCAGCGATTTGTCCGCGTCACCATCCTAGGCTGGAAAAATCCGTCCGATCTGGCGTCCATCCGGCTCACCTGTTACGAGGAGACGGCCGAAGTGCGCGACGTGCTTGCGGAGACTGTACCGGTGCTCCACGAAGATGAGCGCACGAAAGCGGCGGTCTGGACTTCGGATACCGGCTACGAAGGGCTGCCCCGTGACAGCGTAGCTATTGGGGAACCGGCGAGCCGGGAAGGGGCAGGCGCCGGGCTTTTCTACCGGAGGGCAGAGGTGGAAACCAGCCCCGACGGAAAGGTCTGGGCGTATGCCGGGCAGGGGGAGTTTTCACGGACAGCCACCGGCGAATCCCTCGCCATCGCATTTCCAGAACACTGGGACCGCTACCTGCGGCTGCGCATCCACAACGGCGACAATCCTCCCCTTCTGCTGAAGCGCCTGGCGCTGCGCGCCTACCGGCGGGAGTTCGTGTTCGCCGCGAACTCCCCCGGCCGCTATTGGATCTATTATGGGAACCCCGCGGCGAAGCAGCCTTCCTACGACTTCGCCCACGTAATTCCCGCAGCGGCCAAACCGGAAGAAGCGTCTGTTGGCGCACAAGAGCAAAACCCGGTCTACATACCGCCCGAACCTCCGCTCAAGCCATGGACGGACCGTCATCCCGCCATGCTGTACACGATCCTGAGCGCCGCAATTCTCGGCCTCGGTTATGGCTCGGTCAAATTTCTGCTGCGCCTGCGCGCCTCCGCCGGCCGGGAATAGACGCATGAGCCGGAAAATCAGGGGGTTGTCGATTTCGGCGTTGCTTTTGCTTTTCCTGATTGAGGTTTATCGGGCAGCGTCACAATCCGTCGTGTGTGACGAAGCGTATTCCTGGCAGCTCTATCTGTCCCATCCGATCACGGCTGTTTTCACCAATTTCACGGCGGCGAATCACCTCTATGCAACCTTGCTCTCCTGGATATCGTTCCACGCCCTTCCCTGGCCCGTTTTCGCCATGCGGCTGCCCACGGTGCTCGCCGCCGGCTGGTATTTCGTTAACATCTACCGCCTGTGCTCGCGCCTCTTTTCGAAACCACTGCATTTCGTGATGGGCCTTGGGCTCCTTTCTCTGAACCCGCTGGTTCTCGATTGCCTCGTGGTAGCGCGCGGGTATGGTTTCGCGCTGGCTGGCATGTCGTATGCCCTTGTGGCGATGGTCGATTATCTGTCCTTCGGCGGGAAGCAGCGCCACATCGTGAAAGCATCGCTCGGATTGAGCTTTGCGATTGGGACGAGCCTGACGTTCCTCACGCCCTCGGCCGCGCTGGTGGCGATCTTTGCCGTTCTGTCGGGCGGCTCGATGCCGCGGCGGGGCTGGTGGCGGAGGTTCTTGACGGCAAATTCTTACCTGGTGGGCCCCCTCCTTTTGAACGCCGCCGTTCTGTACTTCGCGTTTCCCCTGCGCGAGGCTCGCAGGGAGCACTTCTATTGGGGCGCCGTCACTGCCTGGGAGAGCCTGCGGAGTCTTCTGCACGCATCCTTCGCCCATAGTCTGTATATCGGGTCGCCGGATGCGCCAGGGGGCATATCCGCCGCCTGGCTCGGTTTCGTGACGCTGGCAACTCCCGCCGTAATGCTGGTTTTGGCGGCGCGCATTCCGGCCCGGCTGAAGGAACTGCGGGACGGGAAAGTCCCCTCGCCTGGCGGCGCCGCGTTCCTCCTTGGCGCCGGGACTGTTTTTCTGTCTGTGATCATGCTTTGGGCCGCACATGCCGCGCTCGCGGTCCGGTACCCGGTAGACCGGTTGGGAGTCTTCTTTCTACTGTTGATGCCCGTGGCAATCCTGACCGCGGTTTCCGGTGAAAGTCAGGGGACCGGAGCGCGCATGCGGGAATACGCGCTCACCGCATTTGCGGCCGTCGCCGTCGCGAGCTTTCTTTGGCAGTTCCAGACGAAATTCTTCTACGTCTGGCGTTACGACGCGGATACAGAGCAAATCCTGAGCATCCTGAACGAGAAGGAGCGGGCGAGTCCGCGGCTGGTTCGCCTTGGCATCTCCTGGCCGCTCGAACCGGCCGTCAACTTTTGCCGCGCGGTGAAGGGTTACCGCTGGCTTGCTCCGGCAGATCGGAGTGGTCCCAAAGGGGATTTCGATTACTACATCCTGGTACCGCCGATGCGGGATATTGGCGTCGACGACGAAGCTGTCCTGAAAAACCGGCGGCTGACGGTGCAATATCGCGGCCGGGTGTCGGGCACGCGTTTGGCCGTCCCGGCTCCCAGTACTCACTAAGACCTATCTGGCCGCAAACGGGAATTGCGCCAAGCCGTGGGTTGTTATCATGGGACAAGAACGATGCTGTCACAAGGGCTACACGTTCGGGTCGGACTGAAGCAGACGCTCACCCCTGGGCTGGTCCAGATGGTGACGGTGCTCCAGATGACCAAGCTGGAGCTGAAGGAAATGATCGCGCAGGCCCTCGAAGGCAACCCCGTGATCGAGGAAGTGTTGGACGGCTCCGAAGAGCCTACGCAGGAAGAGATTCAGCAGATTCAGGAGCTTATCGAGGCGGAACGCAACCGCGAGCCTTCCGACCAGTCAATTACCGAGGCTTCCCTGGTTGAACCATCCGGCGACAGCGCGCCCGAGGCCGCGCCAGAATTGCCCGGTGAGGATTTCGAAGCGGCTCCCGCGAGCGATTCGGCCGTGGATGTCCCAGTTCCCGAACCCGCTGAAAAAAACGAAGCGGAAAAAGACTCTTTCGAAGAGATCGACTTCAACGAGTTTTTCAACGAATACCTCGATCCCGGCTTTAAGAACCCGGCTTCCGAGCAGATAGAAAAACCGGCCTACGATTCATTTCTTTCCTCGCCCGTGACGCTGGCGGACCATCTGCAATCGCAGCTTAGCGTCCTGGTGATTCCCGAACGGGTGCGCGACGCCGCCGACTATATTATCGGCAACCTGGACGAGAACGGCCGCCTGACCATCTCGATTGAGGAAATGGTGGAGTTGAGCGGGCACTCGGCCGAGGAATTGCGGGAAGCGCTACGCGTAGTGCAGTCCCTGGAGCCCTCCGGGCTGGCGGCCGGCGACGTGCGCGAATGCCTGATGCTCCAGTTAGAAAGCCGCAATGCGCGGGGCGGCGTGGCCTGGCAGATTTTGTCGGAGCACATGAGGCTCCTCGAAAACCGGCAATTTAAGGAGCTGGCCAAGGCTCTGGGACGCCCGCCGGAGCATATTCAGATCGCCGTGAATGTGATTCGCCAGCTTAACCCGTGGCCGGGTGCGCGCTTTTCGGGCCCGGATGCCCGGCAGGTGGAGCCCGACGTTTACATTTCGAAAGACGGCGAAGAATATCTGATTCAGTTGAACGACGACGATGTGCCCCAAATTCGTCTGAACGGGGACTACACGAAAATGCTCGACCGCGAAAAGCAGCCGAGCCGGGAAGTGCGGACGTTTATTAAGGAAAAATTCGCGGCCGCGCTGCAATTGATGAAAAATATCGAGCAGCGCAAGCAAACCATCCTGAAAGTCTGCCAATCGATCGTGCGCCGGCAGCTCGAATTTCTTGAATACGGGATCGATCATCTTCGTCCGATGATGATCAAGGAGATTGCCGAGGAGATCGGGGTACACCCGTCTACGGTGAGCCGCGCCGTAGCGGGAAAGTACGCCCACACGCCGCAGGGCGTTTTCGAACTGCGGTACTTCTTCTCGGAAGCGGTGCAAGGCATCAATGGCGGAGCAACTCCGTTGTTGATCTTAAAGCGGCGGGTAAAGAAAATGATCGAGGAGGAAGATCACGCACATCCTCTTACCGACGAGCAAATCACAAACCGGCTTCGTGCCGAAGGAATAGACGTCACGCGGCGCACAGTGGCGAAATACCGCGAAGACATGCGTATTCCGTCCACGCATCAGCGCCGTATCCGAGACTAAGTTTCTCCTTTGAGGAGGTAACTACCGAATGAAACTCACCTTCACGGGTATTCAGAAGGATTTTTCCGAGCGCCAGCAGCTAAAGCTGGGAGTCCGGCTCAAAAAGCTGGCAAAGACGATCGAGCACCATGGGGAGCGGGAAGGCCGCGCGGTGGTGACGCAGGAGCGGCACCTGAACCGGGTTGAGGTGACACTCAACGCCTTCGATCATTCGCTGGTGGGGCGCGGCGCGGACCGCGACCTCTTCACGGCCACGAACGAGGCGCTCGATAAGCTGGAAAAACAGGTCTTGAAGATGGGCGCCAAATGGCGGACCACCAAACGCCACCGGAATGCGCCCCAGCGCACCCCGGAAAATGCGGAAGCCACCGGGACCGCCTCGCTGACCCGCGCAGCGAAGCCGAAAATAGCGGCAAAAGCTCCGGCGGCCAATGGGCAGGCCCCGCTGGCGGCGAAGAAAGCCGGCCGGATATTTCGGGTCAACGAGCGCGGTGGGCGCAAGCCGATGACGGCTGAAGAAGCGCTTCTCGAAATTGATCCGTCCGATTCCTATTTCGCCTATCGCGACGCCCACACCGACCGCGTGGCAGTCCTGCTTCGCCGAAGTGACGGCAACTTCGACCTGTTGGAAAGCTGACGCACAGAATCGCGGACCGGACCGCCATCTCCTGAACTGGCTTGTGGAGTAGGATACAAAGGTGCAGAAGGTTCCCGGTCCGCGAAAAAAATCCCTGGCGGCGGAAAAAAAAAAGAAGAGTAGCGACACGCCCCCGCCGCCGCAATTGGTGGTGATCACGGGGCTTAGCGGTTCGGGAAAGGGCACGGCGCTGAAGGCGCTCGAAGATTTAGCCTTCCATGCCGTCGACAATCTTCCCATTGACCTGATTCCCAAGTTTGCGGCCCTCACCGAGGATTCATCCCATTTCCGCAACGCGGCCCTCGTGGTCGACATCCGGGAAGGGGAGGCGCTCAAACGCTTCCCGGCAGTCTACAAGAAACTGCGCGCGCGATTCCCGGTCAAGCTTTTATTTCTCGAAGCCGACGACGAAACGCTGCTGCGCCGGTTCAGCGAGACGCGCCGCCCGCATCCGCTGGGCTCGAAGGGCACGGTGCTCGAGAACATCGCGAACGAGCGGAAACGGATGGCCGCGATCCGGGCGCTGGCAAATCCCATCATCGACACATCGCGGATCAATGTTCATGAACTTCGCGACATCGTAGTCGAAAAATTCCGGGGAGGCACCGAGCCGGCGAATCTGCGGATCAACATCGTCAGTTTCGGTTTCCGCCACGGGGTGCCGGCGGACAGCGACCTCGTATTCGACGTCCGCTTTCTCCCGAACCCGAACTATATTCCTGAATTCAAGAAGCTCACCGGCCGCCACCCCGGCGTTGCAGGCTACATCCGGTCGTTTCCGCAGACCACGGAATTCATCCAGCGCATTTCTGAGCTACTAATCTACCTGATCCCGCACTATATCCGCGAGGGAAAGAGCTATCTCACCATCGCCTTTGGGTGCACAGGAGGACACCACCGCTCAGTGATGATTGCCGGAGAAATCAGAAAGCGCCTTGCAGCGGCAGGTTACAAGGCGAAAGAAACCCATCGCGATATAGACAAATCGTAGCAGCTATCTGAAAAAGTACCGTTTTTTGGGTGTGGATCTTTCCTCACGGCGTTAAATAGGGTACTTCTGGTAGGTGAGTTAAACGCCGGGTTATTTTCCGGCGCGTTGTTACGACCCAAAGGATAGGATTCGGATTCATGTCTGAGGAGCGAAAGAGACGTCTGGATTCGCAAGAAGCGACAAACGTCCGGGAAGATCAGGCTGCGATCAGCCATTTGGCTACGCTGCTGGCCAATGGAGTAGACATCGTTCTTGGCAAATCTTACCCGCTTGGGTGGGACGAATCGCGCCACGGGAAAACCAGAAAGTATATCGCGGCGCGGGAGGAGTATCTGACTGCAGCCCGTAAGCTGCTGGGATGGGACCGGCCTGCCGCCGCACCCGAACAGGACATGAAGAAGTAAGTCCTTTCCGGGCGCAATCTAAGGTGCATACTGGAGGAAGTCTACTCCTCCACCGATGCCGGAAAAACAATCGCGCCCTTCGCGAAAAAGAAACGGGAAGCAACTGAAAACGCTGGACCGGGCTCTGTCCAAAGCGGGACTGGGTTCACGGACCGAAGCGCGAAGCTGGATTGGCGCAGGGCGGGTTCAAGTAAACGGCCGTGTGATTCAGACGCCGGACCACTGGGTGGACCTGGCGCATGACCGCATCTCGTTCGACGGAAAATCGGTGCGCAGCGGCGCCAGGTTGTACCTACTCCTCAACAAACCGAAGGGATATATCACTACTTACAAAGATCCCGAGGGCCGGGCGACAGTATTCGATCTGATTCCCGATTCGGTTCCCTACGTCTTTCCAGTAGGGCGTTTGGACCGGGACACGAGCGGGCTTTTGCTGCTCACCAACGACACTCAGTTCGCCGAGCGTATTACAAATCCTGAGTTCAAAGTCGAGAAAACGTACCTGGTGAAGGCGTCCGGGTATCTTCCCGACGACCTGCTGCAGAAGCTGCGCGAAGGCGTCGAATTGAATGACGGCCCAACCCAGCCGGCAAGAGTGAAAAGAGTCCGCGACTCCGGGAAGTATACGTTTTTGGAAATCTCGATTCGGGAAGGACGGAACCGGCAGGTTCGCAGGATGATCGAAGCTGTGGGCAGCCGGGTTCTGAAACTTGTGCGAACCTCGATTGGGACAATCGAGATCGCGGGACTCGAGATTGGCAAATACCGGGAGCTCAGCGCCATTGAGGTGCGCGGTCTCCTGGGCAAGCGCACCTGAGACCAGCCCGGTTCACCCGGCTGTGGGCAAGGTAGCCGGGGTTCGGGGATAATCGGATGATGGGGCACCGCTACAGCACTTCGTATGTTGAAGATTCGCTGGCACTGTTCGCTCAATACAAGAGACTTGGCGAACAAGCCATGGCTCAGGTGGACGATGGCGCTTTGTTTCACGCGTTGGATGGCGAGTCCAACTCCATCGCGATCATCGTAAAGCACATTGCGGGTAATATGCGCTCGCGGTGGACAGACTTCCTGACAACGGACGGTGAAAAGCCGGACCGCCAACGCGATACCGAGTTTGAGCATCCTCCCGCCACGCGCGACGAGATGATGCAGCTTTGGGCGGACGGCTGGGACCTGGTATTCGCCGCATTGCGGCCCTTGACCGATGCCGACCTCACCCGCAGCGTGCCGATTCGCGGTGAACCGCACTCGGTGATGCAGGCCATCAACCGGCAGGTGGCGCACTACGCGATGCACATCGGCCAGATTGTATTTCTCGCGAAGCACCTGGCGGGAGACCGCTGGCAGGCGCTGACTGTGCCGCGCGGAAAATCGGAAGAATTCAATCGGCGAGTTGCCTCGGGAGAAGCGAGCCAGCGCTGATCCCATGCGTTTCGACAGTCCCGTGCCAGCATCGGTCCAACCAGAGAGAGGCGCCCGTGCTTGATTTCCTGAAATCTCCCGTCGCGCAGCTTCAGGAGTTTTTTGAGCTTGCCGGCCGGGCTTTGAAGAATATATTCCGGTCGCCGCATTACTGGGACGATGTCGCGATACAGATGGACGCGATCGGCGTGGGCAGCCTCCCTATTGTGGTGCTCACCGGGTTTTTTAGCGGGCTGGTGATCACGATGCAGATGTCGCGGGCGCTGGCGGTCTACGGCGCCACGGGGCAAGTGGGGCAGATCGTGATGATCACGCTGGTCCGCGAATTGGGCCCGGTATTGACCGCCCTGCTGGTCGCCGGACGCAATGCATCGGGCATCGCCAGCGAGCTTGGCTCGATGAAGGTCACCGAGCAGATTGACGCCATGCGCGCGCTCGGAACCGACCCGATCAAGAAACTGGTGACGCCGCGCCTGATCGCGACATGCATCATGCTGCCCCTGCTCACCATCGTGGCCGACTTTCTGGGAATGGTGGGCGGTTTTATCATCGCCTACTTCTCTTTGCACTTGTCGGCGTCGCAATATTGGACGCCGGCCTACCAGGCGCTCGAATACAACGACCTGGTGCAGGGGCTTCTGAAGCCATTTGTCTTCGCCTTTGTCATCTCATTGGTCGGGTGCTTCTATGGGATGAAAACCAGCGGGGGAACGCAGGGCGTCGGACGCGCCACCACGCAGGCGGTGGTGATCGCGTCGGTTTGGATATTCGTTCTTACCGCGCTGATTACGCGGGTGTTTGTGAATTTGTAGGCGCGTATGGGCGGAACGGGAAATCTGAATGGAGATTGTGTCCTGCGGTTTGAAGACGTGACCTTGAGCTTCGAAAAGACCAAGGCTCTTGACCGGATCTCGTTCGATGTGCGGGCGGGTGAAACGCGGGTCATCCTGGGTGCGGCGGGGAGCGGGAAGACGATGCTACTCAAGACCGCGATCGGCCTGGTCCCCGTCGACGAGGGGCGGATCTTTCTGCTGGGCGAGGAGGTTACCGGCCAAAAGGAACCAAATCTCTTCCCCCTCCGCGCGCGCGTTGGGGTGCTTTTTCAGGAAGGAGGTCTGTTCGACTCGCTGACCATCGAGGACAACGTGGCTTACCCTCTGGAAAATACGCTGGCAAAGCAAGCGCGGCCCGACGCCGCGCATATCTCCGAACGAGTGCTGGAGGCGTTGAAATTCGTGGAACTGGAAGAGACGCTCGAAAAATTCCCCGGCCAACTGTCGGGCGGAATGCGCCGCCGTGTGGGAATCGCCCGCGCCGTGGTGACGGAACCGCCGCTGGTGCTCTATGACTCCCCCACGGCCGGCCTGGACCCGATTACCGCTAACACGATCATGGCGCTGGTGGCCAAGAAGCGGGACAGCCAGAACACAGCGAGCCTGATCGTGACTCACCGTTATCAGGATGGGCAGCTCATGGCAAATTTTCGCTACAATCCCCACAGGGGACAACTTGAGCGCCGGCCGGACGGGAGATCCACGAAAACGGGCACGAAAACCGCCCAGACCTCCGGTTCAACGCCTGGCTCGGATGCCCGGACGGTCTTCATGGTGTTGAACGAAGGCAGGCTTGCCTTCGAAGGCAGCCAGAGTGAGCTGGAAGCGTGCACCGATTCGTACGTAAGAAAATTCGTGAGGCGTTGACGCGAGATGCCCGTTCAATCCAAAGCAAGCTGGGCCCGTCTGAAGGTAGGCCTGCTGGCGATTGCCGCCATGACTATTTTCGCGATCGTGCTGTTTCTCATCACGGGCGATCGCAATTTTTTTGAGGGCAACTCTTCCGTCTACACGTTCCTGAGCGATTCGGCGGCGCTGACCGACGGCGCTCCGGTAACGCTGAATGGTATCCCGGTCGGGAAGGTGCGAAAGATCTCGCTTTCCGGGAGCGCCGATCCACAAAAGCAGATCCGCGTCGATATGGAAATCCGCGATAGTTATTTGCGCTCCATACCCGTGGACTCGATCACAGCCATCAGTGCGGCGAATCTGCTTGGCACCAAGTTCATTAACATCACCCGCGGTAAGAGTTCGCAAACGATACGCGGCGGCCAGACACTGCCCAGCCTGAACACCGCCGAATTCGAGGATGTGGTGCAGCAGGGCTACGCGATTCTTGCGTCGCTTAAGGACACCGTGGAAAAAGCGAACAACATTATCGGCCTGGTGGAGTCCGGACAGGGCAGCATCGGCAAGCTGCTCAAGGACGACGAACTCTACAACCGGATCAACGACATCGCCGCGCAGGTGCAGAAAATCACGCTGGCGTTGAACTCCAACCAGGGGACGCTGGGCAAACTGCTGTATGACCCCGGCTTGTATAACGATGTGCGCACTTCGGTTTCGCGCGTCGATTCCATGGTCGCCGGCGTTCAGGCCGGCAAAGGCACCGCGGGCAAGCTGCTGAATGACCCGGCGCTGTACGATGAAGCCCACAAAGCCATCGTGGATCTGCGGCGCATTATGGCCAATCTCGAAGCCGGCAAAGGAACGGCCGGGAAGCTGATCGCGTCGGATCAGCTTCACAAGCAGATTTCAGACACGATCGCGAAACTCGACACGATGCTCGACCGCATGAACGCGGGACAAGGCACCATCGGACAGCTTCTGGTAAACCCGCAACTCTACGACAGCCTGAATGGGACCACGCGGGAAATGAATGGCCTTCTAAAGGATTTCAGGGCGAATCCAAAGAAGTTTCTGCGAATCAAACTGGGCCTGTTTTGAAAACGCTGGTGGTCAATGCCGATGATTTCGGCTTTACCCGCGACGTGAATGAGGGTATCGTACACGCGCATCGCAGCGGGATCCTTACCGCGACGACGTTGATGGCTACCGGCGAGGCCTTCGAACACGCGGTTGAACTGGCGCGCGAAACTCCGTCTCTGGATATCGGATGCCACCTGGTATTAGTGGGCAGCCCGGGCTTTCCGTCGAGCGTGCCGCAACTGGTGCGGGCCGTAGCGTTGGGGCGTATTCCAATCTACCGGGAACTGAAGCGGCAGGTGACGCGGATTCTCGAGGCGGGGATCGTTCCGACGCATCTCGATACGCATAAACATACCCATCTGCTGCCGTCCGTGCTGGATGCGGTGGCGCGAATTTCGGAGGAATTCGGCATCCGCTGGGTGCGGCGTCCCTTCGATTTCCCGCTCCAGGCGGACGGAATTCCGTTGACGACAAGACTCGCCAGCGCGGCGTTCGGGGTGGTACGCGGCCGCTTCACGCGCGTGTTGAAAGCTCGCCACTGCAAAACCACGGACCATTTCGGCGGTTTCCGGCTCACGGGACGCTACGACGCCGCCGAGCTTTCGCGGCTGATCCGTCAACTCCCGGAAGGGACAACGGAATTCATGTGCCATCCCGGCTATTGCACCGGCGAGTTGCAGAGCGCGCGAACCAGGTTGAAAGAGAGCCGTCAGCGGGAACTGGAGGCGTTGACCTCGCCAGCGGTCCGTGACGCGCTCGGGACCGGTGGCGTCACCTTGGCGAGCTATCGCCAACTTTCCTAACGATCATTCGTACCACAAGGCGGTCGCCGGAGAATGGCAGCTCCGGCCGGCAAAAAGAAATACGATGGAAGGATGAAAAGGACGGCAAGCGCACATTGGGCGGGCGATCTGAAGACCGGTCAGGGAACGGTTTCGACCGCGAGCGGAGTACTGAAGGAGTCGCAATACTCTTTTAGCACCCGCTTCGCCGATGGCATCGGGACAAATCCGGAAGAATTAATCGCGGCCGCGCATGCCGGCTGCTTCACCATGGCGCTTTCGGCCGAACTCGGGAAGGCGGGGCTCACCGCCGAGAGCCTGGATACCAACGCGACGCTGAGTCTCGAGAAAACCGGCGCCGGTTTTACCATTACGGCGGTGCACCTGGACGTGAAGGCGAAGATTCCCGGCGCGGACAAATCGAAATTCGATGCGGCGGCGGAATCCGCGGAAAAGAACTGCCCCGTTTCGCGCGTGCTGAGGGCGGCCATTACCATGACCGCCTCGCTCGAAGCGTGAGCTAATCGAGCAGGTGCCCCATCTTTTGCTTCTTCGTCCTCAGATACCGGCGGGCAGCGTCATTTGGAGCGACGAGGGCGGGCACCCGCTCCACCACTTCAATGCCGGCGTGCTCGAGCGCCGCGATTTTTTCCGGATTGTTGGAAACCAGCCGGACTTTCCCCACACCAAAATAACGGATGACCTCGCCTGGCGTCGCGTAACTGCGTAGATCGGCCTCAAAACCGAGGCGTTCGTTGGCTTCCACGGTATCGGCGCCCGCATCCTGCAGCTCGTAGGCGCGCAGCTTGTTTAACAGCCCGATTCCCCGCCCTTCCTGGTTTTCATAGACGATCAAGCCCCGCCCCTCCTTGGCAATCTTCTTGAGGGACAGCTCGAGTTGAAGACGGCAATCGCAGCGCAGGCTGTGAAACACGTCGCCGGTCAAACATTGGGAGTGGATGCGGACCAGCGGCGGCGCACCCGACGCGATATCGCCCATTTTGAGGGCCACCGCCTCCTCCTCGCCGCTGTTGGTGTGTACTTTGAAACCATAAATCCGAAAATGGCCGAAGGCAGTGGGAAAATCCGCTTCTGCTACTTTTTCGATGACCGGATTCACAATGTCTGCGACTGAGGAAGGAACCTGCATGAGATACCGCGCTCTTTCATTATAATGTTCGGCAGGACGGCCTGCTGGAACAACAATACCTGATCACGCTTCTAGTGAAGCTTGCCGTGGCGGCATCCTTTGCCAGTGTCCTGGTCCGCTTCTCCGCGTTCCAGCGCATGCTGATGCGCGAAGAGCGCACTCTGCTGCAGCGCGTGAAGCTCGCCTTGGGATGTTCCGGGCTGCTTGGCGCGGGGGTGGCGATTCGAATCTCCAATCCCGCTTACACCGCTGTCGACCTGGGGCTGGAAGGCAGTATGATTTCCGGCCTGGTGGGAGGTTATGTCACCGGACTGCTCTCGGGAGTGCTCATTTCGATTCCGGCCATGTTGAACGGCGAGCTGATGTCCATGCCCCTGTTTGCCGGGGTCGGCGTGCTTGGCGGACTCCTGCGCGATCTGGCGCCGGAGAAGGAAGATGTGTGGCGGTTCTCTCCATTTCTCGACCTGAGCCTCTATCGCCTTGTCCGGCAGCGGCAGGATTTTCGAAAAACCGCCTTCCACCTTACCTGCGTCCTGGCCGCGGCAATGGCCGAACTCCTGCGCCTCACCGTGGCGCGCCTGTTCGGAGCGAAGGGCGTATTTACCCTGGAGCAGCATTGGACCCGGCCGGATGCTTTTACCGTGGCGGCAGTGTATCTAACGACAATTCTTACGATCACGTTGCCGCTCAAGATCTGGAACAACACCCGAAACGAAAAGAAGCTGGAAGAGCAGCAGCACAGGCTGAATGAAGCGCGGCTCGCGGCGCTGACCAGCCAGATTAACCCGCATTTTCTTTTCAACACCCTCAATTCCGTTTCTTCGTTGATTCGCACCAATCCCGAGCAGGCGCGCAGCGTGGTTTACAAGCTGTCGAGTATTCTCCGCCGCCTCCTGCGCAAGACCGAGAACCTGAGCCCGTTACGCGACGAATTGTCTTTCATCGACAACTACATGGCGATCGAGCTGGTACGCTTCGGCGATAAGCTGAAATTCGTAAAAGACATCGCGCCGGAAACCGAAGACCGCCTGATTCCGAGCATGCTGCTGCAGCCTCTGATCGAAAACAGCATCCGCCATGGGCTGAGCAGCAAGGTGGAGGGCGGCACCATCCAGGTGAAGACATGGCTGGAGGAGCAGCGGCTGCACATCGTGGTGGACGACGACGGCGTGGGAATTCCGGAGGCGCGCCTGGCGACGCTTTTTGAACTGGGCATCGGAGTCAGCAACGTCAACGAGAGGCTGAAGGTTCTCTTTGGCGGCGACTACCGCATGTGGATTGACAGCAAGCCGGGCGAGGGCACGCGTACCGGAATCGAGATTCCGGAATTGCAGGCCGGCAAGCTGGCGGCGGTTTCCTGAGCGTGCTGGAAACGGCGCGGCTGCGGCTGGAGTTGTGGGAGCCCGGCGATTGGCGTTTGTTTCGTCCGCTTGCGACCGATCCGGAGATGGTCCGGTACATCTCGGGGGGCGTCCCGTGGACGGACGAGCAGACGCGCCGGTTCGCGGAAAAGCAGTCCGTCCAGTTCGCCGCCGGCGGCTATTGCCGCTGGAAACTGGTCCACAAAGAGAACGGCGGCTTTGCCGGCTTTTGCGGCCTGGGGATGCTCGATGGCTTCACCGAGCCTGAAATCGGCTGGTGGGTGGCGCGGCGATACTGGGGACAGGGTCTGGCGACCGAAGCGGCGATGGAAGCACTGCGCGATGCGCGGGAGCGGGCACTAATTCCGCCTCTGATTTCCGTCGCGCACCAGGATAACGCCGCTTCCATCCGCATCATGCGGAAGATCGGTCTGCATTTCGACCGTGCCCTTGCATACAAGGGTTATCCAGTGGTGGTTTACGCGTTATCGCGGCAGGATCTCTTCGCGCACCGGGTCGAAATGAAGCTCGCGCTTCTGCTCGTAGGCGAGATTGCCCAAATGTGACGCTTGCGCGCTGCGATGCCCGACATATACGTCGCCGTTGGGGCGCTTACGGGTCTGCAGGCATTCGAGAAAGTTCTCCACGTGATCGATGGCGATTTCCCGCTTCGCGTCGACCTGGATGGGCTCGGCATTCTTTTCAGCGGGAGTGAAGATGAACTTTCGCCGGTCGATCCAAAGCTTGCCTTCCGTCCCGCACATTTCGATGCCCTCTCCCTTGATTCCGGGAGCGAGCGTAGCCTCAAAGGTTGCGGTCCACTGGTCCGGATATTGGAGCAGAACATTAATCGTGTCCGGAGCGGTACGGCCGTCGGGATACGCGTAAATGCCGCCGATGGCGACGGCGCTGGTGGGATTGTCCTGATCCATAAACATGTGGACGGCATCGATCCAGTGGGTGAACAGATCGGTAACCTGACCGCCCCCGAAATCGAGATACGCGCGAAAGTTCCAGTATTGTTGCGGGTCCCAATCGCGCCATTTCACCGGCCCCAGGAAGCGGTTCCAGTCCAGGTTCGCCGGCTTCTGGGCGAGTTCGGCCGGCGCTTTACGCAGGTGATAGGTGTTGCCGTGCCACCAGGTGCGCGCCATCGTGATTTTTCCGAGCTTCTTCTTCCGGAAATATTCGTCGCGGGCGTGGATGTAGTGCCAACCGGAGCGCTGCTGCATGCCCACCTGGCAGACGCGGTTGTTTTCGCGCGCCGCCTTAACGATGCCCGGGCCTTCTTCGATTTTCAGGGTAAGGGGCTTTTCGCAATATACGTCCTTGCCGGCGTTCAGTGCATCAATAGCGATTCGGGAATGCCAGTGGTCGGGCGTGGCAATGAGAACGGCGTCGATGTCTTTCCCCTCGTCGAGGAGCTTGCGATGGTCGCCATACTCGCGCGCGCCGGATGCTTCTTTCTTTGCCTTGTCGATTTGATCGCCCCAGATATCGCAGGCCGCCACGAATTCGACCCCTGGATTTTTCTGGAACACACCCATGACGTAGCGGCCGCGCTCCCCGCAACCGATGATGCCCATGCGCACGCGGTTGTTCGCCCCCAGAATCCGGGAATAGGACGCCGCACCCAAGGCGAGGGCGCCGGTTGCGGCGGCTCGAATGATCTGACGGCGGGGAACACCGTGCTCGGAAGAGGTTGAATCGGGCATAATGGGCGATTATATAAGGAAATGGAGGGGCGCGGGCCGGTTTCGTGCGGCGGGCGCGGCAGCAGAGACACCGGCAGGTGGTCTATACTGTTAAGAGTTACGGTCGCGCCAAGCGGACCGGATACCTATGCTGACTGTTTTCCTCACAATTATTCACGTGATCGTGTCTCTGTTCCTGGTGATCGTGGTGCTGCTGCAAAGCGGCAAGGCTGCGGACCTGGCAGGGGCTTTCGGCGGCATGGGCTCCCAGACCGCTTTCGGGCCGCGGGGTTCGGCCACGGTACTTTCCAAGGCGACGGCGGTGGGCGCGGCGCTTTTCATGGTGACGTCGCTCTGGCTGTCGGTCCTGGCGACAAGAAGCGCGGGCGACCGGATCGGATCGAGCGTGTTGGACAGGCAGCCAAAGAAGACGCAATCGAGCCAGCCCGCAAAGGCGCCGGCAACCCCAGCCCCGCAGGGGAGCCACCCGGTTCCCGTGCAAACAACCCCGGCAACGCCGGCGAAGTAACGTTTATAACGTCACGCGGAGGTGGCGGAATTGGCAGACGCACTAGCTTGAGGTGCTAGCGGGAGCAATCTCGTGGGGGTTCAAGTCCCCCTCTCCGCACCAAATATTTCAATAACTTATGAGCCGCTCGCGTCACGAGCGGTTTCCTTGCTTCCGGCACGAAGCTCTTACGGTTCCGGCACGATCTTCCAGCACGGCGCGATTTGGTACGTCGCGTATTGGGTCAACACGCGGCAGGTTCAAACGCTCATCGCGCGGTGAGAGTGTCAACGCCGCTTCTGAAAAGATCACTTGCGGTGAATTACTCGACGGTGTCTGGAAGCGAACATCCGGCTTATCTTTGGTCACACCAAGGTTTCGCGGGTCACGACTGAGACATTGAAGGAATACCGGCGCACGAGAGTGAAGGACAAAGCGATCCGAGGCAACCTGCAATCGGGAGCTGTCTATTTTGCGGACCGCACTCAACCTTGGATGCAAGTGCACGCCGCTAAAGGTAAATGCACTCCCTACTTCCCGATGGTCAGGGTAAATGCACTCCCTACTTCCCGATGTCAGGGAAGAAAGCAAGCGGCAAGGGTTTCCCACCGATGAACAATACACCAAGCTGCGTGATGCCCTGCCCGATGACTTGACGCCGCTTTTCGTAACGGCGTACTTCACCGGCGTTCGGCTGGGCGAGTTCCTCGCGTGGGAATGGAGCCAGATCGATGACCTAAAGTGCGCGATATGATTTTCTGGAGCGCGTCTACAACCAGAAACGCCCTCACTCGGCTCTCGGCTACTGCGCGCCAGCGAAATTCGAGCAGCAACTATCGGCAAGGGGAGCGCATGCATGAAACCCGGAATGCGTTTTTTTTTGGCATGACGGAATCTGCGTCCCGCTTGGCGCGTGGCGTGAGGACGTAACGCTTCATTTCTTGGCGCGTTTCCGTTCGGCACTACGTTTGCGGATTTCAGCGAACACCTCTTCGCCGTCAACGAATTCGCCGCGTTCGCCCTCGGCAGTACCAATGGCGATTTCTTTGCGCATCTCAGCAATCCGCAGTTGTTTTAGCTCCTCTTTCTCTTTGAGCAGCCGCAGACCTTCCCGCAGGATTTCACTTTGGGATTGGTAATGGCCAGTCTTGAGGAGATCGGCCACGAACTGGTCGAACACGGTTCCGAGATTCACGTTCATACCGGCACAATACCGCCATTAACAACAATTGTCAATTGTTGATATTATTCGCATAACACGCTTGCAATCAGTCCGTTGGGGTTGTCTTCGTTGGCTCAAATGCCAGAAATCCTTTTTCCCTCATACATCTGCACATTGCCGATGTTTTCACACACAGAGACAGCGAGATGTCGCGGGACGAAAAGATTGTCAGTCTGCGCAACAATATTGCGTTTTTTGTTTCCGCGCTACGATTGAAGGAATATGAGCGCGCCACGAATGTGTACGGATAAATGGTACAAGCGCCTCGTGGCCACGTTCACGGTGGGTGGGCTGGTTGGTGGCCACCTGCAGAGCGTGAGTGAAGTCGAAGACCAGGTGAGCGATTGTCTGGTCAAAACCTTTCGTGGACAGGAAGCGTTGCTCTGTTCGTTCCAAAGCTTCTTCATCGAAACCTTAACACTGGCGATCAGCGACATTCAATCGCATGGGTGGCTCAGGAACGCGCCGAACTATGCGGTGACACTGACGGCGTTCTTCAACCTGTTCCGCCGGTTTCGCGCCTGTGAGATTCTGTATATTAAGGGCTATCCGCTCGATGGCTATGCGTTGATGCGCGACATTAAAGATCGCGCGTTCCTCTTTGCGGGCGTTGCGCGTAATATAACGACGTTTGAAAAGATTCTTGGTCTTCCGGTCACTCAGCCGTCAGATCCAGACGCCAACTTTAAAGAAACGAGGCGAAACCGCAAAAAGAACGAACGCGATGTCATGGGGGCCATGACGGGCGAAACATCCGGGCTACCGGATGATGTCCAGAAAGACCTAAAGCAATGGGGCGATATGTTCCATCTGGAAATGCACGGCGGGACACATTCTCTAATGCAGGAAATTAACGAGCTTCAAAAAGGTGAGGTTCCACAGATAGGTCCGTCCAGGGTTCATAACGCCTATATCATGTACGCCAATCGCTCGTCGGAACTTGGGTGGATGGTGACGCGGTTGCTGCCGTATCTGCAGATGACCGAAAACGCATTCGGCGAGGACTGGCATCGGAAGCGAGACATTCTGGACGACTCGTTCCGCCAGATGCTGGAAGGCCTCAGCAATCTTGGAAAGCCGCTGGGGAAATCGTTCATCACGATGATGGATGACAAATTCGCCTTCAAAAAGCCGTTCTATTATTCCGAGGCGGACGGCACAGGCAACTCAAGCTGTTCTGAAGCGGTTTGATGATGACCGGCGATACCGGGCGATACATCGTTTGCTGAAAAGAAAGCTCGTTAGGCCTCCACGATACCCCGTGAAACCCACTCAACTGGGTTGAGGTGCTAGCGAGACCACTCTCGTGGGTGGTTCGTGTCCCCCTCTCCGCACCAGATTTTAAAGGGGCTAGAGAAACGAGGCGTTTCGGATCCCTTGCTACGGAAGTGGTTCCTGCAGGGGCGATCTGAGCTTTAGGCAGCCGCAGGCGGAACCCCTCAATCTGTCGCAGCCGGGTGAGGTGTCTGCTTCAGAACATAAAGGCTACGCCCTGACAGGCGCGGGATTTCGCGTGCTCTGCTCCAACAAACCCGGCGCCAATCACAAATGGGTATACCCTAAAGAAGGTGGCCCCTGGTATTGCGTGGGGCTGGGATTGAGGACGCGAACCTGGCGGGCCCGAAATCCGCGGGCAAAACGGATCCGACTTCCACCAGCGAACCGCCGATTGTTTGCCGCAGTTTCCGTCCACGTGCCGGCATTGCGAACAACGGATCTACATGAAATCAGCAACGCAATCCTACGTCACGGACTTGCCGAAGCTGGATGAGACCCGTAAGGAATCCAGGCTATTCTCGAGCGACGCTGTCCTCCACATCCTTAAGTTGATTCTGGACGGATCAGAGTTGCCGGACGTCCTGACGATCATTGCTGAATTGGTCGAATCGCAGGGTGACGGCGCCATGTGCACAATTTGGCTTCCCGATGCCGACGGAAAGCACCTTCTCTGTGCTGCCGCTCCCAGTCTTCCAGGATTCGCCGCGACCGTGGGGTCCATATGTGTGTGCCCGAGCGGCGCATCCTGCGGCACGGCCGTTTATCGCCGCGAGCCGGTGTATGTCCCCGACATCCTTCGCGAGCCTATTTGGGACGATTATCGTGACCTGGTCGCACCGTACGGCATTCGCGCCGTTTGGTCGCGCCCCCTGTTCTCCCGCGCAGGGGACGTGCTCGGCACTTTCGCCATTCTTTATCGTGAAGTGCGCAAACCCGACGCGCTCGATTTGCAGTTGATCGAGAACGCGGGACGTATTGCGGGGATTGCAATTGAGCGGCACATTCAAGCGGAAGCGTTGCGGCGGGAGCGCAATCGGCTGCAATTGCTTCTGGAAATCACGAACAGCACCACATCGAAGCTGGACATCTCGGGGCTGCTTGAGGCGCTGTCCACAAATCTTCTGGGCGCGACGCGCTGCGATTTCTGCGCCTTGCTGCTGCCCGATGCCGATACCAAGGAATTGCGGGTTACCATCCTGTACAACCCGGAGCCACGAGGTTCCATCCGCGATGGCGCGATCATCCCGATTCGCGGCTCGATCTGCGGTAAGGCCTTTCGGACTGGCAAAACACAATCTTTTGATCGTCTGGAGGAGATTCAAGCGGAACCAGAGAATTTCGGCAACAGCATAGGTCAACGGTTCCATCGCCTGGCTGCGGCAGAGGGGCTGGTGTCCGGCTGCAATCTGCCGCTGATCGGCAGAAGAGGGGTGGTCGGCGTTGTGACCGCATTAAGCAGGTCCGAAAGAACGTTCGAAAAAGAGGAGGTCCTCTTCCTGGAGCAGGTGGCCCGCCAGGTAGCGATTGCGGTGGAAAATGCCCTGGACTACGAACGGGCTATCCGGGATCGGGACAAAGAAACCAAGCAGAGGCACTACCTGGAGGAGGAGATCCGCGCTCACACCGGAGCCATAGTGGGGAAGAGTCCCGACCTGAAGGCGGCATTACACCTGGTATCCGTCGTTGCTCCCACCGATTCGAGCGTATTGATTTTAGGCGAGACGGGAACCGGTAAGGAACTGATCGCCCGGGCGATCCACGATTTAAGCTCGCGCCGCGATCGCACCTTCGTGAAATTGAATTGCGCAGCGATCCCCCTCGGGCTCCTGGAGAGTGAATTGTTCGGACACGAAAAAGGCGCATTTACCGGAGCGATCTCCCAAAAAATGGGGCGTTTCGAACTGGCGGATAAAGGCACACTCTTTCTGGACGAAGTGGGCGACATCCCTCTCGAACTTCAGGCGAAATTGCTGCGGGTACTGCAGGAGCAGGAATTCGAGAGACTCGGCAGCACACGCACTCACAGGGTGGACGTTCGGCTCATTGCCGCTACGCATCGCGACCTGCCGGCCATGGTGAAGCAGGGATTATTTCGTGAAGACCTGTACTACCGGCTGAAAGTGTTCCCGATTCAAATTCCGGCACTGCGGCAACGATCGGATGACATTCCCATTCTGGTTCGCCACTTCACGGAATTCTATGCCCGCCGCATGAACAAGCAAATCGATGAAATTCCTTCGGAGACAATGGACGCTCTGGTGGGATACCGCTGGCCTGGAAACGTCCGGGAATTACAGAACTTCATCGAGCGGGCCGTCATTCTCTCCCCGCACTCCACCTTGCGCGCGCCAACCGCCGAGCTGGCGCCCCCTCCCTCGCTCGGGCCGGCGAACAATCCCATAAGCGGCCTCCAGGAAGTCGAACGGGACCACATCGTCCGGGCGCTGGAGGCAAGCAAGTGGGTAGTGGGTGGGCGCAACGGCGCAGCCGCGCGACTGGGAATGAAAAGAACCTCGCTTGTGTACCGGATGCAGAAGCTTCGCATCAGCCGCCCAGCTTGAACTGCCTGTCGCGGCCGCATCACGCGCGCCAACGAGTGAGACGGAAGCCGCGACCACACTTGGTCGGGGTGCCGGAGTTCCGTCGCGACTCCGTCAGTCGAGAGCCGCAGCGGGTGTCGGCTCGTGCGATGGATTCCCGAGATTTGAACACCACTTAGCCCGCCGATACCCTTCTCTTCCTGGTTTGGCCTGCCGAATGCCTTCGACACGATTGCACCCGGTTGGATAAGGAGGGTTTCATGCCTCAGCAACGTTCCACCAGGATGGCGAAGAGCCCGGCGCCTGGAACCACGAAGATAGACCGCATCGAGGCAGATGGAGTGCGCGTCTTCTACCGCGCGGCCGGCGATACCGATGCACCCGTCGTCCTGCTGCTACACGGGTTCCCCGCCTCGTCCTTCATGTTCCGCGAACTCATTCCGCTTCTGGCAAGCGAGTATCGCGTGATCGCGCCGGACCTCCCCGGCTTTGGCTTTACTGAAGTTCCCTCAGAGCGAAACTATGTCTATTCGTTCGACCGCTTGGCAGCGACGCTGAACGCGTTCACGCAGGCGCTCAAATTGAGGCGCTACGCGCTTTACGTATTTGACTACGGCGCGCCCACCGGATTCCGTTTGGCCATGGCTCATCCGGACCGGATTACGGCCATCGTTTCGCAGAACGGGAATGCCTATGAAGAGGGTCTTGGCGATTCCTGGGCGCCGATCCGGAAATACTGGGCCGAACCCACCGGGGAGAACCGGGAGACGATCCGGAGGAACATTCTGACGCTCGAAGGCACCCGTTGGCAGTACACGTATGGCGTGAAGAATCCGGAGAGTGTTCCGCCCGAATCTTACACCTTGGATACTGCCCTGCTGGATCGCCCTGGGAACAAAGATATTCAACTGGATTTGTTTCTTGATTACGCCTCCAACATCAAACTCTATCCGGCGTTTCAGGATTACTTCCGGAAGGCTCAGCCGCCGTTGCTTGCAATCTGGGGTAAGAACGATCCCTTCTTCGTTCCGGCTGGAGCCGAGGCGTATCGAAAGGACATACCGAACGCCCGGGTCGAATTTCTCGACACCGGACATTTTGCCCTCGAGACGCACAGCGTCGAAATAGCTGCCGCCATGAAGAACTTTCTCGGCGCGAGTGCAGCGAAGTCGTGAATTGGGGTGGTCGGCACGCGTCTCCAAAATGCTACCCGGAAACAATGTGCGTGAGGAGATGAGCCCGGATCGGGTGACGGCATTCACCGATGGCGTATTTGCCGTGATCGTGACTGTTATGGTGTTGGAACTTAAGGCACCGGAGCAGCCGGCATTTTCGGCGCTCTGGCCGCTGTGGCCGACGGCCATCAGCTATGCGGTGAGTTTCCTGTTCATCGCGATTATTTGGATTAATCATCATCATCTGATGCGGCTTGTCGGCCGGCTGACCTCGGGATTGATATGGACCAACTTCGCTCATCTTTTTCTGGTTTCCCTCCTACCCTTTGCGACCGCGTGGGTGGCGCGCACGCGACTCGCATCGTCTCCGGTGGCGGTCTATGCCGGCCTGTTTGTCTGTATCGATGTTGCCTATAACATCTTCGAAAAACAAATCTTGAACCAGGCAGACGCGGGCCGGATGCCTGTCCGGACGCGCCGCGCTGCCAGGCGCCGCTCGCTCGCGGTCCTTGCCGGCTTTATGATTGCGATGGTGGTCGCTCTGGTGGCCCCGCGTCTGGGATTTCTCCTGATCTGCGCCGCGTTGATCCTTCACCTGCGTCCAGACGTCACATAGGGCGAAGGCCCACGATCTAATGCGAACCAGCGCGTTCTTCTGCGGCGTGGACTTTCGGTCTCAGCATCCGGCCGATCGAAAGTGGACCCGGCCCCTGGGACGCAATCACCAGGAGCGCAGCCAGGTACAACAGATCGATCTCGTACCCCACAGGACCGAACTGCGCGCCCGAAGGGGATATACTCAACAGCCTCACCGAACTGAAGCCGTACCGCAGGTGGACGGTGACCATCGCGGCCAGCAGCACTATGGCTGTGGGAATACTTGCCCAAGCCACAAAAACCCCAAGAAACAGGGCCAATCCGCCGAGAACCTCGGTTCCGATGGTCAGCCATGCCGCCAGGTGAGGCATGGGCACAGCCAGTTGCTCCAGGATGCGGGCAAATGTATCCGGTCCCCGCGACAGTTTCGCCAAGCCGTGTTCCATGAATCCATAACCTATAAGAAGACGCATGGGGAGTAAGCCCCAGCGCGCGAGCTCAGATCGCATGAAATTCTCCTTCGCTATCACAAATCGATCACCACATCGCGAATTGGCTTTGAACAGCAGACGAGAACGTTGCCGCCGGCCGGCTTGTCCAACGGCTCTGGTCCGTAAGCGACTTCTCCGGATACCAAACCGCTCTCACAGCTATGACACACGCCGGCACGGCACGACCAGCGTACCGGAACATCGCACGCTTCGGCCAGTTCCAGAATGCTCTGGTAAACCGATCCCTTCCAGTGTGCGGCGATACCGCTGCGCGCGAACGAGACGAGCGGCCCGGTGCCTGTATCATCCGCGAGCCGATGCGGAGTTTGGACCCCTGCGCCGGCGACACCAGGCGTCAGAGGCTCGCTACCGTTAAAGATCTCGATATGAATCCGCGCTGGCTCGACGCCAAATGTCAGGAGCGCTTCTTTCATATCCCTCATGAAGGGATTCGGACCGCAGAGGTAAGCGTCCGCATCTCGCGAAACGCCCGCCGCCTCGAATGTCGCTTGCGACAAGCGGCCAATGGCGTCGAAATCCTCACCCATCCTGTCGAGCGGCCCTGGCTTGCTGAAACAGACGTAGCTGCGACTATTCGTCAGCGCAAGCAGGAGCCGGCGGACTTCGGCCGCAAACGGGTGATGGTCTCGATCTCGCGCTGCGTGAAGCCACAAAACCTGACGGGTCGAGCGCACCTCCGCCAACGAGTGCAGCATCGCGAGAACCGGCGTCGCTCCGATTCCCGCACTGATCAGTAGTACCGGCCGTTCCCCGGTCTGCAGAATGAAGCTTCCGCGTGGCGAGCTGACTTCGAGAGTGTTGCCGGCCCGCACATGGTCGCGCAAATAGGTTCCGCCCGCTCCATTCGGTTCGATTTTCACGCTGATTCGATAGCTTTGTGTCGAGGCCGGACCCGACACGGAGTAGCTGCGAAAAAGCGTCTCCGCCGCGGTTGGTTGAAGGCGCAAGACCACATACTGGCCGGGCAGCGCCATGGGCAACGGCTGGCCGTTCGCGTTCTTCATCGTCAGCGACAGGACATCCGCGGACTCCTGGTCGATCGCCGTTACCACCAGCGGTCGAAATCCTGGCGCAGCGGGGTGTGTGGCGGCTTCGGGCACGAGACCCGCGTTTCCATTGGATGGGTTTTGGAGCAGTGCCTCGAACGATCCCCGCCATCCCGGAGAAAGCGCCTCGATTGTTACGGCGCGGCCCAACTGATCTCGCGCATGGCCGGGCGAATACAGAAGCGCGTTGATCTCCGAGACTGTCATTCGCTCCTTTGCTTCTCCGAGCTTGACAATTTCATCGCCGGCGCCGACGTTTCCTTCTTGTAAAACGCGGAAGTAGAATCCCGGCCGCCCGCTTGAGGTGAGCAACGCTGGCATCCGAGGTTCGTTCATCCGAATGCCGACGCGATAACAAGTAACCCGAGGCTGCGTAACTTCGAAGAGCGCGCTACCGATCCGATAGCGGTCGCCGATACACACGACATCGTCGGCCAACCCTTCGATTGTGAAGTTCTCCCCGAACTGTCCGTAGACGAAGTCGGTCCTGTTCAGTTGCTCCCGCCAGTAGCCATAGGACTCGATCTGGTAGACGAAGACGGCGCGCTGCTCGCCTCCGTGACCGCCCAAGTCACCCTGGCCGTCTCCGTCGAGGTTCAGCCGGCGGACTCGACACCGGCCAGGCACCGGGCTCTTCCAGATCGCGGTGTATACAGTGCGACCCTTCCACTCGATGTTGCGCGGAAGCCCGACGTTCACCGATCGCAATCGAGCCATGGTGCTCGCCCTAAGCCTTCTTGCCCGTTCCCACCGGAACGTCAAGGTCGCGATCCGGGCCGTGCGGAATCACCGTCTGGCCCGGTGCCAGATGGAGTTGAACCCGGCCGAGCCGCACCGGGACAATGTCCGGTTCGAACGAGACGAGACCGCTAATCCGACCCACCTCAGCATAGGCCTCTTGATAGGACCATGCAGCCAGCCGGGCCTCACCGATATCGTAGTAACTACACAGCCCTTTGTACGGGCAGAAGGTCCGATGCTCGACTGGGGTCAACGCGGACTCATCGATATCCGCGCGAGGCACGTACCAGCGCGGAGCAAAGCCCGACTCGTACAGCGCTAGCGGCCGTTTTGTATCGGCGACGATGTGGTCGCGATAGCTCACCACCAGATTACGAGAGGACTGGCGAATGTCGATGCGGTGATAGCTATCGGCGGCGTGACCCATAATGCGTTCTTCCTCTTCGAAGAAACCGTCCATGGCTGGCCAAGCAAACGCAACTCGTCCCTGTAGCTCCTGCGCGTAGGCGGGCAGTCCAGTGTGCTGCCACGCTCCGTGCGCGGCACTTTTATCGCCTGAGCGCACGGTGTACCAGGATGTGGGGCCAAGGTCGGGATGCTGCGTCGTATGCCCGGAGCTTTCGAGAGCGCCTGGGGTGACGTCGCTTTCCATGAAGTATGCCATCGGATAGCGGCCAGGTTCGAAGAGCAGGATGACGTCTTCGGTGTCAGCGATCCAGTTTCCGCCGAAGCGCACGCGCATGCGCCGCCGTAGCGGCTCGGCGTACAACAGTTTCCTGGGCAGAGGTTCGGCTACGAGGAACCTGCCGATTGCTCCCGGTGAAAGCGGCCCTTGTTGCCACGACAATCCCATTTCTCTCCTCCTCGATGCGGCGACCGCAAATTGCACCGCCGTCGCACCTAAGCGCAACCAGAGGGCCACACCGTGGAGACGCCGGCAAAAGGAGGAAATCGCGAGGCAACCGATTCTGCTGCCTCACGATAGTCCTGGTGCGCCAAGCGTTACAGCGAGCCATCGCATGCCGGACTTGCGACCGATATTCGACAGTGACGGGCTGCAGACGCGATCCCGTCACACCAATAGCGCCATGAGCCGGCGCTGCCGTACACTCCCTTGCGAACCTGGCCGATTCCTTGAGACCAGCCATGCGCGCCGAGTTTGTCGCCACGCGCCACTCAGCAAAAAACGCGATACGTCAAAAACGTTTACAGAAGCTCGCCTAATATTTGGGCCGGATCGGGCTCACCAGCTCCCCGTTGAGATCCGGGCGCCTCTGCTGAAAATCGCGGCTGAACGCTCTCGATTTGCGCACCTGCCCCAGGTCAATCGCCGCGGAAATATAAGCCTCTTCCCGATCCGGCGCATGAGCGAGGATCCGCGGCTCCCATCCTCCGCCGACGTCGCCGATCATCGTGCCGCCGCCGTAGGACTGATTGCTGGTGATCATCGCCACGTGGCTCTGGAACATGACGGACTTCACAATATAGTCTTCCACCGAGTTGGTCCGGCCGTTGATCCAGACGATCAACTCCGCTCCCCTCAGCGACAGCACTCGCGCAGGTTCCGGAAACCACCCGTCGTAGCAAATTTCGATGCCGACCTTCCCGAAGTCGAGGTCGAAGACCGGGAGATCGCCGCCTTTTTTCATTAGCCACTCGGGATCGTTGGTCAGAAACCAATCTTTATCCTTGCCGCCCGGCGGCTTCGACCATGGCGGGTCTCCTTCGTAGTGATCCACCGCGGCATGAGTTTTTAGATATTTCCCGGCGATACGCCCGCTGCGGTCAAAAATGAACGCCGTATCCGCATAGGTCCCGTCCGGATAGTCCTCCCAGCCGCCGACGATGACGTAAATATGATTGGCAGCGGCCGCGGCGGAGATTTTCCCGGTGGCCGGTCCCGGAACGCGGATGTGACCCAGAACATATTCGGGGAACACG
Organism: Bryobacteraceae bacterium; assembly: GCA_035545735.1. Taxonomy (GTDB): domain Bacteria; phylum Acidobacteriota; class Terriglobia; order Bryobacterales; family Bryobacteraceae; genus JAJYKC01. The sequence continues at coordinate 13,355 of DASZXS010000037.1, read as the reverse complement.
GCCAATTGCGCGCCATCCTTGCCGGCGCGATCGATATATGGCACGATCGCGCCGGCTGGATCGTAACCTTGACGCGGAAGATCGCCCTTGTCATAACCCTTGATCTGGATAGCGGCGACTTTGACAAGGCCGGTGGGCTGTCCGGCCGCGTCCGCGGAATATCCCGCCGGGCTGCCGGCAGCGGCGATGCACATCAGGATAAACATCGCACGCGGAGCTTGTTTCAATATTATTTTCGACATGGCCGTCATCTCGCCCACTGCTGTGGTTAAGTCCACGCTACCGCAGTTCGGCCCTGGGGAGAGAAAATACAAAAAATGATTCGAGCGATCCTGGCCGCCAGCCTATGTTCCGGCACTCTGCTCTGCGCCGCTTCGCACGATGCGCGCCGCCTGCTGGCCCGCGACGCTTCCCTGGCCTCTCCTTCGCTGCTGCCGGAGGCCAGGGGCCGGCACACCTTTGTATTCCGGGGTAAACAGGGCGAGTCGGGTTTCAATCTGCATTCCTATCTCGCGCATTTCGACGGACGCTTCTGGGCTATCTGGTCTTCCTCGCAAGTGGGGGAAGAGGACCCCGGCCAGCACATCCTCTATGCAACCAGCACGGACGGCCGTCAATGGAGTAATGCAGCCGTTCTGGCGCCCGATCCGGATGGTCCGGCGGGCCCCCAGCGCTGGATCGCGCGCGGCGTCTTCGTGGACGGAGGGCATTTAAGAGCGCTTGGCGCGCTGGTGGAATCCGCCGCCTACCGTGAGCGCGGCAGCGGCGTAGTCTGGCGCGGCTTGAAACTGATGCGATTCACCTGGACGGGCAAGGCCTGGGAGCAGGATATGGAGTTCGCAGACGATTGCATGAACAACTTCCCGCCGATCCGGCTGAAAGACCGGGACGCGATGCCCTGCCGCGACAGCGGTATGAATCTGTCCGTCGCGCTGGCCGCTTCGCGTGGCGGGAACGCGTGGAAGTTCATCCCTCTGGACGCGGCCCCTCCTTTTCACCGGATGGATGAACCGGCGATGTATGTGGCGCGCGACGGCACGGCACAACTGTTGATCCGGGACGGCGCACGATCGGGGTACTTGATCCGCAGCGTTAGCTTGGACGGCGGAAAAAGCTGGAGCAAACCGGTACTGACCAACTACCCGGACGCGACCAGCAAGAATTTCGTTCTGCGGCTCGCCAGCGGAACCTACGTCCTGATTAACAATCCGGATCAGAAAAGGCGCGATCCGCTCGCGGCCTCTTTCAGCCGCGACGGCTGGGTCTTCGATCACCCCATCGCACTTCGGAAGAACGCCCCCGGGCGGCGGTACGCGGGGCGCGCCAAGGGAAGCGGCAGCTATCAATACCCCCACGCGATGGAATACGGCGGAGCCATGTGGGTAATTTACTCCACCAACAAAGAAGACATCGAAATATCGGAATTCCCGCTTTCCGGACTACTCCCGTAAATTCTGCTTGAAGATTTTTCCGGTCCCTTCCGGTGTGTCCACCATCCCGGCCCGGATTCCAGAGCGAATTGGCCATTTCGGGCGTCCAGCGCGCCTTGCCGGAAAATGGCATCCTTCTTGCAACAGAGTGTGGCTGGAGATTGATCATGCATAAGCTTCTGCTAACCGCACTTTTGGGAGCCGGTCTCGGATTCGTGCCCGCCCAGGCTCAGGTCATTGTTACGGTCCGGCCACCGCACGCCATGCGCGAACGTCGCCCGCGTGCTCCAAGCCGCCGTCACGTTTGGATTCCCGGATATCAGCGCTGGGATGGACGCGGGTATCAATGGGTGCCGGGACACTGGGACCTGCCACCGCGGCCGCGAGCGGTTTGGGTGGCCCCGGTATGGGTCCGTCGCGGGGGTGGCTGGGTTTTCGTGGAAGGTCGCTGGCGCTAGCCGGAGACGTTTTTCTTATCGCGGGGGTGGGCATGTCCGTGCATGCCCTCCCTTTTTTTTTTCGGCGAACTCCGCCGGCGAGCCCACTCCATTCGCAGCGCGGCCAGCGGGACCGCTGGGCGCGGCCCGCACCGAAGGCAGCGTGAAAGCAGCCACCACCACCACCGGGATCGCGGACGCCCTGAACGTTCCGGCAATCCGTTGCGGCGCGAGGGCCTATGTGTTTACACGCTCGAGGCTTCGGGATGCGCCCAGGGATTGCGGTAGGGACGCTGCAAAAGCCGGTTCGCTTCGTCATCACCCACCACGCGCTGCGATGTCGCGTCCCAGGTGAGCGTCCGCCCCAGTTTCAAAGCATTGTTGGCGAGAATGCAGGACGTTGTGGAAATGTATCCCTGCTCGATATCCGCGACGGGCTTGCTGCGGGCGTCAACCGCCTTCAGCAGATCCAGCATGTGATACCGGACCGCCGGGGCCACGTGCGTTTCCAGATCCTTTTCGGTCTTGTCCTCGGGGTAACGGTCGAACTCATACGTGACGTCTTTATGAACGGCCTGCCCTCCACGCAGAGGAATGAAGTCGTACCCCATTACACCGGCTTTTAGCGTGCCCTTATCCCCATAAAATGTGGCCGCCCAAGGGTATTTCTCGTCCGGCGCGGAGCCCCAACTGCGATGCTGCCACACGATGCGAAGATCCGGGTATTCCCAGGTTGCAGTCTGGGTGTCCGTGATGTTTGCTTTGCTCTCCTTGTCGAGCAAAATCCCGCCGGTGGACGCAATTCTCGAAGGCCAGCCGAGGTCCATCATCCAGCGGGTCATGTCGAACATGTGAATACACATGTCGCCGACAATTCCGTTCCCATATTCCATGAACGCACGCCAGCCGCGCGGATGCACCAGCTTGTTATAGGGGCGCATGGGCGCCGGCCCGGTCCACATTTCGTAATCGAGATAGGCCGGCGGCGCGGTGTCCGGCGGGTTTCCGGTAGCGCGCATGTGGTAGTAACAACAAATTTCCACCAGGCCGATCTTTCCCAGTTTCCCCTCGCGGATGAAGCGGTCGCGCGCTTCCACCAGGTGCGGTGTGCTGCGCCGTTGTGTGCCCACCTGCACCACGCGATTGTATTTACGCGCCGCCGCAAGCATGGCTTTGCCCTCGGCAACATCCACGCTAATAGGTTTCTGCACGTATATATCGGCGCCGGCCTTGGCGGCCTCAATCATGATGAGCGCATGCCAGTGGTCGGGCGGCTCAATCAGGACCAGGTCCAGATCTTTCTCCGCCAGCATCTCGCGATAATCCCCAAAAGTGCGCGGGCGTTTCTTCGAGATCTGGCGGGCGGCCACCATGTCCGCCGCCTGCGATAACATCTGGCTATCGACATCGCAAAGGGAAACTACCTCCACCGGCGAAACCTGGATCAGGCGGAACAAGTCCGACTTCCCGTACCACCCGCAGCCGATCAGCCCAACCCGGCGCTTCTTTGTGTCGATGGGAGGCGTCGATGCCCGGGCCTTGCTTCCGGCAACGGCCGCCAGCGAAAACGCGCCGGCCTGTAGAAATTCGCGGCGATCCATTAGAGGGAACCTCCCGGCATCGGATTTAACATGCAATCAGTATATTGAAAAGGGATCTCCGGAAAGGGCCAGCCATGCAGAGCGAAGACGAACTATTTGCCACCGCCAAGCGAGAGTTATTCACCGCCGTGGTCGGCGATGTAATGGACAAAATGGGGCTGCGGAGACAATTCCTTCCCCCCGGCATCCGGCCGCTCGAGGCCAGCATGGTTACGGTGGGGCGCGCCATGCCGGTTCTCGAAGCCGATTTCGGCGACGAGTCCCCGGAAGGCTCCCATAACCCGGCGGATGCCAAGCCGTTCGGGCTGATGCTCGAAGCCCTGGACGACCTGCGGCAGGGGGAAGTCTACCTCTGCGCCGGCGCTCCAACGCCGTACGCCTGTTGGGGCGAACTGATGAGCGTACGGGCGATGCATCGCGGGGCGGCGGGCGCGGTCATCCACGGATACTCGCGCGATACACGCGGCATCCTGTCGCTGGGATTTCCCACTTTTTCTTTCGGCGGGTACGCGCAGGATCAGGCGCCGCGAGGGAAAGTGATCGATTTCCGAATTCCGGTCGAAATCGGGCAGGTCCGGGTGGAAGTGGGGGATGTGGTGTTTGCCGATCTCGACGGAATCTGCATCATTCCACGGCGGGCGGAGCGCGAGGTGTTTCAGGCAGCGTTCGAAAAGGCGCGCCGCGAGCAGACGGTTCGCGAAGCCCTGGAAAACGGCATGGGCGCCGCCGCGGCTTTTGACCGGTTCGGCGTCCTTTGAGCCGCGCCCACCGATAGCCGAGTGCTGAAAAGTACCCTGGCCGTATAGTACGGCTGCATTTTTTTGGGTTTGGCGAAACGCCGCGACAGCTTTTATCATTAAGTGCTGTTAGGACTAAGCTCAACAAGGACCCAGACTAAATATGACTAAATTCAAGCTTTACTTCGCCGCGGCCCTTCTGGCGGGTTTGCCTTCCATGGCGCAGCCGGTGATTGGCTCGGGAGGCGTGGTGAATGCGGCCAGCTTTGCCATGCAAAGCCTTCCCAACTCCGGAATTGCCCAAGGCTCCGTTTTCAGTATCTTCGGCACCGGCCTGGGCCCCGTTGAGCCAGCCAGGGTGAGCGCATTCCCCCTCCCCACGGATTTGGGGAATTCATCCGTCTCGGTAACCGTGAACGGAACCACGGTAAAGGCGATCCTTTTCTACGTGCAGGCCAATCAGATCAATGCTTTGATGCCATCGAACACGCCGATTGGCAGCGGCACGCTGTCGGTGACCGCCAATGGCCAGATCAGCGCCTCCGCACCCGTAAAAGTAGTCGCAGAGAACGTAGGCATCTTCACGGTAGCCTCGTCGGGGAGCGGCCCCGGTGTCTTCACCAATGGCAGCAACCAGGCCAACTCGTTCGTGCTTGCCGCCAATCCCGGTGAGATTCTCAACATCTGGGCTACCGGCCTTGGAGCAATTTCGGCCCCGGATGACCAGGTGCCCACCACGGGAAATATTGGACCCGCCCCCACGGTGTACGTCGGAGGCGCTACGGTAAAGCCCGGATATTGGGGGCGCTCGGGCTGCTGCTCCGGAGTAGACCAGATTCAGATCCAGATCCCGCAAAATGTGACCGGATGCACCGTCCCGGTTGCTGTGCAGACTGGAAATACGGTAAGCAACTTCGTCTCCATTTCCGTGGCTGCCAGCGGCCGGACGTGTTCGGACGCGCAAAGCGGCCTGTCCGGGTCCGAGTACCAGAAAATCATTTCCGGCTCAGGCTCCATCGGCAGCGTGAACCTTTCACGGTCAACCAGTACGGTCACCCTTCCGCCCCCGATTGGAAGCGGATCGCCGGAGGACATGACCAACGATTATGGGTTTGCCGGTTTCCTGAAATACACGTTCTCCAGCTCCAATGTCGGCGGCCTCCCGTTCACCTATAGCAACTATGGCGCGTGTACGGTTTACTACTTCAATGGAAACTCCTCCTCGGGGCCCACGGGAAGCTATCAGTCGGTGGGTTTGGACGCCGGGTCCGCCATTACGATCAATGGCCCGAACGGGACGAAGAAGCTGACCTCCAACACGACTGGCTTTTACTCCGCGGCCCTTGGGGCGGACCCCGTTTCCGGCGCGTCCGGACCCCTCTACCTGAGCCCGGGCGCGTACCAGATTTCGGGCCCCGGCGGTTCCAAGGTCGGGCCGTTCCAGGTTAATCTCCAGGTCCCCGACATCCTGAACTGGACCAACAAAGCGGCCGCTGCCACGGTGACGCGCGCCAATGGCTTGCCGCTCACCTGGACGGGCGGCGACGCCAACGGCCTGGTGGTTATCGAAGGCACCTCGCTGGCCGGAGCCGATGAGTCGAATCTCTCCGGGGGCGCTTTCATCTGTACCGCCAAGGCGAGCGACCTTCACTTCACGGTGCCGCCGGTCGTGCTGCTCAGCCTGCCACCCAGCGCTGTGATCTCGGCCGGTGGATTTTCCATCCCGACGGGCAGCGTAATTCTGATCAATTCCTCGAACCCGGTTGCCTTCAACGCGAACGGCCTCGACTACGGATTCGCTACGTCCTCGATTTCCATCCAGCAATCGACGACGTTTAAATAGCGAACCGCCAGCTTGACTCGCGCGGCCCGGTGACTCGGAGTTGCCCGGCCGCGCGAATCCGTTCTCTGCACCCATGCTTTGCGCGCCCCCGGGATCGGCAATCCGCCCGCCACGGCGGAAAAGATTCCGGTAGCGTCAGTTCCGCAGAACACGGATCGCCCCATTGGAAGTGCCTAGCTTCAGCAGCGGCCCGCCAGCCCCGATTGTGCCATTCAGGCGGTCCTTGGACATAGACCGGGTCGTCACATCGAAATCGCTAAAAATCCCGCCATTTGAGGTGGATGCCTCCAGTCGCGCGCCGGTGCTGGCCGGCAAATGGAGCTCAATCGACGAATTCGAAGTATCGGCGCGAATCTCGGGAACCGTTTCCGCATCCAGCCTCAGCGAAATCCGGCCATTCGACGTATCCAGCACCACCGGTTCCCGGCTGTCTGCGCGGCGCAGGTTCGCTTCGATCGAGCCATTCGAAGTCGCCGCGCTGAAGCTTCCGCCGGTCACATCGGCGCGGATGGCTCCGTTCGACGTCGACAGCTTCGCCGCGCCCTCCACTCCGCTCACGCGGATGGCTCCATTGGAACTGCTCACGTCCCTCAGGTTCACCCGCCGTGGGACCTTCAACACCAGGCGCGCGCCCATGTTGCCGTTCCGGTGTTCGGGAACCACGGTGCGGACCGATACCCCGTCACCAGTCCTTTGAACCTCAATCCGGATTTCGTTCAGCCGGGCCTGGGAGTCGGCCTCCTTCACGGCATTCACGTCCACCGTGTCCTGGTCCCAGACGGTGATCTCGACGGAACCGTTTACATTCCGCACGGTCAGAGCTCCGCCCGCGGGCAGCGGCTCGCTGGCGTGAAAATTTTCCGTGAAATCGGCGGCGCTTAGCCCCATGGAAGCCAGGGCAAGAGAAATCAGAGCAGTTTTAAACGCGAATCTCATGTGGACAGAACCCTCCGTCTGCTTATACCCGGCGCGGAACGAAAGGTTACGAAAATAGCCGGAAGGGGACCGGGCGGCTTCCGGGGCCTATACTTGGGTGAATATGAACACCGGATTCATTGGACTCGGCAGGATGGGCTCGGCCATGGCGCGCAATCTCCTTCGCGCCGGGCATTCCGTAGCCGTGTATAACCGCAGCGCGGTCAAGGCCGAACCGTTGATTTCCGAAGGCGCGCGGCTCGCCGCTTCACCGGCCGATGCCTGCGCCGGAGCAGACGCGGTGATGACGATGCTTTCCGACGATTCCGCCGTGGAGCAGATGACATTCGGAGCGAGCGGCCTCGCCGCCATGCTGGCGGCCGGCGCCGTTCATATCTCCCACAGCACCATCAGCACCGCTCTGGCGAGGCGACTCACCGAAGAGCACGCCCGGCGGGGACAGGAATTCCTCAGCGTTCCCGTTTTCGGCCGTCCCGAGGCCGCGGAAAGTAAAAGGCTGCTGGTGGTGGCCGCCGGGAGGGCGGAAACCATCGACCGATGCCGCCCCCTTTTCGACGCAATCGGGCGTCAGACCTTCATCGTGGGCGGCGAACCCTGGCAGGCGAATGCCGTGAAGGTGTGCGGCAACTTCATGATCGCCAGCGTCATAGAGGCCTTTGGCGAGTCCTTTGCCACGCTGCGGAAAGCGGGAGTGGCGCCCGCCGATTTCCTCGGCGTCATGAACGCGCTGTTTGCCTCGCCGGTCTACGCGGGCTACGGCGGCGCCGTCGCCAATGAAAAATTCGAACCCGCCGGATTCGCCCTGAAGCTCGGCTACAAGGATGTGCGCCTGGCTCTGGCCACCGCCGAAGAGTGCGCTTCCGCCATGCCCTTTGCCAGCGTGATGAAGGATCGATTTCTGCAGGCGATCGCCCAGGGGCAGGGAGACCTGGACTGGTCCAGCGTGGCCGCCGTCTCCGCCAGAAATGCAGGGCTGTGAACTGCTGATACTCTAAAACAACGCCAACTATGTCCGAGTCCGCGCTTCCCCGGAAGAATAATGCCTATAACCGTTTTCTGCTGCTCGTCGCCGGTCTCGGCGGCCTGCTCTACGGAGTGGACGTGGGAATCATCGCCGGCGCCCTGCCATACCTCGAGGCCACGTCGGGCCTGAACGCCGGCCAACTCTCCATCGTCGTCGCGGCGGTTCTGCTCGGCAGCGTGATCTCCACGCTTTTCGCCGGTATGCTGGCCGATTGGATGGGCCGCCGTCTCGTGATGACGCTCAGCGGCATCCTTTTCGTCACCAGCATCCCCACCATCGCGCTGGCGCACGGTTATGAACCGCTAGTGCTCGGACGTGTTCTCCAGGGAATCAGCGCGGGGCTCATCGGCGTCGTCGTCCCGCTCTACCTGGCGGAATGCCTGACTCCGGATTCGCGCGGCAAAGGGACGGCCATCTTTCAATGGCTGCTGACACTCGGCATTGTGGCCGCCGCGCTGGTCGGCATCTACTTCAGCTTCCGGGTCGACGAAGTAACGAAGCTGGGCGATCCGGCGAAGGTTCTCGCGTTCAAGGACACGGCGTGGCGAAGCATTTTCTGGGTATCGCTGCCGCCCGGAGTCCTGTTTGTCATTGGCACGGTAATGGTGGCCGAATCGCCTCGCTGGCTCTTCCGGCGCGGCAGGACGGAGGCCGCCCGCGCCGCCCTGCTTCGCTCGCGCGCTGTCGCGCAGGCTGACGCGGAACTGGGCGAAATGGCCGCCGAAACGGCGAAGAGATCCACTGGCGAGCGCGTGAAGGAGTCCTTGCTGCGCCGCAAATACGTCATCCCGTTCGTGCTCGCCTGCATTATTCTGGCCTGCACGCAAGCGGTCGGCATCAACTCCATCATTGCCTACAACACCACCATCCTCCTCCAAAGCGGGCTTTCCGATGTTCAGGCGCACTGGGGGTATGTTTTCTTCACCATCGTCAATTTCCTGATGACCTTCGCGGGCGTCATGCTGGTGGACCGAAAAGGCAGAAAGTTCCTTCTTTCGATCGGCACCACCGGGCTTTTCATTTCGCTGCTCGCCGTGGGCATCCTCTTCAGCCGGGCCGAGAGCCGGCGCGTCGATTCGAGCCGCGCCATGCAGGCGATGGTCGGAGCCGGCCAGAAGCTCTCGCTGGTCTATGACCACAAGACCGCCGACACTCTGCTGACCGCCGCCGGCAAGGCGGGCCAGGCCGCGGCGGACCAAGCCACTTCCCTGATCGTGATTTATTCCTACGGCGACTTCCGCGCGGCGACGCCGGTGGCGCGCTCCGACGATGCGATGGCGAAGCCGGTGGAAATCAATCGCGAATCCTGCGTCCCCGCGAACAAGGTGGTCGCATTTTTCTCGAATCCGTTCGGAAACCTGGAGGCCGCGCGGCAGGCTCCGCTCAAGATCGAGAATGCGCTCATCACACCCGTGCCCGGCGCGGGCAACGGCTGGCTGGTGGCCATCAGTCTCCTGGTCTATGCGGCGTTCTACGCATTGGGACCCGGCGTGTGCGTTTGGCTGGCGCTTTCGGAGTTGATGCCGACGCGCATCCGCTCCAACGGCATGAGCATCGCGCTGCTGATTAACCAGGCCGTATCCACCACGATCGCCGCCATCTTTCTTCCCACGGTCGGGAAGTTCGGCTATTCGACCATGTTCTTCGTTTTTGCGGGATGCGCCGTGATTTACTTCCTTACCGCGACGTTCCTGCTTCCGGAGACGCGAGGCAAGACCCTCGAAGAGATCGAAGCTCACTTCGAGGGCGTCAGAAACTAGCGCATACCTAATGGAGCGACGCCAGCGCCGCCTGCACCACCGGATCGCGCGCAACCGCGATTTGGTCGCTTTTTTCCACGCCCGATAGCTGCGTCTGGAATTCCTCGTTCAACCGGCTCTCGATGTAGCCGCGCTTGGCGAGCCATTCTCCGACGCTCGGTTGAATCCCCCGCTCGGAACAGTAGGTCTGGAATTCGTCGAGCACATCCGGCGTCACGTGAAACGAAGGATTCAGCTTATGTTTTTGAACGTAGTCAATCGCAAAAGACGAGAAGACGGCGCTCCCCTCAAGCGCCGCGGTCAAGCGGTCCGGAATCTCCGCGGCCACAATGTGGTCCGGGCGAATACCTCCGCCGCCAGTCACCTTCCGGCCGGAATCGGTCTGGAAGGAAGTCTTCGGCTGGCTCAACTGAAGCTGGCTTTCCCGCAGAGGCTTCTGAATGGACCGCCCGCTCGGGGTGTAATAGAACGATGTCGTAAGCGCCATGGCGGTATCTCCGCTCAAGGGGTAGACGCTTTGCACCAGACCCTTGCCATAGGTGGTCACGCCGAACACGGTGGCGCGATCGTGATCCTGCAACGCGCCGGTAACAATCTCCGCGGCGCTGGCGGTTTTCTCGTTGACCAGGATTGCCATCGGAAACGAGTAGGGCGTCACGTTGGCGGGAACGTTGACGTCCTTACCCTGCACCGCGCGCCCCTTCACGCTAAGAATCTTCTGGCCGGGCTTTAGAAAAAAACTTGCGGTTTCGAGCGCGGCTTCCACCACGCCGCCGGGATTGTTCCGCAGGTCCAGCACCAGTCCTGTGAGAGAACGTCCGCCCAATTTTTCGATCGCCTCTTTAATCTGCTTGCCGGTTTGCGGGTCGAAGCTGGCAACGCGTAAATAGGCGATGCCGGGCTTCAGCAAAAACGCGCGCTCCACGCTGGGCGCGTCCATGACGGCGGGCTTTAGCGTGAAATTCAGGAGACGCGCATTGCCTTCGCGGCGCACCACCAATTCCGCTTCCTTCTGCCGCGCCATGCCCAGGTATTGGACCAGTTGATCGAAATCCAGCCGGCTCAGCGCGACGTTGTTGATGGCCAGAATTTCATCTCCCGGAGCGAGACCGGCCTTCGCCGATGGAGTTCCCGGCAGAGCCTGCAGGACAAGGACCCGGCCGGGAAGAACCGACACCACGGTGCCGAAGCCCTTCTGCTCGGAGCGCTCCATCTGCTTCAACTGTTCGTACTGCTGCGGGTCGAAAAAGACGGTGTGGGGATCGAGAGTTCGCAGCATGCCCGGAATAGCGCCCTGATAGATCACATCGGTCGAGACCGGATCGGAGGCGTTATGCCGCACGATGGACAGCACATCGACGAAGCTTTTCACCTGCTTGTCGAGGTCGTCTGCCGGTGGCGCGGCGAAAAAGAGAAGGAGAGGCAGCAGCATCCAGCTATCGCGAGTATCGCAGACGCTTCTTTCGCTCGCTGCGTTCCATCGCCAGCTCAATCAGGCGGTCAATCAGCTTCGGCATGGGCAGTCCGGCGTATTCCCACATCTTCGGATACATACTGATGGACGTGAAGCCGGGGATTGTGTTGATCTCGTTAATAAAAATTTTGCCGGACTTCCCTTCCATCAGGAAATCGACGCGCGCCATACCCTCGCACTCCACGGCGCGGTAGCATTCCACCGCGAGCCGGCGCATTTCCGCCGTCCGCTCCGGAGTCAGATCCGCGGGAAGCACGGTTTTGGCCTTATCCAGCAGGTACTTATCCTCGTAATCGTAGAAATCCTGCGAGGGCAGAATTTCGCACGGGAACGCCGCTTCGGGGTTTTCGTTCCCCAGTACGGAACATTCGAATTCGCGGCCGGTGATGCCGCGCTCCACGATGATCTTGCGGTCGAACGACGCCGCGGTCTCCACCGCTTTTTCCAGTCCGGCGCGGTCGTTCGCCTTTGAAATGCCCACCGAAGACCCCAGGTTCGCCGGCTTCACAAACAGCGGGAACGGAAGCTCCGCGCACAGCTCCGCGGCATTCGCGATGTCTTGGCCCGTCAACACCCGGTACTCCACCACCGGCAGTTTCCTCTCGACGGCCAGCCGTTTCATGACTTCCTTATCCATCGAAACCGACGACGCGAGCACTCCCGCCCCGACGTAGGGCAGGTCCGCAAGTTCCAATAGCCCCTGCACCGTTCCGTCTTCGCCGAACGTGCCATGCAACACGGGAAAAACGACATCGATTTCCGGATTGCCTCCCGGCTCCGGCGAAATCGGCTTCGGACTCCACTTGCCATCTTTCGAAATCTTGTACTGGATTACCCGGTATTTCTCCGGATCCATCGCTTCCATGATCGATTTCGCGGAGCGCAGCGAGATCTCATGCTCGCCGCTTCGTCCGCCATAAACAATCGCTACTCGGATTCTCATAAAATACGTTTTCCCAACGCCGACAGGATCAGCTCCACGGCAAGCATGGCGGTCCGGTTTGCCTCGTCGATCACTGGATTCACTTCCACTACGTCCATGGACCGCATCTTGCCCGAGTCGCAGATCATCTCCATCGCGAGGTGCGCCTCACGATAGGTCAATCCTCCCGGAACGGGCGTCCCAACACCCGGCGCCTCGCGCGGGTCCACCGAGTCCATGTCGAAGGAAACGTGAAACACATCGGTTCCCTGGCTCGCGACGGCGATTGCCTCGCTCATCACCGCGCGCAGTCCCTGTTCATCAATGTTGCGCATGGTGAAAACTCGCAGCCCCGCGCGCTGAATGTTGCGGCGTTCGAGTTCATCGACGGAGCGGATGCCCACCAAGGCGACGCTGTGCGGATCGACTATGGGGACGTGGCCGCCGATATGCGTCAGTTCGCGCGGACCCATGCCGACGCAGCACGCCAGCGGCATTCCGTGCACATTGCCGCTCGGGCTGGTCTCAGGCGTGTTCATGTCGGAATGGGCATCCACCCAAATCAGGCCGATTTTTCGCCCCGTCTCGCGGAAGTGCGCCGACGCGCCCGCGACCGTGCCCGCGGCGATGGAGTGGTCGCCGCCCAAAATCAGGGGAAACCGTTTTTCGCCCAGCGCCTTCTCCACCGCCGCCGCCAGGCGCGTGCAAGTATCGGTGATTTGAGGGAGATAACGCGCATTCGACGGACCGATGGGATTCGATTCGGGCTGCGCCGCCGGCACGTTTCCCAAATCTTCGACGTGATACCCCAATTCCGACAATCGCCCGTTGAGATTCGCCAGGCGCACTGCCGAGGCGCCCATGTCAACGCCGCGGCGTCCTGCGCCGAGGTCCATGGGAGCCCCGATGATTGCAATCGTGGAATGCGGCATGGTGAGTGAACTACGGGCGGATGCGATACAGCATCCTTGGATAGGCGATGGTTTCGCGGATGTGCTCCAAGCCGCACATCCACGCTACGAACCGTTCCACTCCCATCCCGAATCCGCCGTGCGGCACGGAGCCGAATTTCCGCAGATCCAGGTACCAGTTGAACGCCTCCGGCGGAAGATGGTGCGCCTCGATGCGCTTCACCAATAGATCGTAGTCGTGAACGCGCTGCCCGCCGCCGATAATTTCGCCATACCCTCC
>DASZXS010000036.1:0-52810 GCA_035545735.1 Bryobacteraceae bacterium | reverse complement strand
AGCTCCGTGCGCATGAAGCACCTGGGAAACCAGCAATCCGAGCTTCCCGTCGCCAAGCACGGCTACTTCCGCTCCCCTGGGAATTTTCACCTGGTCGAGAATTTCGCACGCCGCGGCCACCGGCTCGGCGAAGACGGCCTGTTCACTCGCCAGGGAATCGGGCACCGTCAGCAGATTACACTCGGGGAGGGTAAACACTTCGCTGAAAGCGCCGGGATGCTTTACGATCCCAAGAACGGAGCGTTTCGGACAGTGCCGGCCCATCCCTTGCACACACCATTCGCAGACGCCGCACGCAAGATTGATTCCGCCTACCACGCGCCGCCCAATCAGCGCCTCATGATCGGCTTCGAGAACTTCGCCTACAAATTCGTGTCCGGGAGTCCCGCGGAAGCCGTAATAGCCCCGCTGCAGCTCGATGTCCGTGTTGCAGATGCCGCCATAAATCAGCCGGATCAGCGCGAAACCAGGTTTCCGGCGCGGGCTGGAAACGGTCCGAATCGTGACCGAGCCTTTCTCCAAATAAACGGAAATCACCGATTCCGCCGCGGATAGTTCTTTTTCATTATTGGCAGTTCTCGCTCTCCAGTTTACTATTGCCTTAACTCTACCCGACCTGAACTGGCCGTCTTAGTCACCCTGGGGCGGCCTTCTTCTCCCGTAACGCCGGAAAAGTAACAAAATTGGCCCGTCGTGTGTCCCATTTGAGAGCCGGAATACAGTCAGCCGGCGGATCCACTCGGAGGTTGAAAAGGAATTAGCCTATGAAACAGACAAAAAAGAGATTCACCGCAGCCTTCCAAGTCTTGGCGCTCGCGGCAGTGGCCGCCGGCTCGCTCGGCCTCGCGCAGGGTCCCGAAACACCCTGGCAGCGCACCCGCGACTTAATCGGTCAGACGCAATCCGACCTGCGCCAGTCACGCGCGGAATCCACCACAGAACACAAAGAACGAGACCGCTACAAGAACGCGGAAAGGCATCTCTCCACATTTGACAGACACCTGGTGAAGCGGCATTTCGACAAGGGTGAGTTGGATTCCGCCATTGGCGACGTGCAGAGTGTCCTTGACCACAATACCCTTACGCCGGACAACAGAAACGCGCTGCTGCGCGACGTGGCCGAACTGCGCCGTCTGCGGGCCGACTACGATAGCTGGAAGCGATAAACCGTATATTTGCGGGCGATCCAGGGTCATCGCCCTGGGTCATTGCTCCCATGACATCTCCAGCATCGGGGGGAGCAACCGAAAGTGGCCGGTGGCATCCAACTGGTAGTGAGTGATTTCAGGACCGGGGCGCGTGGCCACCTTCTCCCCTCCACCGGCTGCTCCGGTCTTTTTTGTGCCCGGACACTCCGGACTGGTAGCCTTGCAGTGTACCCATGCAAGCTCAGCTCACTTGTTTTGAGCCCGGTTGCCGCGCTCACTACCCCATCACCGAAGTCATCTATAACTGCCCTGCCTGCGGCGGTTTGCTCGAGGTTACCTACCCTGGAGCAGCCGGGGAGGCCAACACGTGGAAGGCATTGTGGCGCGAGCGCCGCAAATCCAACGCGCCGCTGGACCAAAGCGGAGTATGGCGGTTCCGCGAAGTGCTTCCTTTCGATGGCGAAACCCACCACGTGGTAACGCTGCGCGAGGGCAACACCGCGCTGCTCGACGGACCAAAGGCCTCCCACTATGCCGGACTAGACCGCCTCCGCTTCAAACACCAGGGGTTCAACCCCACCGGCTCTTTCAAAGACAACGGGATGACCTGCGGCGCCACCCAGGCCGTACGCCTGGGAAAACGCCGGGTGGCCTGCGTCTCGACGGGGAATACCTCGGCCTCGATGGCGGCCTACGCCGCCGCCGGAGGCCTGGACCCGATAATTTTTCTCCCCCACGGGAACATCGCCTTCGGCAAACTCTCCCAAGCTCTCGAATACGGAGCGCGGACGATTCAAGTGGAGGCCAATTTCGATCAGATTCTCGCCCTGGTCCGGACCCTCTCCGAGCGCATGGGAATCTACCTGCTCAACTCCATTAATCCTTTCCGGATCGAAGGCCAAAAAACGATCGCCTTCGAACTGATGGAGCAGTTGGACTGGAATCCGCCCGATTGGATCGTGCTGCCCGGCGGCAATCTGGGAAATGTCTCCGCGCTAGGGAAGGCGTTGCGCGAGATGCTGGAATGGGGGCTGATCGCGAGGAGTCCGCGCCTGGCAGTGGTGCAGGCCGAGGGCGCAGCGCCTTTCTACGAATATTTTCATCATGGCGGTCCCTTCCGGGCGGTTGCCCATCCGCAGACCTTGGCGACGGCCATCAAAATCGGCGATCCGGTGTCGTGGCCCAAGGCGGAGCTGGAACTTCGCGCCTCCCACGGAACGGTGGAAAAAGCCACCGAAACGGAAATCGCCGACGCGAAAGCCGTCATCGGGAAATGCGGGATCGGATGCGAACCGGCATCGGCCGCAACCCTGGCGGGAATTCGTAAACTAAGGACCGCCGGCGTTATCGGCTCCGGAGAAAACACCGTCGCCTTGCTTACGGGAAATGTCTTAAAGGACCCGGACTACGTTTATGGGTACCACATGGGGACTCTTAAGGATTTGACGGGAAATCTAATCGCGGGAGCTTTTCAAAATAAGCCTACCGTCGCGCCCAATGACCCGGACGTGATTATTAAGCTGCTCGAAAAAGCTTCGGTTTGAGTTCTGGAAACCTGCGGAACAGACCGCGGATGCGGTCTGTTCCGCGTCTTTTGCAATTACGGTAAGAACTTAGTAGCGATTGCGGTTTCCACCGCCGCCGCCACGGCGATTTCCGCCGCCGCCGCCACCAAAGTCACGTCCACCACCACTCCGTCCGCCCCCTTCACGAGGGACCATCGGCCGGGCTTCATTGACTACCAACGCGCGTCCCAGTAACTCGCGGCCATTGCACGCTTCAATCGCATGATTTGCCTGGGCATCGTCGTGAATTTCCACGAATCCAAATCCACGCGCTTCACCGCTGAATCGGTCTCGCATTACATTCACGCTGTCGACGGTTACGCCGGCCTGTTCGAAGAATGTCTGTACGTCGCCTTCAGCGGCGGAGTATGGCAAATTGCCTACGAAAAGTTTCACTTTGAGCTCCTTAACTGTTATTGACCACGGAAACCGCGCGAAGACACAAGGCCTGCCGCGAAATTAGCGCAAGATGAGAAATTGGCTGGAATTGCAACCGCAGGGTGAGGTACTGAGGATACGGGCTGAGTCCTGGCGGGAATAACTGTCACTCCAGACTTACGCCCCGAGTATGGCAGAAAGCGAGGGCAAAGTCAAAGACGTTTATTTGCCCTATCGCCTGTTCAGCCCTTAAAAACGACCGTTTAATGAATGAAACGTTAAAATCGGTTCTCCCGCTGCTCCCCGGCGGAGGGCTCAATTCTCTTTGACGGAGGGCTCGGGACTCAAGTAGAATGACATTGGCTACACACGTTTGCAGCATGGGCAAACACATTTCCATC
The DNA here is from genome assembly GCA_035545735.1 of Bryobacteraceae bacterium. Taxonomy (GTDB): domain Bacteria; phylum Acidobacteriota; class Terriglobia; order Bryobacterales; family Bryobacteraceae; genus JAJYKC01. The sequence continues at coordinate 49,318 of DASZXS010000036.1, read as the reverse complement.
AAAGACCTCGCGCAAATCGCCAATGTCTCGCATTCGACCGTGTCGCGCGCGCTCCGCAACAGCCCGCTCGTCAATGCGGAAACAAGTGAGCTGATTCAACGACTTGCAAACGAGCACGGCTATCGTCCCAGTTGGGTTGGGCGCTCGCTCGTTATGCGGGAGACGCGCACCATCGGATGTGTTGTCACCAACATCTCCGATCCGTTCGTCGGTCCGGTCGTTCGCGGCGTGGAGGCGGTAGCGAACGAACGGAACTATGCGGTTTTCCTCGCCAACTCGAATGGCGACCCGTACCGCGAGATGGAAGTGGTCCGCTCTTTCCACGAGCGCCGAGTCGATGGCATCCTGGTGGCCGCGTCGCGCGTCGGAGGCCTCTACATTCCCGAGTTGGCGGAACTGGAAGTGCCTCTGGTGCTTATCAATAACCAGCACTCCGGCGAGTACGCCTACTCAGTCTCCATCGACAATCCTGGCGCTTCGCGCGACCTGATGAACCACCTGCTCTCGCTCGGCCACCGGCGGATTGCCTATATTGGTGACCGTGGCGGCGGCCAGTCTGATGGCGAACGCCGCGCCGGTTACGAGCTTGCCCTGAAGGAAGCCGGCATCCCGCTCGACCGGCAGCTCATTGAATACGGCGACAGCCAGCCCGAGGGAGGATGCGCGGCGATCCGGAATCTGCTGCGCCTGCGCCGAAGGCCCACGGCGGTGTTCTGTTACAACGATCTTACGGCTCTCGGTGCTTACGCGGAATTGCGGGCGGCCGGATTGAGCGCTCCGGGCGATATCTCCATCACCGGCTTCGACGATTTGTTTTTTGCGCCCTATCTGCAGCCGCCGCTGACCACGGTCCGGCAGCCCATGCATGAAATGGGGCGAAGCGCTATGACGCTGCTGCTCGAACTGCTGGCGCAGAACGGCGACGGCGCCGGAGAGCTTGAGCGAAATGTGAAGATGAGCGGCGAACTCGTGGTACGGAAATCCACGGCGCCGCCAGGAGGAAATTAAAACCATGGCAACTGAAGCTCAACCCATGCGGCACGTTGAGGAGTGGGACGACTTCGTCCAGACGCGCTACAAACAAGGAAAATCGGAAGACGAGTTCCGGAATTACAAGGCCGACGCCAATCCCGGAGTCACCGAGTTCTACCGCCAGAATCACCAGTTCCAAACGCTCGATTTCGTGCGGGCGAAAAAGGCGGAATTCACTACGCTGAAGCGGCGGAAGATGGGCGTCTGGGAGGCACTCGACTTCCTCAACACCCTCGTGGACGATAGCGACCCGGATACGGATCTGTCCCAGATTGAGCATCTGCTACAAACCTCCGAGGCGATTCGCAAGGACGGGCATCCGCGCTGGTTTGTACTTGCGGGCCTGATGCACGATCTCGGCAAGGTTCTCTGCCTGTTTGGGGAGCCCCAGTGGGCCGTGGTCGGCGATACGTTCCCGGTGGGCTGCGCCTGGTCCGATCAGGTCGTCTTCCCCGAGTTCTTTGCCGCCAACCCGGATTCCGCAATTCCGGAATTGCAAACCAAGTACGGGATCTATTCGGCGAACTGCGGCTTGGACAACGTGAATTTGTCCTGGGGGCACGACGAATACATCTACACGGTGTTGAAGGACTACCTGCCGGAGCCCGCTCTCTATATGCTCCGCTATCATTCCTTCTACGCCGCGCACCGCCACGGCGCCTACGACTACCTGATGACCGATCATGACCGGGAGATGTTCGGCTGGGTGAGGAAGTTCAACCCCTACGATCTCTATTCGAAAGGGCGGGAGCGTCCGAAGCTATCGGAAGTGAAGCCCTACTATGAGGACCTGATCGGAGAATACCTTCCGGCTGAATTGAGCTGGTAAGAGGATACCCGCTCGATCTCAGTTTTCGAGCGGCATCGTGACCGGGGACTCTCCCGCGAGATACAGCAACAGGAACTGTCCGTTCTTGCGCATTTTGGACGGTACGGGAAAGTAGAGATACCCAGCGACCGGATCGGCGGTGGCGCCTTCCGGCAGCCCGCGGTTCTCTACGTCTTCCTGCAAGTTTCGCGGGTCCTGAGGAGGCGGAGGATCGGGATACGGATAGGGGCCGGCCGCGGGATCGTTGGCCGCGCCCACTCCCGCGCTACGGCTCAACCCGCGAACCGGCCGGCCGGTGACTGGATCGGTTCCCCGCTCATACCCGATACCCGCGCCAGCGCTCCCATGGATATCGTGGTTATCCCAATTCGGATCGGGATTCCGCGCGCGGCCGAGCGAGGCAGCGGCGGAGTCCGCACTGAGAGGGTGAACCATCTCTTCGCCGATTTTGAGAGCGAAATCCGCCCCGGCAACCGTGGCGCTCGCTCCGGGCGGAGGAAACACACCGATCTCGACCACGATGAATTTCTTATTCAGGGCGGGTGAGAAGACCTTCTTCACCTGTTTTTCCGGCAGCAGCGTCACGCCGATGGCAAGGGCCTTGCCGTGCTCGGTCCGGACGCTCTGGTGGATCGGATAGTCTTCGCTGGTTGAGCGCGGACGGATGCCGTGCTGCGCGAACATCGGGCCTGCCAGCAGTCCCACCGCCGCCAGCCAACCGGTCACGAACGAGTGTCGCATGGGTGCGCTCCTGCTTCAGCTAGAAGGCGTTGGGGGTGGGACGCAAGCCGCGTCTCCCGCGTTACGACGGAAGATGGACCAGGCGGCCTTCGCGAAGCGAGATGTTTCCCAGATGCCCCGGACGGGCGGCCGCAATTCCTACCGGAACCGGCGCGTTGGGCGTTCTCCGGCTGCGGACGCAATCGAGAAAGTTCTCCATGTGGTACCTGCCGCCGTCGCCGGCCGTGCGAGCCTGGTCCGCTGGCGCAAGCAGGCGCATGTCCTCGCTATAACCCGTACCCTCCGGGTAGAAGCCGTACGAACTGCGGTCGATCTTCAACATCCCCTTGGTTCCCCGGAAAGTCAGTCCGCCACCCTCCAGATTGCCGATCAGCGAGCCGTTGTAAACCACCTCGAAATTACCGCCATAGAGGTAGGACGCGCTGAGAGTGTCGGGGCAATCCCGCTCCGGCATCACGTATTTGGAGCCTTGCGCGAACACCGACGTCGGCGTGTCGCTGTTCATGTACCAGTGCACGACATCCACCCAGTGCGTAAACAGGTCGGTAAGCGCGCCGCCGCCGAAGTCCCAATAAAAACGCCAATCGGTATAGCGCCTCACATCGAATGGCTGGTCCGGAGCCGAGCCGAGAAACTGCTTCCAATCGAGCTTGCCCGTATCGATATCCGGCACGTTCGAATGATGCGCGTAGTGATTCTGATACCAGTGCGTTTCGATAAAAGTAATCTGGCCGAGCGCGCCCGAGTCAATCAGCTTTTTAGCCTGGATGAAATGCGGCCAGCTTCGCTGCTGCGTCCCCGTCTGGACGACCCGGTTCGATGCCTCCACCGCCTTCGATAGCGATTCCGCTTCGGCCATGCTATGGGTAACCGGCTTTTCGACGTAAACGTCCTTCCCCGCTTCGACGGCGGCGATCGTCATCGGAACATGCCAGTGATCTGGCGCGGCGATTACAACCGCGTCGATGGATTTGTCCTCGAGCAGCTTCCGGTAGTCGCCGTATTCGGCCGCCTGCGGGCCGTGTTCGGTGCGGGCCTTGGCGCGGTGGGGCTCATAAACGTCGCACACCGCGACGATCTCGTTGCCGCCGATGTCGTTCAACGTCCGGAGGAGATAGTTACAGCGCCCGCCGGTGCCGATAGCGCCGATCCGCATACGATCGTTCGCGCCCCAAACGCGGGCCTGCGAAAATGCTGTCGCGGCGATAGCCGCCGTCTTGAGAAAGTGCCTGCGATCCGATTCCACTCAGAAGAGTCTACACCTTTGGCTTCGCCCCGGGAGGAGTAGACCCCTCAGGCGTCCGGACGCCGGCGGGCTTCCTTCTCTTCGATCATGCGGCGTACGCGCTCCAGTTCCTTCTGAAGTTTCCGTTCGCGCACGGCGATCGTAAGGACGTAGCCAAAAATGATCAGCCAGGCGGCCGCCAGTCCATAGAACAGGTAGGTGAAGTTTCGAGGGTCCATGAGTCTCCTTTACAGCGCGTGCGCGAAGCGCCGCAGGGAATCGATTTCACGCCGCACATTCTCCTGGCGCATGCGAATCAGGATCAGCGCCGCCGCAAGAAGCACAAATGCCAGCCAGTCCCAATACATGGGAGCCTGCATCCCGGCCGCCATGCCGCCTCCGCCGCGCAGGCTTAGAACCGGCTGCGGATGCTGCGTCCGCCACCACTCGATGGATTTCCAAACGATGATGACGTCGGCAAATGCAAAAATCGAGACGACCGCGGAGAGCCGCGCGCGCTGGGTGGGTTCCTCAACGGCCCGGCGCAACATCAGGTAACCCGCATAGAGCAGCCAGCAGACCAGCATGGACGTCAGACGCGCATCCCACGTCCACCAGATGCCCCAGGCGTAGCGTCCCCAAATGCTGCCCGTCACCAGGTTCACCGTCGCAAAGGCGAGGCCTGTTTCCGTGGCCGCGGCGGCAACCGAGTCGAAGCCGGCGTTGGAAGTGGTGAGAAGCCCCACGCTGCAAATCAGTGCCGTAAAGAAACACGTGAATGCCGTGAAGGCCGCGGGCACGTGAAAATAGATGATGCGGTACACCATCCCCTGGTTCAATTCATCGGGAAGCCGGAAGAAGATGATCGGCAATTGAACGGCCAGCACCGCCGCCGATGCCGCCACGAGTACCCAGATCAACTTATTGCGCATGGCACCTGTTCACCCCACGAAGACCGATTCCGCGAGCGCCAGGCCGAGCAGCGAAAAAATCACGTCAAAGCCAATCAGCACGCGAAACCAGATGTAATCGTCCCTTTCCAGAGTATCGCCTCCGATCAACACGTTGGTAAGCTGAATCGCCGCCATCAGAGCGGGCACCAGAAAAGGATAAATCAGCGTCGGCAGCATCAACTCCCGAAGCCGGAGATTGACGGTAAGGGCGCTGAACAGTGTTCCGATTACGGTCAGCGCCCAACCACCCAGTAACAGCACGGCGATCAGCAGGCCCGTCTGGCGGGTCCAGCGCACGTTATAGAAAATGCCGAACACCGGAAGACAAATCACCTCCACCACCAGCAGCAGGATGAAGCTGGCCACGCACTTTCCCAGGAACAGCTCGGCGCCGCTCGCCGGAGAGGCAATCAGCGCTTCCAGGCAATCGTTCGGCAGTTCCCGCGCAAAACTGCGGTTCAGAATCAGTGCGCCGGCGAACATGAACACCAGCCAGAGCAATCCGCCGCTCATCGCGCGCATGGTTTGCGAATCCGGGTCCAGGATGAAGCTGAACAGAAGCAGAATCACCAGAGCGAATGAAAGCGATGCGTTCAACGTTTCCTTGGTGCGCAACTCGGCTCGCAGATCCTTCCGCGCTACCACCCAGGCGGCATTGAGAACTCTCATGCCTCTCCGTAGTGCCGGTAAAGCCAGCCCGGATCGGCCAGCATTTCGGCGGTTCGCGGCCCATGATAACCCACACTGCCCCGGTTGATGAGAACCACGCCAGAGGCCAATTCCAGCGCTTCGCGGAGCTGGTGGGTGGACATGATGATGGTGGCGCCGCGCGCGCGCGCCGCGGAAAGCAGGTTCTGCAACAGCTCTATCGCCCGGTCGTCAAGCGCCGTGAAGGGCTCGTCGAGCAGAAGCAGCTCCGGGTCATGAAGAAACGCGCGCCCCACAGCCAGGCGCTGCCGCATGCCGCGCGAAAATTCCCGCACCAGGGTGTCGCGCGAAATGCTCAGCCCGGTTCGCTCCAGCCATTCGGCGGCTGTCTTGCGAGGATCGGGCGCCTCCTGCAGCCGCGCGAAAAATTCCAGATTTTCACGCGCGGACAGCTCCTCATAAACCCCGATGCCGTGCCCCAGCAGGCCAATGCGCCGCCGCACGGCACGCGTCCGCGCGTCGCCATTCAGAATTTGGATCTTCCCTTTCGCCGCGCGGGAGAGGCCGGCGATGATCTTCAGCAGAGTGGTCTTCCCTGCTCCGTTGCGTCCGAGCAGCGCGATGCAAGAGCCAGCTTCCACGTCGAAGGTGATGTCGCGGAGGGCCGGATAGTCTCCGTAATATTTCCACACTCCGCCAATGGCGACCGCGGCCATTGCCCTATCTCTTTCCCGCGGCCGGCGCTTCGCGAAGAAACAGGATAATCCCGCCCACGGCGAGAATACCGAGGATCAGCCCCAACACCAGCCAGATCTGCGCATAGACGTGCGGACGCGACACGTGGACCTGGGGCCGTCCGTCATCGCCGTCGGGCTCGGCGGGCGCTTCCGTTCCTTCGATCTCCACGCGGTATTTATCGCCGGTCACGCCATAGATGCCGGCCTGTGTAGTCGGTTCCTGGCCGAGAGATTGCAGATTTTCGCCTTTGAGAGTGATGCCGTTCGGGACCACCAGGCGCAACGGCTGCGCATTTTGCGCAATCCGGCTTTCGAAAACCAAAGGCTTTGAAGCGGGCAGCGTATAGGTCACCTCAAAGCGCGTCTCGCCCGGCTTCAGCGGGTAGTCGATTTTGAAGAATCCGGGCATCCGCGACGGCGTGATCTCGCGGGAGATCGGCATGCCGCCGGGAGCCGTGATGGAAACCTTCGCGCTCGCTCTCCCCGCCTCGGGCACATAGACCTGCGCCGAGCCCGATTGAGGATCGTGGAACGTCAGGTTGGCCGCGTTCTGAAAGATGAAATTCTCGCTGACGCTCAATTGAGTTTCGCCCGGCTGCAGCAGAGTCAGGTGCTGCGCGAGGTGAGCCACGCCGGTCTCTTTCGTCGGCTCATACACGGTTACCGTCAGCGCCGATGTGGAGGTTCCCGGCGGCGCCACCTGGTTATATTGCACGCCGTGATAAAGGACCTGCACGATACGCGGACCCTGAGGGTTCTGGTCGAAATGAAACCTCCCCTGCGCATCCGACTTGACGGATCCAAGTACCTGCATCGCACCCTGGCCGGGCTGAACCAGGGACACCAGGGCGTCCGGCTGCGGCTGCCCGCTGGTTCCATTCAGGACCTTTCCATCCACCGCCGCGAACGCCGGAGCCGTCGTCAGAAGCGCCGCCGCGCATAATGTTCGCATTTGAGGGAATCTCATCCGCGCACCCTCATCGTCTTCCCGCATTCTCCGCAAAACTTAAGCGGCTTGTCGAACTTCGCGCCGCAGTGAGGGCAGACTTTGGGATCCGGAGCAGTCGCGGCCGGAGCCAGCTTCACCGTTTTCGCCGGCGCAGCGGCGTCAATTTCACCCAGGACTCTCGCAAGCTCTTTCTGCAGATCCTGTTTTGTCTTTTGGTAATCTTCATCGGAAAGCTTGCCGAGGCGGTATTCAAACTGAAGATCGCGCAGGTTCTCATAAATCCGCGCCTTTCGCTCCTCCAGGTGCGCGGTGGGAGAGACCGGCTCGGGCTCCGGAAGATCCTTCCAGCGAACAAACAGGGTCAAGACAACGGCTCCGATGAGAAGCAGTACAGCGAGGGCGGGAATCATTGATCGAGTCTTGCGGTGTCCTTCTCGATCTGGTCGTGGTAGCGCTCTAACACGCGGGGGTCAACTTCGGCGGCCGGAGCGTGCGCCCGCTGCCGCTTGATAAACCAGGACAGAAACAGCAGCCCCAGCGCGATGGCGGCGAACGGCATCACCCACGCCAGCAGGCTGAAACCTTCCGTGGGAGGAGAGGCCAGCGCCTGCACGCCCTGCTCCCTCACGATGGTCTTGATGATCTCCGCATCGGATACGCTCGCTTCCTGGAGCTTGGCGATTTGTTCCCGCGCCGGCATCGAATAATGACACATCAGCATGGGGCAATCGCCGACGGTATTTTTGCACGTGCCGCAGAGACAGGCCAGCTTCATGCCCACCCGCTGAACGGCGGGCGTCATGATGGGCGAGCCCTCCTGCGCAAAGCAAAGAGCTGCGATGGCTATGAGAAGGAGACTACGTTTCCACCGCATGCTTCCTCGCGATTCCCACCACTTCCGTCTTTGGATACTGCAAACGCACCTTGGGAGGAATCAGGCAGATCAGCGTACCAAACAGGAGAACCCAGTAGCCGCACCAGATGCAGGAAACCAGCGGAAAAACAAAGGCCTGAATCACGGCCTTCTGACTATCCTTCGAAACACCGGCGTAGTTGAGGTAAAGGTCTTCCCGGAGACGGCGGCGAATGGCCACTTCCGTGGTCGATTCCTGGCTGGCCTTGTAGAAGCGGCGTTCCGGGGTTAACGTGGCAATGGCCGCGCCTTCTTTTTTCACGTTGAGAGTGATCTTGCGCCAGATGTAGTTGCTGTTTTCTCCATCCTGCGAATTGGCCAGCGCGATTTGGTAGCGTCCAATCTGAAACGAGTCGCCGGGCGCCACTTCTACCGTGCGGTTCTTGTTAAACGCGCTCCCGGTGAAGCCTATAAACAGGACCACGATGCCCATGTGGACCAGATATCCGCCATAGCGCCGGGTGTTCCGGTGAGTTAGCTCCACCATACTGAGCGCAAGATTCGTGCCGTCCTTGGCGCGGATGGCCGTAGCGCCTTTCCAGAACTCGATCACGATGGTTGCGGCGACGAACATGCAGAGGCCGAAAGAAATCAGCGCGTAAGGATGTTGCCACACGCCAAACGCCGCCAGGACAGCCATCAGCGCGGCGCCCGCAATCGTGGGCGCGAGAAACGCGCGCCGCAAGCTTTCGAGCGAGCTACGCCGCCACGCAATCAGCGGGCCGACGCCGGTAAGAAACATCAGGAACAGGCCGATGGGAACCATGACGCGGTTGTAAAACGGCGCATCGACGCTAATCTTATCGCCCGTCACCCATTCCGAGATGACGGGGAACAGCGTGCCCCAAAGAACCGCGAAGCAGCTTGCCAGCAATACCAGGTTATTGAACAGGAAACTCGACTCGCGCGATACCACGCCCTCCAGGCTGGCCTCGCTTTTCAGGAAATCCAGCCGGTTGAGCAGCAGAATCGCGACCGCGGCGATGCCGACCGCGAGGAATCCGATGAAGTAATTGCCAATATCCGACTGCGCGAACGCATGCACGGAGCTCACCAGGCCGGAACGCGTCAACATCGTACCGAAAATGCAGAGGAAGAACGTGGCCGAAACCAGGATGATGTTCCAGACCTTCATCATTCCCTTTTTCTCCTGCATCATGACGGAGTGAAGGAAAGCGGTGCCGGTGAGCCACGGGAGGAAGGAGGCGTTCTCCACCGGATCCCAGCCCCAATAGCCGCCCCAGCCAAGGACCGCGTAGGCCCATCCCGCTCCCAGTAAGATACCCGTGCTCTGGAAGAGCCACGTCACGATCGCCCAGCGCCGCGTCGTGTGAATCCAACCATCGCCTGGCTGCCGCGTAATCAGCGACGCCATGGCGAAAGCGAAGGGCACCGTGAACCCGACATAGCCCAGGTAAAGCATTGGTGGGTGCGCCACCATGGTCCAATACTGGAGCAGCGGACTCAGACCCGATCCGTCACCCGCATCGACAATGCCCCGCCCGGCCATCAGGACCTGGAAGGGGCTCGCCACGAAAGTCACCAGCATCAGGAAAAAGGCTTCGGTGGTCATCAGAATGCCCGTGACATAGGGCATCATGTTCCGCAGCTTGCGGCGGTTCGTAAACACGGCCACCACCGAATAGCTGGAGAGCAGCCAGCTCCACAGCAGCAGCGAGCCTTCCTGTCCGCCCCACCATGCGGTGAATTTGTAGATGCCCCGCATGCCTTGGTTGCTGTGTTCGGCGACGTACGCCAGGCGGAAGTCGCCCTTCATCAGGGAATAAACAAGAATCCCGGAAGCAACAGTGAGAAGAATCCACACCGCATAAACGGCGCGCTCGCCGCTGGCACCTAGGAAAGGCTTCTTGAATAGCTTTCCAGCCACCGATGCCACCGCCGCATAGACGGCTAGACAGAATGCCAGAAGAATTGCGAGAGCGCCGATATTTTCCATGATGACTCCGTCTAAAGGGCCGCCTGATTCACGCCCGCGTTCTTAATTTGCGGAGGCTTGGCCTGATATTTCGAAGCGCACTTCGCTTGCACTTTATCGGCTTCGAAAACGCCGCCCGGTCCCAGCCGCCCGTCGGCGAGCGCCTGCGAACCATCACGGAACGTGTCGGGCAGAGGATCGGTCCCCGTGTATATCACCGGAAGCGTGCGGGTGTCCTGTTTTAGCGTAAACTTTACGGCGGCGGCGGAACGCACAATCGATCCCGGCACAATGTCGCCGCCCACGCGCAGATGCGCTCCCCTCGCGTGCTCGCCCATCGCGGCAAGCTCGCTGATGGTTTTGTAATAGGACTTGTTGGCGTTCACCCCGCTCGCGGTAAGCCATGCAAGCACGGCGACAATCACAACGCCCAGCCCTCCAAACTTCACGTAGTTGCTCATAGGGGTCCTTAGGTCAAGTATAGCTCCGGAAAATCCGGCAAAATCCCTCAAAGCGGTACCGCTACCGGGCCTTTCCGCTGGAACCGGCAAAAACTTCCGCCGCAGGGAGATCGGCCGGCCACAAACGCCTCCCCGACCGGGCGATCCAGTAGCTCGATAAAAGGCAGGCCGCGCCGAGGATATAAACGCCCGCCGTGCAGGCCAGAGCAAAACCAAAACCGGTCTTCTGCGCGATATAGCTGATGGTGACCGGGGCAAGCCCGCCGCCCAGCAGCCATCCCACCATGTTCATGACGCCCGCCGCGACGCCTCGCTGTTCCGGGAGCACTACGTCGTACATCGAGGCAAATATGTTTGCGTCGTAGATACCTTTGAACAGGCCCCACGCGGTGAGCGCGAATGAAATCATCACCATCGAATGGGTCTGGCTGCAAAGTAAGACAAAGGGAGCTCCGCATAAGAGTGCAAGTCCCTGCACGCGGCTGCGGCCACCTGGAGTTCCAGCCTGCGCACGGTCGGCCAGCCAGCCTCCGATGGGAGCGCCCATCATGCTGGCGAATTGTACGAACAAAGTTGCGGATAGCCCGGCCACGGCCACACTCAAATGAAAACGCTCAAAGAGCAGCGTCGGCATCCAGGACAGCAGCACCATGGCTACAAAATTCGCGCAGCAGAAACCGGCGAGCAGGAGCAGAGCGGCGGGCGATCGAAATAATTTGCCCAAAAAGTCCAATATCGAAGGCCGGCCCGTCGCCGCCGCACCCTCGCCCGCCTGCCGCACCGGCTCCCGCAGCGATCGTGAGAGGACCCAGCCCAGAAGCAGACCTAGCCCTCCAAACGTCAGGAACGACCATCGCCAGCCGTAGTTCTGCCCGATGAGCCCCGCGAAAAACCCGCCGGCGACGGTTCCGAAATAAACGCTGGTCTGGTGAAAACCCATCGCGCGCGACCGTGTTTCGGGCCCGTGATAGTCGCTCAACATGGACATGGAGCCGGGATAGTAAAGGCTCTCGCCTACGCCTTCGGCGGCGGTAAATCCGATGAGTTGCCAGAAATTCCGCGCCACCGGGGTTGCCGAGGCAACGGTGCTCCATGCAAACAAGCCACCCAGAATGGCTTTCTTGCGCGAAATCCGGTCCACCAGGCTTCCTGAAAACGGCGCTAGCAAACCGTAGGTCCAAGCGAAAGAGGAAGCGATCAGCCCCAGTTGCATCGTCGAAAGATGCAAGTCCTGCTGGAGCAGAGGGAACATCGTAAACAGCGCGGCCCGGTCCGCATAATTGAAAAACGAGACCGACCAGAGCATGCCGACGACACGCCACTTCTCTTCCAAGCGCTTAGCTACAGACATGATGAAAGTTTAATAGAGCAGGCGGGATTCGCCTAATTTTGGCCGCTTCTTCGTGTTCCAATCCGGCGCGGGGCCGCTGAAGGAGCCAGTCCCGCGCCGGAGCCGCGCCGCCTGGCGGGGGGATATCGGCAAGCGATGGCCGCCTGGAGCGCGGATTCCTCGGAGCCTAGGAAGGGAAAAACCTCCCGGTGCTCCTATCTGCATGACGCGTTTGGCGCCCCAAAGTTCATGCCTCACTTTCGAAACAGCCAGACTTCCGACACCTGAGTGCCCCGGCCATTTCCACCGAGTCCCTGCTCGCGCGTCCAGGTCAAATCCAGTTGTCCGTCGCGTGTTGCCTCCGCGGGCACATCGAACTCCATGGGCTTGGGCGGCCACGGCCGCGTGATCAGAGGATGAATCTCCGCGCGCTCATTCGCAACCAGCTTTAAACGGACCCGCGGAGAATCCCCGGAATAAACCACTCGCACACGATAATGCGCTTCGGGGTCCAGATCCCGATAGCGCATTCGCAACGGGGCGTCGAACAGAGACTCTGCCCAGCGCTTCCACGCCATCGGGATTTTGCTTCCCAACAAGTCGGGGTAACTGAAACCGGTGAGAGCGGACGCCCGGAATTCCGGGTCCTCCACGCTGCCCGGCCCAGGCAACAGGTGCGGACGGTTAGCAGGATTTCCGAGTTCATCATAGAATCCGCCGGGACCCGGATCGGTGCGCGCGAGCAGCTTTTGAATCGCGGCGACCTGATCGTTGGGCGCGGCGATTTCCTGAATCCCGGCGATCTGACGCCGCAGCCACGCGACATCGGTAATCGTCGTATCGAGAGTCTCAAGGTTTGCTCCGCGGACGACCGCCTCGCCGCGGTACCGGTCCACCGCAAGCTGCATCTTGATGCTCTGAAACAACGCTTCGCCGAGCGCTCGCACGCGTGCCCGCAGGCGGCCGGACGCCGGATGCAGGACCGGTTGCTCCAGAATTCGCCGCGCCTCGTCGAGCAGCACTTTGGGGTCGAGCCCGTTGACGGGGCCTTCGCTCGGTGGATCCTCGATGTCGAGCGGCTGGGCCTTCCAGCCGATTTCGTTCACCCGCTCCAGCAATTCGCGCGCGCTGTGAAGGCAAGCCGTTTCGTGAATCAGGCGTCCGCGCACGGAAGCGTCGTAGTAGGCGCGATAGAGCGCCATCTGGAAGCGCCAGTTTTCGAGAATCGCCGGCGGCGCGGCGCGCTCCATGTCCTGAAATCGCGCCAGCGTCACCGGGACGCCTTCATTCGCCGCGAGCGGCCCCCGCCAGTTATTTTCGAGATCCAGTAGCCCCTGCGCGAAAGTATCCGCGTAGGGTTTCCCAAAAAAATAGTGCGCGTAGTCGCGCAGCGCCGCCGCCGGCCGCCTCTCTGGATCCCAGCCGAGCGCGGTCCAGACGAACTTGTTCACATCGTCGTTGCAGCCCTCCGAATACGTAATGAAACCGATGGTGTCCGCGGAATACTTCCGGAAGATATTGGCTTCGCCCTCCGGCCGTGGATTGATGCATTCGCGCCCTTCGGTCATCGCGTAGGCCACATCCCATTCCGGAACGGGATACTGGCACTCCACGCTGTGGGTGATGTCCGGATAGAAGCGGACCGGATAGCGGGGAGGCACGCGCTGGCGGAACTCGGCCATGCCGAGGCGCGATTGAGGACCGAACACCACACCGTCCAGCCACGTGGCGGTGTGGCTCGATTCGAGGATGTGGAAGAAATCCTGCATCCACGATTCTCGAAAGCCTTGCGGGGAGACCCACATCTGGCCCTTCGGATGGAACCGCCGCAGGTTGGCCTTCTGCTTTTCGAGGAACGCAAGCATGGCCCTGGGCTCGGTGTGTCCGGGGTCGCCGCCGGGGACCAGCACGGCATCGATGCGCGGCAGGATCTCGAAGATATGGGCCCACTCCTTCAAAGCCGATTGCACGGTCGCGGCATCGGCATAGTCCGGGTCCATGGCCGGGTACCAGATCCAGACATCCAGGCCGTAGTCGTCGCAGATGCGCGACATCTCTACCATCATTTTTTCCGGGGGGAGTGGAAAATGGGGACTGTCGGCGCCATCGTCGGTGCGCGGCGGAACCAGCTCAATCGCGTTCGTGCCGAACAGCGCCAAATCGCGGATGTACTGATCCCACTCAGCGACATTCCACGCATCATACGCGTTGGTTTTGGGACGATAGCCAAGTTGATGCCCGCGCAAAGGAAATTTCGGCGAAGTCGCGAGATTCAGTAGTTGGGGGTTCACGGACGCGGCCTGCCGCGTGAACGCGATGGTCTGGAGCAGCTTGCCGATTCCAAACAGCAGACCGCGTTCATCCGCGCCCGCCACGACGATCCATGCGCCATTTGCGTCACGTCCGGCGCGGATGACATAGCTCTCGGCGGGAAGGCCCTTCAGGGCGGAGGCGGCCGCTGCAGTCCGCGGCCCCAGCGCTGCCAGCGTGGCCTCCGTCCCGGCGTAGATCGCCGTTGCGGGAGAACCGCCAGACTGGACTGTCCAGGTCACACCACTCCGCTTTTCCACCTCTTCCACCAGCACCGTAACGGCCTTTTTTTCGCGGCGGCGGGCGCTGCCGGATGCGACAATTACGCACCGTGTTAAGTCAAGATCGGCCGCCGCCGCGCGCGTCGAACCAGCGAGCGCCGCCCCGGCTGTCCGTTTGAGGAAAGTTCGTCGATTCACGCTAATCCTTCTTGATCAGCCAAACCTCGGAGAGCCGCGAGTGCTTTCTCCAGTTCAGGTGCTCTTCGTTCTTGGGCGGGTCCCAGGTTAGCACCAGCCGCCTTCCGCTCAGATACTTCGCGTCCACCGGAAATTCCTGGATCGCCGTGGGACTGTCCCCGCCCTTGGCCGGTTCCACGCGCTCGCCGTTGATCCGCAGCAAGGACTGCCCGTAGCCGTGCGTCCGGACCACATAGCCGCCCTTGGGGTCGAGCGCTTCGTAAACAACGGCCTCCGGCCACGAACTGACCTGAACGGTAAGCCGTTCCCGGCTCTTGCCCTGGTCCCACCACCAGAATGTCGTTGCCCTCGCCCGCTTCAATTCGGGGCCGTTCTGCGGGTCGCACCGCACGACGTGCGGCGACTTCGCGATGTCTCCTACGGCATCGTAAAAGCTACCCGGCCCCGGGTGTTCCCATCGAGCGAGTCCCGTCAGTTCCCGCACCCGTTCCGTCTCCGCGCTGAGGCTGCGGATTCTCTGAAATTGATCCTCCAGCCACCAGCGGTTGTTGAGTGGATAATCGACGAAATCGAGAACCGCCCCGCGCTCCTCGCCGATGGCGTGGTATTTTGGCACGCTGGATTGCAGGCCGATGGAATGGTACAGAAGGTCGCACAACGCGACGATGCGCGTCCGTAGTTCGGCATGCACCGGATGGTTCACAGCCCCATCGAGCACCGCGGCCGCCTCCGTCATCGCTCTCGTGGAACCCAGCGCCGCGGCGTTCTCCAGAATTCCGTTGGCTTTGTCTTCCAGCTCCGTCTCATGGATCAGGCGCTTCCGAACGTACTCGTCATAGTTCGCCCGCAGCAGGCACATCTGCCAGCGCCAGTTGGTTTCGAGGCGGGGGAGGAGTTTCTCAAGCTGCTGCCAAAGACGGAGCGTGCCATCCACAGCGCCATTCACCGCCGCGGGACCGCGCCAATTCCTTTCGAGGGCGAGAATCCCATCCGCGATGCGGCGCGGCGCGGCAGAGGTGAAATAGACCCGGGCATAGTCGACCAGAATGTCGCCCGGCGTTTCGTTCGGATCCCAGCTCAGGGCGCTCCAGATTGTTTTGTTCACGTCGTCGTGAATGCCGTCGGAATACGATATGAATCCATCGGTATATCCCGCCGTGCGCGCGAAAATCGCCGCGTATTCCACCGGGCGCGGATTCACCGCTTCCCGGCCGAGCGTCAGCGCGAAAGCCTGGTCCCATTCGGGAACCTCATACTGGCAGAGCTTGTTGTGCGTCAGGTCCGGATAGTCGCGAAGCTGGTACCGCCGGGGAAGGCGTTCCCGCATTTCGCGCAGCGGCGGGCTCGAAGGGCCCGCCACCAAGCCGCCCAGCCATTCGGGCTCGCGCTGTTTGATGTAGTCGAAAACATAATCCGTCTGCGAGGCTTTGTATTGCTGAACGGAGAGCCAGATCTTCGCGTGGGGATGCACCGGCGCCAACAGCCTGGCGACGTCTTCAAGAAACGGCATCACGAGCTCGGGCGGATTGTCGCCGGGGTCCCCGCCGGGAAACGAAAAGCCGGTCAGCTCCGGCGTATCGTGGAAAAACTCGTCGCACTGCGCCAGCAGACGAGCGCGCTTCGCTTTGTCGTTTAGACTGAAATCCGCCGGTACCCACACCCAGTAGTCGAGCCCATAGCGCTTGCAGATTTCTCCAATCTTCCGGTTTATCTCGCGGCGCGGCCACTTCATGACGGGCGTGGGGCGCTCGTCCTGAAATGGAATGCCTTCAATCGCGTTGACGCCGAAAAACGTCAGTTCGCGGATATACTGCTCGAACTGTTGGGGAGTCCAGGCATCGTAGGAGTTTGCCTGCGCGCGGTAACCAAGCTGGTGTCCGCGAATGGCATACGCCGGGGCGGTGTGGATATCCACGGCGGAATCGAGCGCCAGCTTTCCCTGGCTCCAATCCATCCGGCGCAGAAGATCCCCCACGCCGAACAAAGCTCCCCGCGCGTCTCTTCCGAGAATCCACACTACCGGAGTGGCCCGCGGCCCTTCGGTATACAAACGAAATCCTTCCGGATGCGAGCCGGGAAGCCGGGACGGAGAGTGCTTCCATGCAGCCGGCGCGGGAGCGCCCGCGAGCGCAATCACGGGCCGCCCCGGCGGCCATGCCGTCGAGACGGGCAATTGAATCCCGGTGCGCTTCCGCACCTCCTCCACCAGCACCACGGCGGCGGTCTTTTCCGCATCCGGCAGTTGGCCGGAGCGTACAACCACCACTGCGTTCGCAAGGTTCAGTGGCGCGGCGAACGCCCCGGGGCAGGCCAGCGCCAGAAGCAACGCGGGCGCGGCAGACAGCCGGCCCTTCCATCGCCAGCACACGGACAGATCGAGCATGCTTCTCCTTCGTAAATCGCAATGTATCTTATTCAGTGCAGGCCGGGAGCAAACGGAATCTTGCGCGCGTTGGCAGGCCCACGCCCGGAGCTCTCAGGGGCGCTTGGCGGCGTCCGCCGTTTCATGAAAGGCGACGGGCAGGACCCCCAGATCGCCGTAGTGAATTCGCATGGACGTATCGAGCGGGAGTTCCAACACACCGGCGTAGGAACCGGTGATCACAACTTGGCCGGCCTCAATGCCTTCGCCCCGGCCAGACAGAAAATTCACCAGCCAGAACAGAGGCGCCGCCGGATTGCGGTCGGGATGCTTCCCGGGGCGGCGGAGAATTTCGCCCTCGGGTCCATCGACCACAATCTCCAACTCGGCCGGAATTTCCGAGGGGCCGGCCTGAACGCAGGGACCCAGGAAGGCACCCGCGTTAGAAAGATGGTCGGCCAGCATCTCCGGAAAAGGCACCGCCCCGGGATTGGTGTAGCGGCAGCCGACCAGTTCCAACGCAAGATGAACCTCGGCCACCGCGTCCCGAATCTCGGCATCGGTATAGGCCGCCGCTTTGGGCGGGAGAGAGCGGCCCATTAGGAATCCGATCTCCGGCTCCACTCGCGCGGGTCCGCCCTTCCAACCCGGCAGCGGGCAGGGAACGGTCGAGAAAACCGTAGGCGCGTAGATGGCCGCGGCGATCACCTTGCCCGGGCCCGGTAGCGAGCATTTCCAGCCGCCCACGGGTTCCCCGGAGAGCGCGCGCACGTACCGCTGCACCTCTAACGCCTCGTCAATCGTCGCGGGCCGCAGATCTTCCGGAAGGCGGTCCGTTTGCTGCGACTCCCTCCGCAACTCGACAAGGCGGCGCGCCGCCAGTTCCGGAGAGTGCAATGGGGATGGCATCAATGATGTGGAACTCCTCAATTTGGAATGAGCGCCGCTTGGCAGAAATGCATGGCTGGTAGCCACAATCCGGAAAAGCGAATTGTACGTTGATCCGATTCGGGCTCTTGGCGGCTACAAGAACGCCGGAACGAGTCGAACCCATGGGAGCGCGGCGCGCCCCCTTCGCGGAAAAGCCGCGCTAGGCGAGCAGCGGCTTCACAACGCTGCCGGCGACATCGGTGAGGCGGAAGTCGCGGCCCTGGAAGCGATAGGTAAACTTCTGGTAATCGAAACCGAGCATGTGGAGGATTGTGCCGTGCAGGTCGTGCACGTGAACCTTGTCCTTCACAATGTTGAACCCGAGTTCATCGCTCTCGCCGTACGTAATGCCCGGTTTCGTGCCGCCCCCCGCCATCCACATCGTAAACGCGTTCGGATGGTGGTCGCGCCCATCCATTCCGCCCTGAACCATGGGGGTCCGGCCGAACTCCCCGCCCCAGATCACGAGGGTGTGCTCCAACATGCCCCGCTGCTTCAGATCCTGAATCAGGGCCGCGCATGCCTTGTCGGTGTCGTGGGCATTTTTCGTAATATCCCGAACGAGGTCGGAGTGTTGATCCCAGGCTTCGTGATAAAGCTGCACAAAACGGACGCCGCGTTCCACCAGGCGCCGCGCCAGGATGCAATTGTTGGCGAAAGACGGCTTGCCAGGCTCGGCGCCGTATGCCTCGAGCGTCTTCGGCGACTCCTTGGAAATATCCATCATCTCCGGAGCGCTCGATTGCATCCGGAAGGCCATTTCGTAAGAGTTAATGCGGGTGGCAATTTCCGGATCGCCGGAAATACCGAGCTTCATTTGGTTCAGCTTCTTGATGGAACTGAGCGAGTCGCGTTGCAGTTCCGCGTCCACGCCTTCCGGATCCGAGAGGTAGAGAACGGGGTCGCCGCTGCTGCGGAATGGCACGCCCTGATACACCGTGGGCAAAAAGCCGCTCCCCCAGCACGAGTCGCCGCCGCTCGGTCCTTTGATACCCGAGCTGAAAACGACGAACGCCGGCAGATCCTTCGATTCGTTGCCCAAGCCGTATACCACCCAGGCGCCCATGCTCGGCCGGCCGAACTGCATGCCGCCCGTGTTCATCAGGAGTTGCCCGGGAGCGTGATTGAAGGCATCCGTCGTCATTCCCCGGATGATCGCGATATCGTCCACGATCTTCGCCGTGTAGGGGAGTAGCTCGGACACCTCGGCGCCGGATTCTCCGTGCTTGGCGAACTTGAATTTCGGCCCGAGGAGTTTGGAATTCGGATTGATAAAAGCGGTACGGTAGCCTTTCAACAGGTCGGCGGGCGGAAGAGTGCCGTCGAACTTGGCCAGTTGAGGCTTGTAGTCGAACATGTCAAGGTGGCTGGGCCCACCGGCCATGAACAGGAAAATGACATTCTTCGCCGTTGCCGGGAGGGGCGGATCCTTGGGGGCAAGCGGGTCCTTCGGCGCGGACGTATTGGCAAAGCCGCACTCGGCCAGAAGATTTGCGAGCGCCATGGAGCCGAGTCCCACGCCGCACTGATCGAAGAACCAGCGGCGGGTAATCTGCTTCGGGTTCCGTCCCCGCAACGTATGATCCTGACAATTCATTCTATTTCGCTCCTTCTACTCTGCCGTAATGGTTTCGTCCAGGTTCAAGATCACCCGCGAAACCGCCGTCCAAGCAGCCAGGTCCACTGGCGTTGTGCCTTTAGGCACGGCCGCTTGGAGCTCTTTGCCTTCCTTGCCATGTAAACCCGCCAGTTCAGGCGCGCTTAACCAGCCATCGCGCAGACGCCCTTCTTGCTTGCTCAGGAAGGAGAGCAATTCACCGGATTCGTCCGCCGTGGGCACGCGTCCCAGGCAGCGCCGGAACGCGAACGCCAGCCGTTGCTGGTTGGTCCCGCCGCCTTCTCGAAGAGTCTTTGCGGCCAGAGCGCGCGCGGAGTCCATAAACAAAGGCTCATTCAGCATCGTGAGCGCTTGCAGCGGGGTATTGGAACGGGCGCGCCGGACGCAGGAGGAATCCCCGTTCGGAGCGTCGAAGGTCTGCAGCACCGGATAGGGAACCGAGCGGTACCGGAACGTATAAAGAGCGCGCCGGTAGCGCTCGGGCCCGGTGTCTTCTTTCCAAATCTTGATGCTATAACTCGCCGGCGGCACGAACAGAAACGCCGGTGCGGGTGGATAAACGCTGGGGCCGCCGATTTTTGGGTTCAGGAGACCGCTTGCGGCGAGCGCGATGTCCCTGACAATCTCGGCATCCACGCGGAAACGGGGCCCGCGCGCCAGCAGACGGTTATACGGATCCTTCTCCAGCAGTTCCGGAGTGACATTGGAACTTTGCCGGTAGACGGCGGACATGGCAATCAACTTCTGCATGTGCTTCACGTTCCAGCCGCTGTCCATGAACTCTACCGCCAGCCAGTCGAGAAGTTTGGGGTGTGTCGGCGGTTCGCATTGCGTGCCCAGGTTCTCCGCGGACGCCACAATGCCCGTCCCGAACCATGCCTGCCATTCGCGATTGACGAAGGAGCGGGCGGTGGTGGGAGAGTCGCGTGCGACCATCCACTTTGCGAACGACAGCCGCGTGGGCGGAGCATTCGGCGGCAAGGGGTTCAAAAACGCGGGAACGCCGGGCTTCACCAACTCGGCCGGCTTCAGGAAATCGCCGCGCGTCAAAACGTGAGTTTCGCGCTGGTCGACGGTCCGCTCAGACACCACCAGTTGGGAAGCACCCTCCGGATACTGCTTCCAGAGCGCCTCAATCCGGTCGTTCGCCTCTTTCCATTCGGGAACCGTCGTCCTCCAGTAGCTGAACACCGTCCACTGCTGCTCGGGTGTGCGCTCCTTGCTGGGGATGTCGAGAATGGTGCGAACGTTGGCCGGCAGCGGATCGGCGGTCGCGTTCGGCGAGTTCGTGACGGACAAGCGGAAGCGTCCCAGGTTGAAGACGTGATTTTCATCGCTAACAAACCCGCCGTGGTTCTGCTTCAGGATGAAGGTGAGAACTTCACCGCTGTCGAACGAGACGGGCTTATCCGTATTGAATACCGCCTTGCGCGACTGGTTCCTGCGGCCCGGACCGGCATCGATTCCCCAAGCGGTCTCGGCCTTGCCGTCAATTGCATATTGAACCGGGCCGACCACGCGGGGCTTCGAGCCCTTTTCCTCCGGGTCCAACTGGGCTTCAGCCTGGCCGAAATCGGCGGTCGCGCTCGCAAACTTCAGGTGCGTCACCTTCGTGGGATCGCTCTCGGGCGCCGCATCCACGTTAAACTCCGTGAGAGCGCACAGCCCCTTGTAGGAACGGCCCGGGCCATTCAGCGGAAGGTTAGCGTCGGTCAGTAGTTCCAGGCGGAAGGCGGTGATGTTCTTCACGTCTGTCTTAACCGTCATCTTGACGGTGTGGCGGCCTGGCGCATAGCCCTGCGCCAGGAAAGAGCCATCGCTCAGAGGGGTGTATTTCTGGCCGCCGGTGGAAATGGCGTCAACCGTGGGTTTTACCACAATCCAGTCCGGCTGACCCTGCTTGACCTTCTGCTCCCAGGCTGCCATGCGTGTTTCCCAGTCGGAGCTGTGGTGCCGCAGCGTGCCTTCGATCTCGCGGATCTGGCGGAAGATGTCCGCTTTCTTCATCAACTGTTCCGGAGAATACACCGGCATGCTCGCTTCGTTGAAGTCGTTCAGGTAGGCGAACATCTTGTAATATTCGTCGTGCTTGATGGGGTCGAACTTATGCGTGTGGCACTGCGCGCACTGAATGGTAACGCCCAGGATGTTCTTTCCCACGGCGTCCATGCGGTCGAACATGGCTTCCATGCGGAACTGTTCGGGGTCGATGCCGCCCTCTTCGTTCGTCATCGAGTTGCGCAGAAATCCGGTGGCCACCAACTGATCCTGCGTGGGATGCGGCAGCTCATCGCCGGCAATCTGGTCAATCACGAACTGGTTGTAAGGCAGGTTTTGATTGAACGCCTTCACCACCCAGTCGCGATACGCCCATACTTGACGCTGCTTATCTTTCTCAAAGCCGTCGGAGTCGGCGTAGCGGGCGCCGTCCAGCCAGATTCGGCCCCAGCGTTCGCCATAGTGCGGGGAGGCAAGCAGCCGGTCCACCTGCTTTTCATAGGCATTGGCGCTCTTGTCCTGCAGGAACGCGTCAATTTCCTCGGGCGTCGGCGGGAGGCCGATTAAGTCGAGGCTGAGCCGGCGCAGCAGAGTGGCGCGATCCGCTTCGGGCGAAGGCGACAGTCCTTCCTTTTCGAGGCGGGCGAGCACAAAATTGTCGATCGCATTCTTTGGCCATGCCGCATTTTTCACGACGGGGGTCTCCGGGCGGACCGGAGGCACGAAGGCCCAATGCTTCTTCACTTCGACGCCGGCGACATCGGCGGAGTCCGGCCACACCGCGCCTGCGTCGATCCAGCGCTTAATCAGGTCGATCTGAGCCGGATCGAGTTTGCCGCCCATCGGCATTCGCGCGTTGCTTCCAATGCCCGCGACACGTTTATAGAGTTCGCTTCCGGCAGAGTCGCCCGGCTTTACGGCTTTCTCCATCACGATCTTGCGGGAATCCAGGCGCAAGCCGCCCATTTGGGTTTTCGCGCCGTGGCAAGCGGCGCACGACTTCGCAAAAATGGGCTGGATATCCTTGACGAAGTCCACCTTGACATCCGCAGCCGGCGCCGCGGGAGCCGCCGGAGCGTTTTGCCCCCAAAGGCTGGTGGCGACGGCAAAGACCGCCAGGGAAGCGGCCGCCGCCGATACAACGAAGGCGGGGCTCTTCAAAACGTTCCGTCTCGACGTCATTTTCGAAAGTTTCTTTCCGGTCATTACAGGTTCTTCAAGTAGATGTTGCGAAACTCAACCTTCATCGGCGGCCCCATGTGAAGCTGAAAACCGAGTTCACCCTTCATCACCCGCTTGCTGGTATCGTCGTCAATCACCTGACTCATCACACGCCCGTTCAGGATTTGAACGATGATGTTTCCGCGCGCGATGATGTGGTACTGATTCCACCCGTCCCCTCGCTTGATCAGACTCTTTAGCTGCTCTCCATCACCCAATGAGCCTATCACTCGCGGCTTCTGGCCGCTGGCAATGTGAGTGGCCTGCCCACGCAGGGCCAAAAAGCCCCGGTTGCGCTCTTCATAGATCTGCCCGGTGAACATGTCCTCGGCGTCGATATCGGCTTGATACCCTTTGAGGACCCATTTGCCCACGTCGGGCAACTCGACGCTCCGGTACTGGATGCCGCTGTTGGTGCCATGAATCCGGTACTCGGCCTTGAGTTCGAAATCGCCGGGTTGTCCGCCCCGCCAGATGAGGAAGGTATTGAGCTTTAGCTTCTTCTCGGCCGTGGTTTGCCCGACAATCATGCCGCCCTCGGCGCGCCAGAAGTCCGGGTTTCCGTCCCAGCCCTTCAGCGTTTTGCCATCGAAGATGGAGGTGAACCCGGTATGATCATCCGGGCTAATGGGGTCCGGCATCGCCGCGGCGAAGCGCTTGGCCATCTCCTTGGCATTGGGCTCCTGCGCGGAGAGCGGCCCGACCCTGGAGATCCAGAAGCAAACCCCACATACAGCCACGGACGCGATCGAAATCTTCGCGAATTTTGAAGACGTGCTCATGCTTGAAACGGCCTCTTTCCCGGAATCGCCCGGGTGTCCGCCTCCCGCCAGATGCGTCGATAGGGACCCGGGCCCTGTCCGAATCACCGCGAAAAGGAAGGGAGGCCCGTTCTCCGAGCCTGACTTCTTTTATTCCGCGTTGCGGGAGCAAGCGTTTTTGTGAGAATTCTTGCGCGCTCCGAAGATCACCTATATTAATTCCTGCTTCCCTGTATTCTAGGACATTTCATTGGTCCGGCTGTTCGTTCCGTCATGAAAACCGATCCTGCGATGCGCCGGCCATCGGCTAAATTTAGCCAAATACAAGGTTTTCCACGTTTTCATGAGCTTCTTCCGCCGCCTTCGGCAGCACTTTGGGCATTCAGTGTGTTTTGCATTGCAAAACACAACTTTGAAAGGGTTCAAAATTTGATCTATCGCGTCGGTGTAAGGTTGGTCGCCCAACATTCGTCCCTCCAGCGGTCTCGGGACGGTTCCAGAAAAATCGTCGTTTTTTGCATTGCAAAACGTTTAACCGTTCGGTCATGATGATATTGGCTTGTACCGTCGGCGGTTTATCTTATCTGAAACTGTTGTAAACGATTTATTCTCCGGGAGCCTTTCCCAGGTCGTAGAGGAACCAATGGAAATTGAACGGACGCGAGATCCCTATTTCATTCACTCGGTCGCCCATGCCGCTGACGTCTTAAGAGCTTTTAGCTCTCCCGCGGAGATTCTCCGGCTGCGCGATATCGTCACCCGCACCACTCATAGCAAAGGAATTGCATTCCGGCTCCTGTACACCCTGGAGAAATCCGGGCTTGTGGAAAAGGTAGGCGCCAACCAGTACCGTTCGACGATTCAACAACGGCGAACGCGCAAGTACAAAATCGGTTTCGGAGCGCAAGGCACGGATTACCTGTTTTCGCAGCAGGTCACAGCCGGCCTGAAACGCGAAGCGGACCGCCTGGAGACGGTGGAACTGCTGACGCTCGACAATCGCTACAGCGCCAAGGTGGCTCAGAAGAACGCCGACTTGTTCATCAAGGAGCGCTGCGACCTGGTGATCGAATTTCAGACCGACGAGAACGTGGCGCCGATCATCTCCGCGAAATACCGCGAGGCCAAGATCCCGCTGATCGCCGTCGAGATCCCGCACCCGGGCGCAACCTACTTCGGCGCGAACAATTATGAGGCCGGTCTCATTGGCGGAAGGGCCCTGGGACGCTGGGCCAAGCAGAACTGGGACGGAGAGGTGGATGAGATTCTCATGCTGGAGTTGCCGCGTGCCGGCGCGATTCCGCGCTCACGCATCCTTGGCATGGTGGTCGGTATCCGCGAAATCATCCCGGCGCTCGAGGAGTGTCCGGTCACGCACCTCGATGGGGACGGCTGCTTCGAACCCAGTTGGAAGATCGTCCGGAAACACCTGCACCGCACGGCGGCGCGGCACACGCTCATCGGCGCGATCAACGATTCGAGCGCACTGGGCGCGCTGCGCGCGTTCGAGGAAGCCGGACGAGTGGACGGATGCGCCGTGGTGGGGCAAAACGCGTCGCCCGAGGGACGCGACGAACTGCGCCGTTCCAGCCGGTTTATTGGGACGGTGGCGTATTTTCCCGAGAGGTACGGCGAAGGTCTGCTGAAGCTGGCGCTCGATATTCTTACCTTCAAAGCCACGCATCCGGCGGTGTTTGTGCCACACCAGTTGCTCACCGCCAAGAACGTCGATCAATTCTACGCGAACGATAGCCTGATTATGACGGCGCGCGCCTGACGGGCGGCCTTAGTATTCGATGGCGACCGACCGGCATCGGATCAGGCCGGGGGCGTCGATCTCGTAGTCCGCGGTGTTGCCGCGAAAGTCCTCGCGGTGGAGCGTCTTCCGCCTCTCCTGGACGCCCTGCGGCGCGTCGTACCGGTAAGTCACCTCGATCGGGGCATCGACCGCGCGGCTGTCCCGCACTTTGAAATGAATCCTGTTCTTGCCCGCAAAAATCTGCGGCAGGGACATGATCCCGTTCTCAAACGTCATCGTCATTCGCGCGTGCGCCAGGGGTGCGCCCACGCAGCGGACTTGAAAGCGGTACACACCGTGCAGGCTCCTGGTTTTTCCATTGAACCGGGAGCGTCCCAGGTCGATCGAGAATGGCCCGGGCCGGGCCTCCAGAACTTCCCATTCCGACCACTCATCCGGTGTCGCGGCATGGCTGGGTTTCGGCCGAAGAGTGCGCCATTCGAGACGCGATTTCCCGGGGAGCGTTCCCTCCAGCCGCCCGCCCACGAGAATATAGGGCGAGCGATAGTCGAAAATACCGGCCTCGCCGAAATCCGGCTGAAGCGTAATCCTGCCCCACGCCTGTCCGATGGTGCGGCCGCCCGCGACGGCGCCGTAACCTTCATTGGTGGGAACGCTGGCGAGATACGGCTCGGCTTTCCGGTAGTTCGGGTCGTGCTTCGGCCAGTTGCCGTCGAACATCGTTTCGGTGACCCGGTAGAAACGTCCGGAAGGCAGGAATGGCTCTTCCTTCAGGGCGTGTCTCCCGGCCGGAACATAGAACGCCCGCGCCGAATTGTCCCAGAAGCGCTCAATTCTGGCGTGCCGGGGCAGTTCGAAGTCCATGTTGTGGTACTGTCTCCCCGGCTCAAACGCGGGATCGCCAAAAACCGTCTCTTTCGGCGCCCCAGCGGCCCGCCACTCGCGCTCGGACGAAAAGAAACCCGGGTGAATGAGCTGGGCACGCTCCCATTCCAATCCAAAGAACTCGAAAAAGGGCGCGCTGCGGTTGTGATACGCCCGGTTCTTCCGGACGTTGTGGTTCGCTCCCACCTCGGACCAATCGAGAATCCGGGCATCCTTCGCATCGCGATCGATCAAGTAATAGCCGTAGCGAGGATCGAACGCCGCCCACCGTCCGTTCAGGTTCAGGCGGTACATGGTATGGTAGCCGCCATTATCGTGCTGGACAACAACCCGCTCGGCGGCGCCGGGGCGGCCCTTATACGTGGTCCAGGCCGCTTCGGCGATCCGGCTGGTGGTGTCGCAGTAGCCCCAGCCATAGACAAACAGATTTTTTTGGGCGTCGGTAACATAGCGCTCGGCGCCATAGTCGCCTTCATAGGCCTGGATCATCCCGCCGGTCGCCATCCGCGAAAAAAGACGCAGCCAATGGAAAAAACTTTTGGCCTGTTCGGTCTCGGAGGCGTGCTCGACGCCGTCCAGACGCATCACGTCGCGGGTCCAGGTTTCGAGGTTGGTGCACTCCGGCCAGCGCTCGCTCACCACCAGCGGCCCTCGCAGCGGCTCCCCGCCCCAATTCAGAGCGGGAAGACCGAAGAGAATGGCCAGGACCAGAGCGTGGCGGCGAGGCATTCCGCCGATTACCGGACGAAGGCTTCCGGCAGACCGCCGTCCACCTGGATCACCTGCCCGGTGACTTTCGCGGAACGCTCCGAAAGAAGGAACAGGGCAGCCTCGGCTTGGTCCTCCGGCGTAATGGCGGCCTTGGTCAGGGTCCGCTGAGCGTAGAAACCGGCGAGTTGATCGCGCAGCACGTCGGTATCGTCGGATTCGTTGAAAGCGATCCCGTACTTGGTCAGGGAAGAGATGACGCGATCCCGCGGGAACATGGTAGATCCGGCGACAACCGTGGCCGGCGCTACGCCGTTCACGCGCACCGTGGGAGCAAGCTCGACGGCGAGTTCGCGAACCAGATGATTCGCGGCTGCCTTCGACGTGTCATAGGCGAGCGAGCCCTTCTTCGCCACCACCGCGTTCACGCTGGTGGTCAGCACCAGGCTTCCCGAAAGCCCCTGCGCCGCCCAGATCTCGCGCGCCTCGTCGGCGACCAGGTAAGCGCCGCGCACGTTGACGTCGAAAGACAGCTTCCATTCTTTGTCGGTGTTGTGCCCGGTTCGATCCGGCGCGAGAAACACACCGGCGGTGACCACCACGTGGTCGATGCCGCCGTAAGCGAGGATCGCCTGCTCGAACATCGCGCGCACGCTGGCTCGATCCGTCACGTCGACTTGCAGTCCGATGGCCGGCCCGCTCGCTGAGATCCCGGTGCCCGAGACTCCGATTCCGGTTCCGTGGACGGCAAGCAGTTCCGCCGCGGTGGCGTCAGCGGCCTTTTTATCGAGGTCGGCGCAGACGATATGCGCGCCTTCCTTCGCCATGCGCCGGGCCACCGCTCTGCCGATGCCGTTGCCCGCGCCAACGACCACCACCACGCTACGCGCGAATTCCCGCTCGGGCGGCATGCGCTTCAGCTTGGCCTCTTCGAGCAGCCAGTACTCGATGTCGAAGGCTTCCTGCTGTGGCAAGGAAACGTATTCGTCGATCGCCTCGGCGCCCCTCATTACCTCCACCGCGCAGTTGTAGAACTCCGCCGTCACACGCGATTCGCTCTTGTCCTTGCCCCAGGCGACCATGCCCAGGCCGGGAATCAGGATCACCGTCGGGCTGGGATCTCGCATCGCCGGCGAATTCGGGCGCTTGCAGCGCTCGTAGTAGGCGGCGTAATCCTTTCTGTACTGCTCCAGACCGGCCACGATGCCAGCTTTCAGGGCACCCAAGTCGCCGGTCTGCGGGTTCCAGTCGACATACAACGGCTTGATTTTCGTGCGCAGAAAATGGTCGGGACAAGACGTCCCAAGTTCCGCGAGCCGCTGCGCGTCCCGGCTGTTTACGAAACGCAGAATTCTTTCATCGCTCTGGATGGTGCCTACGAACCGCTTTTTGGTCGAAACCTGGCCGCGGAGCCAGGGGAGCAGTTGGGCCAGCGCCGCATAGCGATCCTTCTCGGGGAGCGATTGATATTTCGCGCCGCCGAAAGTCTTTTCGCCCTTGTCGCGCTTCTCGATGTACTCGGCCGCGCGCTCAATCAACTCGAGCGTCAGATCGTAGCATTCCCGGTCGCCTTTCGCCCAATTGATAAGCCCGTGCTGCCCGAGCACGACGCCTTTGAGGTTCGGATTGTCCGCGACGATGCGCTGCAGCTCCAGGCCGAGTTCGAAACCCGGACGAAGCCAAGGAGTCCACACCACGTCGGCCCCAAAGACCTCCTGGGTCAATTGCTGCGATCGTTTCGAAGCCGCCACAGCGATCACCGAATTTGGATGCATGTGATCGACGTGGGCAAACGGGACGAAGGAATGGAGCGGCGTATCGATGGAGGACGCGCGCGGGTTGAGATTAAAGGTACAGTGCGGATATAGCCCCACCATGGCGTCTTCCGCCTCTGTCTTCGCGCCGCGCGGCTCCTTGGAAGCGTAGAGCGCCTGCAGCGCCAGAAGCTTGCTCTGATACAGGGAAGAGAAGTTCGAGAGGGTGCTGGTGCGGAGATCGCCGCCCGAGCCCTTTACCCACAGAACCTCCGTTTCCTCGCCGGTGAGCGGGTCGCGCTCGTGGATCTTCGAGGAGGTGTTGCCTCCCCCGGTATTGGTAATTCTTTGGTCACTGCCCAGCAGGTTCGAGCGGTAGACCAGACGCCCGGCGGGAGACAGGCTCGCCGCCTTTTCCTCGTCCCAGAGATAATTCACGTACTTCAAATTGTTAGTGGAAGTTGCCATGGATGCGGTTGCGATTTTCGCAGGTGCCTTCCTCTATTTAGAAGGATTTGGGGACCGATTGCAATTTGCGGAGGCCCCGGGCTGTATGTTTTGCGCTGCAAAATCGCCGCGATGGACACCGAATACCATTCGATGATGCAAGACCAACGACTGTCCGTTTCCATCCGGAGGGAATGTTTTACACTGAGAAATAAATGGCGCGATTCCTATTTCCGGAACCGCCTTTATGCAAACGCGTGCAAGCTCTCTAGGTATAGCCGCCGGAATAATGAGTGCGGCTTTGCCCACCATGAGACCAAAACAAACCGAAGTCATCTTCGCCGCGCTTGAGGCGTTCCAAATCGAGCTTCCGTCCTGGGGTTTCGCGAATACCGGCACTCGTTTCGGCAAATTCACGCAAGCGGCGGCGGCAACCTCCACCGCCGAAAAGCTGAGCGATGCGGGCCAAGTCCATCTTCTTACCGGTGTTTGCCCGACTGTTGCTGTTCACGTTCTGTGGGACCTTCCAAACGGCTTGGATGACGCCGCCAGCCTGGACGAGAACGCTCGAAAGTTCGGGGTCCGCGTAGGCTCCATCAATCCTAATCTCTTCCAGGATCAGCAATATAAGTACGGATCGCTGGGCAATCCCGATCCGGCGGTGCGCCGCGCCGGGCTGGACCACATTCTGGACAGCATCGAAATCGCCAAGCGCGTCGGGAGCCGCGACATTTCGATGTGGTTCGCCGACGGATCAAACTATCCGGGCACACAGAATATTCGCCACCGCAAACACTGGTTTTCGAGCGCGCTCCAAGCCGCTCATCACCAGCTCGATGACGGGCAGCGTCTGCTGGTGGAGTACAAGCCCTTCGAGCCGGCGTTCTATCACACCGACATTGCCGATTGGGGCATGGCGCTGGAGATGGCGCGGCTGGCCGGGCCGCAGGCCAAAGTCCTCGTGGACACGGGCCACCACTACCAGTCCCAAAATATCGAGCAGATCGTTGCATGGCTGCTCGACATGGACATGCTGGGCGGTTTTCATTTCAACGATCGCCGCTACGCCGACGACGACCTGACCCTGGGTTCCATCGACCCCTATCAGATATTCCGCATTTTCCACGAGATTCGTTTCTTCGAGTGGGAGACCGGCAAGAAGCCCGACATCGCCTATATGGTGGACCAGAGCCACAACCTGAAGGGCAAAATCGAAGCCATGATTCAGACCGTGACGTCCGCACAGGAGTTATGGGCCAAGGCTGCCCTGGTGGACTACGGCAAACTGGTACAGGCGCAGCGGAATTGCGATCTGGTCGATGCGGAGAATTGCCTAAAGGACGCGTTTTCAAGCGACGTTCGCCCCGCCATTGCCGAATGGTCGCATTCGCGAGGGCTGCCCTCGGACCCGTTGAAAGCGTTCCGTGAAAGCGGCTACCTGGAGCGCATCACGTCGGAGCGCGCCGAGCGCAACAACGCGTCCGTCACGACCTACGCCTGATACACTGCTCGACATGCCGCTACGCGCCTTGCTCCTTACCCTGCTGTGCGCCTCCGTCTGTTTGGCGGGGCCGGTAAAGCTGCGGACCGACTATCTCGAAAATCCCCTGGGGCTCGATTCCTCGACGCCCCGCTTCTCATGGCAGAGTGACAGCGACGCCCGGAACTGGAGACAAAACGCCTACGAAATTCTGGTGGCAAGCAGCGCGGAGCGGCTGAAGGCGGGCACCGCCGATGTCTGGGATAGCGGCAAACAGCTCTCCCCGGAGTCGGTCGGCATTCCCTATGCAGGTCCAAAATTGGAGTCCCGGCGGCGCTACTTCTGGGGCGTGCGGGTGTGGGGCGGCGAAGGCAGCGAGCCCGCGTCTTCCCTCGCCGCGCCTGTCTGGTGGGAAACCGGGTTGATGAACGCGGAGGATTGGACAGCGCAATGGATCACCCGAGCCAATCCCGAAGAGGCGGCGGACCGGGCCGGCATGCGGTGGATTTGGGTCGCGGGAGAAAACGCCCTCAACGTCGCACCCAAGACCGCGGCATCGTTCCGGACCACCATCACGCTGGCGGAAAAACCCGTGCGCGCCGCTCTTTTCATACTCGCCCACGCGGAGTACAAGGTGACCGTGAACGGCCACGAGACCGGCGCGAAGAAAGACTGGAGCGACTTCGACCGCCAGGACATCGCGGACCGTTTGGTGGCGGGTAAGAACGTCATTGAAGTCGGGATGTCCACCCTGGAGCCCCCCTTTTGGATGCCCCGCAAAAAAGACGCCGGCGCTCCCGCCGGCATCACGGTATTGATCAAGGCCGTGCGCCCGAACGGCGAGTTGGAGCGCTTCTTTAGCGATGGGGGCTGGGAAGCGAAAGGAGCCGCAAGCGCGGGATGGAAGCCCGCTCAGGTGGTAGCCGGCCTGGACGACAACCGGTTCGGCGGGGCGGGTCCATTGCCGCAACCCGCGGCGCTTCTTCGCAAGGACTTCGCCGCGGCGCGCCAGATTCGGTCGGCGCGAATCTACGCGACCGCCCTCGGCAGCTACCGGCTATTCGTGAACGGCCAGCGAGTGAGCGGCGATGTTCTCACTCCGGAGTTCACCGACTATCGCAAGCGAGTCTTCTATCAGACCTACGACGTCACTTCCCTCGTCAGGCGCGGAAAAAATACCATCGGCGCTCTGCTCGGAGACGGTTGGTACAGCAGTCCACTCATCTGGACGGGGATTCATCTTTATCCGCCCCCGAACCGTCTGCGCGCGCAGTTGGAAATTCTTTACGGAGACGGTACGCGAGAGACCGTAAACAGCGACCAGTCCTGGGAAACGTCGGAATCTGCGATTCTGCATTCGGCGATCTATGCCGGAGAAACGTATGACGCCCGTCTCGAACAACCCGGATGGAATAAGCCGGGCTTTGAAGGGAAAGGTTGGGCGCAGGCCGTCGTCGGCGCTTCTCCCGGGATCACTATTTCGAGTCCGGTCACCGCGCCGGTGCAGGTGGGCGAGTCCATCACTCCCAAGACCGTGACGCGCGGAGCGAACGGTGCCTACATCTTCGATATGGGACAGAACATGGTCGGATGGGTCACCCTGCGGGTAAAAGGCGCGGCCGGAACTCGCGTAAGGCTGCGCTTCGCGGAAATTCTAAATCCCGACGGCAGCATCTACCGGGCCAACTTGCGCAACGCGGACGCCACAGACCTCTACACGCTCCGCGGAGGCGGTGAGGAAGTCTTCGCGCCTCACTTCACCTTCCACGGATTCAAGTACGTCGAAGTCACAGGCTATCCCGGAAAGCCGGATTTGACGGCAATCACCGGAAACGTCGTCGGGAGCCTGAATCAACCGCCAACCGGAACGCTCAGCACTTCAAGCGAACTGGTCAACAAGATGTGGAAGATCGGAATTTGGGGCCAGCGCGGCAATTTTCTAAGCATTCCGACCGACTGCCCACAGCGCGACGAGCGCCTCGGCTGGACCGGCGACGCGGAGGCGTTTTGGCGCACCGGAGCTTACAACTTCGACATCGCGGCGTTCACGCGGAAATACATGCTCGACATGATCGATGCGCAAACGCCGGAAGGCGCGTTCCCCAACGTTGCGCCGGATCTCCTTCCCTTCCCCGGATTTGTAGGAGCGCCCGGATGGGGAGATGCCGGCGTGATCATTCCGTGGACAGCATGGAAACAATACGGCGACACGCAGTTCATTCGCGAGAATTGGGAACCCATGCGGCGATGGATGGATTTCATCGCCCGCAATAATCCCAACTATCTCCGGGAAAAAGGCGTGGGACCGGATTTCTCGGACTGGCTGGCGCCCGATGAACGCTCACCCAAACCTCTTGTCGCCACGGCCTACTGGGCGCTGATTGCCGGCATGATGACGCAGATGGCGCGAGCCGTGGGCGAGGATTCCGACGCCGCCAGGTATGCGGCCTTGGAGGATCACATCCGCGCGGCCTATCAGCACGCTTTCGTGAAAGACAACGGCGAGGTATCGGGCGGCACGCAGACTGCCTACCTTCTCACTCTCTACACCAGGATGGCGCCGCCTGCGCTGGAACAGACGATGGTGAACAACCTGGTGAAAGACATCGAATCGCGGAACTGGCATCTCTCCACCGGATTTTTAGGCACGCCATTTCTGCTGTTCACCCTCTCCCGGCACGGGCGGGCGGACGCCGCCTACCGCCTGTTGCTGAACGAGACCTACCCGTCGTGGGGCTACATGCTTTCAAAAGGCGCAACCACGTGGTGGGAACGCTGGAACGGCGACACCGGGGACCCGGCGATGAATTCCTACAATCACTACGCCTTCGGTTCGGTGGTGGCGTGGGTTTATCGCGTGGTGGCCGGGATCGACACCAGCGCCGCCGCGCCCGGCTTTCGTGAAATCACCATCCGCCCGCTCCTGGACAGCCGCATTACGCACGCGCGGGGTGAATATGATTCGGTGCGAGGAAAGATTATCAGCGATTGGAAGGGGACGGCCTCGGGCCCGTTTTCCATCAACGTGACCATTCCCCCGAATACGACGGCGCGCGTCTTCCTGCCGGCCATTGCGAACGCGCAGGTTACCGAAGACGGAAAGCCCGTTCCGGCGGAAACGAAGGACGGAAGCTACGTCGTCGCGGTCGGGTCGGGTTCGTACCACTTTGAAGTGAAATGATGCCGCTGGGCCTCGCCCCGGCGTTTGCTCAAAATCTCGTAATGCCCGTCTGGCAGGCAAACGCGGTGCCCGGAAGATGTTAATCATCGAACCATTCACGGGTGAGCGGTCAAGAATCCGGGCGTTTTTCGGACAGGCCGACGACTCGGCCTCGGAGATCGCCGGCTACATCGAAGCTGGTGAGGTGCTGGTGGCACAACGCGAGGGCGCGATCGTGGGCCACGTTCAACTCATCCCGTCCGATGTTCACTGGGAGATCAAGTCGATCGCGGTACTGGAATCCTCGCGCCGCCAGGGCATCGGTACGGCGATGGTCAACGCAGCGCGGAAACGCGCTCTCTCAAAAGGCGGCACTCAACTCCTGGTCGGTACCGCGACGGCCGACATCGGCAATCTCTGCTTTTATCAACGCCTGGGGTTCCGGATGGTTCGCATTGAGCGGGATGTATTCACGGCGGAAAGAGGCTATGCGGAGCTGGAATCGAATGGAATACGGGTTCGTGACCGAGTATGGTTTTCGATGGCCCTCAATGGTAGCGCGGCGGATGAGGGCGCCGGAGCGCGTTCCGCTCTCTCCCCAAACGAACCTCTAAAACCAGAACGGATTAAGATTCGCCCAGCCGTTTTAGCAGATGCTGACGGCATTGCTCGAATATTCCTTGAAAGTGCTGAGTATCATGCGGGCCTTGATCCTGAACGCTATTGGACGCCCGCGGTAGAGACGATAACCGCACGCTACCGGGAGGGACGACAGCATCCGGCGGACGCGGTTGGAGCGAGCACCACTCTGGTCGCGGTCTTCGCTGGTGAAATCGTTGGATTCGTGGACACCCGGCTCGAGCGGTCGCCGGATCCGATGCACCAGGAAATCGTCTATTGCCATGTCGCGGAGATTGCCGTAGGGAGCCCGCACCAGAATCGAGGAATCGGTGGACAACTGTTGCGAGCGGCTGAAGAGTGGGGACGCCGCCAGGGCAGCCAGTTCGCCTCTTTGGAGTATCACGCCGCGAACGCGCGCGCCAGCGAGTTTTACCGGCGCCGGATGGGTTATCGCATCGCGGCAATCACCGCGATAAAGAATCTGTAGCAACCATGTGCTCCAAAACAATGTCGAAGGACGCAAGCTACGTCGTTGCGACCGGATCGGGTTCATACCACTTAAAGTGAAATGATGCGGCCATTCCTGTTTTTACTGCTCGGCCTTGCCCCGGCCTTTGCTCAAAATCTGATGGTCCCTGTCTGGCCTGGCCCCGCGCCCGGATCGGAATCCTGGAAGCAGCAGGAGATAGAATACACGCAGCCATCCGGCGAAAAGATGGTGAGGAACGTCGTGAAGCCGGAACTATCCGTCTTTCTCCCGGACCCGTCGAGAGCGAGCGGAACGGGAGTTGTGGTTTGTCCCGGAGGCGGCTTTCTATTCCTGTCCTGGGAGAATGAAGGCACGAAAGTAGCCCAATGGCTGGCGGACCATGGCGTCGCGGCGTTTGTGCTGAAATACCGGCTCATCCCGACGCCCGCGCCCGAGTCGGAGTTTCGTAAGACCGTCGGGCAGCTCTTCGCCGGGATTGCCGCCGCCAGCCGGGACGGGAATGTCGAACGGCTGCTCCAGGACATGGACCCGGATAACGTGCGCGCGCTCGCGGCCGCTGATGGCGGGCAGGCGCTGCGGGTGGTGCGAGCCCGGGCCGCCGAATGGGGAGTGAAGCCGGATCGCATCGGGATCATGGGATTTTCCGCCGGCGCCTTCGTCGCCATGGACACCGTTCTGAACCCTGAGAACAGCGCGCAAAACCTCATCAACTTCGCCGCGCCCATCTATGGCGGCGATCGCCATGGGCGCGCGATTCCCGCCGGCGCGGCGCCTTTATTCATCGTGGTGGCGGCCGACGACGCGTTGATGGCCGATGGAAGCGTCCGCCTCTATTCCGAGTGGAAGGCCGCGGGACGCTCCGCGGAGCTGCACGTTTTCTCCAAAGGCGGCCACGGCTTCGGCATGAGCCGGCGCGGGCTTCCGGTGGATCACTGGATCGACCGTTTTGGAGACTGGCTCACCGTGCAGGGACTGCTTCCCCGGGCGAGGTGACGCCTTCGAGCATTCGTCCTTCGCGGAAAACGTGACGGATTCCGGACGGCGGGACAGCCGGAGTTTCATAGTCCGCCTTACTGCCGATCCGGGCGGTCCAGGGTGGCGCGTACGATTCGCTAGGGTCCGCGGAACGGCAGATCCGCCTCGGCTTCCGGCTGGACTTTTGATCGACGGCTTCCTGAGCCAGCAGAGTTTGCAAGTACCAATCGGGACCTCGAGGTCTCTTGGCTTCCAGGCGCCGGCGCCGGCTTCTGATTCACATTCCGAAAAATGCGCGGATCTGCAAAACGATGCAAGCGCAAGGAAACCTTTACGTGCACGCTAAAATATTTACATAAATATTATTTTTATCAACAACTTACAAGAACAATCCCGCCGCCGTCGAGGTTTTACACCGTAAAATCAGGCGCCCATTTCGATAAATCCCCACTTTGCCGGAGAGGCACGTATACTCACACAAAGGTCTGGCGGGTATCGCTGTCGGGTATGGTACGAGCCGCTTCCCCCAACGCTTTGGGTTTTTACGAAGGAGAGTCCATGTTTAAGAAAACCTGCCGTGTGTCTCGCGGGTTAGGATTAGTTTTGGCCGCCGTCCTTGGTACGGCCGGGATGGTATTCGCGCAGAGCACGACCGCGACCCTGAACGGTACCGTCACCGATTCGGCGGGCGCGGTGATTGTCGATGCCCAGGTGTCCATCACCAATCAGGCAACTCGGATAACGGTGAAAACCAACACCAGCGCCGACGGCACCTACTCGATGCCGGGCCTGTCGAGCGCAACCTACGAGGTCACTGTCAGCAAAGCAGGCTTCGCGTCGCTGACGCAGACTGGAATATTCCTTGGCCCCACGGTAGTGCGCACCGTCAACGCCACTCTTTCGGTCGGCCAGGTTTCCCAGCAAGTGACGGTCGAAGCGGCAGTCGACCAGGTCCAGACCACTACCGGCGAGGTTTCGAACTCGGTCGCTCAGCAGCAGGTGGAAACACTGCCCTTGAACGGACGTAATTATCAGAGTCTTTCCGCCCTCATGCCGGGCGTGCTCAACACCGCCCAGGGCAATGCGCAGGGACAGGGTGGATTTGGAACGGGAAACACCATGTCGATCAACGGCATGGGCCTGAGCGGCACGCTTTATGAACTGGACGGCGTCTGGAACATGAACACGGGCAACATGACCCAGACCACCATTTTGCCGAACCCCGACAGCATCCAGGAAGTCCGTACGCTGCAGAACAATATCAGCCCGAAGTACACGCTTTTGGGCGCCTCGGTGGTGCTGGTCCAAACCCGTAGCGGATCGCGTGAACTGCACGGCAGCGCGTGGGAATATTTCCGCAACACCGACCTGAACTCCCGCAACTTCTTCGCGCCCGAGGTTTCGCCCTATCACCAGAACATTTTCGGCGGCACCATCGGCGGTCCTCTCTTTATCCCGCGCGTATTCAACAAGGACAAGAACAAGACCTTCTTCTTCATCAGTGAACAGGGCACGCGGCAGAGCATCGCCAGCACCCAGCAAGGTCTGACTCCCACGGCCGATCAGCGCGCCGGACTCTTCAGCAAACCAATTAACGATCCTTTGACGGCGGTGAACGGCGACCCGACCACTGCCAAGCCCTTCCCCACCAACGCGGCCGGACAGTATGTAATCCCGTCCTCGCGCATCCAGCCGGACGCCCTTACGCTGCTGAACGCCACCGCCAACCTTCCCAACTACGCCTCGGGCGCCAACAACTATATCAATACGAATCCTCAGGTCACCAATCAGTTGGACTCGCAGGTGAAGGTGGACCACAATCTGAACGATAAGATCCACCTCATGGGCGAATACTTCGACCTGCGGCAGACGCAGCAGCTTTCGTCCCAGGCATGGCTGGGGTCGCCGTTTACAACCAGCCGGCAGTCCTTCGACACCCGAAGCAAGCTGGTCGAACTGCAGGGTACGGTCATCATCTCGCCGACCATGGTGAACCAGCTTTCTCTCGGCGCGAATATTTACGTCGTCGATTTGGGCACCAGCGGGCTCGTCTACCAGGAACAGCTTCCCGACTTCCATACCGACCTGCCCTACAGCGGATTCCTTTCCAACCGGTTGCCTCAGGTTTCATTCGCCGGCGGTTATGCCAGCATCGGCGTCACGCAGACCCAGCCCCTGATCCACGCTTCGGATCTCGAAACCACCCTCACGGACGACTGGAGCTGGGTAAAAGGCCAGCACACCATCGAAGCCGGCTTCAATCTCGTCAATAGCACCAAGCGGCAGAACAAATTCGCCCAGAGCAACGGGACCTGGAACTTCAGCGGCCGTTTCACGGGCGACTCCGTTGCCGACTATTTGTTGGGTGACGCCGAGAGCTTCTACCAGGAAAGCACGGAGCGCCGCCCCTACATTCACGGCCGCATCATGGCGGGCTATATCCAGGACTCCTGGAAGGCCACCAAGAATTTAACCGTGAACTATGGTCTGCGCATCTCCTACATGCCGATGCCGCAAGCACAGAACCGGTTTGAGGCGATGTTCTATCCGGCAACGTACGATCCGGCGCACGCGCCCGTCGTGAACAATGACGGAACCATTACTCCCACTGCGAACTACAACCCGACGAACGGTATTGTGGTGAACGGTGAAAATGGAATTCCCCAGAATTTCGCGTACGGCCAGAAGTGGTATCTGGCGCCCACCGCCGGCTTCGCCTGGAACGTGTTCGGAGACGGCAAGACATCCCTCCGCGGCGGCTATGGTTCCACGCAAACGCGCGTCTTCACCGGCGCCGATTGCACGTATGACTGCGCGAACAACTATCCGTTCGTGCAATCGATCACTCTGAATCACCCGCAGTTCCCGAACCCGATCGGGACCGGCGCTGCAGCGCCTCCGGGAGCTCCGAACCTCTCGAACATCGACCTCTGGTCCAAGTCGGCGGCTACAATTTACACTTACAGTCTGACCCTGGAACACCAGTTCCCCGGGTGGCTGGT
This sequence comes from Bryobacteraceae bacterium, assembly GCA_035545735.1. GTDB lineage: Bacteria > Acidobacteriota > Terriglobia > Bryobacterales > Bryobacteraceae > JAJYKC01. The sequence goes on along the minus strand of DASZXS010000036.1, from coordinate 10,664 downwards.
CGCTGTGGGTGGCGCAGGCAACCATTCGGAAAATATGCCGCTAAGCCTGGACATGAACCAACCCGGTCCGACAGGCGGTTATGACTACAACCCCGCAATTAACGCGGGCGCCTACGAATACCTCTACGGCCAATATCTGGGCTACGCCAATCTCTCAACCAAGCAGAGCCTGGGCCGCGCCAACTGGAACGCGCTGACGGTGTCGGCCCGTCATTCCGTTGGCCATGGCCTGTTCTTCACTGGAGCCTACACGTTCTCCCACGGCTTGTCGAATGCGTTCTCCCAGAGCTTCTTCGGCAGCACGGGCGTGCAGAATTCGCTCAATCCCGACGCCGACTACGGCAATTCGGCCGTTGACGTCACGCACGTTCTGTCCTTCAGCTACATTTGGGACATCCCCTTCATGAAGAATGCCACGGGCTTCAACCGGACCGTGTTGGGCGGCTGGAAGTACTCGGGCATCACGGCGATTCAAAGCGGCATCTCGCTCTCCCCCGGCCTGAGCATCTCCAATGCCGGCTTGGCCAACAAACCGGACGCAACCGGCCAGTCGATGTCTTACCCGAAGACGATCGCCCAGTGGTTCAACACCGGTGCATTTACCTCTCCCTTACCGGGATTCTTCGGGAACGCCGCGAACGGCAGCATTCGCGGACCGGGCCTGGTCACGTTCGACATGGCGCTCTACAAAGACTTCCGCTTCGGAGAGCGTCATACGATCCAGTTCCGCGGCGAGCTGTTCAATATCTTCAATCACACGAACTTTAGCGGCGTGAACACGTCCTACGGCAGCAGCGGCTACGGGAACATCACCAGCTCGCTCGACCCGCGCATTGTCGAGTTCGCTCTCCGCTACCATTTCTAGAGCAAACACGAATCGGATCCCCACGTTCGTACCCGATGTTAGACTGTCGGTGATGAACGTGGGGATTTTTTTGTTTGCAGCCGCCGCGTCCTTCCTGCCGGTTTTCGCCTGTCAGCTTTCCCCTTCGGACGCCGCCGCCTACCGGACCGCGGTTTCTTCCGCTGCGCCCCTCGCCCAGCGGCGAGGCGCGTACGAGCAGGCGATTCGCGCCTGCCCCGGCGAGGCTCGCCTGTATGCCGGTTTAGCGTCGCTCTTGGTGGCCAATCACGATTTCAACACCGCGCTTCCCTGGATTGACAAAGGGCTCGCGCTGACCCCGGACGACGCCATCCTGAATCTGCGTAAAGGAGAGGCCCTGGTGGCGCTCTCGCGGCCCAAGGATGCGCTGGCGGCCTTGAGCAAAACACCGGTAACGGGGGAATCGCAGTTCTTCCGCGGGCTTGCTCACCAGATCCTCGAGTCTCACGGTGAGGCCCGGCGCTGCTTCCTGGATGCCTGGAACCACGGGAATCAGGATCCCTACGTCCTCTACTCCCTGATGGTCGAAGATAAAGCACTCGGCGACCGGGCATCCGGCGTTGAGCACTTCCAATGGATGTCGTCCCGCTTCCCCGATTCCGTCTGGCTGCACGTGCTCCTTGGCGATGCGCACTTCCAGCAGCACCAGGATGCGGAGGCCCGCCAGGAATATCTCGCCGCCGTAAAACTGGCGCCCGATCTGTTCGAGCCGAATTTCCGGCTAGCGTACATGACCTTCCAGGCGGGCGAGTATAACGAGGCCATCCCCTATTACCGGCGGGCGCTCGCCGCCAAGCCGCATCACACCGAAGCCAACGTTTACCTCGGAGAAGCGTTGCGCCGCGCGAAACACACACCGGAGGCGATTGACCAGCTCCGCCGCGCGATCGAAATTGATCCGAAGGCGCCGCTCGCCTATGACTCGCTCTCGAAGGCGCTCACCGATACGGGCCGGCTTTCCGAGGCGGTAGACGTCCTGCTCGCCGGTGAGAAGGAGTTTCCGGAGGAATCTTCATTTCCCGCCATGCGCGCCCGGTTGCTCATGCGTCTTGGCCGGAATCAGGAAGCCGCGCACGCCGCTCGGCGCGCGACGGAGCTGATGGATGAGCGCAGCCGGAAACAGGCGATCCTGGCGCCCAAATGAGAACGCACGCGTCCCTGCTCTGTTGGGCGCTGGCCGCGCCCCTCTTCTCCGCCACCGGCGATTCCGGGCAGGTTCAAAAGCTCGCCCGTTGCGTCAAGCAAAAGGACATGGCGTGTATTCAGGCGAGCTTGAATACTCCGGCCGACAGCGCTCCGGCGGAGTATTACGCGCTCGCCGCGCGAGGCTATCTGTTGTTGAAACGCACCCCGGACGCCTTGAAATCCATCGAGCGCGCCATCCAGCTACAACCCGGAAATCTCGATTACGTTATGGAGCAGGGGCGGATTTATCAACGTTCCGGCGATCAGGTCTCGGCCATCCGCTCCTTCCTGACCGCGGCCAAAGCTCAGCCCGGATCGCCGGCGATTTTCTATGAGCTCGGCATGAGCTTCTTCTTCGCCAAGGAAAACGAACGCGCCATCCGTCACTTCAAACACTCCCTCGAACTCGATCCCACGAACGACCGCGCGGAGTTCATGATGGGAGTGGTGGAAATCTGGGGTGGGCATCTCGAAAAGGGCCGCATTCACTTCCAAAACGCCTTGAAGCTCCAGCCCCGGAATCCGCACTATCTCTTGCACTACGGCGTTCTTCTTGCCAAGCTCAACGAGAACGATGCGGCGCTGGCGAATATGCTGGAGGCGCGCAAGCTGGACCCATCCAATCCCCTCACGCACTATCAAATCGGGAAGCGCTACCGCCAGGCCGGCAAACTCGCGGAAGCGCGCCGGGAACTGGAGACCGCTGTCCATCTGAAGCCGGACCTCTCGCCCGCGTTTTACCAGCTTGGCTCCACGTACCGGCAGTTGGGAGATGAACCGAAGGCGCGCGCGGCCTTCGAGAAGTTCCAGGAACTGGTGCACCGCGAAAAAACGGAGCCCATGGACCCCATCGACGCGAACCTCGAAGAGTAGGCGGCCCGGAGAGGTTCGAAACGTGAAAAACTTTGAGATTCACATGAATCGCCGCACGTTCGTCGCTTCGCTCGCCGCGCCCCTGGTCGCTGCGCAATCTGGAGATACACCGGCCGGAACGCCCTGGTTTCGCCGGACCTTCCGCTGGGGGCAAACCAACATTACCGAGATCGATCCTACGCGCTACGACATTCCATGGTGGCGCGAATTCTGGAAGCGCACCGCCGTACAGGGCGTCATCATCAACGCCGGAGGCATCGTCGCTTACTATCCCAGCAAGTTTCCCCTGCAGCACCAGGCGGAGTTTCTTCAGGGGAGGGACCTCTACGGCGAACTCTGCCGCGCCGCACAATCCGATGGTCTGGCGGTGCTCGCGCGCATGGATTCCAACCGTACCGCGGAAGATTTCTATCGCGCGCACCCGGACTGGTTCACGCGCAGCGCGAGCGGCGAACCCTATCGAGCCGCCGACAAGTACATCACCTGCGTCAACAGCCCCTATTACGAACAGTATTTGCCGGATGTTCTTCGCGAAATTATCGGCCGCACTCATCCCTCGGGCATCACCGACAACAGTTGGAGCGGCCTCGACCGCGGACGGATCTGCTTCTGTGATAATTGCGCACGCCGTTTTCGCGAGCGTACCGGACATCCGCTGCCGAAAGCGGCGGATTGGGACAGCCCGGTTTACAGGCAATGGATCGAATGGAACTACGCGCGCCGCCTGGAGCTATGGGATTTCAATAATCGCGTCACCAAGGACGCGGGCGGCGCGGACTGCCTGTGGCTCGGCATGAACAGCGGTTCGGTCACCGAGCAGGCCCATTCGTTCCGCGATTGCGCCAAGCTCTGGAAGCGGGCGGAAATCCTGATGCTCGACTATCAGGCGCGCGGGTCCTTCGGGTTCGAAGAAAATTCCGACGCCGGCAAGCGCATCCATGGCGTTATGGGCTGGAACAAGCTGATTCCCGAGAGCATGCCCATGTATCAGGCCGGCGGGAAAACCTGGTTCCGCGTCGCGAGCAAACCCGCCGCCGAAGCGCACCTGTGGATGTTGGAAGGCTTCGCCGGGGGCGTCCAACCGTGGTGGCACTACATTAGCGCTTATCAGGAAGACCGGCGCATGTATCATACGCCCGGACCCGTGATGCGATGGCACCGGGAGAATGAACGATATCTGCTGAATCGCAGGCCCATCGCCACGGTGGGGCTGGCCTGGTCGCAGCGCAACACCGATTTCTACGGCCGCAGCGAAGCGCGCGAGATGGTGGAGCTTCCCTATCGCGGTTTTCAGCACGCCCTGATCCGCGCCCGCATTCCTTACGTGCCCGTGGAATTGGATCAGATTGGCGAGGCAAGCGGCGTGCGCACGCTCATCCTCCCGAATATAGCGGCACTCTCGGACGCGCACGCGTCCGCGCTCCGGGGATTCGTGAATCGCGGCGGCGCATTGATCGCCACCGGAGCCACCGGTCTTTACGACGAGCACGGAGATCCACGCAGCGACTTCGCGCTTGCCGACCTCTTCGGCGCGCACGTAACCACCAGACCGGGCGAGGAGCGAAAATGGGCGGCGCAATCTCTCCACTCCTATCTGCGGCTTACTCCCGAACTGCGGGCGAAGGTCTGGGGACCGCAAACGGGGAAAGAGCCTGCCATTCATGGCGTGCGCCATCCGATATTCAAGGGCTTTGAAGAAACCGACATCCTGCCATTCGGGGGCATGCTGGCGCCTCTCCGGCTGGACGACGGCGCGGAAACGCTGCTGACCCTGGTGCCGCCATTTCCGGTCTTCCCTCCCGAAACCGCATGGATGCGCGAACCCGTGACGTCCATCCCCGGGCTGATCCTAAATGGACGCATGGCTTATCTTCCGGCGGACCTCGACCGGCGCTACGCGCAAGATGGGCTTCCGGATCATGGTGAGCTGCTGGCCAACCTCACGCGGTGGTCCGCCGGGGAGCACTTACCCCTCCGGGTCGAAGGCCGGGGGTTGGTCGATTGTAATCTCTATGCGCAGCCGGGCCGGATGATTCTTCACCTCGTCAACCTGGCGAACTCCGCCGGGCGCGGGCCCGTGGACGAGATACTGCCCATCGGCCCGCTCCGGGTGAGCGTGCGATTCGGCCAGGACTCCGCACCCAAAGAAATCCGTCTTCTCGTCTCCGGCAGCCGCAAGCCGTCCGGAATCGAGGGCCAGTGGGCCTCATTCACTCTCGACAGACTCGAAGGCCATGAGGTGGCGGTTCTCGAATAGGCGAGGCCGTCTCAGCGGGGAGAGCCGTTCCGCACAAGCCGCACATGCCGCACGTTCGTCCCGCGATCCGTGGTAAGGACCGCCAGATCCGGTATCGGAGATCCGAAGAAAGGACCCAGACCCAGCGCCACCGGATAAAGCTCCGCGCAAATGAAGCGCTGCGCGTTATTGAAGTTTCCGTCGCCGCGCCCCATCAGCACTGTAAAATCGTTCGAGCCGTTATTTGCCGCGATCACGTCCAGGTTGCCGTCTCCGTTCAGATCGCCGAGCACGACCTGCCTCGGATAATTCATGCCGCCGGAGATGTGGGATGGCGATCCACCCGGCGGTTGAAACGTCCCGTCGCCATTCCCCAGGAATGTGAGCACGCCCTGGTTCGTCCAGTTGGTCATCACAAGATCGATCTTGTGATCGCCGTTTACATCGCCCGATGCAATTCCGTAAATGTTCGTCCAATGGACGCGGTTGAGAGGCTCGAATGCGCCCGTGCCCGTTCCGCGATACACCGCGAACCCTTCCAGTTGATCCACTACAACCGCATCGAGCTTTCCGTCGCCATCGAAATCATTCATGTCGAGAGCGTAGGGCACTCCCGGAGTTGGAGAAATAATGCCGGCTCCAAACCCTCCGCTGCCGTCCCCGGGATAGACCACCAGTTCCGCCGGAGATTGGTAAAGCACCGCGATGTCCAGTTTTCCATCCTGGTTGAAGTCTCCGGCTTTCATATCGAGAATCGCCAGAATCGTGGGAATGGCCGTCGTTTTGCCCGCAATCAGCGTGCCTTGCGCCGTGCCGGAAAATTCTTCGATCTTTCCGGGCGTCACCATCACCACGTCGGGGCGCCCATCGCCGGTGAAGTCGCCCATGGCCGCGACCCTTAAATCCGGAAACACCGCGTGATTCAAAGTGAAGGGCGGCGCAAAGGAACCTTGCCCATCTCCCGGAAACACCTGGATGCTGTCCCCGGCGGCGATCACATCCAGCTTGCCATCTCCGTTCACATCCGCCGGAAACACCCAGAACTGCCGGTAGAAGGGGCTGGAACTGATCGGTCCTCCAATGCGCGGACCCGCCGGCGGCTGTTGGAAATTCGCATTCCCGTAATTGATCAGCACGGAGGCCTGGGAATTATTCCCAATCGCGAGGTCCGGCATCCCATCCCCGTTAAAGTCCGCAGCCGCGACCGCCGCGGAGCCGGCCGGCAAAGTTCGCACATACGCAAAGGTGCCGTCTCCGTTGCCCAGGAGGATGGCGAGAGCGTTGGGCCCTAACACCAAATCCAGTTTCCCGTCGCCATTTACGTCGAGCGCGACGTGGCTGGAGTTAAACCGGGTGGCTCCGCCGCGAACCGCCGAAAAGCGCGCTGACTGAAATGTTCCATTTCCGTTCCCGAGGAGCACATACAACCCCGGCGACACGGCGCTTCCAAAAACCAGCAAATCGAAATTCCCGTCTCCGTTGACGTCCGCTGTAAAGAACTGCCCGGGATCACCGGGAACCGTCAATAGGACCGGTGAGAGAAACGTGCCGTTCCCAACCCCCGCGGCCATGTAAAGAGAGTATGATCCGGATGCGCTGGGACGGGTGGAGAATATCAGGTCGGGTTTTCCGTCGCCATTAAAATCACGAGTGGCGACAGGACCAATACTCGTCACCCCGAGATTGAGGGGAGTGGCGGCGGCAAATGTGCCGTCGCCTCTACCAATTAAGAAGTTAATAGCCGAAATGGAAGCACTACCCTGCCCGGACACGGCCCCTCCAATCAGGTCCGGGATTCCGTCTCCATTGAGATCCGCTACTTCGAGGGGCCATAAATGGCTTGCGGTAATGACCGGCGTGCGAAGGGTCCCGTCGCCATTTCCGAGGGCGATGACTACCGGATAGGCGTCGCCGGTGGACATCGCGACATCCATAAAGCCATCGCGATTGAAATCGGCGGCCACCAGACTCACCGTCTGAATGCCGTCCCCGGGGCCGGCGCCCGTTCGGATAATGGGCAGGCGGAAGCTATCGTTCCCGTAGCTCAGAATAATCGAAATGATTCCAAAGCCCGGCTCGGAGACCGCGATATCCGGCAGCCCGTCATTGTTGAAATCTGCAACAACCACTCCGGTTGCCGTTGCTTCAATGCCTACAGGCTGCGGATAGGTGGTGAAAGCGCGAGCGGTGCTAAACGACGCGAGAGGATCGGCTGCGCGTCCATTCGTCTGAAAAATGAGCAGCGCCAACGCCAGCGAATATCGAAAAAGATGCTCCATGGGTGGGACCACTTCACCATTAGAAAGCATCCTCTAGGGTTTGTATCTTCAGATTTCCCGCCACGACATATCCGTAACTTGATTTAGTAAGTTCTCCGATAGCTGGCAGGAGGCAGTTTAACGAACGGCGGGAGCCTTAAAGATCGACTGCCGCTGCGTCCGTCCGTCTGCTCTCGTGTCCGCGATCAAATTTCCCTCAATGGTCAGATCCTCGGCGTGCGGCTCAATATAGAAACCGTACCCTTCCCTGTCATTGCCGTTGTCGATAACCTTATTGTCACGGAAGACGTTCCGGCTGCCGCTGTTCGCCGGCGTCTCCTTACGAAAATAGACTCCGCTGAAGCCGTTCCGCGCGATGGTGTTTCCCGTGAACACGTTGTCGGTGTCCTTGTGGCCGATCGAAATCCCGTAGTGCCCGTTGTTTTCGATGAGGTTATTCTCGAAGCGCCCGTGCCGGACTCGCCAGCATAGGAATAGACCGATATCGCCGTTGTCATGCAGGCGGCAGCGGCTCACCAGCGTATTGACGCTTCCGGTGCCGGGGTGAAGTCCATAGCCGGCGTGTCCATAGGACTCGCTGTTGAGCACGCGCACGTTGTCGCTGATTTGGATTGAGATGCCGTCACCGTTGTAGTTCCGCGCCGTGCAGTTGCGGACCTCCACGTTGCGCACCCGATACAGATAGATCGCCCCACCCCGGCACCCGTCGATATAGGCGTTCTCGGCGCGATCCCCATCCACCGTCAGGTTCTCCAACACAACGTTGGCGGCGTTTTTCACGCAGAGAATTGGAAATACGTTGCGAATGCGCGCATGCGCGGATTCTTTGGAATAATCGCGCTCGGTCATAGGATTGATAATGACGAAGGGAGGTTTGACCGAGGCGACCTGCGACACGGAGATATCCCATCCGGAGTTGAGTTTGTCGTCGGTGATGGAGACGCCCATCCCCGGGCGGAATTTATCCGGCTCCGCTACCCGGAGAAATGTATCTCCATAGTCGCCATCTTCGGCCAGCGCGCTTTCCACGCCCGCGCCTTTGCGCAGGATCGTTTTACCGGCCTCACCCCGGACGGTTACTCCGGAAGGAACAAAAAGACTGTTGTCCATGGCGTACGTCCCGGCGCCGATCGACAGAGTATCGCCAGTGCGAAGCATGTCCGCCGCCTTTTGCAGCGCCGCGCTATCGCTGCCCACCACATCGGCGGGCCCCGATTGCGCCACCGTGACCACGCGCGAACCGCTCGAGGTCGCGTGCGATAACGAACACCCGGTCATTCCCACAAAGATTGCAAGCAGTACCAGTGGATCACTAAATCGCGACATTCCCGCTCCCTGGGAATTCATGCTACCACCAGGTCCTAAGGCAAGGCTTCCACGCGGAGCTGATGAACAATCATCCGGGCGTTCCCGAACGCGCCAAATCCGACCAGGCCGTACCGCAACTGCGCATCCTGAACGATTCCCGCATAGCGATCGTCCACCCAGAGCCGGATGCGCCCATTCACGCTTTCAACCCCTAGCCGGTGCAATTTGCCTCGACCCTCCGCCGGAACCAGGTCCCGGCGCGGCACAAGATCGGACCGCTCGCCATTCCAGCGCCCCCGGACCAATTGGAAAGAAACTTTATCCTTTTGGGGTTTGGGGAGCAGGAGCGCGTAATATCCGTCTTCCATAAAGTCGAAAACGAGTCCGACGGACGAGGCACCGTCCGTCCACTTGCCTTCGATCGTCGCCGATGCGCGAAAGTTGTTCCACCACGGCCCGTAGGCCGCCACCGCCGCGTCGCCTGTCACCGTCACCACACCCCGTGTGGCCTTCCCGGACAACATGCAATCGGCGCAGCGCCGGTACACCTCGTAGCCTTCCTTGGAGTAATAGGCGGCGAGATGATTCACCAGATCGAACCTCCGGTCCGGCCAGCCGCTGCGAGGGTCCGAGAAATTTTCCTGATAAATCACCGGCGAGGAGGCGGTCGAAGTCACGTGCGATTCCCAGGGATACGGATGATCCCGGGGCGATATCGTGCATCCGGCCCCCTCGAAATGAACGCCGCCGTCCGCGATGCCTGAGCCGACGCTATCGCGCGCGGATACATCGATTCCTTTGCGCCCTACCTTCACCTCGATCCGGCGAACCGTGTCGATTCTCGCCGGGTAGTACGCCAGGGTGTATTGCGTTTGTAGGCGTTCGGAAATTCGATCGAGCGCCTTCTGAAAGTCCTGATCGGAGGACGGGAAGAAAGATTCTGCCCCCGACTCTTTGGCCAGCCTGCGGAAAACCGTGACGGGATTATCAATCTCGCGCAGGCCGGCGATCGTCACTGTCCCGTGGCGCCGCCAATACACCTGGCGCTCAACCTTGTTGTAAAGGCCGACCGTGAATATCTGCGCGCTCGACGACCGCACGAGTTCGGTCAATTGCTCCAGTTTCAGGCGGCTGTGCTGGTCCACTCCATCCGTCACCACCACCACCGCGCGCTGCACGTTCGCCGCGGTCCGCAGATGGCAAAGGGCCGAAGCGAGGGCGTCGTAAAGCGCCGACCCGCGATTCCCCGGAGGAGAGGCTCGCGGAGGACGCAAGCGCTGCTCCATGGTGAGCGGTTCGAAAGACGCGATCTGATCGGTGAACGGCACCAGGAAGATCTCATCCTCCGGGCGATTGCCGCGCGTGAGAGGAGCGAGAAGAGCCCGCGCCCGCTCCAGTTTGCCGCCAAACTCCATGCTGCGGCTCGCATCGAGAAGAATGACCAAGCTGACCGGCTGCCCCTCCGCTGCGAAGAAAGCGATCTTCTGACGCCGCCCGTTTTCAAAAAGCGAAAAATCGGCAGCGGAAAGATCCTGAACCGCGACACCGTGTTTGTCCGTAACCCGCACGGCGATGGATTGAAGATTGGTGGTGGCGCGAAAAACGGGAGTCTGGCCTTGAGCCAAGGTGAGTAGACAGAATGCCGCGGGAACGGCCAGCCTCAAGTTCTCGCCTCCTCTGGATTAGTGTAACGGGGACAATGGCGCGCCCGGTTCCTATTGGCGGCCGAAGCATCTTTTTGTTTTAACGGATGATTTTTTGGCTCTAGCTCATTAATGGGGGCAGGCCGGGCCTCTGACTGATAAAAACAATCTTGCGAGGGAAAGTTTTGATGAAATCAGAGGCGGTAATGGGTCTGCCTGAATATGAGGTTACAGGCATCGAGGAAGTGGGTGGGTTT
>DASZXS010000035.1:0-43684 GCA_035545735.1 Bryobacteraceae bacterium | reverse complement strand
TAAAATCACCGTGAGAAGCAACGGTTCGCTTCGTGTCGAGGGAGATTTCGTGCTTGTGGACGCCGACGGGAACGAATTCGGATTAGGAGGCCGGACGGTGATCTCGCTTTGCCGCTGCGGATTGTCGCAAAATAAGCCATTTTGCGATGGACAACACAAGGCAAGCTGCTTCGACTCGATTTGTCCCGCCCGTAACCTGGAACCCGCGGTTCCGAAGCTTTAGCCCGGCCTCACGCCGCGCGCGGCAGCCATCTCACTACGGAATCGCGGCTGTTTGAAGCGGGCTGGCCGATACCAGATTGCCGCTGGCGTCCAGACGGTCGATTTCGTAATAGACCACGCGCCCGGCAATCGCCGGGATATTCACCGTGCATCCCGTCGCACAACTGGCGTCGGTTTGCGTCTCGGACGCGTAGGCGAACGGCGCCCCACTGGTTGTGCAGGCTTCCTTCCGGGTTGTGCAATAGAAGCTCGACGGCGCCCCGTTTTCCGCATAGCCGAAACGGATGCGCACGCGCGCTGCTCCGGGGGCCGGATTCACGGTCACCGGGACCTGTACAAACCCGGAGCGATTCGCCGAATCGAGCCCGGGCCACGGCGGCAACTTCACGGCGAACCAGTCGCAGTGCACTCCCTCCACCCACGGGCGGCTCACAAACGCCCAGGATCCGTCGGGCGTCGCGCGCGGGTTGGCGAATCCGTCGAGGTTCCCGTTCCAGGCGCGCCACATTCGTCCCAGAGGCCGCCAATAGACGCCACTGGCGTCCGCTTTATCCATCCCTGGCTGAACGTCCTGGGCCAGCGCGGCGTTCGCCGGGATGACACACGGGGTGTTCACGAAGTAGCTCACGCCGCACCACTGCCCCGCTCCGGCAGTCGCTTTGTCGGCCGTGATGTACACGTGGCCCTGGACTCCGCCGCTGACGCATTCGCCTGTTTGATAGGCGTAGCAATATTGCCACGGCGTTGCCGCCGAGAGCAGCGACCCCGGACCGCTGACGTCCTGCATCAGATACCGGCCCGCCCAGGCCGCGAGCGGCGTCCGTTTCGGGTCGAAGCCATAGGGATTGCTGACGTCGTAGATGCACGTCGTCCCGGAGCATGCGCCCACATGGACCGAGTTTTCCTGAAAAACCTGGGTCACATTTCCGCTCTCGGTGGAGAGCACGCGCGTGTCGAGATACCACCGCAATTCGTTAGTCGTTCCCGCCGCCCACTGCCGCGCCGACGGATGCGTCTGAATCAGCCCGTTCGGAAACTGCGCGGCGGAACCCGCAAACTGCGGCGGCTGTGCGGACGAGTATTGATACGGTTTCCCGATCGTTTCCGGCAGCGGCCCGAATCGGAACTGTTGGACCGCCAGATTATTCTCCACTCGGCCCGGAAGCGCGCCGGAGAGAATGGGCGTGATGAAGTCGCCATGATTCACCGCGTAGTTGTCCGGCAGCGGGTTTTGCAGGTTGGTGTCGCTTTGCGCGTAGTTGAGGTTGAGCGTCCAGCACGTTTCCGACGGGTTCATTTGCGGCACAATCGGGATGGCCGGATGCCGGTACTGCGGATAGTCGGTGGCGATGGGAGCCGCTTGCGCGCACGCTCCCAGGAAGCGGGCGAAAACGGCCGTGATCGTGCCGCCCGGGTTGCGCGTCACTTTGACCGCGAATGGTTTCTCATCCACGGCCTGTTCGCCGTACGGATTCTGCGGCGGATTTCCAAACCCGAACGCATCGCCTTCCTGCAAGCTCAGCGGCTGGGTCCAGCAGCGCGGCGTCGTTCCATCGCCGCCGCAGGTGGCCGCGTTGTGCGGGTAAGGATAGTAAGTCAATTCTTCGTTTAGCCCCACAGTTGCGAGCGCACCGCTCCCTCCCCCGGAGAGGTTGACCACAGGCATCGAATACCCGGACCCTCCGTTCGTGACCGTGACCGACGCGACCGGGTACCCCATTGTGAGAGAGGCCGCCGCGCCCGTGCCCGAGCCAGTGAATACCACCGTGGGCGTCGACGTGTATCCCGAGCCGCCGTTGGTGAGGATAACGTTTCCGACCGAGCTCCCGTTCAGATACTGCACTTCGCACGTTGCGCCGCTCCCCCCGCCGCCGGTGATAGCGCATCCGACCGGCCCAAAGTAACCGGATCCCGCGTTCGTCACCGAAAGCTGATACACCGAGCCACTGTTGGACAGGGATGCAGTCGCGGTGGCCCCGGTTCCATTGTTCGGGCCGCTCCATACGGTGACGGTTGGGGGGGATGTATACAATCCTCCCTGGTCCACCTGGATGGCGCTCACCGAGGAGCCTGCCAGTATCGTCGCCGCGGTCGCCGTAACCAAACCCTGGCTGAAAACCGCGCGCGGGTAGGAATACCCGCTCCCTTCATTCGTCACTTGCACGCCCGTGATCGCGCCGTTCGAACTCTGCGCCGCGCAGGTGGCGCCCGTGCCCCCGCCCCCGCTGATGGAGCAACTCGGATTGGTGTAGCCCGCCCCGCCCTTCAGCACATTGACTTTCAACACCGGCGTCGCGCCGATGTAGCTCGTCGCCTGCGAGTCGACGTTAAGCAGCTTAACCGGGTCGGACGCGAGCGTCAGCGTCACGCAATTCGGAGCGCCGGCGACCGCGCCCATGGACTGCCATTTCTGTGCGAGCCCGCCCGGGCAAGCCTGCGCATAGAACGTTTGTCCCGTCCAAATCCCGTCGCCGGCCGCCGGATAAGGAACCGTGGCGAGCGTGGAGAGGTCTCCGACTCCCCGAGTGTACGCGGCGTCATAGTACAGATCAAGATGAGTGTCGTCCACTACCTTTGCATAGACCAGCGGCAGGCTGGCGCCGCGTATTGCCGAAATCAGCACTTGCCGGTTGCTGCTGTTTGCAAGCTGGTGCGGGGTGGTTGTGAGATGCGTCACTCCCCCGCTAATCGTCGCCGCAAGAATACGGAACCCCGGGTCGAGCGACAGGTCGGAGCGTCCGGCGATGTTCGTTACATTGAGCACGTAGGGCGCCGAGCCACGTAGCGACAGGTAGGGATACGTCGCGATGAACTCGCTGTTGTAGCCCAGGTACGATTCGCCGCAACCCCCATGCAACTGTCCGAATCGCGCGGGATAGGTGGAGTAGCTATCCATTTTCTGCACCATCGCCTTGGCTTGGGTGTCGAAGATCAACACGGCGCCGAACCGGTCCGCGCCGTTGGCCTGGGGGCCAAAGCCCTGCACGGTTTTAAACGCGATGTATCGGCCGCCTTCATCCATCTGACAGAATTGCAGCGCGCCGTCGTAACGCGGATTGTAGCTGGGCCAGATCGCGCGAGTTTTAGTCACCAGATCATTTCCGGTCGAGTAGGGCGTCTCGTTGACCCAATGAACACACGGATTCTCGCCGCCGAAATATCCGCTGTACTGCCGGTAGTCACAGCCGTTCGAAGAGTTGAATTGATAGGTTCCCGACACCAGGGCGATACTGGCGCCGTCGGGCGTCGCGCCGGTACACCAGGATTTCATCGCGTTCGCGCCATCGACGGCGGCGCTCAGCGCAGGACAAAAAACATTGGAATAGCCGTCCTGTCCGCCTTGATTCGGAGGCCGCAGCGAATCGACAAAACGCGCTTCTCCCGTGTCCGGGAAAAAGAGGATCCAGGCATTCATTGCATACGACGGAATGTGGGCGCTGTATGCTTTCCGGCACGGACTAATCGGGTTACCGCCGCGATCCACACAAACCGGGATCAGGTTCTTCGAAAAGAAATAGGATTGCCCGCTGACATAGTTGCTGTAGCCGAGATCAGCGGTCTGCGTATTGGTCACGGTGTCGATGGAAATGCTGCCTGTACCGGTTGTCTTGGAAAGAATGACGCCAAAGTTGGTCGCCGTGGCGTTTCCGGAGACGCCGGCGGGCGCTTGCACAGTGGTGAGGGTCTGCGCGTTGGCGACGCTATCGATCGTGCACTCGTTGGAAAGACAGCCCGGAGCCGAGCCGGGGATATTAATGTGATCTCCCGATTTCCACAACGGATCGAAAGTAATCCCCCGGCCCGTCGGATCGCCTGTCAGTTGCACGGTCTTCCCATTCACCGAAACGCTCACCACTTTTTGGGTGGCGTCCAGTATGCTCAGCGGCGTGGGGTGTGCGGCGTCGAGCCACCCGCTCAAAAACTGATCTCCGGTGATCGCCACCGGATAGGAAACCGTGGCCGCCGTGCTTTGCGGCAACGTGACGGTCACCGTCGCCGTATCGCATACGCCGGTGAACACATGCAGGGAGAGACAAAGATTCACCTGCCGGTTCGCGGCACTGGCGTCGGACCCGAACCCGGTGAGGTTCACTTGAAAATTGGTCAGTCCGCCCTGTGCGTTGGAGAATCCTCCTTCCTGGTAGTTGCCGAATTTAATGAAAGACACTTCCAGCGGATCGCCTCCCGCACCGGAATACGTGGCGTATTTGCTGTCAGGAGCAAGCGCCGCGCAAGGGTTTGTCCACTTCGCGCCGGCGCAACTGGATCCAGCGGAATAGAACGTAGACCCGTCCTGCACGCCCACCGCGTTGGGATAGGGCGACCCGGCGGTCACGGCGGCCGCACCCGGAAAAGACACGCGCTTGGTGAGCAGCCCGGTGAATGCGTCGATATAAGGAACGTCGGAATTTGTCCAGTCGATCGTCGGCCACGCATAGTTTCCAAATGCCGTGGCGTCAAACCCGGGAACATCCACGCTCAGATTTCCCAGGGGTGGGTTCACAGTTTGGAACGTCCCGGTAGCCGTCGTGCCGCCGCAGGTAATTGCATAGTAGTGCTGCGTGAATGCCTGAAGCGCGCGGGAATATCTTTTTCCGTCCAGCGCTTTTTCTACGGCGCGCTTCCCGATCACCACGGTCCGTTGGGTTCCCACGGTGATGCTCCCGTCACGGCTGTCGCTGGACGCTCCGGAGAAAAGCGCCGGATCCACATCGTGCACCAGGGGCGCAAGGTTCTGGTTCTCACTCACCGCGATGGTGCAGGGACTGGCGTCGGGGGCGGTGTAAGAAAGAATCGCCTGGGTCGCGGTCGTCGCAATGGCCCGGACAAGCGGCGCGGTCTGCGCCATGGCGGCCAGGGGAAGAAATGCGAGAACGGCCGTTCGTCCTACCATGATGCGAGCGCCGCCCTTTTCCATTGATTTGTAGCAACGCAAAGATAATAGTATCCGCCGTCGGTCGCCCAGGAGCCCGGCGTGCAAGCCGTCGAGGCGGACGCGGGCGCGGCGACCTTCAAACTTACCACGCTGCTATCGATACTCAGGGTCGTCGTTGGGCCGGCCACCGTGGCGCTGATCCCGCTACCCGCCGCAATGCTCGCCGCGCTGAGAAACCCCCGGTAGTCCGTGATGCCGTTCCCGTTCCACGCCCCCGCGGTGGCGGTCACCGTCGCTAGCGGGATACTCCCCGGAGGAAAAGCGCTTACCCCGTTCCGCACCGCGCAGACCGCCGTGCACGCAATACTCATCGTCGAACCAGCGGCCAGAACTCCGTCGCTAGTGAGGTAGAGGTATACCGTTCCGTCGCTGTCTCCCAGCACCACCACCGCCGGAGCGGCAATCGAATACGTAGTGGTCCCAAAGCGAAAATTACAAGGCGTAGCCGCCGAGCAATTCTGGCCCGCCGTGAGCGTGGTCGCATTGCTGATCGTTACCGCGAAGTCCCCTAACTGGCCGGACACCACGGCTCCCGCCAGCAGAGCCCCCTGTGGCTGCCAGCTTTGAGTGGCCTCATCCCAGACCAGCGTTTGTCCACTGGATGGCGCCGCGCTCGAAACGGGCCTGCCCTGCAAGCCGGTTACGGTCGCCGCACCCGTGGAGCCGCTCAAATCGCCCCCGAGCGTGCCGCCGCCCTGCGCCGCCCATTGGTTCGTCGCAACGCACGCATACACATTCGCGCCCGGAGGCGCGGTCAGCAGGAAAAACATCTGCGACGCCGCGCAAGTGGCCGGCAGCGAATTTCCGGCCGACATCGGTCTTGTCGAGGCCGCATTCGAAAAGTCAACGCTCTTGCTCTGCGTGCGCAGGTCGACTTGCGTTTGAGCAAGGAGAGCGCCTGGCGCCGCCAGCGCGGCGCAGAGTAGTATCAATCGTTCGCCAGACATGGAAATCAATTACGACAACCCCCGCATTGAACGTAATCCATGCCCGCCCGCGAATGATCCACATCTGAATGAAAACACGAGGTGCTTTCCTCGTGACCGCAGTGCTCCGGGCGGCGCGGAACCTTCGTTTCCGCCGGCCTAACGCACGGCGATCGACAGAGGAGCCTGGCCGGGCAGAAGGGCGAGCTGGCTCACAAAATCGCCGATATAGAGCTGCAGCGGAACCGCCGGTCCGGTGGCGGCGTCGTCCGGCACCACGGCATTCACTTGCAGAAGCCCGGCCACTTCCCCCGGCGCTGCACCCGCGTATTGCACGCGAGCCTGCTTGCCGTCGATCAGTACGCTCGCTCCCATCGCCGGAACCGGCAGCGGCAGCGTGATCGGCAGAATCTTTCCGTCGGATTCTGCCGGCGTGAAAATTCCCGCGCCGGTCGCAAAAAAGGTAACCACCGAACCGCGCGCGGCCGGATTGGAGGGTGAATTCGGAGTTCCGTCCTCATTGAGAGCAGCGGCCCTTGCGAGCAAGGGATCGCCGGACAGAAACACGCCCGGGACAGCGGGGACTACCGGTAGCGCAATCGGCCCGGTGGGCACGCCGTTCCGCCACAACACAAGATGCGTCGGATTCTGCAGCGCGAATGGGACCACGGCGTTGATTTGCCCGGGCCCCGCGTATAGGAGCGGCGCCGGAATGCCATCGAACAGAATCTGGGTATCGCCAATCTGCTGTGTGAAGCGTCCGCGCAAGACGACTCCCCCGCCCGGTGTCGACGGGCCGATATCGTTGCCATAGAGACTGACGATCTCGCCTGGCGATACGGCGCCATCGGAAGGGTAATTCCTCGGATTGCCCGCCGCCAGGCTGGCCGCGTTAATCACGCAGCTAATCGCGCGGGGAGGCGCGGCGGCGAAATCCACCTTCCCGGCGTAAGCGGCGCGATCCCCATCAAATCGCGTCCGGTACGCGCCGGGAGTCGCGAGAAAGGCCAGCGAATTCGTCGTCCCCGTCACATAGGCGTTGCCCTCGGCGTCGAGTCCGATGGTGGAGCTTCCGTTAGAGCCCGGGCTTGGGTAGCCGGAGGGCTGGATCAGCACTCCATCACTGCGCAGAACCTGTACCCACGCGCCGCGCTGGTTGCATATCGGCACGGTCCCGGTGGGGAAAGAAAGGGTCGCCAGATAGGCGTTGCCGTTCGAATCCACAATCATCCCGCCGCTGCCCTGGAAGTAGGTGGAGATGCGGATCGATCCATCGGGATTCAGCTTGGTGACAAAACCGTCGAGGCCGAGTTGAGGAGCTTGCGGCGGCGCTCCCGAAAACGAAGTTCGGTACGCGCCCTTGGTCACGGGGAAATCAGTGGAAGATGTCTGGCCCGCGACGTACGTATAGCCCAGAGCATCCACGCCGATTCCGAAACCCTGATCCGGACCCGAGCCGCCCAGGTAAGTGGAGAAAATCAGCGATCTGCCGGCGGCGTCCAACTCAGCCGCAAATGCGTCGCCAAACCAAAGCGGCCCCTCAGTGATCAGGCCGTGGAACGAACTCGAGGTTCCCCCTCCCGCCAGCGGAAAGTTACTGGATCCCGTGGCCCCGGTGATGTGAGCGGCACCGCCGAGGTCCACGGCGATGGCGCTTCCCTGGTCGGCGTATGCTCCGCCCAGAAACGTGGCGTACACCGCGGCGGTCCCGCCGGAATTCAGTTTCAGCACGAAAGCGTCGGTGCACGGAACCGAAGGAGTCGCAACCGAGGTTGCGGGGCATTCGCCGGCGGCAATTTGGGGCTGGAAGACTCCGGGGGTAGTTTGAAAATCGGACGATGCGGTTCCCGTGAGATAGACGCTTCCACTTGCATCCACCGCGATGGCCGCCGGCGAAGCGTGTAGCCGCGTCGAGTATTGGATCTTGCTTCCGTCGGGCGCCAGTTTAAACAGAAATCCGCCACCCGAAGTCTGATATGCCAGCGGAGTGGTGGGAAATGCCGTCGAATCCGTTGTGCCCGCGACGTAGATGAAGCCGGCGGAATCGAGCACGATAGCCGAAGGGTAAGAGGATCCGGGCGCGCTGATCGTAGTCGTGAACAGCGCTTGCGTCCCTTGCGGGTTAAGCTTGACGACGGTGACGCCAGGGCCGCCGGATGGCTCCAGACCGGAGGCTGCCGAGTAAGTGTTGCCCTCCGCGTCCACCGCCAACCCGGACCCGTAAACGGCCTCGGAGCCGCCGAGGTAGGTGACCCACATAACGGGATCGATGACCACCGGCAGATCCGGATCGTGCGGCCCCAGCGCGAATCCGGCTTGATTCGGCCGGAGGAGACGGTAGTGGCAGGCCACTGGTTGCCGCCTGCCGTTCCTCTGCTGGTAGGCCACCGCCGCATGCTGGCGAATTTCTTCCGCGCCGGAGCGCAGCACTAACTCACCGTTCTCGATCACTGCGGCTCCCGAGAGGCCGAGGAGGATCACGTCCGGTTCGGCGTGGGGGGCCAGCAGGAGATCGTACTCGAGCGATCCATCCATGCCATGGAGCACGGCGTCGATACCCGGATAAATTCCGTGGAAGGTTACCCGTCCGTATTGAGGAACCGCGAGACCGGAAGGTTCGGGATCCCGTCCCGAAAAATAGTTGGACCGGCCCGGCAGTGCCTCTTCCGAAGAAAGCGTGGCGCGCCGTGCGTCGAGAAAGCGGATTGACGCGGCCGGCATTCCCGGATGAAGAAACTCGAAGCCGTCTTGCCTGACAAACAGCAATCCGCTGCCGGACGTGCGCGCCAGGTAGCGAACACCGTCGCCCGCCTGGCCAAGGTTCGGTTCAAAAGAAAGGGGCAGCGAGGCGGCTCCAATAATAGAGCTCGAAAGCAGGACGACTACCAGGGTAAGGAGAGTGTGACATGCCGTGCCGGCGCGCCCTCGCGCGCCACAACGAAGGGAGCACCCCGAAAAGCGCCACATAGGCTAATCTTTTCAAATTTTGAAACGAAACGGGCCGTGCAATCCGACCGGGACTTACCGCGCCCGCAGAATTCCGGCTAATTTTACGCGCTCGGCGGTGGAGAGGTGATCGTGAAAGGCGATCGATATTTTGTCGCCGGCTTTCCGGGTCTCGATTCTTGGAAGGAGCGCCTTGGCTCTTACACGATCGGTGCGCAGGAAGAGCTGCTCCAGTTCCTTTACTCGCCCGCCAAAGCCCTTGACGTCGTTCGCGGCATAGCGTTTCTCCAACAGGCGCAGCAGATATTCGTCAGTTGGCTCCGGAAACGGCTCGTGCGCCGATTGCTGGTAGGACGTGCCATCATCCCCGAATCGTGCTCCGTGCGGTTTAACCGGTACTCCGTTCCCATCGGATCTCTGGCGATCGGTTATGGACGTATAGATGTTCAGGTGGTTCAGTTCGGTTCGCAAAGGCGAATAGTCGGCCCACTGGATGATCTTTCCCCGTCCCTCCGGTGTGTGCAGCTTGAGCTTTTTTACGAGATCAAGCACGTGGTTGTAAAAGGCGAACCACGGAGGATTATCGGGTCCAACCTTGTAGTTAGGATCGGCGAGTAGCTTATATGTGGTCTGGGCGATGTACGCCGTCACTTCGTTAGTTAGTTCCGTGATCGATAGCTTTTGAACATCGACAATCGCGTGCGTGCATTCATGGAGCAGCAGGGAGCGGGCCCCGATATCCGGCGGAGACGAAACATTTTGTGTCGTGAGGGTATCGAACTTGGCATTGTAGTAAGCATTGGTAGGGTTGGTGCCTTCCACTACGGTGATGTCGAAATCCTCGATCAATGTGCGTACCTCGTCGTAGCTGCGGGCGCATACATGCACCGTGTCGACCCAAAAGTCCATCTGGGTAACGAAGTAGCTGTTTAGCGTATCCAGGACGTCCTGCCTGGTGAGTGCCATAACGATTCTCCTTGCGAGATGAAAAAATGCCGGCCGGTTTGGCCGCAATTTGGTCTACCCTCGCCGCCTGAGCCGTGCGATCCATCTATGCGTTCCAGTGATTCCGCTTCTCGCCAGGTTTCAGACATCGGAAAGATCTTGATCCGCCGCCGTGCGCCTGCGCGAAATGACCCACTCCGGGGAACCTGCACGCAAATGCGGGTGTCATTCGCCCCGAACCCCGTATCCGCAGCCGCGATGCACGAAGGCTACCGGCGTGCAATGAAAATTGCGGCAGGGAGGTGCCACCAAATGCCAGTTGCACTCAAGGAAAGCGAAGCCAAACAACAGTCCCGTGATGTAATGCGGGCGAATGTGTTCCGCGGGCCGGGAAGATTTGGCCTGGAGGAGAAAGCCATTCCCAAAGCGGGCTTTGGCGAGGCGGTCATGAAGGTGCGCCTCACCACGATTTGCGGTACGGATATCCATATCGTTCGGGGAGAATTCCGGGTACGGGAAGGTCTGACGATAGGCCATGAGGCGGTCGGGGTCATCCACGAATTGGGGCCGGGCGTGACCGGCTATAGCGTCGGGCAGCGAGTTCTCGCAGGCGCGATTACGCCGTGTGGCCAGTGCGAAGCATGCCTCGCCGGCAACCGGTCGCAATGCGGCGGCCCGCTCGGCGG
Organism: Bryobacteraceae bacterium; assembly: GCA_035545735.1. Classification (GTDB taxonomy): domain Bacteria; phylum Acidobacteriota; class Terriglobia; order Bryobacterales; family Bryobacteraceae; genus JAJYKC01. The sequence continues at coordinate 33,023 of DASZXS010000035.1, read as the reverse complement.
CTGGCGCCTCGGCAATACCATGGATGGCACCCAGGCGGAATACGTCCTGATTCCGCACGCCCAGGCAAATCTGGCTCTGATTCCCGAGGCGCTCTCCGACGAGCAGGTCCTCCTGCTCGCCGATATCGCTTCCACCGGGTTCGCCGCCGCTGAGAGCGGCCGCATCCGCCTGGGGGATACCGTCGCTGTTTTCGCCCAAGGGCCCATCGGCCTGTGCGCTACGTTGGGAGCCCATCTCATGGGCGCGTCCGAAATCATAGCCGTCGATTCGGACCCGCAGAGACTGAAGATGGCGCAGCGCTTTGGTGCTACCGCGGTCATACTGGCGGAAGCCGATCCGCTGGCGGAGATTCGCGACATTACAGAAGGCCGCGGCGTGGATGTCGCGATCGAAGCGCTCGGAATACAGGAGACGTTCGAGAACGCTCTGCGCGCGCTCCGGCCGGGCGGAATACTGTCGAGCGTCGGCGTATATTCGGGTCACCTGAACCTCCCTCTGGACGCGATTGGAGCAGGCTTGGCGGATCAGAGGATTGTCACGACCTTATGCCCTGGAGGCAAGGAGCGGATGTCCAGGCTGATGCGCTTGGTGCGCTCGCGCCGCGTCGACCTGACGCCCCTGCTAACGCACGTATTTTCGCTCGAAGAGATCAAGCGCGCCTACGAATTATTTGAATCGCGGCGCGACGGGGTGCTCAAAATAGGAATCCGAGTGGAGTAGGCGCCGTCTCTCAATCGGGCCGTTCCTCCTTCAAGTTGAACTTTTTCATCTTGTAACGAAGTGTGTCCCGGGTGACGCCAAGTAAACGCGCGGCGCGGGTTTGATTCCATCCGGTCTTCACGAGAGCGCTCACCAGCATGGTTCGTTCGGCGTCTCCCAATGACATGCCTTCAAACCCAGGCGTGGGCGGAGACGCCGGCGCGAGCGCAGTTTGAGCAACACCAGGCAGACCCGGCCTGAGTCCCAGGCTCTCGGGCTGAATCCAGGAACCCTCTTCCACCACCATGGCGCGCTCCACCGCATTACGCACCTCCCGCACATTGCCCGGCCAGTCGTGAGCCAGCAGCAACTGTTCAGCGTGCGGTGAGAAGCCCTGAAGCTGGCGCTTGAACCGCTGATTGAATGTGCGCAGGAAATAGCGCGCCAGCGGGAGAATGGCGTCGCGGCGCTCGCGGAGCGGCGGAATCGTTAACTGAATAACGTTCAGCCGGTAATAAAGATCCAAACGGAAACGCCCGTCGCGGATCGCCTCTCGCAGGTCGCGGTTGGTCGCGGCGATGATGCGGAGATCCACCTGAATATCCTTTACGCCGCCAAGCCGCCGGAACGTCTGCTCTTCCAGCACCCGAAGCAGCTTGGCCTGCAGCGCAAGCGGCATCTCCCCGATTTCATCGAAAAAGACAGTTCCGCCGCTGGCCAGTTCCAGGACGCCGCGCTTCTGTTGGCGCGCGTCGGTGAACGCGCCTTTCTCGTAACCGAACAGTTCACTCTCGATCAGCGTCTCGGGAATCGAAGCGCAATTGATCGCCAGGAAAGGCTGCTCGGAACGGCTGCTTTGATGGTGCAGATATCTCGCCAGAACGTCCTTGCCGGCGCCGCTCTCGCCGTCAATGAGAACCGTCGAGACCTCGCTTGCGGCCACGCGCCGCGCCAGGCTCATGACCTGTTTCATCGCCTGGGATTCCAAAACCATTTCGAAGCCGGCCGGAGTGGCGGCGGGGCGCTGTGGTTCCGATGTTGTGGATGGTTCTTCTTTCGCCGCTCCGAAAACGATGACCGCGCCAGAAAGGGAGCCGGTGTGCCCCCAGACAGGCGCCACACTCCCGGCGACCGCGCGCTCCTCTCCATTCCGCCCCGCCAGCATGCTGCGTGGCTCCAGCGACGTAACCCGGCCCGCGGAAAGCACGCGGCGAATGGGTTCCAGCCGCTCCGGCGGCCGCAGGCGGAAGACCTCCTCAAGCTTTCGTCCCAACGCCTCCGCTTCTTTCCATCCCGTCCAGGCTTCCGCTGCGGAATTCAGAAGCGTCACGGCCTCCTGGCAATCGATCGAAATCACCCCTTCGCCGATGGCGTTCAGCGTTCCCGACAATTGCCGCTGGCGCTGTTTCGATTCACGGTCGATCCTCTGTTTATACAAGGCCATTTCGACGCTGGCCTGCAACTCCGTCTCCTGAAACGGCTTGATAACGTAGCCCAGAGGCTCTGCAAGCCTTGCCCGCGACAACGTCTCCAGGTCCGCATGCGCCGTGAGATAGACGACGGGTATGTCGAACCGCCGGCGAAGAATACGGGCGGCCTCCACGCCGTCCATGTCGCCTTGTATGTGAATGTCCATGAGAGCGAGGTCGGGCGAACCCTGTTCGGCCTCGCGAATCGCATCCACCGCCGTCGATACAACTGCCGTCACCGTATGTCCGAGCTGCGTGAGGATCTCCCGCAAATCCTCGGCCGTAACCCGCTCATCCTCCACGATGAGAATCCTTCCAGCGGTCATGAAGTTTTCCCCTCGCCTCCCTTGGCAAAATTGAGCCTCACCTCGGTGCCGCCGCCGCTGTTCACCTCCACGGTTGCGCCCATCTGGTCGGCGAGGATTCTCACGAGTCTCAGACCCAAGGATTTGGTGCTCCAGAGAGTGGCGTCCGCCGGCAAGCCCACGCCGTCGTCGGCAACAACGAGTTGCGTGAGGCGGCCTCCACTCCGGCGCAGACCAATGCGGATCTCGCCTTTGCGTCCATCCGGAAAAGCGTACTTCAGGCAGTTCGAGACGAGTTCGTTCAAAACCAGGCCGCAGGGCACAGCCGCGTCCATGTTCATGGGGGCCTTGTCTACCTGGAGATCTAATTTGACCCGGCTCATGCTGACTCCGTATGAGATGAACAGATGCGCGGTCAGTTCCCCGACGTACTCCTGGGAGTCGATCTCCGAAAGGCTTTCCGACTGGTAGAGCCTTTCGTGAACCAGAGCCATGGAATGGACGCGGTTCTGGCTCTCCTGGAAGGCTCTGCGTGTTGGCGCGTCCACGATCAGCCGCGATTGCAGTCCCAACAAGCTCGAAATAACCTGCAGATTGTTCTTGACCCGATGGTGAATCTCTTTGAGCAAAGCCTCCTTCTCGTCGAGAGAGGTCCGCATGCTTTTCTCCGCCAGCTTCCGTTCGGTGACGTCTCGCAGGATTACCGTGAAAATCCACTCTCCATCCACGTCGGCTTTCGATATGGAAGCCTCGGCGGGAAACTCCGCGCCATCCTTGCGCCGTCCGTAAATCTCTCGCCGCTCAGCCATGCGGCGGGCTTCTTCCGGTGCCTTCTCGAAATTCCGGACCTCCTCGCGGTGTAACGCGGCGATTCGCTGGGGCAGCAGGAGATCCAGGGGGTGTCCGAGAACCTCGGCGGCGTGGTAGCCAAAGATTCTTTCCGCCGCCCGATTAAACAGGATCATGTGCTGGTTGCGGTCGATGGAGATGATCGCATCCTCGGCAAGATCAATAATCGCCCGAACATGCGCCGACTTGGGGAAAATATTGGCCTCGCCAGGCATTGGCTTCATTCTACCGTTCGCCTCCACGGGTTCAGTTATTCACGATGGAACGAAGCGTGCTGGTCAACCGAGGGGGAATAGCCACCGATGATGCTGAGAGATCACGCTTTTGCGAGACAGCTTAACTCGCAGCACGCCGAGACGCTGGATCGTTGCGCCCAGGAATGCACGGTCGCCGCGGGCGGCTATCTGTGGAAACAAGGGGACGTGTCCGATGTCCTGTATCTCATCTGTTCGGGCAAAGTGGCGCTGGAGATCTCCGTGCCCAATCGCGGACCCATACAAATCGAAAGCGTGGAAAAGGACGAAATCCTTGGAGGGTCCTGGCTTTTGCCTCTCTCCCATTGGAGCTTCGACGCTCGCGCGCTCACCGAGGTTGCAGCTTTCCGCCTCGATGGAACGCGCCTGAGGCAGATATGCGAGTATGACAAAGTCCTCGGCTACCATGTTCTGAAAGCTTTCGCCGTGGCAACCGCGCAGCGTCTGCAGTTAGTCCGCCTGAGGCTGCTCGATTTCTTCGGGCCGGGCGCTCAATGACGCGCGCGACCCCGCCCCTCCCCATCCTCGGCCTCACTGAAACCGAAGCCCGGCGATTGCTGGACCTGCAAGGAGCCAATGAACTCGGCTTGCGCAGGTCCGAAAGCGCGCTGCTTCGCGAGTTCTTGGCCCTGTGCGCCAATCCGCTGGTACTGATCCTGATCGCCGCCTCCGTGACCTCGGCGTTAATGGGGGAAGCGGCAAGCGCCGGCATCATTCTCCTGATTGTCCTGATGAGTCTGGGCCTGAATCTTCACCAGACCTACCACTCGCAGAAAGCCATCGAAGGACTGCGAACGCAGGTCGCGCCGGTTGCCACAGTCCTTCGGGACGGCAAGTGGCGCGATATAGATCCGGGCCACTTGGTGGCGGGGGACGTGATCCGCCTTTCGCCCGGGGACCTGGTCCCGGCGGACGCCGAGCTCATGGATGCCCACGATCTTCATGTTCAGGAAGCGGCGCTGACGGGAGAATCCCTGCCGGTCGAGAAATGCGTAACGCCTCGCGGCAACGGGACGGCTCCCGACCGCGCCGCCACCGTCTTACTCGGTACTTCGGTCGCCAGCGGGACGGGCCTGGCGCGCATTTTCGCGACCGGCAAGGATACCGCCTTTGGCGCCATCGCGGAACGGCTGGCCACGCGACCTCCGGAAACGGAATTCGAACGCGGCATGCATGGCTTTAGCCGCCTCATTACGAAAGCCGTAATTCTGCTGGTTCTGTTCATCTTTCTGGTCCTGACGGTGCTCCGGCACAACTCTTTCGAATCCTTCCTGTTCGCCATCGCGGTTGCCGTTGGACTGACCCCGGAGTTTCTCCCCATGATTATCTCCGTCACCCTGGCGCAAGGCGCGGTCCGGATGTCGCGGCGTCAGGTGATCGTAAAGCGCTTGAGCGCGATGCAGAATCTCGGCAGTATGGATGTGCTGTGCAGCGATAAGACCGGAACGCTGACCACCGGAACTCTGACGCTCGAAAGCTTCGTGGATCTCTCGGGGCGGCCTTCGGAAACCACTCTTCAACTTGGGTACGTGAACAGTTTGTACGGAAACGATGCCGATCTGCCGGCGGTGAGCGTGGAGTCGCGCCGGGGCGGAGCGGCGCCGCTCGATGCAGCAATTCTCCGGCAAGGCTCCGTGTCAGTCGAAGGCTTCCGCAAAGTGGACATACTGCCTTTCGATTTCGAGCGCCGCCGTTCCACGGTGGTGGCGGAACACAACGGCCGCCGGATCCTCATCACCAAGGGAGCTCCGGAGAGTGTCCTCGAAATCTGCAGCCATTGTGTGTGCGACGGAGAAACCGCCCCTCTGAACGACGAGCTGCGCGCCATTTTTCGCGCGGAGTTTCATCGCCAGGCGCGACTGGGTTTACGTACCTTGGCGGTCGCGTCCGGCGACGCCGCGGTGCAGCCCTCCTACCGCACCGAGGACGAGAAAAACCTGACTTTCTCCGGATTTCTCACTTTCACCGATCCGCCCCGCGCCGGCTCCGCCGCGGCAATCCGCTCCCTTCGCGAAGACGGAGTTGAGGTGAAGATCCTGACTGGCGACAACGAGATTGTCGCGTCGCACCTTTGGACCGAACTCGGAATGCCGGAAGCATCGGTCATTTTGGGCACGGAGATGGAGTCCTTGACGGACGCAGCGCTGGGTCACCTCGCCGAGCGCACCAATATTTTCGCGCGAGTATCGCCGGCCCAGAAAAACCGAGTGCTGATGGCGCTGAAACAACGGGGGCACGTTGCCGGTTTTCTTGGCGACGGCATTAATGATGCTCCCTCCTTGCACTGCGCGGACGTCGGGATCTCGGTTTCGAACGCCACGGACGTGGCGCGCGACGCGGCGGACGTGATTCTCACCGCGCCAGGTTTGGACGTGCTGCACGGCGGCATTCTCGAAGGCCGCAAAGCCTTCGGCAACATGATGAAGTACCTGCTGATGGGGACCAGCTCCAATTTCGGAAATATGCTCAGCATGTCGGCCGCTTCCGTCTTTCTGCCATTTCTGCCCATGACAGCCGCGCAGGTTCTCCTGAACAACTTTCTGTATGATCTGGCGCAGGTTGCGATCCCCTCCGATCGGGTGGACGAATCGTTCACTCGCAAGCCCCGGCGCTGGGACATTCGTTTGATTCGAGACTTCATGATCTGGATCGGGCCCATCAGTTCGGTGTACGACTTCGTCACGTTCTACGTCCTGCGCCGGATACTGCATGCCGGCGAAGCCGAATTTCACACCGGATGGTTCGTCGAATCGCTTGCCACCCAGACCCTGATTCTGTTTGTCATTCGGACCGCTGGTAATCCTTTCCGCAGCCGCCCGAGCGTTCCAATGACGATTTCGACTCTGGCGGTTGCTTTGACCGCCGGCGTACTGCCTTTCATTCACCCGGTCGCGGCGGTCCTGGGCTTCGTGCCGCTGCCGTTCCGCTTCTATGCTTTTCTTGCGGCCGCCACGCTGACTTATCTTGTTTTTGTGGAGCTCGCCAAACGGCGTCTCTTCCGGCAGTTCTGAGAAAGCCGATGATGCTGCTCCTATTGATTTTTTTGGCGTGCCTCTTCGAGCTCCTTGCCGCCACGATCTTCAAAATGCCATTGTCGGGCGTTCGCGCTGATCTTCTCACCAACCAGACGAACTTTGGGGGCAATCTCCCAAAATTGGGGTACCAGGTGCGTGAACGCCCCCGTCAGAAACTCAGAACCGGGCACGGCGATTCCCGAATGATCGAAAAGGCGTTCGTCCGCAGCCTCCCCAGAGTCTTCTGGACCACGCCCCGTCCGATCACCACCAGGTCGGCATTGTGCTCGGCCGCCGCGCTCCGGACAACTCTGGCCGCGGGTCCCGCGTCGACGTAGACTTCCAGGTTGGTCTGGAGTTCGCTCTGGAGGTCCGCAATGCTCTGCTTTGCAAAACGGATCAAGTCGCGCTGAAACTCGACCTCGAAGTACTTATCCGGACGCGCATCGGTGCCGGGAACCGCGTGAACTAGACGCAGTTTGGCGGAGTGCATGGCGGCGATCCCGGCGGATCTCGCGATCAACGCCGCGCTCTGCGGTCCAAGATCAATCGCACAAAGAATGTTCCGGATATCCGCTTGGGCCGGTTCCGGTCCCTCTTCCACGTGCGCTCCCGTCCACACGGGGCGCTCGCTGTCATGTAGCACCTTGGATGCAACAGACCCCAGCAGCAGGCTCCGGAACCGTCCGTAGCCTCGCGTTGCCATCATGATCAAGTCAACGTTGGTCCGGGCCGCGTAATCGACAATGGAGCTTGCCGGATCTCCCTCCTCGCTATATGTCCCCACCGCTTCCGGGACCAAGCCGGCGAAACGGCTCTGTTTGAACTCCACCAGACGGTCCCGGCCGGCGGCGAGGAGAGTTTCCATGTCGTAGGCAATCGCGGGCGGTCCGCCCAGGGGCGCGTACCAATCAATTGGTAGCGGGGTCACGTACATCAACGTGATGCGAGCACCGTGAACGCGAGCCATCTGCTCCACGAATGGCGCGGTGGCGTCCGACCGCGGCGAAAAATCAACAGGGAAAAGGATATGCTTGAACCCAGACATGATCGTGTGTCCTTCCGGCTATTGACATGCAATCGCCGTGCCGTCTGGTGATTAACATGCTTCTTCGAGACCGTGGAACCGAATAAGCAGCGCATCGCAATATTAGCGCTAGCCGCGATTGCGGCCCATCTGGCACTCCGATACGGATTCGCCGCCCAGCCCATTCTGTCCGATAGTCCGCTCTGGCTGGCGACCGCCGCCGGCGGCTTGCCTCTGCTCTGGGAATTGCTGCGCAGCCTGGCGAACGGCCGGTTCGGCGCGGACCTGCTGGCCGGCGTCTCGATTGTTGCCGCGGTTTTCACCAGGGAGTATCTGGTGGCAACCATTGTGGTGCTGATGCTCGCGGGCGGGCAGGCTCTGGAGGACTACGCCACGCGCCGCGCATCCCGTATTCTGGCGACCCTCGCTCGCCGCATGCCACAGCGCGCCCACCGTTATTCCGAGACTGGCTTGCAGGATGTTCGCCTGGAGGACGTTCAGGTAGGCGACACCCTGGCGATCCTTCCGCACGAAATCTGTCCGGTGGATGGCACGGTGGTCGAAGGGGAAGGAAGCATGGATGAATCCTACCTGACCGGCGAGCCGTATCGCGTCCGAAAAACCATCGGCGCAAAGATCATCTCCGGCGCAATCAACCACGACCAGACGTTGAAAATCGTAGCCACGGCGCAGGCGCCGGACTCCCGATATGCCCGGATCATGCAAGTGGTGGAGGAAGCGGAACAGAGCCGGACGCCGCTCCGCCGTACGACCGAGCGCCTCGGCGCCTGGTTTACGCCGCTTGCCTTGGCTGCGGCGGGCGGAGCATGGTGGTGGAGCGGCAGCAGCGAACGGTTTTTGGCCACGCTGGTCGTCGCCACTCCTTGCCCGTTGATACTGGCGATCCCGGTGGCGATCCTCGGAGCAATCTCGGTCGCCGCCGAGCGCGGAATCATCGTCAAACGTCCGGCCGCCCTTGAGAGCATTCCCCGTTGCCGCACTTTTCTGTTTGATAAAACGGGCACGTTGACGTACGGCAAACCCAATCTGACCGAAATCGTATGTGCGCCGGGGTTGGATCGCCGGGAAATCCTTCGCCTGGTGGCCAGCGCGGAACGGTATTCGAAACATCCTCTCGCAAAGTCGATCCTCGACGCGGCGAATGCGGAAAAAATCGAGTTAATGGCCGCTTCCCATTTCAGCGAACCGCCGGGCCATGGCCTCACCGCATCGGTCGGCGGATTTCACCTGGAAGTCACCGGGCGTTCCAAAGTTAGTCCCGAACTTCAGGCGCAGGTCCCGCCGGAGAAAGAAGGCCTCGAATGCGTCGTGCTACGCGATGGCGCGTTCGCGGCTCTCTTCCGGTTTCGCGATGAACCCCGCCGGGATAGCCGCTCCTTTATTTCCCACCTGTTCGGGCGGCACGGCGCGGGGCGCATTCTTTTGGTGTCCGGGGATCGCGAATCGGAGGCTCGCTACCTCGCCGCGGCGGTCGGAATTGAAGAGGTTCATTTTTCTCAAAGTCCGGAACAAAAAGTGGAGATCGTGCGCCGGGAGTCCGCGCTTGCGCCAGCGCTTTTCGTGGGTGACGGCATCAACGACGCCCCCGCCATGCTGGCGGCGAATGTGGGGGTCGCCTTTGGATCGAACGCCGATATCACGTCCGAGGCCGCGGACATCGTTATCTTGGACGCCGACCTGCGAAAGGTCGATGTCCTGCTGCATCTTTCAAGGCGCATGATGCGCATCGCCCTGCAAAGCGCCCTCGGCGGAATGGCGGTCAGCGCCGTGGGCATGTTTGCGGCCGCATCCGGCTGGCTGCCGCCGGTGCAGGGAGCGATACTACAGGAGATCGTCGACGCCGGCGCGGTCTTGAACGCTGTTCGCATGGCATTCCCAGCCGAGAGCTTCACCGACTATTAACGCCGGCCATGCCGTACTGCGATAGGAAGCATGGTCCTCGGAATGCAAGGTGAACATCGGAGGTGTTTGTGTTCCCGCCAAAAAAGATTGTCTTTCCCGTGGACTTCTCGGAGCGCTGTGAATGGGTCGCGCCGATGGCCCTGGCGTTTGCCAGGCGCTTCGAATCCGAGTTGACGCTGCTCCATGTGTCGCCGCTGGAGGGAGACAAAGCGCCGGTCCCTCCCGCCCGGGTGGCCCTTGAAACATTCGCCGCCCGGAGCCTGCCGGGTCTCGACACGAAACTGGCGCTTCTGCAGGGAGATCCGGCGAGGGAAATTGTGCGATTCTCGGAAGAGCATCACGCCGATCTGCTCATGATGCCGACGCGCGGCCGTGGCGCATTCCGCCGGTTCCTCTTCGGTTCCGTCACGGCAAAAATCCTGCACGACGCTGCCCAGCCGGTCTGGACGGACATCCATGCCCGGGAGATTCCCACGCCTCGGAATACCAGCTTCCACAATGTCGTATGCGCCCTGGATTTGACCGAAAAGAATCAAGCCGCCTTGCGGTGGGCGGCGCAATTCTCGGCCGCGGCCGGCGCTCGCCTGCTCCTGGTCCACGTAGTTCCACTGGTCGTCTATGCCTCCAAGGAAGTCGCCTACTGGACCTGGCAGCGGGAGATCATCGCGGCGGCCCGTGAACACATCGAAAGTCTGCTGCTTCGCGAGGGCATCCAGGCGGCGCTCGACGTCGTCACAGGGGATATTCCTTACGCGGTTCGCGATGCCGCTCGAAATGCGCAAGCGGACCTGCTGGTGATCGCGCGCAGTCTGGACAATGGGCAGCCGGGGCGGCTGCGCTCTCACGCCTATCCGATCATTCAGCATTCCCCCTGCCCGGTGGTGAGCGTGTGACACGGCGGCCCCTCGAAGAGTTCTTCTCGCCTGCGAGCGTCGCCGTCATCGGCGCCACCGAAGTGGAGCTCTCGGTCGGCCGCACGGTGCTCGAGAACCTTTCGTCCTACGGCGGTCCGGTTTACCCAGTGAATCTTACCCGGGAGACGGTGCTGGGCCGGCGCGCATTTCCATCCATTGCGGCGGCGCCCAAGCCCGTTGACCTGGCGGTGATTGTCACGCCGGCCGCGGCGGTTCCCGGGGTGGTCGCGGAGTGCGCCGCCGCGAAAGTTCCCGCGGCCGTCATCATCTCAGCCGGATTCAAAGAGGCTGGCGCGCGCGGGGCGGAGTTGGAGTTGCGTATCCGGGAGGCACGTGGCGACATGCGCATCATCGGGCCAAATTGTCTCGGCGTGATGGCGCCTCAAGCCGGACTGAACGCAACCTTTGCGGGCGCCATCGCCCGGCCTGGCTCCGTGGCGTTCCTGAGCCAGAGCGGGGCGCTGTGCACCGCCATTCTCGACTGGAGCTTGCGCGAGATGGTGGGATTCAGCGCCTTCGTCTCTGTCGGCTCGATGCTCGACGTCGGCTGGGGCGATCTGATCGATTATCTCGGAGACGATCCTCATACGAAGGCCATCCTGATGTACATGGAATCGATCGGAGACGTCCGGTCTTTTCTTTCGGCTGCGCGTGAGGTGGCGCTCACGAAGCCGGTCATCGTGATCAAGGCCGGCCGCACCGCCCAGGCCGCGGGTGCGGCGGCATCCCACACCGGCGCGCTTACGGGAAACGACGAAGTCCTCGACGCGGCTTTGCGCCGGACGGGCGTTCTGCGTGTGCGGCGGATCAGCGACCTCTTTTACATGGCCGAAGTCCTCTCGAAGCAGCCGCGCCCGGTGGGGCCGCGTCTTCTGATTGTCACCAACGCCGGCGGTCCCGGCGTGCTGGCCACCGACGCGTTGATTGCGGCGGGCGGAGAACTCGCCGCCCTTTCCAAGGAGACGATAGCTGCGCTCGACCGGATTCTCCCCCCGCACTGGAGCCATCAGAACCCCGTCGACATCCTGGGCGATGCTCCGCCGCGGCGTTATGTCGAAGCCATCGAAATCGCGGCGAACGATCCAGGTGCCGACGGGTTGTTAGTCGCGCTCGCCCCCCAGGGTGTAACGAACCCCTCGGAAGTAGCCGAGGGTGTAGCCGCTTATGCGAACCTCCCCGGGAAGCCGTTGCTTGCCAGTTGGATGGGAGGATCGAGTGTATTGCAAGGCGACACTACTCTTGCCGCGGCAGGCATTCCGACCTTCCCGTTCCCCGATACGGCGGCGCGCGCCTTTGTCTACATGTGGCAGTACAGCAAGAATCTCCAAATGCTGTACGAAACACCGGAACTGGATGGAACTGCGATAGACAGGAAAGCCGCTGCCGCGGTGCTGGATGCAGCGCGCGCGGCAGGCCGTACTTTGCTTGCCGAGCGGGAATCGAAACACCTGCTGGCGGCCTATAACATCCCCGTGATACGAACCGAGGTAGCGGACACGGAGGACGCCGCCGTTCGTCTGGCCGAGATCCTCGGTTACCCTGTTGTTCTCAAACTTCACTCGCACACCATCACGCACAAAACCGAAGTGGGAGGCGTCGAACTCAATCTGACGGGCGCCGAATCCGTCCGGGCCGCTTGGCGCCGCATCCGTGAATCTGTAGCAACTCACGCCGGCGCCGGGCATTTCCTGGGAGTCACCGTCCAGCCGATGGCGTCCTCGACGGGTTACGAGCTGATTCTTGGATCGAGCGTGGACGCGCAGTTTGGCCCGGTGCTGCTTTTTGGCTCGGGAGGGCAACTGGCGGAGGTTTTTCGCGACCATTCGCTGGCTCTGCCCCCGCTCAATTCCACTCTCGCGCGCAGGCTCATGGAGCGCACGCGTATCTATCGGGCTCTCGAAGGTGTACGCGGCCGCGCGCCGGTCGACCTTGCGGAACTGGATCAACTGCTGGTGCGTTTCAGCCAGCTTGTCGCCGAACAGCCTCGCATCCGCGAGATTGACATCAACCCTCTGCTGGCCTCGCCGGAATCGATCGTCGCGCTCGACGCCCGTGTCATATTGCATGACTGGAAAATCCGCGACGAGGACCTGCCGCGCCTCGCGATCCGGCCCTATCCGTCAGCCTATGGTAAGACATGGGCAGCGACGGAGGGTTCGGTGCTGACCATCCGCCCCATCAGGCCCGAAGACGAGCCGTCGATGGTCCGCTTTCACGAGTCACTCAGCGAGCGCAGCGTCTACTTCCGATACTTCCACCAAATGCGATTGGCCCATCGCGTTTCTCATCAGCGCCTGACACGGATTTGCTTCATTGACTATGAGCGCGAGATGGTCCTGGTGGCGGAAACGGCCGGCGGTGAGATTGTCGCCGTGGGGCGTCTGACCCGTCAACCCGGAACACCGGATGCCGAGTTCGCATTACTCGTTTCCGATGCCTGGCAGCATCGTGGCTTGGGTGGTGAACTGCTTCGAATGCTGGTCTCGATAGCGCGCTCCGAAAAGATCCGGAGCGTGTTCGGACTGATCCTTCCGGACAATGGACCGATGATGACCATCTGCCGGAAACTCGGCTTCGATCTGCGCTATTCCGCCGGCGAGGAGGCCGTCCGAGCTTCCATCACGCCCGATCCGTAGACCTCCGCTCCCATCTCCCGGCGGCGATCCTATTGACAACGCTGCGAAAAATAAAGTCCCATTGAATCTTGCGATAACGTTTTCTCCGATGAGCAAGTTCAAGCCCAGGGCGTCCGTCATAGCGTCTCCGCCCACACCCCCGCCGGCGCCGGTTGCGTCTCTCCCGGGCCTGCCGTTCTCGCCAGCGCCCTACCCTCGCCTGATCACACTCGCGAATCCCGTCCATAAAATCGGCTTCTTTCTGACCATCCTCTACGTAGCCCTTCTCTCCGGCTATCTGAATGAGCTGCTTACCGCGGCCACCGGTGTAACGCTCCCCGCGGCGCTCATCCTCGGTTCGCTGGCGATGCTGGCCGCCCTCCTTAGCGGCAGGTTGAGGCCGGCCCTTCGGAACCGGACCGGGTACTTTCTCATCGCGCTGGTTGGCTTTTACACTCTGTCGATCCCTTTTAGCGAAGTAAAATCGCGCTCGCTCCATCTGCTATTGACGGTGATTTCCGCCAATTACGGCGTCTTTCTCATGCTCGCGGCGCTCGCCATCACGCTGACGCACTGCCGGAGGCTCCTGTATGTCATTGCCCTCGCCGGAACCATCGATCTTGCCGCTACCTTAAAATACGGGACCATCACCGACGGACGGCTCGCCTTTTCGGCCGGCAGCCTGGCGAATGCCAACGATCTCGCCGCGCATTTGCTGAGCATTCTGCCATTTTGTTTATTCATTGCGTTTGAGAAGGGCCGCGTGCTGGTCATCCGCCTGCTCATGCTGGCCGTGTGCGGAGGAGTGCTCTACGCTGCCCTGCTTACCGGCTCCCGCTCAGCCATCCTGTCGATCGTTGTGATTGCGCTGTTTGCGCTCTGGAAAGCTTCGGCGGGACAGCGGGCGCTACTGATTTTATTGCTGCTCGGCGCTGCCCCGCTCGCGCCGGTGCTTGCTCCCGAGGCCTGGCAGCGCGCGCTCACCATCTTTTCAAACCGTTCGGCTTATTTTTCAGAAGAGGCTCTTTCCGCGGTGCAATCCAAGGAGCAGCGGATGCACCTGCTGTTTCGCAGCATAGAAGTGACCATGGAACATCCGTTGCTCGGCGCGGGTCCTGGGGAGTTTATGGACGTTGAGGCTCGCCTGGCGGAGGAAGAGGGAATGCGCGCCTCCTGGCAAGTCACCCACAACACCTACACTCAGGTTTCAAGTGAAGCCGGAATTCCGGCCCTCCTCTGTTTTCTCGGAGTTCTGTTCAGCGCCGTCTCTCTCAATCTTCAGTTGTATGGCCGGGCGCGCAAGAAGCCCGAGCTGCAGAATATCGCGCTGATGGCCTTTTGTCTTTTGATGTCCATGGTGTCCATCCTGGTGAGCATGACCTTCGCTTCCTGGGCCTACACTTACTACATGCCGCTCTCGGCCGGCCTTACCATCGCGCTCTGGAACGCTTCGCAGGAGGAACTGCGGGCCGCGGGGGCCTAGCGGCTTTAGCCCATGTGCGGAATCGCGGGCTTTGTGTGTTCTCATCCGCCACCGGACGCATGCGCCATCCTCAAACGAATGACCGCCGCCATCCGGCATCGCGGTCCGGATGAGGAAGGCTTCCATACCAGCGCGCGGGCATTCCTGGGGCACCGGCGTCTTAGCATCATCGACCTCGCGAGCGGCCACCAGCCGATGACCAACGAGACCGGCTCTCTTTGGATCACCTATAACGGCGAGATCTTCAACCACGCAGTCCTGCGTCCGGTTCTCGAAAACGCCGGCCATCGCTATGCGACGCGCTGCGATACCGAGACCGTCCTGCACGCCTTCGAAGAACACGGGCCGGCGTGTCTCTCCCTGTTCCGCGGCATGTTTTCCTTCGCCTTGTGGGACAACGAGAGCCGGACTCTCTTCTGCGCGCGCGACCGCCTGGGTATCAAGCCCTTTTACTATTTCTGGGACGGCGCGCTATTTGCCTTCGCATCCGAGATCAAGGCTCTCCTGGAGCATCCCGCCGTTCCCCGCGCCCCGGAAACAGACCTGCTTCCGGAATATCTCGCGTTCGGCTACGTAAGCGAGGAACGCACTCTCTTCCGCGGCATTCGCAAGCTGCTGCCCGGCCATCACCTTACCATCGACTTCGCCGGCAACGAACCGCGCCTTTCTATCACGAGATATTGGGATTCTCCTCCGCCCACTCCCCACGCCGGCAGGGGCGAGCGCGAATGGGTGGATGAAACTCGCCGCCGTCTGGAAGAGAGCGTCGAATTGCGGCTCATGAGCGATGTCCCTCTCGGAATGTTTCTGAGCGGCGGCGTCGATTCGAGCGCTATCGCCGCGATCATGAAGCGCAAAACGTCCTCGCCCGTGAAAACGTTCTCCGTGGGATACCGGGAGAGCCCGTACAGCGAACTGACCTACGCCGCCCAAGTCGCTCAAGCCATCGGAACCGAGCACCACGAAACCGTGGTCGGGATGTCCGATTTCTTCAACGCTCTGCCGCGCCTGGTCTGGCACGAGGATGAGCCTGTCGCCTGGCCCTCCAGCGTTTCCCTCTATTTCGTCTCTTTGCTCGCCTCTCAGCAGGTCAAGGTTGTCCTCACCGGCGAAGGGGCTGACGAATTGTTCGCCGGTTACGAACGCTACCGCTGGAATCTGATTAACCGCCGTGCCGCTCGCTTTTATTCGATCTTGCCCAGCGGCGTGCGCGCCTCCATTCGGGACACACTAACCGGAAGCCCTTTACTTCGCGCCAAGCTGCGCCGCCGTCTGGGGCACACGGTCCTTGGCCGCGACTCCTCGGTCGAATCTCTTTTTCTGGATAATTTCTACGCCGCGTTTTCATCGAAGGAACAAAGCCGGATTTTGGGCTCCCGGTCCGGCCCGGTCTATGGCAACTATTTGCGCTATTGGAACGCCCGGCCGGGCGGCGGCACGCTCGCACGGATGCTCTACGCCGACGCGAAGACTTACCTGGTGGAATTACTGATGAAGCAGGATCAAATGAGCATGGCGGCGTCCATCGAAAGCCGTGTTCCATTTCTCGATCACGAATTTTTCGAATTCGCCGCCGCGATCCCGGATCATCTCAAAATTCGCGGCGCAAACCAGAAATACGTGCTCAAGCGCGCAGTGGAAGATCTTCTTCCGCGCGAGATTATTTATCGTAAAAAGATGGGATTTCCCACGCCGCTCCGCCAGTGGCTGTTGGCTCCGGAGTCCGGCCCTCTCTACACGATGTTGTCCGCTCCGGATGGCTTTGCGGCCTCTTTTCTAGATCTGGGCGAGATCGGATCTATTTTGGACCGGCATCGATCGGGAGCCGAGGACGCCACCGATCGGATCTGGCGCTTGCTGAACCTCCAGATCTGGTTTGACGTGTTCTTCTCCGGCAAGCGCGAACGCCTCCTGGCCGGGCTCCTTCCCGGCGCTCCGGCAAGCACTTTCCCGTCCCTATGAAAATCCTCTGGGTGAAGGCCGATTTTCTTCACCCCGCCACCAAAGGCGGTCATATCCGCACGCTCCAAATGCTGAAGGCCCTTCACCGGCGGCATGAGATTCACTATGTCGGAATCGAGGATCCCGAACATCCCGAAGGCGTGTCCCGCAGTTCGGAATATTGTTCGTTTTGTTATCCCATCCGTCATCATGTACCCGCGAAGCGCTCTCTCGGATTCGCCATGCAGCTCGCCGCCGGCCTGGTTTCGCCGCTGCCGGTGCCAGTAGCGCGTTACCGCTCCAGCGCCATGCGGCGCAAAGTGGATGAGCGCCTCCGGTACGGCGGGTTCGACCGGCTGGTATGCGACTTCCTCTTCCCCGCGCCAAATATCCCCGATCTGAGCCGCGCCATCCTGTTCGAGCACAACGTCGAGAGTATGATCTGGCGCCGCCATGCCGAACATGCCGCCGGCTTGGCCCGGAGGAAATACTTCGATCTTCAGGCACGGCGTATGTTCGCCTATGAAGGAGAGGCTTGCCGGAAAGCAGCCTTGGTGGTCGCGGTCTCGGCCGTTGATGCCGAGGTGATTCGCCGCGAGTTCCAGGTCTCGCGCGTGGAGCACGTTCCGACCGGTGTCGATGTCGCGTTTTTCACCCCGCCGCCCGGGCAGCCCGCCGCGCAGGCTTCCGACATGGTCTTCACCGGTTCCATGGATTGGATGCCGAACATTGATGGCGTTCAGTGGTTTCTGACCGAAGTTCTTCCCTTGATTCGCCGTCGCTTCCCCGAAGCGTCAGCCTGCATCGCCGGCCGCCGCCCCGCGCCGGAGATCCTCGCGCTGGCCAAGTGCGTTCCCGGAGTCAGCGTTACCGGCACGGTTCCCGATATCCGGCCTTATCTCTGGAACGCGGGCATTTCGGTCACGCCCCTCAGGATCGGCAGCGGAACGCGCCTGAAAATCTACGAATCCATGGCCGCGAAAACACCGGTGGTGTCTACCTCGATCGGCGCGGAAGGTCTTCCCCTGGCGCCGGGGAGGGACCTTCTGATTGCCGACACCGCCGAATCTTTCGCCGCTTCTTGTGTGACACTGTTGGAGTCGGCGGAAAAACGCCGAGCGATGGCGCAGCGTGCCTGGGAACTGGTGGCAAACCGGTTTTCCTGGGAGAGCGTTGCGCAGGCATTCGAAGCCCTCCTGGACCGCGCCCCAAGAGCCTCGCCATGAAAACAGCTATGGAGCGAGCGTGTACCCATGTCCATTCCAGCCTTGGCGCCTACGGAGATTTCGGAAGGTGTCGGACGCGGCGTCGATGGTCTCCGCGCCTCTTTCGAAAATGCCAAACCCTTCAAACACGTGGTCATAGAGAATTTTTTCGAGCTTTCTTTCGCCCGGAAGCTGCTCGATGAGTTTCCGGAATTCTCGCCCGGCCTTGCCAAAAATGAGATCGGCGCTCCCGGCGGCAAGGCAGTGAACACGCAAATCCGCGAACTCGGGCCGGCCTATCGTCATCTTTACGAAATACTGGGCTCGCCGCGATTCCTCGCATTCGCCAGTCGCCTCTCCGGAATTCCGGACCTTCTCTTCGACCCGTCCATGTACGGCGGCGGCACCCACGACAACCGCCACGGGCAGGAGTTGGACCCGCATGTCGATTTCAACTACGACGAATCACGCCACCTCCACCGCCGTCTCAACCTGATCGTCTATCTGAACCTGGAGTGGGAAACGGAATGGGGCGGCGCGATCGAGATTCACTCCAACCCGCGCAAACCGTTCGAAAATCAGATCTTGGCGTTCGACCCGATCTTCAACCGCTGCGTCATGTTCGAGACAAACGAGCATTCCTGGCATGGCTTCCCGAGAATCAACCTGCCCGAAGACAAGCGGCATCTCTCGCGAAAATCCATTTCCATTTATCTCTACACGAAGGAGCGCCCGGCCGGGGAAATTGTTCCGGAGCACCGCACTTTCTACGTGCAGCGCTTCCTGCCTCCTTCCATCTGCGACGAACACACGCTGACCGCGGAAGACGTCGGAGAGTTGCGCCGCCTACTGATCCGGCGCGATACCTGGATTGAGCAATATCAAAATATGGAGATTGAGAAGAACGGACGCCTGGCGGCTGCCTACCGGGAATTATCGCAGCTCCGGCAGAGTGTTCGCGCTCCCCTCACCGGGTATGCGCTACAAACCGGCGCCGCCCAAGGTCTATATTTCGACGGCTGGGTGGCGCCGGAGTTTGAATTGGAAATCCGGCCGCAGATGCCGGTGTCTTCTCTGGTCGTCAAGAGCTACCGCCCGGAATCGGCCCCTCCGGGAAATTTTTCGCTGTCAGTGAACGGAGTTTCTCTAGCCACGGCGGCGCTACCCGCCGGAACCTCGGAAGTGACCGCCGACCTCCGTTCACCCGCAACGGAGCCGTTCCGGGTCTGCGCGAAATTCACTCCGGATTCGGGCGCGCAGAATTTACGCGATGAGAGTCGCGAACTCGCTTTTGTGCTTCTCGAATTGCGCTGCATACATCCTCACCTGGAACATCCCGCCCTATGAAAGAGTCCTTGACCCACGAACCCATTCCCCTCCTCGATATCGCCGGCGAGTACCGCGAGCTGAGAACGGAAATCGACAGCGCCATTCGCCGCGTGATTGACGGCACGCAGTTCATTCTCGGCAAGGAAGTCGCCGCCTTCGAGGAAGAGTTCGCCGCCTATTGCGGCGCCAGGTTCGCCATCGGGACCAACTCCGGCACCAGCGCCTTGCATCTCGCCCTGCTGGCGGCGGGCGTGGGCGCGGGAGATGAAGTCATCACCGTGCCGTTCACGTTCTATGCTACCGTCGCCGCCATTGGATATTGCGGCGCCGTCCCGGTGTACGTCGATATCGACCCGGGCACTTTTAATATGGCCGCCGAATCGCTGGAGGCGGCCGTCACGCCGCGCACTCGCGCCATCCTCCCGGTTCACCTCTATGGCCAGCCCGTGGATCTCGATCCGATTCTCGATGTCGCCCGGCGGCACAACCTGGCAGTGATCGAAGATGCCGCACAGGCGCACGGCGCGGAATATAAGGGCAGACGCGCCGGTTCCATTGCCGACATCGGATGCTTCAGCTTTTACCCCACCAAGAATTTGGGGGCTTCCGGCGAGGGTGGAATGGCGATCACGTCGAATCCTGAGTTCGCCCGCAAGATGCGCATGCTCCGCGATTGGGGACAGGAGCAGAAATACCGGCCGGTACTAAAGGGGTTCAATTATCGCCTGGAGGGCCTGCAAGGCGCGATCCTGCGCGAAAAGCTCAAGCACCTCGACCGCTGGACGGAACACCGCCGCACATGTGCCGCCTTTTACGACGCGCATCTGAATAGCTCCGTCGTGATTCCCCGCACGCTGGAGGGAGTGCGCCACGCTTATCACCTGTATACGGTACGCGTCTTGCATCGCGATGCGGTGCAACACCAGCTCCAGGCCGCTGGAATCCAGACCGCCGTCCATTACCCCGTGCCGATCCACCTGCTTCCCGCTTATGCGGACGCGCGCTATGCGGCCGGCGATTTTCCTGCCTCCGAGGATGCCTCCAAGTCCGTGCTATCGCTTCCCCTGCACCCCCGGCTGACCATGGCGCAAATCGGCCGGGTGTGCACGGTGCTAAATAATCTGAATGATAATGGGAGCAGCGGCGCCTGACCGTTAAGGAAGTTTTTCATGATCCGTCCAGCCCTGGTGTTGGCCCTTTGTGGTTTTTCTGTCTCTGTCTTCGCTCAGACCTCTCCGCCTGAGCGCCCGAAAGCCGGCAAGCCTGAGATCTTCAAGGAAGCGGATCTCAAACCGGGAATGAAGGGCTACGCCTGGACGGTCTTCTCGGGGACCGAGCCGGAACCGGTTCCCATTGAGATTCTGGGGGTTGAGAAGAATATGTGGGGGCCCCGCCAGGACGTGATTGTCGCGCGCATGGGCGGCAAAGCGGAGCGTACCAACGTCGCCGGCGGCATGAGCGGCAGCCCGGTCTACATCGACGGAAAGCTCGTCGGGGCCATCGCGCTGCGCCTGAGCGTTTTCTCTCCCGACGCGATCTGCGGAATCACGCCCATCGAACTCATGCTCGAAGTCAATAGCATGGATAAATCCAAGCCCACCGACGCCAGCCTGCCCGGCGGGGTATCGGCCGCAAAGCCGCCGGCTGCGGGTTCTCTCAACTTCGTCCCGATCGCCACCCCGCTCTCTTTCTCCGGATTTTCCCAGCGCGCCATCCAGCAATTTGCTCCAGCGTTCGAGAATCTGGGAATGCCTACGGTGGCGGGCGGGTCTTCCAACACGCTGCGTGAAGCCAAACCGGCGCCGGGCTGGCAAAATTCCCTGCAGCCGGGGGATGCCGTTTCCGTTGCGCTGGTTTCCGGCGACATGAGCGTCAGCGGCATGTGTACCGTCACCTACAACGACGGCAGCCACATTCTCGCTTGCGGTCACTCTTTCTTCAATCTCGGCGCTGTGGATATGCCGATGGCGAAGACCGACGTCCTCACTACGCTCGCGTCTTCCTACCAGCCCAATAAAATGGGCAACGCCACCGAGATTGTCGGCGCGCTCCGGCAGGATCGTCACAGCGCCATCCTGGGCGAACTTGGCGCCACCGCCGCCGTGGTGCCCGTCAACGTCCACGTCCGCTCGCTCGATTCGAATAATCGCGTGCAGTCCGAGAAGGACCTGAGCTTCAGCATCTTCGTCCAGCAGAAATGGACGCCCTACTTGATGATGCTGACGCTGTTCAACGCCATCTCCAGCCAGAACGAATTTGCCGATCAATCCACTTATCGCCTGAGCGGCGAGATCGAGCTGGACGGCCAGCCCAATTTGAACCTCTCCACCATGCAGGCGCCCGGCGAACTCCCCGTACCAGCTCCCATGCTGCTCGCGAGTTGGTGGGGCGAGCGCTTCAACCGTCTGTTTCTCAATCCCGTGGAGACTCCCCGTCTGAAGGCGGTGAATGCCACCGTCGATCTATTGCCGGACCGCCGGACCGCAACAGTGGAAACGGGATGGATCTCCGAGAGCGACGCGCAGGCAGGCAGCGTCGTTACTGGCAAGGTATTTCTCCGGCCCTATCGCGGCGAGAGGATCGAGCGTGATTTCTCCGTGAAGCTGCCCGCCGGGCTCGCCAAGGGACAATACGACATCCTCCTGAGTGACGCCGATACGCTGAACCGCTTCCAATCCGCCGCCGGAAAGGCCGATCAGTTCATCAATATCCCCCAGACCATTTCACTTCTGAATCAGGAGCGCAGCAACAGCAACCTGTACATTTCCCTGGTTGAAAAGAAGCCCACGGTCTTCTACGAGGACAAGTCGCTTCCGAACCTTCCTCCTTCCGTCATCAACGTGATGCAGACCGGCCGCTCCGCCAGCCGGAGCCTCCCCAGTTCCGGAGAAAGCGTCATGGAGCAGGGCAGCATTCCTTTCAATCTCGTGGTGAGCGGAAGCTATTCGCTAAAAATTTCCGTGAAATGAGTCTGAGCTCTCGTTAGCCCATTCATGTCCAAACGCCCCGTTACCCTACTCGCCGCCATGGCGCTGGCAGTCAACGTATTTGCCGTCGACACAAAATTCTGGCGTCAGGACGACCAGTCCGATTTCCAGAAAGGCACGCTGAAATCGCTCTCCCTGCGCAGCGATGGCCGCCTGTCGCTGGGACCGGCCGTCGCCGAAGTCTTCGATGCGTCGGCGCCCTATCTCTGGGCTGTCGCGCGCGATTCCAAGGGCAATCTCTACGCCGGCGGCGGAGGCTCCGATGCAAGCGCCGCGCGCCTGTTCAAGGTCGATGCGTCCGGTAAAAGCTCCACGCTGGTGGACCTTCCCGGCATCGCCATCCAGGCCATTGCCGTGGATAACTCGGATCGGGTATTTGCGGCCACTTCGCCGGACGGTAAGATCTATCGGGTCGATAGCAGCGGGAAAGCCGAAGTGTTCTACGAGCCGAAGGCAAA
Source organism: Bryobacteraceae bacterium (assembly GCA_035545735.1). Classification (GTDB taxonomy): domain Bacteria; phylum Acidobacteriota; class Terriglobia; order Bryobacterales; family Bryobacteraceae; genus JAJYKC01. The sequence goes on along the minus strand of DASZXS010000035.1, from coordinate 10,550 downwards.
ATACATCTGGGCGCTTGCGTTCCACGGCCCGGACCTGTTCGTTTCAACCGGCGACCCCGGAGAGATTCTACGCGTTGCTCCGGACGGCAAGGGCAGCGTGTTCTTCAACACCGGCGAAATGCATGCCCGGTCACTCGCTATCGACTCCAAAGGCAACCTGCTGGTGGGAACCGACCCGAGCGGACTCGTGATTCGAGTCTCGCCAACCGGCACGGGCTTTGTCCTCTACCAGACCGCGAAGAGTGAAGTTTCCGCTCTGGCCGTTGCACCGGACGGAGATATCTACGCGGCCGCGCTTGGCGTCCGCGGCGTCGCGGCGGCCGCTCCAGGGCCCGCCGGCGTCGTGCCGCTGGCGCCCTCCGGACCTCCGGCGGTGTCTCCCGTCCCCATTCCCGGGCCCGTGTTCCCGCCGGCCTCGCACATTTCGGCGGCTACCTCCGGCGGCTCGGAAGTCTATCGCATCGCGGCCGATGGTTCCGCTCAAAAGGTGTGGACCGACGCACAGGCCCTCGTTTATGCGATTGCGTTCGACGGGTCCGGCCGGCCCATTCTCGGAACGGGAAACCGGGGCATTCTCTATCGAATTGACTCTCCGGTTCTCAGTACGCGGCTGACGGACCTTGCACCCACGCAAGTCACCGCGTTCTATTCCGCTCCGGGCGGCGCTCTCTATGCCGCCACCGGCAACGTGGGGAAGATCTATCGAATCGGCCCCGGGCTTGCCGCGGAAGGAACGCTCGAAAGCGACACTTTCGATGCCGGCCGGTTTTCACGTTGGGGCCGCCTGTCGCTCACCCCCTCCGTGCCCGGCCTGCAGGTTTGGACCCGCAGCGGAAACCTCGACAGACCGCGCCAGAACTGGAGCGAGTGGCAGCCCGCGTCCATTTCGGATAGCGCCGGTGTCGAAGGCTCCGGCGTTGTAGCCTCTCCGTCCGCTCGCTTCCTCCAATACAAACTCGCGCTGCGCGGCTCCCAGGAGGTGTCCTCCGTCACGGTGGCCTATCTTCCGAAGAACGTGGCGCCGGAGGTTTCGGTGGTGGACGTGACGCCGCCGAATTATCGTTTCCCTCCACCTTCCGTGGGAGCCTCGCCGTCGCGGCAAAGCATCAACCTGCCGCCGATCAACTCGCGCTCCCGCACCAGCGCTCCCGCCACCATCGAGATACCAACCCCTTCTTCCATGAGCTACGCCAAGGGTTATATGAGCGCTCGCTGGGACGCGGACGACGATAACGACGACGACCTCATCTACAACCTGGAAATTCGAGGGGTCCAGGAAACCGAATGGCGGCCTCTGAAAGATAAAATCCGGGAGAAGTATTACAGTTGGGACAGTTCGGCATTCCCCGATGGCCAATACCAGGTTCGTGTCACGGCTTCCGACGAAGGCTCAAATCCATCGGCGGAGGCGCTCACGGGGAGCCAGGTCTCCGAGCCTTTCGTCGTCGATAACACTCCGCCAGAGGTCACGGGCGCAGTCTCGGGAACGGTGGTGCGTTGGAAAGCGCACGATGCGCTCAGCATTATTACGGGCGCGGAATACTCCATCGACGGCGGAGAGTGGAAGGTCATCGAGCCCGTAACCAAATTGTCCGATTCGCGCAGCGAGGAATACGAACTCCCCACCGGGCGCCTCTCCGCCGGCGGTCACGTAGTCGCGATCCGGGTCACCGACGACTACGATAATCAGTCCGTATCTCAGGTCACGATTCGCTGAGGGACGCGGCCACCGCCGCGGCGAATCCATCGAGTTCCGCCTCCGTCATCGGCGTCGAGAGGCAGCCGAAAATCCCGCGCGGGGACGTAAGGAAGCCACGCTTCAGCATCCTGTGGCAAAGCTCCGTATAAACGGGACTGGTTCGCGAATAGCCCTTCATGGAGCGGTAACCGGTGAGCGGTTCCGCCGAAAGATGGCCCACGAATAGCGAGCCTTTGCCGCATACCTGGATCGGACGGCCCGCCGCCCGCACCGCCGCGGTCAGTTTTTCGCGCAGGTAGCCGCCGAGGGAATTCAACCGGTCGAACGCTTCCGGCGTCATCTGCCGCATGGTTTCGAGGCCGGCGGTCATCGTGACCGGGTTGGCGTTGAATGTCCCGCCATGATGCACGTATCCGGCCTTGCGGTGATCGAAGACTTCCATGACCTTGCGCGAGCCACCCACTGCCCCGACCGGAAATCCGCCTCCGATAATCTTGCCAAGGCATGTAAGATCCGGATTCATTCCGCACTCCTGCAGCGCGCCGTGGTAGCCGAGACGAAACGTGAGCACCTCGTCGGCGATCAAAACAATTCCCGCCCGGGATGTCTCATCCCGCAGCATTTCGAGAAAACCGGGGCCGGGCGCAATCATTCCGATGCCCACCGGGAGCGGATCGAAAATCACCGCCGCCAGACTACCCGCGCCACCTCGAATCAATTCCCGGCATGCCGCGAGATCGTTCCACGGCAACACCAGAGTCTCGGCGGCCACCGAATCCGGCGACCCCCTCCCAGCTACGCTGGCCGGTGCATTCTCCAGTCCCCAATTCTCCGCTCCCGGCCCTTCACTGACTTGCGCCCAATCGTAGGTTCCGTGATACGCTCCTTCAAACTTGGCGACGTTCGCGCGGCCGGTATAAGCCCGGGCCGCTTGGATTGCCATCATCACCGCCTCGCTGCCGGAGTTGGTAAAACGAATTTCGTCAATGTAGCCCACCCGCGAAATCAGCAATTCCGCCAGTTCCACATCGGGCGCGGCCGGCATCGCGAAAGCCGTGCCGTTCGCCACTCTCTCTTGTACGGCGAGAGTAACGGCTGGATCGGCATGCCCTAAAATCAGCGCCGTGAAGTTGTTGAGAAAGTCGACGCGGTCTTCCCCCTCCACGTCCGTAACGATGCATCCCCGCCCCGATCGCGCATACACCGGATAGGGGGAAAGCGCGATCGAATGCCGGGTATTTCCCGCCGGCATTACCGCCAGCGCGCGCTCGTACAGCGCCCTGGAGCGCGAATCCGGAGCGGCGTAGCGCTTAGTTTCCCGAGGAGGCTCCACGACCCAAGGATAAAATAGACAGCGCGTGGACAAATACGGCGATCAAACCTTGAAGCGCCTCGGTGTCCGGCCCCTGATCAACTGCAAGGGCACCTATACCGTGATTGGCGGTTCCTTAATGCTCCCGGAAGTGAAGCAGGCGATGATGGACGCGTCGCGGAACTTCGTGGTGCTGGATGAGTTGATGGACGCCGTGGGCCGGCGGCTCGCTGAACTCACCGGAACGGAAGCGGGTATTGTAACCTCCGGCTGCGCGGCCGCGCTCGCCCTCGGAACCATGGCCTGCCTCACCGGCTCCGACGATGCGAAAATCAGCCGGTTGCCGGATGCGTCGTTCCAGCGGGAGGTCATCATTCCTCGCCATTCCCGGATGGAGTATGAGCCCTTAGTCCGCATGGCGGGCGTCCGGATTGTGGACGTAGCGTCCCGGGCGGATTTGGAAGCGGCGCTTCAGGGCCGGGCCGCGATGGTCCTCGTCATGTCCAACCCCGCCGCGGCGGACGGCCCACTCGGCATCGGAGAGATCTGCCGCGCGGCCGCGCTTCACGGCGTTCCGGTTCTTGTGGACGCGGCCGCGGAGCGCCTTACGGTCCCGAATATCCATGTGGCCCGCGGTGCGGCTCTCGTCGCCTACAGCGGTGGGAAGATATTGCGCGGTCCGCAATCGGCCGGACTGCTACTGGGCCGGAAGAATTTGATTCAAGCCGCCTGGAGGAATAGCTCGCCGCATGACGCTCTCGGACGGGGCTTTAAATGCGGCAAGGAAGAAATCCTTGGAATGCTTGCAGCCGTCGAAGCGTGGTTTGAGCGCGATCACGATTCCGAATGGCGTCAATGGGAAGCGTGGCTCGATACCATCGCACACGAAGTCCGGCGGACCGCGGGAATTTCCACCGAAGTTCTGCTGCCGGCGGATCTTTCCAACCATTCACCCCGGCTGAGAATCTTCTGGGACGCGGCCGCTCTCGGCTTCACCGGACACGCGCTTGCCGCCGCCTTATGGCATGGCGAGCCGCGCGTCGCGCTCAATGCCGCGGCGGAAGGCTCCATCACCGTAATGCCGTACATGCTGAGCGACGGCGAAGAAAAAATGGCCGCCGCCGCGATCACGCGAGCTTTCGCAGCGATTCCTCGTAAGGCGCCTGCGCCACACCGCGCTCCGTAATAATCGCGGTCACATACCGGCTGGGCGTAACGTCAAAAGCCGGGTTCTGTACCGCGGTCCCTTCCGGCGCCACCGGGACTCCGAAAACGTGGGTTACCTCGGACGCCGCCCGCTGCTCAATGGGAATCTGCTCCCCGGAGGTGAGCCTAAGATCCAGCGTGGAAATGGGAGCTGCGACATAGAACGGCACGCCATTCTCCCTCGCCAGCACCGCCACCGAGTACGTGCCGATCTTGTTCGCCACATCTCCATTGGCCGCAATCCGGTCCGCGCCCACCACGACGCACCCGATGCGCCCCGACTTCAGAAAATGACCCGCCATGTTATCCGTGATGAGTGTGGCGGCGATCCCATCCTGCTGCAACTCCCATACGGTGAGCCGCGCGCCCTGCAGGAAAGGACGCGTCTCATCCGCGAACACGTCGATTTTCTTGCCCGCGGCGGCCGCGGCGCGCACCACGCCCAGCGCCGTTCCATAGCCCGCCGTGGCAAGCGCCCCCGCGTTGCAGTGCGTCAGCACGGTTTTGCCATCGGGCACGAGCACCGCGCCGTTTCTTCCGATCGCCTCATTGATGGCAATGTCTTCGAGACGAATCTGCTGCGCTTCGGCGACAAGCTTCGCTCGCAATTCCGGCAGCGGCAAGGATCTCCATTCCGAAAAACGGCGCTTCATTCGATCGATCGCCCAGAAAAGATTCACGGCGGTCGGGCGGGTGGCTGCCAGCGTGTCGCAAATTTGCGCCACTTGCCGCTCAAGCCCGTCTTCCTCCGCGTGCAACACGCCGATCGCCACACCCATGGCGGCAGCCACGCCGATCGCCGGGGCGCCGCGAATCACCATCGACCGAATGGCCTCCGCCACTTCCTGGTAGGTTCTGCAAGTGACGTATGTTTCTTCCAGCGGAAGGCGTGTCTGGTCAATCATCACCACGCTTCCGTCAACCCATTGAATTGTCTCTACCATTGAGCCGGGATTGCTCCTGATTGTGAAATGAACGCGATAAGAAACGTTAAGTTATAAGACGAGTGAATCATCACCGCCGCCGTCGTGGACCGCGTGACGTACCGGACCGAGCCAAACACCACGCCCGCCAGCAGGATCAACGTAACGTGCCGCCAGGACCACTCGTACTCCGGCCCATGCAACAACGCAAACAGCAGGGCGGTGAATACGATGCCGGACACGGCTCCCAGCGAGCGAACCAGTAACGGCATGAGAAAGCCTCGAAACGCCAGTTCCTCGAAGAGCGGCCCGAGAAATCCGACAAACACGATCAATAGCGCCACCGACGCGCGCGTCGCCAGCAGCCCTTTTAGCGGCGTCAACTGGATCTTCGGGGCCCTCATCAAATTGCCGATAAGTCCGGTGGCGAGAGCCAGCACCGGCCCCGCCGCGAATGCGAGCAGCGCCGCCCTGTCCGGCCCCTTCCAACCCAACGAGCGCCAAAAAGGCCGTCCGTACCGGAGTTGGAGCAGCAGTTTCAAGCCGAAGAACAAGATGGCGTACCAGACGAATTGGAATACTAAACCCGTCAGGTCCTTGGGCCACGCGAGGCGCGCCGTCAGCGGCGACGCGAGCTTGAGCAGGACAAAACTCACCACCAGAGACGGAATCGCGATTCCGGCGAAGAGGGCTAAATCCTGATAATCCCAAAACGGGCCGCGTTCGTCGGTCATGCCACTTTGCCGTTACGTAATACTCTCTGCAGCGCGTGCGCCGTGTGGCTGCGCTTGCTGCGAAGAATTTGCTCCGGCGGTCCGGCCGCGACAATATTTCCGCCCTTTTCGCCCCCCTCCGGTCCCAGGTCGATAATCCAGTCCGCGGATTTCACAACATCGAGGTTATGTTCGATGACGAGAACCGTGTTCCCCAAATCAACCAGCCGCTGCAGCACTTCGAGCAGCCGCTTCACGTCTTCGAAGTGCAGCCCCGTCGTTGGTTCGTCCAGGATATAGAGCGTGCGGCCCGTCTGCCTGCGGCTCAGCTCCTTGGCCAGTTTGATGCGCTGCGCTTCGCCTCCGGAAAGAGTCGTGGACGATTGCCCGAGGTGTACGTAGCCGAGCCCCACATCCACCAGCGTCCGCAGCTTGGTCTGAATCGCCGGGATGTTCTCAAGCAGCGGCAGAGCGTCTTCGATGCTCGATCCCAGCAGATCGGCGATCGACATTCCTTTGTATTTCACCTGGAGAGTCTCGCTGTTATAACGCCGTCCGCGGCAGACGTCGCACGTCACGTAGACGTCCGGCAGGAAGTTCATTTCGATGCGCTTCAGGCCGTCCCCCTGACACGCCTCACAGCGGCCGCCTTTTACATTAAAACTGAACCGCCCGGCCTTGTAACCGCGCTCGCGCGACTGCGGCAGCATCGCATAAAGGTCGCGAATCGCGGTGAATACGCCCGTATAGGTCGCGGGGTTTGAACGCGGCGTCCGGCCGATGGGCGATTGGTCGATTTCGATGACCTTGTCAAGCTGGTCCAGCCCCTTCATACTGTCATGGGCTCCCGGCTCGGCGTGGCTTCCGTAAATCTCCTTCGCCACGGCGCGATACAGAATATCGCCGATCAGCGTCGATTTGCCGCTGCCGGAGACGCCGGTCACGACAACAAAAGTACCCAGCGGAATCTCGACGTCGATATTCTTCAAGTTATGCTCGCGCGCGCCTTTGATCGTCAACTTGTGGCCGTTTCCCGGCCGCCGAGCCGGTGGAATGGGAATCCGGTCGGCGCCGGAAAGATACCGGCCGGTCAACGACCCCTTATTCTGTGAAATCTGCGCTGGCGTGCCCTCGGCCACCAGTTCGCCGCCCAAACGGCCGGCGCCCGGACCCAGGTCGATAACGTAATCCGCGCGCTCGATGGTCTCGGCGTCGTGCTCCACCACGAGCACCGTATTTCCGAGGTCGCGGAGGCGCTGCAGCGTATCCAGCAGCCGTTCATTGTCGCGTGGATGCAAGCCGATGGAAGGCTCGTCGAGGACATAGAGAACCCCGCGAAGCTGCGAGCCGATCTGCGTAGCCAGGCGGATTCGCTGTGCTTCGCCGCCGGAAAGTGTCGCGGCCGAGCGCGCCAGGCTCAAGTAATTCAAACCCACCGCATCCATGAACTGGAGCCGCTGTTGAATCTCTTCCACGACGCGGCCGGCCACCTGCAGTTCGCGATCGTCGAACCTCCAGCCTTGCACGATCTCAAGCGCCCGGACGATCGACGCGTCCGTCACCTCCGCAATCGTCATCCCTTTCACCTTTACTGCAAGGCTGCTCGCTTTCAACCGGCTCCCGTGGCAGACCGGACAGGTCGACGGCGACATATAATCCATCAGCCAGTCGCGGTAACCCGCCGACGCACCGTCGAAGGCCTCTTTCAAAATATCGAGGATGCCTCTGAACTGCGCCCCGCCTTCGAGAAGCGCCTTCTGTGAGCTCTTGCTGAGTTTGTCGAACGGCTTGCCAATGTCGATTCGCAGCCGCGCGGCTCCCTGTTCCAGCAGATGAATCATGCTCGCCGAGCTCGAACCGGGGCCCAGGCCGCCGTCCAGCAGCGGCTTCGATGGGTCCGCGACTACCTTCTCCGGATCGAAACTCCAGGTGCTCCCCAGGCCATGACATGCTTCGCACGCCCCAAACGGGCTGTTAAAGGAAAACGAGCGGGGCTCCAGCTTCGGGACACTCGCGCCGCACTGCGGGCATGCCAGCTTTTGCGAATAGAGATGCTCCTCTCCGTTCACCACCACAACTACCACCAGGCCATCCGCCAGTTTGGCCGCGGTGCCGATGGAACTCTCCAGCCGCTCTTCGATGCCGGCCTTTACCACCAAACGATCCACCACAATCTCAATGGTGTGGTTCTTGCGCTTGTCGAGCTCAATGTCTTCCTCGAGCGAGCGGAGAATGCCATCCACGCGCGCCCGAACGAATCCCTGCCGGAAAAATTTCTCCAGATCCTTCTTGTATTCGCCTTTGCGCCCGCGGACCACCGGCGCGAGGATCATGATTCGCTCGCCGCTCTTCAGCGCGAGCACCTGTTGCAGAATCTGTTGGGCGCTTTGCTGGGCGATCTCGATCCCACAATTCGGACAGTGGGGCACGCCGACCGAGGAATAGAGCACGCGCAGGTAATCGTAAATCTCGGTGATCGTTCCCACCGTGGAGCGCGGACTCCGGTTGGTGGTTTTCTGTTCAATCGAGATTGCCGGGCTTAGGCCGTCAATGGAATCGACCTCCGGACGCTCCATCTGGTCGAGAAACTGCCGCGCATAGGGGGACAGCGTCTCCACGTACCGCCGCTGCCCTTCCGCATAGATCGTGTCGAACGCGAGCGAGCTCTTCCCCGATCCGCTCAGCCCGGTAATCACTGTAAAGCTGTTTCGCGGAATCTCGACGCTGATGTTCTTCAGGTTGTGCTGGCGAGCGCCATGCACCGTAATGCGATCGAGCATAGGAGGGGGAACCTCCAGTGTACCGCCTTAGCGGAGGTTGTCCTTCCAGAGAAGCTCGGCGTCGCTCCGGCGCACATAATTCGCATCCGCCGCGGCCGGATCCTGAGCCCTGCCGTTCAGGAATTCTCCGGTAGCGATACATCCGATGGCGCCCGCCAGGGCCCTCGGCGCCTCCGTCACCCTGCTCTCCGCGAGCGGTCCGCCCGCGATGGCCTGCGCGAAAGGAGAAAAATCCTGCGCAACAAACTCGATTTCTCGCGGCGGAAGCGAGCGGAGCCACTGAGGAAAGGCCTGCACAACTTCTTCGCCTCTTAGCGCCAGGGAATCGTCGTACAACGCGCCGTAGACCTGCCCCCGCCGCGCGTCGAGCACAGTCGCCCGCAAAGCGGTATGTCCAAAGAACGCCAGCGCCTTCAGATTCGACACCGCCACGATGGGTTTTCGGGCCGCTTCGGCAAGTCCTTTCGCCGTCGTCAAGCCAACTCGAACTCCGGTGAAAGAACCGGGGCCGGAAGCCGCGGCAAAGCACGCGATCTCGCGCACCGCCACACCGTGCCGCGCGAGCAGCGCATCGATCCTCGGAAACAGAATCGACCCGTATCCGTCCGGCGCGTGAATCAGAACCTCTTCCCTCACCTCGCCTTGCTCGCAAAGGGCAATGCTGCCAAAAGTCCCCGTCGTGTCGATGGCCAGGATCACTTTGCGAGTTGAAACACCTTGTCGGCTTCGTAGACTTTGCCGTTTGCGTTCAAACCATACACGCGAACCACGAACACGGCTGGATAGTTCTTTACGATTTCCGCCGGCGCCCGCAGCTCGCCCTCCGCCCCGTTGCCGAGCACCCGGAAGCCTTCTCCATCCGCAACCACTTCCCCGGTCCAAAGGTACAGCATCGTACGCGTTCCCCGGGAGCGTTTCGTCAGTTTGACTCCATAGTGAACGGCCTTCTCCGCAGTCAGAGGATCCTCGACGGGAGCCGTAATCTGATACACCAACTTTTCCGCGTCCGTCTCAATTTCCTGCATTAAAAGAGGCTGGGACTCGAACTTATAGGACTTCAACATCGATTCCTTCTTTCCCTCGCGCGAAATCCGCAAGACCCACGGATGCGAATTATCGGGCGGCTGACCGGTGAAGTGCTCCCCTTTGTATTTCTTTTTCTGGGGGAGCGATTCGCCGGTCAGAGGATTCAGCCACGTGACATCGTAGCCGTGGTTCTCCACTTCCACTTCGATCGGCGGGCCGGGATGATCCACGTAAACGATATATTCCACCCCCACCAGCGCGAGCGTCCGCCCTCCGTCCACGTCGTAATACGGCTCGAGTTCCCAATGGCGGGAGTCGGAAACGAAGTCGAACCAGGTTTTCGCTTCAAACTGGTCCTTGCCCTCGAACATCGGATACTGTCCGTCGGTCGTCGCGTCCCACAACCTTTGCGCGGTCGTCAGTCCGACAAAAGGGACCGGATAGAGTTGATGTTCAATTTGCGCTGTTTCATCGTCGCCGGGCGTCAGATTGCGCTCAATAATGAACGTCATCCATCCGTCGCCGAGCAAGGGAGCGGAGGTGATGCGCGCATTGGTGGAGCGAGGATGGCCGTAGGGGTCTGTCTTCTTGAGCGTGAGACCGATCTCTTTGAGCAGCGCGCGTCCACCGGTCGCTTCAAACTCGCCCAGACCCTCCCAGGTGACATTGAGCGCCGCGAACGAACCCACCGCGAATCGCAGGAAACGTTCGCGAGCTTCTGGCTCGGGAAGAAGTGCGATGAAGTCCGCCGGCGTCGCGGCCAGCACAAGATCCACAACAATGCCCTTCTGGTTCACCGCCTTGAGCCTTCGCGCCAGTTCATCAAAATACTCCGGCTTGGGCTTGCCCGCGGAGAAAACGTGGCTCCGGTCGGCCGCGCCTCCCAGGACC
>DASZXS010000034.1:0-49042 GCA_035545735.1 Bryobacteraceae bacterium | reverse complement strand
GCCGCATCGAGCATGATGTTGTCGAGCTTGTCATCGTTGTGCACCAGCGTGGCCGTTTGCGAGTGCGGCATGCGCGCGGCCAGCCATTCAGACAGCGCGTCCATGGCGGGAATCTCTTCCGTTCGCGAGCGCATCCAACGCTCCGCCCAGCCGCGAATCTGCCGTTCCAGAAAACCCTCGGGCTTTCCCAGCGCGGTGAGGTTTCGTTCGAGGATGTCCACGCGGTGCAGGTTCACCAGGCAGTCCGTAAAGCCCTCGCTAATCCGCCGCCGGTAACCTGGAAAAGCGGCGATGGCTTCCGGCACGGAATCTCGCGGCACGACGCCATGACGCCGTTCCATGATGAAAAATACCGCGCCTGCCACGGACGCGTCTTGACACAGATGGTAGACTTTGGGCGCCGGAGCAAACCAGGGACTTACCGCCCGGAGCACGCCGAATTCGCGAGCCATGTCGTGCGCCTTTGGCGCAACCGGACCCAGCGGCGCACGCCGTAACACGTACTCCGCGGTGGGAGTCTTCAGCAGGTACGTGAGGTTGGAATGCCCACCGGGAAACTGCTCGACCTCCAGACCAGCCTCCACGCCCGGCAGTTTGTCTTTCAGATACCCGGCGAGCGATGCAACACTTAACTCTTCGCCCGGGCGCACCGGGGCGGTCTCCGCGGCAGACATAGGAGATATTTTATGTCCTCGGGCATGGCAAACACACCCGTTGAAGGAACGGCGCTTACCGGCGTTCCATCCTCTCGGCCATTCGCTCCATCTTCCTGTCCTCCTTCGCCATTTTCCGGTCCATCTTCGCCGACATCCGGTCCATCTTCGCGTCCCTTCTCCGCTGCTTCCGGGCCATTTTCCGGTTTAATTTGTCCATCTTGCGATTGCGCCGGGCGTCCATTCTGTCCACCTTCCAACCGGGCGCGGGGGCGTCCCGTGCGGCCGCGAAACCGGGAACGAGCATTCCAAGCGCGACAGCCAGCATGGCAATTCCGTGTTTCATGCGAAGCCTCCAGCCGGCGCGCTTTTTGCTTCGCCGGTGACTCCATCATAGTTGTACCGGCGCCGCGGATGGTTCCCTCCGTGACACGGGCGCTTTGCGCTACGCTGAAGTCAAGCAATGTCTGCCGTTGAAGCTCCTTCCGAGGCCCTTTTGCCGGCCACGGACCCGGACACTCTCTACCAGGAACTGGAAGCCAAGGTGCGCGAAGCACGGCCCAACGAAGACTTGGCGCCGCTGAGGAAGGCATACGACTTCGCCACGGCGGCTCATGGAAAGCAGGAGCGCAAAACCGGCCAGCCGTACATGATTCACCCGCTCTACGTCACGCACATCCTGGCCGACCAGCGCCTCGACCTGGTGACGCTCGAAACGGGGCTTCTGCACGACACAGTGGAGGACACCAAGGCCGATATCCCGGAAATCCGCAAGCAATTCGGCGAAGATGTCGCCCGCTGCGTGGACGGCGTCACCAAACTTTCCAAGCTCAACCTGTACTCGCGCGAGGAGCGCCAGTCGGAAAGCATCCGCAAGATGCTGCTCGCGATGTCCACCGATATCCGCGTCATCCTGGTGAAGCTTGCCGACAGGCTCCACAACATGCGAACGCTCGCCTTCCTGGAGCCGGAACGCCGGGAGCGGATTTCTCGCGAAACGCTGGAGATCTACGCACCGATCGCCCACCGCCTCGGCATGGGCAAAATTCGCGGCGAACTGGAAGACCTTGCGTTCCAGTACATTGAACCGGAAGCATCCGCCGACCTCATCCGCGAAATCGATTCGAAGCGTCACGCCAACGAAATTTATCTGAAGGAAATCCAGCACGAGATCGAGGTGCGCCTGGCGCGTGACAATATTCCCGCCCGCGTGGAGGGCCGCGCCAAACGGGCGTATTCGGTCTATCAAAAACTCAAGCGCCAGAAGATAACCCTCGATCAGGTCTACGACCTGCTGGCAATTCGCATCATCACCGACTCGGTGCGCAATTGCTACGGCGCCCTGGGCATCATTCACGGCGAATGGCGCCCCATTCAAGGACGCATCAAAGACTTCATCGCCATGCCGCGGCCCAACGGCTATCAGTCCCTGCACACCTCCGTAATCGGCCCGGGTGGCCATTCCTTCGAGGTCCAGATCCGGACCGAGGAGATGCACCGTCTCGCCGAGGAAGGCATCGCAGCGCACTGGAAATACAAGGAAGGCAAACGCGGACCGCACGGGGACGACCAGCGTATCGCGTGGCTCCGGCAGATCGTCGAGTGGCAGCGCGATATGCGCGACCCCGCCGAGTTCAAATCGACGCTGCGGCTGGATTTGCAGTCCGAGGAAGTCTTCGCGTTTACTCCGCGCGGCCGGGTCATCCCGCTGCCTCGCAGCGCCACGCCGGTGGATTTCGCCTATGCGATTCACAGCGATGTCGGCAATACCTGCGTCGGCGCGAAAGTAAACGGGCGCATCGTCCCGTTGAAGTACCCCCTGAACGACGGGGACGTCGTGGAAATTCTGACGCAGCCCGGCCATGTCCCCAGCCGCGACTGGCTTGCCCTGGTTAAAACCTCCCGCGCCCGGCACAAGATCCGCCATTACATTAATGCGATCGAGCGCGCCCGCGCGATTGAGGTGGGCCAGAAATATCTCGAGCGGGAGGCCCGGCGCCTCGGCGTGCAGATGGCGCGGATTGGAAAGGACCAGTTGGAAGCCATCGCCGCCGACTACGGCTGCAGCAAGAGCGAGGATCTTTACGCGGCACTCGGCTTCGGCAAGTTTTCACCGCGGCAGGTGCTTCAAAGGATCGCCCCGGATCGTGTCGAAGAGCCGCCCGCCCCGGAGGTGGCCAGGATCGCGGCGCCTCAGCCGTCCTCCAAGGACAAGGATCTCGTCATCCGGGTCAAAGGCATCGACGATCCTCTAATGTACCGGGCGCGCTGTTGCAATCCCATCCCCGGTGAGCCGATCGTCGGTTACGTCACCCGAGGCAAGGGCGTCGCGGTACATTCCGTGAATTGCAGCAACGTCCAGAGCCTGCTTTATGAAAGCGAGCGCAAAATCGACGTGGAGTGGGCGCGCGTTTCAAAGGATGCGTTCCCCATCCGGGTCCGCATCCATACTGACGACCGGCCCGGATTGCTCGCGCAGATCACTTCCCTGCTCGCCACGGAGGAAAGCAACATCCGTAGCCTCGAAGCCTCGACGTCCACGGAAGACAAACGCGTCAATGAAGGCGCGGTAATCGATATGAGCATTGAAATTCACGACAAGAAGCAGTTGGAAAAGGTGATCTCGGGACTGCGCCGCATCTCGGGCGTCCGCGACGTGGAGCGCACGCAATGACCACCGTCGCCGAACCGGAACACATCGCCATTTCCAAATCGAAAGGCATCAAGATCGATTGGATCGATGGCCATCACAGCGATTATTCGACCGCGTACCTGCGGGACGAGTGTCCCTGCGCCGCCTGCACCGGAGCGCATGGCACGGAACCTCAAAAAACCAGCCACTCCTCGCCGAAACAGGAATTGCTCCCGATGTACAAGCCCAGGATCGCGATGACGCACATCGAGGAAGCCGGACACTACGCGCTCCATATTTACTGGAATGACGGCCATAATTCCGGCATCTACTCTTTCGATCATCTCCGCCGCATCTGCCCCTGCGAGGAGTGCCGTAAGGCGCGCGAACTCTGAGGGGGTTCGCACGGGCCGGCAATGCTCTATACTTGCCGGAATGAAAAAGCTTTTGGCTCTCGCACTACTCGCAATGACGCCAGTTTTCGCCGCGGACCTTTCCGGCGTCTGGCAGGCGGATGTGGATCTCGACGCCGGCAGCGGAACGGCAACGTTCCAGTTCAAGCAGACGGGAGATGCGCTCGACGGAACCTATTCAGGCCAGCTCGGCAGCGCCAAGGTGACGGGAACCGTCAACGGCGACCAGGTGACGTGGTCCTTCCACGCTTCGGCGCAAGGCCAGGATATTGAGGTTCACTACGCGGGAGGAATCGCGGCCGACGGCACAATATCCGGGAAGTGCGAATACGGTGAGCTGGCCAGCGGCACGTTCAAGGCAAAGCGAAATCCGCCCAACTGACCCCGGCGCGCTTTAGAGCAAGCGGAAGTTGACTTCGATCGTCGCCTGGACGGGTACGGGCTTCCCATCCTTCATGCCGGGCCGAAAACGCCATCTTTGGACCGCCTCGATGGCTTTCTGGTCGAGTCCCAGTCCCAGAGGGCGAACCACACGGACGTCTCGCGGCAGACCCTTTTCGTCCACAATGATCGCCAGCACCACCGTGCCTTGAAACTTCGCCTTACGAGCCTCTTCGGAGTAATCGGGATCGGGCTTAAAAATCGGCAAAGGCGAAGAGACGCCGCCGCCGATCTTATAGGCTCCGCCGCCGAAATTCCCTCCGGAACCCGGGCCATAGCCATTCCCGGAACCCGAGCCTACGCCACCTCCGCTCCCGCTTCCGATGCCAGCTCCGGAACCGGTGCCATTCGAGGGAATAGCCCCTTTGGCCAGAGGATCGCCGAAGACGCTCATGTTCACTTTCGGGACGGGGGCATCCGGCTGGATGTTGAGCGTGGGCTCCATTACCAGCTTCGGATTCTCGTTATGAATTACCGCGGCGGGCGGAACAAACTGCTTCGGTGAGAACTTGGGAAGCTTACCCTTGCTCGCGGCAACCGGAGACCGGTCGCCTCCGCCTCCGCCTCCGCCCATCACGTTCTTCTTCTGAGCGGCGGGAATATACGGCTTCAAGTCCGGAGCAATCAGGGTAATCTGGTCCTTCACCACCTGCTGAACCTTGTCATTGGTTCCGATGAGCAGGAGCAGCGCCACCGCGCCGCCGTGAATCAACATCGACATCAGCCCGGCGCGCTTTTCCTGGCCTCCGTAGAAACCCCAGATCTCCTTCACGGGAACCGGCGTGGAAGTGAGTTCCAGCGGCGGAAGTTTCTTCGGGTGGATGATCTCTTTAACGTTCTGAACGAGCGATTTGTACCACGGAATCCCTTCAGACGCCGCCAGGAGGCGCTGCAAATGGACGTCTGGATCATCGGCCGGAGCCGTGCTTTGAGGAGCTTCCAATTCTTGTGGCGTCATGCTCTCGAGTGACCCTATTTTCAATCCCGGCCGCGGTGGCTTTCCGTAAATAGTAGACGCGCCATGGCGTTCACGGTTGCAGTACTCTTCCTTGATTATACGCATTCCACAGCCTCCAGGAAGGGTCCAATATGAAAAATGGAAACCCAGTACTGGTTCAAATTTGTAAAAGTTCTGTGTGCGTCGCCGCCGTCCGGAAAATCCAGAGGTCTCAGCCAGTTGTATACTGAAAGGAGCTTCAAGCAAGTCGTGTGCCCAAAACTTCCTGGCGTTCAAGCACACTGAGCTCTAGCCACCATGTTCGATAACCTTTCGGAAAAACTGCAGCGGGTCTTCAAGAACCTGCGCGGCGAGGGAAAGCTCACGGCCGAAAATATGGAGGTCGCGCTGCGGGAGATCCGCGTCGCGCTTCTCGAAGCCGACGTGCACTTCCGCGTAGTGAAGCAACTGATTGAAGGGATTCGGGAAAAGGCGCTTGGCCAGGAAGTGCTCTCGTCTCTGTCGCCCGGCCAGCAGGTGATAAAAATCGTCCGGGACGAATTGATCAAGATGCTCGGCAGCCACCAGTCCAGGCTGCGTTTCGCCAACGAACCGCCAAGCGTCATCATGATTGTCGGCTTGCAGGGTTCGGGCAAAACCACCAGTACCGGCAAGCTCGCCCGCTGGCTCACTAAGGACGGGCACAATCCCATCGTTGTTTCCGTAGACGTTTACCGTCCCGCCGCGCGCCAGCAGTTGGCGGTGATTGCGCGCGAAATCAAGGTGCCCATCTATACCGGCGCGGCTGAGGAAACCAAGCCGGTGGAACTGGCGAAGTCCGCCCGGCGCGAGGCCATGCAGTCCGGCCGCGACGTGCTTCTGGTAGACACCGCCGGCCGGCTTCATATCGACGCGGAATTGATGGAGGAGCTTCGCCAGCTACGCGACCAGCTCAACCCGTCGGAGATTCTTTTCGTCGCCGACGCCATGACCGGCCAGGACGCGGTGAAGTCGGCGGACGAGTTTCATAAACAGCTCGGAATCACCGGCGTCATCCTGACGAAAATGGACGGCGATGCGCGCGGCGGCGCGGCGCTTTCGGTTCGCTCCATCACCGGCCAGCCTCTGAAATTTACCGGGACCGGCGAAAAATCCGACGCCCTGGAGGCCTTTCACCCGGATCGCGTCGCATCGCGCATCCTCGGCATGGGCGATGTCCTCTCCTTCATCGAAAAAGTCGAGCAGAACATCGACCAGAAGAAGGCCGAGGAGATGCAGCGCAAGCTCATCGACAACGAGTTTACGCTCGAAGACTTCCGGGATCAGTTGCGCCAGATCCGCAAACTTGGCCCGCTCGAGTCTCTGTTGGGAATGATGCCGAACGTCGGCCCCATTAAAGACTTGAAAAACGTCAAGGTTGACGAAAAGGAAATCACGCGCGTTGTCGCCATCATCGACTCGATGACCGCGAAGGAACGGGCGAATCACATGCTCATCAACGGCGCGCGCCGCCGGCGCATCGCCAGGGGCAGCGGAACTTCCGTTCAGGACGTGAACAACCTGCTCAAACAATACGCGCAGGCTCGCAAAATGATGAAGAGTTTTACCGGCGGCGGTTTCCTGGGCAAGCGCCTGGGCAAGTTAAAACTGCCGATGATCCAATAGCCGCCCGGCAGCCGGTGATGCAAGCCCGCCGCCGGTTGTTGCAAACTAGAGATTGCACACTAAAATCAAGAGTGTTTAGAAAGAAGAAGGTAAGGTAATGTTGATGATCCGCCTGGCGCGTTTCGGCGCCAAAAAGAAGCCATCCTATCGCGTTGTGGTGATGGAGAAAGAGCGCGCCCGCAATAGCCGGTCCGTGGAAGTGGTTGGTTTTTACAATCCTGTCAGCCAGCCGCCTGTGGTGAAGCTCGACCATGACCGTATTTCCCACTGGCTGAAGAATGGAGCGCAGCCGTCGGAAACCGTCGGCCGCCTGCTCAAGAACAACCCCGCCCCCGCGGAACTTCCTGCCGCGTAGTGAATTCGTTAGAATTGTCCCGGCGTGTCTATGAAAGAGCTCGTGGAAGAAATCGCGAAAGCGCTCGTCGACAAACCTGAAGAGGTTGTCGTCAACATGGTGGACGGCGAGCAAGCCAGCGTACTGGAATTGCGCGTCGCACCGTCCGATCTAGGTAAGGTGATTGGCAAGCAAGGGCGTACGGCCCGCTCCATGCGCACTCTCCTCGCCGCTGCCGGGATGAAGCTGAACCGCCGCTTCACTCTCGAAATCCTGGAATAGCACCTGGGTACCGTCGTCATTGCGCACCTGCTGCGCCCTCGTGGTAATAAGGGCGAGCTGGCCGCGGTTTCTCTCAGCGACAGCCCCGGCAGATTCGATTCGCTGAAGAAGGTCCTCATCAACGGCGTCGAACACGCGGTCGAAGAGGTCTGGTGGCATGGCGACAAGCTCATTTTCAAATTTGCCGGCGTCGATTCCATTTCGAGCGCGGAAAAGCTCGCGGGCTGCGACGTTTCTGTTCCGGCGTCGGAGCGCGCGCCGCTCGAAGACGGCTCCTTCTATCTCTCGGACCTGTTGGGCTGCGAGATAACCGACCATTCCACCGGGCGCCGCATCGGCGCGGTCACCGGATGGCAGGAATATGGCGGGCCTCCGCTGCTCGAAGTAGAGAATGAACGCGGACAGGAGATTCTGATCCCTTTCGCAAAATCAATTTGCGTCAAAATCGACCCGGCCGCCCGGAGAATCGAAGTCGATCTCCCCGAAGGTCTCGTCGATCTGAATGACCCCGGCCAGGGCGCCCCATGAATTTTCACCTTGTCACCATCTTTCCGGACTTCTTCGACGGCCCCTTCCGGCATGGTGTGGTACCGCGCGCAGCCGAAGCGGGGCTGATTGGCATCCATTGCCACGATCTGCGCAACTGGACCAGCGATCGTCACCGCACCGTGGACGACCGTCCCTTTGGAGGCGGCGAAGGAATGCTTTTGAAACCCGAGCCGCTTTTCGACGCGGTGGAATCGCTGCTTCCGTCTCGGGATGCCGCGCTGCACCGCGTTGTCCTGCTTTCAGCCCAGGGCCGGAAGTTCCGCCAGACCGACGCGCGGCGGCTGGCGCAATACCAGGAAATTGTCTTGATTTGCGGGCGTTACGAAGGCGTGGACGAGCGCGTTGCCGGGTATCTGGCCGACGAGGAACTCTCGATCGGCGACTATGTCCTGAGCGGAGGCGAGCTTGCGGCGGCCATCGTCGTGGATTCCGTTGCCCGTCTGATCCCCGGCGTGCTGGGGAACCAGGATTCCACCGAGCGCGAATCCTTCTCCGAAGAAGGGCTTCTCGATTGTCCCCAGTACACCCGTCCGGCCGATTTCCGCGGCTGGAAGGTCCCTGACGTGCTCCTCGGCGGCAATCACGAGGAGATCCGGAGATGGCGCCGGCGCGCGGCGGTTGAAAAGACAAACAAAAACCGTCCGGATCTATTACAATAATATTTTCAACAGATTTCTCCCTGCGAGGTATCCCCATGCAAACTGCGCTGCTGACTAAAGTTGTGAATGCGAATAAGCGAGTCAATCACCCCGAGTTCCGTCCCGGCGACACGATTCGTGTGCACGTGAAGATCAAGGAAGGTGAGAAAGAGCGCCTGCAGGCTTTCGAGGGTACCGTCCTGGCCCTGAAAAACCGTGGCGGACTCGGTGAAACCGTCACCGTCCGGAAGGTGAGCTTCGGGCAAGGCGTCGAGCGGATCTTCCCCCTCCACGCGCCGGTGGTCGACCACATCGACATGATCCGCACGGGTAAAGTGCGCCGCGCCAAATTGTATTACCTGCGTGGTCTGAGGGGCAAAGCCGCCCGCCTCAAAGAGCGCGTCTAAGGCGGTTCTCGCCTCCAGCGCTGAGATGGCCGTCCGGCGGAAATCCTGCACGAATCGATTTGAGCGAGATGCCACCCGTGAAGGGTTTGCGCGAGTGGCGGGTGTCGACGAAGTCGGCCGCGGATCTCTGTTCGGACCTGTTTTTGCCGCTGCCGTGGCTCTCTCCCCGGACCGTCCGATTCGCGGCCTCCGCGATTCAAAACAACTCAGTCCGGATGAACGGGAAGCCCTTGCGC
Source organism: Bryobacteraceae bacterium (assembly GCA_035545735.1). Lineage (GTDB taxonomy): Bacteria > Acidobacteriota > Terriglobia > Bryobacterales > Bryobacteraceae > JAJYKC01. The sequence goes on along the minus strand of DASZXS010000034.1, from coordinate 39,855 downwards.
CGTTGATCCGCGAGCGCGCCATGGCATGGTCGGTGGCCGCCGTTGACGCCTTCGAGATCGATCGTATCAACATCTACCAGGCCTCCCGTCTCGCCATGAAACTGGCGGTGGAGCGCCTGATCCCGGCCTGCGATTATCTGCTGGTGGATGCGCTGACCCTGGATGTCGAGTGCCCCCAGCGGGGTCTCATCCATGGGGATGCGCGCTGCCGCTCCATTGCGGCCGCCTCCATCCTCGCCAAAGTAGAACGGGACGCTTGCATGACCGCTTGGGACGCAGTCTTCCCCGAGTTTGGCCTGGCCCGCCATAAGGGGTACTACACCCCGGAGCATATGCAAGCCCTGGAGCGCTTCGGTCCCACGATGCTGCACCGGTTCAGCTTCGAACCCGTCCGTCTCTATTGTCCCGACGCGATGTGGACTGGATATCCTCAACAGATGGACATGTTCGCCGCCTGCGGGTCCGCCTTGTGATGCCCGAACCCCGGAATGGCGCGCAAACGACCGCCCCCTTCGGCTGGCTGCGGAAAATCAGAGCCATTCTGTTCATCGTCCTTTGTTTCGAGATGGGCCTGTTTCTTTTGGTCTTCCCCTGGCTCCAGGCGTGGGACATCAACTGGTTCGCCTCCTACTCCCCCGCCATTCGCTCCCTCTGGACCAGCAATTACTTCCGGGGTGCGCTCAGCGGCCTTGGCCTCGTGAACATCTACATCTCATTTCTTGAGGTCATGAACCTCCGCCATATCCGGTAGCACCGCTCCGTCTGGCCGTCCGGGATTGCCGTTCCGAGGTACACTCTGGAAGGAGGTTTTGCCCATGAGACGGTTCTTCGCCATCCTCGCTGTCGCCGCTTGCACGGTCCCCCTCAGCGCCGCGGAATGGAGCGGGACGCTGGTTGACGTGATGTGCAAAGGCAAGGACCTTGCCAGCCACACCCGACAATGCGCGCTCGACTGCGCCAAGAGCGGATTCGCCGTGGTCACTTCCGACGGCGCCTTCTATAAATTTGACGAGACAGGCAACAGCAAGGCCCTGGAAATGCTGCGCGATAGTAAAAAAGAAAAAGATCTCAAGGCGAAAGTCACCGGCAACCTGAGCGACGGCGTCATTCAGGTCGAAACGCTGGCGCTCGAACCCTGATTTTGGCGGACCCGCCGCGCCCTGGCCGGCGTATTCCTTAGCATGACGAGTCTGATGGCCTTGGCCTGTCTGGCCGCGTCGGCGGCCCGCATCCACCCGGCGCCGGTGTCCGCCGAGGCGATCATGGCGGAAGCCGGCCTACATCAGGATTGCGCGCTCGCCGCGCGTTCGGCATTTCTTTATCGCCAGAAATTGCTCATGCGCATGCACCGGGGCAATGGCAGACTCGCCCGCGAGGAACGGCGCGAATATGACATCGCTCCCACCAGCGGCAGCTTCGAAAAGCACCTGACTTCCTTTCACGGCGTGTACACCGCCGGCCCGGAGCAAATCCCCTACGACAAGCCGGGGTTTCAATTCAAAGGCACCGATATCGACGGTCCAATCCTGGACTCGCTGGCGAACGGTCTCACCGGCGATTCGCAGTCCCGCGACGGCTTTGGCCGGGACATGTTTCCGCTCACCACTGCGGAACAGCGGGGCTATCGCTTCACGATCAAGGACACCGAGGTCTATCAGGGGCGCAAAATGTACCGCATCTCGTTCGAGCCTCGCCGCCCTCGCCCGGGTGATGACTCCGACCCTCCGGCGTGGAAAGGCGAGGCGCTCATTGATGCGGAGAAATATCAACCGGTAATGGTCGAGACCTCGCTCGCCACGAAAATTCCTTTCCTGGTAAAGACGCTCCTGGGAACCAACATCCAAGGGCTCGGATTCAGCGTTTCCTACCGGGAGTTTGCTCCGGGAGTTTGGTTTCCGGTTTCCTATGGCGGCGAGTTCCGCGTGAAGGTGGTATTCGTTTACACGCGCAACATCAGCATCAATCTCGAAAACTCGGGTTTCCGCCGGACTCACGTCGACAGCAGCATTCAGTACGCCAACGCGCCGGATAACTCCCCCTCCCAATTCAAGTCACAACACGAGTAAATTAACTTACTCGCACATTTTCTTCCGCTTACACATACCCTAAGGAGCCAGGCCGGAAGGGCCGATCTATCTTGTGGACGACGCGCAATCCTGCGTGGCCGCGCTCCAAGACGAAAGGACTTTCCAACATGCCGGTTCCCATTATCGTGATTTGGTAGAGTCTCATCCCAAATTGTTCCGGAACCCCTGCTCAGCGGGTTCCGGACCTCAACGTTTCCCCGCCGGACTCGCTGCCCCGTACTCCGTCGCAATGATAAACTCGCTCGATGGAGCTTTCCCCCACACCAACCAGGGCCATCCCTGACGCCGGACGCCGCTGGCTGTTGCTCGGGCTTCTGGTTGCTTCCGTCTGCATCAACTACGTGGACCGGGGCAACCTTTCTGTAGCCGCGCGAGAAATCGGAGAGGAATTGAGCCTCACGATGACGGACAAGGGGCTCCTCTTCTCCGCCTTTTTCTGGAGCTATGCCCTCTGTCTTCCGTTCTCCGGCTGGCTGATCGACCGTTTTCGCGTCACGCACATCTACACCTGCGGTTATTTCATCTGGTCGCTCGCCACCACGCTCACCGGAGCGGTGACCGGGATGCCGATTCTGTTCTTTCTCCGCCTGGTGCTGGGCGCTGGGGAATCGGTGGCCTATCCGGCCTATTCCAAGATCATCTCGGCTCGCTTCCGCGAGGACGAGCGTGGCATTGCCAATGCCTGGATTGACGCCGGGTCAAAATCCGGCCCGGCGTTGGGAGTGCTTGCCGGCGGCCTGATGCTCGGCTCCATGGGATGGCGCGGCATGTTTTACTGCATAGGCATTGCCAGCATGGCATGGCTCGTGCCCTGGTACTTCGCCACGAGAAAACTGGATCCGCCGGAGGCATCCAAGCCCGCATACACCACTAAAGACCTGCCCAGCTTTCGCAAGATCCTGAGTCTAAGATCGGCATGGGGTACGTTCATCGGACTTTTCTGCGCCAACTACGCGTGGTACTTTCTCCTCACGTGGCTCCCGCCTTATCTGGTCACCGTGCGCCACTATACGCCGCGCATGCTGGCGATATATGGCTCGCTTCCGTTCTGGGGCGTCGCCGCCTCTTCGCTTGCGGGCGGGTGGATTTCGGACCGCTGGATTCGCTCCGGCGGCAATCCTTCTCTCGTCCGCAAAACGTTTGTCAGCACCGGGTTGCTGCTGTGCACGCTTCTGCTCCCGGCGTGTGTCGTTAAGAACGATAACTGGTCGCTGGTTCTTACGCTCGGCGCCTGTCTGTCGTTCGGCCTGTTCAGCTCGAACGTGTGGGCCATTACGCAGACCCTGGCCGGCGAACGGGCAGCGGGCAAATGGACCGGGGCACAGAATGCCTTCGCCAACCTCGCCGGCATCGTCGCGCCATGGGCCACCGGTTCCATTGTGGACCGGACCGGATCTTTCTTCCTTGCCTTTGTAGCGGTCGCCGGTATCTCGGTACTCGGCGCGCTGTCTTATCTTTTCTTGTTGGGGCCGGTAAAAGAGACTAGCTGGGATACCCCTCCGCACGCGAAATTGTTATTATGAAACGACTCCTCTGAGTCGCCATCATCTTTAGTTCTAAGAGGCCCACGCGAGTTTACTGTCCGCGTGGCCTCCCAAGTTAGGCGCCCGGTGCGAGAGCAATCCGTGGGGCCAACCGGTGAGCATCATCCTCCGAATGCTCACCGGTTTTCTAAATCGCTCCAACTCACCACGCGCGGACGAGTCAAGTGAAATAACCACGTTCCGGGAACCAGCGGCGCAAGCGTTTCCGCCCATCCCCGGGAAACCGCCTCTCGAAACAACGAAGAGACCGCAAAAGGGCTGCCCAGCAGCCGCCGGCATTCCTGTAGATGGCGCGCCGCCGGTACACCGCGCGCCGCCGCAAGGCCCGCCATCCGTCCACTTGCCACGGCGCTCAAAATTCCGCTCCCCGTGAAAGGGTCCACAAAAGAAAGCGCGTCGCCGCAGAGGTAAACGTCCCCGGCGGACTCTTCGCGAAAACGGTTGCGAAAGCGCAGGGGGCCCGTGGTCATCCACTTCATTTCGCGTGTCAGCGGGGCAATCCGTTCGGTTAGTGCCCTTGACGAACCGACGACCGCGTCCAGGTCGAACCCGAATTTCTTGAGCAGCCTCTCGGGCGCAATACCGCAGACGTTCGTGATGCCCTCCTCCGCGGGGTTGACTCCCACGTAGGCGCGGTCGAAGAAATACAGTTCCACGGCGTCATTCACCGGGCCTGAAAAGTGCGCCTTGAACCCAAACAAGCGGTCCCCGCGAGGCAAAACTTCTTTCCGCCCGCTCGCGACGACGCGGCACGACTCGGCCGGTTCGTCCGCTTCGCGCGAAACACGCGCGCCGCGCTCCACCGCCGCCTCCCAAAGGATCTGATCGAAACGGTACCGGCTCATCCCAAATGCCGCCTCGGAAAGCCTGCTTCGTTTGACCGTTTTCGGAAAGTGCAGCTCCACCCGCCGGATGGAACCCGGTCCGCCGGCGGCGAACACATCCCAAAGTTTCATTCGCTCCAGGAGCGGGGCGATCTCCGGTGAAAGAAACTCGCCGCAGACTTTGTGCCTCGGGAAACGCGACTTCTCGACGAGCCTCACTTCCCTGCCTTCGCCCAATGCCGCCAAGGCAGCCGAAGTTCCCGCCGGTCCGCCCCCTACAATTTCAATGGAGCCTGTTCGCACGGCCCGCTCCTCGACTCCGATTACATCACGCGCGGCGCCGCGCGGCCCGCCGGAGCCGCCAATCGGCAACAATCCAGAAGAAACAGCCCAGCAGCGCGCCCGCGCTCGACAGTTTTGCGAGTTTCATCTCGACGCCGCCGTCATAAACCAGATCCACCACGCAGCGCCCGCTGCACTGGGGATCGATCAACAGAAAATCGAGGCCGTCCCGCTCCACCGGCCTCGCTTGCCCATCCACCGACGCGCGCCATCCCGCGTGCCAGTTCTCCTGAATTTCCAACCGCTCGCCCGGCTTCAAGTCCGCCGTGATGCGCGCCGAATGGCGGGAAGTCCAACGAAAGTCCGCCGCGCCGCGCCGCGGGTTGTTGATCGCATCCACAAAATGGCGAATCTCGCCCACGTCGTATGCGTACCAGGGCGTATGGCGCACCCACTCGCCCTCTGCCACCACGTGTGCGAGCGACGCCGAGCGCTGCGGCACGGAATAGATGGTGTCGTCGCCCTCCCGCCAAAGTACCGGCAACTCTTCAAACCGGCCGGGATTCCGAAAGGGTTTGTAGTATTCTCCGCTCTTTTCGCCGCCCACCGCCACCGCTTGCACTCCGAGCGCCTGCAGCCAGAGGCGCGTAACCTCACCCGTGTCGCCGCCTTCCCCGCGGTAGAGAAAATACGAGGCCATCGGATAGATTGCGTAGGGCCTTCCCTGGTCGAAGCCGCCCCCGAACTGCGGCGTATCGCTAAACGCGTTAAACCAGAAGCTGGACGCCCCGGGAACCATCACCCGCCCCCCGTGAGCGTGCGCATCCATCCATATCGCCGTCTTGTATTCGGTGGTGCTCCGGATGTCCACCGGCGTAATGAGACGGTGCGCAAATTTGCGATAGCGGAATACCTGGGGAACAAGAGCGGCGGTCAGAACGATCGGAACGGCAATCGCCGCCCGGCGATTCCACAGGGGCGGAAACCGTGACAACACCCAGGCTCCGCCGCAAGCCGCCAGTCCGCATAGCCCCAGATCCATTTCGATGTGATAACGCTCCGGCTGCGGCAGCAGGTTCACGCCGGCCCAGAACGCCGCGAGCGTCACAACGGCCATCATCAGCGAAAACAACAGGAAAAACTGCAGCCCCCTCGGCGCTCCGATCCGCCGCATCCACCATCGCGCCGCTGTGAGGCCGATCAACGAGGCCGCACAGAACAAAGGCAGCACAACATAGGTGTGCCGGTAGTCTCCGCCGATCAGACGCGCGTTCGCTTCTATGGTCCGAATGGTCGAGGGCGGAATCCAGGGCGACGCCAGAAGGTAGCTGAGTACAGCGGCGCCGCCCGCCCATGCCGATAGCCGCGCCAGCGACATGTCGACGCGTTCCACTCGCGTGAGCAGCAGGCATAACGCGGCAACCGCCAGGGCGAACGCCCCCAGCCAGTTCGTGAGAACGACCGCGGCCATCGCCACCGCCGACAGCAGTACGTCCCCGGGACGCTTCGAATCGAGCGCGCGGTCGAGCGCGAGTACCGCCAGCGGGAGCAGCGCCACCGACGTAATATGCGGCCCTTCTCCCCAGCTCACCAGCACATGCAGGCGTTGATCGAGCAGAGCTCCTCCAATGTCGTGACGCAGCAGGCTCACCAGTACCAGCGATGGCGCCGCCAGCGAATAAACCAGTCCGGCGACAAACGCCGTCCAGCGGCTTTCCGACAACCGTGCGGCCAGCAGATACAAAGCCACCGGCCCAAAGCTGTAGAAAACGGCGCTCACCACATGATGCGACAGCGCCGGAGAAATATGCCCCAGCGATGCGGCGCCCGCAACCAGAAAATGCAGCAGCGGAGGATAGGAATTTTGCTGTGGAATCCCGCAATACCATTCCGGAAACCAGCTCAGGTCGCCCCAATGGTTCATCATCAGCCGGCTGATTGAGATGTAAGCCGCTTCAATGGAACCCATGTGACGCGTGTATTCGGTGGTAAACAATTCACGGCACAGATACGCGTTGAGGAGAAACAGCGTGAACGGAAAGACGCCAGGCGGTATGCGCCGTCTCAGTGGCAAGGCGAATTCCATGTGCGCGGCGTGCGGAGGGTCATCCCCGGAATCATAGCATTCGTCCTTTTGGTGAAGTAGCGATTATCCTAAAGAGTTGCCTCCGCTCGCGCCGCCATCCATCCGCCGTCTGCTGCTCGCCTGGTATCGCAAGCACCGGCGCGACCTGCCGTGGCGCCGGACCGCCGACCCCTATCGAATCTGGCTGTCCGAAGTGATGCTGCAGCAGACGCGCGCCGCGGCGGTGATTCCATATTTTGAGCGCTTCCTTTCGCGTTTTCCTTCCGTCGCCGCTCTGGCCGGGGCGGCCGAAGCCGAAGTGCTCACGCTGTGGTCCGGCTTGGGCTATTATTCCCGGGCGCGGAACCTGCATCGCGCCGCCCGGGCGATCCATTCTTCCGGAGCCTTCCCCTCCACCTATGACGCCATTCGCGCGCTCCCCGGTGTCGGCGACTATACCGCGGCAGCCGTTTCGAGCATTGCTTTTGGACTCCCCCACGCCGTGCTCGACGGCAATGTGCTGCGACTGCTCGGCCGCCTGACGATGGACCCCGGCGCCATCTCCTCCGGGCGGACCAGGAAGCGCCTCGGCCAGATTGCCGCCCAATTACTGCCGCGAGCCAATCCGGGCGAATTCAATCAGGCGATGATGGAGCTCGGCGCAACCCTCTGCCTGCCTAAATCTCCACAATGTCTCCAGTGCCCCCTTGCAGAGCATTGCCTCGCGCGCCAGTCCGGACGCGAATCGGAGTTTCCCATTCGCGCCGCGCGTAAGTCGTTTTCCGAAGTTACCTCCGAGTTATTTGTTGTTTCGCGCGGGGACTGCATCCTCCTCTGGCAGCGCCCGGGCCATAGCAGGCGGCTGGCGGGATTTTGGGAGCTACCGGGATCGGAGCAGCTTCCCGCCGCTCCCCGCGGGACCCGCATCGGATCGTTCCGGCACACCATCGTTCAAACCAATTATCACTGGGATGTTTGGACCTCCACGGCTCCTGCCGATCTCGCCGGATTCCACTGGATCGCGAAGAGCCAGCTACCCGGTCTCCCCTTGAGCACCGTCGCCAAGAAGGCTCTCTCCCTTCCCGGTTCACCCGTTCCGCTAAAGTAGAAAGCGCCGGTATGTGGAACCCGTTTCATGATCTTGCCATTCAGTTACCAAGGCTTACAGCAACGGCCGTCATCGATATTCTTTGCGTCGCATTTCTCATCTACCAATTTTTTGTCATCATTCGCGGCCGCCGCGCCGTTCATATTCTGGTGGGCCTGGGCGTAGTCGGGGTGGTTTATGAAGTCGCGGTGCGCAGCCGCCTGGAGTTGTTGCGCACGCTGCTCGAAAATCTGGTGCCCTATACCGCCTTCGCGCTCATCGTCGTCTTTCAATCCGAAATCCGGCGAGTGCTCGCCCGGCTGGGACGCAGCCGCCTGGCACGCCTCGGCGAAATGGATCGGCGTAAGGTCGCCGATGAAATCCTTCTGGCGGTGAACCAGCTATCGCGCCAGAAAACCGGAGCCCTGATCGTCATCGAGCGGCAGATCGGCCTGCGCACTTTCATCGAGAGCGGCGTTGCCATCGACGGCCGGCTTTCGAGCAACCTCCTTTGCGCCATCTTCCATCCCGGCGGCGCGCTGCACGACGGCGCGGTCATCATTCAGGGCGATTACATCTCGGCCGCGGCATGTTTTCTTCCCCTCACCACCAACCAGGCGGCCCTGAGCGCGCGCGGCACCCGTCACCGCGCTGCTATCGGAGTGACGGAAGAATCGGACGCCCTCGTCGTCGTCGTTTCCGAAGAGACCGGCGGAATCTCCGTTGCCGTTCATGGCGACGTGGAGTTGGACATTTCGCCGCACCGCCTCGAGCAATATCTCACCGGACGCATCGAACAGCGCGCTCAGATTTCCGACCGCGCCAGCTCCGTCCCGGCCGGCAAGGAGGAGGCGTGAAAAAACTGCTGACCGGTAATCTCGGCTGGAAGCTGCTGGCTCTTCTTATCGCAGCGATTCTCTGGGTTGTCGTTAACCAGGAGCCGGACCTCACCACCATCGCCTCGGCTCGCATCGAGTTTAAGAATATTCCGTCCGGCTTCGATATCACCTCCGGCGTGCCCGAGCGCATCCAACTGCGTGTTCACGGACCCTCGGGCCACATCACGCCCAGCCGCCTGCGCGACCTGGCCGTGGTGATCGACTGCTCCGGCGTCACCCGCTCCGGTGTCTACACCTTCAATCTCACCGGGCGCCACGCCAGCCTCCCCGAGGACGTCTCCGTGGACAGCACCATGCCCTCTCAGATTCAGTTGGCCTTCGAGCGCGAAGTTACCAGGGAGGTCCCCGTGGCCCCGCGCTATGCTCATCCGCCGCGCGCCGGCTACCGCGTAAAGGAGTTTCGAATCACCCCGCCCGCCGTGACCGTGCGAGGCCCGGAAAGCAACGTCAATGCCCTCGAATCCGTCGAGACCGACCCCATCGATCTCAGCACCGCCGCCGGCGAGGTCGAGGTCGACGTTCTGGCTCACGTTCCCGACCCGCGTGTCCGCCTCGATGGCCCGACCGCAACCCTGGTCTACAAGGCTACGGTCGAAAAGCTTTCGAAAAAATAGGTGTAGCCGCCTACGCCCTGAACCAGCCGGCGGCTTTCCAGGACGTCGAAGAGTCTCCGCCGGACCAATCTCCTCTACGCCGAAAGATGCGGGATGATGTACGGCTCCCGGTACTTGGGATGCGCCAGCGCGTTGGCCTTCGCGTTCTCAAAACGCTCCGTCTTCGGATCGAACTTTTGCAATTCACCGCCCAACCGGTAGCTGATATTCGCCATGTGGCACAAGTCCGCCGAAATTCGCCCGATATCGATGTCGGCGTGAAGGTCCTCGTATTTCCGGCTTCTCACCGCTGCCAGAAAATTCGAGAGGTGCGCCGCGAAGCTGTCGTTGGTGGATTTCTCCGACTGCGTCTGCTTCGCCGGGTCGCCCTTGTAGACGCGAAACCCATCCCCGTCGAGAGCCATCCAGCCTTCGCTCCCGTAAAAGAGATTGCCGATGGTGTTGCCGTCGTTCCCGGTGGTGAGGCCGCCCTCGGTTCCCGTTTGCAGCCCGCGCACCTCAAACACCAGTTCCTTTTCGCCGTAGTCGAAGCGCGCCAGCAGCGTGTTCGGGGTCTCCTGGTCGTCTTTATAGACATACTTGCCGCCGTGTCCCGAAGCCGAAACCGGGTGGCCGACATCGAGACCCCAACGGGCGATATCCATTTCGTGCACGCCCTGGTTTCCGATGTCCCCATTGCCGGTGTCCCAGAACCAGTGCCAGGTATAAAGGAAGCGATTCTTGCTAAACGGGATCATCGGCGCGGGCCCTAGAAACTTGTCCCAATCGACGCCGGGAGGCACGGGACCGTTCGGCGTATGCCCAATCGACTTCCGCCTTTTGAAACACAGCCCCTTCGCCAAATACACCTGCCCGATCGCGCCGTCCTTCAACATTTGCACGGCGCGAATTTTGTGCTCGGCGCTCCGGCCTTGCGATCCCACCTGCACCATGCGTTTGTACTTGCGCGCCGCCGCGACCATCTGGCGGCCTTCATAGGGATCGTGGCAGGCGGGCTTTTCGATGTAGACGTCCTTACCGGCTTCGCAGGCCCACACCGTCGCGAGCGCATGCCAGTGATTCGGCAGGGGCATCGAAACAGCGTGCACCTCCTTATCCGCGAAAACCTTGCGCATGTCGTCAAAGCCCTTCGGCGTCTCTCCGGTGAGTTTTTTTACCGCCGCCTGGCTGCGCTCGAGATTGGCCTGATCCACGTCGCAGAGAGCGTAGATGTTGACGCCCGGCTGTTTGGAATAGCCGCGAATATGCGCCTGCCCGCGTCCGCCGACGCCGACGATGGCTATGTTAATGCGGTCGTTGCTGCCCCAGGCGCGCCCTGCCGCCAAAGCGGACAGGCCGGCGGCTTGAATAAAAGTACGGCGGGTTGTCGAGTTCATTATTTTTATGAGTCCTCCAGATTGAACGAATCCACCTTATCACCATCGGCCCGGAATGGCGTTATCCACCGGCCTGGAAGCGCGCGCGCCCCCGCCGCCGGAACAGCAACCGTTGATGTAAACTCTGCTTTTATACATGCCCAAAAAACTGGCCGTAACCATCGCCGGCGCAGTCTCCCTCGGCAGTTACGAAGCGGGCGTCCTCTGGGAAGTATTGGATGCCATCCGGCAGCACAATTCCAAAGCCGCCAGTGACGCGGACAAAATCATCATCGATGTCCTCACCGGAGCGTCCGCCGGCGGAATGACGGCCATCATCCTGGCCCAGAAGCTTCTCTACAACGGCGGCGAATTCGCGGACCCCTACGACAATCCCCTTTACAACGTCTGGGTTCAGCGAATTTCTCTTGCCGGTCTCCAGGAGACTCGCGCGGGCGAGAGCGCCCTGCAATCGATATTCTCCTCGGACCTCATCGAAACCATTTCCGAAGAAGCGCTGATGGCCCGCTATGCGCACGGAACTCCTCCGGCCGCCCAACGGCACCCGGCCGTCGGAGACAACCTCGGTGTCGGAGTAGCCATGACGAACCTGAATGGCATCCCGTATGGTTACCAAGCTTTGCCCGACGGGACTTTCACCTACATCGACTGCGGCGACCAACTAACCCGGAAAATAGACGCGGTCAAGAATGACAATGCGCAATCCTGGGAGATGCTGCGGCAGGCCGCGGTCGCGTGCGGCGCGTTTCCGTTTGCATTTCGCCCCCAGGCAATCGAACGTTCGACCTCCGGAGAGGACGCCCTCGATTACGACAGCGTTAACCTGCAATGGGACGGCAGGCCGCGAACCTTCACCTATTCCGACGGAGGGATTTTGCAAAACCAGCCCCTGGGAATGGCCAAGGACCTGGTGGATCCGATTGACTGCCACCTCCAGGAAAAACGGTTTTACCTGTTCGTTTCCCCCCATGCCAAAGACCCGAAGCCCGTCGAGTTCACGACGCAAGACGCGAACTATATTCAAACCCTGAAACGCCTGGTCTCCTTGGCGGCCGGACAATCGGGCTTTGAGGATTGGATTAAAGCGCAGCAGGTAAACGAGCGCGTAAGGCTGCTCGACGATCGCGCCCTGGGATTGAAGAACGCCATCCTGGCCGGAGAAATCGATGTCGGCAGCCTGAACACCACGGCGGCGGCGATTCTCCGGCTATTCTTCCCCACGGGCCAGCATGTGCCTCCGGGCTCCTCCGTTGTAGAGACGCTGGAGAATGCCCGGGCGCGCATCGAAAAACAATACGCGGTCGAGATTTCGGCGCTTGCCCCGATAGCCATGGCGCAGGCCGCGTTCCGCGATTCGGTATTGGCCTTCGAGACGGCCGCGGGATTGGGCGGTCGCGACATAATGACGATCTATGGCGTTACCGCAAAATCCTCGGAGCTCGCGGGCGCGGGATTGCAAGCTTTCCTCGGCTTCTTCGACGAGGCGTTCCGGCAGCATGATTACGATGTGGGCCGCGATCATGCTCAAAAGGTTCTGGCCCGGATTTCGGGTCCGGATAGCGAGCTTGGGCTGACTGGCTATGAGCCCAGCGCGATCCGCCCGATCGATCATAGCCTCGACGGCCTCGAACTCGACGCGCTGCCCAAGGAGGACGTCGAGCCATTCAAACAGGGCGTGCGCCGCCGGGTGAATCAGATGCTGAAGGAACTCCATCCCGGATACGGCGCGGCGGATTTTCTGGTGGATGCGTTGATCGATCGCGTGATCGGCCGGGCTATGCCGGCCAAGCCCGATCCTACACTTCCGCTGGGGCGGCTTTAGCGCGATGCCGGTTCAGACCTGGACCCGCAGATCGGTCCTCCTGTCCCTGGCCGCGCCGCTGGCCGCCGCCCCGGTGCGATTTTCGCGCAGGATTCGCGTAGCCATTGCCGGGCTCGAAGGCCATACGGGAGAAATCGTAGATCCACTGCCCTTGCTGCCCGATGTCGAAATCGTAGCCGTTTGCGATTCCGACCTCCCGGCGGTCAGCCGCTTTCTGAAGAATCCGAGGCTTGCGGGCGCCCGCGCTTACTCCGGCTACCGGCAAATGCTCGACGCCGAAACGATCGACGTCGTGGCGGTCTGCAATAGCAACGGAGAACGCGCAGAGGCGGTTCTGGCCTGCCTGGAGCGCAACCTTCACGTAATCGCGGAGAAGCCGCTGTCGATCACACGCCCCGGCATCGAACGCATCAAGGCCGCCTCGGCCCGGCGGCCGGGGAAACTCGGCATGCTGCTGCCGATGCGCTATGACCCGCAATATCGCGCGCTCCGGGACATCGTCCGGCAAGGCGCGCTGGGCGAGGTGGCGCAAATCTCCGCCCAAAAATCCTACAAGGCCGGTGCGCGCGAGCCTTGGTACACGCAGCGCGCCACGTACGGCAGCACCATACTCTGGATTGGTACGCACATGATCGACCTCATCCGCTTTACCAGCGGACGCGAGATCACCGAGGCCAGTTCGTTCATGGGTCACGTCGGCTTTCCCGCGCTCGGAGCCATGGAAACCACGACGGCCAGTGCCTTCCGGCTCGACAATGGCGGTGCCGCGACGCTTCACATGGATTACTACCGGCCCGTGATGGCCGCCACGCACGGCGACGACCGTCTGCGCCTCGCCGGAACGGAAGGCGTGGCGGAATACTCGGATGCCACGGGGCTCACACTGGTCACCAATTCGGCGAAAATGTCCGTCCTCGAAAAACTGCCGCCGCGCGGATCGGTTTTCGTCGATTTTCTGGAGCACGTGTACAACGGCAAGCCAGCCTCCTTACCCATCGAAGACATCTACCGCGTCTGCGAAGTGGCCCTCGCCGCCACCGAAGCGGCTTCCTCCGGCAGGGTGGTCCGGATCTAAGACTTTGACGGGTGATGCACGGGCGCGGCCGATGAGGCCTTGAGACACTTCCTCCGGATTCGGTAAACTCAGTTCGCTGCCCGAATAGCACGAGGACTCCTGAGAATGAGAACACTTCGCCGCGTAGCGGTGCTTGGCGCAGGTACCATGGGCGCCCGCATTGCCGCACACTTCGCCAACGCGGGGATACCCTCCCTGCTTCTCGATATCGTTCTGCCCGACCAGGCGGACCGCAATGCCGCCGCGCGCAAGGGCGTGGAGAACGCCGCCAAACAAAGCCCCGGAGGATTCTTCACCGATGCCGGCCGGTCCCTCATTCAGGTGGGCAACTTCGAGGACGATCTTCCGCAAATCGCCGGGTGCGATTGGGTCATGGAGGCCGTCAGCGAAAACCTCGAAATCAAGCGCTCTCTCTGGCGCAAGGTGGAGCTTTTACGAAATCCCTCCGCGATTCTTTCCACCAACACCAGTGGAATCCCGCTCGCGAAAATCACCGAGGGATTCTCGCCGGAGTTCCGCAGCCATTTCCTGGGCACGCATTTCTTTAATCCGCCCCGCTACCTGTATTTGCTCGAAGTGATCCCCGGCGCCGATACAGCGCAGGAGGTCCTTGATTTCGTTCGCGATTTCGCGTCGCGCCGGCTCGGCAAGGGAGTCGTCGATTGCAAGGACACGCCAAACTTTATCGCGAACCGCATCGGCAGCTTCTTCGGCGGCACGATCCAATCGGCGATGGTCGAAGGCGATTACTCCGTCGAGGAGGTCGATGCGCTGACCGGCTCCCTGATCGGCCTGCCCAACAGCGCCAGTTTTCGCCTGCTCGATATCGTCGGCCTCGATGTCTGGGCGTTCGTCGGCCAGAACCTCTACGATCTGGTCCCCAACGATCCGTGGCGCGATCGCTTTCTTCCTGCCGGTTATCAGAAGGAGATGCTCGCCCGGAAATGGCTGGGTGAAAAAACCGGGCAGGGCTTTTACAAGCGCCTTGGCTCGGGCGCGAAGCGCGAGATTCACGTCATCGATTGGAAGACGCTCGAATATCATCCGCTCGCCAAGCCCACCTTTCCTTCGGCCGAGCAGGCCAGGCAGATCGAAGACTTGCCCCATCGCCTGCGCACCTTGGTGAGCGCGAACGATCGCGCCGGAAAGTTCCTCTGGAAAGTCTTTAGCGATTCCCTTCTCTATTGCGCCGAGCGAGTGCCCGAGATCTCCGACCGCATCGTCGAAATCGACCGCGCCATGCGCTGGGGTTATGCCCATAAACTCGGTCCCTTCGAGATTTGGGACGCCCTCGGGTTCGCCGATGTCTGCAACCGCATGGAGGCGGAAGGCCGCGCCCTCCCCGCCAATGTCACCGAAATGCGCTCGGCGGGGGCCACGTCGTTCTACGGCCACTATGTGGATTCCGGACGCGCCCGCACGGAGTATTTCGATTTTCTCGCCCGTCATCACCGGCCGCTCGAAGACCGGCCCGGTGTGATCGTCCTCGCCGATCTCAAGCGCGCCGGAAAAACCGTGAAGGAGAATCCCGGCGCATCGCTGATCGACCTCGGCGACGGCGTTCTCTGTTGTGAATTCCACAGCAAGATGAACACCCTCGGAGCCGACAACATCAGCATGCTGTACGCCGGGATCGAGGAAACGAACCGAAACTTCGAAGCCATGGTGATCGCCAACCAGGGTGAGAATTTCTCCGCCGGCGCGAATTTGATGATGGTGCTGCTGGCCGCCCAGGAAGGGGAATGGGATGAGCTGAACGGGGCCATCCACTATTTCCAGCAGGCCAACATGGCAATCAAATATGCCGCCAAACCGGTGGTCGCCGCGCCCTTTCAGCGGGCCCTCGGCGGAGGCTGCGAGATCGCGCTGCATGCCACGCGCTGCCAGGCGTCGGCCGAGTTGTACATGGGCCTGGTGGAGGTGGCCGTGGGACTCATTCCGGGCGGCGGCGGTTGCAAGGAACTCCTCATCCGGCTCAAGGACCCGCGCAAAGTGTTCGAGCTCGCCGGCTACGCAAAGGTCTCCACCAGCGCCGGCGACGCGCAGAAACTGGGCCTGCTCAATCGTGTGGATTCCATCTCCATGAATCGCGACCGCCTGATCGCGGATGCAAAATCGCTCGCCCTGTCTCTTGTCCCGGGCTATGCTGCGAGCGCGCCGCGCCTGGACATCCCGGTGGGCGGCGAGAGTGTCTACTCCATGCTGAAACTGGGGGCGTGGAGCGCGCGGCAGGGCAACTACATCTCCGACCACGACATGGTGATCGCCGAAAAACTGGCCCTGATCCTGTCGGGGGGACGGCTCACCGGACAGCAGCTTGTCTCCGAGCAATACCTGCTGGACCTCGAACGCGAAGCCTTCCTCAGCCTTTGCGGAAATCCGAAAACCCAGGAGCGTATGGGGTATATGCTGAAGACGGGAAAACCCCTGCGGAACTAATGAGGAGCGGCGTCAATCTATGACCGAAGCAGTAATTGTCGAGTGTCTTCGAACACCCGTCGGCAAGGCGGGTCGCGGAGCCTTGCGCAACACCCGCCCGGACGATATGGCGGCAGCCGTGATTCGCGCTCTCCTCGCCAGGTATCCCCAGGTTTCCCCGGGCGACATTGACGACGTGATTCTGGGCTGCGCGATGCCGGAAGGCGAGCAAGGGATGAACATGGCTCGCATTGCCGCGCTCCGGGCCGGACTTCCCGACATCGTGCCGGGCGTCACCATCAACCGCTTTTGTTCCTCCGGGCTGCAATCCATCGCCATGGCGGCCGAGCGCATTCGGGCCGGCAGCGCCGCCATTATCCTCGCCGGCGGCGCGGAATCCATGAGCATGATTCCCATGACCGGCACAAAATTCGCGCCCAACCCCTGGATGGTGGACCATCTTCCCCAGATCTACATGGGGATGGGTCTCACCGCGGAACAGGTGCAGCGCAAGTACGGAGTAAGCCGCGAGGATCAGGATGAGTTTTCCTTCCGCAGCCATAGCAACGCGCTGCGTGCGCAGAGTGAAGGGAAATTCGACGACGAGCTCGTTCCCATCGAAACCGAAACCACTGTCCTCGAGAACGGCAAACCGAAAACGACCAGGGGGATTGTCGCCAGGGACGAGGGTCCACGCGCCGACACGTCGCTCGAAGCGCTGGCGAAGTTGAAGCCGGTGTTTCAGGCGGACGGCACGGTCACCGCGGGCAACTCCTCGCAAACCAGCGACGGCGCGGCGATGGCGTTGGTGATGAGCGAGAAGCGCGCGGCCGAATTAGGTCTGAAGCCGAAGGCTCGCTTCGTCAGCTTCTCGGTGGCCGGCGTGCCGCCGGAAATCATGGGCATCGGGCCGGTGGTCGCGATTCCCAAGGCGCTCGCGCTCGCTGGAATGAAGCTCGATGAGATTGGCGTGATCGAGTTAAACGAGGCTTTCGCGGTGCAGTCGCTCGCAGTCATCCGGAAAGCCGGCCTCGACCTGGAGCGAACCAACGTCAATGGGGGCGCCATCGCCCTGGGGCATCCGCTCGGCTGCACCGGAGCGAAGCTCACCGCGACGATTCTGCGCGAAATGGTCCGCCGTGAATCGCGCTATGGACTGGTGACAATGTGTATCGGCGGCGGCCAGGGCGCCGCGGGAATTTTTGAGAATCTGAACTAGGAGAAAATCATGGCAACCACCACGGCCGCTCCGGCGCACCTTCGCGGAGGCGCTTTCCTGCTGGAAGATTCAACTCCGGAGCACGTCTTCACACCCGAGGACTTCACCGCCGAGCACCACGCGATCTACCGCACCACGGAAGATTTCTGGAACAAGGAAGTCGCCCCGAACTTGGAAGCTGTGCAGCACCAGGAGCCGGGCGTGGCCGTTTCCCTGCTCCGCAAATCGGCCGAGCTGGGACTCACGGCGGTGATCCTTCCGGAAAAATTCGGCGGCATGGAGATGGATCTCGTCTCCATGATGATGGTGGCCGAAGTTGTCGCGCGCGATGGCTCCTATTCCGCGTGGCATGGCGCGCACACCGGCATCGGCACTCTTCCGCTGCTCATGTTCGGGACAGAAGAGCAGAAACAGAAGTATCTTCCCAAACTGGCCACCGCGGAAATGGTGGCCTCTTACTGTCTCAGCGAGCCGCAGGCCGGTTCCGACGCTCTCGCCGCCCGCACGCGCGCCGATTTAAGCGAGGACGGCTCACACTACGTTTTGAACGGCCAGAAAATGTGGATCACCAACGGCGGCGCGGCTGATCTTTACACCATCTTCGCCAAGGTAGGCGGCGAGAAATTCACCGCTTTCCTCGTCGAGCGAGCTTTCCCCGGCGTGAATCCGGGCGCCGAAGAAAAGAAGATGGGCATCAAGGGCAGTTCCACCACGGCGATTTACCTCGACAACGTCAAGGTGCCGGCCGAAAACGTTCTGGGTGAAATCGGCCGCGGCCACATTATCGCGTTCAACATTCTGAACCTGGGCCGCCTCAAACTGGGGCCCTTCGCCATCGGCGGCGCGAAGGAGGTGCTCCGCATCTCGCTCCAGTACGCGAAGGATCGCAAGGCCTTTGGCAAGTCGATCGCCGAGTTCGGCATGATCCGGCACAAGCTGGCGGAAATGGCCATCCGCATCTACGCGGCCGAGTCGATGACATACCGCGTCATCGGCCTGATTGAACAGGAACTGGGGGAATTTTCCTGGGAAAATCCGGACGCCTCAAAAATCATGCTCAAGGCGGTGGAAGAGTATGCCGTCGAGTGCTCGTACATCAAGGTCTTCGCTTCGGAGATGCTGGACTACGTGGTGGACGAAGGCGTCCAGATTCACGGAGGCTACGGCTATCATCAGGATTACGTGGTGGAGCGCGCGTACCGGGACTCGCGCATTAATCGCATCTTCGAAGGTACCAACGAGATCAATCGCCTGCTCGCCACCGGAATGCTTTTGAAGCGCGCCCAGCGCGGTACGCTCCCGCTGGTGCAGGCGGTGATGAAACTGCAATCGGAACTGCTCGCTCCTCCGGCCCTTTCCACTCCCGGATCGGCGGAACCATTCGCCGAAGAAGCCAAACTGGTTGGCAACGCCAAGAAAATCGCACTGATGACGCTTGGGGTCGCCTACCAGAAATTTCTCACCGGCCTCGAAGAGCAGCAGGAGGTGGTCGCCGGTATCACCGAAATCGCCATGAGCGCATTCGCCATGGAGAGCGTTCTTTTGCGGACCAGGAAGCTCGCCTCCCAGGGGAAAGGCGCGGCTGCGCAAGCGATGGCGCGGGTGTATCTACGCGAGGCGATGGAGACAGTGGAATCCTCGGCGCGCGGCGTTCTCGCAGCCGCCTCCGAAGGGGATGCCCTGCGTATGAATCTCTCGGTCCTCAAGCGCTTCACGAAGTACGAACCCGTAAACGCAATCGAAGTCCGCCGGGAAATCGCCGCGAAACTGCTGGCCTCCGGACGTTACGGCGTTTCGAGTTAGAACCCGCCGCGGGGCCGGTAGCCGGGGCGTGCGAAGACCCGGTACTTCTTCGCCGCATCGGCCACCACCTCGACCTTGATTTTGCGGAAGCCGTCGTTCTCGTTTGCCTGCGGATAGTAAGTCACGGTGTAGCTGTTTCCCAGGTCTTCGCGGATCGACTCGAACGCTTCCACCTGCTTCTGCCAGGTCTTGGCAAAGTAAGCCCGTCCGCCGGTGCGGGTCGCCAGCCGTTTGAACACGGTAGCCGAGATGGGGTCCTTGTTGACCTCGCTCGTCGAGATGACATAAATCGGAATGCCCTCATCCTCGGCAACCGCGCGAACGTCGTCGGGCGCCACCATGCTGGCGTTGTCGGGACCGTTCGAAAAGACGATGACTACTTTGCGGCCGGGAACTTTCGCGGCATCCCGCAGGGAAAGCAGCAGAGCGTTGTAAAGGGCCGAGTCGTCGCCGGCGACCGCATTACCGAGGCCAAAAATAGCCTCGCCGCGATCCTTGGTCAGCAGCGACGCGCGCGACAGGTTGCGGCTGAACGTGTAGACCGCCACCGAATCGGCGCGATCCAACCCGCGTACGAAGTCTTTGATCGCGTCGGAGGCGTAGACGAAGCCCCGGTACATGTAGTTGCTGGTATCGAACAGAACGAAGACGTTCGTTCCGACGAACGATTCCGAACGCACGTCCGCGAGAGTGCGCTCGCCGGGCACGGGCGTGTTTAGCGGGCGGGTAGACCCGTCGCTCATCACCTGCAGCGGAGGCCGGTTGCCTTCGCCAAAGGTGTTCAGCTTCTGCAGGATGCCGTCCTCGTAGATACGGAAATCCCCGGGCTTCAGCCCGTTGATGTATCTCCCTTTACTATCGGTGACGGTGAAGCTGAGTACTACCAGGTCCACTTTTACCCGGAACGTGGGGCGTTCCTGCGCGGCTGCCCGTGAAAACCAGCCCACGCTCAAGCACCCGGAAATTGCGAGTGTCCCGAGAATGATGACGTTACGCGTTCGAAACAAGGATGCCTCCAAAAGTGCGATCGAAGAAACCTGCTCCCGGGCGCCATGCGCCGTACACCCCGCGATTCAGACTACCTTCCCCCGGCGGCGGATGCAATGGAATTGTGATTCTGCTGCAGTGCTGCATCGCCCACCAGGCGCAGAGACCGCAACAGCGCCGGCCAGTCCTCCAGGTGGGTGGCGAAAATGTGCTCGACGGTTTCGCGCGTCCAAAGGGGGACAAGGAGATTCAGTTGCGCGGGCGGCACATGGAGGTCATCCGCGAGCGCGGCGTAGTACAGCAAGCTCGATTCCCAACTTTCCGCCAGAATGCGGCTCGAATATCCCATCAGCGCGGGGAATGTCCGGACATCGAGCAGTTGTGGCTCGAAGGAGTTGGCCAGAGTAGGTTTGGGAGTGCCGAAGGCGCGCGAAATGGCGCGATAGTTCAGCTCTCCGGGCGCTTCGGCGGCTTCTCGCCGGATCTCCGCCGCAATCGGTTCGGCGGCCGCGCCGCCTTGCGATGCGATTTCCTGCGCAACGTGGAACATCTCGGAAGGAGTGGTCTGTTCCAACGCCTGCCGCGCCCTGCCCGCATCGAGCTCCGCCCGGATCTCGGAGACGCGAATCGGTGGCGCATGCTCGCTCAATGCCGAAAGCACCGCGGTTCTTGTCGTCTTGTTCAGGGCCGCCTCGGCGTAGAGAGTTTCAGCGAGCCCCATGTGGAGCGTCACCCAATGCAACTGCGCCGGCGTGACTCTCCACCACCGGGGAACGGTGGCGCTTAACAACATCTGAGGCACCAGGTCTCCCCAGATCAGAGCCTGCTCCCGCGAGGGCACCAGGAAATTCTGCTCCGCCTCGGCCAGCGCGTAAGGAAGGTCGGCAAGCGAGCCGGTGAGTTTCCCTCCGGCGCTCGAAGGCCAACCGTTGCCCTGCACTTCCGTGTGATGCCAGAGAGCGCTGCTGCCCAGCAGTCCAACAAAATCGTGGCTGCGCACGAAGAGCGGATTCGTGAGCAAAAGCTGCGCTCCCGGCGGCGCGTAATAGGCGTAATTCAAACCCACCAGCGTGTCGCGCAGGAATGGCGCCAGCGCCTCGCGGATGTCGTCCAGTTTTTTGGGATCCCGCGAGGCTTTATCGAGCAGCGCCCGCAGGTTGAGCTTGCGCTGCGCGTCGATGTGCCTTTCCGACCAGTATCCGAAGGAGAGCGTGCTCTTTTCGAGCGAACTGAGGCCGGCCCGCGGCAATTGGAGATCCGCAATTCGCGAAGCCGCCTTGGCGACCAGGGCGTTGTTGACCTTCTCGCCTTTGGAAATACTCTCCAGGTTGTCCGACAGGTCGAACAGGGTCGTGAGCGAAATCAACTTCTGCGCTTCCAGGATTCGCACCAGGTTCTCGACCAGCGTCGTCTGAACTTCCGAATCCGAAGACCCCGGCCCTCCGGCGAGGAGATCCACGATCCGGTCTTCCGGCGAAACACCGTCGGGCGTCCCGGTGGCTGCCAGGAGGATCTTTACGCCCGCGCGGCCGCCGTCGAAGACATCCTGCTCGGATTTGATCTGGGCAAAGTGGCCAAGAATCCCGGCCAGGCTCTCGTCCACCTTGGATTGGGGAATAAAGCCCTGGCGGCAGAAGATCTGCCAGAGGCCCACCAGGCCCTGAAGGGAACCGCCCGCGTCGGCCCGGACCAGGTGGTCGCGGAGATCTTGCATGTTCTGGGCCACATCGATATAGAGCGCAATGGTTTTGCCGGTGATCTCCGGCGCTTCGCTAAAGATGGAGTATTGAGAGCCGAGGTCGTGGTAGCTCCGGGCGAGAAGATCCACCGTCTCCGCATCCAGATGGTTGGTGCGCCGCCGCTCGATGTCGGTGATCGCCAGGAATATTTTGAGCGGCTCATTTTCCACCGCTTTGCGGCAAAGGCCAAAGAGCGCATCCAACACGTCGTCGGGGGACTTCCAGCTCGAAGCTGCCTTGCTCAGCTTGTTGTCGTATTTACCGCGCGGGTGATGAATGAAAAGCTGGCGCCAGACGTCGAGACTGCCCGGAACGAACAACTGTCCATCCGGGGTAATCCAGATGCGCGAGGTAAGCAGCAGCATTTCGGTATTCGCGCGAAAAACCGGGCGGGCAGGGCCGGGGCTCGTGACCCGGCCGTGAATCGCACTGTAGAACCTCTTCAGCCGCTCCGGGGTGGCCAGATATGCCTCGCCCGGGCCGTTGAGCCGCGCGAGAGCGTCAAAATAACTGGCCAGCCATCCGTCATCCTTGGCGAGCAGCTTGTCAAAGAAAGCAGTGGGGTTGTCCGGAGACGCACCCACCAGGTCCGCCCAGGCCTTCTCGCACGCGGGACCGCCGGGCACCACGGCCTTTCCGTCGCGAATCTCGAACATGCCGCCGAAGAAATCCAGAACATGGGCGTAAGCACGCAGCCGGGCGAGTGGTATGGCTCTGCGCATTTCCCGAGCCGTTTCCGGGTCGAGCTTCGCCAAGCCTAGATAAAGACGGCAAAGCGACGGGTCCGAAACAAAATAGTCGATGAACCCGGCGGCGGACTGCTTGTCAGAGGCGGAGGCCCAATAGCCGGTGCCGTACAGAACCGGCAGTTCGGTCGGCGCATAGGCATAGTGGAACGGCTGGTTGGTGCGCAGCGACTGTTCGAGATCGGCAAGGGGAAAGCCGGAGTCGATGGTGAGAAATGCCCGGCTGGCATTGACTGTTTCCAGAGCGAGGTCGCTGCCGCAAGCCCCGCGAATCCGGTAGCCCAGGACGCGCAGCAAATCACCGGTCTGGGCCGAGTCGCACGTCTCGATTACGATCGCCTTCTTGGCCCCCGCCAGCGCATCCAGCTCACGCGCCTGGGAAAGGTACCGAATCACCAGCTTCAGGTATTCCGTCTGCTCCAGCGCCTCATTGCTGCTGGTTGCCTGGTAGCCGTTGGTGACGATGTTGCGGGCCAGAGCGGGCAGAATTCCCTCCGGGCCGAGGTCGGGAGACAGCGCCGCCATGCGCGAAAAGGAGCGAATGGGTCCGGGAATCACTGCGACGCCGTCCGCGAGCCGGGTGGGCCCGCTCGGCGCCGCGGGAAGGGATAGATCCGTTCCACCGGCGTCGTGATAGGCCGTCAAATCACGGACAAGCGCTCCCTGATCGCCGGCGAGAGTGTCCATAATGACGAGGCGGCGCAGAATGGCGCGCCGGTCCTCGCCGGAGGATTGCTGAAGAGCCCGTTCGCAGGCGGCGCGCGCTCCGGGATCCCTGTGACGCTGGAGAAAATCGACCAGCGCAAGCCGCGACTGTGCGGTGGCGCCCGAAGATTCGGCGTCCTCCCGCAGAAGCTGGAGGGCTCCCGCGGAATTCCCCTTACGCTCCAACTCCCAGGCGCGCTGCGCCGAAGTGTCTGTCCCTGCCAGGCAAGATACAGCGGTGCTGACCAAAAAGACTGCCGCGACGGCTCGCATCGGCAACTCCTCTCCCCAGTTTGCGCGCGTACCGGATGCACGCCACATCCAGCCGCCCATCCCTTTGGAACATAATCTATCACTCTTATCAAGGCAAAAGCGACGGGCGGAATAAAAACAGACCAAACGAAGGAATCGAGCGGGTACCCGCCGGAGGGCGGCTGTCCCCATCCCGGTTTTAGGGGTTGGGAAGTTTGGAGGTGTCCCAGCCGCCGCCCAGCGCCTTGATCAGCAGTACGCTCGCGTCCATTCTTTGGCGGAGAATATCCACTTCCATGGCTTCGTTCTTCAAGGCGGCGCTTTGGGCCGTGACGACTTCGAGATAGGTGACCAGGCCGCCTTTGTAGCGGTTCATCGACAGCTCGAGCGATTGCTGCGCGGCCTCGACCGCGACACGCTGCGCCTTCGCCTGCTGCTCCAGAATGCGCAGGCTGGAGAGATTGTCCTCCACCTGTTGAAAGGCCGTGAGCGCCGCTTGCCGGTAGTTGGCTACCGCTTCGTCATAGCTTGCGAGCGCTTGCTCGGACGCCGCCCTTCGCCTTCCGGCGTCGAACACGGTTTCGAGGACGCTCGGACCCACGGCCCAAAAGCGGCTGGGCCACGTTAGCCAATCGACAAACGACCCCGCCGTCAAACCGCCGGTCGCCGTGATGAGGATGTCGGGAAACCACGCCGCGCGGGCGATTCCGATCTGCTCATTCGCTTCCGCGGCACGGCGCTCGGCCGCGGCGACATCGGGACGGCGTTCCAGGAGTTGGGATGGCAGACCCACCGGAATGGCCGGAGGCGTCAGCTTGGTCGGCGCCGCCGGAAGATCCAGCGTCTCCGGAGTCCGGCCCAGTAGCACCGCGATGGCGTGCTCATATTGGGCGCGCTGCACCAGCACTCCGATGGCATCGGCCCGGGCTGTTTCCAATTGCGTCTGTGCCTGCGCCAGTTCCGCTCTCGAAGCGAGCCCGCCCTCAAAGCGATTCTTGGTCAGGTCCACCGCTTTTTGGTAGGCCACAATCGTGTCGTCCAGCAGTTGTTTCTGCGCATCCAGACTCCTGAGTTCGAAGTAGGAGATCGCAAGCTCGGCGTGCAGGCTCAGCCGAACCGTCTCCAGATCCGCGGCGCTCGCCTGCGTTTCCTCGCGCGCGGCGGCGATCGAGCGGCGAACCCGCCCCCATGCGTCCAACTCGTAGTTGATATCGAAAGGGAGGGAGAAAACGCCGAACTGGCCGCGCTGGGTGGTGCTGGTCGGGCTGTTCGTGGACAAGCGGTTGCTAGTGACCGAAGGCGATGTGGTAACGCTGGGGAACAAGCCCGCGCGATTCAGGCGAATCAGCGCGCGCGCCTCGCGGTATCTCGCCTCCGCCGCCTTCAGCGTCTGATTGGAAGGGTTGATCTGCGCCTCAAGGGCGTTCAATTCCGGAATCCCGAAGAGTTCCCACCACGCGGTCCGAACGGCGGCATCGTTAGGCTGTCCCGGTTTCCAGCCATTCGCTTCTTTGAAATCCGGAGGCGGCACCTCTTTATAGGCGGGGACGGCCGGCGTGGTTGGCTGCGAATACTTCGGGCCCACCATGCATCCGGCAAGCGTCAACGCGGCCAGACATAGACACGACCGCCGCCGCATCTACTTTTCCACTTCCTGCGGCCGCGCGGGCACGGCTCGGACCGGAGTTCCCGAGCTCAGCGAATCGGAAGGGTTTTCGATGACCGCATCCCCGGGATTCACACCCGCTACCACCTCGACCTCGGTTCCAAAGTCGCGGCCCATCGTGATAGCCACCAGCTCCGCTTTCCCGTCGCGCACCACCGCCACTCGCAGTCCCTCCGAACGGAAGATCAGGGTATTTACCGGCAGGACCACTCCGTTCTGCCGGGCGCCCAGCTTCAAGTGGACTGAGACATAGGCGCCCGGCAACAACTCTCCCGTCGGGTTGTTCACGTCCACTTCGGTCAACAGCGTGCGAGAGGCCGGATCGATTGCCGCCGCGTTCCGCACGATTTTGCCCTGGAAATGCCGGCCCGGCATTTCGGCGAGGGTCAGATCCGCCAGGGTGCCCGGCTTGGCCGCGCTCAAGTCCGCTTGGGGGACATTCACATATACGCGCAGACGCTGCGTCGCGGCAAGGTCGAAGAGTTCCTTGCCCGGTGAATTTGCCCCCGCATCGATCAGCGCGCCAGTATCGATGTTTCGGGCCGTAATCACTCCGTCGAAGGGCGCATACACCTTTTGAAAGCGCTGCGTCTCTTCGAGCCTGCGCACGTTGAACTTCGCCGAATCCACCATGGCTTTCTTCGCCTGCAGATCACCCAGCTTATCCTCGAGATCCTGCCTGGCCACCGATTCGGTCTGAATCAGCGCCTGGTATCGCGCTGCCGTCGTCTGCGAAAGATCCAGATTCGCCTGCGCGGTGGCCAGGTCCGCGCGCGCCTGGTCCAGTTGGCGGTCAATCTCCGGCGTCTCGATTTCGGCGAGAAGCTGTCCTGTCTTCACATGCGCGCCGATATCGAAATACCACTTCTTCAAATATCCACTGGTGCGCGCGTAGATCGGGGTCGCGACAAACGCCTGGATATTGCCGGGGAGCACGACTTCGTCGGAAAGCGCCCCGGCCTTGGGATGGATGACGGAGACAGTCTGGGTGGAGATCTCCGCGGTTTCCCGTTTCAGCTCGCTGTCCGCGCGAACGCGCGATTCGATGCCGTGATAAATGGCGATACAGAGTGCCGCGCCCGCCAGCACGCCGAGGACACCGAGAAAGATACGCCAACGTTTCGAGAGGCGCGGCGGACTTTCGGGCTCCGGGCCAGGCGCGTGAAAGTTCTCCTGTTCGACGCTGCTCATTTATAGTCCTTCAATATCCGCCGGCGGTTGGGGCGCCGCCTGTTGCATTCTGCGTCCATGAAATAAGCTGAAAACCACTGGCACGAAAATAACAGTCGCGAGCGTTGCCACCAGCAGGCCGCCGATCACGGCGCGGCCCAGGGGCGCGTTCTGTTCCCCGCCCTCGCCCATGCCAAGCGCCATGGGGATCATGCCGATGATCATAGCCAGCGCGGTCATGATTACGGGGCGGAAGCGCGTCCGCGCCGCCGCTAGAGCGGCGTGCACCGGATCGCCGTCGAGGATAAGCTGTTCCTTGGCGAAGCTGACCACCAGAATACTGTTGGAGGTCGCCACGCCCATGCACATGATAGCGCCCATCAGCGCGGGCACACTGAGCGTCGTCCGGGTAATGAAAAGCATCAGAACAATCCCGGCGAGCGCGGCCGGAAGCGCGGTAATGATAATGAACGGATCCAGCCAGGATTGAAAATTGACCACGATCAGGAAGTAAACCAGCACAATGGCGAAGATGAGCCCAGCGGCCAGGCTGGAAAAGGAAGCGCGCATAGTTTCCAGTTGTCCGCGCACGACGATTTGGGACCCGCGAGGCAGTTTTTTTCGATGCTTGTCCACGATGCGTTCAACCTCCGCCCCGGCGCCGCCCAGGTCGCGTCCGTCCACCGCGCCGTAAACGTCGATCACACGCTGGATATCGTAATGATTGATCGCCGCAATCGAATTGCCCCGGCTGATGGAGGTAACGTCCCGGAGCATCTCCGAACCGCCGGGAGTCTTCCGCGTAAGCGGGAGGTTTCGAAGATCCTGGAGCGAATCCATATCGTACTGAGGCGCCTGTGTGACGATGTTGTAGCTGACGCCGTTTTCCGGGTTGAGCCAGAAGGTCGGCTGGGTCTGGAAGCTGCCGCTGAGCGAAATTAGCAGGCTCTGGGCAACGTCCGCCTGGGTGTACCCGCTCTGGGCGGCTTTTGTCCGATCCGTCGAGACATGAATCAGCGGTTGGTCAAAAAGCTGCTGGATTCGCAGGTCCGTAATGCCCGGCACATGGCGCATGTCCTCCATAATGCGGCTGGCGACCGCGCGGTTTGCCTCAACGTTTTTGCCGATGACCTGGACGTCGATGGGGGCCGGCAGTCCGAAATTCAGAATCTGACTGATGATGTCGTCGGGGAGAAAGTAAAACGATGTGCCGGGAAAGTTCTCCGGCAGGCTTCGCCGCAGCGCGTGAATGTACTCCCCCGTGGGGCGGTGGCCCTCGGCCAGCGATACCATAATGTCGGCGTCCGAGGAGCCGACCGGGGCGGAGTTACTGTAGATCGTATTAATGCTGCTATACGGCAAGCCGATCTCATCCAGGATGCTCACCACTTCCTTTTCCGGAATCTGCTTGCGGATGAACTGCTCGACCAGGTCGCAGATGCGTGCGGTTTCCTCAATGCGCGTGCCGGTTTTGGTCCGTAAATGCAGCTTGAACTGCCCGGTGTCGGATGTAGGAAAGAAATCCTGCCCCAGCCAGGGATAAAGCAGGAACGTCGAAAGACACACCAGGGTGAAACCCGACACAAAGATCATCCGATGGCGGACGAAACTCTCGAGCACGTGCATGTAGCCCGCGCGAAGATGCCCGAAGCCGGCTTCAAAGGCCAGTTGAAGCCGGACGAACGGATTGCGGCTGGTGTGCTGGTGGTGCTGGGTCTTGAGCATGTACAACGCGAGCGTGGGAACCAGCGTCCGCGAAAGCCCGTAGGAGGCGAGCATGGCGAAAACCACGGCCTCCGCCAGCGGCACGAACAGGTAGCGCGCCACGCCGCTCAGAAAAAACATCGGCAAAAAGACGATGCAGATACAGAGAGTGGAGACCATGGCCGGAACGGCAATCTGTTGCGCGCCGTCGAGAATGGCTCGCCGGATCTCCTTTCCCTGATCCAGGTTCCGGTTGATATTCTCGATTTCGACCGTCGCGTCGTCCACAAGAATACCGACGGCGAGAGCCAGGCCGCCCAGCGTCATGAGGTTGATGGTTTCGCCGAGAAAGCTCAGCATCATGACCGAAGTGAGGATGGACAACGGTATCGACACGGCGATAATGAGTGTGCTGCGCCAGCTTCCCAGGAAAAGCAGGATCATCAGGCCGGTGAGGCAAGCGGCAATGACGCCCTCGCGGAGCACGCCTACGATGGAGGCCCGGACAAAAATCGACTGATCCGCAAGCGGTTGAATCTTCAATTCCGGCGGCAGGGTGGCCCGAATGGCAGGAAGCATTTTGCGGATGCCTGCGACTACCGCCAGAGTGGACGCATTACCCGCCTTTAAGACCGTTAACAGAGCAGCCCGTCTGCCATCCTGCCGGGCGATATTCGTTTGCGGCGAGAAGCCGTCGCGCACGTGCCCGATATCGCGGATGTATACTGGCGTACCATTCACGACCTTTACCGGGAAATCGTTGAAGCCCTTCATCGACCGCGGGCTGGAATTTAAATCGACGTTATATTCGAACTGGCCGATTTTCGACGTTCCCGCCGGAATGATCAGGTTCTGGTTTGCGATGGCATCGGTAATGTCCGCGGGAGAAAGCCCGTAGGAGCGCAGTTTGGATGGGTTGATGTCCACGACAATCTGGCGCTGTTTCCCGCCGTAAGGATACGGAATCGAACACCCCGGTATGGTGACCAGGCGCGTCCGGATGAAGTTCACCCCATAATCAAAAAGCTGCTGTTCCGACAGGCCCTGCCCGGACAGGCCCAATTGGATAATCGGAACGCTGGAGGCATTGTAGGTAAGAATGAAGGGCGCGGTCGCACCGGGCGGAAACTGCCTCAGAACGGCCGCCGATATCGCGCTGGTTTGGGCAACGGCCCCGTTCACATCCGCCGACGGTTGAAAGAAAACCTTGATAATAGCCCGCCCATTGAGAGACTGCGACTCGATGTGTTCGATATTGTTCACCGTAGTCGTGAGCGATCGCTCATAAATCGAGGTGATGCGTTCTTCCATCTCCTGCGCGCTCAGCCCCGTATAGTTGAACGCGGCAGCCACGACCGGGATATCGATATTCGGAAAAATGTCGGTTGGCGTACGGAGAATAATAACGGGGCTAAGAATGAGGATCAGGAGCGAGACGACGATAAAGGTATACGGGCGTGAAAGTGCGACTCTAACAATCCACATGAATAGCTACTCCGAGATGACACACCCGCAGCGGCATAACATCCTCCCGCCCGGGAACAACCCATTAGGATGAATTAGTAGACGCACTGGTTTCGAAATTGTATATTCGAATTGTCGCACGAGATGATCAGCAACCAAAATCCGGCCGGCGCCCGGGGCCGCGGGAGGCCGCGCGACGAGATCGCCCGCGTTCGAATCCTGCACGCGGCGCTGGCGCTGATGGAGGAATCGGGTTTTGCGCAGGTCACCGTGGAGGCGATCGCCGAGCGGGCCGGCGCGAGCAAAGCCACGGTCTATCGCTGGTGGCCCAACAAGGCCGCGGTAGTCATCGAAGCGTTCCGGGAATCCGTTGCGCCGAAGCTGCCTCTGCTCGATACGGGCCACATGCGCGACGATCTGCGGACACAGATTCGGAATTTTTCAAGACTTCTCTCCGGGCGCGCGGGCCGCACCCTGCGCGCCTTTATCGTGGCCGCGCGGAGCGATCCGGAAGTCGCGGCCGCCTTTCGCACCATCTGGAGCGATCCGCGCCGCAAGGCAGCCAAGCGCATTTTGAGGAGACAGCAGGCCCAGGGGCAGTTGCGGAAGGATGCCGATCTCGACCTGGTTCTGGATGTCCTCTACGGCCCGCTCTACTATCGGTTTCTGGTGAAGAATGACCCGCCCTCGCAAAAATATGCCGGGCTGCTTGTGGATTTGGTGTTAGGCGGACTGGCCGGTTCACCGGACGGACGCCGCCGGGGCTAGGAACCCGGCGGTCCCTTTCCTTCCCCTTCCGCCCGGAAATCCGCCGCACACACATCGAACCCGTCCAACTGGCGGCAGTGACCGGGTCCGGAAGGTCCCCGGCCGATTATCGCGGCAATCGGCCGGGTTACGACATAAAAGCTCTGGGGATCGAGGGGCTCCCGCGTGGCCCTCAGCACAGCGGCGTCGCATTGCTCATTGAGGCTCCGGTCCGAATAGCGGCCCGACGAGTAGCTGTTAATGGTCATTTCCTGCGAGACGGCCAGCAGACCGAAGTCGCGAAATCCTTCGTCGCCGCCGGGCGTTGCCAGTCCGCATTGCCAGGCCGGCAGCACCACCAGATGCCGGTATCGCCGGCCCAGTGAGGACCACTCACCGGACCGGAAAGGTAGAGCATAGGACTTCGAGACGGACGCGTGTACGTAGGCGCGGAGTCCGGAGGTGTCCACAACCTGGATCACAAGCGCCGCGAATACCGCCAGCAGCGCGGCGCGGCGGGGCCACAGGCGAAAGGCGGCGTAAAGTATTCCGGCGGCGGCGGTGTAATAAAGAACCCAGCCGAACCGGCCGGTGGCGCGGAAGGAATTATTGAAGAGCCCGGAAATCCTCTCCTGCGGATCGAGGTCTGCCACCACGGCCGTCCCCAGCGTGATTTTTGTCGATAGCGCCAGGGCCGCAAACACGCCCGCGCACACCAGCAGCGGCGCCCAACGCCGGATGACGTCCGAATCCCAGCGGCGCCGGAGAACGGCAAACGCCGCCACCGCTGAGCCGAGCCCCAGCATCCCGGCACCCAGGTAGACAAAGCCTTCCAACTGACCGGAGGTTGCCAGGAGCCTGAAGCGCAACAGCGAAAAACCGAAGGCAATCGGGCTGATGAAAGAGAGCAGACCCATGGAGTACAACCGGAAACCGCCCGTTTGGGCCATGGCGCCAGGCGTAAGAAGGCCCGCGGCCCAGGCGGCCAGGAGGCAGGTAATCGCCATCCCCGCTGCGGCCGCCGCCGCACGGCGGATCGAGAGCCTGTCCAGCAGAAAAAGCGCGGCGATCGAGCTCACTAGAATAGCCACCGTCATCAACGCGAGATACGGATTAATCGCGACCGAGCAGGCCGCCAGGGTGCCCGCGGAATATAACAGCCGGCGGACATCGGGAGGTTTCCGCCGCGAGACGGCCTTCCCATAAATGAGCACAGCGGCCACCAGAAGCCATTGGTTGATTAGCGAATAATGGCCCGACAGGCGCGCCGTGAGAGGCGGACTGACGAGCAGGAAGGCGCTTGACAATATGACGGCGGGGAGGTCCGGTCCAAATAGAAAACGGAATAGCCGCATCCCGAAAAAGAACTGCAGGGAGAAGGCCGCGATCGCCAGTAATCCGAAGTACTGAAACACGGGTGGAAGGCAGCGTGAAAGCAGTTTCAGCGGCACTATCAGCAGGGGAACGGCGTCCAGAACCGCGAGCGATTCGCCGGCGGGATACCCGATGCGGTTTGTGAAGGTAAGCGGCCAGTGCCAGTTGGGATCCTGGCGATACATCCCCCAGCCTACGTAATAGTTGACCGGGTCGCCATGGAGCCACGACACGTTCGACGGGTTCACCACGCCCGGACCCAGCACGAGCAGAATATACGATGCACCCGCCAGCAGCGAGAGCATCAGGTCAAACGCAATGCTTTGGCCCGGGCGGAGCTGCGCCGGCCTCACTGGACCGCGACTTTCAACACGAGGGGCTGAGCGCCCCGGGCGAAGAACCAGTCGTAGCCTTCCTGTACCATCGACACCCAGAGCGTGTAGTTTCCGGCGGCGCCGGGCGCGGTCACCGGCAGCAGAAGTTCATCACTCTCCCCCGGAGGAATGTGAAGCCGATTGAGGGGAGCCCGGGCGCCTTCGAGCGGAAGCAGCTTGCCCTTGGCGTCATACCAGCGGTAGGAGGCGTCAACACGCCCCACAACACCGCCCCCGAACCATGGCTCGACGCCGGTATTCGTGACCTTAATATTAAGGCTATAAGTCTCGCCGGCCTTGACGGTAAAATCCTTCACGGCGGACGTAATGTGCTGCGAATAGGAGGTCAGGCGAGCGCCGTCCTTGATCTGCTTCCTGCAAGACGCGACGGCTGCCAGCATCGAAACGCACCAGAGGCCTGCCACGAACGGGACTCCAATTCTTTTCACCATGTCCCTTGAATTCTACACAACGAATTCCGGAAAGGGCGATGCCGCGGCCGCCAAAATCGCCTGCCGCGCCTAAACCAACCGGAACTCCCGGCCGATGGAACAAACGAAGGAGTGCTGGTGAAAACGGCGTTTGTTTTTATCTCTTGTCTGCTCACGTCCACCGCGGCGGAATTAACGCCCTCGGGTTTGCGGATTCCCGCGGTATTTCTCTCCTATGGAAACGAGGGGACGGGCGCGGCGCGATTCGCCACGTGGAACGCACCGGGTTCGGTCGAAGCCTCGGCGGACGGATTGCGATTCGGCGGCCGCGCCGCGCCAGTCTCGATGGTGTTCGTAAATCCGAATCCTGGCGTAGCGCCGGAGGGCGACGAGCCGGTGAGTACACGGTTCACCTGGTTGGATGCGGGCAGCCGGGCGAGGAAGCGTAACCGGGCCGCGTTCCAGGGCGTGGTGTATCGCAACATCTACGATGGCATCGATTTCGCCTTGCAGTTGCGCGGCGGGGAGGTCAAATCGGAGTACCGGGTTCGTGCCGGCGCGCGCCCTGATGCCATTCGCTTCCGGTACCGGAACGCGGCGCTTTCAATTCGCGATGACGGCTCGCTGCGCATTCACACCGCCGGAGGCGACCTGTTGGACTCGGCGCCGGAGATCTATCAGGTCGATGGGCAGGCGAAGAAGTGGCTCCGCGGAGCGTTTCATATTTATCCCGACGGCAGCGCTGGGTTCGAGATTGGCGCATACGATCATTCCTTGCCGCTGGTAATCGATCCCGTTCTGGGTTTCACAGCGGAATTCAACGGCAATCAGAATGCTGTCATTACCGCCATCGCGGCGGATGCCCGAGGCAATGTCTATGCGACCGGTTACACGCCGTCGGCAAATTTTCCGTCTGCGAACCCATTTCAGGCATGGCCGGGCGGCGGAAACGATGTCTTTGTGTTGAAGCTGAACCCCTCCGGCTCCACCCTCGAGTACGCGACGTATCTTGGAGGCGCCGGAGACGACCGGGCATTTGGAATTGCCATCGACCCGGCCGGCCAGGCAACCATCGCCGGACAGACTTCATCGCGGAATTTCCCGCTATTCTCGCCCGTGCAGCCGGTTCCGGGTGGCGGCATGGATGCCTTCGTCGCCAAGTTGAACCCGGCCGGCAACGGACTGGTCTTCAGCACGCTGCTGGGAGGGAACGATTCGGACGCCGCCAACGCCGTCGCGGTGGATCGCTCGGGAAATGTCTACATCACCGGAGATACGAGTTCGGTGAACTTCCCTACCCTGTCCGCGTACCAGCCGCAAATCCGCGGCGGGCAGGATGCCTTTGTGGCCAAAATCAGCGCGTACGGCTCCCTGCTCTACAGCACGCTCCTCGGGGGCAACAGCGCCGACCACGGAGGTGCGATCGCCGTTGATGCCTCCGGCAATGCCTACGTCACGGGCTCAACCTACTCGACGGACTTTCCACTGGCAGCAGCGTTTCAGACGCACACCGGGGGAGGACAGGACGCTTTTGTGACAAAGCTGAACGCCCAAGGCTCGGGGCTTGTCTTCAGCACCTATCTGGGCGGGTCGGGCGGTTCCCCCGCGGCGCCCGAAACTGGCGCCGGAATTGGCGTCGATAGCGGGGGCTACGTCTATGTGGCGGGCACCACCAGTTCGTTGAATTTCCCTTTGCAGGCGCCGTTGCAAAACGTCCATTCGTATGGAACTGAAGTATTTCTGACGAAATTTGTTCCTGCCGGGTCCGCCGTGGCCTTTAGTACGTATCTCGGCGGCAGCAGCTACGATTACGCCAATGCCCTGCTCGTCGATTCCACCGGCTGCGTTTACGTCGCCGGCCAGACATCCTCTTGGGATTTTCCGGTATCCAACAACGTCCAGGGGTCTCTCGCCGGAATGACCGATGCGTTTGTGATCAAAATCAATAACGCCGGAAAGACCGTGGCATCGGCTTCGTACCTCGGAGGTTCGGGGCTCGACGCCGCCAACGCCGCAGCGCTCGACCATCAGGGCAACCTCTTCCTGGCCGGAACAACCCAATCGAGCAATTTCCCTCAGTTGAGTGGCATCCTACCTCAATCGCACGGAGTCGTCACCGGGTTCGTATCTTCGATCTCCGGCATCGGCGATCACGGCCCGATGCTCCAACGCTTCTACCTGGGGTTTTTCAACCGCGGCGCGGACCCGTCGGGGTTGGCGGACTGGACGGCGGCGCTCGATCAAGGCGCTTCCCCGGCGGCGGTGGCGGACAGCTTCTTCTATAGTCCGGAATTCTATGGCTCGGGCTTTCTCATCGGCGCGACTTACCTCGCCGTGCAAGGCAAAGATCCCGACTTTGCCGGATTTGAGGGCTACATGCCCCAGATCCGGTCCGGGGCGATGGCGTCTCCGGCCTGCCTCAACGGACCGCCTCCCAACAACACCATCGTCCTCTGCTCCCAACTGGCGCTCATTCAGAACTTCATGAGCTCTGCGTACTACCAGACGACCTACGGCCCGCTCAACAACTCTCAGTTTGTCACAGCAGCCTACCAGAACTTGATGAACCAGACGCCCTCCCCGGCGATCTTGAACTCCACCGTCAGCCAGCTTTCGAGCGGCGTCACCCGGGCGCAAATCCTGCAAACCCTAATGAACAGTTCGCAGTACACCGCGGCCATTACGAACAGGTTGCTGGTGGATCTGTGCTATTTCGTCTTCCTCCAGCGAAATCCCGATCCTTCGGGATATCAAAACTGGCTGAACGCGCTGAATAGCGGGCTCACTCCCGTGGGGCTGTTCGGCGGGTTCGTATTCAGCACCGAATTCCTGCAGTCCTTATAAGAGCGGTACCGATGCAAATCAATGTTTGTATAAATATTTTTTACTATATTTCAATATTGCATTTGCCAAACTTTTCGGATAGTCTTAATTCATGAGCGTTCGAGAGAGTGCATGGAATACCGGGAATGCCCTACCGGGCAATGGTTTGCACTCCCTCAGCGTTCTGGTTCCGAATCTCGTGCCTATTATTGTTCAGGTCGCCGTACCCGGCCCCGCCTGAAGGGCTTCGGAAATGGGATTCTGAAGGCCGATGGTGGGGATCTGACTCCCTCCCGTCGGCCTTTTCTGCTTTTGTGAGGAGATTCTGGCAAGGATGAACAACACAGCTTCCGCGACAAATAGTCTGATGAGTGGCGCACGCATTCTGTTGGAGTGCTTGATGCGCGAGAACGTTGACCTGATTTTCGGGTACCCCGGAGGCGTCACACTCCCGTTCTACGACGCCCTCTACGATCACTCCGTGCGGCATGTGCTGGTTCGTCATGAGCAGAATGCCGCGTTTGCCGCTCAGGGTTATGCCCGCGCCACGGGAAAGGTGGGGGTTTGCTGCGCGACTTCCGGACCGGGCGCCACCAACCTCGTCACCGGTCTGGTAGACGCAATGATGGATTCGATCCCGGTCGTTGCCCTTACCGGCCAAGTCTCCACCAAGCTGATCGGCAGCGACGCCTTTCAGGAAGCCGACACCTTCGGGATTACCCGTTCCTGCACAAAACATAATTTTCTTGTCAAGACGATAGCCGATTTACCTCAAGCGATTCACGAGGCGTTCTACATCGCGTCGAGCGGCCGGCCCGGTCCGGTCCTGGTCGATATCCCCAAAGATGTCTTTCAGGGGCAGGCGCACTATAGCCCGGTTGCCTCCGTCCATCTGCCGGGATACAAGATCATCAGCGAGGGGCACGCCGGGCAGATCCGCCGCGCGGCCCAGATGATGTGGGATGCCGAGCGTCCCATGGTCTACGCCGGCGGCGGAATCCTCGCCGGGGAGGCGTCCCACGAACTGCGGGAAATGGTGGAAACTTTGGATGCGCCCGCCGTGACTACGTTGATGGCTTTGGGCGCGTTACCGGCCGACCATCCAAACTTTATCAGCATGCCCGGCATGCACGGTTCCTACGCCGCGAACATGGGAATCACCGAATGCGACCTTCTGATCGCCCTGGGCACGCGATTTGATGACCGCGTGACCGGACGGCTGCCAGCCTTTGCGCCGAAAGCCAAGGTGATTCACGTCGATATCGATCCGGCGGAGATCGGGAAGAACCGGACCGCGGACCTGCCCATCGTCGGCGACGTGAAGCGTGTGCTCACCAAGATCACACGAAGCTTGAAGGATCTGGCGCAAGCGAATAAAAACAAAAATGCTTCTGCGAGAGCCGCATGGAAAGAACAGATTGCGGGCTGGAAGCAGGAGCATCCCTTGAAAGCGCAGACCTCGGAAACCGAGATCAAGCCGCAGCACCTGATGCAGGAAATTGACCGGCTCTCCGGCGGACAGGCCATCGTGACCTCCGATGTCGGCCAGCATCAAATGTGGTCGGCGCAGCTTATCCGCTTTAACGAGCCTCGCCTGTGGATCAACTCCGGCGGTCTCGGGTCGATGGGATTCGGCCTCCCGGCTGCAATCGGCGCTCAGTTCGCCCGCCCGGATAAGCTGGTGTTTTCCATTGTGGGCGACGGCGGCTTCCAGATGTCGATTCCGGAATTGGCCACCATTGTCAATCACGGCCTCCCGATCAAGATCGTCGTCATGAACAACGGCTACCTGGGCATGGTGCGGCAATGGCAGACCTTGTTCTATAACAACCGCCTCTCCTCGGTGGAACTGAGTTCCTTCCCGGATGTGGAGAAGCTGGCCGGCGCCTATGGCTTCAAGGGCCGCACCATCGACCATCCCCGCGATCTCGCGGCGGCGCTCGAAGAAGCCGTCAAAGAGCATGGACCGTATTTGCTCAATGTCCGGGTGAGCCCGATGGAGAACGTCTATCCGATGGTGCCCGCCGGCGGCGCCATTAACGAGATGGTGCTGTCGGCGCCAGAAACCGTTTCGGCTTAATCGGTTACAGGAAATAAATCATGTTACAGATTATCTCTCTTCTGTTGGAAAATAAGCCTGGTGCGCTCATGCGTGTCACTGGCGTTCTGAGCGCGCGGGGCTACAACATTGAGAGCCTCACCGTCTCGCGCACGTTGGACCCTCTACTTTCCCGAATGAGTATTGTGGTCGATGTCGAACCGCAGCTCCGGTCCCAGGTGATCAAGCAGATGAACAAGCTGATCAACGTTCTCCAGGCGACGGACCTCACCGAAAGCCCGTCGGTCTGCCGCGACATGGCCTTGATGAGAATTAAAGCCACGCAAACCAACCGAGCGGCTATCCTGAAAGAAGCCGAAATTTTCGGGGCGCGAGTGGTGGACCAATCCGTGGAAGGTTTTGCGCTCGAAGCCACGGGCGACCCGGAAAAACTCGACGAATTTGTAGAAGTGATGCGGAGCTATGGGGACATTGACGTGATTCGGTCCGGCTCCGTGGCAGTCTCGCTCGAAACAAAAAGATTACGCCTCTCACCGCCGGTGCCTCGCGGCGGCGCGGTGGCTGAAGAAACAGCAGTTAACGCTAAATAAGGAATATTCATGGCAACTCGCTATTACGAAAAGGACGCCTCTCTCGACGCACTGAAAGATAAGACCGTCGCCATCATCGGCTACGGAAGCCAGGGACACGCGCACGCGTTGAACCTGCGCGACTCGGGAGTGGACGTCGTAGTGGGGCTTCACAAAGGAAGCAGGAACTGGGCAAAGGCCGAAGCAGCGGGCCTGGCGGTGAAGACAGTCGCCGAAGCCTCCAAGGCCGCCGACGTGATCATGGTTTTGGTTCCGGATCACATTCAGGGCGACCTCTACACGAGTGAAATCGCCCCCAACCTGGCTCCGGGCAAGACGATTATGTTCGCTCACGGCTTCGCCATTCATTTCGGCGCCATCACCGCTCCGGCGGGCGTGGACGTGACCATGATCGCTCCCAAGGCTCCCGGCCATCGCGTTCGCGAACTGTTCACCGAGGGTGTGGGCGTGCCGGCGCTGGTAGCAGTGCACCAGGACGCGAGTGGAAAAGCTCTCAGCAATGCCCTGGCCTACGCGCTGGCGCTCGGGTGCCTGAAAGCGGGTGTAATCGGCACATCGTTCCGCGAAGAGACCGAGAGCGACCTGTTTGGCGAGCAGGCGGTCCTCTGCGGCGGCACCGCGGCGCTGATTCAGGCGGGTTTCCAGACGCTGGTCGAAGCCGGCTACGACCCCGAGATCGCCTATTTCGAATGCCTGCACGAGTTGAAGCTGATCGTGGACCTGATCTACGAGGGCGGCCTGAATTACATGCGGTTTTCGGTCTCCGACACCGCCGAGTACGGTGACTACACGCGCGGCCCGCGGGTGGTGACGGACGAGACGCGCAAGGCCATGAAGCAGATCCTCTCCGAAATCCAGTCCGGACAGTTTGCGCGCGAATGGCTGGGCGAAAATAAAGAAGGCCGGAAGAAGTTCATCGCCATGCGCGAAAGCCAGCATGGGCAGAAGATCGAAAATGTCGGCCGCGAATTGCGGGCCATGATGCCGTTCCTCAAGAAGGCCAAAGAGGCTGGCGTCCCGCAGGATTCGGGCGCAGCCGCCGCAACCAAATAACGCCCTATGCGCATTTTCACCTTCGATACCACTTTGCGGGACGGCACTCAGGGCGAGTCCGTCTCCTTCTCGGTCGACGACAAGCTGATTATTGCTCAGAAGCTCGACGAGCTTGGTATTGATTACATCGAGGGCGGCTGGCCGGGTTCCAATCCGAAGGACAAGGATTTCTTCGGACGCGCTCACGAGTTGCGGCTCAAGAACGCCAAGCTCACCGCCTTCGGTTCCACGCGATTTGCCCGCAACACCGTGGATAAGGATCCGAATGTGCGCGAACTGGTGGAGGCGGGCACTCCGGTGGTTTCGATCTTCGGTAAAAGCTGGGACCTGCACACCAAGCGGGCCCTGGGCATCACCGAGGAGGAGAACCTGAAGCTGATCGAAGAAACGGTCCGGTTTCTGAAAGATCACGGCAAGGAAGTGGTCTACGACGCCGAACACTTCTTCGACGGCTACACATCCAACCCGGCCTTCGCGCTTCGAACCCTCGAAGCGGCCAAGAAGGCGGGCGCGGATGTTCTGACTCTGTGCGACACCAACGGGGGCACGATTACCGGGAGGCTGGTGGAGATCATCGCCGATGTCCGCCAGCGTTTTGACGGAACGCTCGGCATTCACACGCACAACGATTCCGACGTGGCCGTGGCGAACGCGATCGCCGCCGTGGAAGCGGGGATCACGCATGTGCAGGGCTGCATGAACGGCTATGGCGAGCGCTGCGGCAATGCGAATCTTGCGAGCGTAATCGCCAATCTGGAACTGAAGGCGGGGCATCAGACGATCGGTCCGGAAAAGCTTCGGTTGCTGACCTCGACGGCGCGCTATATTGCGGAGCTCGCGAATCTGCAGATCCCGC
>DASZXS010000033.1:0-63814 GCA_035545735.1 Bryobacteraceae bacterium | reverse complement strand
AGGGACACGAGCCCTATCAAGTGCTGAAGGACCGCACCATTCATCTCGACGACCGCGAAATCGCCCGCGGAATCCTGCACAGTATGGGGTATAGCGGTTAACCGGAGAAGAATGCAGTTTGCGCTCGCACATGCCGCCTCGGCGTTGGGATTGGATTGGCCCGGAGATGAAATCATCACCGGGTGGAGCATCGACTCGCGAACAATTCATCCGGGCGATCTCTTCTTTGCGCTGCCGGGAGCGAATCATGACGGGAGCGAGTTCATTTCCGCGGCTCTTCAAAAAGGCGCCGTGGCCGCGGTCTCGGCCACCGCGGGGGAACGCATCCTGACAGTTCCGGATGTGCCGCGCGCCCTCCAGGACCTGGCCCGCTGGGCTGTACAGAAGTGGGGCGGCGGCATCGTCGGAGTTACCGGGAGCGCCGGGAAAACCTCCACGAAAGACATTATCGCGGCCATGCTGGCGGTGGGTTTTCCGGCCGGCAAGACGGAAGGGAATTTCAACAATCACATCGGCCTGCCGCTTTCGATTCTCCGGTTGGATCCGCGCGCCAAGGCCGTGGTCCTCGAATATGGGATGAATCATGCGGGCGAAATCCGCAGCCTAACCACAATCGCGCGGCCGGCGATCGCGGTGGTGACGAACGCCGGTTCCGCTCACATCGAGAACTTCGATTCGATGGAGGGCATTGCCGCGGCCAAGCGCGAGTTGGTGGAAGCGCTGCCGGAGGACGGCGTCGCGGTGCTGAACGCGGACGACCCCCGCGTGGCGGCGTTTGCCGGCGTGCATCCGGGGCGGACCATACTTTACGGACTCTCGGAAACAGCGGAGATTCGCGCGGCAGACGTCGCATTGGAGGATGGAATCACGCGGTTCCGCGCCGCCGGGGTGGAATTCGAAATGTCCATGCCGGGCTTGCATAGTGTGCGAAACGTGCTCGCCGGCATAGCGGTGGCGTCCATTTACGGGATCCCCGCGGAGCGTCTGCGGGAAGCCGTTCGCGGCCTCCAACCGGGGAAGATGCGCGGGGAGCGCCTGACCCACCGGGGAATTCAGATTATTAACGATTGCTACAACTCCAATCCCGACGCCGCCAAGGCAATGCTGGACCTGCTGGCCGAAACGCCCGCGCAGCGCCGCGTGGCGGTTTTGGGGGAGATGCTCGAACTCGGACGTTGGTCTGAGGCTCTTCATCGCGACGTGGGTCTCCACGCCGCGAAGAGCGGAATTGCTGTGCTCATAGGAATTCGCGGCGCCGCAAGATTCATGGTCAACGCAGCCATGGATAGCGGTATGGACTTGGGCGCCGCGCTCTTTTTTGAGGACCCTGCCAACGCGGGCGGATACCTTCGCGGCATTGCGCGCGAAGGCGACGCCATTTTGTTTAAAGGTTCCCGTGGAACGCACGTGGAGCTGGCTTTAGAGTGCTTTCTCGCTTAGGCGGATATGTTTTACTGGCTCTTTTTCGAAAAGCTCCTGCGCTACTTCAACGGCTTCAACGTATTCCGCTACGATACGTTCCGGACCGCGGGCGCGAGCCTGACCGCTCTCTTCATCGCGATCGTGCTGGGGCCGTGGATGATCCGCCGGCTTCGCAGTTTGAACTTCGGACAGCACATCCGGGAGGACGGCCCGCAGTCCCATCTGAAAAAAGCCGGAACGCCGACGATGGGTGGAATTCTGATCCTGGTTTCCATTATTGTGCCCACGCTGCTGTGGGCGAGGCTCGACAACGCGAATGTTTGGGTCGCGATGTTCAGCGCGATCAGTTTCGGCCTGATCGGCTTTTGGGACGATTACACGAAAATCGCCAAGATGAGGAATCTCGGACTGACCGCGCGGCAGAAAATCCTGCTGCAGGTGGCGGCCGCGCTGATCGTCGGCTACATGCTGCTCCTGCTGCACGCGCGCAACTCCTATTCGACCGCGATGAACGTCCCCTTTTTCAAACAATTCAAGCCGGATCTGCTGATCGAGGCCTGGCTTCACAACTACTGGACGTATCCGCTGGCCTTCCTGGGCTTTTTCGCTTTTTTGATTTTCGTGCTGGTGGGGTCGTCGAATGCGGTGAATCTTACCGACGGGCTTGATGGACTGGCCATCGGATTGATGATCATTGCCTCGGGCGGGATGACGGTCCTCTGCTATGTCACCGGGAACGCCAAATGGGCGCACTATCTCGATCTTTCGCACAATCCCGGGGACTCCGAAGTGACCATCTTCTGCGCGGCGATGGTGGGAGCGTCGCTTGGATTTCTCTGGTACAACGCGCATCCTGCCGAGGTATTCATGGGCGACGTTGGCTCTCTGGCCCTGGGCGGAGGCCTGGGAACGGTCGCCGTGCTGATCAAGCAGGAGATTCTCCTCATTTTCATCGGCGGCGTCTATGTGATCGAAGCGCTTTCGGTGATCCTGCAGGTGGGAAGTTACAAATTACGGAAGAAGCGGATCTTTAAGATGGCGCCGCTGCATCATCATTTCGAAGCCCTGGGGTGGCAGGAGTCGAAGGTGATCGTCCGTTTTTGGATTCTGGGGCTGGTGATGGCGCTTTTCGCGCTCACCACATTGAAGTTGCGTTAGAGATGTTGCGTTAAATGGAGCTATTGAATAAAAGCGTTGCCGTGGTCGGGATGGCCAAGTCGGGCCTTGCCGCGGTGAACCTTCTCGTCGCGCAAGGGGCGCGCGCGAGAGCGGTAGACGAGAAGCCTTCGGAGGCGCTGCGCGAACAGTTGGGCGGGCTCGGCGTCGTCCTCTATCCGCAAACGGCGGAGGCCTTCGCGGGAGTGGATCTGATCGTAATTTCGCCCGGAGTTCCCGCCGATCTGCCGCTGCTCGAGGAACAACGAAAAAAAGGGGTCGTAATCCTTGGAGAACTGGAGCTTGCCTCGTACTATTTAAAAGGCAGGGTGATCGGCATCACGGGATCGAACGGTAAAACGACCACCACGGCGCTGACCGGCCACATTCTCCGCGAATCCGGAATCGATTCCCAGGTGGGAGGCAACATCGGCACGCCGCCCGCCGCCATGATCGCCGGTTCGCGCGCGGATCGATGGAACGTACTGGAGCTGTCCAGCTTCCAACTGGAAACGATCCGCAATTTTCGCGCCGACATTGCGATCGCTTTGAACGTTACGGACAATCATCTGGACCGGCATCACACATTCGAAAACTATGCGGCGGCGAAGGCGCGGCTGTTCGAAACGCAGAATCAGGACGGTTTCGCCATCCTGAACGCGGACAACGAGGTCTGCGTTTCGTTCGCGAAGAAAACGCGCGGGGCGGTGAAGTGGTTCAGCCGGCGCCAGGTGGTTTTCCACGGCGCTTCGCTGCGCGACGGGATGGTCTGGCTGGAAGATGTTCCACTCCTGCGCGCGAGCGAAATTCCGCTGCGCGGGGCGCACAACATCGAGAATGTGATGGCGGCGTCGCTGGCGGCTCAAATTGCCGGCGCCGCTCCGTCGGCGATTGCGTCCGCCATCCGCGGTTTCCCCGGCGTGGAGCATCGCATCGAATTTGTCCGCACGCTGCGCGGCGTCGACTATTTCAACGATTCCAAAGCCACCAGTGTCGATGCCGCCCTGAAGGCGATTGACGCATTCGACGCGGGACTCTGGATCATCCTGGGCGGCAAGGACAAGAACAGCGACTATACCGTAATGCGCGAGGCGCTCGGGCGGAAGGCGCGCGTGGCGCTGCTGATCGGCGCGGCCGCTCCGAAGATCGAGAGCCAGTTGCGGGGCGCCGTTCCGCTACTCCTGTGTGGGACGCTCGATGCCGCCGTCGCCCAGGCGGCCAGGGAGGCGAAGGCGGGCGAGACCGTCCTGCTCTCGCCCGCCTGTTCGAGCTTCGATCAGTTTCAAAGCTACGAGCACCGCGGCAGATTTTTTAAGGAACTGGTGAACGGCTTGACGGAGGGCAAAGGCTGACATG
Source organism: Bryobacteraceae bacterium (assembly GCA_035545735.1). Lineage (GTDB taxonomy): Bacteria > Acidobacteriota > Terriglobia > Bryobacterales > Bryobacteraceae > JAJYKC01. The sequence goes on along the minus strand of DASZXS010000033.1, from coordinate 59,881 downwards.
GCCCAGCGGGTTAAGACCGATTGGATGCTGTTCTTCACCATTCTCATCATGGTGGCGTTCGGGCTGGTGATGGTTTACAGCGCGTCTTCGGTGATGGCGGAAATCCGTTATCACTCGCCGTCGCATTTCATTTCACGGCAGCTCGTGTGGGCGGTGGTGTCGTTCTTCATCCTCATGTACCTGAAGCGGCAGGATTACCGGCGCTTCCAGGACCCGACCTGGGCGTTTACCGGGCTCGGCATCGTCCTCATGATGCTGATGGCGGTCTACGTGCTCGACGGACGCACGCACCGGTGGTTTCGAATTCCGCTATTGGGATCTCTCCAGCCTTCCGAGTTCGCCAAGCCGGTACTGGTGATTTTTCTGGCGTGGTTCATCAGCAATCGCGCCGAGATGATCAATCATAAGCGGACGCTGTATCTGGCGGCGATGGCCTTGGGGATGCTGGCGATTCTGGTGGGAATCGCGGACCTTGGAACTGCGATTGTGCTGGCGGTCACAGCCGCGGTGATGTTTTATGTTGCCGGTCTGGATCGCCGGTATGTGATGATGGCGCTGGCCGCCGGAGGCATGTTAGCCGTCTTCTTCGTCGTGTCGAAGCCCTACCGCCTTGCCCGCATTGTCGGGTACATCGATCCGAACTACACGATTCTCAATTACGTCGACCCGAGCGGCGGTATCAAGAACTACGTCAATGAATCGGTGACCACGCGCGATACCAGTTACCAGCCGAGGCAATCGCGCATCGCGGTGGGAAGCGGCGGGCTGCTCGGGCTCGGTCTGATGCAGGGACGGCAGAAGCTGCTGTACCTGCCGGAAGCGCACACGGACTATATCTACGCGGTGGTCGGCGAGGAGTTGGGAACATTCGGGTGCGGTGCGCTGCTGGCGGGATTCTTCATCATTTTCTGGCGGGGCCTGCGTGTATTCTGGCTGGCGCCGGACGATTTTGGGAAATATCTCGCTCTGGGGATCACGACGGTGATCGTGGTTCAAGCGTTCATCAACATGAGCGTCGTTTTGGACCTGGGGCCGTCGAAGGGCATTCCGCTTCCGATGATCAGCTCCGGAGGAAGTTCCTTATTGAGTACGCTCACCTCCCTCGGCCTGCTGTTGAGCGTGAGCGAACATGCCGGATGAGCGTATTTGCCATGGCCGGAGGCGGCACGGGCGGGCACGTCATCCCGGCGCTCGCGGTGGCGCGGGAATTGCGCGAGCGTGGGCACGAGGTGATTTTCTTCGGAACGCACGCGGGATTTGAGGCGAAGCTGGCGCCGGCGGCCGGCTTCCCGATGGAATGGATCGAAACCGGCGGCCTGAACCGCGTGGGATGGAAGCGAATTCTCCGGACGCTGGCCACGCTCCCGGCAGCTCTGCTGCGCTGCTGGCGATCGTTGAAGGCGCGCCACGTGCGGGCGGTTTTCAGTATGGGCGGGTACGTAGCGGGTCCGGTGGTGGCGGCCGCGATTTTACGCGGGATTCCGATCGTGGCGATGGAGCCCAATGCCATGCCCGGTTTGACGAACCGCTGGATCGGCCGCTTTGTCGCGCGCGCCCTGGTCAGCTTCGAAGAGGCCGCGCGGTATTTCCCAAAGGGCCGGAGCGAAATTACCGGCTTGCCGGTCCGGAAAGAATTCTTCGCGATAGCGCCGAGAGAGCCATTGGGGGTGAAGACGGTGTTGATCACCGGCGGGAGCCGTGGAGCGCGCTCGCTGAATCGCGCGGCGCGCGAGAGCTGGGAGAGTTTCCGGGAGAGCGGCCTGCCCGTGCGGCTGTTGCACCAAACCGGAAACGACGCCTTTGAAGAGCTGGCGCGGGAGTTCGCCGCAACCGGTCTCGACGGGAGAGTGATGGCGTTTATCGACGATATGCCGGCGGCGTTTTCGGAAGCCGATCTGGTGGTGTGCCGGTCCGGCGCCGGAGCCGTGGCGGAAATCGCGGCGGCAGGCAAGGCATCGATTTTGGTACCGTTCCCGTTTGCTTCCGACGACCATCAAACGCACAACGCGGAGGCGCTGGCGCGCGTGAATGCGGCGCTTGTGATTCCCGACGCGGAGTTGTCGGGCGCACGGTTGTTCCGGGAGGTCAAGGGTTTGGTGGAAGCGCCGCTCAAGATGCGGGAGATGGGTGAGCGCGCGCGGCAATTTGCCCGTCCCGGCGCGGCAAAGCGGGCGGCGGACCTTTTGGAGCAATTGCAGCTTGTACAGCATTGACTTATCCCCGAGGAACCGGAACAATACAAGATAAAAATGTTTTTTAGGCAACAGCATTTGCACTTCGTCGGAATCGGCGGGATCGGCATGAGCGGCATCGCCGAAGTGCTGTTGAACCTGGGCTACGAAATCAGCGGTTCCGACACGAAACTGACCCCGATCACGGAACGGCTGAGCGCGCTGGGGGCAAAAATCCGGGAAGGGCACAGCGCGGAGAACATCGCCGGAGCCAAGGTGCTGGTGGTGAGCTCGGCGGTGAAGGCGGACAATCCCGAGGTAATGGAGGCGCGCCGTCTTCAGATTCCGGTGATTCCCCGCGGGGAGTTGCTCGCCGAACTGATGCGCCTGAAGTTCGGGATCGCGATTGCGGGCAGCCACGGGAAGACGTCGACCACCTCGATGACGGCTGCGATTCTCAGTGAAGCCGGCAAGGACCCCACGGTGGTGGTCGGCGGGCGCGTGGGGGCGATGGGAGGCTCGAACGCGCGCATCGGACGCAGCGATTTTCTCGTCGTGGAATCCGATGAGAGCGACGGGTCGTTTCTGAAGCTGGCTCCGATCCTTGCCGTGGTTACCAACATCGATCGCGAACACCTGGACCATTATTCTTCCCTGGATGAAATTCGCGCCGCGTTCACGGACTTCGTGAACAAGGTGCCGTTCTACGGAGCGGCAATCCTTTGCCTGGACGACGAGAACGTGCAGCAGATTCTTCCGTCCGTAAACCGGCGCGTCATCACGTATGGCCGGAGCCGGCAGGCGGAGGTCGAGATCCGGAAGCAGCAGTGCAGTCCCTCTTTTAGCGATTTTTCTCTGCACCATCGCGGTTCGGACCTGGGAGAGTTCCGGATTGGCGTACCCGGAGCCCACAATGTCCTGAATGCGACCGCCGCGGTGGCCGTCGGTCTGGAACTGGGCGTGGAGCTGCGCGCGATCCGCACGGCCCTTTCGGCCTTTAGCGGAGTGGACCGCCGTTTTCAGGTGCGGGGCCGGGAGCGGGGCATCACCGTGGTGGACGATTACGGACATCACCCGACGGAAATTCGCGCCACCCTGGCGGCGGCAAAACTCGGCAAGTACCGGCGCATTCTGGTGATCTTCCAGCCGCATCGCTATACGCGGACGCGCGATCTGATGGATGAATTCGCCAGTTCCTTCCACCAGGCCGACGCGCTATTCATTTTGGATATCTACGCCGCCTCCGAGCCGCCGATTGAAGGCGTCACCACGCCGGCGCTGGTGGAGCGGATCCGCGAGTTCGGACATCGCGCCGTGGAATACACGCCCGGCCAAGCCGACGCGCTCGAGCGGGTGCTCGAGGAAGCGCGGGAAGGAGACCTGGTTCTGACACTCGGCGCGGGCAATGTCTGGCAGGCTGGGGAGGGTCTGCTGGAGCGTTTACGGGAAGGGCGGAATGGCGGCTGAAAAACAGAAAAACGCCGGCCCGGCGCTGCGGCTCAGCCTGCTGGTGATCCTCGGCAGCGGTCTGCTGGGCGCCGGCATCTATTCCGCGCAGACCTTTGAGCGCTTTCTGGTGCGCGATCCTCGTTTTGAGGTTTCTGGCCCCCGCGATTACGGCGAGGAAAGTCCGGACCTGAGGGTGGAAGGCATTCATTACGCGTCGCGAGCGAAGATCGACCAGATATTTGGCGGCGACTTTGGCCGCAGTCTCTATCTCCTTCCGATTGCCGAGCGCCGTGATGCCCTGAAGAAAGTGAGTTGGGTCCGCGACGCCACGGTGCGGCGGATCTGGCCGAATCGCGTGTACGTGCGGATTGCCGAGCGCGAGCCGGCGGCTTTCATCCCGGTTGCCTATGGAGAAGTGTCGCGTTATGCCCTGATCGACGCGGAAGGCGTCATCCTGGATCCGCCGGCGAAAGCGCAATTCAACCTTCCCGTTCTGCAGGGAATTCAGAAGGCGGATACGCAGGAGATGCGGGGGCAGCGGGTGCGCCGCATGCAGCGGATGATGCATGAGATTGGGGCTCTCGGCAATGGTATTTCCGAGGTGGATGTGTCCGACCTCGACAATTTAAAGGTAAGGCTTATGATGAACGGCCAATCGTTCCTGTTGATTCTGGGCGACAGCGAGTTCGCCGGACGATTGCAGAATTTTACGGCGCATTTTCAGGAAATTCGCGAGCATGTCCCGTGGGCGACGCGGTTCGACCTGCGGTTGAAGAGCCGGGTTACAGCAATTGGGGAGACTCCAGGTGTCCAGCAGTAATATGACGATCGGTGTCGGGTTGGATGCGGGCAGCGGCCACACGCGCTGCGTCGCGGTGCGCCTGGAGAACTCGCGCTTATTCTACCTGGGGCACGGCGATGTCGATTCCCTCGGCTGGTCGAAGGGGCGAATCGCCGATCCGCAGGCCCTCTCCGTATGCATCCAGGCGGCGGTGCGCCACGCGGAAGAGGAAGGGAAGACTCCGGTGGGCAGCGTCACCTGCGGCATCGGCTGGGGCATTCAGAGTTTTGACAATCGGGGGACCTACGAGTTCGCCCGCCCGCACCAGATCAACCCCGGAGACATGTCCTACGCGATCGAACGCGCCACGGACGTGCATCTTGAGACGGACCGGTGCCTGCTCCAGATGTTTCCGCAGGATTTCACCATCGACGGGCGCGCGTTTCATCGCAATCCCAAGGGCGCGATCTGTACACGGCTGGATGCGAATGTTCATATTCTGACCGCGCTGCGGCAGGAGCACGACACGCTGGTTCACGCCATTCACCAGGCCCATTTCGCCGTGGAGGAAACGGTTTGCGAAGGCATCGCCGCCTCCTATGCCGCCGTGATGCCGGAGGACCGGCTGCGCGGCGTGGCTCTGCTCGACATCGGAATGGAATCGAGCAACCTGATTGTCTATGAGGGCGACGCGCTGCTGCTCGCCAGGAGTCTGCCGATCGGGTCCGACCACATGACCCGCGACGCCGCCTACGGGCTGAAAGTCTCCTATGCCGATGCCGAGCGCCTGAAGGTGGAGTACGGTTGCGCTCTGCTGGGACTGACCGGCGACAACAGCCTGATCGATCTACCCTCCGCCGAGGGAAGGCCCGCGCGCGAGACCGCCCGCAAACAGTTGAATCAGATTCTGGAAGCGCGCGCCGAGGAGCTGTTCCATTTTGCGCGCACCGAGATTGCCGCGATCGGAAAAGATCAAGGCCTGCTCGAAGGGATCGTCCTTACCGGCGGAGGCGCCATGCTGAGCGGCATGTGCGATCTTGCGGAGCGCGTGCTCAATTGTCAGGCGCGTAACGGACTGCCGCTGGGAATCGAAGGCTGGCCGCGGGAGCTGGATGAACCCTCGTGGGCCACCGCCGCGGGACTGGCGATGTATTCGGCGCGGCTGAAGCTGAAGGGTGAGTGGAAGCGGAAAGCGCCCGGCCTGATCGGCCTGGCTCTGAAGTAGAGACGAAAACGGGAAAGAGAGGAGAACGCGATGGACGGGTTGAAATTCGCAATCCAGGAAGAAGCGCTGCTCGGCACGCGGATCAAAGTGGTCGGCGTGGGCGGCGGCGGTTCGAACGCGGTGGCCCGCATGATGAGCGAGGGCATGACCGGCGTGGAGTTCTACATCATGAACACCGACGGTCAGGCGCTGGGCGCGTCACAGGTGCCCAACAGGCTGGCCATCGGGCCGAAAGTGACGAACGGTCTGGGCGCAGGCTCCGATCCGTCCGTCGGGCGGCAGGCTGCTCTCGAAGACACCGAGCGCATCATCGAGGTTCTCGAGGGCGCGGACATGGTTTTCGTCACGGCCGGCTTGGGCGGCGGGACGGGAACGGGCGCGGCTCCGGTGGTGGCTTCTCTCGCCAAGGAACTGAATGCGCTGACCGTCGCGGTGGTGACAAAGCCATTCGGTTTTGAAGGCCCGCGCCGGATGAAGCAGGCGGAACGGGGGTTGGCGGAACTGGCCGGCTCCGTCGATACCGTGATTTCCATTCCTAACGACAAGCTGCTGGAGCTGGTGCCGCAAGAGACCAGCTTCTTCGAAGCGTTTCGCGTCGCCGACGACGTCCTGCGCCAGGCCGTGCAGGGCATCAGCGACATCATCACCACTCCGGGCGTCATCAACCGCGATTTTTCGGACATTCGCGCCATCATGCTCGGTATGGGCTACGCCATGATGGGCACCGCGAAAGCGCGCGGCTCGAAGGCGGCTGTCGAAGCCGCCCGGCAGGCGATCAGTTGCTCACTGCTCGAAGAAGGTGGCGTGCGCGGCGCGCGTGGCGTGCTGATCAACATCACCGCATCCAACCGGCTTAGCCTGCACGAGGTGAACGAGGCGTGTTCGCTGATCCGCAAGGCGACCGAATACGACGATGTGCAGGTGAATTTCGGCGTGGTGATGAACGACAGCATGGAAGACGAGGTGAAAATCACCGTCATCGCCACAGGCTTCCAGCGCGAAAACCTGCCGCAGATCGCACGCCCGGCAAATTGGAAATCGGCTGTTCCGGAAATCGCGCCCGAGCCGGTTGCCGCCGCCCCGGCGCGCGTGGAACCCGAGCCGGTCCCGGAGCCCGTGGCGGCTGAAGCAGCCGTGACGGAAGAGCCCGCGGTTGAGCCGGAACCCCAGATCCCGCTCGACGATCTCGACGTGCCCGCCTATCTGCGCAAGGAGCGGCGCTACTATCAGTAAGTCTCGCCCCGTAAGTCTCGCCGGACTGGCAGGGTATCATTTAGAGGCAGGGCGGTAGAAGCACGGCGGTAGAAGCAGGGCGGCCCGGGGCCCGTAAGCGTCTCTAAAAGCCGCCGTGGGCCGCCATGATTTCATGGGATCGGATAAAACAAGCTCTTTACCCGGGGCAAGCGAGGCTTCCGCAGTTCCCCAGGCGGTGAGCCGGCGACTTACCCGCTCGGCGATTTTCCTGGTCGTAACGATCAAGCCCGGCTCCGCGCATCGAGCGACTATCCGGTCATTTTGCGGAGACATCGCGTCCCTGGTGCGCGCCGTAGGGTTTCGGGACATTGAGGCGGAGCTTTCGTGCGTGATGGGCGTCGGGTCCGACGCCTGGAACGAACTCTTTGGATCGCCGCGGCCCCGCGAGTTGCATCCGTTCCACGAGGTTCGCGCCGGGACGCGCCATGCGGTTTCGACGCCCGGCGATCTGCTGTTCCACATCCGGGCACAGCGCATGGATCTATGCTTCGAGCTGGAAACGCAGATCGTGGCTCGTATCGGCTCCGCCGTCGCGTCCGCGGATGAGGTGCACGGGTTCCGCTATTTTGACGACCGGGACTTGATCGGTTTTGTCGATGGAACCGAAAATCCCACGGGCCAGGCCGCGGACGACGCGGTGATGGTGGGCGCGGAAGACCCCGGATTCGCCGGTGGCAGCTATGTTGTTGTGCAGAAGTACTTTCACAACCTGGAGGCATGGAATGCACTGTCCACCGAAGCGCAGGAAGGCATCATCGGCCGCAAAAAACTCTCCGATATCGAACTAGACGATTCCGTGAAGCCCAGTTCGGCGCACAGCGCGCTGACCACTATCGTCGAGGATGGGAAAGAAATTAAGATTCTGCGAGACAACATGCCGTTTGGCCGTCCCGCGCAGGGCGAGTTTGGAACTTATTTCATCGGATACAGCCGTTCCCCCCGCACCATTGAACAGATGATGGAGAATATGTTCTCCGGCCGTCCGCCGGGCAACTACGACCGCCTGCTTGATTTCAGCCGCCCGGTCACCGGGAGCCTTTTCTTCGCTCCGGCCGCGTCGTTTCTCGACAACGTGGGGGAAGAGCCGGCGCCGGCATCCGCGGCGGACGCCATTGACGTTAAGGCGCCGTTTCAACCCGCGGCGCGGCGGGACGACGGTTCGCTGGGGATCGGTTCTCTCAAGGGCGAGGGTCAATATGAATAATCTATATCGCGATCTTGCTCCTATTTCCGGAGCGGCCTGGGCACAGATTGAAGAAGAGACGGCGCGGACCTTCAAGCGCTACGTCGCGGGACGGCGCGTGGTTGACGTGTCGGGACCGAAAGGCGTAGAGCTCTCGGCCATCGGCACGGGCCATTTGCGGGCGATCGCCAGCCCGGGAGAAGGAGTTCTGGCTGGACTGCGCGAGGTGAAGGCCGTGGTCGAATTGCGCGTGTCGTTTGAACTCGGCCGCCAACCGATAGACGATGTGGAACGCGGCGCAAAAGACTCCGACTGGCAACCGGTGAAGGATGCGGCTCGCCGGCTTGCCTTTGCCGAGGACAGGGCGATATTCGAGGGTTACGCGCCTGCGGGCATCGTCGGTATCCGCCAGGGCACCAGCAACCCCAAAGCGGCCTTGCCGGACGATGTGCGCCAGTATCCCGACGCCATCGCCCATAGTCTGAGCGAGTTGCGGCTGGTCGGCGTCAACGGCCCCTATGCGGTGCTGCTGGGGGCCAAGGCCTATACGGCGCTCTCGGAGACGAGCGATCACGGCTATCCGGTGCTCGAACACGTCAAGCGCCTGGTCGACGATCAGATTATCTGGGCGCCCGCCATCGAAGGAGCGTGTGTGGTCACGACGCGCGGCGGCGACTTCGAGCTGGATATCGGCCAGGATGTTTCCATTGGCTATCTGAGCCACACCGACACCGCCGTCCGGCTCTATCTGCAGGAAACCTTCACGTTCCTGCTGCTGACCGCCGAAGCGTCCGTCGCCCTATCCGCGCCCCTGTAAGACGGGACGCCCTCAAGCCACTTTCCGCGTTAGTTCGCCGCTCGTTTGGCGGTGAATTCACGGCTGCGCCCCTGGCCGCCTTCCCGCTCCACTTTGAAGTGGATCTCGTCGCCTTCGACTTTGCCGGTGTAGTTCATCTTTATCTGATTGCCGTTGAATTCGCGGACTACGGAAAAGGACACGGTTTCGCCATCCACTTTCCCGTCCGAGATATCGGTGGCGCCCCCCCGGGGGTTCGAGACGGTTCCGGTCAGCGCGGCGCCGTCAGCCTTGAGATCGAACGTCACTTCGCGGGTATCCCCACCGCGACCCGGCATCTGCGCGGTCCATTTCCCACTTACATCGGCGGCCCAGGCGGCCACGGCCAGCAAACAGCCCAGTAGAGCAAGACGAGTCTTCATATTGATCTCCTAGAGAGAATCCAGTCCCTCGACTGCAATGGTGCGGTCCGCCGGCTTGCGGTTACTCCGGCCCGTGTAAAGATTCGTACAGCAGATGAGCGGCCACGCCGCGCCGGTGGGGAATCTGGCGGTGTTCGAACAGGTAAATGCCCTGCCACGTTCCCAGCGTGAGGCGTCCGGCATGAACCGGAATCGCAAGTGACGTTTGGGTGAGCGCCGTGCGGATGTGCGACGTCATGTCATCGGGCCCCTCTGCCGTGTGCCGGTAGAGGCGTGCGTCCTCTGGAACCAGGCGCTCGAAGAAATCCTTTAGATCGGCGGTCACGTCGGGATCGGCGTTTTCCTGAATCACGAGTGAGGCCGAGGTATGACGGCAGAACAGGGTTAAAAGCCCGCTCCCGGTCCGTAGCCGCTCAATCCAGGCTTCCACCTGGCGGGTGAAATCGTATAGTCCCTTGCCGGCGGTTCGAATTTCGAACTGTGTGGTGGACTGGCGCGTCATTCCACCGTCACGCTCTTGGCCAGGTTCCTTGGCTGATCCACGTCGCAGCCCCGGCGCACGGCGATGCGATAGGCGAGAAGTTGGAGCGGCACTGTTTCGAGGATGGGGAGCAGCAGGTCCGTGGTCGACGGGATCGGGATCACGTGGGCGGCGTGCTTCGATAATTCGTCGGCGTCTTCCTCGCACCCTATCGCGATCACGATGCCGCTGCGCGCTTTCACTTCCTGGATGTTCGAGAGCGTTTTTTCGTACCGGATCCTGCTTTGCGGGTTTCCCTGTTCGCGGGTCGCCAGAACCGCGACCGGCAGATTCTCGTCAATCAGCGCGTTCGGTCCATGCTTCATTTCGCCCGCCGGATAGCCCTCGGCGTGGATGTAGGAAATCTCTTTCAGTTTCAGCGCGCCTTCGAGCGCGATGGGGAAATGGATTCCCCTGCCCAGGAACAGGAAGCCGCTCGCCCGGAACAGATGCTTTTCCAACTCGTCGTAGATGCCCTCGTTGCCCAGAATGGGCTCCAGTTTTCCCGGTAGCTGCACCAGCTCCTGCATCAGCCTGCGCGATTCCTCGTCGCCGAGCTTGCCGCGGACCTGCCCGAGGTGCATGGCGAGGATGAAGATCGCCGTAAGCTGGCAGGTGAAGGCTTTGGTGGAGGCCACTCCGATTTCCGGGCCGGCGTGGGTGAGCAGAGTGCCCGCGGCTTCGCGCGTCATCATGGAGCCGATCACGTTGCAAACGGCCAGTGTCTTCGACCCTCTGTTTTTGGCTTCGCGCTGCGCCGCGAGCGTATCGGCGGTCTCACCGGATTGAGAGATTACGACCGTGAGCGTTTTCTCTCCGACAATCGGATCGCGATAGCGGAACTCGCTGCCGTAGTCCACTTCCACCGGAATTCGCGCCAATTGTTCGATCATGAATTTCCCGGCGAGGGCGGCATGCCAGCTTGTGCCGCAGGCAATCAGCTTTACCGATTCGAATTCGCGGAATTCCTTAGGACTGATGTCCATTTCATCCAGGAAGATCCGGCCGGTTTCCTGCCCTACGCGTCCCAGCATCGTGTCCCGCACCGCGCGGGGCTGCTCGAATATTTCCTTGAGCATGAAATGCTTGTATCCGCCTTTTTCGGCAAGAATCGGATCCCAGAGAACGCGCGTTACGGGCCGGCGGACGATTTTGCCGCCGAAATCGCTGAGATGCACTCCCTCCGGGGTGAGCACGGCAAGGTCGCCGTCTCCGAGGAAAAACATATCGCGGGTATGGCTCAGGATGGCCGGAACGTCGGAGGCCACAAAATATTCGCCATCTCCCAGGCCGATCACCACGGGAGGGCCGGAGCGCGCCGCGACGATCTTGTTGGGGTCGTCGCTCGAAATCACCGCGAGCGCGAAGACGCCGTGGAGTTCGCGCACCGCTTTCCGCACCGCTTCCTCCAGGAGGCCATCGCGGAACTTCTCGATCAGGTGAGCAATGATCTCGGTATCGGTTTCGGTGACGAACTGATGGCCTTCGGCGGCAAGCTGCCGCTTCAGCGTGAGGTAGTTCTCGACGATCCCGTTATGAACGACGACGATTTTCCCGGTGCAATCGCGATGCGGATGGGCATTTTCCTCCGTCGGCCGTCCGTGCGTGGCCCAGCGCGTGTGCCCGATGCCATAGATTCCATCCACGGGGTTTCCGCGGATCACCTCTTCGAGGTTCCGCAGCTTGCCGGACGCGCGCCGGACGGATAACTCTTCGTTCGCGTTAAGAACGGCGATGCCCGCCGAGTCATATCCGCGGTATTCCAGGCGGCGAAGTCCGTCAAGAATGATCGGAACCGCCTTTTGATTTCCGACATAACCGACGATTCCACACATGCAATTAGAATAGCCCGTGTGACACGCGGGCCCGGTAGCCGCTGGGGCGCTCGGCGGTGAATTGGTAAAAGGCCTTCGAAAACGCGCTTGGCGATTCAAAGCCAACCAGGGCGGCGACTTCGGCAACGCCCGCCCGCGCCTGACCTAGCAGCTCCATCGAATGCAGCAGCCGGGCCTTCGTCAGGTAGTCGCGCCAGGGAAGTCCCAGAGATTGCGAAAACCTGCGGCGAAAGCTGCGCGGCGACATTGCCGCGGCGCGCGCGGCGGCTTCCGCGTTCGCGCTGGACAGATTCTCCAGGGTGTAGTTGATCGCGCGGGCCAGCCCGGAATCGTCCGTGCGCGGCAGCCAGAACGGCATGCCTTGCTCGAACCATTCGCGGCTCAGGTGTACCAGCGTGCGGAAAAAGGAGTCGCGAAAAGCGTCCCTGGCACCGTCGCGCGCCTGCCAGCGCCCGGCCTCCTTCACCATTTCGCGCAAGAGGGGAGGAGCGGCGATGATGCGAATCGGGTCCACCTTCCAACTCACCAGGCGCGGATGGAGAAATACGCTGCCGCATTCCACCTGGTAGAGCGTCGTCCGGTGTCTGGTTCCCGCGGAAATCCAGGCCGCGCGCTGCGGAGGCAGGAAGTAGCGCGCGTTTCCTACCTCCACGTGAGCCGTGCCGCGGAACGCGTAGAGCAACTGGTGGTATGGGTGGGAATGCCAGTCGTATTGAACCGCGCGCAATTCGTCGAGGTATCCGAATGCGGACGCCGCCGCCTGCTCGATGCCGCTTTGCCGCAGGTGGGAGCGCGTCCGGTCCTGATTCAGACGCTCAATGACTTGGATTTTCAAGGCCCTGATTCCCAGGATAGGCGAGCTTGGCCTTCCAAAGCCATATTTTGGCCAATCCGCGATCACCGGCCACAGCCGCCGGACGCGATACTGGACGCATGAGCGCTCTCCTACAACAGCACAACCGGGAAATTCTCGACCAATTTACGCGCCAAGCGAAGCCGTTCTCCGATGCGCCGGCGCATTCGGCCGAGGACACGCTGCGCATTTTTCTGGAGGCGGCGGAGGTGAACCGGGACGATGAAGCTCTCGATGTTGCGTGCGGCCCGGGCATCATCAGTTGCGCGCTGGCCGGGGTGGCTCGCCGCGTGACGGGAATCGATCTGGTGCCCGCGATGATTGAACAGGCGCGCGACCGGCAGCGAGCGAAGGGATTGGCCAATATCGAATGGCGAACTGGAGATGCGGCGCATTTGCCCTTCGCGGACAACTCGTTTTCTCTGGTCGCGACCCGCTACTCGTTTCATCACCTGATGGAGCCCGAGAGAGTGCTGCGCGAGATGGCCCGTGTTTGCCGGAGCGGCGGGCGCATCGTGGTCGCCGATGTCACGCCGGAGGCGTCCAAGGCCGCGGCGTACGACGAGATTGAAAAGCTGCGCGATCCTTCGCACACCCATGCTTTGCCACTCGAAGAACTGGCGGCATTAGGAGCGGGAGTGGGTTTCGCGCCGGGCATAACCGTGTGTTTCCGGCTGGAGAGCGCCATGGAGGCGCTGCTGGCGGCGTCCTTTCCGCCAGAGGGAAACGCGGACCGGATACGGCGTCTGGTGCGCGCGGACATTGGCGTGAACCGTTTGGGCATCGGCGCCTTTGAAAAGAATGAGGAAGTCTATTACAGCTTTCCGACGACGGTGATGGTGTGGCAAAAGAGGGTGAGCGCGCCCGGGCAGTAAACTGGAGGGTTGGGGCTCGATCTCGATACGTCTTTGCAATATGTGAGGGGAGTGGGCCCGGCCCGGGCGGCGGTTCTCGAAAACAAGGGCCTTCGCACCGTGGAGGATTTGCTCGCCTATCCTCCCTTCCGCTATGAAGACCGCACGAACGTAAAATCCATCGCACAATTGGCTCCCGGAGAGATGGCCACCATCATTGCCGAGGTCCGCTCGTCGCGGATGGCCGGGTTGCGCAAGCGCGGGTTGAACCTGTTTGAGGCGATCTTCTCCGATGGCTCGGGCGCCGACCTGCGCGGGAAGTGGTTTCACGGCGGATATCTGGCGGACCGGCTCACCGAAGGAGTGAAGCTGGCCCTGTACGGCAAAATCGAACTGGATAGCTACACCGGCGACCTGCTGATCATGCACCCGGAATTTGAGCTCCTGACCGGTGACGACGAGTCCGATGCCGGGCTGCACACGGGCCGGATTGTTCCCATTTATGAAGCGGCGGGGAAGATTACCACGCGGGTTTTCCGCACGCTGATCCACCGGCTTCTCGAGTCGCTGCCGGAGCTGGACGATCCGTTCCCGGAGCGTCTGCGCGCGAGCCTGAAGCTGCCGGGCCGCGCGGAGGCTCTGCGGCGCATTCATTTTCCCGGCAGCGACGAGGATTTGCGGCTGCTCAATTCTTTCCGCACCCAGGCGCAAATCCGGTTCATCCTGGAAGAATTCTTCTGGTTGGAATGCGGGATGGAGTTGAAGCGGGCCAAAGCCAAATTGCAGCCGGGTATCGCTTTCGAGCGGAATGACCGCGTCCGCGCCCGGATTCTGGAGATGTTGCCGTTCAAGCCGACCAAGGCGCAGAAGCGCGCCTTCGGTGAGATCGCCGGCGACATGGCGGAAGCCCACCCGATGAGCCGTCTGCTCGAAGGCGATGTCGGCTCCGGCAAAACACTGGTCGCCATCGAGGCGTCCATCCTCGCCATTGAAAACGGCTATCAGGTGGCGGTGCTCGCGCCCACCGAGATCCTGGCGCGGCAGCATCACGCCTACTTCGAGCGTCTACTGAAAAAACTCGGCTATACGGTCACCTTGCTGGCCGGTTCGCAGCCGGCGCGCGAGAAAAAACAGATCAAGAAGCTGATCGCGTCGGGGCTGGCGAAGGTGGCGGTGGGAACGCACGCTCTGATCGAGGGAGATGTGGAATTTCAACGCCTGGGCCTTGCGATTATCGACGAGCAGCACCGGTTCGGCGTGATGCAGCGTCTGAAGCTGATGCAAAAGGGCCTTCACCCCGACGTGCTCGTGATGACCGCGACTCCCATCCCGCGCACGCTGGCGATGACATTCTACGGCGACCTGGATGTCTCGATCATCGATGAACCGCCCCCGGGCCGGAAGCAGGTGATCACCAGGCACGCCACCGAAGAAAAGATCGAACAGGTCTACAGTTTCCTCAAGAAGCAGGTGGACGCCGGACGGCAAGCCTACGTGATCTACCCGGTGATCGAGGAGAGCGAGACGCAAACCGTAAAGGCCGCGGAGAAGATGTATGAGCATCTTTCCCGGGTCGTGTTCCCGCAACTGAGCGTGGATCTGCTGCACGGAAAATTGACCCCGGATCGCAAGGAAGATGTGATGGGCCGGTTCAAACGCGGGGGAACCCAGATCCTGGTTGCGACGACCGTGGTGGAAGTGGGCGTGGACGTTCCCAACGCCACGGTGATGGTGATTGAACAGGCCGAACGCTTTGGCCTGGCGCAGCTACACCAGTTGAGGGGGCGGGTGGGGCGCGGCCGGGAGCAGAGCTATTGCATTCTGGTAACTGGCAAGATGAATGAGATTGCACGCGAGCGCATCCGGACAATGCTCGATTCGTCCGACGGCTTCCACATAGCGGAAATGGATATGAAACTGCGCGGTCCCGGCGAATTTTTCGGCACGAAACAGGCCGGCCTGCCGGCGCTGCGGTTCGCGAACCTGGTTCGCGACCAGGAAATTCTGGGGGTGGCCCGGCGGGAGGCCGCGGCTTTCGTATCCCAGGCCACGCCGGGGCACGAACTACAGCGCGCCGTGGAATATATTCGCGACCATTGGCAGCGCCGCTATGCTCTGGCGCTGGTAGGTTGATGTGCGGGTAATCGGCGGTGAGTTTCGGAGCCGGCGACTCAAAGCGCCGGCCGGCCTGGAGACGCGTCCTACTCCGGACCGTTTGCGCGAATCGCTGTTCGATATTCTTTCTCCGGTGATCGAAGGCAGCTTTTTTGTCGATGCCTATGCGGGCGGAGGCTCGGTTGGAATTGAAGCGTTGAGCCGCGGCGCCGCCCGGGTGATTTTCATCGAACGGAATCGCAAAGCCGCCAGCATTATCGAGGAAAATCTTACCTCGCTGAAACTAGAGGCAAGGGCGGATGTACGGTGCGTCCGGGCGGCTCCGCTGATCGGGTCTCTGGAAACGGACATTCTATTTCTGGATCCTCCTTACGCTCTTTCCGAGGAGTACCGTTTATCCCTGGACGCGGCCGCGAAGCACGCCCGGGGTATCGTGATCGCTCAACATTCCTCCCGTCAGGCGCTCGATGAGAATTATGGCGGGCTCCGGCGGTATCGCGTGTTAAAACAGGGAGACAACTCTCTCAGCTTTTACCAAAGTGTCCTCTAGTGCACTTTTCGGAATCCGATTCCAGGCTCGAACATCTCAAGTAGCATAAGGAATCTCGTGTCTCTATCAGAACGACAAATGTTCGTGTGCTCCAGATATGTGCTTCTAGTTCTTGCGGTTCCCCTGCTATTTGTTATTAATTCCTGCGGCAGTGGCGATATGAAAGCGAACGCCACTCAGGCGTTTCCCCCGCCGCTGGTTTCATTTGTTGACGTTCATCCCCAGGATGTCCCCATTTATGCCGAGTATGCCGCGCAGACCTACGCGCGGGACATGGTGGATGTGCGGGGGCGGGTGGAAGGCTTCATTGAACAGCGGCTGTTTCAGGTTGGCTCCGATGTGAAAGCGGGCCAGGTGCTTTACGTTTTGGATCGCCGTCCCTATCAGGCGTCGGTGGCGAAGGCCAAAGGGGATTTGGAGAACGCGCAGGCGAGCTTGGAGTTTGCGCGGAGGCAAGTAGCGCTGGTGCAGGCACAGGCGGACCTGGTGCAGGCAAGAGCGAATCTGGCCAAAGCGCAGCAGGATGTGGATCGCTTGCGCCCGCTGGTAAAAGAAGACGCCGCGGCGCAGCAGGATCTCGATAACGCCCTGTCGGCCCTGGACGCGAACAAGGCCAACGTCGCGGCAAAAGTCGCCAGCGTCGAACAAGCCCGGCTTTCGACCAAGGCGCAAATCGACACCACGCAGGCGCAGGTGGAAGCGAACAAAGCGCTCCTCCAGACCGCCCAACTGAATCTCGAATACGCAACCATTCAGGCGCCCATCAGCGGCCGCGTCGGCGACACTTTGATTCCGGTGGGAGGCCTGGTGACTCCGACCGCGGCGCAGCCGCTTACTACCATTGTTCCGCTGGATCCAATCTGGGTCCGGTTCAAGGTGAGCGAGGGTGAATATCTCGCATTTCAGCAGCGGCAGGACAAGGCCGCGCAGTTGCAGCAGCCTCTCGAATTAATTCTGGCGAACAACCAGCCCCATCCGTATGCCGGAAAAATCGCAAACAGCGTAAACCAGGTCGATCCCAAAACCGGAACTCTGGAATTGCAGGCAACGTTTCCGAATCCCCAGCACGATCTTCTGCCGGGCCAATTCGGCCGCGTGCGTTTGCGGACGGCGGAACGCAAAGGCGTGATCCTCGTTCCGCAGAAGGCGGTACAGGAGTTGCAGGGTCTGCAGAGCGTGCTCACCGTGGGCGACGGGAACAAAGTGCTGGCCCGCAGCATCGTTACCGGCGACCGCGTGGGAGAGCGCTGGGTTGTGGAACAAGGGCTGAAGCCGGGAGACAAGGTCATCGTCGAAGGCATGCAGAAAGCGCGTCCCGGTTCGGTGGTGAATCCCCAGCCGTACGTGGAGCGCTCCACCAAGCCGGTCCCTTCGAAATAACCTCTTAACCTCATGGCGCAATTCTTTATAAAGCGACCCGTCTTCGCGATGGTAATCGCCATCGTGATTGTCATTATCGGATTGGTGGCTATACCCTCCCTTCCCATCGCCACCTATCCGCAGGTGGTTCCGCCGGTGGTGCAGATTATCGCGAACTATCGCGGTGGAAATTCTCAGGATTTGGAAAAAACGGTCGCGCAGCCCATCGAACAGCAATTGGTCGGGCTGGACGGCATGATGTACTTCTTCTCCCGCAGTTCGAACGACGGCACGCTGACCATCGACGTGACCTTCGAACTGGGGACCGACATCGACATGGCCACAGTGAAAACGCAAAACAAGGTGAGCCTGGCGCTCCCGGTTTTGCCGCCTGAAGTCCAGCGTGTCGGTGTCACGGTGAAGAAGGTTTCCTCCGCGTTTCTGGCGGCGATCGCGATTACCGCCCCGGACGGGCGCTACGATTCGTTGTTCCTCAACAACTACTCGACCATTAACCTGGTGGACAAAATCGGGAGCCTCCCGGGCGTTGGCGATACTCGCCTGGCCGCCCAGCAAAACTACGGGATGCGCATTTGGGTGAACCCCGACAAAATGGCCAAGCTGGGCATTACCGCGACGGACGTCAATACCGCAATTCAGGCTCAAAACCGTCAGAATCCGGCCGGCGCGATCGGGCAGCCACCCGTCCCCACCGGCACCGATTTTCAATATCCCGTGAATGCCAGCGGGCGTTTGCTCGACCCGCAGCAGTTCGGCAATATTATCGTGCGCGCCCAGGCGGATGGCTCGTTTCTTCGCGTGCGGGACATCGGCCGCGTAGAGTTGGGCGCCGAGGACTACAAGACCTTCAGCAGGTTGAACAGCAAGCCGTCGTCGCTGATTATCGTGTACCTGTCCCCCGGGGCCAACGCGGTCGAAACCATGAACCGCGTCCGGACGTACCTCGAGGACGCCAAGAAGACATTTCCCGCCGGCATCGACTACGTTGTTTCCTACGACTCGACGAAATTTGTGCGGGCCGCCATCGAAGATGTGGCTGTGACATTGTTCGAAGCGGTGGCGCTGGTGATCATCGTCGTCTTCCTCTTTCTACAAAACTGGCGGGCCACTCTCATCCCGCTGCTGACGGTTCCGGTGTCGATCATCGGCACTTTCGCGCTCTTTCCGCTGCTGGGCTTCTCCATCAACATGACCAGCATGTTCGGGCTGGTGCTCGCGATTGGAATCGTGGTGGACGATTCGATTGTCGTCGTAGAAGCCGTGCAGCACAACATCGATCAGGGGATGAGTCCAGCGGACGCGACAGTCAAGGCGATGAAGGAAGTATCGGGCCCCGTGGTCGCGATCGCGTTCATTCTCGGCGCCGTGTTTATTCCGGTTGCGTTCATGGGCGGTATCAGCGGACAGATTTACCGGCAATTCGCGCTGACCATCGCCGTATCCGTATTGCTCTCGGCCTTCAACGCGTTATCTTTGAGCCCCGCGATCGCGGCCCTCCTTTTGAAGCCCAAAGGACAGACCACCGGATGGCTGGCGCGATTCTTCGGCAAGTTCAATCAGGGGTTCGATTGGACCACGAACAAGTATTTGAGCGGCGTGAAAGCCCTGATGCGGCGAACGGTCTTCGCCCTGGTGGCGCTGGCCGCATTCTCGCTCGCGGTGGGAGGCTTGTTCAAGATCCTTCCCAGCGGATTCCTTCCGGATGAGGACCAGGGCGTCTTTTTCGTTGCCGTCCGCCTGCCGGATGGAGCGTCGCTGGAGCGCAATCTGCATGTGGTGGAGCGCGCCGAGGCAGCCGTGCGCGACCTGCCCGGCGTCGAAGCGGTCACCACATTCGGAGGCCTCGACATCACCACGCAGACGAATAACTCGAACGTCTCCACGATCATTGTGACGCTGAAGCCATGGGACGAGCGTAAATCGAAGAACCTTCAACTGACCGGGATTCTCGGCGCGGCCCAGCAGCGATTTTCGAAAATTGAGGACGCCATCATCTTCGGATTTGGCCTGCCGCCGATTCTAGGGCTTAGCACCACCGGCGGCTTTGAGTTCATGCTGGAGGATCGCGGAGGCGGCGACGTCGCGCAGCTTGCGCAGGTGATGGATACTCTCACCACCGCGGCCAGCAAGCGTCCGGAGCTGGTGAATGTCATCAGCAGCTTTCGAACCAGCATTCCGCAGTTCCAAGTCAACCTGGACAACGAAAAGACTCAGACGCTGGGGATCCCGGTCACCGATGTTTACGATTCTCTCCAGACGTTCCTGGGCGGACTGTATGTGAACGACTTCAATCGTTTCGGGCGCACCTGGAAGGTCCTGATGCAGGCCGAACCCGATTTCCGCGACCGGCCGGATGACGTTAACCGCTTCTATGTCCGGACGTCCGGCAATGAAATGGTTCCGCTCAGCACGCTGGTGAACGTCAAGGCGGTCTCGGGTCCGGAAGTGATCTACCGCTACAACCGCTTCCGCACGGCGAAGATCCTGGGTGGTCCGGCGCCGGGATACAGCTCCGGGCAGGCGGCGAACGCGATGGAGGAAGTGGCGCGCCAGGTGCTTCCACAAGGTTACGGATTCGAGTGGACGGGCACCGTCTACCAGCAGCGGCTGACAGAAGGCAAGGAAGGCTTTATCTTCGGATTTGCGGCCATTCTTGTCTTCCTGTTCCTTGCGGCTCTTTACGAGAGCTGGTCGATCCCATTCGCGGTCGTGCTCGCGGTGCCGCTTGGTTTGTTCGGAGCGCTGCTGGCTGTCTACATGAGGTCGTACGCCTATGACATCTACACGCAGATCGGCATCGTCACTTTGATTGGACTGGCGGCGAAGAACGCGATTCTGATTGTCGAGTTCGCCAAACTGCGGCGTGAGGAAGGCATGTCTGTTTACGATGCGGCGATTGAGGCCGCGCATCTCCGGTTGCGGCCGATTCTGATGACGTCTTTTGCATTTATTCTCGGTGTGGTGCCGCTGGTGCTGGCCACCGGAGCGGGGGCGTCGTCCCGGCGCGCGCTGGGCACTACGGTATTCGGGGGTATGAACGCCGCCACCCTGCTCGCGGTGTTCATCGTTCCGGTGCTCTATCTGGTAATTCAACGGTTCTCCGAGCGGAACCGGGGAGTGACGCATGGTCCGGCGCGGGACGAGTCCACCCAGGCGGTCCTGCCGGGAGGCGGGCAATGAGGCGCATTCTGCCGGTGATTGGCGTCGCGCTGCTGAGCGCGGGCTGCGCCATGGGGCCGAACTACAAACGGCCGGCGGCCGAAGTACCTCCGCAGTTCCGGAGCGCGCCCGCGGATTCCACGGGCGCCGCTTCGCTCGCGGACACCAAATGGTTCGATCGTTTTCAGGACGACGCTTTGAAGCAACTGATCGCCACGGCGATCGAGCAGAATTTCGACCTGAAAATCGCTTCGGCGCGCGTGCTGGAAGCGCGGGCGCAGTACGGCATTCAGAAATCGCTGCTGTTCCCCGAACTGGACGCGGGCGGGCAGTTGACCACGCAGCGAACATCGACGCGCGGGGCGTTTCCTTATCCGGCCGGCTTCGACAGCGCCGCCAGCTTCACGCAAGCGGGCTTCAGCCTGAGCTGGGAGCTCGACGTATGGGGCCGTTTGCGGCGCTTAAACGAGGCGGCGCGCGCCGAGTATCTGGCGAGCGAAGAAGGCCGTCGCGGTGTATTAACTACGCTCATCGCCGATGTAAGCACTGCCTATTTCGACCTTCGCGAAAAGGATCTCGAACTCGACATCGCCCGCCGGACGAAGCAGAACGCCGACCGGGGGCTTCAACTCACCACGCTGCGGCATAAGCGCGGGGCGGCAACCGGGCTGGACGTGCACCAGGCGGAACAACTTCTGTTTACCGCCACAGCCCAAATCGCATCCGCCGAGCGCGGCATCGGCCAGACCGAAAATCAGCTCAGCCTGCTGCTGGGGAGAAGCCCCGGCGCGGTGTCGCGAGGCAAGGAGTTGGAACAGTTCGCGCTGCCGCCCACGATTCCCCCCGGTTTGCCATCGGCTCTCTTGGAACGGCGCCCCGATATTCGTGGCGCGGAAGCTTCCTTAATCGCGGCGAATGCCCAAATCGGAGCGGCCAAGGCGCAGTATTTCCCGCAAATTTCGCTGACGGGTTTTTTGGGCGGCCAGAGCAGGGAATTGAGTAGTCTTTTTACCGGTCCGGCGCGGCAGTGGTCTTTTATTCCGGCCGCAACGCTGCCGGTCTTTAACGCCGGCCGAACCCGCAACAACGTCCGTTTTGCCAGGGCGCAGCAGCAGGAAGCGGTGTTTGTCTATCAGAAGGCAATCCAAAATGCGTTTCGCGAGGTGTCCGACGCGCTCATCGGCTATCAGAAGACCGCCGAGCAGCGCGAGCAGGAAGAGCATCTGGTGAAGGCTTTGCGCGAGACGGAGCGCCTATCCAATCTGCGCTACCGCGGCGGGCTCGACAGCTATTTGCAGGTTCTCGACGCCCAGAGAAACCTTTTCCAGGGCGAGCTGGCGCTGGCTCAATTGCGCCGCGACGAACTGCTGGCCGTGGTGGAGCTATACCGGGCGCTGGGAGGGGGTTGGCAGTAGCCTGCCTGTGCAGGATTTTCCTTGCTCCCGGACGTTCCGGTATTTTCTACCCGCCGCTTATTTCTTGCGAAAAACATAAGAACTCTGATTTCAACGATTTGCCGCTGTCTGTCTGAATTGGCTTTCCGGTTGCAATTCTTTGCGGTGCCGGAAGGTCAAAAAGGTGATGGGCAAGATCAAGGATTGGGCAACCATCGGAGGACTGATTTTGCTGGTCATTTTGGCCGTGGCAGGCTGGGGCAGGCACGCTTGGCGGCCAGCTCCAGCCTGTGTTGTGAGCCCGCAATCCACGGAGCGGCCCCGGAACGAGACGCCCAAGGACCAGAGCCATAACGGCTCGATTCAGGCGATCTCGAAGGGTACGGCCGGGTTTGTCAAATAGCCTTTTGTCAAATAGGCCCCGGACACGCCGCTAGGCGCGATGCAGCATCGGACGAATGGCGAGGTTTACTAGAATCATCGCCACCGAGAACGCCGGGATGATGAGAAGCGCCGTTCCGAGATTGGAGGAACCAGCGACCTGCCCGATGATCGGCGAGCTGACCGCCAACCCCACCCATCCGCAAGTAATCACGAATCCCATCGCGGTGGCCGGAGCGTTCGGGAACGCGTCGCCCACCATGGCCAGCGTGGTGGGGAAGACAGGAGCCATCGCAATGCCGGCGCAGAAAACGGCAATCCAGGCCACGGTGGGGTCGCTGGTCTGCAGCATCAGGTAGGTGGTGGCGACCATGAGAATCGCGGCCCCCAAAGTCACCGTCACGGCGTGGACTTTGATCAGAACTCGCGACACCACTACGCGCCCGATCAACAGGCCCAGCGCAAAGCCGAGCGAGAGTATGTTGAGAGCGCGGCTCTCTTCAATGCCGCGGGCGATGAGATATTTCGCCAGCCAGTTCCAGACCCCCACTTCACAGGACACATAGAGGAACAGGAACAGTGCGAGCAGATAGAGCACCGGCCGGGAGAAAGTTCCCGAAGTGGCCGGCCCCGAACTGGCGGCGGGCGCGGGCTGCGGCATCGGCGTCATGACGTGGAAGGCCAGCGTAACGGCGGCCAGCACGCCGGCGGCGAAGCTCAGTTGGACCTTGTCCCCCTGCATGAGGTTGGCCGCGACAAACGGGGTCACCAGGCCGCCCAGACCAAAAAACAGATTGAGAAGATTCAGGACGGAAGCGCGCCGGTCCTCGCCAATATCGCTGGCCAGCGCATTGGCCGCGGTGACTACAATGCCGCCGCCGGTTCCGAGAAGGAACATCAGGATGGCGACGATGGAAAAGCCCGATGCGGCGGGCAGCAGGAAGAGCGCGATCGCAATGAGCGCCAGTCCGAGTAAGAGTGCCACCTTCTTTCCCCGCTTGTCCACCAGCGGCCCCACCGAAACCGAAGCGATGATGAGTCCAATTGCCTGGGCGAGCGCGATGTTGCCGTTTTGCGCTTCACTCAACGTGAGCTTGTGGGCGAGGCTCGGAAGAATGGTTCCGAGGAGTGAAGCGATGACGCCGTATACAAAAATGGCGAGGATAGCGGCAACGATCAACCGCCAGGTTTTGGTCTGAGACATAAGGGATATTCTATTCGGTCTTCCTGTTTATGCAAAGGTATACTTGCGCGTATCGTTGTGCCAGGTGACTTTCTTGTTGTTGCGATAGGAAAGCGTGGCGAGATGGCCGCTGATGGCCGCTTCCTGGCCGATGCGGGGCGGCGCGACAATCTGCGCTTTTCCCTGAATCGCTTCGAGGAAGTTGCGGACGTGCGCCTCGACGGCCAGGTTGTCGTTGTGCGGGCGATTGATACTGATGGTGCCGCGATCCGAGATCCGCGCCGGCGCCTTTCCGCGGAATGTTTCCGGATAGAAGTTGAGCGTGTCGCGGTTCAGGACCTCGATGGTGCCTTCGTTGCCCATGAAATTCTCGCCGTAGCCATAGTGGTCGTTCCCGAAATAGGAACTGTAGTTGATGTGGAAGCGGCCGGGATATTCGTATAGAGCGCTGAAGGTGTCCGGCACTTCGCGGTCGTCGTCGGTCCACCGGTAAATGCCGCCGGACGAAGTGCATGTGTCGGGTACCCGCTTACCGCAGGCGAAGTTGATGATGTCGGTTTGGTGCACTAGAAGGTCGGTGGAGATTCCGCCGGAATAGTCCCAATAAAGCCGCCATTGGTAGTAGCGCTGCTTGTCGAAGGCATGTTCCGGCGCCGGTCCGAGGAATTTCTTCCAGTCGGTATTTTCGGGGTTCGCGTCGGCGGGGATCGCATAGCGCCAGGCGGGATTGTCGTCGAGCGAATTGCGGTACCAGAAAGCGCGGACGTAGTGGATATCGCCGATCATTCCTTTGGCGATCATCTCCTTCGCCTGGATGTAGAGCGAATTGCTCCGGTTCTGGGTGCCCACCTGAACCACCTTGCCCGATGCCTCGGCGGCCTTCACCATCTCCTCGCCCTGCTCAATCGTGTGGGCCAGCGGCTTTTCGCAATAGATATGTTTGCCTGCTTTGATGGCGGCCATGAACATCGGGTAGTGAAGATGTTCGGGGGCGGCGATGAAGACGGCGTCCACATTGGAGTCGGCGAGGAGGTCGTGATAATCCTCGTAGGTTTTCGGAGTGTTGCCGCCGAGAGTCTGCACCCGGTCCTTGCCTTTTTGCAGGTTGCCCGTGTAGGTATCGCACACAGCGGTAACCTGGGCCACGGCATTGCCCCCACCTTTGTACATCCGCTCCATGAGGTAATACCCGCGGCTTCCGGTGCCGATCCAGGCCAGATGAATCTTGTCATTAGCGGCCAAGGCGGGGGACATCGCGGGCGCGGCGGCAATCGCCGCGGCAGTGGAGCGCTTCAAAAAGGAGCGGCGGGAAAAATCATCAGACATGGATCGAGTTTTTTCTCCTTAACCTAAAGAGGATACCAATGTTTGTGCGCTAGAATAGGAGCTTCGGGCTGTGGCGCAGCCTGGCTAGCGCGCTTGCTTGGGGTGCAAGAGGTCCCGGGTTCAAATCCCGGCAGCCCGACCAAATTCCTCAAAGGGTTACAGAGTATCGCACGTTCTCACATGTCGTTTGGAGTCCAACGCGGAGTCCAAACTCGCCCATTTCCCCTTGGGGGTCCACGTGGATGGTGTCATTCTGACGCCGCCCACAACCAAGCCCTTTCAATCCAGACGCAGTCGGAGTCTGGGCAGTGTGGGCATCATTTTTTGCGTGTTCGCCGCTTGAGACGAAGACGACGATTCTTGTTTTCCCTATAAGGACAATGCCCGTCGCGATCCATCACGCCGCTCTCTCTTGGCTGATTCACTTTACAGTTGACGATTGAAATTCGCACCTGCTATTCAGGAGGCAGAACGCGGCGGTTCTGGCGGTGACGAGGGACTCTCGCTAAAGTGCCCGGCTGCGCTGCTATCCAAAGAACTCGTTTAAAAACGGATGGGCGACCGAGAGAGGAACATCGACCCGCAGACTGAGCGCTGGCCAATCGACCGGCTGTGCGAATACGCGCGGAATCCACGCAAGAACGACGGCGTGGTGGATCGGATGTGTGCATCGATCCGCGAGTTCGGCTTTAAGATCCCCTGCCTGGTTCGCAGTGACGGTGAGATTGTAGATGGCCACCTCAGGTTTAAAGCTGCTCGCAAGTTGGGCATCGCGGATATTCCCGTCATTCTCTGCGACGAGTGGACCCCGGGGCAGGTGCAGAAGCCATCGATCGGGATCTGGATCTGCGTGATGAGATCCAGCGGATCGCGCTCGAGTTTCCCTTTTACGGCTGGCCCCGCATCACACGCGAGCTGGACGATTCTAAAACTTTCGCCGTCGCAAGCAGAGCAAATTGTCCTCCCGCATGATCCGGTGGACCCGCTTGTGATTCACCTGCCAGCCCCGAATCGACGGTAACGCAAATTTGGTGGTCTGTTTTCCGTCGGACTCTGTTCTCCTATAAAAACCCGACAAACCCGACAATTAGAGCCTAAGTTACTGCTGTTGCTGAGCCGGCACTTGTCGGGTAGACCCGATTTCCCGACAAAGAACCCGACATGACGGGGCTGAAACCCCGACAAACCTCTTCGTAAGTTTCTGTCGCGTTTGATCTACTCGCCTTTCTTGATTCGACTGTTGACGAATGAACTTCTTAACTGTTATTCAGTGGGCCAGTAGGGGAATTATATGCTCCAATCGACCCAAACTGAAATCCAAATCTGGCCCATTGACCGACTGGTCCATTACGCGCGCAACCCGCGCAAGCAGGACAAGCTCGCGGAGGCCGCCAGTAAGCGGAAGACCGACATGCCCGCGCCGACCACGCCCGAAGTCCCGCCCAGCCTCGCCGAAACGCAGCCAGCGACGACAATCCTCCAGTAGCGTTCTCCCACTCCCGAAATCGGCCCCATGACCCTTCTTGTGTGCGCAACACCGTAGACTGATAATGTTTGAGAGGAGGCATGGCGCTCAAAACGACTGAAGCTCGCTACCAGACCGGCGATCCGCGTCTGATGCCCGCCTACTCGCTCGGTGAGGCGGCCCACTACCTGCGCATGCCGGAGGGAACCTTGCGCAGTTGGGTCGTGGGCAGACTTTATCCGGTCGCCGGAGCGACGAAGCGTTCTCGTCCCCTGATCCACCTGGACGACCCCAAGAAGCAGTATCTGTCTTTCATCAACCTCGTCGAGGCACACGTCCTGGCGGCGATTCGTCGGCGCCACGGCGTGAGACTCCCAAAGGTCCGCCGCGCGCTCGACTACGTCAGCCGCCAGTTTCGAGTCGAACATCCACTGATCAATCAAGCCTTCCAAACCGACGGACTTGATCTGTTCGTGGAGCGCTACGGCGAACTGATCAACGCCTCGCGCGAAGGCCAGCATGCGATGAAGGAAATCATCGGTGTGTACCTCAAGCGGATCGAATGGGATTCGAAGGGTATTCCTATCAAGCTCTACCCGTTCACCCGGGACACGCAAGCCGAGACGGCTCCCCTGTCGGACCCGCGCGTGGTCGTCATGAATCCGGCAGTCTCCTTTGGTCGACCCGTGATCGCGGGCACGGGCATTCCGGTTTCATCCATTTACGAGCGATACCGGGCCGGCGATTCCGTCGCGGACCTCGCAAAGGACTTCCGCTTAGACACCAGTGCCATCGAAGAAGCAATCCGCTGCGAAGCCGCCTGATGAAACGGTATTCTTCATCGACAGGTCGCTGGGCATAGAGCCCATCCGAACCGAACTTGTCAACGCGGGTCTCGTTGTTGAAATTCATGACGACCATTTCGCGCGTGATGAGGAAGACCGTGTCTGGCTTCAGGCCGTCGGCGAGCGCGGCTGGGTTGTGCTCACCAAAGATCAGCGGCTGCGATACCGCCCGTTGGAGATCGCGGCGCTGAGAGCCAGCAATGCAAGAGTGTTCGTTCTCACGGCGGGAAACCTTCGCGGAATCGAGATCGCGGCGGTCTTCCTGTCGGCCCTACCGCGGATCTTCAAAATCCTGCATTCCGTGCCGGGACCGTTCGTCGCCCGCGTTTCACAATCGGGTCACGTCAAGATCAGCTGATTCGGGGGCCACGCCGAAATCGGTTGGAGGCGGCTGCGGGGCAACATCCTTATAGGGAAAACTTCTGGCGTCGCCTCCTCCAGCGAACCACGAAGGTTGGTGGCGACCGCGCGCGCGAGCGGCCAGATTGTGGAGTCCGCGTGGAGTCCATACCGCCCACGTCGGCGTTCTGGCGTCCATTTGGCGTCCAAATCGCCCACCGCTAAGTCTCGTGTTATCATAGAGAGGCACTCGTAAGTGATTGATATTTTTTGCTTGGGGTGCAAGAGGTCCCGGGTTCAAATCCCGGCAGCCCGACCAAATAACCTAAAATCGCACGGCCGAACCGGGGGCCTCCTTCCGTACCGGGGTTAGCCGTTACGATGGTTCTTGCGCCTGTGGTCGCTCCATCCATCACTGCTTGACCGGGCCGGACTGGTGGCTCTGTGGCGGGAGGCCTTGCTCGCCCAACATGTCCTCCTGGGGCGCACCAGGGGCTACCGGTTTCACCCGCAACTGGAACGGTTCCGGCAGGCCGAAGAGCCGGGTGCGGCGATCGCCGCCTACCTCTCCTCCGTGCATGAGGAGGCCGATGCACGGGGCTACCGTTTCGACTCTTCCAAGATCGTGCGTAAGCCCGGCGCGATCGTTCTGACGGTTACCCGAGGGCAACTGGTCTATGAACTCGGCCACCTCAGGAAGAAACTCGGGCAGCGCGATCCGGTGCGTCTCCGGCTGCTTCCGGCGCAACGCAACGTGAAGGCGCACCCCATGTTCCGAATCGTTCCAGGGCCCATCGAGTCATGGGAGCGTCCCACCCTTTAACCCAAAATTACGCGGCGGCTTTCAAAGCCCTTTCGATCCGGAATTGACGCCTACGCGTGTTGCCGGCGCTCCCATCCCGAACGAAAGAGCGGCAGGAAGTGTTCCTGCTCGTAGGGATGCCTGGCAATTTCATCGATATTCAGATCGATTCCCAGGCCGGGGCGCTCCGGAATCTCGATATACCCGTCCACCAGCTTCACCGGGTTCACCACGATCTCCTTCTCCCAGGGTTCGTTGAACTCGTCGAAGATCTCGTGGAGGAAGAAATTCGGCAGCGACGCATTGAGCTGCACGCACGCCGCCGAGCAAACCGGACCTTGCGCGCTGTGGGGGGCGATGACACCCAGGTGCGCATCCGCCATGTCCGCAATCTTCCGGGCCGCGTAGATTCCGCCGAGAAAGAGCGGCTCCGGCTGAAGAATGCTCACCGCATCATGCTTTAACAACTCGGCGAACTCCTGTTTGGTTGAAAAGCTTTCGCCTGTGGCGACCGGCACCGGACTGTGGCGCGCCACTTCCACCAGGGCGTGGGTGTTCGTGTGCGGCACCGGTTCCTCGAACCAGGCCGGACGGAAATGTGCCATCGCCCGTGAAAATTCGATCGCCGTGGCGGTATTGAAACGGCAATGCCCCTCGATCAGCAGGTCCACCGAATCGCCCACCGCTTCGCGCACGGCCTGGATGATATTGAGGCTCAAGTCGAATTCCGCGCGCGGCAGCGTACGCCAGGCGCTTCCGAACGGGTCGAACTTGAGCGCTGTGTAGCCGCGGGCGGCAACCACCTTGGCTCGCGCCGCGAAATCTTCCGGCGTGCGCGGCCCGCGATACCAGCCGTTCGCATACGCCCGCAGTTTCTCGTGGCACCGCCCGCCCCAAAGGTTGTAAATGGGCTGATTGCAGGCTTTCCCAATGATGTCCCAGCACGCGATCTCCACCGCCGCCACGGCGCACATATGAATTTGGGCGCCGAAGGAATAGACATCCCGCACCATCTTTTGCGTGATGGTTTCGACCTGAAACGGGTCCATCCCGAGCACGAGCGGTTTCAGTTCATGGATCGCGGCTTCCACCGTCTTTCCGAAAGCGTTTAACGTGCCTTCGCCGATGCCGTGGATACCCTCGTCGGTGGAAACACGCGCGAAAAGCCAGTTCTTCCATGGGTTTCCGGCGATAAACGTGTCAATCGAAGTGATCTTCATTCTCGTTCCAAAAGTCTATGGTGCCGCAAAACCGGGGCCGCCGTAACCTTCCGGATAGTCGGAAGTAATATCAAGCGTGGACGAGATGCCGGACAACGGCTGCATGCGGCGGATTTGCCAGGGCGATTTAGGCGGTCTGGCGGCGCTATTTGAACGCCACCACCGTCCGTTGTACCAGTATTTCGTGCGATTGAGCGGAAACCGTGATCTCAGCCAGGACCTGGTGCAGGATGTTTTCTTCAGGATTCTGAAGTATCGCGACACGTTCCGGGGCGATGCCTCCTTTACCGCCTGGATGTATCAGATCGCGCGGAATGCCCACACGGATTCCCTGCGGAAAAGGAGGTTTGAAGTGATTCCGGGAGGAGCGGATGCAAAAGAGTTTGAAATTCCCGGCCACAATGAGGCGCCGGAGCAAAGCATCGGCCGGCAGCAGGAACTGAAACTGTTGCGAAAGGCACTGGACCGCCTGCCGCCCGAGAAACGGGAAGTGCTTGTTTTAAGCCGGTATCAGAATCTCAAGTACGAGGAGATCGCGCAGATTCTCGACTGCGAGGTGAATACGGTGAAGGTGCGCGTCTACCGGGCCGTGCAGGCGTTGAGCCAGATTTACTTCCAGATGGCGAATGAGAGAGCAGGCTAGGCGGGGACAGTGAAGGAGGACTCATGATTACGTGCGAACAAGCTCGTGCCTATTTCGTGGATACATGGCGGGGAGAACTCGACGGCGAGGCCGGGTGGGAATTTCACGCTCACCTCGACAACTGTGCCGGGTGCCGGAGGGAAGTGGAGGAACTGCGGAGCGTTTGGGAGGGCCTGGGCGCGCTTCCCCGGCCTGAGCCGGACGCCGGGCTGCGTACCGATTTCTACAGCAGCCTTCGTGAATGGCAGCGTCGCGACTCGGAGCGGAGGCGCCCGCTGTGGTGGGCCCGGCATCCGGTTGCGCAGGGAATTGCCGCGGCCATTCTGCTGGTGGCGGGAATCGGAATTGGGCGGCTGACGCTGGGGCATGAAGAAGAGAAATTTACAAATTTGCAGAGGGAGGTTAACGATATGCGGCAAATGGTGGCGCTATCGCTGTTGCAACAGCAATCGGCCAGTGACCGGTTGAAGGGCGTGAGCTGGACCTATCGTGTGGAGCAGTCCGACATCGAAGTGCAGGATGCCCTGCTGCACACGCTGAAAACCGACCCGAACGAAAATGTCCGCCTGGCGGCCGTCGACGCCCTGCGAAAGTTTTCCCATAGCCCGGAAACGCGCGCCGGGCTGGTGCAGGCGCTGACGGCGCAGCGCTCGCCGATCGTACAGGTTGCCATTGTCGATGAACTGGTGGACTTGGGAGACAAGTCTTCCGTGCAGACCATGAACGGTTTGCTCGGCCAACCGGAACTGAACCCCTCGGTGCGCAAGCGGGTTCAATGGGCGGTAGGCCAACTCCAGTGAGGATCGCATTCGTTGCCGCGATCTGCTGCGCCCCGGTTTTGCTGCCAGCTCTCCGGGCGGAGGTGGTTGAAAAAGACACTGTGCGAAAGAGTTTCAGCGTTCCGGCATCGGGAACGCGCGTGGAGGTGGATAACGTTTGGGGTTCGATTGATGTGGCCGCATATTCGGGGAGTGAGGTGCGCATTGTCGCCGAAAAAACGCTGTCCGCCGAGGATGCTCCATCGGCGGAGGAGGCGCGGCGGGAGGTGAAGCTGGATCTCACGCAGTCCGCATCCGGCGTGAAAGCCTATGTCGATGGTCCGTTTCGCTGTCATTGCGAGGGTGGGCGCGACGGTTTTCGCGGGGACAGGCGCGAGCGGCGCTATCGCGTTCAATATGACTTCCGCATCGAGGTGCCAGTGAACACTTCTATTGACGTGTCCACGGTCAATGACGGGAAGATCACCGTTCGTGGCGTTTCGGGCGCATTCGACGTCCACAACGTGAATGGAGCGATCCGTATGACCGGAATATCGGGCGCGGGCAGTGCGCGCACGGTGAACGGCGAAGTATATGTTACGTTCGCGCACAACCCGGGCGGGGCATCCTCTTTCGCAACGTTGAACGGCGACTTGGAAGTCATCTTTCAGCCCGATTTATCCGCCGATGTGCAGGTGAAAACCATGCACGGCGATGTGTTTACGGATTTCCAGGTGAATGCGCTGCCCCGTCCGGTCACGGCGCCGCAGCGCAAGAATGGCCATTTTATCTATCGGAGCGACGATAGCTCCCGCTTCCGGATCGGCCGCGGTGGGCCGGAGTTCCGGTTCGAAACGCTCAACGGAAGCATAAAGATCAGAAGCCGGGTGTAGATACGAGGTTAGGAACAATCATGAAGCGGTATGTAAGTTTTTCTCTCTTTTTGGTTGCCGGACTGGCGTTCGGGCAGGATGCCGATCGCGTGACGGTGCCGTTCAGCGACGCGGCGCGTCCGAAGATGGTGAGCGTCCATTTGATCAACGGGGGCATCGACGTGAAAGGCTACGCCGGGAAGGACGTGATCGTCGAAGCGCGGTCGCGAGGCGGGGAACGGAATACTCATGTTCCCGAGCGCGCCAAGGGCATGCACCGCATCGGCGCTTCGGGCACCGGCCTCAGCGTGGAGGAAGCGGATAACGTAGTGGAAATCAAGACCACAAGCTGGAGTTCGGGCTCCGACGTCTCCGTTCAGGTTCCTTTTTCGACATCGCTAAAACTCAAGACCATGAACGACGGCGATATCGTCGTCGATCACGTCAGCGGCGATATCGAGGTGGACGACCTCAATGGAAAGGTGACACTGACCAGCGTGTCGGGGTCGGCGCTGGTGCATGCGTTGAATGGAAAGATTCTGGCGGCGTTCGATCGCGTTACCCCGGGCAAAGTAATGTCATTCAGCTCGCTGAACGGCGATATCGATGTAACTTTCCCCGCCGACCTGCGCGCCAAGGTCCGCGTCAAGACGGACAACGGCGAGGCATACAGCGATTTTGATATCAGGCTGGATCCGAACGCCCGCAAGCCGGAGGTGGAGCACGCCGGCGGAAACGATGGAAAATACCGTGTGAAATTTGAGCGCGGGACCTGGGGAACCATCAACGGAGGCGGGCCGGAAATGCAGTTCACCACGTTGAACGGAAACATCTTCATCCGAAAAGGCAAATAATGAGAGGCGATGACGCCTCTCGAAGAGATGCGCAAGAGCTATACGCTCGCTGGCTTGCGCGAAGCGGAAGTTGACCCCGATCCGATTACACAATTCCAGCGCTGGTTTGAGGAGGCGGTCGCGGCCAATCTGGTCGAAGCCAACGCCATGACGCTGGCGACCGCCTCCCGCGAAGGGATGCCCTCGGCGCGCATCGTGCTGCTGAAGGGCCTTTCCCGGGAGGGTTTCGTTTTCTATACGAATTACGAGAGCCAGAAGGGCCGCGAACTGGAAGAGAATCCAAACGCGGCTCTGGTTTTCTATTGGGGGCCGCTGGAGCGGCAAGTGCGGGTCTCGGGGCGTGTCGCGCGCCTGTCGCGCGAAGAATCGCTGGCCTATTTCCGAAGCCGTCCCAAAGGGCACCAACTCGGAGCGCTCGCCTCGCGGCAAAGCACCGTGGTCATGGATCGGGCCGCGCTGGAGAGAACGCTCCACGATCTCGAAAGGACGTATGAAAGCTCCGAGGTACCGCTGCCGGATTTCTGGGGAGGGTACCGGCTGAAGCCGGAATCGATCGAATTCTGGCAGGGGCGTCCAAACCGCTTGCACGACCGCATCCGATACCTCCAGCGCGCCGGTGGTAGCTGGGCGATAGAGCGGCTTTCACCGTAACAGGCCGGGCCGAAACCTCGAAGTTGGGTTCAGCAGCCTAAACTCACCAGCCCTGCTTTACGATTCCCTTGCCTTCCTTGATGGTGATCAAGCGGTCGATCGGCACGTTTTTAAACGTCTCTCTCTGCCCGGTGGGCCAGCGCACTTCCACGTCCGCTTCCTTTACCTCGCCCAGACCGAAGTGGAGGCGCAGATCGTTGACGGAGTAAAAACTGCTCTGGCTCACTACTTCCTGTGCTTGCAGTTTTCCGCCGTAGTGCAGCGTGACGCGTGAGCCGAGCGCCGTGCGGTTCGACTTGGTTCCCAGCAACTTCACTTTGAGCCAGTGACGCCCCGGCTTCACGTCGTTTCTGAGCAGCGACGGCGGCTCGTTCATGTTCACGATCAGGACGTCGATGTCGCCGTCATTATCGAAATCGCCAAAGGCGCAGCCCCGGCTCGCATGCGCCGCGCTGACTCCCGGGCCGGCTTCCCCAATGAGCTCTTCGAACTTGTTATTGCCCAGGTTGTGGAATACGATTCGAGGGGTCTTAAACGGGTAGCCCGGCAGCTTCTTTTCCACTTCCGGATAGACGTTACCGGTGACGAAAAACAGGTCCGGCTTGCCGTCGTTGTCCAGGTCGGCAATCGTCGCGCCCCAGCCCAGGTAGCGTGTCTCTACTCCTAATCCCGAGCTGTTGGTCAGGTCCTCA
Organism: Bryobacteraceae bacterium; assembly: GCA_035545735.1. Lineage (GTDB taxonomy): Bacteria > Acidobacteriota > Terriglobia > Bryobacterales > Bryobacteraceae > JAJYKC01. The sequence continues at coordinate 25,909 of DASZXS010000033.1, read as the reverse complement.
AAATTCGCCTTGCCGTCGTTCAAATAAAGGATGTTGGTGTCGTCGGCGAAGTGAGTCTTGAACACATCCAGGTTGCCATCCAGGTTCACATCGCCGATGCCCACGCCCATGCCGGCCTGCTCCATGCCGTCTTCGTTGAGCGCAATGCCGCGAATGAGCCCTTCTTCCTTGAACGTGCCGTCGCGCTGATTCATGAAGAGCAGGCTGGGGGTCGAGTCACAAGCCACGAAAATATCGGGCCAGCCGTCGTTGTCGAAATCGGCCGAAACCACGGTCATTCCGTAGCCTTTGATGTTGGGAAGGATTCCCGCTTTTACGCTGACGTCGGTGAACGTCCCGTCCCCATTGTTGCGATAGAGGGAGTGGTAGCCCATCGGCAGTCCGCGCGGACCGCAATTGACGGGGATGCCCTTCCAGTTGCAGTTCAGATTCTGTCCGGGCTTGGGGGCCGCGTCCAGGTCGAACTGAATGTAGTTCGCGACGAACAAGTCCAGGTGGCCGTCGCGGTCGTAATCCACAAAGGAACATCCCGAACCCCAGCGTTTTTTGGCGTTCAGCAGGCCGGCCTCCTTGGTGACATCGGTGAAGGTCCCGTCGCCGTTATTGCGGTAGAGAACGTTTTGCCCCCAATAGGTGACGAACAGGTCGTCAAACCCGTCGTTGTTGTAGTCGCCGATGCAGACCGAAGACGCCCACCCGGTCCGGTGCAATCCGGCTTTCTCGGTTACGTCCGTGAACGTCCCGTCGCGATTGTTCTTATAAAGCCGGTTGGTGGTTCCCGCGGGAACGTCGGTGAGCCGCGTGCCGCTGAGGACGAAAACGTCCATCCAGCCATCGTTGTCGTAATCGAGGAAGGCGCACCCGCACCCCACCGTTTCGAAAATATAGTCCTTCTTGTCGACGCCGCCGTAGATGCTGGGCGCGGTGAGCCCCGCTTCCGCGGCAATGTCCACGAACTGCGCATCAAACGGAATTCCGGATGCCTTTCCGCGAGGCTGCGCCCGGACGTTGCGTGTCGCCACGCCCTGCGCGTTCAGGTGGATGCCGGAGGAGGCCAGCAGGGCAAGTAAATTCCGTCGTGTCAGGTTCATGTCTAGACTTGAGGGTAAAATTCAAAAAATGCGTCCAGCGATTGCAGAAGCTGCTTGCGGATCTCGTTCTCATTGTCACCTTCGAGCAGGTGCATGGCGACGCGCACTTTCTTGTCGTTCTTGAGGGTGACCTCCGCTTCGCTGACTTCGGCCAGTTCGTCGGCCGGCAGCATCCGCAGTCCATACACTAATGCAAGACGTGACATCCCTTCATTGTAATAATCAAAGGCTGTAAAATTAAGGAAACTTCCCCGAGGGGAATTCGTAGTAGCCGAATAGCTCCAGGAAAAGGAAAATTCCGTCGCTCCCATGCGTCCGCAGTCCACATCCGAAGGGCACAATGGAAACGGAGACGCTCCGATCACCGGTCCGGAAGCGGTTCAGGCTGCGCTTGAAAAGATTCTTGCGAGCCCGGGGTTTGCGGGTTCGGAGCGGCTATCGCGGTTTCTGAGCTTCGCCGTGAACGAAACGCTGGCTGGAAATGCGGAGCATCTGAAAGAGTCCCTCATCGGCGTCCGTGTTTTTGGGCGCAAACCCACCTACGACCCGCGTATCGACGCCGTGGTGCGTACCGAGGCGGTGAAGCTACGCGCGCGCCTGCGCGACTATTACGGATCCACCGGACAGGATGACCCGTTGCGCATAGACCTGCCCAAGGGCGGCTATGTCCCGCAATTCGTTGTGAAGGAGTCGGCGCGGGGCGATTCGGCCGCAGTCCCGGCGGATCGTTCCACGGCCGATGCTTCTCCATCCTCCTCTTCCGGGGCGAAGAAATCCCTGCTCGCGGGAGCGGCGATGGTGGTTGTCCTCGCCGCGGCCGTTATATATGCCGTGCGAGAGAACTCCGTGGGGCCGCACCCCGGACTGAACTCCATCGCGGTGCTTCCGTTTGTCGATCTAAGCCCGGCGAAGGACCAAGCCTATTTCTGCGACGGCATGACCGAGGAGATCATCGACGAACTCACGCGCGCCGGAGGATTCCGGGTGGTGGCGCGCACCTCCTCCTTCGCTTTTAAGGACAAGCACCAGGATGTTCGCGAGATCGGCGAGAAGCTTGGGGTCGGGGCGGTGATGGAAGGCAGCGTTCGCAAAGACGGCCAGCGCCTCCGTGTCACCGCCCAGTTGATCGGCGTCGCCGACGGCTATCATTTGTGGTCGCAAACCTACGAGCGGGAATTGAAGGACGTCTTTACGGTCCAGGACGAGATCTCGAACGCGATCGTCCAAACGCTGCGTCAGAAACTGCCGGCGCCCGGGCCCGCCAAGGGCCAGCAGGAGGATCTGGAAGCCTATGAGCTGTATCTGAAAGGGCTCTACCACTGGAACCGCTGGCAGAAGGACGAGGTAGACAAGGGCATCACGTATTTCAACCAGGCGCTTGCCCGCGACCCAAACTACGCCGCCGCCTGGGCGGGCCTGGCCGATTCCTACACCTGGCTCGCGTTCTATGGCGCGGCAGCTCCCACCGACACGATGCCGAAGGCGCGCGCCGCCGCCGAAAAAGCGATTTCGCTCAACGATTCGCTCGCCGAAGCGCACACGTCTCTCGGTTACGTGCGCGCCCTTTATGAGTGGGATTGGCCTTCCGCCCAAAAGGAATTTCAGCGCGCCATTGAGCTGAATCCCAATTCGGCGGACGCGCATTTCGGGTACGGAGTCGTCTATCTGGCGCCACAGGGGCGTTACGACGATGCGGTTGCCGAGCTCCGCCGCGCCCGCGATCTCGATCCCCTCTCGCTCAGCATCAATACCTATCTGGGGCTGGTGCTCGAGTTCGACAAGCAGCCCGCCGCAGCCGCCGAGCAGTACCGTAAGACGCTAGACCTCGACCCCGGCTTCGCCGAAGCCCACCTCACTCTTTTTGAGAGCTACTGTGTCCGCATGCCGAAGGAGGCGGCGAAGGAACTGGAAAAAGCCAGCCGCGGAATCCCGGCGGCGCGGATTGATCTCAGCCGGGCGCTGCTCGCTGCGACGCAGGGCAATCGCGCCGAGGCGCTTCGCCTCATCCAGCTCAGCGAACAGCGGGCGCAAAGCACCTATGTGAGACCGACGTCGATCGCGAGCGCCTACGTCGTTTTAGGTGACCAGAAGAGCGCGTTGAAATGGCTGGAGCAGGCCTACCTGGAGCGTGACGGGACGCTCGCTTATCTGCGCTGCTCGGGAATTTTCCGCCGGCTCAACGGCGTGCCCGGCTACGTCGATTTGCTGAAGCGGCTTGGCCTGGCGGGCGCAGCGGTTTCCGGGAGGTCCTGAAGACGAGGGCGGCGCCTTCAGTTGTTCGACCCCGGTTTGCGAATTTCGATACGCCTTCCCTCTTCCCCTTCGACGGTTAACCGAATCTCGACGCGGTCATCGGGCAGCAGCTCGGGAAACCGCTCCGCCCATTCGAGCAGCACCACCGCATCGCGATCCAGAATCTCATCGAGGCCAAGCGAAGCCACCTGCGCGGCGTGGTCGAGACGATAAAGATCGATGTGAAATACTTTGAATCCGGGCGCCGCGCCATACTCGTGAATCAAAGTGAACGTCGGGCTCGACACGTCATCCGGCGCGGCGGCGTCCAAGCCATCGATAATTCCCTTGGCCAGAGTTGTTTTGCCGGCGCCGAGGTTGCCGATCAGCAGGATTACCGCGCGGCGCGGCAGGTCACCCGCCAGCAGCCTTCCTAACGCCAGCGTCTCTTCCTCAGACGTGGTGTGAAACGTCCGCGTGCTCACTCATCGCCTCCGGCAAAAATCGCAGAAGATCGCCCGCGATCACGGCTTTCTCGCCGAGCGCGGCCGCCGCAAGTTCGCCCGCGCGGCCGTGAATCCAGACCGACGCCACAAGCACCGCCATGATCTCCTCCGGGAATTGAGCCAGCAGTCCGGCGATGATTCCGGTCAGGATATCGCCGCTCCCGCCGGTGGACATCGCTGGCGAACCGGTGGGGTTTACGCAGACCTGTCCGGCGGGCGAGGCAATTAAGCTGCGATTTCCTTTCAGCACCAGCCAGACGCCGTGTTGTTGGGCGAAGCGGCGGGCGACATTCACGCGATCGCCCTGCACCTGGGGGATGGAGATTTTCGCCAGGCGCGCCATTTCGCCGGGGTGTGGAGTCAGCACTCGCGGCGCGGGCGTGGGAATCTCACTCCCTGCCAGGGCGTTGAGCGCATCCGCGTCCAGAACCATCGGAAGCGCGGTTTTTTCCACCAGCCGCCGCAGGAAGTGGACGGTGTCCGGGTGCATGCCCAATCCGGGTCCGGACGCAACCACATTTTTTCTGGCCAGCGCGGCTTCCATGGTCTGTTTCTCGAACGCGGCGGGCGAGATAGAGCCCTCCGGCGTTTCGGGAAGAGGTTCGGTCATCAATTCCGCCGCATGAGAGGCAATCGCAGCGATCGCCGATTCGGCTGAGGCGACGGTCACCAACCCCGCGCCGGACCGCAGCGCGGCTAATCCGGTCATCGCCGCCGCCCCTGATTTACCGCGCGCGCCGGCGACTGCGAGCACGTGTCCGTACGCGCCTTTATTCGATTCCCTGGGCCGGGGACGGAACAGATGCCTGAACATCGCGGGCTCGGCAAGAGACAGGAAAAGGGACGCGTCCCCCTCAATCATCGCCACGGGCGAACCGATGGGAACCACGCGAACTTCGCCGATGCGGTCGCACGCGGGAGCGAGCGCGTGGCAAATCTTGGGAGCCGTGAATGTCACCGTGGCGGTCGCGCGCGCCACTTCCCCTCCGGAGTCCGGGCGGTCGCTTTCCATGCCGGAGGGAACATCCACGGCGACGACGCGCGCGTCCGCGAATCCCGAATTCATCTCGCGAATCCATTCGAGGGGACGTCCGCGCGCCGGGCCGGCCAAACCTGTTCCTAACAGGGCATCCACCACGAGTGTCGCCCGGCGCATTTCTTCCGTGATCTCGAATTCCGGATGGAGCCCGGCGGCCTCGAGCATGTGGAAATTGGCCGCTGCGTCGCCTTTCAACTCCTCCGGGCCGGACGCCAGCAGCACGTGCAGCGAATGCGGCTTTTCTACAATGTGGAGCAGGCGCGCAATCGCGAGGCCGTCGCCCCCATTGTTGCCTTTTCCGCAGAAGACCACAATGCGGTGGCCGCTCAGGGGTGTGAAGCGCTCGCGCAGGAACTCCACCACCCGATGGGCGGCGTTTTCCATGAGGATGATCCCCGGAATTCCCGCCTCTATCGTGCGGCGGTCGACGTCCCGCATCTGCGCAGCGGTCAAAATCTTCATCGGATGCTAGGTTCTCCGCGCCAATAAAATCGTCATGTCGTCAAACTGTTCCACGGCGCCCGCCCACTCCTGTACCGCGCCCATCACGATTTCGATGATCTTCGCTTCATCGCAGGCGGCGTTCTTTGTCACCAGTTCGATCAGCCGCTCTTCGCCGAACATCTCGCCGTAGGCGTTTTCGGGCTCCGTGATTCCGTCGGTGTAACAGAGCAGCAGGTCGCCGGGTTTCAGCTCGATGCTGCTCTCTTCGAATTTCGCGAACGGAAACGCTCCCACCACCATGCCGTTTACCTCCAGCGGCCGGGCGGTCCCTTCGCGAATCAAAATCGGCGGCAGATGCCCGGCGTTCGTGTAGGTGAACAGGCTGGTGGCGTCGTCGTAGATGCCGAAGCAAAATGTCGAATATTTCTCGGGCGTCGTGAAGGCGTAGAGATGCTGGTTCAACTCGGAGACAAAATGCGCTGTGGAGAGTTGTGTCTTGGGCGCTCCACCCACCACCGCCGCGGCTTCCGCCGTTGAGCGAAGATGCGCGCGAATGGAGGATTGCAGCGTGGCCATCAGAATCGCCGCGGAGATCCCCTTCCCGGCCACGTCGCCGATCGAAAGCGCCACCCGGGACGGATCGAGCGTAAGGTAGTCGTAGTAGTCGCCCGAGACCATCCGGGCGGGCTTCACCGACGCGGTCAAGCGCAGCCCCTTCACCGACGGCACCACACGCGGATAGAGCTGATTCTGTACCTCGCGCGCGATCTCGAGTTCGGTCTGCATGCGCTCTTTTTCCTTCGCAATGGCGAGCAGGCGCTCCACTTGGCCGGTCATGACGTTGAAGGAAGTGGTCAACTCGCCCAACTGGTCGTTTCGCAAAACCCGGATGCGATGCGAAAAATTACCCTCGATCACTTTCTGTGTCCCCTGATAGAGAGCGTGCACGGCATGCGTGATGGTCCGCGTTAAGGAAATTCCGATCACCAGCGCAATCAATTCCACCACCAGGAAGAGCACCGCGAAACCGGCGAGCAGGTAGGGCACAATCCCGTTCAGCTCGCCCAGTTTTTGCGAAGAGACAATCCCCATCAACACTGACGGCCGGGTGCGGATGCCGAGAAAAAGGATGCTCTTTTCCGCCGGCTTCTCCCAGAGGGAAATCGGGAGCTGCGCAAACCAGTTCAGTTCAACGTCGAAACGGTTTACGGGCGGCGGCAGAGATCCTCCACCGGTATTGTCGCCCGGCTTCTCGGAGATGCGGTAGGTAGATCCCCGCAAGCGGATTACCGTAATACCGCCAGGCTTGGACTTTTCTCCTTCACCAATCACGTCCGCCCCGGCAGGAGATACGAGAATACCGGGCACCATCTGGCTCAGAAAATCGCGAGTGAGCGGAGCATATACGGTCAGGGCCGCATCGCCGCGGACGGTATTCGCCCAAAGGAACGGCTGCCCGTCGATCGAAACAATTCCACTCGTATCCGGCCAGCCGGCGGGTGGCGACTCGGTGTTATCCTCGGGCCAGCGCACGGTCGTGGCGCCTTTTCGAGCGAGGAAATGGATTCCAGGAAACTGCTTGTTGAAAAAGGTGTCCGCCATGCCTTGCATGGTCGCCTTCCAGGAATTCGGCGGCTCTTTGGCGAGCTGCTCGTTGGCGAAGCGGAGCGAGGTGATCCGCCGGTCCAGTTCGGAGGTAGCCAGATAAACCGAAAGCTGGCTCGCCAGACCCCATCCGGCAAGCAAAGCGAGCGATCCGATCAGCAGTACCGGAACCACCGCGATAAAGAGATAAGTAACCAGCAGGCGGTTACGAAGGCCCCAGAGTGCATGGCGGATTCCGGCGCGAATGGCTCGAACCGCCAGCCAGAACGCGCAGACCACCACCACGAGTTCGACAATCACGGTGATGGCGCGCGCCGGCGCCAGCCACGCCAGGAGAAAATACAGACTTAGCGCTCCGGCTGTTACCGCCTGCAGACGTCCGAGTTTGCGAAGCTTGTCCGTCCACGCGGCCGGCATGAATCCTAGACTACCGATTTTGCTATATCCGGTGGGACGGTTTCTATTTCCGCGCCGGCTTTGGCCGCTTCCGGTTTCAGGTGGTGTTCCGTAAGATTCTCCTGAAGAATCTGAAGGGCGGTTTCCGGGGTGTCGGCGTATTGAAAGAGATCCAGATCGGTTTCGGCGATCATCCCGTATTTCACCAGTGCGGGCAGGTTCAGAATTTCCTTCCAGTAGGCGGAGCCGTAAAGCACAATTGTGATTTTTTTCTGCAATTTGTGCGTTTGGGCGAGCGTGAGCACTTCACACAATTCATCCAGGGTGCCGAAGCCCCCGGGAAAGACAACCAGTCCCTTGGCGAGGTATGCGAACCAAAACTTCCGCATGAAGAAGTAGTGGAATTCAAAAGAGAGATCCGGAGTGATGTATGGGTTCGGGCGCTGCTCAAAGGGCAGTCCAATATTCAGGCCGACGGTCTTTCCGCCCACATCGGCCGCTCCCCGATTGGCGGCTTCCATCAAGCCCGGCCCCCCGCCGGAGCAAACAACGAAACGATGATTCGAGCCTGGCAGCTTCATCGCCCATTCGGTGACCATGCGCGCCAGGCGCCGCGCGTCGGCATAGTAACCGCCCATTGGCCCGTCTTCCTTCAGCCTTGCGGAGCCGAAGAAAACGACTGTATCCTGAATCCTCTGCCGCCGGAAGTGAGTGTAGGGTTCGAGATACTCCGAAAGGATGCGCAGAGGACGAGCGCTCGGGCTGTCCAGGAAGGCTTCGTTTTTGTACGCGAGAGGCCGGTGGCCGTCTTCCGAAGTGTGATTATCCATGGGGTTCTTGGCCGGTTTGCGGCGCATTGGCCGACCGACGTTCTAATTGTCTCACCCTCTTTGCGAGGTCTGCGAGTTTCTGAAACGCCGTGATCGCGCGCAGCCACTCGCGTGCGTCGAACGCCGGAGAACCGGAAACCACGCCGCCCGGAGGGACATCGCCGCCGATGCCGCTTTGCGCATAGACCACCGCATTGTCGTGAATCGTCAGGTGGCCCGAAACCCCCACCTGACCCGCTAAGAGCACGTTATTGCCCAATATCGAACTCCCGGCCAACCCGGTCTGCGCGCAGATGATGTTGTCTTCTCCTACAACACAGGCGTGTCCGATTTGCACCAGGCTGTCGATTTTGGAACCTCGTCCGACGCGCGTCTCTCCCACCGTGGCGCGGTCCACGGAGGTCAGCGACTGGATTTCGACATCGTCCTCAATTACGGTGATGCCGGACTGCACGATCTTGAAATGACGCCCCTCGGCGGTCTTCGCAAAGCCGTAGCCATCGCCTCCCACCACGACTCCGTTGCCCAAGGTGACCCGGTTGCCGATCTGGCAATACTCGCGCACGGTTGCGTGGGAATGCGCGTAGAAATCGTCTCCGATCACCGCGCCCTCGTAGATCACCACATGCGGGTGGATGACGGCGTTGCGCCCGATGGTCACGTTCTCGCCCACCACGCTATACGCCCCGAGAAACGCTCCCTCTCCAATCCGGGCGGTGGGAGCAACCACCACCGTGGGATGAATGCCTGGCGCCGGGCGGGGCGGTTGATAAAACAAAGCCAGCGCCCGCGCGAAATCGTGATAGGGATTCGCGGAAATCAGGCTCGCCGCGCTCAAGCCGGGGACCAACTCGGAAATCAGCACAGCCCCGGCCCGTGTTTGCTTCAGCTTGTGTGCATACTTCGGATTGGCGAGAAAGGTAATCTCCGACGCACCGGCCTTCTCCATCCCGGCGACGCCGGTGATTTCCAAATCCGGATCACCTTCGAGGCGGCAGCCTAATTTCTCAGCAATTGTCCCAAGTCTCATCAAGCCGATTGCACCACAAATTCAGGCGGGGGAGGTTCAGGAATGGCACTGAGCCACGGCCTCCTCGCCGCCGCTCCGCCGCGTGCCGAGCCATAGGGCGCGCGCAAACTCGCCCAGGCTCACCAATCCGGCGATTGTCATTCCAATGAGAAAGGAAGTGTTGTAAATTCCCGCGAAGGCATCCGCGCCGGGAGCCGCGGCCGTTCGCACCGGTTCGATCAGATCGCCCGCCCGCACCAAGAGAAAGTAGATCACCGCTCCCCCGCCTGCTCGAATTAGTTCCATGGCAAGGGCGAAGGCTTTCTTCCCGGGCCAGGCCAGTTCCGCGAAGCGCTGCGCGATCGAGACCAGAACTAAAAGAATAAACGGGATATAGAACCACTCCCACACGGCGGACAACCGGATCATTCCCCAGGTTGGCCCCATCATCAGGAACGGATATTTGAGCGCCAAGAGCCACCATGCCCCCACGGCGACGGTCGAAATCAATGCTGCCAGGCGGCGGGAGCGGGGCGCCGCGGCAACACCCTTGGGTATGGGAGGCAGACTGCGAGGCTCCCATTTCTTACCCCAATTTTCGAGCAGACCGAATTTGTGGACGCAGTAGTCCAACCCGGCGAAGGTCAAGGTCATCCAGGCGAACGTCAGGGCTGCAATTTGAAAAAACGAACCCACAGGGTTTGCGATCGCGCCCCGCATGCCGGTGAGCAACGCGATCTCCGGCAGCAAAATACACACGATCGCAACTATCCCCAATGTAATCTTCAGCGTGTGCCAATACGCCGGGAAAACGAGCGGACCGATCAGGTACCGGTTCGGCGCATAGCGCAAGCCGAGAAGGGCGGGGTGGCCGTAAGGCTTGATGAGCGCTTCCTGTTCCTCCTGGTTGAGAGAGCGCCCCAGTTCCGCTTCCTTGTCCTCCACCTGCGAGAGGATGTTCTCCCGGAGTTCGCGAATGATGTCAACCTGTTGTGCCGGCGGGAGATAGGCCCTTACGGCATATAAATAACGGTCGAGCAGTTCCATAGCTGTCAGTTCCTTCCCGATGAGGCGGTCTGTTCCGGTTGCGCATGAAGAATCCGTTCGATGGACGCGTTAATGCCAGTCCACTCGGCCAGAAGCTGTTCGAGGATTGCGTGACCTTCCGGCGACAGGCGATAGAAGCGCTTGTTCCGCTTATCTTCCTCCCGCCACTCGCTCACCAGCAACCCTTGCGATTCCAGACGCCGGAGCAAGGGGTACAGGGTATTTTCCTCGATATCTAACCCAAGCTCTGTCAATGTTTTGCGAAGAGTATACCCGTAGTGCTCCGCGCGAAGCTGGGTTAGGACGGCCAGAGTAAGGACGCCTCTGCGCAGCTCCAACCGAAGATTTCCGAAGATTTCATTCATACCGTGTGGCAGATACCGTCATATGCACACTATATGACGCACAGTATAAAACGTCAAGGGCTAATATACGTGATCACCGGGCTCACGCTGCGCCAGAGTTAGATTTGGGATGGCGAAGGGAAAATGCGCAAGATCTGAGCTCTCCCTATTCCTTGAGCTCGCCGGCGAGGCGGCTGGCCAGCGGGCGCGTCTGTCCCGCGTACTTGTTACCGGCCTTCTGGCGGTACGGCACCGAGGACGGCGTGGAAAGCTGTTCGAACGTGAACGAGCAAATGCGCATGCCGGGGTAAAGGGCGACGGGCATGCGTCCGAGGTTGCTCAATTCCAGAGTCGCCTTACCCGTCCAACCGGGATCAAAAAGCCCCGCGGTCCCGTGCACAATGATTCCAATGCGTCCCAGGCTCGACCGGCCTTCCAGACGTCCCAGAACGTCGTCGTCCAATTCCAGCGTTTCCCGGGTGATCGCCAGAACAAATTCACGCGGCTGCAGAATGAAGGGCTCGCTGTCTGCGACAATCACCGGACGCATCAGGTCCTCAATGCCGCGTTTCTCGCGGAGATCGATGAAGGCATTCCGGCTGTGCTCGAAGACGTTGAACTCGTTGCCCAGGCGGAAATCGACCGAGCAGCTTCCGAATTGTTCCGGGGGCAATTCAGGCGATATGCGTATTTTTCCCTCGGCGATATAGCGCCGGATATCGACGTCCGACAGGACCATAGCCCTCTATCGTAACAGGAGCGGATTGGCGCGGCTCTCAATGGCGGAAGTGGCGGATTCCGGTGAACACCATGGCGATACCGAGGCGGTTGGCGGCGGCGATCACCTCGTCGTCGCGGACCGAGCCGCCGGGTTGAATGGCAGCCGTAATGCCATGTTTCGCAGCTTCTTCCAGCCCGTCGGGGAACGGGAAAAACGCATCGGAGGCGAGCACCGTTCCCTGGAGCGGCAGCACGGCCTTCATCGCGGCTACCTTCACCGAATCAACCCGGCTGGTCTGCCCGGCGCCGGCGCTGACGGACTGTCCGGCGCGGGCGAACACGATGGCGTTCGACTTCACGTGCTTTACCACCTTCCATCCGAAGGCGAGCGCCGCCCATTCCTCCTCCGTCGGCGCGCGGCTGGTCTTTACTTGCACATCGGCGCGCCGCAGGTCATGCAAATCGGGAGTCTGCACCAGGAACCCGCCCGTGATGGACTTGACCACCGGGGCCTGCGACACGCCGCCCGCCACTTCGAGGAGCCGCAGATTCTTCTTCGCCGTGAGCGTTTTCAGCGCTTCCGCGGAATATCCCGGGGCGGCTATCGCTTCGACGAACAGTCTCGCCACCTCCGCCGCTGTTTCGCCATCCACCTCGCGATTGAACGCAAGCACGCCGCCGAACGCCGAAATCGGGTCGGCTTCGAGGGCGCGGCGGTAGCTCTCGGCAAGAGTGTCCTGCTCGGCGCACCCACACGGGCTGGTGTGCTTGATGATGGCGGTCGCGGGGCGCTCGAACTCCTGGATCAACTGCCATGCGGCATCGAGATCCACCAGATTGTTATAGGAAAGCTCTTTTCCGTGCAACTGCTTCGCGCCGGCGATGCCTTCCGGCGAGTTGGTATAGAGCGCGGCGGATTGATGAGGGTTTTCCCCATAGCGCAAGCTGAGCGAGCGGGGCGCGCGGATATCGAGGACCGGGGGAAGCCCGGGCGCTTCGGTTTCGCCCACCAGCGCAAGGCGGCTGGCGATGGCCCGATCATAGGCGGCCGTTGTGGCGAAGGCCTTTTTTGCCAGCCGCCAAAGCGTGGCTTCCCCGAGCGAGCCCTGGTTGGCGCGCATCTCTTCGAGCAGGGCGGAGTAGTCATCCGGCGAAACCACCACAGCAACGTCCTGCCAGTTTTTGGCCGCGGCGCGAATCATGGTGGGACCGCCGATGTCGATGTTTTCAACGAGCTCTTCGAGAGGCGCGTCTTTTTTCGCGGCGATTTTTTCGAACTGGTAGAGGTTTACCACAACCATGTCGATGGGAGGAATGCCGTGCCTGGCCAGCGCGTCCATGTGCTCCGCCTTGCCGCGCACGGCGAGCATTCCCGCGGCGATGCGGGGATGGATCGTTTTTACGCGCCCGTCCAGCATTTCGGGAAATCCCGTGACGTCGGCGACTTCGCGCACCGCGACCCCGGCGGAAGAAATCGCGCGGTGAGTCCCGCCCGTTGAGATCAGCTCTACGCCGAGCCTCTCCAATTCCCGGGCGAAACCGGCGATTCCAGTCTTATCGGTAACGCTCAACAGAGCGCGTTTTATGGTTGGCATTATCATAGACATTGTGGCTTATCCGGTAACTCTGATTCCAGGCGACGGTATCGGTCCCGAGGTTGCGGCCGCCGCGGTCCGGGCGGTGGACGCGACCGGAGTCGGCATCGTTTGGGATCGCGCGGAGCTCAATGCGGCGATCATCGCAGCGAGCGGGGACGTGCTGCCGGAGCACGTGCTGAACTCGCTGGAGCGTACGCGGGTAGGCTTGAAGGGGCCTGTGACCACTCCGGTCGCGGGCGGCTTTCCGAGCGTGAACGTGGCGCTGAGAAAGCGGCTGGACCTTTTCGCCAATGTGCGCCCGGTGCGTGGATTGCCCGGGCTGAAGACGCGTTTCGACGATGTCCCTATCGACATGGTGATTTTTCGCGAGAACACCGAGGATCTCTATTCGGGACTCGAGCATGAAGTGGTGAAGGATGTGGTCACCAGCCTGAAGGTAATCACCCGCCACGCGTCTCTTCGCATTGCCCACTATGCCTTCCGTTTTGCGCGCGAGACCGGGCGCAGGAAAGTGACCGCGGTCCACAAGGCGAACATCATGAAACTCGCCGACGGTCTCTTTCTGCGCTGCGCGCGGGAAGTTGCGGCGCAATATCCCGAGATCGAATATCGAGAGCTGATTGTCGATAACGCTTCGATGCAGTTGGTGATTCGCCCGGAGACATTCGACATCCTTCTCCTGCCAAATTTGTACGGCGACATTGTTTCGGATCTTGCCGCGGGCCTGGTTGGCGGCCTTGGCGTGGTCCCAGGAGCGAACATCGGCGAGAATCACGCGGTCTTCGAGGCGGTGCACGGCAGCGCTCCGGATATTGCGGGAAAGGACCTCGCAAATCCGACGGCCCTCATGCTCTCGGCGGTCCTGATGCTGATCCACCTGAAGGAACGCCGGGCGGCGGACCGGCTGCTCGCGGCGATCGAGGCCGTCTACCGGGAGCGAAAGCACGTCACCACGGATGTCGGCGGCGCCGCATCCACGACGGAATTCACCGACGCAGTGGTTGCCCACATCCGGCAGAACTAAGCAGCGGAGATTATTGAAAAACGCCGGGACGGCTCACTCGCCGGAGGCGCAAGGCAGAGTGGCCGGTCCCGATTTTTCAGTGGAAGCTTAAAGGCCCTTGTCGCCCAGAAACTTGACGAGATCGACGACCCGGCAGGAATAACCCCACTCGTTGTCGTACCAGGAGACGACCTTGAGCAGATTTCCGCCCACCACCTTGGTCAATTGCCCGTCGACGATGGAGCTGTTTTCGTTATGCAGCATGTCGGTCGAAACCACCGGATCTTCCGTGTAAGCGAGAATTCCCTTCAAGGGGCCTTCGGAGGCGGTTTTCAATGCGGCGTTGACCTCGGCCGCCGTTGCATCCTTCCCCAGAACGGCGGTCAAGTCCACCAGCGAAACGTCGGGCGTCGGAACGCGCACCGCGTAGCCGTCAAGTTTGCCCTTCAACTCGGGAAGCACCAGGCTGACGGCTTTCGCCGCTCCGGTGGTCGTCGGAATCATGTTGACGGCGGCGGCGCGGGCGCGGCGGAGGTCCTTGTGCGGAAAATCGAGTACGTTCTGATCGTTCGTATAGCTGTGGATGGTGGTCATCGAGCCGCGTTCGATGGTGAACGCCTCATGGATCACCTTGGCGAGCGGCGCGAGGCAATTGGTGGTGCAGGAGGCGTTCGAGATGATGTTGTGTTTGGCTGGATCGTACTTTCCATCATTGACGCCGAGAACGATCGTGATGTCCTCCTCCTTGGCGGGCGCGGAAATCACAACCTTCTTCACCGAACCGCGCAGGTGCTTCCGGGCATCCTTGGCATCGGTAAACCGGCCGGTGGACTCCACCACGACCTGAACGCCGAGCGAGTTCCAGTCGATCTCCGCCGGGTCCTTGATGGCGAAAATCTTGATGGCCTGGCCGTCGACGACGATCTTGTCGCCATCCACTTTAACGTCCCCGTCCAGACGGCCGAGGATCGAGTCGTACTTTAACAGATGCGCCAGCGTCTTCGTATCCGTAAGATCGTTCGCGGCGACAAACTCAATGTCCGGGTTCTTCAAGCCGGCGCGGACAACATTCCGCCCGATACGGCCGAAGCCGTTAATACCTACTTTGATTGGCATATATACTCTATTCTAACCGGGTGACCGGCCCCCGGTCAGCGCGCCGGAAGGTCCGGAACGGTGCTTCCGCCCAAACCCGCGTACTCTTCCTTCACCTTGACGACTTTGGAGTTGGCGAAGGTGACAAAGGTAATGGTTCCGGGGGGCGCGCCGTAAATCCAATCTTCGAGATCGACGCCATCGCGCGTTTGCCGGTCCTTGGTGCGGGGCTTGCCCATGGAGAGAAGGACCTGGTCGCGATCCATCCCTTCTACGGCCTTCTTGTTCTTGATGGCGGTCTTGATCGCCGGCGGGAGCGTTTCGCTATAAGTCAGAGACGCGCTGTGCTTGTCGAAATCGAGCACGGGCGCGAGTATTTTCTTTAGCTCGGCGGTTTGCAGACTCGGAATCTTGCCGGGAAATTCGATCGCGAGATAGGTTCCGGCGGCGGCGGTTCCCCCACCGCCGAGCGGTGTGGCGACTCCGCCCATGCCCGCTTGAACATGATCGTACCAGTGGCCTCCACGCTTGAAACCGTGATTCAGCTCAAGAACGATTCTGTCCCCGCCGAAAGAAATGGACGTGATTTGCACCTGGTCGCCGACTCGCGCAGCCGGGCCATCCTCCTTTCCCATCGATTGCCACTTGGCGGCGTTCCATTGTCCGGTGCTTTCAAACGGCAGAGGCTTTTTAGAGCGGGGCAGGAAGACCTTCGCCTTCGCATATTCGGCATCGAGCCCGCGTAGAATTTCGATCTTATCGGCGTCGGTCAGGAACTTCGACTCGGCCTGAGCGAGCAGCGGCGCCAGCAGAACCAGTGCGCTAATCCGCGTGAGAGTCTTCCGGCTCCGGGCGGAGGAGCAGCGCGTCCTGATACTCGATGGGCGCCTTCCAGATGTAGTAGAAAAGAGCGGCCACCACGAGGCTAGTAAGCAATCCACCTTCGGGTCCATAAGCGCCTCCACTCCAGAGCGGGCTCCAATTGGAGCGCACGGAGCGACCTGTCAAGTCCATTGTAAACCCGCTGAGATTGGCGCCGGAGACCGGCAAAATCCAATTCCAGCCAAAGTGAAGGCCGATGGGCAGCCAGAGGTCCCCACTCTTTAGAAATGCGGCGCCGAACAGCATCCCCCAGGCCATGGTGTTGGCAACCGCGAGCCACGTGACGTTTTGATTATTCAAATGCGCCAGGCCGAAAAGCACTCCCATGGGGAGAATCGTGGCAAAAGCGCCGATGGAGCGGACCAGCACTTGAAATGCGTAGCCGCGGAACAGCATCTCTTCTCCCACGGCGCCGAAAAGAAGCACTACCGAAACGAAAATCAGGGTCCTCCATTGAATGTGGCCCGCGCCCACCGGCACAATGTGTCCTTCGCCGGAGAGGAGGGGCAGCCAGGTCACCACAAGGCCGGCAACGACCCCACCCGCCAGGCCCCAGCCGAGATTGCGCCACGACGCCGTACTCCAGCCCAGGCCGATGTCCACAAGTTGACCGCGCTCATAGATGCGCACCGCTACCGTATTGGCGACGGCCGCGGCGGCAAAGGTGCCCAGGGCGGCGGTCAGGAAATAATCGGCCACCGGCATCATGAGGATAGGGAAAATCGTCATTCCGAGAATGGCGATCAACGCGAATACTCCCACGCGCGCCAGATAGCCGAAGCTGGAGCTGGCGGGTTTGGAATCCAGCTTTTCCGGGCGCGGTGAATCTCCTCGCGAAAGATCAGAGGGCATGTTTCAGGGCCATGTTAGCATCTAGGCGATGAGCCTCCGCACCACGTTTACCGTGCTCGAAGACTCGGCGAGGTTTTGGCCGGGCATCCCCGCGCTTCAGCAGCCGGTGGGCAAAGGGAAATACGAGACCTATACATTCTCGGAATTTGAAACCGCGGCGCGTGAGATCGCGTGCGGCTTGCATTGCAGCGGTGTCATCCAAGGCGAGAACGTAGCGTTGTATTCGGAAACGCGCGCCGAGTTCTACCTGGCCGACCTGGGCGTCATGGCCTGCGGCGCGGTGGCGGCGGCGTTGTATACCAGCTATCCTCTCCCGGACCAGATCCGGAATCTCGAAGCAGCCCAAATCAATGTGATCTTCGTGGAGGATGCGAAGAGCCTGCGGGCGCTGCGCGCCGCCGCGGAGGGGCGGCTGGCGCATTTGCGATGGATTCTGCTTACGGGAGACTCCCAGGATACCGGCGCGTCGACATTGCATGAATTAAGAGCAGTGGGCCGGGATGCGCTGCGGCGGGACCCCGATCTGTTCGAGCGGATTCGGGCAAAGATTCGCCCCGAAGATCCGGCGATCCTATATCTGACCTCCGGCGCCACGGGCGAGCCGAAGATGGGGCTATCGTCGCACGCCGCAGTCGTGGCGAACGCAGATATGGCGCCCGAAGCGCTGGGTTTCCAGCCTGGCGAGAGCACTGTGGTTTTTCTTCCGTCCGCCCACATCGCGCAGCGCATCGTGCTCGAGTTCGTTCCGCTCCGGTTGGGGGTTACGGTTTGGTTTTCGGAGAGCCTGTCGCGGCTGCCGTCGGAATTGAAGACGATCCGTCCGCATTTTTTTCTGGCGCCTCCACGCGTCTGGGAGCGCATGTATGCGAGCATCGGCGCCGAGGTGAAGAAAAAGGGGCGGCTGAGCCAAAGGATCTTCTACTCCGCGGTGGGACTGGGGCTGCAAGCCGGAAAGCTGAAGATGGCCGGAAAGCCGGTTCCGGGTCACCTGAGAGTCCCATTGCAACTGGCGCACCGGCTGGTGTTCTCAAAGATACGCGAGCGCCTGGGTGGAAGGCTGCGAGTCGCGGCGTCAGGCGCCGCACCGCTTGGAAAGGATCTCGCCAGCTTTTTCGAGGCGGTCGGCATGCCGCTGATCGAAGGCTACGGCCTCACGGAAGGCGGCGTGGTGACGCTGAATCCGCTCGACCGTCCAAAGTCCGGCAGCATCGGTAAGCCGCTGCCGGGAGTGGAACTGAAGCGGGCGGAGGATGGCGAGCTTCTGGTCAAGTCGCCGGCTCTGTTTTTGGGCTATTACAAAGATCCGGAAGCTACCGGTGCGGTCCTGCGCGACGGTTGGCTTTATACCGGCGACATTGCGGAGATCGACGACGAGGGTTACGTCTACATAACCGGCCGCAAGAAGGAACTGATTGTCTCCTCGAACGGCAAGAAGATTTATCCCGCGAGAATTGAAAGTCTCTTTAAGATCGAGCCCGTGATCAACCAGGTGCTGCTGATCGGGGACCGGCTGCCCTATGTCACGGCCCTGTTTACTTTGAATGCGGGCCACTCCGGCGACACGAAAGAGATGGCCCGATCTCCCCAGGTTTTCGAGCAAATCAAGAACGCCGTCAGCCGCGTCAACAGCCAGCTTCCTCCTTTCGAGCAGATCCGGAAATTCCGGATACTGGACCGCGATTTCACGATCGAGGACGGGGAAATGACGCCGACCATGAAAGTCCGGCGCAACCGTGTGCTGGAGAATTTCCGGACCGAGGTAAGCGAAATGTACGCAGGCAAAGAAGAGAGTCAATAGGCGCGGACCTGTGCCGTCCCTTTCGGAACGTGCGTCCTGGCTTCTGTTTGCGAAGACGGCCGCGTACGCAGCGTCGCTCGCGCTGCCCCTCTTAGTCGTCCGGAAGCTGAGTGTCCTCGACTACGGACTCTATAAGCAGACGTTCCTCGTGGTGAATTCCGCCGTGCAGCTTCTGCCGCTCGGCTTCACCATGAGCGCCTATTACTTTCTTCCACGCGAACCCGAACGCCGCGGGCAGATCGTATTCAACATCCTGCTCTATTGCCTGGCGATGGGAGGGGCCGCGTGGTTGGCGCTGGCTCTTCGGCCTTCCTTGCTCACGCTCATTTTCGGGCAGGCTGCGCTCGAAGCGTATGCGCCGTTGATCGGGTTGGTGATCGCGCTCTGGATTTTCGGCGCGTGCCTCGAAATTATCAGCGTTGCGCAGCAGGATATGAAGCTGTCCACGGTGTTCATTTTGGGCGGATCGCTCAGCCGGACACTCATTCTGATCGCCGTGACGCTCGCGTTTGGCACCGTCGGCTCCCTGATCTGGGGAGCGGCTATTCACGGCGCGCTGCAGACCGCCGTCCTGCTCGTCTATCTCGAATGGCGTTTCCCGAAGTTTTGGCGCCAATTCGACCGCGGCATGCTGGGCACACAGCTTTCCTACGCGCTGCCATTGGGCGTCGCGGGTATGCTCTACACGCTGCAGACCGACGCCCATAACTACTTCGTCTCCCACCAGCTTGGCCCGGTGGTATTCGCGGCCTACGCCGTCGGCTGTTTCGATCTTCAGTTCACGTCCATTCTGGGCGAGGCGGTGAATTCGGTTCTCATTCCCGCGGTGAGCCTTTACGAAAAACAGGGTGAATCGCAGCGGATTATCCAACTGGTAGGCAACGCGCAGCGAAAGCTGGCGGCGGTATTCTTTCCCACCGCGGCGCTGCTGATGGTGGTGGCGCCAGAGTTCATTTCGTTTCTCTTCACGCCGCGCTACCTTTCCGCGGTTCCGATTTTTAGAATCAACCTGATTCTGCTTCCCTTCAACGCATTCACGCTGGACGCGCTCATCCGCTCCTATGCGCAGCTTCGTTTCCTCGTGGTCCGCGTGCGCGTGATTCTATTCGTTCTTCTTTGCGTCGCTTTGTGGAGGGGGATCGCTCTCTATGGCGCGGTGGGAGCGATTTCCGCAGTCGTCGTCTTCAGCCTGCTGGAGCGCGGGATTATCGGCACGGTGGCGGGGCGCGCCGCGGGCGTCTCGCGGAAAGACGCCTCTCTCTTGAAGGATGTGGCGAAGATCGCCGCCGCCGCCGGCGCTGCCGCGGTGGTTACCGGGCTTTTGAAGGGATGGCTTCCGGCGTGGAAGCCGTTTCCCGTGCTGGCCCTATGCGGAGCCGTGTATGGGAGCGTGTATGCCGGTGCGGCATTCGCACTCCGTATAGCGACGCCGGACGAGTGGGATACCGCGCGGCGTTCGATCGCCTCCGCGCTGGCCGCGGCCGGCATTCGCAGGCGGCCCTCAATTTGAAGTCCGCCACGGGGACACGTTGGACCACGTCCTCAATTCGTCACTGGACCATTTGCTTGACTTGTCCTTGTGACAAATGTTGCAGGCATTGGGGATTTTGAGCCTCTCGGTCTCGCCCGGAGTGATGAAACGAAACGTGTGAGCGCGAACATTGACGTCCGCGAGTTGCTGTTCGATCTTCGGCATGTGGCAGTTCACGCAATCATTGCCTTCACTGCCGGCGCGGTGATGGGTGTGCGCTTCGATGGTGGGTGCATGCGGTCCGTTCGGCGAGTTCGGTCCATGACACTCCAGGCAGATCACGTTTGCGGGCTTTAGCAGGTCGGCGTTGTTTGCGGTCCCATGCACGTCGTGGCAGCTATAGCAACTGACCCCGTGCGTGTACATCGCGCTCTGAACAAAATCGTTGCCCTGCATGCGATTCTTATGCGCCGTGCCGTCGGCGAAGTGTGTAAACGATTGTTGGCCGAGAGTATATTCCTCCAATTTCCAGTAGTCCTTCAAGTCCATCCCCACCTGAAAACCGACCGGCCAATCGTAGTACTGACCCTGAGCCGGATTGGCGAGGGGCTGGCCTTGCGAGTGGCACTGGATGCATACATTCGTCGCCTGAATTACGTCCAGGCGGGCCGGATTCACAATGTTGGTTCGCTCCGGCTTACTGGCGTGCAGAGACCCGGGGCCGTGGCACTTCTCGCAGCCGACGTTCCACTCGGTTACGGTTTTAGTCCGAATGTCGTAGTTGACCGAGTGGCAGCCGTCGCAGAGTGGGCCAGTGGGACGCCGCATGTTGTCCGCGGGATAGAAGGCAACCCACCAGTCGGAGTGCGGAGGGGCCATATACGGACGCCAGATCTGGTGCGTGATATCCCATTGCGCGCCGAGCGGATAGTAATCGTCCCCTTTTCTGGTGAAGTAGCGCTGCTTCCACTTGCTGCCGTAGACGAAAGCAATATCGTCTTTCGTGAATTTCACCAGTGGATCCGGCTTGGAGAGATCCGGGAGGATAGCGTCCGGATGGGTCTTCGGGTCGCGAACGACGTTGGCCATGCGCGTCCTGCTCCATCGCGCATAGATCGCCGGGTGGCACGTTTTGCAGGCGGCCGATCCAACGAACCCGGCACTCGCGGCGGCCAGGGTCTGGGAGAAGGCCATCCCTGCGACAAAAAGCGCCAGCGCGAGATTCCCACGGGTGCGCATAGGTTCTGTTGCCAAGCTCAGGGGAATCCGGCAGCTCAGACGCGCGGAGCGATCTTGCGCGCCAGCGCGACTGCGCCACTCTTCGAGCCAAGGATTCCCGGGCCGCTCAGTTGAACGCTGGTGTTTCCTTTCAGAAACATCATCTGCCCGGTCACGCCGAGGACAGCGCGGTCCCCGATTCCCGACAAGTCTTCGCTGGCCTTGACGCCGGCATTCTTGGCGAGTCCAGACATCAGGCGCATGGCGCCGGCGAATCCGGCCATGCCGTCGCGGCCATCCCCGTTGACTTCCACCGTAACCACCGGGGTGCTGGGATCGGTCAGGGCGGCCTTCGCTAGATTGCCCAGCGCGTTCTGGGCGGCGGCGCTTTTGTCGCTTGAGTCGGGCTGATCGGAAAGCTGCTTCAACTTGTCTACCTGATCGGAAACGGCCTGATCTCCGAGCGCCGCGGCGGGGTAATAGTCGCACTGCGATGTCACTCCGTGCCCGCGTTGTTCGGATCTTGCGATCTGAATTCCCAAGGCTTCCCCAACTTCCGCGTTGGATGCGAGCGAGCACGCCGCGTAAGTTCTGATGATGCCGGAACGTTCCCTGGAGGCATCGGGCATCTCCATTCCGTACGCCGCGGCCTTCTCCTCCACAGCGCGCTTCACGCGATGGCCTACATAAATGAGCACGCCGATCGCGGCAATGCCGAAGAAGACGAAAATGCCAACCACGGCGAGCAGGATTTTCATGCCCGAGCCGCTTTTTGCCGCTGCCGGGGGAGGCGGTCCCTGGGTATATGCCGGGGGCGGCGCCTGCGCGTATGAGGGCGGGGTGGGATACGCCGGCGGTGGGGGCGGGGGTGGTTGGGCGGGCGGAGCCGGCTCCGCCGCCGCGTTCTTTAGCCTGGCGCCGCACTGCGGGCAAAAAGCCGTGTTCGCTCCCGCGGGCGCTCCGCAGTTTCCGCAAAAACCTGCCATAAGGTCGTCCCTCCGAGCAGCTCTTTCGTACGTATCTTATATTACGGAAACAGCGAAAGAAAATGGTGACGGTGCCAGCCTCTCCTGACGCCGGACTCCAACGGCACTCCCGGCGCCGTCTTCCGACGGGGAGAGATGGAATTCCGCAGCGTAGAATAGAAGGTCTATGCTCTCTCGCGTGGCAGCGGTGCTGCTGCTTCTGGCTGCCTCGGTCCCCGCCTTTGCCCGGCAGCCGGTGTACGCCCGCCACGGCATGGTCACCGCACAGGAGCCCCTTGCCGCCGAAGTGGGAGCGGCGGTTCTCAAAGCGGGAGGAAACGCGGTGGACGCCGCGATTGCGACCGGGTTCGCGCTCGCGGTGACGCATCCCTCGGCCGGCAATCTGGGCGGCGGCGGGTTCATGCTGGTTCGAATGGCAAATGGCGAAACGGCGTTCTTCGACTTTCGGGAGCGCGCGCCGGCGAAGGCCTCACACGACATGTATCTCGACTCGGACGGCAATCCGACGAATGACAGCATCATCGGCTGGCGCGCCTCCGGAGTGCCTGGAACCGTACGTGGGTTTGATGCGGCTCGAAAGAGATTTGGGACAAAGCCGTGGGCGGACCTGGTACGGCCCGCGGTCAATCTGGCGAAGGGGCTTACGGTTTCTCATGCGCTCGCCGAGTCCCTCCAATCGGAAGAAAAAAAGCTGTCCCGGTTTCCCGATTCCAAACGTATTTTCCTGAAAGGCGGGGCGCGATACGAGGCGGGCGACACGCTGGTTCAGTCCGAACTTGCCGCAACCCTGGAGCGAATTCAAAATCGCGGAGCGGACGAATTCTATACCGGCGAAACCGCGCGTTTGCTTGCCGCGGCGATGCAGGAAAATGGCGGCTCCATTTCTCTGGACGATCTGAAGAATTACCAGGTGGTGGAGCGCAAGCCGCTCTCCGGCCACTATCGCGGCTACGACATTCTCACCGCGCCGCCACCCAGCTCCGGCGGCGTGGGGATTCTACAAATGCTGGGGATGCTCGAAGGCTCTGGTTACGAAAAAGCGGGAGCCGGATCGGCCGCCGCGATTCATTATGTGGCGGAAGTGGAGCGGCGCTTCTACGCGGACCGCAGTAAATTTCTCGCGGACCCCGATTTTTATCCGGTCCCGGTGGCAAAGCTTCTCGCTCCCGATTACATTGCCAGCCGCCGCGAGAGCATCGACTTGGATCACGCGACTTCGAGCGCCGCGCTCGGCCCGGGAAATCTGGCGAACGGGCACGAAAGCACCGAGACCACCCACTATAACGTCGTCGACGAAGCCGGGAATGCAGTGGCGGTGACCTACACGCTGAACGGCAGCTACGGCAGCGGAGTCACCGTACCCGGCGCGGGCTTCCTGCTCAATGACGAGATGGACGACTTCGCGGCCAAGCCTGGCTCGCCCAACATGTTCGGCCTGGTGCAGGGAGAAGCGAACGCCATTCAGCCGGGAAAACGCCCGCTCTCCTCGATGACGCCGACGATCGTTCTGAAAAACGGCAAGCCCTATCTGGTGCTGGGCGCGCCGGGGGGCGCCACCATCATTAATGGCGTATTGGAAGTGATGCTTAACGTGCTCGACTTTGGCATGAATGTGCAGGACGCTATCGATTGGCCGCGATTTCATCACCAGTGGAAGCCCGACAAACTATTTGTGGAGCGAGGCGTCTCGCCGGACACCAAGAGACTGCTCGAGAACATGGGCTACGAACTCAAGGGCACCGGCGGCGTCGGCCGCGTGGAGGCTATCCTGATCGACAATGGATGGCTGCAGGGGGGCTCCGACGGACGCGCGCCCGATGGGAAGGCAGCAGGTTACTAATCTCGCATGGACCATGTTTTATCGACGCATCTCTTCGTGAATCACCGCCTGACGACGGTCTGGCTGGAAAAGATCTGGCAGGCGCGCATCCCCGCCGTGGAGATCTTTTGCGCCAGGCAGCACCTGGACTATCGCGACAAGGCGCAGATCAAGGAACTGGGGCACTGGTTTCGCGACTCGGAATTGAAGCTGAATTCGCTGCATGCTCCGATGTACACGGACAAGATCTGGGGTCGTTCGGGCCCGCATGCCGTGATCTCCATTACGGAGCGGGTAAAAGGGCGGCGGCTGGAGATGGTGGACGAAATCAAGAGGGCGCTGGATATCGCCGAAGAGATTCCGTTCCGGTATTTAATTCAGCATCTCGGCGTGAGCGGCGAAGAATACAGCGACGCGGCGCTCGACGCGGCCTTTGCGGCGCTCGAGGACATCAGCTTGTTTGCCCGCCATCGCGGCGTGGAAGTGCTGTTGGAAAACACCCAGAATGCGCTGGCGAGCGCCGAACGGCTCCAGTATTTTCTTGGCCTGACGCATCTGAATCTGAATTTCTGCTTCGACGTGGGACACGCCAACATGAACGAAGGGGTGGAACCGGCGTTCCGGCTGATGGAGAAGCGAATCCGCTCCACCCACCTGCACGACAACAACGGAAGAGAAGATCAGCACCTGTTCCCGCTCGGTTCGGACGGGGGCGTCATCGACTGGAAGTCGACCATCGGCTTGCTGCGGACCCATCCGGAGCAGTACCCGTTGGTATTGGAGCTGAAAGAGCTGCCGGAACTGGCGAACCCGATCGAAGCGGCCGGAGCGCTTTTTGAAAAGCTGGAGACTCTCTGACAAGATGGCAGACACTGTTGCCCGCATCGCGATTGAAAATGCCGGCCGGCACGTGGGTGAGACGGTTGAGCTTGCCGGCTGGCTCTACAACCTGCGCAAGTCCGGCAAGATCGCGTTCCCTTTGCTGCGGGACGGTACGGGTACCATTCAATGTGTTGCCGTAAAGAGCAATCTGGATGAGCAGCTTTTCGACGCGCTGAAAAATCTGACCCAGGAGTCGTCGTTGATCGTGCGCGGCAAGGTGCGCGCCGAACCGCGCGCGCACGGCGGTTATGAGCTGGACATCGAAGGCGCGGAAATTCTTCAGAGAGTTCCGGAAACCGATCCCTATCCCATCACGCCCAAGGAGCACGGCACCGACTTCCTGATGGATCACCGCCATCTCTGGCTGCGGAGCAAACGCCAGCACGCCGTCATTCGCGTGAGACACGAAGTGATCCGCGCCATTCGCGACTATTTCGATTCGAACGGATTCACGCTGGTGGATACGCCGATTTTCACTCCAGCGGCCTGCGAAGGAACCACCACGCTTTTCGAAGTGGACTATTTCGACGATGAGAAGGTCTATCTCACGCAATCCGGGCAGCTCTACAACGAAGCCAATGCGATGGCGTTCGGGAAGGTCTATTGCTTCGGCCCGACCTTCCGCGCCGAGAAATCGAAAACGCGCCGCCACCTGACCGAGTTCTGGATGGTGGAGCCGGAGATGGCATACGCGACGCTCGAAGATGTAAAGCGCGTCGCCGAGGAACTGGTGGTCTTCGTGGTGGGGCGGGTGCTGGAGAACCGCCGCACGGAGTTGGGAGAACTGGAGCGCGACGTGAGTAAGCTCGAAGCAATTCGCGCGCCGTTCCCCCGCATCAGCTACGACGACGCGGTAAAACGTTTGCAAGCCAAAGGCAGCGAGATTCAATGGGGCGGCGACTTCGGCAACACCGATGAGACGCTGCTCACGCAGGACGATAACGCGCCGGTGATGGTGGACCGGTATCCCGGTGAGATCAAGGCGTTTTACTTTCAGCCCGACGCGGAGCGCCCGGAGCTGACGCTGAGCGTTGACGTCCTC
>DASZXS010000032.1:0-2639 GCA_035545735.1 Bryobacteraceae bacterium | reverse complement strand
GTAAAGGACGCCCCTACGGGACGGTTCGCCCTACGCTTCGTGATCTTCGTGGCTTCGTGCGAGCCAAACAGAACGAACTTCCGCTTTTTCAGCCCGTGCCACCCCGGCTCAGCCTCACTTTTCCTGGGCCTTTTTCACCGCGATCATCTTCACCGCCTGCGCGATGCGGGACGCGCGCGTTTCGGGCTTCTTCGCGCCAACGATCCATTGCACGTATTCGCGGCGATGCGCCGGGGTGCAGTCGCGAAAAAATTCCGCCAAACCGGCCTTTTCCAGAGCCTCGGTGAGATCTGCCGGAACGTCCTTCATGGAATAAAAAAATCGGGATGCGGATTTCTCTTCACCGAAAGCGCAGAAAGCAGAGCAGCAGAAGTTCGACGACGCTCAAGGCGGTGCCGATCGGCAGGTACCAGAGCGTGCCGACGGCCGCAAGGGCCAGCGCCCGCCAGCCGAAGGCGGGCCGCAGGTGGAAGCCAACCAGCGCCGCCAGCCAGAACGCCCCGAGACCGACATGGAGCAGCTTTATCGCCGTGCTGCGCGGCTCGACTCCCACCGCGCTGACGAGCCGCGACCACGGGCCCAGCTGACCGGTCCCGGGCCCGCTTTTCGGCGTGACGTAGTCGCCGACCGTCAACGCACGGCAGCCATCGAACAGCAACCACGAGCCGATCAGCAAAGCGATGAGGGAGAGGCCGAATTTCACAGCTCCGAGGATCCGAGCGGCCGCGGACTCATTTTCCACCCCAGCGCCAGCGCGCCGGTTCGCCCTTCCAGGCACAGATGGCCATCAGCACGGCCGTCAGCGCCAGAAGGTAGGTGCTGAAATAGGCCGGCCCCTTGCTCGGCATGACGGAGGCGATGCCCACTCCCGCGAGCGCGGCATAGGCCAGGATCACCAGCCATCCCTGCCAGCAGGTCGGCCTTCCCCACCCGTAGCCGTATTTCTTCGCGGCAAACCAGATCTCCTTTTTCGCCGGCGTCTGCGGATCTGCGTTCATGGGCCGTTTCGCTGTTTTTCTTTGGGGAAATTCGGCAGGCTCGCGACAGAAAAGAGAGGCATGACCTCGATAGCCGTTCCGCAAGCCGATTATCTTTTCTCTTTTCTTGCGAAAATTCTCCGCACCGTTGTCCGGTTTCGCCCGGCCGCGGCTGTTTGCAGACGATATGATACCCACTGACGCCGAACTGTTGCGCCGGTTTTCTCGGGACGGAGCTCAGTCGGCCTTCACCGAGCTGGTGCGCCGGCATCTCGACCTCGTCTACTCGGTGGCGCTGCGCCGCCTTGGGGGTGACGCCCATCGCGCGGCAGACGTAACCCAGAGCGTGTTCATCGATCTCGCCCGCAAGGCGGAACGGATGTCGTCGCATCCCGTGATCACCGGCTGGCTTTACACGAGCGCGCGGCACGCCGCGGACCAAGCGCAACGGACCGAACGCCGGCGCATCGCGCGCGAAGAGGCCTTTATGAGGCAAGAGCCAAACGAAACCGCGGCCACCGATGACGCCTGGCGCCGCCTGCGCGTGGTGCTCGACGACGCGATGGGAGATCTCAACGAGGCGGAGCGCACCGCCGTTTTGCTGCGCTTCTTCGAAGACCGCCCCTTTGCAGAGATTGGCCGCCTGCTGCAGTTGAGCGAGGAAGCCGCCCGGAAACGGGTGACGCGCGGACTCGAACGGCTGGAAGTCCAGCTCGCTCGTCGCGGCATCACCTCGACAAGTGCCGCC
The DNA here is from genome assembly GCA_035545735.1 of Bryobacteraceae bacterium. Taxonomy (GTDB): domain Bacteria; phylum Acidobacteriota; class Terriglobia; order Bryobacterales; family Bryobacteraceae; genus JAJYKC01. Next base: position 914 of record DASZXS010000032.1, on the reverse strand, counting down.
CTGGCCACCCTGATCACGGCCCAATCGACCCTGGCAGCTCCGTCCGATCTGGCGCTGCAAGTGACTCGCGCCACCGCTTCGTACGCCGGAGCCGGGATGAAAATTTCCCGGGTGCCCCTGAAAGGCATCGGCGCGATCGCCGCCGCACTCATCCTGGGAGTGGCGCTGAGATGGAAACATTCCCCCTCACCTACTCCCGCTCCCGCGCCGTCCGCTCCGCCGGCGAAGGAATCCCCACCACCGATTCCGGTCGGGGCGCCGGCACCGTCCGAGAAGATCACGCCTCCGATCGAGTCGCTTCCGGTTCCTCGGGCGCCATCGCCTCCAAACGTTCCCGTGACACCCGGGCCACCGGTCCCACCGGTCGATCCCTGGGCGCAACCTGTTTCCATGGATTTCCCAAACGAGGAAGTCGGGCAAGTGCTGCGCAATCTCGCCGGGCTCCACCACCTCAAGCTCGAGTTACCGGATCCCTTGCATACGCGAGTTTCCCTCCGTTTGAAGGACATGTCACCGAGCCGGATTTTCCGGAGTCTGCTGATCCCGCTGGGTTACACCTTCACGAAGGACGGAAACACCATCCGAGTCCTGCCCTTCCCCGACGAGGCATCCCATGCCCAGGCACTGGCGGAACTTGCGATCGAGAATCAGGCCGACGCGACGGAGATTGCCGGTCCCTCCGTCTCTTCCCCCAGCGCAGATTAAAGGATCGGAACGTAGGGGCGTCCTTTACGGACGCCCGGCTGATCGCGATCCAACATTCAACGTCCAACGCTCAACCTCCAACGTCCAAGTCGGAAGCGAACCTGCCCATTGTCCGTCGTTGAACGTTCGGCAATAATATCTCTGGCTCAGTGAAGAGCCGACGTCGGGGCGTCCCTGGCGGACGCCCGGCTCGATGCCCGCAAACCCGG
>DASZXS010000031.1:0-2259 GCA_035545735.1 Bryobacteraceae bacterium | reverse complement strand
CCCCGACGTCGGCTCTTCACTGAGCCAAGTATGTTATTACCCAAATTAGGACATGGCCCAAGAGGCCATTCACTGGTCAAACACCGGGCAGAATTTTGAGTCGTGTTACGGAAAGAGGGGAAGGCTCGATCACCTCGTGCGAGCCGCGAGTTTTTCAATTACGCGGCCACCCGGCCTCGAGGAAAGCCTGCCCGTGGCAGGAGATTCGCGGGGCTCACGACAAAGATTCAATGAGCCGAAGATTTTGCCCCCTCCAAAGTCGCGGAGGCCGCCATTTCTGAAGCGACGAATTTCGTGAACGGCTCGATGTTGTGCCTCACCGACGCTTGCTCCAGCGCGGCGAGATACTCCTTGCGGTTGTCGACTCGGATCACCGTCCACGGATAACCGCCGCCGGCCAGCATCGCGTTCATGAAGAATCGGCCGATGCGGCCGTTTCCGTCGGGGTAGGGATGGATGTAAACGAAAAGGAAATGTCCCAGCACGGCGCGCACCCCCGGATGTTTTTCCTCCGCAAGCAGCGTGAACAGGGCCTCAAGCAATTCCGTCACCGCCTCATGCGGCGGCGGCACGTGCTCCGAGCCGCGGATGAATACCGCGCGGTTCCGGAAGCCGGCGAGAGCATACGCCGGGAGCAGACCCGTCTGCACGGATGGGCTGAACAGAGCGCGATACCAGTCCGGCAAGTCGCGGTTCACCACCGCGGGTGCCTCCTGTCCGCCCAGGATGTCGCCGACCGATTTCTTCACGAGCTTGAACGCCTCGCGATAGCCTTTCGCAGCCATCGCGTTCCGCTGCTGCTGGTCGTCCTTGTTTTCTTCCGGATTCCAAGCCCCGGAAGCGATGCGCTCGATCAGCTCCGGCGTGACCTGGTAGCCTTCGATCGACAACGAATTATACGCATCGTGCGTGTAGATCTCCTCGACCCGTTCAAGGTAGGATGTCGCGTCCGGCGGCCCCGGCGCGTTCGGAAAGTTCGCCGCCACCGCCGGTCGCATCTGCTGCCACAGTGCTTTCAGCCGGCCCACGTGCGGGGAGCTGAACAGCAAGCCGACCGGCAGCCGCGGCGGAGATTCGAAGGGATCGTTTTCCGTGTAATCCAGCGCCGCCGCGCGCAGATCCGCGCCCAGGCGGTCGGCGATTTCATTCAGGCCGCAGTGACGGAACGCGCCGATCAGACGGCCTGCCGCCGCCTTCTGCCGGACGTCGCCCAGCAAGATGCGGCTCAGATCGTCCGCTCGCACCAGTCGCAGCGCGATCTCCGCCGTCGTCGGCGAGAGCCGGAAAAACGCCGGACTTGCCCGCACCAGCGCCAACGCCACGGGCATCACCTGCACGCCGAATTTAAGCTCAGTCTCGGCCGGCAGGTTGTCCGGGTCCGCGTAGAACAGAAACGATGTGCGATTAGGCAGGTCCAGTTTGAAGGAGGCGCTCTTGCCCGCGATGATCACCAGTTGCGGCGGCGTTTGCGTATTGCCGGTCCAAAGGTCCAGCGAGTGCTCCGCGGAAACACAGTACGCGGTGCCGAAGCGATGCCGGAGATAGGCGCTCGCAAACCCCCAAAAATGAGCATGCCAAAACGTCGTGTCGCCTGGCTGCGCCTGCGGTGTCGTCAACGCATACCAACCCTTGATGATCGGCACCAGGAAACCGCGTTTGGCCAGCATCTGCCGATCCTTCACGGCAATGTCTGGCCCCCGGACCACCTCTCCGGTGGCCTTTTCCCGCACCCGGCGAAGGGCGTCTGCCAGTTCCTGTTGTGGCGTGGGCATGGACTTTGGTTTACGCCGCAAAGCAACTTTGGTTTTATGGCATTGTCAACTTTGGTTTATCGTATTTAACAACTTTGGTATTGATTGATAAATTTACGCTAGCATCTGCTGATAAGTGGTTAGAAAAATCGGATTACCGCGTAATTTACGATAGATATGCTGGATGAAAGCCACCCTTGCGTCCCAGCAATTTCTGCGGGGACGACTAGCATTCCGCTGCGGCCTCGCCCAGGTCTTCGTCGGTGCGAATTGCAGTTATTTTCCTCAAAACGATGATTTTCCTATCAAGGAAACTAGGGATTTAGAGGCGAATAACTTGAAAGCTGCGCCTGCCAAATTGTCCGAGGAAGGCGATCAACCGGACCGAATTGCCATCCATCATGTTGAAAAAATGGGCCATACTATCTCTGGCTCAGTGAAGTGCCGACGTAGGGGCGTCCCTTGCGGACGCCCGGCTCGATGCCCGCAAACCCGGGCGTCCGCAAGG
>DASZXS010000030.1:0-7676 GCA_035545735.1 Bryobacteraceae bacterium | reverse complement strand
ACAGTCCGCGCGCCAGGGCTTCTCCTCCGGTGTGGCGCGCCGAAGGACCCATTCCTACCAGCGCTTCGACATCCTGGCGAGTCAGATTCATTCTCCACTCCACACCGGCGGCGCCCGCGGGCTGGAAATACGGCGCGAAGGCGCTGGCGATACGAGATTCTTTGAGCGGGTCGATAGCCAGCAAATCCAGTTTTCCTCGCAGTTCGCTCAGGTGTTCCGGCTGCGGCGTTACCACCACCAGCAGGCCCTGCGGGTGCAGGGTGCGGGCGAGTTCCGCCGGCTGGCGGGGAGCGAAGATAACCAGCGTCAGGGCGCTCGCGCCGGCGTCGAGCGGCAGGCGGTCCCACACGTCGCCCACGATCGCGTCCACGCGAGGGTGCGCTTTGGCCGCTCGCCGCGCCGCATGCTTCGACACGTCGATCGCGAGCCCGAAACATTCCGGGCGGGCATCCAGGACTTTCGAAAGATAATAGCCCGTTCCCGCGCCTGCCTCGACCACAAGATTGCAGGGAAGCACGCACGAGCGCACGGCGCCGGCGACCGCTCCGGCCAGCGGAGCGTAGTGCCCGGCCGCAAGGAATCGCGCCCGGGCGGCAATCATTTCGGACGTATCACCGAAAGGAGCGCGAGCGATGGCTCAACAGATTGAGATAGCCCTGCCGTGCGAAGTCGAAGCGGTGGCCCGCGCCGCAGATCACACCGCCTTCGACCGGCCGAAAGCCCGTCTCGCAGATCGGACACCGGAGTTGCTCAATCACATGCGCATGCATAGTGCCGAGCGTAGCAGAGTTCCGGCGGCAATGGCTCCGTGTGCCAAATCGGTTCGCGTGAATATTCGCGATTCTGCGGCCGGAGTGTCAGCGCGCCCGTGGACTCAAGGGCTCGCAATGACTTCTGTTCCGATGGGAAAGCACTAGATAGGCGGTGTTGTAGCGAGGTAATCCGGAAGGTTTGGCATCTTACACTTGCTAAAGACTTGAATCGCTTCAATGTCATGGCGTGGAAGGAAATGGTTGACTTTCACCATGACTTGTTACACAATTTTCGACAAGACGTTAGGTGGGTGCTTCGGCGGAGTGCGAGTTGACTTAGTCGCTGACGGCGTACTTTCACTAAGGGGAAATGGCGAAAACAGAACTGCTGTTCCGGAAGAGTCCGGAGGCCCGTGCGTGGAAAAATGCGCCAGGCCCTTCGTGCCGGCGGCCGGTGTCCTCCCTTCCGATCCTCAATCCGCTAAGTGCCAATACACAGTTTTGTAGGAGAGTGCCGAAATGAGAACCAAGCGAGCGTTTTATATCTGTCTGGGGTTGTGTCTGTCCATCGTCCCGGCCTTTTCACAGGAAGTTACTGCCAGCATAACCGGGCGAGTGACCGATCCAACCGGCGCTTCGGTTGCAAATGCGACCGTGACCGCGAAGGATCTTGCGCGCGGTACTCTTTGGCCGACCAAAACCGGCACGGAGGGAGTGTACGCCTTCCCGCGGGTTCCTGTCGGTACGTATGAATTGAAGATTGAATCCCCGGGCTTCAAAACCTACGTCAATTCGCACCTGCTGCTGGAGGTGAACCAGCGCGCGCGCGTCGACGTGCAGATGGAGGTCGGTGCGGTATCGGAAAGCGTGGCGGTTACGAGCGAAGCGCCCCTGCTGCAAACGGACACCACTCAGGTGGGCGCGGTAATTTCCTCCAGAACAATTCAAAACACGCCGCTGATCAGCCGCAACCCCATTGCATTGACCCTGCTGACGGCGGGTGTGGTGACGCCCGATCCAAGCAGCTTCAATAGCGGGACGAGAACCGGCGGCGGCGGTCGTCCCTACGTGAACGGAAACCGCGAGGAGGCAAACAACTTTCTCCTCGACGGCGTCGACAACAATCAGGTCTCTGACAACCTGACATCCTACCAGCCGAACCTGGACGCCATTGAAGAGTTCAAAATGATCACGAACAACGCCTCCGCCGAGTTCGGCAACTTCGAAGGCGGAATCATCAATGTGGTCATCAAATCCGGCACGAACGATCTTCACGGAAATGCCTTCGAGTACTTTCGAAACGACAAGCTGAACGCCAATAACTGGGGCCGCAACTGGCAGGGGCTGGCGCGCTCGCCCATGCGCTGGAACCAGTTCGGAGGGACCGTTGGCGGCAAAATTATTCGCGATAAGCTCTTCTTTTTTGCCGACTATCAGGGCTTGCGCCGTGCCACGCCCACCCAGCTCAGCTCCGCGACCGTATTTCAAAATCCGTGGCGGCAGGGCGATTTTTCCGATCTTTTGAATCCGTCGTTTACCGGTGCGAAAGCCCCGATTCAGCTCTACAATCCCTTTGGCGCTTCGGCGAACGGCGACCGCCAGCCTTTCCCGAACAATGTTATCCCTCAGGCCTTGTTGAATCCCGCCGCCGTGAAGCTATTGAATAATACGACGCTCTACCCGCTGGCAACGTCGGCTGCGCTCACCAACAACATCACCTATTCGAACGCGAGTTACGTCAATTCCGATCAGGGCGACGCCAAGCTGGATTGGCGTCCGAATGAGAAGGATTACTACACGTTCCGCTACTCCAAGGCCCGGCAGGACCAGCCCGCGATTAATTCCTTTCCGCTCTTCTACAACACGTTTAACACGGCGCCGTTTCAGAACGGTGTGCTGAACTGGACGCGGACAATCACTCCCACGATCGTGAACGAGGCGCGCTTTGGAATCAACCGGATCGTGTTGAATAACGGAGGTGCCGACAAGGGACTGGGAGACATCGCCTCGGAGGCGGGCATCCAGAACGCCGGTCCGGGACTGCTGTCGCTGCAGGGGTTTGCCTACTCGAGCGCGATTGGCAACGCGAACATCGGCACGCAACAATTGTTCGCCAACACGACGTTTCATTATGCCGATAATCTGACCGTGGTCCGCGGAAACCATCAAATGAAAATGGGCGGGCAGTTCCTGCGGCAGAGAATCAACACATTCTACTCGGGCAACAACGGACGAAATGGATATATTAACTTCAGCGGGCGTTTTACAACCGCGAATGCCATTCAAGTTCCCGGAACGGAAATTGGGGAAGCGGATTTCATGCTGGGCCTTCCAAGCGACCTCGGTCGCGGGCTCAGCACCGGCACATGGGGGCAGCGTGGAAACATCATCGCCGCTTATTTCCAGGATGACTGGCGCGCGACTCGCAATCTGACGCTGAATCTGGGCCTGCGCTGGGAATATCATTCGCCCTGGGTGGAAGTGGAGGACCGGCAATCCAATTTCGAATTGTTTACCGGCAAACTGCAATTGGCCGGGCAGGACGGCAACAGCCGGGCTCTCTACAACTCGTATAAGAAGGATTTTCAGCCTCGCGTCGGTTTTGCCTACACGCCGGCGTTTCTTGCCAAGAAAGTAGTGGTTCGCGGCGCGTATACGATTTCCTCCTTCCTGGAAGGCACCGGAACCAATCTTCGTCTTCCGTTGAATCCGCCGTTCAACTCTGAATTCCAGGCGCTCTACAATACCCCGGACTATTTTCTCCCGCCCACTACTCTGAGTGATGGCCTCTCCGGGCTCAATCCCAAGGATCCCTTTAAAGGGGCGACGCTGCGGATTTGGGACCCGTTTGTGCGGCCTTCGGAAGTACAGCAGTGGAACCTCTCTACGGAATATCAACTGCCCGGGAATAACGTTCTCACGGTTGGCTATGTCGGCCAGCACGGCACTCATCTGATGGTGCCGATGCCCTACTTGCAGAAACAGATTGTCAATGGCGCCGTCGTCGCCGGGCCCTATCTTTCCGGCAACCCGGATCTGAAGAAAGAGATCTCCCAAATTTCGGGGACGGCCTCGATCGGAAATCAGAAGTACAACGCTCTGCAGGCGACCCTGCGAAAGCGATTTTCGAGCGGCCTTGAATATCAGGTGGCTTACACCTGGGCTCACGGAGAATCCGACGCGATCGGCTACTACGGACAGGGCGGACAGGCGGGGTCACAATCGGCATACTGGCAGAACCTCTACGATCAAAAAGCGGAGTGGGGCCCCACCTACTTCGATGTCCGTCACAATGTCACCGCGTCGTTCGTCTATGAGTTGCCGTTCGGACAGAAACGAAAGTTCGGCGCGGATTGGAATCGCGCGGTGGATTCCGTCTTGGGAGGGTGGCAATTGGGCGGTATTGTAACGGCCCAGACGGGCTTTCCGCTCACGATCAAGATGAGCGGCGATCCTTCGGGTACGGGCGCTCGCAGTTTTCGGGCGAACGTGATAGGAACGCCAAATGATCCCCATAACATCGGACCGGGGGAGCTATATCTTGACCCGTCGGCTTACGCCGCGCCCGCCGCATTCACATTCGGCAATGCCGGCGTCGGAATCGTGGAAGGGCCGGGGTCGGCGCGCTTCGACCTCTCGCTCAGCAAGTCCTTCCCGATCACCGAGCACAAACGGTTGGAGTTGCGCGGCGAAACCTTCAACCTGACGAATACGCCGACTTTCCAGAGCCCGGCCTCCCAGACGATCACCTCTCCCCTGTTCGGGCAGATCCGGAGTTCTCAAGGCGAGCGGAACCTGCAGGTGGTTGCGAAATTCTTCTTCTGACCGCATATCCGGAGGAGACGCGGGGGCGGACGGTGCGCCGCCCTCGCCGGTTTACTCCCCCGCGATAATCCGCTGGAGTTTTTCCGCGAAGTTCTCGCCTGACTCCGACCACAACCGGCGCTCTCCGCCCAGGGCATCGTCGAGATCGTGCGTGAGCTTTAACAGGCTTCGGATATTGGACTGCGCCATCCGCAAATGATTGGGCAGCTCCGGCTGAGGCAGGAAGTTAGCATCCATGCCGAATTCGATCCGGATGTTTTCATCGAGTTCGTGCGTGAATTCCGGTCCATAGCAAATCAGGCTCGCCCGGGAGGGCGACAGTTTCCATTCCCCTTTGTCGTCCGGCTGCCAGAGGTCCCACTGGCTCTCCAGCTCGAGGGCGGTGTCGGCGTTGAGGAACTCGCCGGCGGACGAAATGACGGAGCCCGGGTCGACGGGGGGCTCGAAAATTCGCTCGAAGACGGGCGGCAGAGTCTGATCCACCGCGTAGATCCGGAGAACGGATCCCTGCGTCGAGAGCCGCGAAAAAGGGAAAGTCCGCAGCAGTTTTTCATAGCGCCTGAGCATGTTCTGCTCGCGGAAGCGCTCCAGCCAGTAGGAGAGGTAGAGTTGATCGGCCATTGCCCAAGTTTGTTACCATCGTACCTTCTCATCCGTGTCCGATTCTTCCGAGAAGCGCGCGCAAAACGAGCAGCGGCGTGATCCGGTTCCCGTGAAAATTGATGATGGCGGACCCCGCCCCGGCGGTCCGCTGAACCGGGAGCGTGGAGCGCGCCGCCAATTGGCTCGTTCTCCACTGGTTCCCATCTTCCTGATCGTCGCCGTAGATGTGCTCGGTTTGACGATTATCTTGCCGCTGCTGCCTTTCTACGCCGAACGGTTTGGGGCCAGCCCGGCCGTGGTCGGGCTCTTAGTCTCCACCTACGCCTTTTGCCAGTTGTTTTCCGGACCCTTGCTGGGCCGGATTTCCGACGGAATCGGCCGGCGGCCCATGCTGCTTTTGAGCCAGGTGGGCACACTGATCGGCTTTTTAATCCTGGCGGAAGCTCCCTCGTTGTGGGTGGTTTTTCTCGCCCGGATCATTGATGGATCGACGGCGGGCAATCTTTCCCTGGCTCAGGCCTATATCTCCGATGTAACCAAGCCGGAGGATCGCGCGCGGTCGTTCGCCCTGATCGGCATTGCATTCGGCGTCGGTTTTCTGATTGGTCCCGCTTTGTCGGGATTTCTGGCGCAATTTGGCTACCAGTACCCGATTTATCTCGCCGCGGCGTTATCGGCGACAAGCATTCTGGCCACCTACTTCCTGCTGCCCGCGACTCTGCCGGAATCGGGAGAGCAGGGAGCGCCCCGGCGGCTGAAACTGCTCGACTGGGGCAACTACGTGCAGTATTTTAAGCGGCCCGGGCTCGCGCGGCTGCTGCTGCAATTCTTCGTCTTCATTTTTGCCTTCACTCTGTTCGTCTCCTGCTTCGCTCTCTTCGCCGAGCGCCGCTACTTCTGGAACGGCCGTCCCTTCGGGGTGCGCGAGGTGGGTTATTTGTTCGGATACGGGGGACTCCTCGGCGCCATCCTGCAGGGCGGGTTTATTGGCCGTTTGGTGAAGTGGTTCGGCGAAGAGCGCCTGGCGCGCTCCGGCTTTGTCACCGCCGCGGCCGGATTCGTCCTGCTTGCATTTATCTATCAATGGCAATGGCTCCTGCTGGCGCTGGTTTTCACTACGTTCGGCACCGGCGTGCTGCGCCCGGTGCTCACAAGCCTCATTACGCAGAAGGCATCGCGGGCCGAGCAGGGCGCGGTGCTCGGTTTGACGCAATCGCTGACCTCGATCGCCCAGATTGTCGCCCCGGCGCTCGGCGGCCTGTTGATTAATGAGCACCAACTGGTGGCATGGGCGATCGGCACGGCGGCGGTGTTTGGCTTGGGGCTTTTGCTCTAGGTCGTCGAAGCACGTTTGTAGGGAGAGTGTATGAACGAATTTCGCCTCGGATATGTCCTGAACGGGGTGCTGTACGCGCTGGCGGGGGTCATCCTGCTGGTGATCATCTTCGCCATATGGGACCGCGCCACGCCGTATTCCTTCTGGCGAAAAGTGTCCGAAGAAGGAAATGTGGCCCTCGCGATCCTGATGGGAGCGGTTTTTCTGGGATTCTGCTGGATTATCGCAGCCGCCCTGCATTGAGATGTCGCTGTTTTTCAATGTGTTGACACGATGATGAAAGAATTATGCAATAAGCTCTTGCACCACCCCTAGGGGTTTGCTATTCTGGGCGAGTCGCCAAACGGCAGCCCAAAAGGCCCGGCAGAAAAAAGCAGTTGCCAAGGCAAGGCGGGTTTGCTAGTCTGAATGAAGGCGAAATTGAGTGGTTTGAACGGGATTCGCTGCTTCGTGCGGCAATCCGGTTCGAGTGAGATCGAGTTGATGGCAGGCAGTTTGAGGCGGTAACCTCCCCTGACCGGCAGTTCTTTCACTTCCCAAGACTTTCTGGTAGCGGCATATTCTGTGTAAGGATTGCTGCCGCCGAAACGGCTTTCGAGGCCGGCAGTATGGTTTGGCTTTCTTCGGATCGCCAGGCTGGCTGCGCAGATCTTTGACAATCTGGTTGGATGCGAAGAAGTAATTTCGTCAGAAACTTTGAGTCAAATGCCGAGGATCCGGCGCTCCCGCAGGGGAGTCGCCGTTTCACTAAAAGATCAAACGAGAGTTTGATCCCGGCTCAGAATCAACGCTGGCGGCGCGCTTAACACATGCAAGTCGCACGAGAAAGCCGGAGCAATCTGGTGAGTAAAGTGGCGTACGGGTGAGTAACACGTGGATCATCTACCTCTTAGTGGGGAATAACCCTGGGAAACTAGGGCTAATACCGCATAAGCCTGAGAAGGGAAAGCAGCAATGCGCTGAGAGAGGAGTCCGCGGCCGATTAGCTAGTTGGTGGGGTAATGGCCCACCAAGGCATGGATCGGTAGCCGGCCTGAGAGGGCACACGGCCACACTGGCACTGAGACACGGGCCAGACTCCTACGGGAGGCAGCAGTGGGGAATCTTGCACAATGGGGGAAACCCTGATGCAGCGACGCCGCGTGAGCGATGAAGCCCTT
>DASZXS010000029.1:0-32271 GCA_035545735.1 Bryobacteraceae bacterium | reverse complement strand
CCCCGAGCCGGGCGTCCGCAAGGGACGCCCCGACGTGCGCGACCTCGACGGCACGGAGACTAAAATCGAATCCGGGGTGAACGCGATTTGGGCATCTCGAGGGGCGTTTGCCCGGTCGCGGCGCTCGACGCCGAGCGCTTCCGGGGAGCGATCCTCGCGGATTGCAATGCAAGGCATGCATCATGCTTCGACGGAAAGAGGCCGCGACCGGAGTCAGCGACGCCATTTCTCGAACCACGCCGCCCAATGAACACCACGCTCTTTGCCCTCAAGACCGACACCTATCTCTCCGCCGAATGGTCCGGGTCGCGCAGCCCTTGGGCGCCGCGCCGGACCGAGCCGTTCATCACGATTTCACGCGAGGCCGGGTCGGGCGGCTCGAGCCTGGCCCGCCTCTTGGCGCGCAAGCTCAACGGCGGACTCCGGCCGGATTCCAACTGGAGCGTCTACGAAACCAATCTCGCCCCGAAGATGCTGCGGACGCATCACCTGCCGGTGCACTTCGCGCGCTTCCTGCCGGAGGACCGCATTCCGGAATTCGCCGCCTGCATCGGTGAGATGATCGGCCGGCACCCGAGTCTCTGGGACCTCGTGCAGAAGACCAACGAGACCATCCGCCGCCTCGCGGCCGGCGGCCAGGTGATCCTCGTCGGCCGCGGGGCCAACTTCGCCACCAGGGGCATGGCGGGAGGCATCCACCTCCGGCTCGTGGCACCCGTCGAATATCGCGCCCGTTACCTGGCCGATCTCTACAACCTCTCCGAAGGCGAGGCGCGGACCCTCAATGCGAAATGCGACGCGGCGCGGCGCTGTTACGTCCGGTCCACCTTCAACGAGGATGTCGCGGACCCGACGGCCTATGATCTGATCATCAACACCGCGCAGATGCCGCTGACCGACATCACCGCGCTGGTGACGGATCACGTGCGCCTGCGAATGGCGTCGGCCGCCCACTGACGCTCAGCGGGTGCGAGGCAAACGCGGACGGCTGCGGAGCGCTCATCCGTTTCTCCGGCAATCGTGGCTGTTCCTTGCTACTGACTCGACCCCGAAGCCACGCCTTCGCTTCGCCACTGCCGGAGCGAAAGGAGGGTCCAGGCTGACGAGGCCGCAAGGAAAAGCGCAGGCACAAGCAGGATAGCCCGGGCGAGCCCGAATCGGTCGGAAAGAATCCCGATCATCTCCGAGGCGAGCGCGGTGCCCAACGTGGCCTGGACCACGCCCGCGACGGCGACCGCGGAAAGCCGCAGGGGAATCGGTACAATTTCCAGTGTGACCGTGGTGGTGGCGCCGGTGCAGGCCCCGAAGCTGCAAATCGCCACGGTCAGGAAAAGCTTGGCGCTCGCGAGCTCGTGCGCCTGGAAGCTGAAGAAGAACCCCGCCGCCGCGACGAGCGTGCCCACGCTCAGCAGGAGGCCGTAGCCGTGGCGGTGATGGCGCAGGAGCCAGCTCCCGAGAAAGCCGCCGAGAAATCCCGCCGGCACGCCGCAGAGCAGCGCGAAGCCGACCACCGCGCTGGCTTCCCGGTTGGTGATGCCGAAGGCCCGCTGGAAATGGCTGGCGACCCAGACCAGTCCGATGGTGCCGCCGCTGAATGCCGCCAGGCCCGCCAGATGGAGAAGATAGTTCGGCAGCCGGAGCAGGCGCATGCTGTCCCGCAGCGTTTGTCGCTGGAGCGCCTGCGGCTTCAATCCCTCGGACTGCCCGCGCGTCGGCTCACGGAGGAAAAAGAACGCGAGCAGGATGGCGAGACCGGGCAGGCCGCTCCACCACAGCGTGGCGCGCCAGCCGTGCGTCTCCGCCAGCCACGCGCCGAAGTAGGCGGAGATGGAGGTGCCGATCTTGTAGGAACCATTGAAAATGCCGAAGATCAGCATCCGCCACTTCGGGCTGACCAGGTCGCCCAGCCAGACCGGCACCAGGCCGCGGATGACCCCGCCGCCGAACGCCTGCAGCGCGTACGCGAGCAGGAAAGTGAAAAAACCGCCGGCGAGCCCCGCGCTGACCGTGGCGAGACTGAAGACGACGACGCCCGCGACGATGAGGGACTTGAGCCGGAGGCGGTTGCCGAGATAGCCGAAAAAAAGCAGCCCGAGCAGCGCGCTGACGGCGTGGCATGCCTCGATGCGGCCGAATTGCGCATCCAGGATCGCGAGGTCGTGCTTGATCGGCGTCATCAGCGAACTGAGGTTAAAGTTCGCCACCGCGAAGGTGATGTTGAGCGCGACAAAAAAGCCCAGGGCTCCGGCCACCGCGAAACGGCTGTCGGATTCGCGGGTCGTCGGCGCCGCCCGCGAGGCGTGGTCCGCATCCGACGGGACTAGAGGTGAAGCCAATGTGCTCATGGTGAGAGAGGGCGGACCGCGCAGTCGTTCAGGAAGATTTGCCGGTGCTCGTCAGCGGACCGAGCAGCCTTGCGACGGCGCGACGCCCGACGGTTGTTGTCCGGTGCGCGGCGCCACCTCGGCACGGTACGCCGGCGTGCGCCGGCGTTCATCGAGCAGGGCGCGCGCCGCCTGCAGCGGGCCCGGATCGATCCATGCGTCGATGTCGAAGGCGCGCGCGATCAGGCGGTGCCGATGCAGGAAATCCTGAACCTGGCGCAGGCCCTCGACGTTCGCCGGCGCGAGATCGATTTCCAGCGATGCCTGCAACGTGTCGCCGTAGGCCTCCACGATCTGCTGCTCCGAGGCGCCGAGCTCGCGCGCGACGAAGCGCACGGCATCCGCGGGATTGTTCGCCGCCCATTCCACCGCCTGCAGCGCGCGGGCCAGCACGCGCGCGACAAGGTCCGGCCGCTCCGCCGCGAGCCGGGCGCTGACCGCGAAGGTCTCCGGCTTGCCATTGTTCACGCTCGACCGATCCAGGGAAGCCTCGTCGAACACGACCTGGAGACCGAGCAGCTCCACGAGCTTGAGCGATCCGACGCTGGCGGACGGAATCACGTCCACTTCACCCCGGATCAGCCGGGTCACGAGCGCCGCCGCGGCGCCGCCTTTCTTGCCCTGCCGGAAATCGACGTAGTCGCGGTTGCCGCCCGGCTGCACCCGGTCGCTCACGTAGGAGCGCTCGACCCGATGCTCCACGAGCTGCACGTCGGCGAGGGTCAGGCCGGCGCTGGCGAGCGCCGCCTCGTAGGTGCGCAGCGTCATCGCGTAGACGAAGTCGATCTCCTCGTTCGGCCGGCGCACGATCAGCAGCCGCCGGCCCTTGAGGTCGGCCGCCGTCCGGATGCCCGAGCCCGGCAGCGTGAGCGCGGTGTAGGGCCCGCGAATCCAGGAGAGGCCGATCACGCGGGTGTCGGAACCGTTGGCCCGCGCCCAGACCGCCGGAAGGTTGCCACCCTGGCGGAAGGAATTCTCCTGGGTGTGACTGAAATGGGACTGGTGGACCTTCGGATCCGCGGACGTTTGCAGCGCGCGGATGTCGATGTCGGGATCGCGGGCGAACTCGGCCTCGATCCAGCCGAGCTGGAGGGCGAGGCCGAACGCGGTCGGCACGGGGCAGCGGGTGTACCAGAGCGTGGTGGCGGTCGCGGCGGGAGATGATTCAAGCGTGGGAGCTGACATGGGAGTGCGGGATCGAGGTGGAGGACGTGACGGTGGAGGAGGAAGGATCGGCCGGCGCCCCGCGATAGATGGCGTGCTCGTACTGGCCGCGGTCGAAATCGGCCGGGCCATGCGCCGCCGTGGGCGGAGCGGGCGGCGGAAAGAGCATGCGCTGCAGATGCGCGCCGTAATCGCTGAAGAAAAGATCGCGGTTGATCGCCGCCGCGAGGCGGGGCACCTCGGTGCGAAGACCGGGCACGTCGCCGACGGGCCGGCCGAAGCTCAGGCTCGCGCCCATGTTGTACGCATGGATGTTCTTCAGGTGCGGCGCCGTGCCCGGCGTGCGTTCCAGGAACTCATAGGCCGGCCCGACATAGGGATAGACCGCCAGATCGTCGGCCTCCTGCCCCTCCGACGGCTGGAAGCGGTCGCGCCAGAGCGCGATGTCCTTCGCGATCAGTCGCAGTTCGGGACGGGTGTTCGGATCGTACTGGTAGCCGGTGCCGGCCAGGGCGAAGTCGAAGACAAACGAGCCGTCGCCTGCGTCGAGGGCGACGCGCCCTTGTTTTTCCCGGACCGCGTGCCACGGCGCGTTCAGATGCAGGCGGAAATTCGGGAACCGGGTCGCGCGCAGGACCGAGTCAAAGGGACAAAGCGTGCCCATCGCGCGCTGCTTCAGGCGGAGACGCCAGCGATCCTCGTCCGGCAGCAGGTGATAATTGTCCTGCACGCCGGGAAAGGCCCGGACCATCCACGCCGCAAGCGCGGTGCCGCCGAGCGCGCCGGCGAGGTCCGATCGGTGATAGAACAGGTGGACCTCGGCCGCGCCCTGCTCGAGCGCGACGGCCGCGGCATCGAAGGCCGAGGTCGCGCCGCCGAGCACCGCCACGGTCTTGTTCCGCAGCGCGCCGAAGTCGATCGCGTCGGCGGTGTGCGCCCACAACGGCGCCGGCAGATGCTCGGAAATGAACGCCGGCGTGAACGGCCCGCCGGTTCCGGTCATGCCATTGGCGAGCACGACCTTCCGCGTCGTGACGATGCGGCCGGCGCCATTCTCCGACACATGAAGCCGCAGATGCCCTCCCGCCGGCTCGATCACATCGAGCCGGGTGCGGTGTTGCACCGGCACCGCGACGATGCGCTGATACCATTTCAGGTATTCCGCCCAGTCGGTCCGCGCGATGCGTCCGATCGCGGCATAGGCCGCCTCGCCATTCAGCCCCTCATACCAGGCTTGGAAACTCAGTTCCGGAATGCCGAGTTCGGGACCCGAGACGGTCTTGGGCGTCCGCAGCGTGTTCATCCGCGCCCGCGTGAGCCAGACGCCCGCTTCGCCTTCCGGGGCCTCGTCGATGACGCTGACATTCGTGATCCCGAAGCGCCGCAACGCGAAGGCCACGGTGACGCCCGCCTGGCCGCCGCCCACGATGACGACGTCGCGTTCGACGCCAGCGGTGGGCAGGACCCAGTTTTTCGGCTCGGCCCCCAGGCGCAGGAGCGCGCGGCGCGCGGCAGCGTCGGGATGCTCCCGGGAGGGACTGGCGCGGTTGGCAACGGGGGCCGGAGGAGGCAGTGGGGTCATGGTGCGAAGGAGGGTTCAGGCAGGGACCAGCGACGCCGCGGCGCGCACGCCCGGCGCCGGGCGCGCCCGGGGCACCGGCAGCCCGAGATGCCCGCGCAAGGTCGAGTGCTCGTAATCCCGGCGAAAGAGGCCGCGGCGCTGAAGGATCGGCACGACATGATCGACGAAAGCCGCGAGACCGTCGGGCAGGACATCCGGACGCAGCGTGAAGCCGTCCGCCGCGCCGGCCTGGAACCAGTGCGCGAGGTCGTCGGCGATCTGCTCCGGCGTGCCTACGACGATCCGCTGGGTCGAACCCGGCAACCGGTGAATCAGCTGGCGCACGGTGAGTTTTTCCCGGCGGGCGAGCGCGACGGTCGACTTGAAATGGGTCTCCGGGATGTTGGGCGGGATCGGCAGATCCGCGGGCAGTTCGCGATCGAGGTCCGCGGCGCCGAGCGTGAGCCCGAGCGTTCGCTCCATCATGGCGAGGCTCGACTCGATCGGAATCAGCTCGATGAGCTCGCGATGCCGCCGCTGCGCCTCCGCTTCCGTGCCGCCGATGACCGTGCCGAGGCCCGGCAAAATCCGGATCAGCGCCGGATCGCGGCCGAATTCCGCCGCCCGCGCCCGCACGTCCCGGGCATAGGCGAGCGCCTCCTCCACAGTCTGGGAAACGTTGAACAGCACTTCCCCAAACGCCGCCGCCAGATCGCGGCCTTCGTGGGAGGCGCCGGCCTGCGCCAGCACGGGCCAGCCCTGGGGCGAACGGATGACGTTCAGCGGCCCGTCGACGGAATAATAGGTGCCGCGATGCGCGACCGGATGCACCTTCGCCGGATCGACAAACCGGCCGGTGGCCTTGTCGCCGATGAATGCGTCCTCCTCCCAGCTGTCCCAGAGCGCCTGCGCCACCCGGACGAACTCGGCCGCGCGCGCATACCGCGTCGGATGATCCTCGACGTGGTCGCGCCCGAAGTTGCGCGCCGAGCGCAGGTCCGCCGAGCCGACGATGTTCCAGCCCGCGCGCCCGCCGCTGATGTGGTCGAGCGACGCGAAGCGGCGGGCGATGTTGAACGGCTCGTTGTAGGTGGTCGACGCCGTGCCGATCAGCCCGATGAACTTTGTCTCCGCCGCCAGCGCCGCCAGCACCACCGTCGGCTCGAGCGAAAGAAACGGCCGCTGCCTCGCGCCTTCGCCCGTGATCGACAGGAGGTCGGCCAGGAACACGGCGTCGAACCTCCCCCGCTCCGCCAGCCGGGCGATCTCGAGGTGATAGCCGAGCTCCGTGAACGACGCCGGCGACGCCGAACTGGCGCGCCAGGCCGACGCCAGGTAGCCCGACTGCATGGGCAGGATGGCAAAATGAAGTTGGCGCATGGCGAGATGGGCGGTGGAACGCGCTGACCCCAACGCGTTGCTCGGCTCCGTCAGTCCAGGTTTCCCGCAGGTCCGGTCAGTAGCGGAAGGAGAACCCGCCGAAGACCCCGAAGCCGTCGCCGGGACCGGACACCGCCGTGTCGGCGCCCCGGGCGTTGTAGGTCTGGCGGACGTAGACCGCGTAGTGCCGGTCGGTCAGATTGCTCAGCTGGAGGTGCGCCTCCCACCGCCCCCGCGGCGGAGCGTAGCCGAGCTTGGCGCCGAAGATCGTGTATGGCGCGGTGAAGAAGGAGTTCGCATAGTCGGTCGAGACCCGCGACGCGGACTGCGCCGTCGCGCTCGCGTAGAAGCCGCCGCGATGCTCGAAGAGCAGTTCGCCCTGATAGAAGTCGCGCGGGATGCCGGGCAGCGCGAGCGAACCCCAGGTGGGGTCCTGGTTAAAATGGAAGGAGTTCAACGTGTACGCCTGCCGGAGGACCAGGCGGGTCGCGTCCGCTCCGCCACCCGCATCCCGCCACAGCGTCGTGGAGAGGCCGGCCTCGATCCCCTGGTGCGTGGTCGGACTCGCATTCTGCGTCTGCGTGATGACCGTCGGCGTCAGCACCGTCGCCACCGTGAGCAGCTCGTTGCGCACCGCCGAGCGGTAGAGGCTGAGGCTGCCTTCGAAGATCCCCGCCTTGCCGCGCACCCCGGTCTCCACCGTGACGGCGGACTGGTTCCGCAGCGGATTCAGGCTGCGATAGGTGCTGGTGTTGGTGAGATTGGTCGTCGTCGGCGGCTCGACGGTGCGGCTGACGTTGACGAAGGTCTGCACGCCGGGCTTGGCCTGATAAAGCAGGCCCACGATGCCGCCGTAGTCGCCTTCCCGCTGGACGGAATGGGAGTTGTCGGAGCCGACGGGCAGGACGATGTGATTGGCGATCCGGGTCGCGATGCCAGAAACGCCGGTCTTGAGCCAGAGACTCGGCGAAACCTCGAGCTCGTTGCTGGCGGAGAACACCGTGGTCGCGGCGCCGTTGTAATCGAGCTGGCGGATGGTCTGGCCATACGTCGCGGAGGTCGGCACCGAATAATCCACCGTGCGGTTGCCCATCTGGAGCGCCGTGACGTTGCGCAGCCCAAGGGTGGTCCGGCTGGCGCGACCGAACAGCTCATCGCTGCGCTTGTAGAGCAGCGACGGACTGATGCTTTTTTCCCAGTACACTCCGGCATAGGAGCCCGCGACGCCCGCGCTGTTGATGTAGAATGGGACGCTGTCGTAGACGAAGCCCGCCTCCAGCTCGCTGTGGCCGTCCAGGGCCACGATGGTCTTGTTGGCGAGCCAGTAGGCGTTCCGCACGTCGGAATACGCCTGGCTGCGCGCCGTCGTCGCGTTGGCCTGGGACGGATCGGCCTCGATCTGGGCTCGGGTCAGGAGGCCGCCGTTCTCGAACTTCATGTCCACCCGGCGGAGGTAGAAACGGGTCGTGACCCGCGGCGACAGCCGATAGCCGAGATTGGCGACGAGGCGCGCGCTGTGCTGGGCGGTATGATCCTGGAACCCGTCGTAGGTGCCGGCGGTGATGCTGGCGTAATAATCGAACGGGCCGCGCGCCGTGCCTGAAGCGAGCTGGGCCTTGTAATAGCCGAAACTGCCCGCGTCGGCGCGCAGCTCAAACGGCGACGCATTGCGTCCGGTGCGGGTGACGAAGTTGATCGCGCCGCCGAGCGCCAGCGCCTGGTAGTTGAAGGCGTTGGCTCCCGGGAGGATCTCCGTGTATTCCACGGTGAGCGGCTCGAACAGCACCGGCGGAACGGCCTGCAGGCCGGGGAAGAGCAGGCCTTCGAAGAGAAAATTGACGCCGGACTTGTAGGTGGCGGTGTTGTTGATGCCGGAACCGCGGATCGACAGACGCAGGCCTTCGTTGCCGATGGCGGTCTGCGCGTACACCCCCGGCTGGAACTGCAGCAGGTCCGCCGCGGTGGCCAGGTGGTTGCGCGCGACATCCTCCGCCTTGATCAGGAGCGCCGCTCCAGGGACCTGCCGAAGATCGATGGCGGCCGCCTCGGGCCGGTCGGAGACCGCGTTATCCCGCACGACGAAATCGTCGAGCTTCACGATCGTATCGGTCGGCGTGGCCGGCGAGCGCGGCGCCGGCAACGGAGCGTCCGCGGCCATCAGGCCCGGAAGGAGAATGGCCGCCCCGAGGGCGGCAAGGATCCCGCGAAATTGCGACGATGCGCGGAAGCGGAAGAGACGCCGGGAGGCGGAAACGACGAGTGCGGTGGCCATGGTGGTCGAAAGGTGGAAGGGCATGATGCGCCTCCACCTTTCCGCTGAGGCTAAATTCACGATCCATAACCCTTTTTCAGTGAGCGTATTGAGCTCGATTTTAATCCCTACTTGGCAAATAGGAGTTGACCGTGGTTTCCCTCGTGTTTTCGTTCCGCCCGTTTGGTGCATCGACCAGTCCACTGGAGTGCGGCAACGCGCAGTGAACCATGTCGGCACACCAGGGGCCGACCTCTCCCCCTATGCCAAATGAAGGTCCTCGATGACATTGCAACGGCGCTCCCGGCCGGGTTGACGGCGGAAAGCGATTTCGCCGCCGAGCCGGCGACCGAGGAAATAGCGCCGCCGGTGCCGAGCACCGCGAAGCGAATCTGTCTGAAGGGCGCGGCGATCCGGCTCTATCCGGCTTTTCAAGACGTCTTCCGTCTTCCTCATGCCTTGAGCCGCGATCGCGCCTTCGTCGGCTTGATCGTGGCGATCTACGGCCCGACGCCTTTCGGCGGCGCTAACACGGTCAAGGACGTCGCGCTGCGATATGGAATCACTGAGCAGCACCTGCATGCCCTCATCGGCAAAGCGCTGCGTTCGCTGCAGGCCGCGGCGGCATCCGCCGTTCCGCCACCGGAGGTGATGCCGGACTTCCATCGCCTCGCCCCCAGCGGCGAGCCGCCGGCGGCAGTGGCACGCCGCCCGGCAGAGCCGGAGGGCGGCGATCTGCCCGAGTTGCTGCGCAAGCCCTGCCTCCAGGACGCCGCCCGCCGACTGAGTCCGACCCTGTTGAACGTGGCGCAGGAAGGAACGTTGAAGGCGCGCGACCGCTCGCTCGCCGCCCTAATGACGTTGCTGTACGGCCCCGCCTTTTTCCGAGGCGGCATCACACTCCGGGAAGTCGCCGCCCGGTATCTGATGACGGAATCCCATTTTCAAATGCTCATCGCCACCCACCGCGAGCTGTTGGTGGGATGACGAGCCGATCGGCAACTCCCGCACCTGGAACGAACGCCAAGCGCCATGCGCGCAAAAAAATCGCGCATGACCGCATGAAACCGCTGAAAGTCCCATCCGTACTGGGACCGGGCGAACTTCATCCGCATGCACGTGCCGCATATGTGGCTTAATGAAGGAGAAACCCAATCCCCAGGAATGGTGGGCACGGAGCACCGCTGCAATGTGCCCGGAGTTCTCGGGCGTCTACGAGTGGAGTTTTCAAAAAGAGACATCCCAAAACATGCCCAAACAAATAGGCACTGTGTAAGTGGACGTGTCAGGCTGTCCCCGCCGATGGCCCCGATTTATTTTATCCCTGGTTGGAGACGTTCGCGGCGATCTCTTCACCCAGCCGTTGGGCCGCAGCTTGTACACCGTCGAGGATCTGGCCGGCGATTTCAGCTGGAAAAGTCGCCGGGATGATTTTGCGCACTTCGGCGATAACCCCGGGAGTTCGGTCCACGATTTCACGCATGAGAGACTCCATTTGTGGCACGCCACAACGCTTGCCGGTTTCCAACCAATGCCGGAGTCGAATCCCCTTCCATTCATAGTGCCGCCTCTTCCCTTCAAGCGCCATGGCCATCCTGATCTTCTCGGGCGACAAACGACCGCGTCCGTGGCCTAGCATGGGATAGGCAGACAGGACATCGTAGCGTGGTGTCAGCCGAAAGCCTCCTCCCGGCAGCAGAAACACGCTGAAGTTCTTCGCGTGACCATCGATTCCGGCAAGGAGCCAGAATACGAGTTGAGACCGGATAAAATCACGGCGATCGTTCGCCGCCTGCTCGGAGCCGAGCAGAAGATCCATGATTTGTCGGATGCCGGGGCCGCCTTCGTTTTCGTATTTGAGCGCGGGTGGCGTGCCCGTGACCTGACAGAAGTCTTCCTGAGGGAGCCTTAGCCACCATGTGCGCTCCTCGTTGCGGCGACGGTCGAATCGTTCGACCACCAAGGTCTTGAACTCTCCAAACCTTTCTATCCGACATGATGCGACTTCGAGTCCGTAGGCCCGAACGATTTGCGCACAAAGCCATTCGTTTTCAACGGACGTGCTGAGATCGATGCCTTGTGAGCTAACGCCGATCGGAAGCTTGAAGATGTGCGTTGTTGGGGTGGCGCCAGTGGGCCGATACCATTGATCCTGGTGCCAGAGGAACGCGGTTTTTTCCTGCGCTCCAGCGAGCGAGATGCGGAAGATATCGTCGGTCGCTTGCTGCCCCATCGCGGGATCGAGGGCGCCGGCTAAAATCTGCTCCACCTCCGCAGGTGTAAGTGGTTCTCCGGTAATCTGCCGTATGTCCGGAGCCGCTGACGCTTCATCGAGGAGCTGCAGTGCGCCGACACAATCGCGGCCGATTTCTTGCAACAGATCAAACGCTGCGATCGATGCCGTCTTAAACCGTCGCTGAATGCGTTCCCGAATCTGGCGATTGTCAGGGAGCAGGTTGTCGAAAAATGCCTCCACGTGCTCGCGATATGGCTCGGCGGAGGGACGCAAAGGGAGCGAGAGCGAGATCGGCCGCGCAGCCGGCGAGGCCAGCCAGGATTCGGCATAGAGAAACTCCTGGCTGCCCGTGGCAGGCAAGCGCCAGTGCCCGACGAGTTCGCCGTTCATCCACAGTGCGAGTGAACGAGATTTTTTCGCCCGCCCCATGATGTTACCACTCGGAACGTTTGGCGGAGGATTGCCGGGGCCGGATGACGAGATCGAGATCGAGCGCGGCGAGCAATTTGAAGACTCGCGCAAGGCTGCTCCGGTCCGGCGAGGACTCGATGTCGGAGATGGCGTTTTGCGGCAGGCCCACCCGAGCGCCAAGGTCGGCTTGGGTAAACTTCTGGTCCCGCCGGAATCCTTTGAGCACGGCGCCCAGTTGAGTCGGAGTTTTGATGGGATAGTCCATATTATCGGTAAAACCGATAAAACAGATTTATCTGTTAAACAAGATAAAATAATTTTATCGGATATACCGATATTTTTCGATAGCATCTAAAACACTGATCATAATAGGTTTCCTAGAAAATCTTCCCGCGCAGGACTTGACTTTACCAAGTCCTGCACGGAGGAGCGCTGCTCCTTGGGAAAGCCGGGACGATGGCGCAGCTCCGCATTCGAGGCACTGGAATCGGAGAAAAACGCCGGCCGTTCGAGGTCAACTTGTGCATGACCGTGGGCTTGGCATGCATGCAGGGCATGAGTGCAGCCATTTCTCGCTGCGTCCGCAAATAGTCGAACGGCAGCTTCCGGATCTTCACTTGGTCCCGTTTGAACCCAATGCTAGGTCGTGACTCATTTTGCCGAAAGGTGGAGCGCGTTGACCTCAACGCGTTCGAAACCGTAGGGGCGTCCCTTGCGGACGCCCGGCTCGATCATCGCAAACCTGGGCGGCCACGAGGGACGCCCCTCCATCGATTCAAGACCGGCGGAGAAAGCCAAACAACACGTTGGGGGCAATGCGTTCCACCCACAGGAAATTCAAATTGAGTCACGACCCAAGGCTAGGCAGCCAGAGCGTGGCAGAAATAAGCCAGCTGCCGATCTGAGATGGCCGTGTTCCGCTCAAGCGTGCCGATGGATGTCGGTTCCCACAGCATCGACCGCAGCGGCTCGAGGAGGCGCAGCGGGACGTCGGGATTGGCGACGTTGCGCAGAATGTTGAGCGTTTGGCGGGAGGCCGGCAGACCGAGCCACCGCATCAGCTCATAGACGCCGCCACGCTCATGCACCGCGACGATGGCTCCCCAGGAGGGAACCTCGGTGCCGCAGAGATTGACGTGATTTGCCGCGTAGGGAGTAAGAGCAGGGGTCTCGGCCAAAGTGAGAAGCAAGTCGGGACACCGGGCGAGCACCTGCAGTGCTGCAAGCCGGCCAGCCTTGAACTGCCGCAAAAAAGCCCGCTCCGGCGCGGGCACGAACTCAAGGTACTTCTGCCAGTCCGCGGCGCCCAAGGACCGGGCGGCGGCGAAAAAGGCCGCTTCATCCGGTGCCGCCGCCGTCCACGCGCCGTCGGCCCGCCTTTCAAACTGCGCTTCCGGCCAACTGGTGACCCGCCAAAGGGCGCCGTCGTGCGACCAGGAAAGTTCGATTGGAGCATGCGGCCAGAGAGCTTTTTTGAGTTTCATGCGCGCTAGCTTATCAGGCCCATGGGACATAGCTTGTCCCAGGCTTGGTAATCCCGCATATATTCCCAATGCCTATCCAAGCCCGGCTTTCACGGCCTCCGCTCGCGCGAATGCTGAAGATCCACGACGAGCTGCGCCGCGGCGCCCTCATCAACTGCACCAAACTGGTGCAGGATCTGGAGGTCTGCCGCAAAACCGTCGTCCGCGACCTGGCCTTCATGCGGGACCAGCTCGACCTGCCGATCGAGTACGACCCGGGGATTCAGGCCTACCGTTACACGCATCCCGTGAACTCGTTTCCCACGATCCAAGTGACGGAGGGGGAACTCCTGGCGCTCCTGGTGGCGCAGCGCGCCCTGGAACAATATCGCGGCACCCCGTTTCATCGCCAGCTGGAGATCGCCTTCGAAAAACTGACCGGCGGCCTGCGGGACCGGATCTCGTTCACGCCGGCCGATGAACTCAGCGCGGTCTCATTCAAGAACATTGGCCCCGGCAAGACCGATCTGGCGATATTCAACCCGCTCAGTGGCGCGGTCCTGCGCCAAGTGGTTGTCGGCTTCGAGTACCGCAAACCGGGTGAAACCCGGAAGACTTTCCGGAAAGTTCAACCCTACCACCTGGCGCACCGCGAAAACCTGTGGTACCTGGTCGGGTACGATCTGGAACGCCAGGCGCTGCGGACCTTCGCCCTGCCGCGGATCGCCAGCGTGACTGTCACGACGGAGACATTTGCCCGGCCGGCCGACTTTTCGCCGGAGAAATTCTTTGCGAGCGCCTTGGGCGTGCTCGGCGGTGAGGGCGATCACCGGGTGGTGATTCGATTCAGCAAAGAGGTGGCGGACCGGGTGAGAGAACGTGAATGGCACGAGTCCCAAAAAATGCACGAGCTCGGCGACGGCCGGCTGGAGGTCAGCCTGCGGCTCGGTGCATTGGGAGAAGTGGAGCGCTGGGTGCTGGGATGGGGCTCGGCCGCCGAAGTGATCGCTCCCGCCGAACTGCGACAGCGTCTTTGTACAACGCTTGGCGCTCTCTCGCGAACGTACAGCCTTGGATTTTCAAAATGCAGATAGGACATCCGGACCCGCGGTTAACAGTTACCGCACTCAACCCGGCCAATTCCAGCGCTCAGAACCAGATAAACGCCGACTTCCAACATCCGCTCCCGCTGGCGTCCCCACGGGGAATCGAACCCCGGTCGGGGATCTCTCGGGCGCCTACGAGTGGAGTTTTCAAGGAAGAACGTCCAAAAACATGCCCAAGCAAGCAGGCACAGTGTAAGTGAGAGTGTAAGGTTAGCTGCAGCAATATACCTGGCAGTGATTTTACTTAGCGAGATCGAGTGCGACTAGCCGATACCCGCGCAGTTGCATTCTTCCGTACGGATCTCTGCGACTAATGACCTCTACCGTCCCACGGACGATCTTTTCTCCGAAAAGATCGTCGCCGTTAATTGCCTCAGCGATTTCGAGTGGGAGACGCCGCTCTGAAACTCCGGGAATCACTGCAGCCCATCCATGATCGCTGCTGTCGAGATCCAAAGCCCGCAAATGAATTTCCGCATGCGTAATGGTAGTTATTTTTTCGCTTCGATCAGGTTCAAATTCAGACGGAACCTGAATGACGATCTTATTCGAAATCGAAAGCTCTTGCTTCCCATCTACGACAATTTCGGCCTTAGGGTCACGCTTGGCTGGCCTGATGACAGCAACTGCATCTGAAGCGAGTCGGTCCTTATTTTGAACCGCGGTTTCAATAATCTTCACCAATGCCTCTGGGGGCATGTTCAGCTCTTTTGCGCCGACATGAATAATCGTATTATGGCTTATTTCTACCGTGGGCTTAGCGGGAGTTCCGGAGTGCTGTATCGCGTAGTAACCACCCACCAGAATTAAGCCTAGCACCACCGTTCGAACCACCCCCGACTTTGACGTAAGATCCACGCCTAACCCCTCCTTGAAAGCCTTAATCGCTTGATCCATTTTCTTTTGCGATCCGAAGAACAGCTTTACGACGATGTCTTCGGTCAGGCTGCCCGCCTCTAGGCGCGTAACCAGTAACTCAACCTTTGGAGCACTAACGCCTGGTACAAGGCGTCTAAATACCGCTGGTGACCGACGAACCACCCGATCCAGCGCTAACAGTGCTTCAGCGATTTCGTGCGCAGGCACCGGATTTTCGGTGCTGTAAAAAATGCGATGATTAAAGCTTAACGACAGTTCTCCAGGTGCGGTGGGTATGTTCAGGGTCTCCGTGGCAAACATCGGTCGCGTGTATCGTGCCCTGCACGTGATTTACTCCGAGTTGGAATCTCGTGGCGTTGTTCTGGAAACCGTCTCCATCTACAACCGCAGACGGTTGGGATTTAAGCTATCCTCAACAAGTCGATGGTGACCAGCGCGCTGATCGCTCTCTTGGGGGATATCTATCGACTTGCGCTGCTCGATTTCGCTTTGAACCGGGAATCCGAGGTCATCGCTGCAGAAGTTTTCGGCGCGGACTATTTCGCGGTCTTCCTGCGGTCGATCGATGTCGCCGGCCGGCAGAAGCCGCAAGACAGCCTGTTCAGCCGGAACTCGGCATGGGCGATTGGTGGGAGCGGCGCCTTGGAAAAGAGAATCTACGTCGCCCTGCGGAGCGAGGTGTATAAGGCCTACCGCGCGATGGTCGCTTCGCCGGATAGTTCGTACCGAAAAACCATCCGCCGATTCAACGGCAGCGGACTAGCTTCGAGTTTGGCTCAAAAAACGGCAACCGAGGATCTCTTTTGGGGGCAAATCGAAGACTTGTGGATGAGGACCTTTAAGCCGGTGCCGCCTTCGGCACCCGCTGCCGTTGTGGCGGAGACCGGGTAACGCACAGCCACGCGAAAAAGAGGAAAGCTGGGCTAATAAACCTCTCTCGGCGGTGCCCTAGCCTGTGTGTGCATGTTGGTCCAAGCAATCGCGCGGCTCGGTAAAGACAGAGCTCTTCGTTTTTCTCTGTTTTTTATATCATCGATCTGAGAATTTTTGTGGACTGCGCATCATTTCGCCCCGGATCAATAGCTGCCCAAAGGCGTCGTTATCCACTCTCGGCTTGCGCCTCGTTTCTTAACCGCGCATGAGGGCTATTGCGCTCCAGCCCGCAACAAATGACCGAGAACGGAAGCCAACATTCGTTCTATTCGTTGAGAATAAACCCGTCGCCTTCCGGAAAGCCGCAGGAGATCGTAGACGAAACACTCACTCCGGTTTTCGGAGCCGCAGAAGAAGCATGGCTCATCTCAAGTGACCTCTCGCTTGATCGTCAGCTTACTTTGACTTGGGGTGTGTCTGCGTTTTGCCGCGCTGGTACGCGGCTCAACATGATCATTTTTGTGCCCGACGACCAGCCGGAGGTTGAGCTGCTTAGGAGGCAGCAAAAGCAGTTCGTAGAAGTCGCTCGGAGCACAACTTCCCGCGAACGCCTGAGCGCACTACGCTGGTTTCGCGATCAGCAGCGCCTCACGTTAACCATTTTTCGAACTGCAGCTTTCGGAAAGTCCGCGTTACTGCCGAGCCTTCTTAAGGACGGAACGGGAGTTGTCGTGCTCACCGATCCCCAGCAGGTGGCGGTAATGTACCGCACCACGGTGCTCGCCCTGCGGGAGAATGATCAGGTACGTTCTGAAATTAATTGGTCATTCGGTGACCCGCTTAGGCGTGTGTCTCGTGTTAGAAGCGAGCTGGAGACCATCTTCGCATGCTCCGCCGGACTCCAGTCTTTAGCTACCGCGTGGTTGGGAGAGCTGAGCCGTCAGGATAATTTAAAACTCCCATGGCGAGAACGATTCGCTGAGCCGGCCCCCACGACATTCCGTCTTTTTGACCATCAACAGTTGGCCATCGATAAGTGGATGAAGCGAGGTCACCGCGGCATCTTCAAAATGTGCACGGGCGCGGGTAAGACTATCGCGTCACTCGCTTCCGTTGCGGCCTTGGCGGAAGAAATGCGACAGAAGAATCGTCCGATTCCAGCCGTGGTCGTAACGGTACCCACCAGAATTCTGGCCGATCAATGGATCCGCGAAATCCGTCACATGGGATTTTCACTCATATTACAAGGCTACGACAGCGCGAACAACTGGATCGAACACTTGGAGCTTTGGCTCGGTGAACCTAGTCTAGAACAACCGCGATTCGTCGTGGCCACCTACCGCACATTTGCGGACTCGCGTTTTCGCGAGCGGCTAGTTGCGTGCGCCCGCGCAGGAGCGAAGGCCGTCTGGATAGCAGACGAAATGCATAACCTTGCATCCGCGCGCTCCGCAACTGCAATGACGACGGTAAGTGAGTTGTTTCCTTACCGGCTTGGTTTGAGCGCAACTCCGGACATCGAAGGCGATTTCGCCGCCACGGAACGGCTCCTCACCTATTTCGGCGGCATCTGCGCAACCTACGAACTGGCGGACGGGATCGCACAGGGAGTCCTGAGCCATTATCGCTATTTCCCTCGCCCTTCCTATCTTTCACCCGATCTTGGCGAAAAGTATCTCCGGCTGTTGCGGGACATTGACCGAACATCCTCCCACTCACCGGCGCTGCTGGATCTTTACCGGCAAAGTCGCGAATTGGTTCGTACCTCCGGTGTGCAAATCGCGGCGTTCAAGGAACTGCTGGCCATCCTGACCTCCTCGGGAAAACGTTTGTCCCATACCCTGGTTTACTGCCCGCCTGGGTATGGCCAATTGAACATCGAAGACTCCGATGAGATCGACACGGACGAGAGCACGCGTCGTCTCCTTCATGAGGTCGTAGAAGTTCTGCGCCAGCACGGCATCACCGTGGCCTCGATCCTCGGTGACACTTCCGAGAAGCAGCGCGAACTCTGTCTCGCCAAATTTCGGGAAAGCACAACCCAAGTCATTTGTGCGATCGGTTGCCTCGATGAAGGCGTCGATGTCCCGTCTATCGAGCGGGCAATAGTGTTGTACAGCGTCGATCGGCTAAAGCAGTTTATTCAAAGGCGCGGACGCATTCTTCGCGTACCGCGAGGGGTCACTAACAAGGTCGCCGAGATCTACGACATCGTGGTGCTTCCTCACGGCTCATCGATGCCAGCTAGCCAGTCCGCGGGCCTTTTACACCGCGAGCTAAGGCGCTACAACGAATTCGCGAGTTTGGCAGACAACCGGGAAGCAGCCAAAGTTGAAATCGAGAAGGCGCTGGAAGTTGCATCCGCGTTCCAATCTATCCCCAATGCCCGCCCCATCTAAAGGACCCGAGTTCAAAGCGGAGGCTCTGCGAAAGATCATCGCGAAGCAGCCGCTCAAGACCCAGGAATTATTCGCTAAAATCATCAACCTGTACGCCGGCTTTTCGATTACAGCTCAGTCCGAAAAGGAACTGCTCGGCCGCGTACGGCGGGAGATAGAAGACTCGGTGAAGTGACATGATCTTCCACAGACTCGAAATCTCCGATTTCCTTGTTTTCAAGGGGAAGAATACCCTGACGTTTCCGGTCACGGACGATGAGCCGTCGATGGTCGTGGTCTTGGCGCCGAACAATTCAGGGAAGACAACGATCATTAAAGCGCTGAGATTTCTCCTCTACGGGACGAGGCCTCCAGGCGAACTATGCAATCATGCGGCTGTCGATGAATTGAGGCCGGGTGACCGTCTGAACGCCTGGGTCGGAGCTACGGTCAGCGTGGGAAATCGCTCTTACACCTTTCGACGGCGAATCGATGCGAGGAAGACCAAGGACGGCGCGAGCGAGATTGAAAACGTTATCTTGGAACAGACCCAACACGACCGGGGCGGCGATGTCTACTCTCCTGACCAAGGTGAGATTACGCGGCTTCTCAATTCGCTCGTGCCAGAGGCTCTGTTCGATTTCTTCTACTTTCAGGGTGAAACGCTCGCTGATAAGCTGCTCCAGCGGTCCGCTCACAGCTCCATCGGAGAAGCGCTCGCGACTCTCCTCCACCATAAACAGTGGATTCGAGCGGCCGAGGCTGTAGACGCCGTTCATGCAAAGCTCGCAGAAGACATTCAGGATCTTTCGGAAGTAGACCGGGCGTATGCGGATCAACTGAAACTGGTGACCCAGCTTGAAGAAAAGGTGGCACAAAGCACCCGTGAATCGGCCGAGTTCGAACAGACAACGCGTGACGCGGCGGCGGAATATGAATCACTCGGCCGCCAAATCCTAGACATTAGCACCGGAAAATCCTTCGAGGATGTTGCCAAGAAACTGGATCAGATCAGAAAAGAGTTTATTGATGCCGGTAACCAAACCGGACGAGTAGAGACTGAGATCGCTCAAACGATAGGCGACAGTCGCGGCCTGCCCTTTTTTCACGATGCATTTGGCGCGGCTCGGGCCGTGCTGGACAGTATGCAGCGTGAGAATTTGTTGCCCGCAGACGTGGTGGAGGGATTTCTGCAGCGACTCCTGGACCACCAGCGCTGTCTGTGTGGTCGATCGCTCAACGAGCATGAGGCCGAGGCGCGAGCCGCAGTAGAAGCCTACCGAACCCGGGCACTCTCGCAGGACGTGAATGCTGCGCTGCTAGACCTGCTCGATCGCCTGAGTCCAAATGTGCAGCGTAATTTTACAAAGTTTGCTATCTCCGCAGCGCAGGGTCTCGAAGATCAGTTGCTGCGGCGAAAAAAGTTACTTCTCCGCTCCAAGGAACTCGAGTCGCAGGCGTCGACTCTCGAGGATGAAATCAAGCGGTCAAACCATGAGGAGGTGCTGCGTCTACAGACGCGGCAAAAGGAAGCCCTACGCAGAAAAGACGATTTCGGAGAGAAGCGAAGGAAGACCGAGATTTATCTCGGGCAGCAGAAAAATATGCTTCGGGAGGCGAAAGACGTGTTGACTCGCCTCGGCGGCAAAGGGTTCGGGGCACGTTTCGACAAGTTGACGAAAGCGCGAATCCAAGCGGGCGCGTTGGCCGAGTTAATTCGCGAGACCATCGCTTGCTTGAAAGATTCGTTCCAATCTATCCTCCAACAAAATCTCACCCTGTTATACGATGCGAACGTCACCGACGGTTCGAAAGCGCGAGTTGATCCCGAATCTCTCCTGCCCGCCATCGAACAGCGCGGACGCGTTATTCACAATGTGGGTGGCGGTCAGCGCCAATTACTTGTGTTGGCGCACATCGTATCGCTCGCGCGCCTGAGGCAACAGCTTCACGCCGAGCTCACCGCCCTGGGAATCAACATGGGCAAACTAGACGATCAGTCATTCTTCTTGGACTCGGTTTTTGCCCCGGCCGACAAAAACTACGGCGAGCGCATTGCTCATTTCCTGCCTCGCAAAGCACGGCAAATCGTTGTCCTCGTCGCGAGCCAACAGTGGGAACCTTGGGTTTCGGAGCCGTTAAGTCCGCACATCACCAGGGCGTTCAAGTGTGTCCTCGCAAGCGAAAATCCGCCCGAAGGTCATACCATGAAACTGAACGGCAAGACGATTGAAACCTATCGCCCGCTCAAACGTGGAGACGCGTCGTATTCAGTGCTGGAGGAGGTTCCACTCCAATGAGCCGCGTTCGTGTTCCGAAGGCGGCCGCGCCCCTCCTGATTTACTGCAAGACCAATGCGCAGAAGCGGGCGGACGCGTGCTTCGGCTCATACGCAGAATTATTGATGTTCGCTGCGGCCGTCGGATTTCAGCGCTACCAAGGTAAACCGCCAGGCGACCGCATTGAATTCTTCGATGCCTCGCCCGATCCGATCGACTTGGCGATTTTCAAGAACCAGCACCTATTCCCACAACTGCTGTTGATGGGATTGGCCTCCACAGGAAGCCATGCGATCGCGCGAAATGAGGAAGGACTGTGTGCGCTGCTCGAACGATTCGCCACGGCCGGGAGCCAGCACCTCGCACAGACTCTGATCTCTAGTACTCCGGACAGTTTCATCTTCACCGTCGCGCACATGATTGTGCAGCAAAAATAGCTCAAGCCCCATGGCCATTACTCGTTCCGGCGATACGCCGACCTACCTGCAGTACGTTACGCGCTGCGCCCTGCTGCCGCGTGTCAGTACGCCAACAACCGAATTTCAGCGCCTCACCGAATACCACTTCACTTGGGTTGAGATTCCAAACTATCAGCGTGGTCTGGTATGGGACGACGAGAAGTTCGAAGAATTCCTCAACAGCCCATCCATTTTCCTCGGGAATGCGATCTTTGGAAAGTTCCGAATTCCAGATCGCAAGGCACCGTTCGACAAGCTGCCACCGAGCGCGACCGACTATGAGGTATTGGTCGACGGACTTCAGCGTTTCTCGATCGGTACCGCTCTCCTGAACATTCTCCACCTGCTTGTATTCACGGATCCGCCGACAGAACCGGTCGCGGCCCCGCATTTTATTTCGCTCAAAACGAATGCCCTGCCTGCGGCTTCCATTTATCAGCTCAACGATGCCGAACTGAGAGGGCACCCCAGAAAGGCGGTTCAAGACAGCTACGTGAGTTTTCGGAACACCCTGGCGGAGTGGATCAGTCGCGAAATCCGCGCCAACCCAGCCTCCTTGGGGCAGCGTATCCAACGGCTGTTTCTTGGGCGCCAGGTCGCGCCAGACAGCTACAACGGCTTTAACAGCGTAAACGAGATCGCGAACACCTTCATCGGACTGAACACGATTCGCGTTCAGCTTAACATCGTCGATTGGCTTCGGTCGCTTATTATCGAGCGCGGCTCGCAGGCGCGATGGTCTGCCACGCAGATCGAGGACGTCGAAAACAAATTCACGGCTACGTTTGCGGCCGCGAACGGAATTGACCCCGAGCACGAGTTGATGCCATTCGCCGCGATTCTTAAGGATGCATTGGTCTCGTCGGATCCAAAGATTAACGAATGTGTGTTCCCGTCTTGGAATTCCGGGCTGAAACCCAGCGAGGTGGAGGACCTGTTGGGTTTCGTCGATACCGTCTTCGATTCGCGGGCAAGCAAGTACCTGGCAGAGCTGAGGCTATGCGGCGCGATCCCGTTCGCCGCATGTCTGTGCTACTACTATCGTCAGTTCGTCGCAGCACGCGCCATGCCTTCGTTCGTCTCTGGCGGAACTGCCGAAGACGACGAGCTGCACGGCTTTTTGCGCGCAAACTATCGCGTCTTATTCGATAATCGAATCGGCCGAACGCGCGGCATTGCGGAAAAGCTCCTTCGCCAGAAAACGTTCTCTCTCACGGACGCAGCGGACGAAATTTCGCGCTCCTTCTTGGCGATCGATCTCCAGACACCGGTCGACAGAAACTGGCTCATCGCGGCATTGAAAAAGACGGATGCCAAACGGGCATGCCGCGTTTTCAATGCGTGCCTCCTCCCTACCCGTGGCAGCTCGTTTAAGCCCCAGGAATACGGCAAGAACTCTTCCCATTATCAGATCGATCACCTCATCCCGGACAGCATCATTGATCGACACCAGCCGGGTGGAGCTGAGGCCCAGACAATCGCGAATTTCGCTCCGATACGGCGGACTGCGAATAACCGGCAGACAAATCTGGCTTGCTCCCAAAAGTTAGACAAATCGGGCAGCTACGAAAATGAGCTCAACCTCGACAAGGATGTGCATCCTTTCGTAGATTGGTTGGTGAAGCACCAGCGCGCGTACTATAGCCAACTCGATAACCAAGAGTTTCTGCAGCCCGCCGCAACACCGCGAATCGCGGGCGAGCGCATCGATTGGATCGCCAATCGGCTCGTCCCACTGCTGTAGTCGTCGTTAGGCTCAAGAACCTCGTTTGCCGAGCGCGAGCGCTGACAGCAATTCGTGCCCTTCGAATGATTCGAGTTTCGCGTCCAGAAAATTGAGTCCGCGATGCAGGTGACGGCGAAAATGCTCGGCCTCATCCCACTTATTACCACGTTTCAAATCATCCGCTCGGCGCATCGCGAGAAGCGCGATGTAGACCCCGGAATGTTCGCCGGCGAATACTTTCCATGACATTTCAACGCCACCATCAAGGTCGCCTTTCACCGGCGGTGGTGCGGAAGGCTCGCGGAGCGATGCGCAGATAGCCCAACGACAAAGAATATTGTAGTTCTCGATCGCTGTTGCACGGCGAAGCTTCGTCAATTGTTCGCGGCCGCGACGACCGACCCGAATACTGTCAACTGGCGGCTTCATGGGCTGAAAGATAACCTTTTTCGATGCGGCTCGTTCGGGTCTTCGGATCGAACTCGAGTCGATAAACCCTGCCAACGAATGGATCCATCATTGCCAAGTAGCGAGAATCGATCTCTTCGTCCGTTGAAAGAAGAATAACTTGATGAGAAACGGCGGGAAAGTACCGCTGTACCAAGTGAGTTCGATGGGACGAATCCAATCGACCCAAAGGAGTATCGATAATCGTCGGCAAGGGGCGGCCTGAGGCCTTCGCTAATCCCCATAGAATAGCCGTGGCCAGAATCTGTCGCTCGCCCGCAGACAGCCGCTCAAACGGCAAAACGACACCGCGCGGGTCGCGCAGTTCGAGTTCGAAAGACTCTGGATTGATCCGCAGGCGCTCCACCAAGTCTCCTTTGCGCAGCAATTGCTGAAACGACTCAAGAATGAGATGTTCGAGTTTTGCGGCGTGGCGTTTGACGATCTCCGTCCGGAATTCCAGCAGCGTTGATTTTACGCGAGGAATGCGATCCAGAATCCGTTGGTCGTGCTCGAAGGACTCGCGACTGGAGACTAACCCCGACAAAGCCTTCTCCACTGCCGAGCGCTGCGTCTTCGCCTCAAACTCAGCCTGCCGCAGCTTTTCGTTTTGGAAGACTAGTTTGGCTTCGGTCTCTTGAATCTGGTTCTGACGAAATCTGATTTCACCTAGCACCTTCGCGAGCGCATCCGCGTCGGGTACCATTGCGAGTCGCTGGTCCAATCGGGCAAGCGCCTCGCGTTGTTCGCCGGCTTGCTTGTGCTGAACCTTGATTTCCTCTTTGTTACGCGGGAGAATCTCGCGTAGGAGCACCCGCACTCGCTCAGGAAAATCCTCGTCCGGATGCAGTATCGCCGCTTCTTCTAGGCTCGGACGTTTCGGGCGCGTTTTCTCCAACACATCTTTCACCAGCAGGACCGTGTTGGCAGGGATCCGCTTCTTAAGATCGTTTAGGATCCGCAAATCCCGGCTCATTTCTGCCGCCGCGATGATGCAGATGTTTCGCATCTCCAATTCCTTTTCGGCGAGCCCTTCCACGCGCGCTAACTGCGACTCCACCAGCAGCAAGGGTGCACTGCCCGAAGCCGCGGCGCGCAAAAACATCTCGGTTTCCGCCAACTTCACGCGCAGTACGCCGCGCTCGGCTACTAACTGTTCGCGTTGCGCGTAGACCTCGCCACCCTCTTTGCGGTATTTCGCCTCCCAATCTACGAGTTCCTTCTGGAGCCGCTTCAGATCGGTCGAAAGGGAAACGCCCTCATTCCGGATGGCAGCAACTCGATCTTCGGTCGCTTCGAGCATCTCGCGCATCTTCTCGATCTGTGCTCGTTCCTCCACCGTCTTGGTCGCCAGTCGCTTCCTTCGATCTAGGATTACCAAATCATCTTCCAATCGCTTGACTAGATCGAGGCCGAGCAAGGATTGCACAGCCGATGAGAGAATGCGCATTGCGCTGTCTTTTTCGGCCAACTCCTTGATTTGCTCACCATCAAAAAAGAACAGGTTCGCGAGTTTCGACGGGAGGAATTGTTCGATGTACTCTTCCCACTGCTCGGCGAGCACTGGGTCCTTTTCGCCATCACGGCTCAACGAGAGAGTTTCTTCCAATTCATCCTCTACCACGGCCCAGCGCCGGCTGAGCGCATACTTCTTCGGTTCGCCGTCCACCATCCGCTCGAATTCGATCAGGATTTCAGCGCCTTTAGCGGGATCGGCATTAGCGTTAATCAGGCCGCGCAGATAGTCCTTGTACGCTTGCTTGCTGCGATTCGACCACGCGGCATTCTTACCGTAGAGACCCAGATTGACGGCTTCCAGCAGGGTCGTCTTACCACTGCCGTTTAGCCCGCCGACCAGTACGATTGGCCGATCGTCAGGCGGAGTAAGGATAATCGGGTTTTCGCCGGCGAACACACCGACGTTCCTAAGCACGATACGATCGAAGATCATTAGAAGAGCGGCTCCGCCTGGGAAGACTCAGGTTTGTCGGAAGGCGGAAGCTCTCCGTTTTCCGCTTGATCGCGGACCTGCTTACGCCGGCGTGCGTAATCTGCGGCGTCCTCGGCATCCTTGAAAAAATGCCGCACGAACGCTTTTTCGAGGCGATCATAGTGCCCAGCGCGGCGGTGCGACGAATCGTTCTGACGCACCACACTTAGTAGTTCGCGTGTCAGCTGGAAATGCAGTTTGTCATCTCCGCACGTCGCGCGCAGCAAAGCGATATCCTCTGCCTCCATCGCGAGCCCATCGTCCAGGCTAGGTCGTGGGTATTTCGTCTCCATGGCCCGTTCGTATATACGAGGGAGATTGTCTTCGAGTTCGTGTTTCTCAACGACCCAGATTCGGCGGATTTCCTGTAGATCTTTGATCGATATCAGCTCGAAGCCTCGCACATCTTTTGGACCGTTTTTCTGAATCCAGGCCTGCGCTTCGAGCAACCTTTGCAACCAGCGCTCTCGGGCTTCTTGGGTGTACGGACCTGGGACGAGCGTTTGCCCGTCGTACATCAATTGAACAACACCGGACATCCTCCGGAAGTCTCGCAGGTGATGATCGGAACTATCTTCATCGACCGACGCCGCGTTGTTACGAAAATCAAGTGCATTTCGGAGTTCAAGGAGGGGGAGCATCCACTCCTTCTCCTGGTCGTTTTGCACCATCGCCGCCATAGATTTGTCCTTTTCGACGAGTGTGCACACCCAGCAACCGAAACGACTGTCGCCGCATGACGGGGTGCTCGTGTCTACAACAAGCGGGCATTCGCCGTCGGCCGTGGCGCCGGCGTACATCCCCAGCAACTCCTTGTTATTATGGCCCCAAGGATTCGGGATTTGTTGGAGAAACATCCAGACATCGTCGTTCGACCAATCTTCAACGGGGGTATAGACCATGCACCCCGGCAAGGTTGGGTTCGGACTGAGACGATCGCGCACCCGATACTTCGTATTGCGCTCCATGATGTGCGCTCGGACCGAGCTTTCCGCTTTGCGCGCGCCGAGGAGAAGAATCGCTTCGCCGTTCTGGCTAACGACCGACATGATAAACCGATTCGAAGGCCGAATCTTCAACCGCTCGGTGCACCATCGGAACTTGCGCCGAGGCGCCGGATAGCCCTTCCCGATCAGGTTGACCCAAAATGATTCCTCGGTTTCTGGGGTCAGACGACGTGTGGCGATAGGCATGCGCTGCCGCATGGCCTCGCCTTCCATCACTTCTAGCGAACGGGTAACCCAAGCTGCAACCACCGGGTTCTCCACCAGCGTGTCTGTACTGATCACATAGACCGTCTTCGTCCGCTTGTCTTCGGGCAGCTCTCGTAGGGCGCGCCAAACCAGCTGGAGCGTCGCTGTCGAGTCCTTGCCGCCGCTATAGCCAACGATCCAGGGAACATTGTCAGCGAGATACAACTCCCGGATTTCGGTACACAACTGATCAACGGTACCGTTGAGCCCATGTTCCGTGAATGCGCTTTTCCGCGATTTCGCTTTGGGAACTTCGGGCGATTTCGTGCTCTTGGGTGCGGTCGACATAGTGGGGACTACTTTCGGGCAGCCAATGCAGCTTCAAGCTTTTCCTCCTCTATCGTCAGCTTGAGCCCGAGTGATTTTTTCAGCACGTTGGCGGTCAGAATTACATTCGCAGAAACTTTCGAGATGATGCCACCAATCATCGCGCGACCCTCCCACAACTTCGCGTTGGTCCGTGACCAATCGATTTGCTCGAGGGGCTTTAGCTTGGATTTCCACTTCTTGTCCGGGTAGGTCCGAATCAAGGTATTACCCGCGAGGCCTAACGCCTGCAGTGCGATGCCGGTAGAGTGAATGAAGCCCGACCGCACTTCCTTTGCGGCCATCCGGCCATCGCGCACCATAATCCAACTCGGGAAGTGGTTAGCCACCGTTTCCCAGTACTCGCGCGCAAGCGCAGCATCCGCTTCTAAATCTCCCTTGCTGACGTCGCGCACCAGGTCGGCACATGCGTTGTAGAACGCCGAAAGCGTGAAAAGATGCCGCGATCGCAGCGCCAAGGAGCTCCGCTCAGTTTCGACGATCGGGCAGAATACCTCGGATTCCATTACGACGAGCCGGGCGAGCTTCGCCTTCTCATTGCGATGATCGTACAGAATCCCGATGGATCGACTCGGACGAATGGCGTATCGATTTAGATCCGCGAACATTTGCTGGCAGCGCTCAAGTCCAAGGTCGACGAACAGGACCACGGGAATAGTCTCGTGGGAAAGATTGGGATTCTCCTTCAACGCTTCTGCGATCGCGGCGCGTCGGTGCTGACCGTCGTTGATGAGAATCCGAGCGTCATCCGGGATATTCAGTGTCCCAAGCGCCGTCTCGTTGGCGTACGGCTCGAACTTAACGCGCGCGTCGACCGACGCGGTCAACGCTGAGAACACGAAGTCACCTGGATTTTGGAGAACGTAACTCGCGATTTCAGGAATGCGGGCCCTATTCAACGTGCGCTGCGCGCGCATCTCAGCCGGAACTTCCGTTTCATCGTAACTAGTACGCCGGAGCAACTGACGCCAGGTCCACATTGCCACGAAGTACTCGTTACCCGCCTGTACCCCACGTAAGACTGGGCATCGGAAAGAGGCCACCGAAATGGGGTCGAGGGGGTGCAAAGTTGCTTGCTTCCTTTCTAGGATGTTTGTCAAACAGTCACTCAAGCGTCCTTAGTGTATGTCAATTGTTTTCAAAACAAAGCGAAAAAAAAGCCATACAACGGTCCCAGTCTATTTGGATTGCGCGGCCACTTCTCCCCTCGAACCGATGGTACGCGACGTCACGCTGCGCTACTTGGAAGATGACTTTGGCAACGCGGGAAGCCGAACGCATGAGTTCGGTTCGAAAGCCAAAGCGGCTGTCCAGAAAGCGCGGATTGAAGTCGCTGCTCTTACCAAGTGTCAGCCGGAGGAAGTGGTCTTCACGAGCGGTGCCACCGAGAGCAATAACCTCGCGCTGCTCGGACTACGAAAATTCGGTGAGAAGGAGGGGCGAAATCACATCGTCACAACCTCGATCGAACACAAGGCGGTTCTCGAGCCATTGGCCTACCTCGCTGAATGTGGGTTCGAGGTGACCATCGTCGATCCTGAGCAAGATGGGGTCGTTAGCGACGCGGCGATTTCGAAAGCAGTGCGCTCTGACACCCTACTTGTGTCGGTGATGCACGTGAATAATGAGACGGGCGCAATTCAGCCGATTTCACAGATCGCAAAGCGGCTCGCCAATCACCCAGCGTTTTTGCACGTGGACGCAGCTCAAGGATTCGGCAAACGGATCAAAGAGCTCCAAGACCCACGCATCGATCTAATCAGCGTAAGTGGCCACAAAATCTATGCTCCGAAAGGCGTGGGTGCATTAATCACACGTCGCCGCGGCTTTGATCGTGTGCCTCTTGAGCCGCTCACTTTCGGCGGTGGCCAAGAACGTAGCCTGCGACCTGGTACCCAGCCGGTCGCGTTGATCGCCGCGTTGGGCGAAGCCTCCCGGCTTGCGGCGGAACGCCACACTGAACGCGAAAAAGTGTGTCGCGCCATGTATGCCGAAGCGGTCGCGGCGCTGACCGCAGTTGGCGGAGTACCGATCGCGGATCCCTCGAAAACGATTCCGTCTACGTTGAATATTGCGTTTCCGGGGTTGGACGCCGAAGCATTGATCGTTGCATTGAAAGATCAAGTCGCTGTCTCCAATGGCTCGGCGTGCACCTCGCACAGTTATACCGCGAGTCATGTCCTGACCGCGATGAAGGTTCCAGCCGATCGGCTTGGCAGCGCGCTCCGGCTTTCCTGGTGCCATCTCACTCCTCCGGTGGCTTGGAAAGAGGTCGCGGCCACAATCGCGGAGCTGCGTCGTTAGACTCGACCCGCCCTCGCCATTCCCTTCCAAGTGGGTGCACCCCGTAACTCCCCGGGACTTATCTCGCTACGCTCGCGCACCGGCGGTGCGCTCAATGCCGCGCGGCTACGCATCGCGCCTCCAATTTTTTCGCGGCTTCGCCACGCTGTTATTTCGCCAGGATGCGCAAGCGCACTTCGAGGAAATTCACATCCTGAGTGAACCCACCCAATGAAGAAACATCCCAGTGCATCGCCGGACATGTTGTAAGCTTGGTTGTAAGTTTACACCTGCCTCCACCTGCTCACTCCTCCAAGTCGCTGATTTCCAATCTTAGGTCATCGCTGGCGTCCCCACGGGGATTCGAACCCCGGTTCTCACCGTGAAAGGGTGGTGTCCTAACCGGGCTAGACGATGGGGACTAACCGCGGAGGGTGGGACGGTACGGCGGGGGTGGGCTCGCGCAAGGCAAAATTCACTCGCGTTGCCGGCTGCTCCCCCACTCGGTTCGGCCTCGGTTCGGCTCCTGTTAAACCGGATCGGAAAGGCACATTTTTTACAGAGTCGAGCCGAGGACGAATCGAGGGCTGTTGGGGAAAGTGAGAAACGGAGAGCGCAGGGGCGGCGGATTAGGGATAATCCGCCCTACCTTGTAGCAGCCGCCGGAGGCGGCTCGGATCGGCAACGGCAATTCGGAAGCCAGGAAACCACGAATGAGACCGGGCTTCCTGGTTTCATGGCTTCTGAATTAATTCTGCCAGGCTCGGTCGCGGCGCATCAGGGATACGCGCCCTACCCTCAGGCCACATGGAGGAGCTGATCCCTGGCTTCGAGCCGGAGGAGGAAGGACTTGGCGGCGAGGCCGCCGGCGAAGCCGGTCAGCTTGCCGTTGGCGCCGATGACGCGGTGGCAGGGGGCGACGATCGAGATCGGATTCCGGCCGTTCGCGGCGCCGACGGCGCGCACCGCGGCCGGGTGGCCGATCTGCGCGGCGACCTGGGCGTAGCTCCGCGTTTCGCCGAAGGGAATCGTCGTCAGCGCCTGCCAGACTTTCCGCTGGAATTCCGTCCCGCGGAACGCGAGCTTCAGGGAGAAGGCCTCGAGCTTGCCGGCGAAGTAGGCCTGCAGCTGCCGCTCCGCCTCCCGCAGCACCGGATGCCGCGGGGATGCCTGCAGCGCGCCGGCTTCGAACGGGACCCGCCTCGGGTCGTCGTTCTCCCAGAGGACCGCAACCAGGCCCTCGTCGTTCGCCACCAGCTTCAGTTCGCCCACGGGAGAGGGCATCGTCTTGGAGAAATAAGTCGTCATGGGTGAGTGTCCTTTCGATCCGGCGCCGGTCCGGGCGGGCCGGGCCGAGGTGAATGTTTCGGACACTCTGCCTGATTTCGGCGCAGCGCGCTGGCCATTTTCGGACATGGGCATAAAAATTTTTCGATGACCGAAAACGGCGAGCGGTTTGGCGTGATTTCAGTAAAATAAACGGCTTTGAACCGACTCCAAGAAAAGCTTTCGGAATTCCCCCGCGGAGATGGAGGCACGGAGACCATGGCCCGCGGAACACACGGAAAATCCAAAACCCGCCTGTTCGATTTTCACATGACCGCCGACAGTTTTCTCCATGCCTCCGCGGTGAAATTCCCAATCCATCCGTCATGATCGATCCTCACGTTGCCTACCGCGCCCTGACTTCCCGCGACTCCCGTTTCGACGGGGTGTTTTTCGTCGGGGTCACGTCGACGGGGATCTATTGCCGGCCGATCTGCCCGGTCAAAACGCCGCAGGAGAGGAACTGCCGCTTCTTCGCCAGCGCCGAGGCGGCGGAAAAAGCGTCGTTCCGGCCCTGCCTGCGCTGCCGTCCGGAACTGGCGCCGGGCCATGCGCCGGTCGATCGGGCGCACCGCATCGCGCACCTGCTGGCCCAGCGCATCGACGAGGGGCGCGTCGACGAGGGCGTGGGACTGGAGGAGATCGCGGAACAGTTCCAGCTCAGCTCACGGCAGCTGCGGCGCATCGTGCAGCAGGAGCTCGGCGTGTCCCCGATCGAACTGCTGCAGACGCGACGGCTGCTGCTCGCCAAGCAGCTGCTGACGGAGACGACGCTGCCCGTGACCGAGATCGCGTTCGCCAGCGGCTTTTCCAGCCTGCGCCGATTCAACGATGCCTTCCGCCAGCAGTACCGGATGCCGCCGACGCGGCTGCGGCGGAAGGCCGCAGCGCCGGCACCAAACTCCGCCTCGGGGTGGGCGCCGACCTCCGGGCGGCGGCTTTCCGCGTTTGACCCGGCACGCAGAACCGCCGCCCGGAGGTCGGCGGCCACCTTGCGCGCGGAGGAGGGTGAGGAAGCCGCGCGCACCGCCACGCTGCAGCTCGCCTACCGGCCGCCCTACGACTGGGCAGGCATGCTGGCCTTTCTCGATGCGCGGAAAATCCGCGACGTCGAGCACGTCGCGGAGGGCGCGTATCTGCGCACGGTCCGGCTTGGACGGCAGGCCGGCTGGATCCGGGTGACGCAGGCGCCGGAACGAAACGCCCTGCTCGTGGAATTTCCCCGTTCGCTGATGCCGGTGCTGCCGACGCTGCTGGGGCGGCTGCGGCATCTCTTCGACCTGACCGCGCGGCCGGACGTGATCTCGGGGCATCTCGCCAAGGACCGGATCCTCGGCCGCGGCGTGAAACAGCGGCCCGGCCTGCGCGTGCCCGGAGCCTTTGACGGCCACGAGATGGCGCTGCGCGCGGTGCTGGGCCAGCAGATCACGGTCAAGGCTGCGACGACGATCGCGGGCCGCTTCGCCGAGGCGTTCGGAAGGAAAATCGAGACGCCGTTTCCCGAGCTCACGCGGCTGACGCCGCTGCCCGAGCAGGTGGCCAGGGCCGGCGTCGCAGCCATCGCCCGGCTCGGCATCATCCGCACGCGCGCGAAAACCCTGCTCGCCCTGGCCCGGGCGTTCCAGGCGGGAACCCTGCGGATCGATGCGGGCGCCGATCCCGAAGCCGCGGTCGCGCAGCTCACGGCGATTCCCGGCATCGGGCCCTGGACCGCGC
Organism: Bryobacteraceae bacterium; assembly: GCA_035545735.1. GTDB lineage: Bacteria > Acidobacteriota > Terriglobia > Bryobacterales > Bryobacteraceae > JAJYKC01. The sequence continues at coordinate 380 of DASZXS010000029.1, read as the reverse complement.
ACTACATCGCGATGCGCGGCCTGCGCTGGCCGGATGCGTTTCCCAAGGAGGACATCGCCCTGCGCCAGCGCCTCGGCGGCGTGAGCGCGAAGCAGGCCGAGGCGCTCTCGCAGGCCTGGCGGCCGTGGCGCAGCTATGCGGTGCTTCATCTGTGGAACCTCAACGCGCCGGCAAGCCGGCGCAAACGTCCAACGTCCAACGCTCGACGTTCAACGTCCAATGGTGCGACCAAGGTCTCCTTTCCAGAAGAAGGATGAACAGTCCGAACGTTGGACGTTGAATGTTGGGCAATAACATACCTGGCTCAGCGAACTGGAGCCGTCGCTGCTTTTGGCGGAAAAGCGTCGGGGCGTCCCTTGCGGACGCCCGGCTCGATGCCC
>DASZXS010000028.1:0-60465 GCA_035545735.1 Bryobacteraceae bacterium | reverse complement strand
GAGCATCCGCTCCGCCTCTTGCCGGCGCTCCGGAGAGAGAGAAGCAGGCACAAAGAAGCTCTCCATCTGGAAAAACGACAGCTCGGAGGCTGCGCGCAGCCCGATGCGAACCGGCCGCTCGGCTTCTTCCCGAGTGTCCTGTGGGTTGAGATTCGCGATGGCGCCCTTCAAATGCGTCAGCCAGCTCATATTTATAGGATTACATGCGGAACATGACTCTAAGATCCGGGGATAGCCCGACCCGCACCACTTCGATTGTTGGATGGAAAAAACGTAGAATCGTTTCATTGGCGGGATGAAACTGGAGCGCCGGAGCGGCCAGGATCAGACGGGGCGGCTCCCGCCTCAATTCCACGCGGGGGAAATATCCGCGAGCCTGGAGCTCGCCGCGATCCAGGTGCCATTTCACCCGAATCCAATAGTCGAGCGCTTGCAGCGGGAGGTGAATATCCTCGGATGCCTTCAATTCGACGATAGTGAGTCTGCCGCTCCGGTCCACAGCCAGAATATCCATGATCCCCCGCTGTCCGGCCGCAAAAGTAGCGGCCTGGCAATAGACCGGATCGGGGCGAAGACGCGCATCGAGCGTCTCAATCGCATTCAATATCCCCGCTTCCATGCGCTTCTCCGGGGTCGCTTGAGGCAGTTCCGGAAAAATGCGTTCCCGCTCCAGTCTCGTGTCCACATTCCCGGAGTCGCAAAAATCCAGAGACTGCTCTCCGCTGCCGGAATAGGCAAAGATCCGGCATGTCACGGCGTTTGAGTTGAGCTGAATCGCCCGCAGCCGCAGCGCTCCCTCCCGCCCTTCCGGCACAAAAAGGGCGAGCGTTCTGATTTTCAAGCCTCGTCTTCTCAGATAGTCCAGCCAAATCAGTCCAAAAGTGAGAATACCTTCCGGATGGGCCGAACCGGGAGGCGCGGCGATCGCGGCCAGAGCGCTGCCCGCACTTTCCAGAAGCGCGCGGGGAAACACCGGCGAGAGGCTGTGCGCGAGATCCGGTTCCGACGACAGACGCGTGACCGGCGCGCCAGGGAACTGGCGAAATAACATGCGCCGGAAGCGCTCGCTAAAACTCTGCCGCGCGCAGCGGCCGGCGCAGGCGTAGTTGCTAACCGCGGCGCGGTCCAGGAGGGTCAATGCTCCCTCGCGCTTCCCGAAATGTTCGACCCGCAGGTCCAGCCTTGCCCGGGAGCGCCCCGCCACCCGCAGGATCCGGCGTGTCAAGGTCCGCCGCTCATCCCACACACGCAGCGCCAAGCGGCCTCCGCTCTCTTCGAGCGAGTGGCAATCCCGAGCTAAGGAATATAACTCCTCGCCGGGTTCCTCCAGAACCGGATCGCGGCACCCCGCGAGGAAATCGCGAACCACCCCCGCCAATTCCCGAACGTCCCGCACCGGATTCGCTCTCTCCGCCTCGTATGATGGTTATCGGCAGATGTTTCAGGAGAGATTAGACCGGGTCGAGGAGCGAATAGAGCGGGCGGCGCGGCGTTGCGGCAGAAAACGCTCTGACATTACCCTGTTGGCGGTGACGAAGAAATTCCCGGCTGTCGTCATGCGCGAAGCCTATGCAATGGGAATTCGTGAATTCGGCGAGAACTACGTGCAGGAATTCGACACGAAACTCCCCGAACTGGCCGGGCTCGCCGAAGCCCGCTTTCATCTCATCGGCCACTTGCAATCAAACAAAACGGCCCGCGCGGCGGAGCTTTTCCAGACGATTCAAACCGTGGATTCCGCCAAACTTGCCAGGAGGCTGAGCCAGGAAGGACGCCCGCTGGACGTGCTGATCGAAGTAAAGCTGTCCCCGGAGGACTCCAAAGCCGGCGCCGCGCCGGAGCAGCTTCCGGAGCTGATCGCTACCATCCGTTCGCTCCCCAACCTGAGGCTGCGCGGGCTGATGACGATGCCGCCCTGGTCGGAAAATGCGGAGGAGACGCGCCCGTATTTCCGGCAATTAAAAGCCCTGGCCGATCAGCAGGGATTACCGGAGCTCTCCATGGGGATGTCGCACGATCTCGAAGCCGCCATCGAAGAGGGCGCCACAATCGTGCGGGTGGGAACCGCCCTGTTCGGGCCGCGTCCCAAGCCACGGTGAAAATCGGGTTCTTCTCTCCGCTCCCCCCGGCGCGCACCGGCGTCGCGGACTATTCCGCCGCGTTGCTCCGCGAGCTGCGAAAGCTCGCCGTGGTGGAACCGGACGCCGAAGACGCCGGCATCTCCCTGTATCACATAGGCAATAACTCTCTGCACCGGGAGATTTACCGGCGCGCCCTGAAACGCCCCGGCGTGGCGGTGATTCACGATGCCGTGCTGCATCACTTCTTTCTCGGATCTCTTCCAGAGCGTGAATATATCGAGGAGTTCTGCTTCAACTACGGCCCCTGGACGGAAACACAGGCCGCGGCCCTTTGGAGGAACCGCCCCCGGTCCGCCGCCGATCCGGCGTATTTTTCCTACCCGATGGTCAAGCGCATCGCAGAGGCTTCCCTGGGCGTCATCGTCCACAATCCGGGCGCCGCCGCCATGGTACGCGCGCACGCCAAAGACGCACGCATTTTTGAAATCCCCCATCTCCACACCACACCGGAGCATGTGTCTCCACTTTCCCTCGGCTTCCCGGCGGGCGCGTTTGTTTTCGGAGTGTTCGGACACCTTCGTGAGTCCAAGCGCGTGCTTCCCATTCTCCGTGCGTTCGAAAAAGTCTCGCGGCAGACTTCCGCGGCCCTGCTGCTCGCCGGCGATTTCGCATCAAGCGACCTCGAACGCTCCGTCCGGCCGCTGCTGGCGCGGCCCGGAATTCTTCACGCCGGATACCAGCCCGAGCATGAGTTTCTGCGCTATGCCAACGCTTGCGATGCCTGCATCAGCCTGCGTTACCCGGCGGCGGGGGAAACGTCCGGCATCACCATCCGGCTGATGGGATTAGGGAAACCCGTTGTGTTGAGCGCAGGCCTCGAAACCAGCCGCTTCCCGGGGGCAGCCTGCATCCGCATCGATTCGGGACCGGCGGAAGAGGAGATGCTTGAGGCGGCGATGCTTTGGCTTGCCACACACCGGGGAGAAAGCCGGCAGATCGGAAGGCTCGCAGCCGCTCACATTGCCGAGCATCACGGCGCGGATCGGGCCGCCCAAGCCTATTTACAAGCAATCCTGGCCTGCTACCATCAAAAACAGTAACGGAACGGCGTGCCATCGATCAGAGCGGTTCGTATCTTTCTCGCGGGCATCGCTCTCCCGGCTGCGCTCCTGGGCACCGCCGCAGGCCCGGCGCACTGGGTGGCGCGAGTGCGGATGCGCGATGGGATCCATCTCGATACCAGCATTTTCCTTCCCTCCTCCAACGGCCGCTTCCCCACGGTCCTGGTGCGCACGCCCTATGGGAAAGGGTCCAGCCTGCTTCCCGGCTACCGGGTCCTGCTGGAGCACGACTACGCGATCGTCGTGCAAGACGTCCGCGGGCGCCATGGGTCCGAGGGCGTGTTCAACGCATTCGCGCGCGAAGGCCCGGATGGCTCGGACACGATCGATTGGATTGCGCGACAGCCCTGGTCCGACGGCGGTGTCGCCATGTCCGGAGGCTCCTACCTGGGATTCGCCCAGTGGGAAGCGGCGCTCCAGGGCAACCCTCATCTCAAGGCCATCTTTCCGGCAGTCTCCGGCTCCGACCCCTATCGCGACCGTTTCTATTCGCCGGGTGGCGCGCTGAAACTGGGGCACCGGCTGGCATGGTTCGCCGAGAACTTGTCCGCGCCCGGATTCCATGCGTCCTTCGGCAGTTACACCCGGCACCTTCCACTACGCACCGCCGATCGCGCCGCGACCGGGCGCACACTGGAGGTCTTCCAAAAAGTGTTGAGCCATCCCGCCTACGACTCGTTTTGGAAGAAGATGGGGATCTTGAACCGGCTCGACAAAGTCCACGCGGCTGTGTTCGCGATGGGTGGATGGTATGACAACTACGTGGAAGGCGACCTGGCGGCGTTCTCCGAGTTGTCCCGGCTGGACCGGCATCCCAGGCTGGTGATCGGACCCTGGCCCCACAACATGTCCGTAAAGTTTCGCGACGTCGATTTCGGCCCGCATTCCGGAGCGCCCATCCGGCGATATCAGTGGCAATGGCTGGATCATGTCTTGAAATCGCCGCCCTCCACCGTCCCCCAGGAATTCAGCGGGCCGCTGCGGATTTTCGTAATAGGCGCGAACCGTTGGAGGGATGAACAGGAATGGCCTCTGGCTCGCGCACGCAGTGAATCGCTCTATCTGGGGGCGCGCGGCGTTCTGGATCGCGAACCCGCGCGCGAGGAGCCGCCGGATCGGTATCTCTATGATCCACAAAATCCGGTTCCGACCCGCGGCGGAGCCGTGTGCTGCGACCCGTCCCTATTCCCTTGGGGGCCGATGGATCAGCGCCCGGTCGAAAAGCGCGGCGATGTGCTGGTTTATACCGGCCCGGTATTGAAGCGCGAAATGGAGGTCACCGGGCCCATCCGCGTGGTTCTCTACATCTCCACCACGGCGCGCGATACGGATTTCACTGCAAAGCTGGTGGACGTTTTTCCGGACGGGGAGGCCAGAAATTTGACAGATGGCATTCTGCGGCTGCGCTACCGGAACGGATTGGACCGCGCCGTGATGGCCAAACCGGGCGAAGTCTATGCGATCACGATCGACGCCGGAGTGACCAGCAACGTTTTTCTCGCCGGACACCGCATCCGGCTGGAGATTTCGAGCAGCAACTTCCCCCGCTTTGACCGGAATCCCAACACCGGAACTTCTATCGCCGACGAAACAGGCTGGCGGACGGCTTTGCAGTCGATTTACCACGACAGGAAACGCCCCTCGGCGCTAATTCTGCCGGTAGTGCCCGAATTGACTTCGTTTGCCTCAACGCGGTATGGTTCGAAGAGAAAGCTTCACAGTCCGACCCACGATAAAGGCGCGGTAGCCAAGTGGTAAGGCAAAGGTCTGCAAAACCTTTATTCGTCGGTTCGATTCCGACCCGCGCCTCCAACAGAATCTGTCAGGCAAATCTGTCGCCATCGCGCTGCCCGCTCGTCGCCTAAAATAAGGACCGTATGACCGTTCGGATGGAACGGCGGCCGAAAGCAATCGCCGGGTCGTCCCAAGGGCGGCGGCGCCGGCGTTATCGCAACGGATGATATCTTTGTTCGGGAGCCGAACATGGTTTTTGCCGCGGAGATGAAACGGGTGGCGTTGGGGTTTGCCGCATTCGTCCTCCCCTCTCTCCTCATTCCGCAGCGAGCCGTGGGACAGCCACCGCCGGTGAACTGGACCGCGGAGCAGGACCATCGGAACATGATGGATCAGTTAGGGATCCAGGCGCTCCGTCCCGGGCCTAGCGGGAACGAAAAGGACCCCAATCATGCCAACTACGATGAGGCGCTGGCGCATCCCTATGGCGATCTGCCCGACGCGCTGGCATTAAAGAACGGACAAAACGTCACCTCAGCGGAACAGTGGTGGCGCCAGCGGCGGCCCGAGATTGTGGAAGACTTCGAACGCGAAGTAGTAGGGCGCATCCCGCCGAACGTTCCCAGTGTGACGTGGACCGTCAAGAGTACAGCCAGCTCGAAGACAGGCGTCTTCCCTGTTGTTGAAAAGCAGTTGATTGGACACGTGGACAACGCCGCTTGCCCGTCCATCCAGGTAAATATCGAGATGACGCTGGTGATGCCCAGGAACGCGAGGCGCCCCGTTCCCGTGATGATCCTGTTCACGAGCGCTGCCATTCGCCAGTTCCTGGCAAGCCATCCGGAATTTAAGAAGATGCAGGGCAGCGACCCGCCTTCCACCGAGCAGCTAATCGCCGGAGGATGGGGCTACGCACTCCTCGACACCAGCAGCATTCAAGCGGATAACGGCGCCGGCCTCACCCGGGGGATCATTGGCCTTACAAACAAGGGCCAGCCACGAACGCCGGAGCAATGGGGCGCTTTACGAGCATGGGCCTGGGGCGCGTCGCGCGCTCTCGACTATCTGCAGGCCGACAAGAGCGTTGACGCCCGGCACATCGGCGTCGAAGGCGTTTCACGCTATGGAAAGGCCGCTCTGGTCGCCATGGCTTTCGATACCCGGTTTGCCGCCGTCCTGGTGGGCTCTTCCGGGGAGGGCGGCACAAAACCGCACCGGCGCAATTTTGGGGAAGCCGTCGAGAACCTCACGGGAGCCGGAGAGTATCACTGGATGGCCGGCAACTTCCTGAAATACGGTGCGGCCGATGCCTCCTTCGGGAGCAGAAATGCCGGCGATTTGCCGGTAGACTCGAACGAACTGATTGCCCTCTGCGCGCCGCGACCGACATTCATCAGCTACGGGATTCCTGAGATGGGCGACGCCAGATGGCTGGACCAGCGGGGCAGTTTCATGGCGGCAGTCGCGGCGGGCGCCGTCTTCCGGCTGTTGGGCGCGAAGGATCTGGGCGTGAAGGAAGACTATCGCTCCGCAAAAATGCCGCCGGTGAACACAGGACTTCTCGGCGGCGCACTTGCATGGCGGCAGCATGACGCAGGGCACACGGACGCGCCAAACTGGAAGTACTTCCTTCCCTGGGCGGACAAGCTTTTCCATTATCAACCGGCGCGGTGGGATCTTCCAACGGATCAACCGGTTTTCCGGACCGACGCCAACTCTTTGACTGCTCATTCCCAACTGCTGGCAAAGGCGAGGCAGGGCGGGATCGACGTCTATTTTGAGGGCGACTCCATCACGCGCCGGTGGGGCGCTCTCGATTACCCCTCCCTGCTCGCGAATTGGAATCAGAATTTCTCCGGCTGGAACGCGGCGGATTTCGGCTGGGGCGGCGACAAAACGCAGAATATTCTCTGGCGTTTGCAGAACGGCGAACTGGATGGCGTGAACCCCAAAGTTGTCGTTCTGCTCGCAGGCACAAACAACGCCGGCGACACATTGGCTCACGAAAACGCGGAAGAGATCACGCGAGGTCTTCAGGCGATCGTACGCCTGATTCAAGAAAAAGCACCGGCGGCGACGGTTATCGTCATGGGGATTTTCCCCAGAAACGACAACCTGGCGTTGATGCCGGTCATAGACGAGATCAACAACAACCTCTCCAGGCTCGCCGATGGCAAAAAACTAAGATATCTGAATATTAATGACAAGCTCGCAAGCGGCGGCAAGTTGTTCGACGGCATGATGGACCCGAGGGACAAGCTTCATCCGACGGTGAAGGCATACCAAATCTGGGCGGATGCATTGAAGCCACTGCTCACAGAGTTGCAAGGGCCTCCCGCCGCGGTGGATCACGCCCCCGCGCCTACGGGCGATCCCTCCGCGGGACACGAACCATCGACGTCCGGACCCGTCCACCTGGCGAAATAGCCCGCGATATTCTAGATGAATGCCAAAAACGGCGGAGGCGCCGGCCGGCGAAGAGCTCCGGCCGCCCCCTCCATCCACTTCTGCACGCCTGATTTCGCTCGACGCCTTTCGCGGACTCACCATCGCCCTGATGATCATGGCGAATAATGCCGGGTCCAGCGCCATGTATTACCAGTTTCAGCATGCCGAATGGAACGGCTGGACGATCGCCGATACGATCTTCCCGTCGTTCATTTGGATCGTCGGGGTCGCGATCACGATCTCCTTGGGGAAGCGGCTCGCGGCCGGAACGCCCAAACCACGCCTCATCACGCAAGCGGCGCGCCGCGCCGCGATCCTGTTTGTCTTCGGCTTGATCATATACGCCGTCCCGAATTTTGATCTCTCCACGCAGAGAATTCTCGGAGTCCTGCAGCGAATCGCCATCTGCTACTTCATCGCAGTGCTGATCTATCTCAGCACGAATGTGCGCGGCCAGATCATCTGGACGCTGGGGCTGCTCGCATCCTATTGGATGTTGATGACGCTTGTCCCGGTGCCGGGCTACGGACCGGGAAACTTAAGCGTAGACGGCAATTTCGCGCACTACATCGACCGCATCGTGCTCGGACACCATAACTATCACTCCACCAAAACCTGGGACCCCGAGGGAGTCATCAGCACGATCCCCTCGATCGCCACCGCGCTGCTGGGCCTTCTGGCGGGGCGTCTGCTCATCATCCGGCGTTCCCTGGCCGAGCGCTGCGTGTGGATGTTCATTACCGGGAGCGCGCTGATGTTCGCGGCGTTCGTCTGCGAGATCTGGATGCCCATCAACAAGCATCTCTGGACCAGTTCCTTCTCGCTCTTTATGGCGGGACTCGACTTCCTGATCTTTGGCGGCTTCCTGTGGCTGATCGACGGATGCGGCTACAAGAAATTCGCAAAGCCGTTCACTATTTTTGGCATGAATGCGATTACCGTCTATATGGTTTCGGAGTTGTTTTCAGAACTCCTGCACGCGATCCCCGTGGGGGACGGCAATCTCCGGCAATGGATCTTCCAAAATCTATTTGCGTCCATGGCCAGTCCACAAACGGCGGCTTTCCTCTATGCGCTGGCATTCACGCTGTTGATGTACGTCCTCGCGTACGGTCTCTATCGCAAGAAATGGTTTCTACGCGTATGAAATTCCCGACTTTTGGACTGCTCCTGGCTCTCTGCCTGTGCTTGTGCGCCGCCGCACAGGACACGAAGTATCCGCCAAAAGGTCAGCAGATTCCCGGTCCGCCCTCCAAGCCGGACACTGCGGCGTGGCTTAAGGATGTGCAGTCGTGGCGCGCGGAACGGCGCGTCCGGGCCGGTCTGACAGGAGATGTGTACGAGCGCCCGGAGCTGCGCTGGAGCCAGAGCAGCTTTATCCAGCCACAGAGCATGGTGGAGGATCGCTACTTCTACGATCCGGTTCAGCGGCGTTATACCGTCGATCGCTTCCTCGCCGATCTCGACACCCGGTATGGCGGAATCGACAGCGTGCTGCTCTGGCCCGTGTATCCGAACATTGGCATCGACAATCGCAATCAGTTCGATCTGTTGCGCGACTTGCCGGGCGGTTTGGAGGGACTGAAAGCGATGGTCGAGAGTTTTCACCGGCACGGAGTCCGCGTGTTGTTTCCGACCATGCCGTGGGACACGGGCACGCGCGAAGAACCACTCAGCAAGGCCGCGACGATTGCCCAATTGCTTGCGGCGATAGGAGCGGATGGCATGAACGGCGATACCTTCCATGGCCTTCCGCGCACGTATCGCACTGCGTCCGATGAAACGGGCCACCCGCTCGCCCTCGAACCGGAGCTCTATCCGAGCAGCGATGAGATGCTCAACTGGGACACCATGTCATGGGGCTACTGGGACTACCCGTTCGTGCCCATGGTCAGCATCGGAAAGTGGCTGGAGCCGCGCCACATGGTCCACGTCTGCAACCGCTGGGCGCGCAGCAAGACGAACGACCTTCAATATGCCTTCTTCAACGGCGCCGGATATGAGTCCTGGGAAAACGTCTGGAGCATCTGGAACGGGATTACGCCTCGCGATGCCGAGGCAATCCGGCGCGTGGCGAAAATCGAGCGGCAGTTTGCGCCGCTGCTCATCAGTCAGGACTGGGAGCCGCATAGTCCAACTCTGCAATACGGAGTTTTCGCCAGCCGCTTCCCCGAAGGAGGGCGTACGCTTTGGACCCTTGTCAATCGCAACGCGTACGATGTCGATGGACCGCAGATGCGCGTTCCGGCGTCACAGGGTAGCCGCTATTTCGACCTCTGGCACGGCGTCGAGTTGCATGGACCCGAACTGTCGTTTGCCCTCGAGGCCGACGGCTTCGGAGCGATCCTGGAGCAGACCGGAGAGCCCGATGCGAAGCTTTCCGCATTTCTTCAGGAGATGCACCGTCTGGCCGGGAAGCCGCTGGCGGATTTTTCGAGCGAATGGAAGTTCCTGCCGCAGCATATCGTTTCGATAGAACCCTCCGCCCGCGCGTCCACGGCGCCCGAGGGGATGGTGGAGATTCCCGCGAACCAGGCTTATTCCTTTGTGGTCTCGGGAGTGGAGATTGAGGGAGGCAACGACGCCGGCGTCGATGTCCAATATCCTTGGGAGGACTCGCCGCGCCGCCATCATCGACACGTGTTAAACGTTCCCGCGTTCTACCTCGACAAGTATCCGGTGACGAACCGCCGGTTCAAGGCGTTCCTGGATGCCACTCACTACCATCCCGGGGACGATCACAATTTCCTGAAGGACTGGAAGAACGGATCTTACCCCAGCGGATGGGAGAACAAGCCGGTCACGTGGGTTTCTCTCGAAGATGCCCGCGCCTACGCGGCCTGGGCCGGCAAGCGCCTTCCCCACGAATGGGAGTGGCAATACGCCGCGCAAGGTACGGACGGGCGGCAATACCCGTGGGGGAACGAATGGGACGCGAGCCGCATGCCCGTACAGGAGCACGGCCACGACCTGCCCGCGCCGGACGATGTGAATGCCCATCCCTCCGGGGCAAGCCCGTTCGGAGTCGAGGATCTTACCGGCAATGTGTGGCAGTGGACCGAGGAATTCGCCGATGAGCACACGCGCACGGCCATTCTGCGCGGCGGCTCATCCTACCGGCCTTCCGGCTCGGACTGGTATTTCCCTTACGCATACAAGCTGAACGAGCACGGAAAATATCTGCTGATGGCGCCGAGCAAGGATCGCGCGGGGACGCTTGGGTTCCGCTGCGCCAAGGACATGATAAATTCAAGCCGATGAGATCAGCCCTTCTACTCGCGTTTCTTTCCGCCGCCGCGCAGTGCGCATCCAGTCCCCAGGACTGGCCCAATTTCGCCCGGTACCACGAGGCGAACGCGAAGCTTGCTCCTCCGGCGCCAGGAGAAACTCGCGTGGTCTTCATGGGAGACTCGATTACCGACGCCTGGGCGAAAGACCCGGACGTATTCTTTCCCGGCAAGCCTTATATCGGCCGTGGCATCAGCGGACAGACCACGCCGCAGATGTTGGTCCGCTTCCGTGCGGACGTCGTCGCGTTGAAGCCGAAGGTTGTGGTGATCCTCGCCGGAACCAACGATATTGCCGGCAATACCGGCCCCACCACGCCGGAGGCGATCGAAGATAACTTCATGTCCATGGCCGAGCTTGCCAAGGCCAATGGAATTCGCGTGGTAATTGCGTCCATTCTTCCGGCGGCGGATTATCCCTGGCGTCCAGGCTTGCATCCCGATCAAAAGATCCCCGTCCTCAACGAATGGCTGAAAGGCTACTGCGCCGGAGCGGGCTTCGTCTATCTGGATTATTTTTCCGCTGTGACGGACGGGCATAACGGCATGCGGAAAGAGTTAAGCCAGGACGGAGTGCATCCTAACAAAGACGGCTACGCAATCATGGAGCCGCTGGCCGAAAAAGCCATCGCCGCAGCGCTTGCGCAACCGTAGCGGAGCCCGGGATGCTGGCGGCCGCTTGTCTTTTCGCCAGTCTCGCGAGCGCCGCTCACTGTATTCCCGCGCGCTGGCCGTCGGGCCGCCCGGAGTCGCTTGACCTGCTCGAAGGCTCACCCATTAACGCCGTGCTCCTGGAGCCGGCGCATTGGAACCGTTCGTTCGTTGAAGCTGCCCGGCGGCGGCACGTTGCCGTTCTTGGCGTAATTCATCCCGGCGGCAGCGTCCCGGCCTTGGCGCGGCGGGCGGCGCAATTCGGGATGGCGGCCGTTGTCCTCGACGGTGATTTCTCCCGCGCCGGCGCGGCCGCCGCGAAAGCCGGCCTTCCGGTGATTGAACTCCCCGCACGGCAGAAGATTCTGTCCGCCGGCGATGCGATGGTGACTGGTACGGCGCAGGCGCTCTGGCCCGGCATACAGATCGAGCACGGCGGCAAGGTCTCGACCGGGCCTTCGAGCGCGCCGTGGATCGATACGAACACCGGCTTCCTCCGTTTTCTTTCGGCCGCAACTCCCTCGGTAATCTGGCTGGGCGAGCGGCCCCCTCCGGGCAACGTCATTCCGGTACGCCGCTATCTCCTCGCGATTGCCGACGCCGCGATTGTAAATGCCCGGTGGATTGTCTCGCTGGATCGGGATTTCGAGCGGCGCCTGCTCCGGCGCGAATCAACGGCTCTTCAGGACTGGAACCAGATCAACGGCTACCTGCGCTATTTCGAAAGCCACTCCGAATGGCGCGATACCAAACAATTCGGGACGTTTGCCGTGCTGGAGGATGCGGCTGGAGGCGGGCTGCTCTCGGCCGGACTTCTCGACATGCTCAGCGTGCTCCACAAGACCGCCCGGCCCATCGCCGCGCGCCGTCTTGACGCCGGCGAACTGGAGAACGCCCAGATTGTCTTGAACGCGGCGAGTTCCCTGGACGGACGGGAGCGCAGTCTCCTCGAAGAATACGGCCGGTCCCGAGGGAAACTCTTGGAGCCGCCCCCAGGATGGTACTTCCCGCCGGTCGCCACGGAGCAAATTAGGCCTACCCCCCAGCAGGCGGACGCGATTCAACCGCTGTGGGAATCGACCTATGACGCAACTCTCCGTGGAAATTTCGGCGCGCGCACTTTCAATACCTCCACCATCATTTTCACGATTCGCGCATCAGGCGACAGCAAAAAACTGATTGTGCATCTTTTGAATTACGCCGACTATATTTCGGAGGACATAGCGGTTCAAGTAACTGGCCTTTGGAGGACGGCGCGTCTCTATGCGCCCGGCGAACCGGCGCACGACTTGCCGGTGTATCCGGTGCGGGACGGTACGGGAGTAGACATTAGCAAGATAGACCTTCTGGGAAGTCTCGTATTCGAATGATCGCTGCATCTTGTTGATCCCGAGAGCGATATTTGCGTGTAACAGAATATTAATCTGTTAGTCATCAGAGGATTATCCGGCCGGGATACGCTCGGTTGAAACAAAAAGGAGATTTCCGCTTGAAAAACCTCGTGATCGCAGTTGGCGCTGCTTTGACCCTATCGGCAGGTGTATTACAGGCAAGTGATTTGAACGCGGCGGGAGCAACCTTCCCCGCCCCGATCTATCAAAAATGGTTCCAGGACTACAAGGCCAGAAATTCGTCCGTTCAGATTAACTATCAATCCATCGGCTCCGGCGGGGGAATTCGCCAGTTAACGGCGGGGACAGTGGATTTCGGTGCCTCCGACGCGCCGATGAGTGACGATCAAATGTCGAAGATCACCCGGTTCAAGGTGCTGCATTTTCCAACGGTTTTGGGCGCGGTGGTGCCCGCCTACAACATCAGTGGCGTCTCGCAGGACTTGAAATTCAGCGGCGAAACCCTCGCCGGCATCTTCATGGGCACCATCACCAAGTGGAACGATGGAAGAATCGCGAAGGACAATCCCGGCGTGAAGCTTCCGGCTTCGGATATTACGGTGATCCATCGCTCGGACGGTAGCGGGACCACTTTTGTGTTCACGGACTATCTCTCGAAAGTCAGTCCGGAATGGAAGAGCAAGCTGGGCGCGAACACCGCCGTCAATTGGCCTGTGGGTCTCGGCGGGAAGGGCAACGAGGGAGTGTCGGGGCTGGTCAAACAAACGCCGAACTCCATCGGATATGTGGAACTCGTCTACGCGGCGCAGAATAACATGGCTTTCGGCGCGGTCAAGAATGCGGCCGGCGTCTACGTGAAGGCGTCCACGGCGGGAGTCACCGCCGCTGCCGCCGGGGCCGCCCGCACGATGCCGGCGGATTTTCGCGTCTCCATTGTCGACGCGCCGGGCAAAGGGGCTTACCCGATTTCGAGCTTCACCTGGCTACTGATTCCCACCCACTTCGACGACGCCAGCAAGAGAGACGATGTGAAGAACTTCCTCAAATGGATGCTGGCCGACGGTCAGAAGAATGTGGAAGCCTTGCATTACGCGCCACTCCCGAAGCAGGTCGTGGCCAAGGAAATGAGCCAGATTAACCTGATTCGCTAATTCCGCCGCCATGGCCGCTTCCGCCACAGTTTCCGCTCCTCGGGCTCCGGAAGGCCGAACTTTCTTCACTCGCCTGCGGGCGGGTGAAGAAACCGCCTACCTGTTTTGCCTGTTGACTGCGTGCAGCATCCTGCTGGTAACCGCATACCTCATTTTCCAGCTCTGGATCCAATCGTCGGTCGCAAGGCGGCAATTCGGGCTCGGGTTTCTTTGGACGACCATCTGGGATCCGAACCTCGGGCATTTCGGGGCGCTGCCTTTCATCTACGGAACGCTGGTGACCTCCCTTTTGGCCCTGATCATTGCGGCTCCGCTTGGCCTCGGGGCGGCCATCTACCTCTCGGAGATGGCGCCGCCGAAGTGGTCGAATGTATTTACGTTTCTCATTGAACTTTTGGCCGCCGTGCCAAGCGTTATTTACGGACTACTCGCCATCTTCACCCTGGTGCCGCTGGTGCGTTCCGTGATCGGGCCGGCCCTCGAACACACGTTTGGATTTCTTCCCCTATTTAAGGGCCCGATCTATGGAGTTGGAGTCCTGACCGCGGGAATGATCCTCGCGATAATGACATTTCCCTACATCATCTCCATCTCGCGCGAGTCATTAATGAGCGTTCCGCGAGAGCAGCGTGAGGCCGCCCTGGCGCTGGGAGCGACAAAATGGGAAGCGACCTGGGACGCGGTGGTGCCCTTTGCGCGGCTCGGAATCCTGGGCTCCATTTTCCTGAGCCTGGCGCGCGCCCTGGGAGAGACGATGGCCGTCACGATGGTGATCGGCAACGATCCGAAAATTCGCGCCTCTCTGCTCGCGCCCGGCTACACAATCGCGTCGGTGATCGCCAACGAATTTACCGAGGCGACGGAAGATATCCATCTTGCCTCGCTCGTGCTGCTGGGGCTCGTTCTTTTCCTGATCACGATAATTCTGAATGCCGGGGCCCGCCTGCTCATTCTGGCGACAACCAAAGCGGGGATGAAAAAATAGCAATGCCGATGGCCTGGCGAAAGTTCGTGAACTCGCTGATGTTGACCGTGACCGCCGTGTGCACGGTGCTTACCGTCTCCACGCTTTTCCTGATTCTCGGGTATCTCTTGTGGAACGGCGCCAGCTCGCTCGATTGGGACTTTTTCACCAAGCTGCCGCTCCCGTCCGGAGAAAAGGGCGGAGGCATGGCAAACGCCATCGTGGGGAGCGGGCAAATCCTTCTTCTGGCCGTCGCCATCGGCGTCCCGATTGGGGTGGTCTCGGGAATCTATCTTTCCGAGTTCGGCGGAGGCTTCTTTGCATCACTGATCCGGTACACCGCGGATTTGCTGAACGGAGTGCCTTCCATCGTGATCGGCATCTTCGCGTGGAGCGTGGTCGTGGTACCCATGAAGCGCTTTTCGGCGATTTCCGGCGGCATCGCACTGTCGCTGATGCTGATCCCGATCGCCACGCGAACCACCGAGCAATTTTTGCGGGATGTGCCAAACTCGCTGCGAGAAGGCGCGCTCGCCCTGGGCGCGAGCAAACCCCGCGCCATCGCAACGGTAATTGTGCCCGCGGCCACCACCGGAATCCTTACCGGCCTGATTCTGGGCGTGGCGCGCATCGCGGGTGAAACCGCGCCGCTGCTTTTCACAGCGCTTAACAACCAATTTTGGGCCAAGACGTGGAGGGAGCCTATCGCCTCGCTACCCGTCATGATCTACACGCACGCAATCTCTCCTTACGAAGACTGGCACCGGCAGGCTTGGGCCGCCGGACTCGTACTCCTAATGCTGGTCCTCGTTGCTAACATCGCCGCGAGACTGATTCTCGCCCGTGGCAACTCCGCATTCCGACCGTAAATGTCTATATGAGCACCACACCACAATCGAGAGCTGCCGTTGGCGCGATGGCTGGCGCGTCGCGCGACGCGGCGCCGCTGGACCCCGAATATGAGACCGCGAAGATCCGGTGCACCAAGCTGGATTTTTTCTACGGAGCTTTTCAAGCTCTCCACGGCGTCACCACGCAATTCTATGAGAACCGGATCACCGCTCTCATCGGCCCTTCGGGCTGCGGAAAGTCGACCTTCCTTCGCACCCTGAACCGCATCAACGATATAGTCCGCGGCGCGCGGTACGAAGGCGAAATTCTGCTGGATGGAGAAGACACGCGCGCGCTGGATGTCACGGCGTTGAGGCGGCGCGTGGGCATGGTGTTCCAGCGTCCCAACCCGTTTCCCAAGTCGATCTACGACAATATCGCCTATGGCGTGAAGATCAACGGGCTGGCTCGCCGGAAAAGCGCCGTGGACGAACTGGTGGAGAAGAGTCTGCGCCGGGCCGCCTTGTGGGATGAGGTGAAGGACAAGCTTCAGAAATCGGCCTATGCCCTATCCGGGGGTCAGCAGCAGCGTCTCTGTATTGCCCGTGCGCTGGCTGTCGATCCGGAGGTGCTGCTGCTCGATGAGCCTTGTTCGGCGCTTGACCCAATCGCCACCAGCAAGATCGAAGATCTTCTTTTCACGCTGAAGGATCAGTGCACGCAGGTGATCGTCACTCATAACATGCAGCAGGCCGCGCGCATCGCCGATTTCACCGGCTTTTTCCTGATGGGGCGCCTGGTGGAGTACAACAAGACGGATTTCATCTTTAAGACTCCGGCGCGAAAAGAGACCGAAGACTACATTACCGGCCGGTTCGGGTGAGGAAGAATCCCCATGGTTCAGTTTGAGTTGGAACTCGAAGGTTTGAAGGAGCGTCTGCGGGACATGGCGGCTTTGGTCGCCTCCTCCATTCACAAAAGCGTCCTCTGCGTTACGCAGCGCAACGAAGATTTCGGGCAGCAGGTGCTGCGGGATGAGGCCATCGTGAACCAGATGGAGATGCAGATCGATGAGATGACCATCACGCTGCTGACGCTCCAACAACCGGTGGCTCGGGACATGCGCATGCTAATCGTCGCCTTGAAGACCAGCACCGACCTGGAGCGCATGGGCGACCTCGCCGTGAATACGGTAGCCCGCGCTCTTACGCTGATTCACCAGCCTCCGACCGGCGTGCAGGTCGACATTGAAGCCATGGCGTCGCTGGTGCAGGATATGGTTCTTCGATGCCTGGAAGCGTTCACAAAAGAGGATGCCGACCTCGCGCGTTCCGTGCTTACCGCCGACGATGAAGTCGATAAGGCGCGCAATGTCATCTACGACGCCCTTACCCACGCCATGGAACGGGACCCGTCCATCGTCAAGCGTGGTCTGAGCCTGCTCTTCATCGCGCGCAATCTGGAGCGCATCGCGGACCACGCGACGAACATTGCCGAGGACGTCATCTTCCTCCGCAGCGGAGTGGATGTGCGCCACCGGCGGGAACTGGCGACGGAACCGGTCCCCGCGGCGTAATTTTGGCGAACACGTCATGCGTCTGTAATTGTCCTGTCACTACCCCGGCGATATGTTTGGGGCAGGAGCTTTCTTGCGATGAAAAAGATCGTGATAATCGAAGATGATGCCGACCTCTACTCTCTGCTGAAGTACAACCTGGAGAAAGAGGGCTATCGCGTCGCGGGAGCGAATACCGGGCGCGGAGCGGTGGATCTTTGCCTGCGGGAACGCCCGGACCTCGTGATTCTCGACATCATGCTGCCCGATGCCGACGGACTCGAGATCTGCAAGCGCATCCGCAAGAGCCCCGAAATACAGCTCGCGCCGATTATTTTCATCACTGCGCGCGCTTCGGAAACCGATCGCATTGTCGGTCTCGAACTCGGCGCCAACGACTACATCGTTAAGCCGTTCTTTATTCGCGAGGTGGTCGCGCGCGTGAAAGTGCAGCTTCGAGGGCCGGCCGAGTTCAGCACAATCCTCAAAGCGGGCGACGTGGAGCTGGACCGGAGCCGGTGTTACGTTCGCCTGAGAGGGGAACAAATGCAATTGACGGCCACGGAATTCCGTCTGCTCGAATTTCTTATGGGCCGCGCCGGCATTGTGTTCAGCCGCGAGCAACTGCTCGATGCGGTCTGGGGGAACGACCGCGCGGTCACGGATCGCACCGTCGACGTCTACATCCTGCGCCTCCGTCAAAAGCTGGAACACGATCCCGCGAATCCACGGTTGATCCGGTCGGTCCGCGGCTTCGGCTACAGTTTCAACGAAAACTCGGCTCTAACCTCGCAACCCGCCATCGCCTAATTACCCGTGTAGACGGTGTAAGGAGCGCTGCAGACGCCCGCAAACCACTCCGTTCCACCGCACACCGAGATCGCGATTGGACCGGCGCTCGTGCTTGGGGGAATTGGCAGATTCACTTGCTGCACCCCAACCAAGTTGGGGGCCGGGCCGGCATATTGAAGCTTGGCCACAGGCGTGTCGCCGATTTTCGCCTGGATATTCCCTTGACCCGATAGCCCGGTGGCAAAAATTTGAATCACCGATCCCGGCGCGGCGGGGTGAGTCTTGCTGTTGAGCGAATTATCCTGATTCAGCACTCCGTTGGCGAAAATTCCCGGCTCGAAGGAGTTCAGGGGCACAGTCGCCGGAGGGCTATTCTGCCCGTTGGCATTGACTACCACCAGCACCGAGGTCTGCCCGGCGATCGACGCCGGAACCAGCACATTCAGCTGAGTGGAATTCTGAAACAAAACTGTCGCTTGAGCGCCTCCCATGGTCGCCGTGGCCCCCGCGAGCCCGAAGCCGGTTCCAAAAATTGTCGCGAGGGAGCCCGGCGCAACCGTCTTCAACTGAAAGTCGGCGGCGCTGGTGATCCCGGTAATGACCGGTCCGGGCGGGGGAGGCGCATTGCCGACGTTGAACGTGATGGCGAGTGTGGCGGGCGTGCCGCTCGGCCCAGCGGAGATATTGAGACTCGCATGATAGGTCCCCGGCTCCAATTGCGACGGGTCGACATAAACGTAGATACTTCCCCGCCCGATACCGGCTTGAGGCGCGATTTGCACCCATCCGGATGGGCCCCCGTCGGCATAGTCGATGACCGCCTGCCAGGCCAGGGTTCCGCCGGCTGCATTATTGACCTGAACGTACTGCGCCCGCCCGCCTCCCCCAGCCGTGCCGGTAAAGGTGACCGACGAGGGAGAGACCACGGCCCGCGGAAAATAGGCGGCGTTGCAATCCCGCAGCATCACGCAATCCGGTCCCGGCTCTGTCACGATAAATCGCGGTACAGCGGCGTCCGCAACTGGGGCGCCGATCGTCGATACCGGAGCATAGGAAACTGTTTCCGTGGTAAAGACGACCCCGCTCACCACGTTCGCGGGCAAGGAAAGAAACGTCGGAAACTGCGCGCTTTCGACCACGGTATCGTTGGCATCGACCACTTCATATACGACAGTGCCGGCGCCGTTCACCAAAGAGACTTTGCCGAGCGTATCGAAATTCACCGCCCCCGAGCCGGGCACGCCCGGCGTGTAGACCGGATTGCCACCCGCACCGGACGCGTCGCTGTTGTAGACCCGCGCGAGCAGCAGTGAGCCTTCCGGCGTGGGCGCGTAGCTGCCTCCGGAAGCGGCGGCTCCCATATCTCCGCCGGCGGTGGGCAGAAGGGAGTCGGAGCCCGCAATCACATCCGGAACCGCGAGCTGCGCGCCATCCGGCAAGCCGGAATAGGTAATCAGGAATCGCTCACCGCTCCCGCCGTTAAAGTTGATCGGATCGGCTTTCGGCGCGAACGCGCTGGCAAAGCCCTCCGTAATGCGCGTGGAGTTGAACGACGCGCCGGCCGCAATGTAGGCCGCAAAGCTGAGTTTGGCCGGCCCGGGAGACCCTTTCTGATCACAGACCACAACCCCGGAGAACCCGTCCAAAAGGCTGGCCTGTGGAAACGCGACGATCAACTGGCTCTGCGTCAGCGGTAGCAGGGCCGCGCCGTTGACGGCAATGCTCGCCTGAATCGAATTCTGGCCCGCGGGCAGGGCCGTAGCATTCGCACGAATATTCGAGATGCGCAGGTTGACGCCGCCGCTCGAATTCAGGGGGAAGCTGACGCCGGAAAACGTGAGCAGGTTGTTGCTCAAGATTCCCGGGACGCCGGATAGATGAGGGCCATTCGAATCGAGAAGATCGTAGGTGAACTGAACGTCGGTGGCATTGGCGGCGACGATTTTGTTCGTGATCGCCACGTTCAGGAAGATGGTGAAATTTCCGATCACCGTCGAGCTCGGATCGCCGCCGGTGCAGATGAGCGAAAGATCGCCGACGCGCTCGGTCAACCCCTCCGAGCGCACCGTGAGGGGCACAGCCGAGGTCTGGCAGGTCAACGGACCGGCAAACGCCTGCCCGCAAATTGACAGGGAAAATATCCAAATAAGCGACTTCATGGCCCCTCTTGAGTCCTAGCCTATCAGGGGAATGTTCCGGACACCCGCCCCACCGGTAGCTTAACTTGAATCCTCCACTGTTACAATGGAATCAAACAGCCAAGAGCCGTGCTCGCAACCACCACCATCGTCGAAGAAATCCAGGATCTCAAGCGCCTGCGCCGGGCGATGATCCTCGCGCACCACTATCAGAGCTCGGAAATCCAGGAAGTGGCGGACGCTGTGGGAGATAGCCTGGAGCTGTCGCGAAAGGCGCTCGCCTTCGATGGAGAAGTGCTCGCATTTTGCGGCGTTTGGTTCATGGCGGAGACGGCCAAGGTTTTGAATCCGGCGCGGACCGTCGTGGTGCCCGATCGCGAAGCCGGCTGCAGCCTGGTGGACAGTTGTCCGGTGGACCAGGTGCGCGCCTACAAACGCCTGCATCCGGACCATGTGGTGGTCAGCTATATCAACACCTCCGTCGAAGTGAAAGCGGAGAGCGATATTCTCTGCACATCGCGCAACGCGGTCGCGATCGTCAATTCCATTCCGGCGGAAAAGCCGATTCTCTTCCTGCCCGACATCAACCTCGGCAATTACGTGAAGCGGGAAAGCGGACGGCAAAACATGAAAATCTGGCAGGGCGCCTGCATCGTACACGCTACTTTTCCCGCGCGCCGCGTAACCGCGGCCCGAATGGAACATCCCGAGGCGCTGGTGGCCGCGCATCCGGAATGTCCTCCGGACATACTGTCGATGGCTGATTTCATCGGTTCGACCAGCGCGATCATCGACTGGTGCGTAAAGTCGCCGGGCCAGGAATTCATCGTAGTCACCGAAAGTGGCGTCTCTCACTCCTTGCGCCGCCTCGCGCCGGAGAAGCGCTTCTATTTCGTGGCTAACGAAAACTGCAACTGCAGCGAATGCCCGTACATGCGCAAGAACACTCTGGAAAAGCTGCGCGATTGTCTCGACACGCTTGAGCCGCGCGTCGAAATTCCAGCCGGTATTATTGCTCGCGCCGCTCTGCCGATTGAGCGGATGCTCGCGGTGAAATAAGCGCGGATGCACCCTCATGTCCTCTTTAACGGACACCTTTGGCCGGGCTCATACCAATCTCCGCATCAGCGTTAGCGATCGCTGCAACATCCGCTGTTTCTATTGCATGCCCGAAACGGGCGTGAAGTTCCTGCCGCCGGACAAACTGCTCTCCTTTGACGAGATTGTTCGCTTTGTGCGCGTCGCCGCGCCCCTGGGAATCCGCAAGATTCGCCTCACCGGCGGTGAGCCTTTGCTGCGCAGGGATCTGCCCGTGCTGATCCGGGCGCTCTCCGGTATTCCAGGGATCGATGACATTGCCCTCACCACCAACGGCGTTCTTCTGGGCGAACAAGCGCAATCCTTGTACGACGCCGGCCTGCGGCGGCTAAACGTCCATCTCGACACGCTCGACCGCGAAAGATTCCAGAAAATTACCCGCCGGGACGATCTTCCCAGAGTTTTGGAGGGGCTCGAAATTGCGCACCGGATTGGATTCCACCCGATTAAGCTCAACGCCGTCGCGGTGAAGAATTTCACGGAACCGGACCTCGTGCCCTTGGCGCAATTTGGGCGGACACACGGCATGGAAGTGCGCTTCATTGAATTCATGCCGCTGGATCATCAAGACTTGTGGCAGCGGGATCGCGTTCTCTTTGCGAGTACGATTGAGGAAATTCTTTCGCGCGAGATCGCGCCCCTGGTTCCTGTCGCGGATGACGACCCCCATGCTCCGGCTAGCGATTTCCGCTTCGCCGACGGCGTCGGCAGGGTCGGCTTTATTGCTTCCGTCAGCCGGCCATTTTGCCTGAATTGCGATCGCCTGCGCCTGACCAGCGACGGCAAACTGCGCTATTGCCTCTTCGCAATCGAAGAGACGGATGTGAAATGTCTGTTGCGCGAGGGCGTCGAAGAAGAGCAGGTTGCCGCGGCGATTCGCGCTTGCGTTCACGCCAAGTGGCTCGGGCATGAGATTAATTCGGCGCGGTTTGTCGCGCCGCCGCGGCCCATGTATTCCATCGGAGGGTGATCCGGTTGATTCATCCCTCCGCCGCGATAACCGTTGCTCTCTTCGCCTGGACAGCGTCCACGCCGGCACGAATTCGGATCGAGACGCCGCGTGACGGCGCTCGCCCGGCGTCCGCATACATCGGGATACAGGGAACGGGGCCAGCGGGATCTGCGGTTGAACTGCTGGATGCGTCCAAGCCGGTTCGAACAGTGCGGCCGGAAGCGGACGGCCACTTCGAGTGTGTACTGCATCTCTCTCCGGGGCGGCACCGCATTAAAGCTCGCCTGGCGGCCAATGGCTCACCGTTCACATCGATTGAAGTAACCATGCCGGCGAATTCTCCCGCCCCAATCCGGGGCGCTCCGTATGAACTCTTGCAGACCGCCGACATTCTTTTGTCCCACACGCCAGGATCGGAACAGGAGGAACTGGACGCCGCGCGGTACACGCACGCCGCTCTTTACCTTGGACCGGATGCCGAAGGCACTCCGATGGTCGCCGAGGCGGTCACGATGGAGCGCACAGCCGCCGGCAATCCATTGGGTGCGCTGCCATTGGAGAGAACCCTGATCTGGCGCGGAGGCGCCGCTGTGGATATTTACCGGCTTAGAGATCCGCTCCCTTTCGCTCAGCGCGACCGGATCGCTGAATGGGCGCGCCGGCGTGTAACCGAAGACTCCGCCTTCTGGAGCGTCACCGAGGATTTTGGCGCTCTGTTTCGAGCTTGGCTCTTGTGGGACCAACAGCGCGACCAGCCGCGGGACAAGGCGGAATTCAATAGAACTTTGGAAAAAATGGCAGCTCTGAAAGTGTCGCCGGACCGCCTGAATTGCAGCACCCTCGTTTGGCAGGCATACTGGCAAGCGACGAAGCGCCATATCGATCTTTCTATCCCCAACCGGGTTACTTTTGGCGGCCTGAGCGGCAGAATGAGCACTCGATTCCTGAATCGCCTGCGGCCTTATCTCGTATTGCCGGATACGTTTGCCCTCACGGGCAAGCTATATAAGGTCAACGGCGCGTGAGAAAAATCATTTGCGCGTTGTTGCCGGGCGCAACGGCCGTCCTGTTCCTGGCTGCCGCGGACGGGCCCGCTCCTCCCACAGTGGCTCTCTGGGGAATAACCAACCTTGCAAGCCGGATGCCTCCGCAGTTAACCGGCGGCCGGGTCGCCCGAGGGTCTTTAGTCCGGATCACCGGCTGGCGTCTTGGCCCGCCGGGGACAGCGGCAGCCTCCAAAAAGCTTGCTCTACGCTCGCTTGCCGGGTCGTCCGTGGAAATCCGGCAGGGAGCTCACGCTTTTGCGGCATGGCCGGTGATGGTTAGCCAGGAAGAAATCCATGCGGTCATCCCACCGGACGCGCCGTTGGGGAATTGCGACCTCGTGATCATTCACGATGGACAGGAGAGCCGGCCTTCTCCGCTGCGCATTGTGGAGTCGGAATTCGGAGCCTTCAGCGAGAATGGACACGGATGGGGGCCGGGAGCAATTCGCAATCGGGATGGGCTCCAGAATACGCTAAGCCATCCGGCCCACCCGGGCGAAACCGTCCGCTTGCTGGGGACCGGTCTGGGCACGGGCGCCGCAAGTCTCGAAGTCTTTGCGGGCGGCAAGCCGGGGGCAGTGCTCGCGTTCCGGCCCCTCGCGGCGAATCCCGGCACGGATGAAATTGAGTTTGAGCTGCCGGAAGACGTTCCCGAAGGGTGCTATGTCCCGGTTCAGGTTCGCACCGGCGGAGGAATTAGCAACAGCGTTACGCTTTCCGTCAGCCGCCAGGGTGAACCGTGTTCTAACTCGTCGCCGGCGGCGGCGCATGAAAATCTGCCCGGACGCTCGGCGAATATTTCGCTCATCCACCTGGAACTCCGGATTCTTCTCGGAGACCGGTCCAAGGCGGACTTTCACACGGATCTCGGCTATGCGGATTTCCACGCGCGAGCGCCCGAGAACGATCCGAATCCCATTTATCTCTTTCCCCCTCCGGGGAGTTGCACCACCTACACCGGCGTAATTCGAACGAATGATCTTTTCCGGCCTCTCGAAACCTTCCGGGCCGGCCGTTCGCTCGACGCGGGAGACATCATTCAGGTGGCAGGGCCAAAGGGCGAGCGGAAGATTACCCGCAAGAACCGGGCGACCCCGCTTTATACGGCTGTTCTCGGAGGGACGACGCCGCTCCCGATGAGAGAGACGCTTCCTTTGTTTTTGCAACCCGGCGAATATCGCATTCATGTTCCAGGCAGCGCGGGACTAGCGCCATTTGACGCAGCAATGAGCGTGGAACGAGCCCTGCGCTGGAAGAACCGCAACCGGCTCTCGACGGTCGACCGCGCCGGGGGAACCGCCATCGAATGGAAAGCCGCTCATTCAGACGATTTGATTGTAATCACCGCCATGAACGCCGCCGGCCCCGGAGACGCAATGGCAGTCTGCTTTTGCGCGGTAAGCGCAGCCGCGGAACGATTCACAATCCCGCCGTATGCGCTCGCCAACATTCCGCCGACCGAACCGGGACAGAATAATCTGCCCTTGAACCTGCTGTTCGTCTCCGAGATCCACAATACGCCGACCGCAAAGCCTGCGCCCGGTAATTTGGATGCGCTTACGCTTTCGAGTCTGTCCGCTGTGGGCCGCACGGTCACATATCGTTAGCTCTTACTGGATGGGAAGCAGAACCGTGTTACTCGCCGTGCCGAGCGTAACCACTACCGGCTGATCTCCGCTGGAAAGCCCGGACGGGATGATCGCATTCACCTGGTAAAGACCCACAAAAGCCGGGGCCAGCCCGCTGTAATCTACGTGGGCGTTCTTTCCGCCGATAGTAACCGAGGCGAGAGTGCTGGTGGACGCCCCGGTGACCGCTGGCGCACCCGTGGCCGGATGGCCCGGCGTCGCTCCAAGTCCGGTCATGTAAATGAGCACAGTTTCCCCGGCAACAGCGGGATGGCTTGTACTCGCAAGCTGATAGTTGGCGTGGAGGATTGCCCCGTACGTCTTGCCTCCCTGGGAATAGGAAAAGGTCCCGGGCTGTGCCGCCGCCACCGGCGCCTGAAGCGCCGCACTGGTAGCTCCGCCGTTGGTCACTGTGATCGACGCTTTTGCACCGGACACTTCCCAGGGCGTCTGAAAATTGATCTGCTGCTGGCCGTTCACGTTGTCCACGGCGAACAACGGAGCGGGGACGCCATTCACCTTTACAGATACGTTTTCAAATGTGGTGGGCAGAGGGAGCGTGGACGTCAGATTGATGCCCGCCGCACTGGTGAGATTCGTGCCAAAGAGAGTTGCCATGGATCCGGGCACCACGGACCCGGCCACAAAGCTCGCCGCATTGGTCACGGCCGCAACCGCCGGAGTGGCTGCCGCGCCGAGCAGCCCGCTCACCTTGACGACGAACGTATCTTTTCCAGCGGCCATCCTGGGCTGTATTACACCGGCGGTGGTGGGGAAGTTTCCGGAATTCGTATACCCCGCGACATAAAAATTGCCGGCGGGATCTGAACCCACTCCAAAAGCGGCGTCGTCAGCGGAGCCACCCAGGTAGGAAGAATAGAGGAGGCTGCTGCCGGAGCTATTCAACTGTGCGATGAACGCATCGCCGATGCCGGCGTAGAAGGCGTTGCCGGAGCCGGCGAGGCTCGCTTGCTGAGCCCCAGCGGAAACGGGAAAGTCATGAGAGTTGGTCATGCCCGCGACCGCCACGTTGCCCTGCGAATCCACCGCGATTCCGGCGACGGCATCGTCATCGCTGCCCCCAAGATAGGTGCTATACAGAGGCGTCGAAACATTGGGATTGAATTTGACCACGAATCCGTCGCCCAACAGGTACGGACGCTCGGCGGGAGGAGTTGACGGTCCGTGGTATTTGGTCGAGTAGGCTCCCGCCGTCACCGGAAAATCGGCGGATTGTGTCACGCCCCCGAGGTAGAGGTAGCCGTTGTTGTCCATCGCAATGGAAGTAATGGCATCGTCACGGCTGCCGCCGAGGTACGAACAATAATGATATTGGGTCAGATCCGAACCAAACTCTACGATGAATCCGTCTCCCATTTTTGCAATGAGCTGGGTGTTATTGTCGCTCGCCCCTGAGAATTTGCTTTGCATCGCTTTCGGCGTGACGGGCAGATCGGTGGAAAGAGTGCCCCCGCCCACCCAGACCTCTCCGCTTGGGGCGACAAGAACGGCCAATGCGGTATCGTCAGCCGATCCGCCGAAATAGTTCCCGTTCATGAGCCGGGTTCCATTCGCATCGAGCCGCACGACAAAAACGTCACCCGTATCGAACGACACGTATCCCGTATCGTTCACGGTCGGCTGGCCGCCGGAGCCGTTGTATTTCCCCACTTTGACAGGAAAGTTGCTGGAGAGCGTACTACCCGTGACGATGACGTTCCCCGAGGCGTCCAGGGCCACCGCGGATGCCCCGTCCGATTTTGAACCCCCAAGATAGGTCGACCAAAGCAGCTTTCCGGAAGGATCGAACCGCGCAACAAAAGCATCGCCGCTTCCCGGCCAAAATGCGGCGGACGGGTTCAGGTTATTATCGCCTCCCGCGCCCGCATATTTCGTTTGAAATGCGCCGGTCGTTGTAGGGAAGTCGGTTGAGCTTGTGGAGCCAGCGACAACCGAGTTGCCGGCGTTATCCACGGCGATCGAAGTGGCGAGATCGGCGGACGAGCCACCCAGGTAAGTTATGAAAATGATCTTCGAACCGGACGAGTCCAGTTTTGCGATGAATGCATCGCCCGGTCCCCCGTCTCCAGTCCCGCGGAAGTCATGCTGGTAGCTCGACGCTGTCACCGGCAGGTTCCCGGAGCCTGTGCCGCCCGCCAGATACACGTTTTGCGCTCCATCAACGGCAACAGCCCGGGCCCCGTCATCTCCGCTGCCGCCGAGATAGGTCGCAAAGCTGACAGCGGGATCAATCACCAGAGGCAGCCCGCGGTCCCAACTACCGACATGGAATGAAAGGTGATGTCCGCGCAGCCAGAACGTGGCGGCGACCGGTTTCCGGACCCCATTACCGTCTTGAAAAGCGGACGGCTTGCGCCAGATCACGTCGCCGGCAACCGTCCCAATCACCAGATCGCCGGCGCCGTCCACGCGCGGCGTGGTCGAAGGATCAAAATCAAAACCGAGCCGCGATGGATCGGCTCCGGCGCTTACCAAAACGTCATATTCAAGCGCGGTTCCCCGCCCGTAAAAATCCACCTGGATGCCCGGATAAAGGTTCCGGTAGCGAACTCGCGACCAGAACGGCACGCCGGAAACCCACTTTCCCGGATCTCCGCGGTAGTAATTGGCGCGCCCGGGCATTGGCTCCCGCGCATCCATCAGAGCGTATTCCGACGCTCCCGTGAAGCGGGCTAGAGGAGCAACTTGCCCGTCCGAACTCTGGATGGAAAGGGAGGTATTTCCCATCCAAAGCGCATAACCCGGAACGTGAGCGATAAACCGCGCGCGGGGCGGCGCCTGTCCCGCGTTACGCTCAAACCGCACCGGCAATGTCAGCGCCAGAATACAGCCGGAGCCAGCGAAAAAAATGGACAACCCGCGGAGAGCAACTTCCCGCGCTTTCAACCAACGGAAAGCCATCAAATCCACCTCGGCGTCATTATAGCCGAGCCTTAATTCCCAGAGCTAAAATTCGTAGCGCAGGGCAAACTGCATTACGCGCGGCTGGGTCAGCAGTCCGGTGTAGTTGCCGAACGACGTTACTTCGTCGATTTCCGGCCGGTTCGATTGAACGTCGAAACGGGTCTGATTGAAGACATTGAAGACCTCCCAACGAAGCTGCAGGTTATGGCTTTCCGAATAAGGCATTTTCCATCGCTTGCTGAGGCTCATATCCGTTCCCGCGAAGCCATCGCCGCGAAAAGTGTTGCGCGCTCCGGAGCCGCCCGGGAACGGGTGGGAAAAGTCATTGACGGCCGCGTTCCCGTTTTTGAACATGCTCACCGTTCCGTCGCCGAACTTCGTCGTTCCGGTCTGCGGTTTGGTATCGGTGAACGCGTTGCCTTCCTCTTCCCAGTTCGTGGGGAAATAGTAGCCGTTGTCCACCGTAACCGGGAATCCCGAGGTCCAGCGGACCAGGCCCGAAAGCTGCCAGCCGCCAATGAGCGCATCGAGCCATGGCCCGGCGTTCCGCCCCAAGGCTCTGTCCTTTCCAAAGGGCAGAGCCACAATGAAATTGGCGTTGATCTGATGCGGAGTGTCGAAATCGGAAACCGCTCGAAGCTGGTTCGGAGAGTAGGAATTGATCACCTGTCCTCCCAAGCCGCCATATGGCCCAATACGCGCCGCGTCGGAGGAGATATCCATCGACTTGGATAAGGTGTAGTTTAGGTCGAACTGAATGCCGTTCGAAAAATGCCGCCGGAAATTGACCTGCAGCGCGTTATAGCTGGAGGTCCCAATGGTTCTCCATGCATATAACGAAGAGTATTGCGCGTTGTAGTAGGAATACTGGCCGCCCTTGGGAAAATAGGTGACACCGTCCAGGTTGTTATCTCCGATTCCGTATACGTCGAAGATATTGAGCGCGGATGTGTCATTGTACGGAAAGCAGGCATAGATGTCATAAATGGCCTGAATCACGTCCTGCGTCCCGCCTCCGTTGCAATAAAGCGAGTACGCGCCGCCGTTCTTCAATGGCTGGATCATGTCCTGCCAGTATTTCGCAGTTGGACCCACCACCGACGCATTCACCTGGTTGGTCGCCAACCCCTGACGATACAACTGCGACATGCGGGTCGCAGCCTGAAAATAAGTTACGCCGCTACCCTTATCGGTCAGGTTCAAGGGGAGCGCAAGATCCGACTGCGTCAGCAGATTCTGCGAATATCTCCCCACATAGGACACTTCGAGCGAAAAGTTGTGCGGCAGCTCGCGCCCGATCGAAAAATCGTAGGTGTACGAGCGCGGCGTCTTCATGGAGCCGTCATTCCCCCATGCGATCTGAAAGCCTCCAGAATCGAGGGCCGTGGGCGGCGTTTGTGGGAATTTACCCGATGGCGGTGGAATGAAAAGAGTCTCCCCGTCGTTATTCGTAGTCGGAATCACGTTTACAGATGACAATCGCGGCGAGGAATATACCGTCTGGATCTGCGCCGGATTCGTGAGTATCGTCGAAAAGCCCGTGCTGCTGTTTTGATCGAAGGTATTGAGGAGGCTTAGTCCGATGTTGTCGTAGACGATCCCAAACCCGCCGCGAATTACGGTTTTATCTTTATCGCCCAGGAGTTTGCGCAGCCATCCCTTCGGTTCGGGCGTCCACGCCACCGAAATTCGGGGTGCGAAGTTCTTCTTATCCCAGTTGTAGAAACCCGGTTTTCCATTGGCCGGTCCAGACAGGTTAAAGGTGATCAAATCGTCCGTGTTGGAGGGGATGCCCGCCTGCATCTGCTGCTGGCGCTGAGCGAAAAACGTCCCCAGGTCCCGCGAGGGCGCCGCCTGCAATCCGTTGGTCTCCCACGGCGGCGAATAAAGCGAGTAGCGTAGCCCGAAGATCAGGGTCAGGTTAGGCTTAATACGGTAGGTATCCTGCGCATACCATTCGTAGTAGTCTTCGGCAAAGTCTCTCTTGATGGGCGCGCCCTGCGCAAGCAAGTCTCCCGTTTTGCCGAAATTATAGGTTGCGTCAACCTCCGTTACCATCCCGAGAACGGCGATCATGGGGAAATCGTACGAATTCGCGAAGGCGTCGCCGACGGCCGGGTAGCTTCCATTCACGGGGTTCAGAGGATTAGACCCGCTCTGGGCAAATCCTCCTGTATCGATCCAGGCCGAGTTGGCGATGCCGTCACTGAAAGAGTTCGTCGTGCTCAAACGGCGGTCGCGGATAAAGCCGAGATTCGTTCCGAACTGAAAAGTATGCTTGCCCTTAGTCCACGACAGGTCGTTCACAAAATTATGCATGGGCATCTGAAATTCGCTCGACCGCGTAACTCCCTGGTCCATACCGCGAAAGTGAATGTACGGCTGGTCGCTGTCGCCGATATTGCCGACACTCTGCCGCGTGAACCCCCAGCGGAAATTATTGACGAGAGCCGGCGAAATTACCGCCGTGTAGCCGGCGGCGAAGCCTTTGCTGTAATCCACCGCGGTATTTTCCGGGGCCTCACCCGGCAGAAACGGCGCTCCCGACGCGGCGACATTCTGCAGGGCCCCGCGCCAGAATAAATTGTGGTTCCCGTTCGCGTCGATCTTATAGTCCGCGCGCGCAATGTAGTAGTCCTTGTTCGTCGAAATCGGGCCGCGGAAGCGATAGCCGGAGAAGTTCAATCCATCGCCGACGGAGTTATCATTCGGCAGCGGAAATGACTTGAAATAGGACAGCACAGCGGAATTCGGACCGAGCCCCAGGGGGTCGAGCCCGGCAATCTGCTGCGGGGAGAGCGTCGTGATTCCTCCATCCACGTTCTGATAGTTCACTATGCCCTCTCGCAGCGACGCCGAAGGAATCGTGCGCACCACGCTCTGCTCCTCGCGCTGGCGTGTCCCCTCGTAGTTCGCAAAAAAGAAGAGCCGGTCCTTGACGATGGGACCACCGAGAGAAGCGCCGTAGATGTTGCGGATCAGCTTGGGGGGCTCGTTCGCCTGCCCCTGCGTGATTTCCGCCAGCTTCACGAAGTAGTCGTTCGCGGACGTGGCCGTGTTCCGCAGGTATTCATAAAGCGAGCCGTGAAACTGATTTGTTCCGCTCTTGGTTACCAGCGCAACCTGCGCGCCCGAGGAGCGCCCCTGGTCCGCATTGTAATTTGTCGTAGTAACCCGGAACTCCTGTACGGAGTCCAGCGTCACCGGCAGCACCGACGTAAAGGCGTAGCCGTTCCCCTGGTCGTTTACATCCACGCCGTCCAGAGTTACGTTGCTCTGATCGCTGCGGGCTCCGTTTACCGCGCCACTCCGCGTATCATAGTCGCGGTCGATGTCCGGGCGGTTCCCCGTGTAGACCACTCCCGCCTGCAAGGTAAGAAGATCGGGAACATTGCGTCCTTCCAGGGGAATCTCGCGCACCTGCCTCTCTCCAAACGCAATACCCAGCGAGGCATCGGTGGAATTCAAAGGCTGCGCCTCTTCATTCACGGAGACCATATCCGTCTGTTTCCCCAGGGTTAGCGAGACATTGAGCGTGGCCGGAGTGTTCACCAGCAGGTGCAGGTTCGGATTCTCATAGCGCTCAAACCCAGGCGCCGTTACGGAAAGACTATACGTTCCGGGCTTTAATTGCACGAACTCATATTGACCGCTCGAACCGGATTTAACGGTGCGTTGAAAGTCGGTCCCCACGCTGTTGACCGTGACCGAAGCGTTGGGAATCACAGCGCCCTGCGGGTCTGAAACCACTCCGCGGATGGACGTTACCGATTGCGCCGATGCGGGGGGACAAAGCAAAAGAACAAGGAAACAGCCAGAAGCCCAAACCCCGGCAAAAGTTTGTGGGCGGCGATCAAAGTAATGCACGCGATGGACCCTCCCCCTAGTGTCGCTATTGTAATACCGTAGCGAGCGCGCCGCTGCGGGATCTTTCTATCTATTTCTGCGAGCGCGCCCTTAGCATCCCAACTGTCCGGGCGCCGCGGGGATAAAATGGAGGCAGCCAAATGTTCCGCCTTGTTTTCGAACTTCTGATCGGCGTACTCCTGTTCACGGTCATTCGGGCGGTGGCGGGTTTCTTCATCCGGAGCTTCGGCGCAGCCGCGGGACCGAACGCGCAACCTCAGACGAAACAACCGGGGAGTCTGCCGGTAACCGGCGAACTCAAGCGCGATCCGGTGTGCGGCACCTATACGGTCGCGGGGACGTCGTTGCACCAGACCGTGAACGGCGAGACTCATTATTTCTGTTCCGCGCGTTGCCGGGACGAATTTCTTTCCGCGGCCCGGCGCTGAAGCGAGCCTGCACGGTTTTCAAAAGCCCGGCAGTTCCGGGATCGGCACTTCCTCTTCCTCCGGGGCCGCGGACGGGAGCTCCGGGATGCTGGACGGAGACCCTTCCACGGCGCGCAGATGGTTCTGCAGAACGCGCGTCCTGCTCTCGGCGCGGTCCACCGTATTGCTCGCCTCCTGCAGCTTCTTTTTCACCTTCGAGAGGACCGCGGCGTACTTCGCAAACTCGGTCTTCACCGCGCCTAGCGTCTGCCAGACCTCTCCGGAGCGCTGTTGTATGGCGAGCGTGCGGAAACCGACCTGCAGGCTGTTCAGGATCGCCGCAAACGTTGTGGGTCCGGTTAGGATGACCCGGTATTCGCGCTGCAGCAGTTCGGAGAGGCCGGTCCGCCGGATCGCCTCGGCGTAGAGTCCTTCCGTGGCAAGAAAAAGGATGCCGAAATCCGTCGTGCCGGGCGGATTGAGGTATTTTTCGCTGATGGTTCGCGCGCAGATCTTGATGGTGTTTTCGAGCGTTCGTCCAGCGGTCTCGACGGCGTCCGGGTCGCCTTTCTCGGCTGCCTCCATGAGACGCTGATAGTCCTCCACCGGAAACTTGGCGTCCACCGGCAGCCAGCAGGTGTCTCCGATGGCCGCGCCCGGCAGTTTGATCGCAAACTCCACGCGCTCTAGCGTGCCTGTGGTGCTGACATTTCGCTCAAACTGATCCGGCGCCAGTATCTGTTCAAGCAGGCTTCCCAGTTGGACTTCTCCCCAAGTCCCGCGCGTCTTAACGTTGGTAAGAACACGCTTCAAGTCGCCGACGCCGGAAGCGAGACTTTGCATTTCTCCCAGTCCACGATGAACCTGTTCCAGACGCTCGCTGACCAGCTTGAAGGATTCGCCGAGACGCATTTCGAGAGTTCCCTGAAGCTTCTCGTCCACGGTCTGCCGCATCTGATCGAGCCGCCTCTCGTTGTCGGCGCTCAGGGCTGCCAGGCGTGTCTCGACTGTAGTGCGCAGGCCGTCGCTCGCCGACTTGAGGGCCGCCGAGGTCTCCTCGCGCGATTGTTGTGCCGCTTGCATCAGGCTGTTGCGAAGAAGTTCGAAGCGCTGCTCCAGTTGCTGATGAATTTCCTGCCGCAGACGAAGAAACTCGTCCCGGAGGCCCCGGTCGGATTGCTCGAGTTGCTTTTCGAGCAAATCGAGGCGCGCCTGCAACGGCGAAAAGTCCGGTTTCGCGTTCGCGGATTCGCGCAGGCGCCGCCAGATCAGAATCTGGAAGAAGAGAAGAAGAATCACGGCAATTGCGGAGAGGACAGACGGCGTCATGCACTTATTTTATAGTTGCCGGCTGGAAAGGTAGCGCCAATGAGCGCCACCTCAGGACACTTAGTACTGGCGCGGCCACCTTCGCACGAAAATAATTGGGCGACTTGAAATTGAGTTGGGGGATAACTTGACAGTATTCTGCGGATTTGCCGGGCGTTGTGTGGGTGTGTCTCTTTTGATCTGTGGTTTGGCTTGGGCACAGACGCCGTCCGGCCCCTCATGCAGGGTGCAGCCCTCGCAAGCGGCGCACGCCCGCTCGGAGGGTGTCACCGAGCTGACCGCCGACATCGGCGTCATTTGTACCGGCGGACAGACGGTTCCCGCCGGGGCGCGTGTTCCAGCCTACACAATCACGGTTACTCTGAACACGCCGCTCACGAGCCGGGTAGTCAACTACGATCTTTCCGAAGCGCTTCTCATCGTGGATGAAGCGTACCCGGGGCAACCGAACCCCACCTCGGGCGTGAGATGGCCGGGGTCGGGCAGCCCGCAGAACCTGTGCCGCGCAACGGGACCGAACGCATGTCCAATGATCGGGACCGGCCTTGCGAGCGGCGCCCCAGGCGGAGACTACGACGGGACCGCCGGCCACTACAACGTGTTCGAAGGAGTTGCCTCCGCGTTCAACTCGGTATCGTTCCTCGGCGTTTCCATCGATGCGCCGGGCTCCTTCCCGCTTTATCTGCGCATCACGAATCTTCGCGCGAACGCCTCGCAGCTCCTGCTGCCTCCCTTTACCAGCGCGGAAATTGCTGCGTTTGTCACCGGTCTCCCCGGCAGTTCCGG
The DNA here is from genome assembly GCA_035545735.1 of Bryobacteraceae bacterium. Classification (GTDB taxonomy): domain Bacteria; phylum Acidobacteriota; class Terriglobia; order Bryobacterales; family Bryobacteraceae; genus JAJYKC01. The sequence goes on along the minus strand of DASZXS010000028.1, from coordinate 26,322 downwards.
CGACAGCGTCACAGTCGGTCTGACGGAGCGCAGTCTGCTGCTTACGCAAACCCCGCCGGTTCCGGTTTCAGGCGCCTCCAACACGACGCTGTCCTTCACGTTTAGCGAGGGCGTGAATTTTCCGTCCGCATTCAAAACCGCCACCGACTTCAAGAACGCAGGCCCGCAAAATGTACCGGGATTCGCCTATAACTCCGAGTCCGGGTTGTGGGATAAAGTTGGCCCGCCGGCAGGAATCTCGTTCCTGGGGCTGGCAAATCACGGGACGCGGTTGATGCTTCATTTCAGCGGTTATCCGCCTGGGGTAAATATCGTTGCGCCGGCCGCGGCCTATCTGGTTGCCCCGGTAGGTCAGGGGACCCGGGCGACTGGGGCTGCGATGTACGTTGCCGCGGATTCCAACGGAAACAGTCAGGGCGGGCCCACGCCAGCCAGCTCCAAATCGGTTACGGTCTCCACCGACAGCCAGGGAGCCGCATGGCTGACCTACGAAGTGGTCGGCAGCGCCCCCGCGGTGGTTGAGTCCCTGACGATTCCCATCACGATCGAGTCGCTGGCGACGGGTGTCGTAACCGGAAGTTACGGCCCTTTGTTGTCGTCCGGCGCCGCGCCGATTCCCCGATTTGTATTGCAATGATTCTGTATCGGAAAGAGAGAAACCAAAATTTTGATCACGCTTAGCAGGTATCTTCTGGTTGGCGGGGTGCTGGCGGCTGGTGTCGTTGGGTTGGGCCAAACGAATTCCGGCCCCAGTTGCAATGTCTCTTCCCCCAATCCGCCGTTCATCCGCAGCGAGAGCGCCGCGGAATTAATTGGCGACATCCTGATCGAGTGCACCGGTGGGACGCCAACGGCGGCAGGAGGCTCCGTCCCCGCCTACACGATCACGCTGACCCTGAACACGCCGGTGGCCAGCCGGGTGTTTCCCTATCGCCTCTCGGAAGCGCTCCTTTTAGTGGACGACCCTTATCCCGCGGCTCCGAATCCATCGTTGTTCGTGCCTCCCCCGTTGCATTCCGGCAGCCCTCAAAACCTTTGCCTCGCGGTCGGGCCGAATGCGTGCCCGATCATCGCTACCGGCGACCCGACGGGAAATCCCGGTGGGGACTACGACGGGGCGAGCGGCCACTTCAACGTCTTTGAAGGCTTTTCTTCGGGTTTCAACTCAGTCACCTTTAGCGGCGTCCCGATCGACGCTCCCGGCCCGTCGAGCAAACTGACGTTGCGTCTCACAAACATCCGTGCGAACGTCTCGCAATTCTACCCGCCGCAATCGCCGTATGACTTCCACCAGGTCACCGCCTTTGTCGGAACCGTCCTGGTCTCGGGCGCGCCAATCGTTGACGGCTACCCAACGCCGGGGTTGCGCGTGACACAGACAGATCCGGCGCCGGTGCCTGGCACGGCTTATAGCACTCTGTCGGTTACCTTCACCGAAGGATTCGCCAACGCGTTTAGAATGTGGAACTATCTGGAGGGCGCCGGCCCCCAGAATATACCAGGGTTCGCTTACAATTCCGAGTCCGGCCTATGGGATTCACTCAAAGCTCCCGCTGGCATCCCGGCAATTGGCGTTGCAAATCACGGCACGCGCCTGATGCTGCATTTCAGCGGCTACCCGGCTGGAATAAAGATCATTGCGCCGGCCGCGGCCTACCTCCAGGACCCTCTCTCGGGCTCGAACACCGGCGCGCTCGCTTACGTCGTTGCCGACGCGAACGGGAACGGCCCGGTTGGACCCAAGGCTTCCGCGGCGAAGACGGTAATGATCACGACGGACAGCCAGGGCAATGGATGGCTGACGTATGAAGTTGTGAAGTCCGATCCGAACACCAGCGAAGCGGCGACAATTCCAGTCCTGATCGAATCGCAAGCCGCCGGCCAGGTGAGCGGAAGCTTTGGACCGCTGGTCGCCTCGGACGCGACGCCAATCCCCCGATTTGTGCCGGAACAGGAGTAGCGGAGAGCGAAATGGTAAGCGCAAAACGCAGTGAGTATTGCCTGGCAGGTATGGTCTTGGCCTTGGCAAGCGCCGGCTTAGGATTTGCTCAACCCGGCTACCCTGGGCCATTCACCTGTAATGCGAGCGCCGATCCGCACCCGATTCGGAAAGAAGGCGCGGCGGAGTTGGTGAGCGATATCTATCTGACTTGCACGGGCGGAGTACCGCTTCCATCGGGCGCACCGATCAATCTTTCCACCGTGAAAATCCAGATGGACGCTCCCATTACGAGCCGTCTGGTGTCGGCCAATCTCTCGGAAGCGCTGCTGATTATCGACGACGCCTATCCGGCACATCCGAATCCTGCCTCGGCGCCGCGGCCCGCCGGGGCGGGCAGTCCCCAGAATGTTTGTCCGGATAGCGTGGGGGGCTGCCCGATGAACGCCAACGGAAACCCGAGCGGCGCGCCAGGCGGAGAATACGACGGAACAGATCAGCACTACAATGTTTTTCAAGGGTATCCCGTGGGCGGAAATGCCGTTGCATTCACGGTGCCCCTCGATGCGCCGGGGACTTCCCCACTAACCATGCGCATCACAAATATCCGTGTGAACGCATCGCAACAGGTCTCGCCATTCCCCCTGATTCCCATTCACGCTTACGTTTCGACTCTGGGCCAGCCCTTGCTTTCCAATCCGCAGCCGACGGTTGCGAATGCGACTCGGGGCATGAGTTTCGCGCAAACACCGGCGGTTCCGGCCGCGGGCACTTCTTACAGTACCTTGTCCGCGACATTTACCGAAGGGTTCTCAACTTCGTTCAAGACGTGGATCGACTATAGAAACCCCGGCCCCGAGAATGTGCCCGGGTTTCCGTACAGCACCGAGTCGGGCCTCTGGGACACATCCGCGACTCCGGGCGGCCTTCCGGCAGCCGGCTTGGCGAACCATGGGACGCGCCTGATGCTCCATTTCACCGGCTACAAGCCCGGCATTCACATCGTGGCGCCAAGCGCGGCCTACCTGGGGGGCGATACCGCCGCTGGAATTCAGGTTACCGGCGCCATCATGTACGTCGCGACGGACGCCAACGGGAACAGTGCGGGTGGACCTAAAGCTTCCGCCTCCAAATCCGTTACGATCACCACCGACAGCCAGGGGAATGGATGGCTCACCTACGAGGTCGTCTGGAGCGACGCGTCCACCATAGAAACCGTGCGGATTCCCATGCTTATCGAATCTTCGAGCACGGGCGCGGTGACCGGTAGCTTCGGGCCGCTCGTCTCCGGCCCCGCCATCCTCATCCCTCGATTTATCGATTGACCGGGCTTCGCGCCTGTCCCGGAAATCTGGAATCTAAGACTGGCCGTCCGCCGATTCATGTTAGCCTGAAGCATTATGGAGGCTTCTTGGTTCTACTGCTCTTTGGCCCGCCAGGTAGCGGCAAAGGGACACAGTCTCGCCTAATCACTAACTGGTTGAAAATTCCCGCCATTTCCACTGGGGAAATGCTGCGGGCGGAAATCCAAGCGGGGACCGGGCTGGGAAAAGCAGCCCAGTCCGTGATGGCCCGGGGCGGTCTGGTCGGAGATGATCTCGTAAATGAAATGCTGCTCGCCCGGATTTCCCGTCCGGACTGCGAGGCTGGTTTCTTGCTCGACGGTTATCCCCGCACGGTGGAGCAGGCGGAGTTTCTGGGTATCCAGTTGGCCGCGCGCAATTTTCCCGCGCCGGTTGTTTTACATCTGGATGTTCCCTTCCCCGCTCTGATCGCACGGATGACGTCCCGGCGGCAGTGCCCAAAATGCGGCCGCGTCTACAACATTCTGTCCAACCCGCCCCGGAACGATAATGTTTGCGACGACGACAACACTCCGCTGGTAGTCCGCAAGGACGATCAGGTTGAGGTGTTCACCGAACGTCTGAGGACCTATGACGAGGTCACCCGCCCGGTGCTCGCCTACTACAGCGACCGCAACTACCACCAGATTTCCGGCGACCGCTCTCCGAAATATATCTTCGAAGCAATTACCTCCATCCTCGAGCGCTACGGCGTGCCGCCCCCCAATGAACTGCCCGACTAAGCAGCCCCCGCCTTCCTTGACTGCCTCTCGCCCGGAAGTAAAAACTTGAATATACCTCATAGAATTTTCTAGTTGGCGCAATCTCGGGCCCATGGAGGATCATAGTGGTCACCATGTCAGTACGTTGCCTATGGCGAGTGCCATTTGCCCTGTGTCTCCTGCAGTCGATCCTCTCTGCCCAGTCCATCCCGCCCGCCACGGACGCGCGCATAGCCGCCTTGGAGGAAGCGGTGAAATCCGCTCAAAGCGCCGGCGACAACGCCTGGATGCTGGTTAGCGCCGCGCTGGTCCTGCTCATGACCGGGCCTGGGCTCGCACTATTCTACGGAGGTCTGGTCCGCCGCAAGAATGTGCTCAGCACCATGATGCACAGCTTTGTGCTCATGGCCGTCGTAACCGTCTTATGGGCGGTGGCCGGATACAGTCTTTCGTTCGGAGGAGGCACGCCGTTCCTTGGCGATTTACGTTATCTCTTCCTCCACAACGTCGGCGCCGCGCCCAATCCGGATTACGCGGCAACCATTCCGCAGCAGACGTTCATGATCTATCAGCTCATGTTCGCCATTATCACGCCGGCGTTGATTTCCGGCGCCTATGCGGAGCGTATCAAGTTCAGCGCGATGCTATTGTTCACCGTTCTGTGGGCCTTTATCGTCTACTTCCCCATGGCCCATATGGTCTGGGGACAGGGGGGCCTGCTCAACGCGGCGCTCGGCGGGGCGATTCCTTGTCTTGACTTCGCCGGCGGCACGGTGGTGCACATTACATCTGGAGTATCGGCGCTCGTCTGCGCCATTTACCTGGGCAAGCGCAAGGGCTACCGGTCGGATTCCATGAAGCCGCACAACCTGACGTTCAGTTTTGTCGGTGCGTGCCTTCTGTGGGTGGGCTGGTTCGGCTTTAACGCCGGCAGCGCCCTTGCCGCATCATCGCTCGCGACCAGCGCCTTCGTGGCCACGCACTTCGCCGCGGCCACCGCGGCTCTCGGCTGGATCCTCGCCGAATGGATTCATAACGGAAAACCCAGCATGCTGGGGGGAATCTCGGGAGCCGTTGCGGGGCTGGTTGCGATCACCCCGGCCGCCGGCTTCGTGAAGCCATTCCCGGCGATGCTGATCGGGTTCACCGCCGGATTGGTCTGCTTCTTCATGGTGACCGCGGTGAAAAGCAAATTCGGTTATGACGACTCCCTGGATGCCTTCGGCGTTCATGGAATCGGCGGAACGCTGGGCGCAATCCTCACCGGCGTATTCGCCACCAGGGAAGTCAACAGCGGCTTTAAGGACGCCAGCGGTAAAGTAATGGCCCTGGGCTGGGTGGATGGCAATCCCATGCAAGTGCTAAACCAGCTGGGAGGCGTGGCAATTTCCTGGGTGCTGGCCATCGTCGGGTCGCTGATCATTCTGAAGATATGCGACGTGGTGATTGGAATGCGCGCAAGCGCCGAGCATGAGCGGGAGGGGCTGGACATCAGCATGCACGGCGAGGAAGGTTATAATTTCGAGGCGTAACCCACCATGAAGAAAATCGAAGCCATTATTCAGCCGCACAAATTGGAAGACGTGAAAAACGCCCTCACCGGCATCGGCATCGACGGGATGACAATCTCGGAAGTGCGCGGCCACGGTCGCCAAAAGGGCCACAAGGAGGTCTACCGGGGGATGGAATACCAGGTAGATCTTCTGCCCAAGGTGAAACTGGAGCTGGTTGTGTCCGAATCGCGCTTCGAGGAAGCGGTGCAAACGATTCTGAATTCGGCGCGAACCGGAAAGATCGGCGACGGGAAGATCTTTGTATCCGACGTGGGGGAAGCAATTCGCATTCGCAATGACGATCGGGGCGAAGGCGCGCTGTAGGACTCTTTGCAGCACTCTGAATTTTCGGCACAATACGCGGAACTTCCGTTCGCGGAGCGCTGTTCGCAGGTGGACGCCTTGGTTCTCCGCGCGTTCGAAGCAGCGCAGCTCGCGGCCACGGTCTGCGCCGTAGGGGGCTATGGCCGGTGTGAGTTGTTTCCGTACTCCGACGTGGACCTCCTGGTCCTGGTGGATTCCGCCGCCAGCGCGGATGCGGCGAAAGACTCTCTTTCCCGTTTTCAGCGCCAGCTCTGGGACGCTGGACTTCGCATCGCGCAATCCGTCCGGACGGTGGAGGAATGCTGCGAGATTCACGAAGGGAATCTCGAACTCACGATCAGCCTGCTCGACCGGCGGTACCTGTGCGGGGATTCGGCCCGCTATCAGGCTCTCGAACCCCGTTTCGCCAGGTTCCTTGTGCGGGAGCGTTCCGACATTGTGCGGCACCTTTGCCGGATGACGGAGAGCCGTCACGCGCACTACGGCGGAACGATCTACCATCTCGAGCCGAACGTCAAGGAGCATCCCGGAGGTTTGCGGGATCTGCATGTGCTGCACTGGCTCGGCCTGCTCGGAGTTCGCAACGGCGGCGCGCCCGATGACCGAAACCTGCGCGACGCACGAGAGTTCCTTTTGACGGTGCGCACGGCCCTGCACCGCAATTCCGGGCGCGACAACAACCTGCTTAGCTTTGAAGCGCAGGAGACCCTTTCCGCCGACCCGGCCGCTTGGATGCGGGAATACTTCCGCCACGCGAGGGAAGTGTTCCGGGCCCTCGGCCACGCCCTGCATAAGGCGGAGATTTCGGGAAGCGGGCTTCTCAGCCAATTTCGCGAGCGCCGCGCCCGCCTCTCTAATCACGAATTCACGATTTCCCACGAGCGCCTGCTTTTGCGTGAACCCGGCCTGTTCGAGACCGATGCCGGCGCACCGATGCGGCTCTTGCAATTCGCGGCGCGCCACAACGTACGCCTCGCCGAGGACACTGAGAAGAAACTGCAAAAAGCCCTGGCGCTTTTTCAGCGGCAAGCGGAGCCCTGGAGGGCGTGGAAAGAGCTGCTATCTCTCCGAGGATGCGCATCTGCGTTTCGCGCGCTGCACGAAGCCGGTCTCATGGCCGCCCTGATTCCCGAATGGGAGCGGATTGACGCGCTGGTCACGCGCGATTTCTATCATCGTTATACGGTGGACGAGCATACGATAGTGGCGCTCGAAAATCTGGATGCGCTGGCGGAAGCCGGCGGCGACCCGGTGAAACAGCGGTTTTCAGCGCTGCTGTGGGAAGCGCAGGACGCGGCCCTGCTCCGTTTGGCGCTCCTTTTGCACGACATCGGGAAGGGCGGCGGATCGGGAGAACACGCGCAGGAATCGGTTGCCATTGCCGCCAAGGTTCTGGACCGCCTGAATGCCCCGGCGGCGGACCGCGAGACGGTAACGTTCCTGATCGAACATCACCTGGACCTTTCGTCCGTGATCAATTCCCGGGACCTGGAAGATCCGGCAACGGCGCATTCCATCGCCGGGCAAACCGGCACGCTCGAACGCCTCTCGCTGCTCACGCTGATGACCTACGCCGACGTCAGCGCCGTGAATCCACAGGCCATGACGCCGTGGCGTTTGGATCGTCTCTGGAGGCTCTTCTCCGTAGGCCGGTATGAATTTACGCGAGAGCTGGAGTCGGAGCGAATTCATGCCAGCGCGGGCGACTCGGAAACGGCCCAATTTTTAGAGGGCCTTCCTGTCCGCTACGCGCGAACGCATGCCTCCGGCGAGATCCGCGCCCATCTCAAACTGGCCAGGGAGGCCGCGGCTTCCGGCGCGGCGGTGCGTATCGTCAAAGAGGATGGATTCTTTCGCGCTGAGATTGTCTCCCGCGATCGCCCTTTCCTGCTTGCATCTCTATCCGGAACGCTCGCCGGCTTCGGGATGAACATTTCCCGGGCGGAGGCATTTGCCAACGATCGCGGAATTTGTCTCGATACTTTCGTCTTCTCGGACCCGCACCGCTCGCTGGAGTTGAATCCCAGTGAGATAGACCGCCTGGCCGACATGCTCCGCCACGCCGCGTCGGGAACCCTGAATGTCGAACGCCTTCTCCGTTTGCGCCCGAAACCCGCGCGGAACCGGCGCGATGAAGTGGAGCACCTGGTGCACTTCAACAATGAAGCCTCGGAAAACGCCACTCTGATCGAGATCACGGCGCGCGACCGCCCGGGCCTGTTGTACGACCTGGCGCAGGCCATTTCCTCTCAAGGCCTCAATATCGAAGTAATTTTGATCAACACCGAGGGCCATAAGGCGTTTGACGTCTTTTACGTCACCAAAGGCCGGCACAAACTGGATGAGGAAGGCCGCGCCTCGCTGGAGGAACGGCTTCGCGTGGCGAGCCGCTAGATCCGTCCGCCGGTCTGGAACGCGCATCACCGGGGAAGGAAAAGAAGTAAATCCAAACTGAGCGTGACACGCTTTTCCTGCACGGGCCCGGCGGTCCGCGGCCGGTAGATGGAATAGAGGGCGTCTTGCACCAGCGCGGCATCGAGGAGCGCCCCGGTGGTGGCGCGGCGTTGCGCGACGAGGGAAAATTCAGCGGCGAATTCCGCCACCGTTCGATCCACGCGGTCGCGTCCCGCGCCGCGCAATTCGATGAGGTCGCCGGGCGCCGGAACCGCCACCAGCAGCCTTCCTTCATCGCGCAGCACTCGCCGGAATTCCGCGGCATTCAGGCGCGCGGTGATAGACAGCACCAGGGAAAAGGAACCACCGGCATAGGGAACGAAGCGGTCCGCATTGGCTACGATCCATTCGCATGCAGGGTAGCGCCGCGCCGCGGCATCAATGGAAGGGGCCGAGATGTCGAGGCCGTATCCCGCAATTCCTACCCGGCCGGCAAGAGTCCCGAGGTAGAATCCGTCACCACACCCAACGTCAAGGACAGCCTCGCCGGCATGCGCGTCCGCCATCTCCGCAATGGCTTCCAACAATGGCAGAGTGACGCCGCAATCGTGCAGGCGCCGCCGCCCCGCCGCCGCGGCTACGGTATCGCCTGGCTGCTTCGAGCGCCGCTCCTGGGGCTGCAATAGGTTGATGTAACCGCTACGCGCGACGTCGAAGGAGTGTCCCCGCTCGCATGTCAGATGTAGGCGCCCCCGCCGGAGAGGCAGGCGGCAGTCGCGAACGGAACAGAGCAGCACGGCGGCTTTTGAGGGTTGAGTGACAATCGACAAGGATGCTATTCCCAATCCTAGCGCCCTCTTTCGCCAAGGCGTCTTTTTGGTAGGCAGACCAGTTCCGCCCAGGCGGTATTCTGGGCATGGAAAGGAAAATAAATATGGAACCACGTCTAAATTCTCAAAAAGCGTCGCCTGCAGCGTATCATGCCATGCTCGGTCTGGAGATGTTTGTCCGGAAGTCCTCCAAGCTGGAGCCATCTCTGATTGAACTCGTGAAGATGCGGGCGTCGCAGATGAATGGGTGCGCCTTCTGCCTTGACATGCATTCGAAGGATGCACGGGCGCAAGGGGAAACCGAACAGCGGCTTTACACCCTGAACGCTTGGCGCGAAACTCCCTTCTTCACGGATCGCGAACGCGCGGCGCTCGCGTGGACGGAGGCGGTCACGCTGGTTTCCGAAGGGCACGTTCCGGACGACGTGTATGAAGAAGCGCGGCGGCAATTCTCCGAAGAAGAGTTGGTGAACCTGACCATGGCCGTGATCGCAATCAACGGCTGGAACCGGCTCGCGATTTCGTTTCGCGCCGTCCCGGGCGAATACCAGCCCGCCGGACGCAAGGCTGAGGGCGCTAACTCGTGAAGCCCCGCCTCAACAGGATGGTGCTGCTGGCTCTGCTGTGTGCTGCGGCCTTGCCGGTGATCGCGGGCGCGGCCGAAGTGAAGACCTTGCTGGCGAAGGATCTTGGCGGAATCACCGGAAAAGAAGGCATGGTGCTGACGGTGGAATACGCGCCCGGCGAGTCATCCGCATCGCACCGCCACAACGCCAACACGTTCGTGTACGTTTTGGAGGGCTCGGTTGTAATGCAGGTGAAGGGCGGGCCGGAGGTAACGCTCCATCGCGGCCAGACTTTCTATGAATCGCCGGATGACATCCATGCCGTTTCACGCAACGCCAGCAAAACCGAGCGCGCGAAAATCCTCGTCTTTTTTGTAAAAGACAAGGGCGCTCCCACCACGGTTCCGGCGCAGTGAGCTAATTCGTCACCAGTGGAAGTTCCACGAAGGACGAATGATAGATGCGCTGCGTGGCTTTCCGGTAGTCCTCTGGCTTCGCCCAGAAAATATTCGGAACGAAGGTCTGGGGATTGCGGTCGTACAGCGGAAACCAACTGGACTGCACCTGCACCATGATCCGGTGTCCCGTCAGAAACACGTGGTTGGCGGTGGGAAGCTCAAAACGGTACCGCAGAGGTTTGCCGGGTTCGATTGGTTTGGCAGTCTCCGGACTCTCGCGATAACGCCCGCGAAAGATGTCCGCGGAGACCATCAGTTGATACCCTCCCATGGCGGGCTCTCCAGCGACCTCATCGGGGTAGACGTCGATAAGCTTCACCACCCAGTCGGCGTCCGTCCCACTGGTCGATGCGGCCAGGTTGGCCGCCGGCTGCCCGCTGATCTTGACCGGCGTCTTCAGGACGTCCGAAACAAATGCGAGAACATCCGGACGCCCCGACGCTTCGCGCTGATCGTCGACCAGCCATTGCGGCCACGTTAAGCCATGATCGTAGCCAACCGGTTGGATGGGCCGGGCGCGAAACGGAACCGGTTTCGCGGGATCGGAAACATATTCATCGAAAGCGTCCGCGCCGTCCGCCCCCTCCTGCCGGCTGAGTTTCAAACCGGAGCTGAGGTAAAGCGGCGACGGAACAATGCGGCACCCGCTCTCGCATCCCGCTGGCCAGGCGGGAAGATTCCGCCAGATATTGCTTCCCGTCTCAAACGCCACCACTGGCGCAATATTTGCTTTTGGCGCGCCATCCTTCAAATATTGAGCGAGAAACGGCCGGAGGACGTTTTGGCGGAAGTACAAGGCGGTATCGCTCCGAAAATTCAACGCACCGAGCGTGCTGCCGTCCTCGATTTCCTGGCCATGATGCCACGGACCCATCACCAGAAACACCATGTCATTGTTCGTATCCTTTGACTTGATGGCCTGGTAGACCGCAATCGCACCGTAAATGTCTTCCTGATCCCAGAGGCTGTGCACCAGCATGGTGGGCACTTTGAGAGGCTGCCCGGCGAGCACGCGGTCCATCGCTTGCTCTCTCCAGAAGGAGTCATAGGCCGGGTGGGCCAGAATTTTCCGCCAGAAACCGATCGGCTCCATACCGTGCCGCTGTCCCAGTTCCCCCGCCGACCCCGCGCGCAGGGACATGTCGTAATCGTCAAAATTCCCCGTCCACCATTTGACGTCGTTGGAGCGCGTCGCCTCCTGCTCGTAGATATACGGCATGTTCTGCTGGCGGAACGCGCCATTGTGAAACCAGTCGTCTCCCTTCCAGCCATCCACCATGGGATTCATCGGAACTGACACCTTGAGCGCCGGATGCGGGTTCACGATCGCCATTAAGGGAAGAAACCCGTCGTAAGAGATTCCCAGAATTCCGACTTTTCCGTTGGTTTCGGGGATATTCTTCACCAGCCAGTCGATTGTGTCGTAGGTGTCGGTCGATTCGTCGACCGGGGTCGGATTGAGGGGGCCGTGCAGAGGGCGATTCATGACGTAGTCGCCTTCCGAGTGATACTTGCCCCGAATGTCCTGAACCACTCGAATATAACCGTCTTCGACGATGACATCCGTCGCGTTGTCATAACCGTAGAGAACCGGCCCCAGATGCGAACTCTGTGTCCGCCCGGTCAGATCGTCCGCGTTATAGGGAGTGCGCGTGAGAAGAATGGGCGCTCGTGTGGCGCCTTTGGGGACAAGGACGACGGTGTGCAGTTTCACGCCGTCCCTCATGGGGATCATGACTTCGCGGCGCGTGAAGTCAAAACCGTTCGTCGCCGGTTCGAATTTCCCGGGCGTTTCGCTCGGAAATTCCGGATATTTAATCTGACCGCCGGCGAAAGGCGCTGCCGCCAGCAAAAAAAATACAGCCCAAGAACCTCTTCGGTTCACATCCACGGTGGTCTCCCCCTGCTGCGGCGCCAGCCCCTTCAAGGCGGCGGGCCATGGATGAGCTTGTCACACTTTCAGGGCGCGATCAACTCGGAAACACGGAGGGATTACTTCGCGATCGGGAGCACGTAAAGGAGACTTTCGGTATCGCGGACGTACCCGAGGCGCTCACAGAGCGCCTGCCCCGCCGTGTTCCCGGCGCCGGTTTGCAAAATCAACTGGCACGCCCGGGTTTCGAGCGCCAGGTGATGGGCCCGCTCCACCAACGCCCGGCCGATGCCCTGCCGCCGCGCGGAGGGCACAACAAACAGGTCGGCCAACAGCCATGCCGGCCTCATCTGGGTGGAGGAGAAAAGCGGATACAACTGCAAAAAGCCGATGCCGGCCTCCCTGCTCCCGCTTCCATCCAGGGCAAGAAAGATGACGGAATCTCCGTTCGATAATCGCTCCGTGAGAAATTGACGCGCTCCCTCCCCGTCCAGCGGCTGATTGTGAAACTGGCGATATTGGTCGAAAAGGGGAACGGCCAGCGAGAGATGTCTGGGATAAGCCCGAACAATTTGCACGTTTTATTTTGCCTGTTTAAACTAATCCGGATTTAAGGACTAATCCGGGAGATCCAGAAGATAGCCTTTCTTTCCTACATTCATAGCCCACGTATTACCGATTTGCTCGCTCACCCCGGCCGCCTCATGAATGTGGCCGCAGAAAAAATAGCGCGGCTCGCGCGCCGCCAGAAATTCCGCCACAGCGGTGCTGCCAAAGTGCTCGCCGCGCCCAGCCCTGTCGAGTGCAGTGTTCTTCGGCGGGCAGTGGCAAATCAGCACCATGGGCTCCGGTCCGGCGAAAGGCGCCAGTTTGGCCGCAAGCTGTTCCTCGGTATACTCACCGGGCGTATGAAACGGCGTTGGGTTCGAATACCCCAGACCTCCGACGCGCCATTTACCGATATTGAAATGTTGGCCGTGAAAGTTGCGGAAACCGTGCTTGGCGCACAGCAACTCGATGTCGCGTTCGGACTCATGGTTGCCCGGAATCACATACATCCTCCCGGCTCGCTTCTCCAGAATTTGACCCATCGCACCGAGGCCGCGGCCCCAATTCACCAGGTCCCCGGCAGCGAAATAGTAATCCGCCTCGATGTTCATCAGCCGCTCTAGAGCGGCACGGTCGCTGTGAATATCGGAAAAAATCAGCAGCTTCATCGTTTAGCGCGCCGCCCCCGCGGGCGGCTTTGTTCCCCCGTTTTTCCACTCTCTCAGTTCACGGAAACCTTGCGCGGTCTCCCCGGGAGTGATGTTGCAATGTCCATCATGCTTGACGTACTGCTGAACAAATAAATCCTGCGACCCGGTTTCCGTGGTCAGTTCCTGATAAAAATTGGGAATACTCACCGGCACGATCGGGTCATAGGTGGTGTGGATCGCCAGCATCGGACGCGTCAGGCGTCCGGTGGGCAGGTACCACGTTCGTAGATATTCCGCCGCGCGAGGATTTCCGGCATAGCGCTTCACGCCATCGTTTAAAGCGTTCTGGTCTCCGGGCCACTGATAAAGAATGCCCTGGTTATCGAACGGATTCCCGCCCGCGCGCTGCTCAATCTCCTTCACGACATAGGCGGCGAACGCGAGGCTGCCGGCGGCGTCTTCGATGGATCTCGCTCCGAAATACGCCAATAAATGCTTCGTTTTTTCCGGATTCGCTTCCATGGCGGCTTGAATTCTCGCCGCCACCTCCTTGCCGCCCTGATAGTCCGCGGGAATACGGTCCGGCGCGGGCAGGATGCCAGGGAACAAATAGTTGAAGATCACCATTCCGTCAAAGGCCCCGCGTCCCATAAACCACTCCGGCGCCGCCAGCGGCCCGCAGAGAGGCAGGCCGGCATCGTAGGCGGAAGGAAACTTCTCCATCAGCGTCATGGTCAAAAAGCCGCCCATGGAATGCCCGGTGACATAGGTCTCTTTCGGCTTGCCGTGCTCTTGGATGAAGTGCCGGCGCAGGGACTCCGTATCGGATACCGCCTCCTCTACCGCCCAGCCTCCGGCGGCATAGCCGGATTGCGCCAGCGCATAGCCGGCGTCAGTGAAGACCTTCTGCACCGGAGGCAGGTCCTTGTCCTTTTCGAACTTCCCCGGAACCGGAGAATAGCCGTGGCAATAGATCACCAGACCTCCGTTCCAGTCCGGCGGAATATCGATCCGGTATTCCGCGCCATTGATGACTCCTGTTTCGGTCTTGAGCGGGGCGGCCGAAAGGCAGGCGGCCAGCAACCACGCAAACGAGGTGAAAACGAAAACGCGGTAGGTCTTCATCGATCTGGTTCTATCAAATTGGCCCCCGTTACGTCCATTCAGACATCGCCGGCAGGACACTGTAAGCTTACGTTAGCGCAAGTAGTATAAAGGGGACCTCAATGAAAGCATTACCGACAGCGTTATTACTCGCCGCGGTGTGCGGCGGCGGTTTACTCGCGGCCGAAGGGGCCGCGGACCCAGCCAAGGTTTTTGACGGCCAGCTCAAAATGGTGGAGAGCGAATTCATACCGCTCGCCGAGGCGATGCCGGCCGATCATTACAACTTTGCCCCGTCCGGGGGCGAATTCAAGGGTGTGCGAACCTTCGGAGCGCAAGTGAAACATGTGGCCAGCGTGATGTACATCGTCGCCGCGGCGCTGAATCAGGAGAAGAGCCCGGTGGACACGGGCGGCGAAGAGGGGCCGTCGAACGTCAACACGAAGGAGGAGATCGTGAAATACGCCAGGGACGCCTTCGCGTACGCCCATGCCGCTGTCGCCAAGCTGTCTGCGCAGAATCTGCTGGAAAACATTCCGTCACCGTTCGGCGGCAAGTCCTCGAGTCTGAATGTCGCGTCGATTCTCGTCTGGCACACCTTCGACCACTACGGGCAAATGGCGGTGTACACGCGGATGAACGGAATCGTGCCGCCCGCGAGCCGCAAATAGGCGCTCGCGCACGCCGGACTAATTGACCGATATCGTTACGCCGGCTTGCGAGCGCCCCCCGCCAACAATCAGGTCTACCGCCGCTGCTCCGGCGGGGATGGAGGCCGGCACTCTGGCGTTCACCTGCATCAAACCCACGAACCCGGGCGCGGGTCCGGCGAAAAGGATATCGGCCTGCTGCCCTCCGATCCAAAGCGCCGCCGCGCTCGATCCCTGGCCTTCCCCGGTCACATACAGCACCACGACGGATCCCCGCGGCGCGGGATTTTGGGCGCTATTGACGGTCCCATCCTCGTCCAACGCCGCAGCCTGTCCGGACGCTCCCACAAATATCCCCGGCGCGGCGGATGACACCGGGATGACGGCGGACACCGGCGCAGCGCCGGAGGAGGACACGCGGACGGTCGTGATCGCACCGGGCGTCAGCGTGGACGGCGCCAGGGCATTGATCTGCGTCTTCCCCGCATAGAAGATCCGGGCCGTGGCGGAGTCGAACTGCACCCGCGCCGATTGCGGATCGAAATTCTGCCCGTAAATCGTAACAATCTCACCCGGCGCCACCGGCCCTCCCAGACTGCTCGCGGCGTTCACTACTTGAATGGCGGCGGCCTCTTGGGCGGGAGGTTCCACCGGGACAGGCTTCAACCGGCGTATCCGGTTGTTGCCGGCGTCGGCGATCAGCAAGTTGCCGGCCGCGTCCCAGGCCAGGCCCGCGGGACCGCTCAATTGCGCATTCAAAGCCGGCCCTCCATCGCCCGAGAAACCGGCGTTTCCGTCGCCTGCGACTACCGTCTCGGTCCCGCCGGGCGCAATTCGGACAATCCGGTTGCCGGACGTATCGCTTAGATAAAGATTCCCGGCTGCGTCGACGGCGAGCCCCGCCGGCGCGGTGTGGCCGCCCGCTTCTCCGGTCCAGGCGGTCGATACGCCTCCGCCGGCCGCGATTTTGAGCACCGCGTTCTGGCTGTTGTCGCTGACGAAGAGATTCCCGGCGGCATCCACGGCCAGTGCGATGGGCTCGCCCACCGATGCCACTTTCCGGACAATCCCCCCGGCTGTGACCTCCACAATGCGCCCGTTGCCGCGGTCGGCGGCATATACATTGCCCGCCGCGTCCACGGCCACTCCGGCCGGATTTTTCACCTGCGTCAGAAGAGTGGAGAATCCCCCGCCGGGAGCGCGCCATTCGATCTGGTTGTTCCCCGTGTCGGCGATATAGAGATTGCCGGCCGCGTCGGCGGCAATCGCCGCCGGATATCCAAGTTCGTTTCCTCCGCCGGCAACCGTCACAATCACCCCGTCGGTTCGCACCTCGCGGATGCGATTGTTCCCGGTATCGGTAATGTAAATGTTCCCGGCCGCATCCGCCGCGACACCCATGGGATTGTTGAGGCGCGACGACAGCGCGAGCCCTCCATCGCCAAACAGCGTGCCGATGCCGCTCCCCGCCACCACCGCGAGATTTCCAAACGGACTCAGTTCCTCTACCACATGCTCGGTCGAGTAAACGAGCGCGGGCGCACGCACCGTAAGATCGTTTGCACTGACGGCGTTGACGATCCCGAGCGAAGGCGCGCCCAGATAGTTGACGCCCGCGACATAGGGGACGCCGAATGAGTCTACGGCGAGGCCGGTGGGTCCGGGCGTCTGCGCCACCGTCTGGATCACGCCGTTTGAGATCTCGCGAATCGCGTTATTGCTGCTGTCCGCCACATACACGTTCCCGCTCGCATCGGCGGCGACACCAGCCGGATAGTTCAATTCCGCCAGGCTCGCCGGTCCCCCATCTCCGGAATAACCGGCCGTGCCATCTCCCGCGATCGCGCTGACCAGCCCTCCGGAAACCTTGTAAACCTGCTGCGCCGTGAAATCGGAAAAATAGACCACTCCCGCCGGAGCGGCAAAAACATTACGCGGGGCCATCAGGCTGGCGCGCCGCGCGGGTACCGGTGCGACGGCGCCCACCGGGCTCACGGGCCCTCCGCCCGCAAGCGTGTGAATGATCCCGTCGGGGGTGACTTCGCGAATCCGCGCATTTCCCAGGTCGGCGATGAAAAGGTTGCCGGCGGCATCCACCGAGAGTCCGTAAGGCCGGTTCAGTTGGGCCGCGACGGCCGGGCCTTCATCGCCGGAGTAGCCGGGAGACCCGGTCCCGGCAACCGTGCGAATCAGCCCTTGAGAGTCCACCAGACGAACGCGGTGATCGTTGGCGTCGGCGATGTAGAGATTGCCATGGTTATCGAATGCCACGCCTTCCGGCTGAATGAGGAGCGCCGAGACCGCCAAACCGCCGTCCCCGCAATAGCTGCTCCCGGCAACAGTTTCAATATTGAACTGAGCCGTGGCAAGCAGGGGGAGTATACCCAAGAGGGCCAGGCGTGGTAATTGCGAGGTAGGCATTTTGCTCGGACGAAAACGGGGAATGGACCTACGTGAATAAAGTGTGATCCTTGCAAAAATCTCTCAAAGCTCGCCGATGAGGAAAGCATCATGAGAATCTCGCCTGTCCTGCTGCTCTTGTGTACCCCGGCGGCGGCGCAAACCATGCTGCATTGGAAGGGCCTTCAGGAGAACGCTCCTTTCCAATCAGAAGCCATCGCAGCCCCAAAGGCTCCCCAGCAGGCGCGCGTCAAACAATGGCTTGCAGGTAAATCGCACTGGCTGGTGGATTTCCGCCGCATACCCACCGCCGCTGACTGGGCGAGCCTCCGCTCCGGGGGAGTGAGGCGGGTGGGCTTGGTCCCGGACACCGGCGCGATCGTGTACGGCCCGGCGTTCCGGCCGGCGCCGCCCGCACGCGTCCGCCATCTTCTACCGGTCGAAAAGATCAGTCCGCTGATCCGCGGCAGCCGCAGGGACGGATGGTTCCTGGTCGAGTTCTTCCCGGACGTGGAGCGCGATGTGGCGAGAGCGATTGTATTGACGGAAGGCTGGCGCATGGCCGACAACCCCTACCTCGCGGCCAATCACGTCTTGGTGGAAGGGGACGGGGCGAACCTGCAGCAACTGGCTCAATGGGACGAAGTATCCTACATTTTCCCGGCATCGACAGACCTGATTGAAGGCGTTCCCGTCTACCATTGCGCGGACGATAGCGTTTCCGGCGTGGTGGGCCAGTCGATTCCGCTTGTCGGAGACGGGTGGGACGGCCCGGGACTTGGCGCGGCGGCTCTGTCGTACGGTTTTTACAACATTACGGCTCAGTTGCCGTCCAAGGACGTCAGGGGAGTGATTGCGAGCGCGTTCAGCCAGTGGTCCCATTACGCCGCGGTGTCGTTTACCCCGGTGAATACGCCGTGGAGCAATGCCACCATCGGAATTCTGTTCGCAACGGGCGCGCACGGCGATGGATATCCGTTTGGACCGGCGGGCGGCGTGTTGGCCCACACGTTTTACCCGTACCCCGTGAATCCCGAGTCAATCGCCGGTGACATGCACTTCAACGACGCCAACTCTTGGGGACTGGGAGCGGATATCGATCTTTTCAGTGTGGCGCTCCACGAGGCCGGGCACGCGCTGGGGCTGGGACATTCCGACTTGCCGGGCGCGGTGATGTACCCTTACTACCGTCAGGTAACCGGGCTGTCTGACGAGGACATCGCGGCCGTCCTGCGGCTGTACGCCGCCGTGCAGACCAGCCCGGAGCCGGCATCGCAGCCTTCCGCGCCCGCGCCGCCGGCTGCGGATCCGCCAAAACCGGACCCGCCCGCGCCGACGCCAGGTGCGGCGGATACGACCCCTCCGTCCCTAACGATTCTTTCGCCGGAATCCACCAGCGTCTACACCTCGCTCAGTTCCCTTAGTCTGAACGGCGCCGCGACCGACAATGTGGGCGTTACCTCCGTGAGCTGGTCGAGTTCGATCGGCATAGCGGGCACAGCCAGCGGAACCACCCAATGGGAAATCCAGGCTATTCCGCTCTACCAGGGGCTCAACACCATTACGGTGCTCGCAAGCGACGCGGCCGGCAACTCCACCTGGCGCGTTATCGTCGTTCGCAGGCAGTAAGCCAGAGCTTCGCCGCGGGGGCTCAGCCCAATAGTTTCTTGAGCTTCGAGCTTTCGACGAGGATGGTCTCATCCCGCTCGGGTCCGGTAGAGATGCAGCCGACCTCAACGCCCGTCGATTCTTCAAGAAAGCGCAGATAATCTTTGGCTTTCGCGGGGAGGTCCTTTTCCTGTGAGAGGCCGCGCGTAGCTTTCCCCCAACCCGGGATTTTCTCGTAGACCGGTTCGATGGACTCGGTTTCACCCAATGTCGCCGGCATTTCGGAAACGACCTTGCCGCCGATGCGGTACGCGGTGCAGACGGGAATCTCCTCCATCTCGTCCAGCACGTCGAGCTTGGTGATCACCAGGCTGTCGAAGCCATTGAGCATCGCGGTGTAACGCAGCAGCGGAACGTCGAACCATCCGCATCGCCTCGGGCGGCCCGTCACGGCGCCGAACTCGTTGCCCGCCTTGCGGATGCGTTCTCCCCACTCGCCTTTTTCCTCGGTGGGGAACGGCCCGCTGCCGACGCGCGTGATGTAGGCTTTCGAAACGCCCACCACTCCCTGAATGGCCGTCGGCGGAACGCCCGCGCCCGTGCAGGCGCCGCCGGCGGTGGCGCTCGACGACGTCACGAACGGATACGTGCCATGGTCGATATCGAGCATGGTGCCCTGGGCCCCCTCAAACAGCACGCGTTTGCCCGCCCGCATGGATTCGTTCAGGAACCGGGAGGTGTCGCGCACCATCGGCCGGATGCGCTCCGCGTAGCCGCGGTATTCATCCCGAATTTTGGCGTAATCGACCGCCTCGTGAATGCCGAATGTTTGCGCCAGAAGCCGCTTGTCTTCGGCCAAAGTGCTGTAGAGAGCCTGAAAAGCGGCGGGCTCATAGAGATCGGCAATGCGGATGCCCCGGCGTCCGATCTTGTCCTCATAGCAGGGGCCGATGCCCCGGGAAGTAGTGCCGATGGCGATACGGTCCGGCCGCCCTTCCGACATCTTTTCCACGATCCGATGGAACGGAAAAATGACATGCGCGCGATTACTGATCGCCAGATGTTTCGAGACCTCGATGCCCACGGCTTCCAGGCTGTTGATCTCCTCCACCAGGGCCGCCAGATCGATGACGACGCCGTTTCCGATCACCGCCGCGACGCCCGGACGCAGGATACCGCTCGGAATCAGCTTCAGAACGAACTTCTTCGGGCCGACGAAGACTGTATGTCCCGCATTGTGACCGCCTTGATAGCGGGCCACCAGATC
The DNA here is from genome assembly GCA_035545735.1 of Bryobacteraceae bacterium. GTDB lineage: Bacteria > Acidobacteriota > Terriglobia > Bryobacterales > Bryobacteraceae > JAJYKC01. The sequence continues at coordinate 6,092 of DASZXS010000028.1, read as the reverse complement.
GAATTTCTCCGCGAAGAGATCCACGACCTTACCCTTGCCCTCATCACCCCATTGCGCGCCTAAAACGATCAAATTACTCATGTTCTATGCCAAAACTCTTCATTGTATCGCAGCGGGTCCCGTCCCCCGGAATAAAAGAGGTATTGGCGAGCCGTTACTTGCCGATATTTCGTTTAGACGCGGTTGTTTTGGGCGTCAGGACAATGCCGGCGGAGACAATAACGGGGGGAACGCTCATGACGATTGCAGAGATGCTCAGGAAAATCCAGCAAGCCTATCTTGAATTGGAAGAGCCAGTGACTGTAGAGCGTCTCGAAAGCCTCGCGGAAACCATTTGGAATTCGGATGGCCTGCTGCGCTTGATTGAGCCCGTCGGGACCACCGATACGATTCCTTGCCAGACCCCCGCCGCCGTCCGGCGGGATAACAGTTAGCCGCAAGCGCTGGGCTCGCTCTTCCCGCGCGTGTTACGCTGACATTTTATGCAGCTCTCCGAGGTTTTCCTGGGCTTGGGCCAGGATAATTTTCAAGAACTTCTGCGCTCGATCTCGCTTGGCAAGCTCAAAACCTACCAGCTCTACGAGCGCCTGAAGATCCGCTTTCGCCTTCCGAAGCTCAATTCAGAGAGCCTGCGCAAAGCCGCCCCGCGCTTTTGGACGCGCCTCGAGGAGAAAGACACCGAATTCGCCACCGAGCTCGCGCAGGCGATCCTGGTGAGCCATTTGGATTTGATCGTCAACGTGCTCAATCTGCTGGGAATTCCGCATGAGGACGGATTTTTCGCCAAGGATCTGGACGCGACGCAATATCTCACCGAGGGCTGGCAGAATCGGGTTTACGAACACTTCCAGAGCACCTATCCGCCGGCGCTTCTGCTGTTCTACATCAATCACCTGGGCGTGGAATTGGGAAAATCGGAGCAGGTGTTTCTCCCCCAACCGGTATGAGCGCATTCTTTGAAAGCGTGAAAGCCGGCGACCTTGCCGGGGTGAGGCGCATGGTGGCGGAGGACTCCTCGTTACTCACCGCCAAGGACGAAAAGGGGCTCGACGGGTTCACCGTCGCCCGCTATGCGCGCCAGGACGCGGTTGCGCAATTTCTCCTGGAAAGCGGGGTGGAATTGAGCATATTCTCCGCTGCGATAGCCGGCGTCCCCGAGCGCGTGAAAGAACTGCTGTCCGGCGATCCGTCCCTCAGCTCCGCCTATAGCCATGACGGCTGGACGGCCCTGCACCTGGCTGCTTTCTTCGGACAGTTACCCGTGGCGGAAGCTCTTATCGCCGGCGGGGCGGACGTCAACGCCCGATCGCTAAACGCCATGCGAAACAGTCCGCTGCACGCCGCCTGCGCGGGGCGTCGCGGCGACATCGCCGCTCTGCTGGCGGCAAACGGCGCCGACGTGAACGCTCGCCAGGAAGGCGGCTGGACGCCTCTTCACGCCGCCGCTCAAAACGGAGACGCGGACCTCGCGCAATTGCTGATTTCACTCGGAGCGCAGGTGAATGCGCGCGCGGAAAATAATCAGAACGCGATGGATCTGGCGCTGTCGCGGGGAAACCAGAAAGTGGTTGAGATTCTGGAAGAAAACGGGGCCGCGCGGTAAGTGCTGGCGGAAAGAATCTCCGAGCTTTGCGCCGAATCGCTCGGCCGGATTCGCGGCGCCGCGGATGCGGCTGAACTCGAAAATGTAAGAGTAGAGGTGCTGGGGCGGAAGGGGTCGCTGGCGCAGTTCAGCAAGGAGTTCGGAAAACTCACTCCCGCCGAGCGCTCCGAGGCGGGTAAAGCGCTCAACGCCGCCAAACAGGAACTGGAAGAGGCGCTGCGTGTTCGCTCGGAAAGCTTCGCCGGGGACGCGCTGGCGAAAAAGCTGGACAGCGAATGGCTGGACCTCACCTTGCCCGCTCCGGGGATCCGTCCCGGTAGTCTGCATCCGGTCACGCAGATCCAGATGGAGATCGAGGACCTGTTCGTCTCGCTCGGTTTCAGCGTACTGGACGGTCCCGAGGTGGAGACCGAATATCACAACTTTGATGCGTTGAATATCCCGCCGCATCATCCGGCGCGCGACATGCAGGACACGTTCTGGCTCGAAGGAGGAAGACTGCTTCGGACGCACACCTCGCCCGTTCAGATCCGCGGCATGGAGCGTCTGGGGCCGCCTCTGCGGATGATCGCTCCCGGGCGTGTGTTCCGCAACGAGGAAGTAGACGCTTCTCACGAGCACACCTTCTACCAGTTGGAAGGCATGATGATCGACCGCGAAGTTTCGGTGGCGCATCTGCTTTACTTCATGAAGACGCTGCTCTCGGAGATTTTCCACCGCGAAGTGACCGTCCGCTTGCGCCCCGGGTATTTTCCTTTCGTTGAGCCCGGATTCGAGCTGGATATTCAGTGCCTGATCTGCGGCGGTCCGGGATGCCCGGTCTGCAAGCAAAGCGGCTGGGTCGAGTTGCTGCCGTGCGGCCTGGTGCACCCCAATGTGCTGCGGATGAGCGGCATCGACCCGGAGAAATGGAACGGCTTCGCCTTCGGGCTGGGACTGACGCGGTTAGCCATGATGCGCTATGGCATCGACGACATCCGTCTTCTTCAGAGCGGCGATTTGCGCTTCCTGTCCCAGTTCTAAACGCCCATGAAATTTTCCTATCACTGGATTCGCGAGCTCGTGGAAGGGTTGGAGGCGGGTCCTCGCGAGTTAACGCGCCTGATTACGATGAAGACCGCCGAGTGCGAGGGCGTCGAGGAAGTGGGCGCGATTTTGACGAGTGCTTCTCTCGCCGAAGTCCTGGAGGTGGAGCCGATTCCCGGAAGCCATAACCGCCGCGCGCGTGTTCGCACCGAGAAATTCGGCGAAAAAGAAGTCGTGTGCGGCGCGCCCAACTGCGCCGCCGGGGTTCGCACGGTTTATGTGCCGCTGGGCGTCAAGGTGATCGACGGAATCGCGAGCGACGGAATGCTGGCCAGCGAGCGCGACCTGGGGATCGGCCGCGATCATGCGGGCATTCTCGAAGTGGATTCGCTCGACGGCGTGGGTCCCGACTCGGTGATCGAGGTCGACAACAAGTCGCTGACGCACCGCCCCGATCTCTGGGGGCACTATGGCATGGCGCGCGAGGTCTCCGCTATCACCCACCGGCCCTTGCGCGACCCGGTGGACGAATCGCTCCTTCCTGCCGGCGAATCTCGGGTCGCGGTCATTAACGCGGACTACGCGCTGTGCCCGCGATACAGCGCCCTGGTGTTTGAGAATGTCACAGTGCGTCCTTCTCCGCTCTGGCTGCGCGCCCGGCTGGAAGCGATCGGACTGAATCCGATCAACAACATTGTCGACGTAACCAACTATGTCATGGCGGAACTGGCGCAGCCAATGCACGCTTTTGACGCGGACCGGCTGACAGGAAGCACGATTTTCATTCGACCGGCGACGCCGTCCGAGAAGATTGTGGCGCTAAACGACATCGAATACAGCCTGAATCCCGCGAATCTCGTGATCGCCGACGAGGCCGGCCCCGTGGCGATCGCCGGAGTAATCGGCGGCCGGGATAGTGCGATTCACGAAGGAACCCGGCGCATCATTCTTGAAAGCGCCAACTTCCAGGATGCGAGCGTCCGGAAGACCTCGATGAATCTGAAGCTGCGGACCGACGCGTCCATGCGCTTCGAGAAAGCACAAGACCCCACCAATACGGTTCGAGCGCTGGCCCGCGCGATTGGGTTGCTTCGCGAGGTCTCACCCGGCATCCGGATCGCCGGTGGACTGGCCGACGCGCGCCGCCCTTCCGCCGCTCCGGCCCCGATCGAGCTTCCGGTCTCCTGGCTGGTTTCGAAACTCGGGCGCGAAATCGGCAAAGAGGAAGTTCGAAACATTCTCGAAGCACTGGGTTTCGGCTTGTCGGAAAAAGACAACGTTTTTACGGTTGCCGTCCCGTCCTGGCGAGCCACTAAGGATATTTCGATCAAAGAAGATCTGGTGGAGGAAGTGGGGCGAATCATCGGGTACGATTCCATCGCGCCAAAAGCTCCCCTGGTCCCGGCCGCCGTCGCGCCGCAGGTGCCGCACCGTCAGTTCTTGCGCAGGGTTCGTGCCAGCGTTGCCGCGCAAGGCTTCACCGAGGTCTCGAATTATTCCTTCGTGAACGAAGAGTTAGTGGCGAAATTCGGCTTGGATCCCTCGGATCATTTGCGCGTTCTGAACCCGATTGCCGCCGGACAGACCCTGATGCGGACCAGCCTGCTGCCTCGGATTGCGGGGAACCTCTCCTCTAACGCTCGCCACTTGAATTCCTTCCGTCTCTTCGAGGTTGGGAACGAAATTCACAAGGCCGGAGAATTACCCTCGGAAATCCCTCATCTGACTGCCGCCATCTACGATAAGGAAGACGGCGCGCCGGGGCTTTTCGAATTGAAACGGCTGGCCGAATGCCTGATGCCCGGCTGTGAAGCCGAACCGGCCCAGGCAAGAGCGTTCGAACACCCGCGCCGCGCCGCGGAAATCCGGTGGCGCGGACGGACCATCGGCCGTCTGTTTGAACTTCATCCATCGGTCGGCGTTCCGGGCCACTCGGCCATTCTGGACCTGGACCTCGCGGTGATGGAGAGCCTCCCGGAAAAACCCGCCCGCTACGAACCCCTGCGGCGGTTCCCGACCAGCGCTTTCGATTTGTCCGTGGTGGCCGCGCCGCGCACCCTCGCCGGGAAAGTCCAAAAGGATCTGAGGGCGCTTGCCGGGGGCCATCTGGTGAGCATCGAATACCTACTCCAATTCCCGTTGCCCGGCGGCGAAGTCAGCCTCTCTTTCCGGCTCACCGTCGGAGCCTCGGACCGGACGCTCGACTCGGAGGAAGTATCTTCGATTCGTGAAAACGTCATTGAAGGGATGCGAAAACTCGGGTACGAACTGAAGGTTTGAACCTTTTCGCCCTCTGGCGAGTCCAATCAGTTATGGCCAGGGCGATTTGGGAAGGGGCAATTCTCGCTGAGAGCGACAACTGTTTGACCGTGGAGGGGAATTACTATTTCCCGCCGGATAGTCTGCAGCGGAGATATTTCGAACCGACCAGCGAGTACACCATCTGCCCCTGGAAAGGCCGCGCCAGCTACTACCACGTCATTGTGGACGGCAAGAAGAACGCCAACGCGGCATGGTATTACCCCAAGCCTTCGGCCGCCGCCCGGAACATCAAGGACCATGTGGCATTCTGGCGCGGGGTGCGGGTAGAAGAGTAAACTGCCTGGACATGCGCGTGCGATTTTGCGGTTTGGCCGCATTGGCTCTCCTGACGTCCGGGTTTGTCCGGGCTCAGGACGGCGCGGTCGGCTCCTTTGAGGCTCACGGCGACGTGGGCGTAACACCCATTCACGGATCGGCAAGCTACGATTCCGCCGCAGGCGAATACCGGGTCACCGGCGGTGGAGCGAATATGTGGAGCACGGCCGACGCATTCCAGTTTGTTTGGAAACGCATTTCCGGCGACATCAATTTACAGGCGGATGTCCGGTGGATCGGCGCCGGCAGGGAAGACCACCGGAAGGCGGTGCTGATCGTCCGCCAGAGTCTTGACGCCGGTTCGCCTTACGCCGACGTTGCCCTGCATGGCGATGGTCTAACCTCCCTGCAATTCCGCCGCTCGGCTGGAGCGCAGACCGAAGAGGTTCGAGCCATTGCCAAAGCGCCGGCAAGAATCCGTATCGAGCGGCGCGGCGACCGGTTCACGCTCTACACCGCGAACGCCGGAGAAGAATGGAAAGCCGGCGGCACGGCGGAGGTGGCGCTGGAAGCTCCCGTGTATGTCGGACTCGGCGTCTGTTCCCACAACGCCGGCGTGCTCGAAACCGCGGTGTTCTCCCATGTTTCGGTGGAGACTCCGAAACCCGCTGTGCGCAGCAAAATCTCGGTCTTCGATCTTGAAACGAAATCGGTGGAAGTGGTCTACGAAGCAGACCGCCTCTTTGAGGCGCCCAATTGGTCGGCCGACGGAAAATACCTGGTGGTGAATTCCGGGGGAAGTCTGTTCCGCATCGCTCTGAGCGGAATGGGCGGAGCCCTGGAAAAGATCGGCACTCCGGCGGAATACCGTCTGAATAACGACCAC
>DASZXS010000027.1:0-370810 GCA_035545735.1 Bryobacteraceae bacterium | reverse complement strand
CCCGCCCAGGCCTAACGCGAAGCTGGTTTCGGCCGCTAAGGCGCTGCCCAAGGGCAAATGAGCCTCCCGCCCTGGCATGAGGAACCGATCAGCAAGAAACACGACCGCGAATCTTTCGATTGCGGCGAGTTTGCACTGAATGAGTTCCTGCAACAGCATGCGCGAAAAAGCCACGAGGCGGGCGGCGCTAAGACATTCCTGGCCATGGATGACAAGTACAGCAAGACCGTGCTGGGTTTCTATAGCCTCAGCCCCGCTTCCCTCGAATACGCGCGCACGCCCGATATCGTGAAGCGTGGGCTCGGCCGGCACGACGTGCCGGGTTTCCGCCTTGCGCGGCTTGCTGTGGCCAAGCCCTTCCAGGGACAAGGCCTCGACGGCCAATTACTGCTGGCCGCTGGACGGCGCTGTATTAAGGCTGCCGCCGAGGTGGGCGGTGTCGTGCTCGCCATCGACGCCAAAAATGAGGTCGTCGCAAAATGGTACACAAGCTACGGCGCGATGCCATTGAACGACGCTCCTAGCACCCTGCTCCTGCCGCTCGCCACCATCGCACAGGCGCTCAAGGCAAGGGGGCACGACGAGTAGCTCATTACCCACGTCTCCCGGAACGTTCTCTTTGGGGTCGTGTGGCATGTGCAACGCGTAGGAAAAGCCGAAAGCAGATGCTTTCAGAATCCCGCCGGCGGCGAAAAAGCCTTTGACCGCGCCCAAGCGTCAAGAAACCGATCGCGCCCCGACGACAGGAAGATTTGCAGCATTCCGGGCTCGTCGGCCATGTGACGCATGACGATTCTGACGATAGCCTCCGTCGTGTACATATGGTCGTCGAATTTGGGATCATCTTCCCACCTTCCGTGGACAATCGCCGAGCGCACGCTGTAGCACGCCTTCACCTTTTCGCAAAGCTCCTGCTGCATCGCGGCGTTTTTGGCAAGGAAATAGGAAATCCGCTCCCTCAGCCTTAGGCCTACGCCGTGATACTTATCTTTGCCGAAAAGCGATTCGAGCCCTTGCCAGAAGAGCGGATAGCGGTAGTCAGCCTGGCGTGACGCCAGCGCCGCCCAGAAAGCCCTAAGCGCAGGCCAGACGTCATTCTTGCGGGGAACGGTGGAAAGCGTTTCGAAAAGCTTCGCGGCCTTCTCCAAGTCCTGGGGCGTTACCGGATTGTGTGCGTCCTTGGGATGGCAATAGATTGGACCTTCACGATCCACACGGCAGACGACGGGCGAATCCAGCTTCGTGATGGCATGGAAACAGACGGTGAAGCAAATTTTGGACGGCCTGATCATCCACATGCACATGTTCGCCAGCATGGCGGACTGGCAACGGAGCTCCTGAATGCTGCGCGGCTGCTGCCCTCTCCACTCCGGGTCAGGATGACCGCAGCTATCGTCGTCGTATTCCGAGATGAGCGCCTGCTTGCAGGTCCTTGTTCCCAACCGGTCGCATGGGCAAATGTCGTTGGATTCTTTTTTAAGCCAGTCGGGAACATCCTTGATGATGAATTTGCCGAAGGGAATAACGCTTCCGGCAGGCAAAGCGAGGTGGTGCAGCGGCACGACCGTGAACGCCATCACAACATTTTAGAAGATTATTGTTAGGGGAATCAGGCTTTTGCCATATGCGAGGTCGCCAAGTGCGTCCTCGCATCTTCCATGGACGATTTCTGAACGGACCACGTAGCAGGCTTTGATGTATCCCCCGGAATTCTCGCCCTCTTCGTCAGGCTGTTTTCTCAGCTTGAGTCCTTGGGCTGCAATGCCGAATGTGGATCAGGGCAGCGCCGAATTTGATTCTCCGTAGCGCCACGGTTCGCAATCACTCATCCGTGCCGGGTGCCCGATTACGGTAAGTGCGGGTGCAACATTCGAGGAAAGAGGCCCAGATACCGGGGTTGGAATAAAGCCATGTCCAAAGCGAAGAACCCGGTGGTTAGGGCGAAGTCTGCCCGCATCGCGCAGAGGCCGTGTGGGAGCCTGAAAGTACCCCCAGACGCAACCAATAACCACGAGCAGGTTCGAAAACCATGCTGGCACTGCGATAAGCAAATCTGCCCGCTCCAAGCGGCCTGTGTGAACCCAACGAGAAAGCTGTCGCAGCCCGTTGAAGAGTCCGCAGAATCAATCGAATAAAGCCCCAAAAACTGGCGGAGGAAGAGGGATTCGAACCCCCGAGCGAGTCACCCCGCTAACGGTTTTCAAGACCGCCGGTTTCAACCACTCACCCATTCCTCCGATCTTATCGTAGCTGATTCCGCCGCGGACCTTCTTCGCCGGGCGCTTTGACAAATCGTTTACATCCCTGTCGCAGTCCCCGCCGCGGCTCCGGTTACCTTTGGGCATGGAGTCCTCTCCCGATGGCGCAAGGTGATCTCCTTCAGGTTTACGACGCTGCAGCTAAAACAAAACTCTGGCACAACCAATTATTTGAGCCGAATGACGACGCCGCGGAGGTGCTGGGTGTAACCGGCATATCGGAACTCCATGAGCGGTTAGGCAAGCTCGTTGCGGACCGAAGAACTTTTTCAAAAGTGTCCTTTCAAACGCATGGCGATTCCGGGAGGATCAAAATTGGCGATGATTGGCTCCTGTATTTCGAGTTTTTGGGGAATCCTGCCTGGAGGGACGCCGGCTATGACAAGCTCTTCCCCTTCGAAACCAAGATGATCTTTGGCGGCTGCAATGTTGCCGAAGACGATGACGGGTGGAAATTCCTGGAAAACGCCGGCAAGCTCTTGCTCCGCAATGGAGGCGGTTATACGCTCGGGTGGACCTCCCTCGGCTTTCACCTTCTTGGCCATGACATGCATTTTTGGGGAAGCTGGAAACGGGTGAATTTCCGGGGCCCTTTTGTGACGGCACGATACACTTCGGACGACGTGGCCCCGGATATCAAGCGGCCATGGGACAACCGCTGGAGATAGCGGCAGCCTCCATTTCCACCCCCTCACCCTGCATCTGTTGCGGGATTCCGCGGCTTTGCGTCATAGTATGGAAGGATTTGTCTTTCTCTATGAGCGCGGACGTCCCCCGATGGCGGATTTTCTTTTCCTCACCGAGCTTCTCGGCCTCAAGGTCTACGACCTTAAGGGCAAGAAGATCGGTGCTCTTAAGGATGCCGCCCTTGTTCCTCTCGTAGACGCGGCCCGGGTCGATCGCTACCTGGTGGGGGGCGGATGGGCCTGGCTGAGCGTCCGGCACGATCAGATTCGCAGCATCTCCCTCAACGGCATCTATCTCCAGGACGAGCAGTTGACTCCCTACCATTCCGATGAGTACGTCCTTCGCCTGGCACGCGATCTGCTGGACCAGCAGATTATCGACGCCCAGGGCCGCAAGGTGGTGCGCGTCACCGATGTCACCTTCGAGGTGATCCACCAGGAGGATCGCGACGAACTGCGCGTCCTGGAGGTCGATATCGGACTGCGGGCCATTTACCGGCGGCTGCTGCGCGGAGCGGTCCCTCCGCGCTGGATCCGCCGCACCCAGACACGCATCTCGCCGCATTCGATCGGCTGGGAATTCTGCAACATACTGGAGCCCGACCCGCAGCGCCGGCTGCGCCTGAACATCAGCAACCGCCTGCTCGAAAAGATGCACCCCGCCGACCTGGCGGACATCGTCGAAGAGCTGGGACCGGACGATCGCGAGGCCATCTTCGAGACCATCGATAAGGAAGTTGCCGCCGAGACTTTGTCCGAAGTCGATCCGGGCATTCAAGCGAGCATCCTGGAGTCGCTCGAAAAGGAAAAAGCCGCGGACATCCTCGAAGAAATGGGGGCTCACGACGCCGCCGACGTCCTCAATGAGTTGGAGGAGAGAACCTCGGAAGAGCTCCTGGAGGAGATGGACCCGGCCGGGAAAATCGAAGTGAAAGGACTTCTCGACTTCGACGAAGACTCCGCGGGCGGATTGATGAGCCGGGAATACGTTTCTTTCCCCTGCGATTCGAGCGCGGCCGATCTGCTCCGCGCGCTTCATGCCAGCGAGGAACTGCCTGAGAGTCTCAATACCCTATTTCTCGTCGACGACACGGGCAAGCTGAAGGGCGCGATCGCGCTATCGCGATTGTTCGGCTCCGCGCCTGCCACTCCCGCGGAATCGCTCGCCATGGAGCCTTTGATTTCGGTCAGGGAAGACGAGTCGAAGGACCGCATTGCGGAGCTGTTCGACAAGTATAATCTGCTGAGCCTGCCGGTGACGGACAAGGCAGGCCACCTTTCCGGCGCAATCACGGCCGACGAGATCATCTCTCTTTTGAGACACAGGTGAACCAAGCGGGCATGTTCAAACGATTCCGCAATCAGGTTGTGATTTTCGCGGCCGTGCTCGGCCCGGGGCTGATCACCGCCAACGTGGACAATGATTCCGGGGGAATTCTGACCTACTCGCAGGCGGGGGCGAAATACGGTTACCTCCCTCTCTGGACCCTGATCCCGATCACTCTGCTGTTGATCGTTACCCAGGAAATGTGCTCCCGCATGGGAGCCGTTACCGGCAAGGGCCTTTCCGACCTCATCCGCGAGGAGTTTGGCCTGCGAACCACGTTCTTCCTGATGTTCGCGCTGGTGATCGCAAACTTCACGAATATCGTGGCGGAATTCGCCGGCATCGCCAGCTCGCTGGAATTGTTTCATATCAGCCGCTATTTTTCCGTTCCCGTTTGCGCGGCCGCGGTTTGGCTTCTGATTGTGAAAGGCAGTTACCGAAGCGTCGAAAAGGTGTTTCTCGCCGCCTGCGTGATCTATATCACTTACATCATTTCCGGCATTCTGGTAAAACCCGATTGGAAAGTGGCGGCGATTTACAGCGTCAAGCCCAAGTTGATCTTCGAGTCGGGCTACATTTTCATGCTGATCGGCATGGTTGGGACCTCCATCTCTCCCTGGATGCAGTTCTACCTGCAGTCGGCCGTGGTGGAAAAGGGAATTACCGCAAAGGAGTATGCGCAATCCCGTCTGGAGGTGATCCTGGGCTGCATCCTCACCGACGTGGTGGCCTTCTTCATCATCGTCGCGTGCGCCGGCGCCATTTGGGCGCACGGACCGAAGGATATCGAAAATGCCGCCGATGCCGCCGTCGCGCTGAAGCCTTTCGGAAATTATGCATCGCTCCTGTTCAGCGCCGGCCTGTTCAACGCGTCCTTTTTTGCCGCCTGCATCCTTCCGCTTTCCACCGTCTACACGGTTTGTGAAGGCCTCGGCTTTGAATCCGGCGTGGACAAAAAGTTCGCGGAGGCGCCGATCTTCTACTGGCTCTACACGCTGCTGGTGGCGGTGGGCGCGGCGGTGATCCTGTGGCCGGAATTCCCCCTGGTTAAGATGATCCTTTTCTCTCAGGTGATTAACGGCATTCTGCTGCCCTTTGTGCTGATCTACATGATCCTGCTGATCAACAAGAAGGGCCTTATGAAGGAATGGACCAATTCGAGGCTCTACAATCTGATCTCCTGGTCTTCGGTGGTGGTTATCATCGGCCTTACCCTGGCGCTGGCGGCGATCACGGTCAAGGATGTCCTGCGGGGATGAGCGCCCGGTGCTTCTATCAAGTTACAATCAAGTTTATAAGGCTAGCGAGGTTTCTCCCCCTGCTCTCATTTCCAATTTTCTTCTTGTGCCTTGCCGCCGCGCCGGGCGGTCAGACAATCGCCGCCGGCACGTCCCCTGAACAACTGGCGGAGGCCGGACACTGGAAGCGCGCCTGGGTTCTGGTAGACCGGCGGCTCCAGACAAACCCTAACGACGCCGACGCGCTGCTGCTCGCGTCGAAGATCAAAGAGAGCTTTGGGGATCTCCGCGAGTCGGCCCGGTTCGCCTCGCGCGCGGTGACACTCGAGGAGCACAATGCGGAGTACCATGCGCAACTCGCACGCGCCTATGCGCTGCTCGCCGAGAACGCGACTCTTCTAAAACAGGTGAATTACGTTCGCCTGCTGCGCCGTGAACTGGACGCCTCCTACCGCCTGGACCCCAAGCAGCTCGACGCCCGCCTGGTTGAGATGATGTACACCTTCAAGGCGCCGCGCATCGTCGGGGGAGACCGCGGACGGTCCCACGCAATCGCCCGCGAACTCCTGAAAATCGATCCCGGCTGGGGGTATCTTGCCGAAGCGAAGCTTGCCGGCGAGGAGAACGACGAAGCGGTGGCGGAACGGAGTCTGCGGAAAGCGGTGGAAGCGGACCCTTCCTCTTACCGGGTTCACGCCGAACTGGGCCGGTTTTATATTGCCCGCGCTTCCCGGCCGCGCCCGGAACTGGCCGCGCGCGAAGCGGAAATAGCCTTGAAGCTGGACGGGGGGCAATCGGCCGCCTACGAGATTCTCGCCCAGGTATACGCCTATCGGCGGCAGTGGCGGGAGCTGGATGCCGTACTGGCGGAAGACCGGAGAAACGTCCCGGACGATCCCGGTGCGTTCTACTGGGCGGCGGCCGCCCTCGTCCGGACAGGCCAGGACTTCGATCGCGCCGCAAATTATCTTCGCAGCTATCTGAGCCAGGAAGCCGAAGGCCGGCAGCCGACACACGCCGACGCGCGCCGCCTGCTTGCCAAAGTAAGCCGGTCGTCGTAGGGCGTTTCGGCCTGCGATCGGATCTTGCGGCGCAGTTCTTGTCGCGTCATTCTTGTGGCACCATTGCTCATATGACTCCTCCGCAGCCACAGCCTCCGAAGATTAATCTCACCCAAGCGAGCACGTATCGCGAGAGTTATGCGAACAGCGTGCAGATGCGGGTCAATCTCTGGGATTTCTTCATCAGCTTCGGGATAGTGAATCAGACTTCGCCCGATTCGGTTTCGATCGAGGCTTTCCAGGGAGTCTACCTCAGCCCGCAGCAGGCAAAGGCATTCCTGAATGTGCTGCAGCAAAACCTTTCGCAATACGAGGCCACCTTCGGGGAAATCCGCATTGAGCCGAAGGCGCCGGGCGGCACGATCCAGTGAACCTGCCGCGCCCCGCCCTGGCGGGACGGCCCGTTTCATTCGCCACTTGCCTGATTATTTTAGCCGCCTGTGCGGCGATTCTGTTTCTCGACCATCTCCGCTTCCTGTCCCTCCCATTTTTCTGGGATGAGCTGGGTCAGTTTGTTCCTTCCGCGCTGGACATCTGGAGGGACGGCGCATGGGTACCTCACTCGGCTGTCCCGAATGCGCATCCTCCAGGAGTAATGGCATACCTCGCTCTCGTCTGGTCTTTTTTTGGCTATTCCATACCGGTGACCCGCGCGGCTATGCTTGCGCTCGCGGCGACGCTGGCGCTGGTGTCTTTTCTGCTCGCGAACCGGCTCGGCGTCTCATCAGGGCGCGCTTCCGCATGCCTTGCCACCCTGCTGCTGCTTGCGGACCCGCTGTTCCACGCCCAGGCCATGATGGCGCAACTGGATATGCCGGCCGCGCTATTTGCAACGCTATCGCTCCTGCTTTTTCTGGAGGACAGACAGCGCTGGACCGTGGCGGCGTGCACCCTCCTGGTGCTGGTGAAGGAGACCGGAGTTGTCGTGCCTCTGCTCTTCGCCCTGGTCCTCTGGCGCGACCGGCGGCGGTCCGAGGCCTTGCGCTATGCGATCCCTTTCGCCGCCCTCCTGGTCTGGTTTGCGTACCTGTGGCATACCACGGGCAATCTTTTCGGCGACAGCGGATTCACCCATTACAATCTGACTTACCCGCTCAATCCCATTCGCATCGCGGTTTCGCTTCTCCGCCGTTTTTATTACCTCTTTCTCGCCGATTTTCGGTGGATCGGCGCGCTTACCCTCTGGTGGGCATGGCGGCGCACGCGAATCTTTCGCTCCCGCGAGTGGGCCCTCGCCGGGCTGGCATTCGCGGGCGAGGTGCTGCTGGTCACCCTCCTGGGCGGCGCGGCGCTCGAACGCTATTTACTGCCGGCGCTCCCCATTCTGTACGCCGCGGTAGCGGCCGCCTGGATGGAACTCCCCGTGCGGCGGCGAACTCTCAGTGCTGCCGCCATGACCGCCGGCCTGATCGCGGGATGGTTTCTGAACCCGCCGTTTCCATTCCCCTATGAGAACAACCTCGCCATGACGGATTTTGTCCGCTTGCAGCGGGACGCGGCCGCCTATCTGGAGCACCGCGATTCCGGTGAAACCATCTACACCGCGTGGCCGTTCACCGCCGCGCTCCGGACCCCGGATTTCGGCTACGTCCGGCACGCACTGAAAACCGGCGAAACATCGGATCTTCGCGGGTCCAGCCTGCGCCGTCTGAACCCCGATAAGGTGCGCGTGCTAGTGCTGTACTCGCGCACGTGGGACCCTTCCTGGGGAGTGCTTCGCATTCCGGCACTGGAACTCTTCCTCGAACGTTTTTACGACTACGAACCGGAGTGGACGTCGGCCCAGGTGCGCGACGCCCTCCATCTGACCCGCACTGCCCGATGGGATCGCGGGGGGCAGTGGGTCGAAGTCTACGAGCGCGACCCTGACCGGTACGACTTTTGAAGCCCCGGTTCCCGGAAAACCCCAGCCTCGGCCTCGGAATCACGCTTCTCGATTTCGCCGCTCACTCATGATTTTCTGCGGAATGAAGTCCGTCGAATGATCAACATGCCGTGGTCATCCTGATGAAATTGCCAGCCGGGAGGAATCAAGGTAGTCGCGCCATAGTCGGCAACCAGCGCAGGCCCGTCCGCAATGGCCCGCGAGACCTGGGAGCGCGCATATACCCTGACGCGCCGCCAGCGCCCATCCACAAACACCCGCCGTTCCATCGCGGGGGCCTGTCCGGCGTTACTCTCCCGAACTAACGCCGGCTTGGGTGTTGTGCGCCGGGCGCGCACGCGCACCGTGACAATTTCGATGGGCCGCTTCTCATCGGAATAGCCGTAGACCCGCTGGTGTTCGCGATGAAACGCGCTCGCCCCGTCGCCCCGCCAGGGTACGTTCAATTCATAGCTCTGCCCCACGTAGCGCAAGTCTGCGCTGCGCTCCAGGCTTGCTCCCGGCAATTCCCGGCGGGCCCGCCGCTCGAGGCTCCGGAACAATGGATCCAAAGTCTCATGACTCAATGCGCCGATGGCGAAGTCGCGCACAGTATCCGCCCAAAGCAGCCCAAGGGCCGACAGAACACCCGCAAACGCAGGGACCAGCACGGTCCTCAAACCCAACTGCGCAGCGAGCTCGCACGCATGCAGACCGCCGCAGCCTCCAAACGCCACCAGCGCAAAATCCCGCGGGTCGTGGCCGCGTTCCACGGACACCACGCGTATGGCGCGCTCCATGTTGGCATTGGCGACTCGAAGAATTCCTTCCGCCGCGCGAACGCGATCCATCCCGAGAGGTTTCGCCACGCGATCGAGCGCAAGAGCCGCGCGCCCGGCGTCCAACCTCAGCGCGCCCGCCGCCAGTTGATCCACCGCAATCCTGCCGAGCACCACGTGCGCGTCGGTGACGGTCGGCTCGTCGCCTGCGCCATAACAGGCCGGGCCCGGATCCGCGCCCGCGCTTTCCGGCCCTACCCGCAACAGCCCTCCCGCGTCGACACGGGCGAGCGAACCGCCTCCCGCGCCCACGGTATGAATATCGAGCATGGGTATGCGAATGGGGAAACCATCCACCGAAGATTCCACCGATTCGCGCGGCGCGCCTTCGCACAGGCTTACGTCGGTCGAAGTGCCGCCCATATCAAAGCCCAGAATTTTCGAGTATCCGGAGAGTCGTGCGGTTTCCGAGGCGCCGGTTACTCCGCCCGCCGGACCGGAAAGAATGGTCCGCACCGCGTGCCGTCTCGCGTCACGAGCCGGCAGGGAGCCGCCATTCGATTGCATGATCGATATCCGGTGCGGCGACAGACGTTCCAGCTCACCGAGGTAGCGGTCCATGAGCGGGCCCACATAGGCGTTGATCAGGGTGGTGGAGGCGCGCTCGTATTCGCGAAACTCGGGACAGACCTCGGAGGACCGGCAAACGAAGCCCACCCCCCGCAGGGCCTCCTCCACGATGCGCTCATTGCCGGGAGTCTGGTAAGCGTGCAAAAAGCAGATGGCGATGGAATCAACTCTCATCCGGAAAAGACGCTTACGCAACGCCATCATTTCCCTTTGCGACGGAGTTTTGGCAATCACGCCGTCGTAATAGGCCCGCTCCCTGACACCGAAACAGCGTTCGCGCGGCACCAAAGGAACTTTCAGATCCGGCGTAAGGTTATAGAGCTGTTCCCGATTCTGCCGGCCGATGGCGGCCAGGTCTTCGAAACCGGCCGTGGTTATGAAAGCCGTCCGCGCACCCTTGCGTTCCAGAAGGGCGTTGGTAGCCACGGTGGACCCATGCACTACCTCCGCGCGCTTCCGGCCGGTAGCGCGTCGCAAGCCTTCGAGGATCACCTGCGCCGGCGCTGCCGGATTGGAGCGCAGCTTCCACGCTTCCAGATGTCCGTCTTCGTGCAGGATGACAAAATCGGTAAACGTGCCGCCCGCGTCCACGCCGATGCGCATTCTGTTTTTAGTGGTCCCCGTATTTCTTCTCGCCCGCTTCGATGGCTACCGAAAGACGGTTGGACGCCGGCGGAAGCGGACAGGTGGCGTAGGGTGTAAACGCGCACGGAGGATTGTACGCCTCGTTGAAATCGAGCGTAACTTTCCCGTTGACCGGCATGTCGGCATCGAGAAAACGTCCGGAACCGTAAGTCGCCTTGCCGGAGGTGCGATCGCGAAAGATGAAAAACAGCCGCCCGTCTTCGGTCACCGGAAACAACCGCACCCGGACGCCGCCCACGGTGAAGGCCGCATACCCCGGACTCGGCAATGGCTCCGTGTCGCCAAGCACGTTGGGAATGGCGATCCGCCTCGGCTGGGGATAGGCGTGAAATTCGGCGGCAATGCGGTATTGCGGTTTTACCGGATACCAACGAAGCCCGGTGAAATGAAGCCGCACCGGGCTCTGCTTATTCTTCACTCGGATGCCGTAACGCTTCCCGCGATGAATCACCATCATGGTCAGACCGCCGATTTGAACCAGGCTGGGCACTCCGTCCGTGTCCGCGATCAGCGGCGCTTCCGTGGCCGGATGGCCATTCACCATGACCCCGGCTCCTGCAGCGGCGCGAAAGAGCGTGATATTCCCGCGAAAATCGAACTCTCCGGCACGCGCCGGGGCCGACCCGGGTGGAAGAAGAATGTCGCTCCCCGGGGCCGTCCCCGCGCTGTTGGCTCCTTCCTTCAACCAGAAAAGACCCGCCAGCGTAAGCCATCCGTCATCCGCCCGGAGCGAGTTCTCGTAGGCGGAGCGCCACTGCCGGACGCTCGCCTCGTATCCGCTGTGCGGCTGGGCCGCGGCCGCCGCGGCAAAAACCAAGGCAAGCAGGGGCACGCTCATGCTCTCACCTTACACCAGCGGCCAAGCCTGGCAATCCAATCCGGCCTCAATCCGATGACCGCCCACGGCATGAATAGAATGAAAGGGTGAGGGCTCTCTACCCCGGCGTATTCCTGTTGGCCGCCTTGTGCGCAAGCGCTCAAGATTTCTCCGGCACGGTTGTGGAAAAATTCGCCGGCGGTTTTGCCTACATCGACGGTCCGGCCTGGACCCGCGACGGAGAGTTGATCGTCAGCGACGTTCCGGCGAATCGTCTGATCAAGATCAAGCCGGGCTCGAAGCCGGAGGTGTTGCGCGAGAACTCCGGCGGCGCGATGGGAAACGCTATTGATGCCCAGGGGCGTCTGTATACGTGCGAAAGCCATAGCCACCGCGTCGTTCGTACGAATAAGAAGGGTGAGTTGGAGGTTCTCGCCGCCGCATGGGAAGGAAAACACCTCAACGGACCGAACGATGTCGCCGTGCGCAAGGATGGCAACGTATATTTCACCGACCCGGCATTCGGCAGCCAGCAGGACACTCGCGAGTTGGATTTCTATGGCGTCTACCGCTGGGAGGATGGCGCGCTCAGCATCGTTGCGCGTCCGGCGGGGCGGCCCAACGGTATCGCGCTGGCCCCGGACGGCAAGAAACTCTACGTGACCAACTCCGATGAGCGCAACGTACGCGTCTACGACCTGAACCGAAAGGGCGAGGCATCGAACGAGCGCGTGTTGATCTCGGGAATAGAGGGCGTCCCTAACGGCATTCGTACCGATGAGCAGGGAAACCTGTACGTGGCGGCAAGCGCGGTGGTGGTATATAGCCCCGAAGGCCAGAAGCTGTGGGATTACACCTTTTCCGATGCGCCCTCGAACCTCGCGTTTGGCGAGGATATGCTTTCTCTCTTCGTAACGGATCACGGAGCAATCTACCGGCTCCGGATGCCGGTGAAAGGGTGGGTGAATTATCAACAACCCTAATGGCCGCCGATATCCGGCGCATCCTCTGGCGGGCGTAGCCGGATTAATTTTCGACGAAGGGCGCATTTTGCTGGTTCAGCGCGATCATGAGCCGTTGAAAGGCTGGTGGTCCGTACCGGGCGGAGCGCTGGAAACCGGGGAAACCATCGAAGAAGGCCTGCGGCGGGAGGTCCGGGAAGAGACCGGGCTCGAGGTGGAGATTCTGGGCCTTTTCGAAGTGTTCGAAAGCATCCAGCCGGACGCGGAGGGGCGCACCGAGTATCACTACATCCTGCTCGACTACCTGTGCCGCCCATCCGGCGGAGCGCTGCTGGCGGCCAGCGATGCGCGCAATGCGGTTTGGGTGGGAGAGGCGGAACTGCCGGACTATTGCATCACCCCCGGCACGCTGGCCGTCGTGAAGCGGGCTTTCCGCCGCGCCAGCGGGCATGGGACGGAACAGGAAGAAAAAATGAATGCAACATAGTAGCGCTGGTGTCCTCGAATTCGAAGCCCTGCGCAGCGTCCTCGGCCGGTATGTGCATACTCCGCTCGGGCGAACGTGCCTGCGGGAAGTCCAACCGCGGACCGATCGCGATTGGATTGAGGAGACGCTCGCGGAGACCGGCGAGGCGCTGGCCTATGTTCGTTTATCGGAGCAAGCTCAGCCGGCGAAACAGGGCGCGGCGATCCGCATTCGATTCGAATCGCTCGACGACCCCGCTGCCGTCCTCAACATCGTACGCATCGAAGGCGCGGTCCTGGATGGGCTCCAGCTCCTGGGCTTGATCCTCTTACTCGAATTGGGCGCCAACGTCCGTGGCGTTCTTCAATCCGCCTCGGCGCGCTTCCCACGGTTGGCCCGCAAAGCCGCCGCCATTTCGGACCTTCGCCCGCTCGTTCGGGAGATACGCGGCAAGATTTTGCCGGATGGCTCTCTCTCGGACGACGCCAGCGTGGCGCTCGGGCGTCTGCGGCGCGAGATCGAGAAGCAGCAAAAACAAATCGAGACCTCGCTGGAGGGGTTTCTCAGGGCGCATCGCGAGGACGGGACGCTGCGCGAGGATTTCATCACCATCCGCAACGACCGGTTTGTGGTTCCGGTGGTGGCCGGCCAGCAGCGCAAAGTCGAGGGAGTAATTCACGGCGCGAGTGGGAGTGGCCAGACTCTATTTGTAGAGCCGCTCAATACCATCGCGCTCAACAACGAACTGGTTCGCCTCCGCGAGGAAGAAGCGCGCGAGCAGCATCGCATCCTGCGCGAATGGACCCAGCGCCTGCGGCCGGAAGCGGGCACGATCGCACAGATCGTCTCCGTACTCGGGGAACTGGAACTGCTATTTGCAAAGGCCGATTTCGCCGCTGACTTCGACTGCGTGATTCCAGCGCTCAGCCCACCCGGCAGCCGCCGGCTCTGGCTGGACAAAGCCCGCCACCCGCTCCTTCAGGATATTCTCCGGCGGCACAACAAGCCGGTGATCCCGATTTCGCTCGAATTGAATGAGACCCGGCGGACGCTGCTCATCAGCGGGCCCAACACCGGCGGCAAGACGGTGACAATGAAAACCGCGGGGCTGCTGACGCTGATGGCGCAGGCTGGAATTCCCGTGCCGGCCGCCGGCGCCGAGTTCCCCGTATTCGACCGCGTACTCGCCGACATCGGCGACAATCAATCCATCCAGGAGAGCCTTAGCTCGTTCTCGGCTCACATTACACATCTGCGCGACATGCTGGCGGAGGCGACCGCGGACACCTTGGTCCTGCTCGACGAACTGGGACGGGCTACCGATCCGGAGGAAGGGGGCGCTCTCGGAGTCGCGATCCTCGATTCGTTTCTGGAGCACCGCGCCTTCGCACTGGCTTCGACGCACCTTCTGGCGCTGAAAGTTTACGGCGCCAACACCACCGGCGTTCTGAACGGGTCCATGGGCTTCGACGAAGCTACTTTGGAGCCGACGTATCTCCTGCGTTTGGGAGCGCCCGGCAAGTCGGCGGGGCTCGATATTGCCACCCGGCTCGGCATGCCGCCGCGCGTAATCGAAAAGGCGCGCAGCGTCATGTCCACCGAGCAGCGTGACATCGCCCGTTTTCTGAGTGAACTGGAGGAGCGCATCGAACGCGCCCGGACTCTCGAAAGCGATCTCGCCGCCCGCCTTGCCGCGCTGGAGCTCCAAGAAAAATCGCTTGCGGCCGAATGGGCGAAGCGTGAAGCGGCCAAGCTGAAGGATCTGGAATCCCGGTTCGACGCGAAAGTCGCATCCTTCGATGCCCAGGCGCGCCAAGCCATGGATGAGATCACGCGACAAGCCTCGCAGCACAAGGCCGCCGAGCAGGCCCAGCGGCGTGTGGCGAAAGCCAAGCGCGAGATGCGGGAAGAGTTCGAGCGCGCGGTTTTGCCGCCCCGGGCCGAATCCCCTGGGGTGGCCATCGAAGAGGGCTCGCGCGTTCGCCTCAAGGGAGTCCGCGATCCGGCCCGTGTGCGGCGCAAGCTTGCCGGAGGCCGTCTGGAAGTCGAGGCCGGCATGCTGAAGATGCAGGTTTCCGAGCAGGACGTGGAGGAAGTTCTCGCGCCTTCGCAGGGGAATTCTTTGCCCAGGAACATTAGTTTTCAGCCGGCCGGGCCCACCTGGGACGTCTCCTATCGCGAGATCAATGTAATTGGCCAGCGCGCCGAGGAGGCAGTGGAGCAGGTGGATAAGTTCCTCGACAACGCGTCGATGGCCTCGGTGGATCGTGTCCGGGTTGTCCACGGGCACGGGATGGGAATCCTCCGCAAAGCCATCACCGCACTGCTGGCCTCGAATCCTCACGTTGCCCGATTCTATCCGGCGACGCGCGCGGAAGGCGGCACGGGCGCAACCGTTGCGGAATTGAAATAGAGCCTAGTTGTGATGCCTCAGGGAGCGTGGGCGGAGCCACGGGATGAACTCCTGTGCAAGATTGGACGCGGCGTCGACGCTAAGAGTAATCATGCCCCGAATCACTCCGTTCCCAACGCCATCGTTACTGGGGGGCTGCCACGCATTCACAATTTGTCCGGTTATAAATGCCGAGCCCACCCGAGCGGTTGCGAACCGGCGTCCCCCGGAATCGGTCCGGGTCATCACCGTTTGCAATAGTACGCTCTTAATCCGCATACTGAGCCGTTTGTCTTCGCTGGGAAAATAGCGGGGATCTTCGTGGAGCGCCCCTTCCAGCCCAAAGGCAATTGCCTGGCGGGTCAGGTTTGACCCAAAAGACGACGCGTAGCGCTTGCTATAGCCGTCAAAACCTTGCCCCCATTCGCTGGGCGTATTCGACCATTGCGACAACGCCGATCCGAAGCCCGCTCCTACGAAGGCTTGAATCCCGGCGGTCCCTGCCGCGTGGTGGTCGAATTTCTGGCCCAGGGTGAGCGCAGGCACATTAGTCGCGGTTTGAGCGGCAGCGAACGCGCCCCCCAGGGAACAGGCGAGCAATGGGACAAATAGCGGGAAGGATGGCATGTCTGTTCAGTGTAAAGCACTTCGATTTCGTTCCATCGACCCTCAAACCCCATGAAAGCAATCGAGAACGCTGCCCGCAACCAATGGGCCTCCGGTATTTTTTTCATGACTTCGATACTATTTAGGGACATGAATGAGCGGATTCGAGTCACGAGCGGCGCCCGCTGGGAGCCGCTGGTCGGATACTGCAGAGCGATCAGGGTAGGGAGCCGCATTTACGTTACGGGGACAACATCCCTTGACGAAAAAGGGCACTTAGTGTCGCCGGGCGATGCGTACGCTCAGACAGTGCAGGTTATCCGGAACATCGAAGCTGCCCTCAAACGGCTCGGCGCGGGTTTAGAGCATATCGTAAGAACCAGAATGTTCGTCACCGACATTTCGCGCTGGGAAGAGATCGGGAGGGCGCACGGCGAATTCTTCCGTGAATTCCCGCCCGCCACCACGATGGTGCAGGTCTCCGGCCTGATTGATCCGGGAATGTTAATTGAAATGGAAGCCGATGCTGAAATCTGAAAATGGCGGCCCTTTGGCCGCGTGTCTGGCGGCGTTCTTGCTAGCGGCGCCGGCCGGCGCCGCAACTCGTCCCACCTTCGATAAAGCCGCCGTCGAACGGGGGAAGACCCAATTTGTTTCGTCGTGCGGCTTTTGTCACGGCAACGACGCCACGGGAAACCGCGCGCCGGACCTGGTCCGGTCGCCTCTGGTGAATCGCGACAAGAAAGGAGACCTGATCGCGCCGGTGATTCACGATGGCCGCCCCGACAAAGGTATGCCCGCCATTCCGCTGCCTCAGAACAAGGTGGACGATATCGTCACTTTCCTCCATTTTCGCGTTCAGGAAGGGCTGAATAGCGCCGGAGTGCCGCATGATTATCCGGTGGAAAAACTGCTTACCGGCAACGCCGAAGCCGGTAGAGCGTATTTCGAAGGAGCCGGCGGTTGCTCGAAGTGCCACTCGGTGACCGGGGACCTGAAAGGCGTCGCGGGGAAGTACACGCCGCTGATGTTGCAGCACGCCATGCTGGCTCCGAAAGGCGCGGCGCCAACCGTGGTGGTCACGCTGCCCGGCGGATCGAAAGTGGAAGGAGTGCTGCTGCACGAAGACGAGTTCGATATCGCGATTCGCGCGAAGGATGATGGCGGGGGCGGCTGGTACCGCTCCTGGCCGCGCAGTAAGGTCCAGGTGCAAATTCACGATCCGCTCGAAGCTCATCGCGAACTGATGTCTCGCTATACCGATGCCGACATGCACAATCTCTTTGCGTATCTGGTGACCCTGAAGTGACGATTCGTATCTGCGTGATTTTTCTCCTCGCCGGCCTCTGCCGCGCGGCCGACCCCAGCCTCGATCCAGCGGCGCTCATTCACCCGCCGGCCGATTCCTGGCCTACCTACAACGGCGATTACTCCGGACGCCGGTTCAGTCCGCTCAAACAGATCACCACGGCCAATGTTGGCGATCTTTCTCTTGCCTGGGTTTTGCGGGTGCGATCCGCGGATATCAAATCCACGCCGTTGCTGGTGAATGGCGTGCTCTATTTCAGCGTTCCCGACAACGTGTGGGCAGCCGATGCGCGGACGGGGCGCATGATCTGGCACTACAAATATGAGTCGAAGGGCGGCGACCACATCGGGAACCGGGGCGTGGGAATGTGGGGCAACTGGCTCTATTTCGAGACGCCGGACGGTTATCTGGTTTCCCTCGACGCCCGGGACGGCAAGGAGCGGTGGAAGGTGGAGCTGGCGGACGTCAGGCTCGGGTATTTTGCGACCATGGCGCCCCTGGTGATCGGCAATCACATCGTGGTCGGGGTATCCGGCGATGTGACCGACGTTCCGGGTTTCCTCGAATCGAGAGATCCGGAGACAGGCGCGCTGCAGTGGCACTGGAACACCGAACCCAAACCGGGCGAACCCGGCTCGGAAACATGGCCTCAAGGGACCGACGCCATCGCGCACGGCGGAGGCATGACGTGGATGACCGGCACCTACGACCCGGAACTCAATCTTCTCTACTGGGGAACCGGGAATCCGAACCCGGTGCTCGCCGCGGACGGAAGACCCGGAGACAACCTGTACACCTGCACCATCGTCGCCCTCAATCCCGACACCGGCAAACTGGTCTGGCATTTCCAGCCGTCGCCGCACGACACCCATGATTGGGACGCGGTGCAAACGCCGGTTCTGTTCGACGCGAGTTTCAACGGCAAGCCGCGCAAGCTGATTGCGCAAGCCAGCAGGAACGGATTCTTCTTCGTGCTGGATCGCGGCACCGGCGAGCATCTGCTCACCTCTCCGTTTATCGACACCAACTGGTCCAAGGGAATTGACGAACGGGGCCGCCCGATC
This sequence comes from Bryobacteraceae bacterium, assembly GCA_035545735.1. Taxonomy (GTDB): domain Bacteria; phylum Acidobacteriota; class Terriglobia; order Bryobacterales; family Bryobacteraceae; genus JAJYKC01. The sequence goes on along the minus strand of DASZXS010000027.1, from coordinate 352,706 downwards.
CGAAAGCCGGAAAAAGACGCGCAACCCGACGGTTCCCTGGTGTCGCCCGGATCGGACGGCGCCACCAACTGGCTCTCCCCGAGTTTCAGCCCGCAGACCGGCCTGTTCTATGTGAGCGCGCGCCGCCTCTGGAGCATCTTCTACAAAACGGCCGAAGGTAAGGCCGAGGGATGGGGAGGCCGCGATCAGAATTTGTGGGCCGAATCCGACATCCGCGCCATCGATTACCAGACGGGCAAAATTCGGTGGACGCACCCGATCGGCAAGGGGGAAGGCTCCACCGGCATCATGACCACCGCGGGTGGTGTTCTCTTCACGGGAGACAATTCCGGCAACCTGCTCGCCCTGGACGCTGAAACCGGCAAGACCCTCTGGCATACCGCGCCGGGAGGACGAACGGAAAACTCGCCCATGACCTACGAGCTTTACGGACGCCAATACGTGGTGTTCGCGGTAGACGACTCGCTGTTCGCCTTTGCGCTGCCGGAACGCTACGTGCGGTAGAGCGCCATATACGGTATAATCATTCATTGTGATGAATAAACAGGTGGAAGCCGCCCCTGCCGCCGGGCTCTGCGTTGTGCGCAAGGCATCGCTCGCCGATATCGGGCCGCTGCTGGAGTTGATTAACGGCTACGCGGCCAAGGGCGTGATGCTTCCCCGCACGGAGTTCGATCTCTGTGAAAACATTCGAGATTTCTCGGTGGCGTACGAGGGCGCGCACCTGGTAGGCTGTGGGGCTCTCCACTTCTATAGCCCCCAGACCGCCGAGGTTCGCTCGCTGGCCGTCGATCCGGAGGCCGCCGGGCGTGGCGTGGGGCGCAAGATCGTGGAGGCCCTTGCCGCCGAAGCGGTCGAATTCGATCTCGATGCGATCTTCGCATTCACGTACGTGACCGGTTTCTTTGCGCGTCTGGGTTTCGAACCGGTGGAGCGGGGCCTGCTGCCGCTCAAGGCGTGGAAGGACTGTTCGCGCTGCCCGAAATTTCAGTCATGCGACGAAATCGCCGTGCTGCGCGTGCTCAATCCCGGGCGCTGGGAACAACACCACGCGGTTGCAAAACTCGAATTTCTGTACAACGGCGACGGCGTTGTCCTTCCGGTGATTCAGTTAGCGGGCGCCCGGTAAGACGGCCCGCGCTCGCCGGCGGCTCACGTGTCCTCCTCGGCGTATTCCATTTCAGTATTCACCGCCCAGATATTGGATTTGTCCGCTTTCCCCGCCAGAATATTGTCGACGGCAGTCATCGCAGTGAGCATCGAATGATCCTGGTTGTTGTACCGGTGCATGCCGTTCCGCCCGACAAGATATAGGTTCGCGAAGCGGTTGAGATACTCTTTCAATTCGTCGAAACGGCTATATGCCCCAAAGTACGCCGGGTAGGCCTTCCGCTCGCGGATGATTGTGGAATCGAGGATCGCGCCCGGGCCGAGGATGCCAATGCGCTCCAATTCTCCGGCGGAGAACCGTGCCAGGTGATCGTCGTTCATCGTCCAGTAGCCGTCACCCTCGGAACAGAAATATTCCACTCCGATCCAAACCGTATTCCGGTCCGCCACCATCCAGGGACTCCAGTTGTTGAAAATCTGCAGGCGCCCGGCCGCGACGTCCGGCTCCTGAATGTAGATCCAGTTGTCGTCGAGCGGGCACAGCAGTCTCTTTCGGTCCAGCAGCAGTCCGGCGATCAGGAAGTCGCGGTATTGCAGCGCATCGCTGATTTCGAGCAGATGTGCGGGAACGGCGCAGTCGAGCGCACGCATCAAATGCTTCACCGGCATGGTGGAGAGCATGTAGTCCGCGCGGAATTGTTCGCGGCGGCCATCCGGCCCCAAAGCCTCGACTCCGAGAATCCGGTTTCCATCCACGAGCAGCCGGTCGGCCGTCCGGCCCATTAGGATGACGCCGCCCGACGATCGCACCTCGTCTGCGACATATTCCCAAAGCTGCCCCGGCCCGTACTTGGGGTAGAGGAACTTTTCAATCAACGAAGTCTCCGGGGTTTTGTGGAAAAGATGCCGGACGGTCTTTCGCAGCGATAGTCCCTTGATGCGCTGAGCGCCCCACTCGGCGCTGATTTCCCTGCAGGGCGCGCCCCAGACCTTCTCGGTGTAGGACTTGAAGAAGGTGATGTAAAGCTCCCGTCCAAAGCGGTTGATGAAGAACTCTTCGAGTGTGGTTTCCGGTTCGATCCGGTGCAGCGCGGACCGGAGATAGCTGAGCAGGATCCGCAGCGTGCGGCGCGGCCCCAGGCGCTGCAGCGTCGAGAGGTTGAGCCGCAAAGGATAGTCGAAGAACCGCCGCGCAAAATAGATCCGCGACTTCCGCCTGCGAAGCAGCATCACCCGGTCGTCCTCGTTTGGGTCCGGGCCCTCGCCCGTCAGATTGATCTCCCGCCGCCGGTTTCGATAAGCAATCGACTCGATGCCATTCGCGCCCCGCTCGGGAGGCATGAGCTTGAGCCACCAATCCATAACCCGGTCGGATTTGGTGAAGAACCGGTGGCCTCCGATATCGATACGGTTTCCGTGGTGCTCCACCGTGCGGCAGATTCCGCCCACGGACGCGGCGGATTCGAGCAGGATGGGTTGGATAGACGACCGCTTCAGAAATTCGTATGCGGCGGTAAGCCCCGCTGGTCCCGCGCCAATGATAAGAGCGGTCTCGCTCATTTCAAAACGACATCTGAAGCACGACGCATGCGTCTTCCCAAGTGGACATGCCCGATGGTACCGAATCAGCCGAATAAAATGAAGAATTATGGCATGCCGATTCACCGCCCGCGCCGCCGCCTGCCTTCTTGTGGCGGTTGTAAGCTCTATCGCTCTTGACGCCCAGGACTATGCGGGACCGGATCCTCCCAAGGCGGACATGCCGTATCTCCTTCGGGCCGGCGCATTGATCCCTACCGAAGTGCAGCAGGCAAAAGAGGAGAAGCGCAAAAAGAACGAGGTGGCGTTTGTCATTCCCGGCGCGGCATCACCCGTTAAGACGCCGATGGCGGCGCCCATGTTCATCTTCCTTTCGGACAAAATCCCCGCCGATACTCTGCAGCTTTTCCGGCTGGAAGTGAATGGAAGCAACCGGGAACTGTCCACCGGAGGGAAAAAGAAGGACCAGTCGATGCCGCTGCGCCTGTCGGTCACCCAGTTGCATGGCAAGCTCTATCGCGTGGAGGCCTACAACTCGCTCGATCCCGGCGAATATTCTTTGTCGCCAAACAGTTCTAACGAAGCGTTCTGTTTCTCCGTCTATTAGAAAGCGGCGGAGTCGGGTTCGGGTCGGTCTGCTAGAATCCAGCTATGTTTCAAGGAATCGAACACACTGCGATTGCGTCTCCTTCTCCCAGGGATCTGGCGGAGTGGTACGTGGAAAATCTCGGATTTCGAATCAACTTCACCTACGACGGAAATTATTTCGTGCGGGCCGCCAACGGGACCATGCTGGAAATCATCCCTTCCCAGGGTGACCGGGCCGCGGCCGCCATGCGCGACCCCGGAATCCGTCATCTTGCCATCGCCGTGGACGATTTCGATGCCTCGCTCTCAGAACTCAGGCAGGGAAACATAAAATTCCTTACGGAACCCTACGAAAACGAAGGTAACCGGCTGGTGTTTTTTTCGGACCTGGACGGCAACATTCTTCACCTGATTCAGCGGGCGGCTCCTCTTCCCTGATCGGATTCTTGATTGCTCACCCGAACATTCAAGGCATTCGAGTACCGTGACTTCCGGGTAATGTGGCTTGGCGCATTCACCTCCAGTATCGGCACCTGGATGCAGCAGTTGGCGCAGGCATGGCTGGTATTTCAGCTCACACACTCCGCTTTTTTACTCGGCTTGGACTCATTCCTGGCTCAGATCCCGATTTTTCTTTTCTCGCTCCTGGGCGGAGTGGTCGCCGATCGGATTGAGCGAAGGAAGCTGCTGCTGGCATCCCAATATGTGCAAATGGGCTGCGCGTTCACGCTGACCATTCTTTTTGCCACGAACCTCGTGCAGGTTAGCCACATCCTGGCCCTCTCTTTTGTCGTGGGAACCGCCCAAGCCTTCGGCGGCCCGGCTTACCAGGCCTTGATTCCCACTTTGGTGAAGCAGGAAGACCTGCCCAATGCCATCGCGCTGAATTCCATTCAATTCAATCTTGCCCGGGTGGTAGGCCCGGTGCTGGGCGGGATTGCTCTACAGAAGCTCGGGGCTTCCTGGTGTTTCGGACTGAACGGACTCTCTTATGTGGCCGTAATCGCCTCCCTGTTTATGCTGCGGACTCGCTTCATTCCGGCGCGCACCAGCGAAACCATGCTCGCCAGCATGAAGCAGGGAATTCGATTCGTTCTCAAACATGGAGCCATGGGGTCCCTGATTATGCTGGCGTTCGCCATGACAATGTTCAGCGTGCCTTTGATGGTATTCCTCCCGGTATTCGCAAAGGACGTATTTCATAGCGGTTCGGGAACGTTTACGCTGCTGCTTTCCTTCTCGGGCGTGGGTTCGGTGTGCGGGGCCTTGGTTTTTGCGTCGCTCAGCAAGTCCAAGCGGCAAGGACGCGCGGCGCTGATTCTGATTGTCATCCTGGGCGCGGTCATCGCCCTGTTCGCTCAGTCGAAGTCGATCGTGCTGAGCTGTTTTCTGATTTTCCTTTGCGGTGCGGCGCTGATGGGAGTTTTCGCCTCCATCAGTTCGCTGGTGCAGCTTATCACAGCCGACGAATTCCGCGGCCGCGTAATGAGCGTCTACAACGTCGCATTTCGAGGCGGCATGCCTATCGGAAGCCTCGCGGTCGGAAGCGTCTCCCAGAGCCTGTCCGCCCCGGCCGTCTTCACCTGGAACGGCATCCTGCTTGCCGCTCTGGGTCTTTACTTCCTCTTCGGCCGGCGTAAGGTAGCCGCGCTGTAAAGCCGGAATTCCCCTTATTCCGCCCGGCGGCGTGGCCGTCAGTCTGTCCCTGCCGCCGCTTTTCTTTTATACTGACCCCACTATGCATACTCGGGCGTATTCGAGGTCTCTTCGCGGTTTCGCTATTGGTATTTGTGCCACCTGCGCTCTGCAATCTCTCGTCTGGTCCCAGGCCACAACGTCGCTACGCGGCCGAATCACCGACCCGTCCGGCGCAGCCATTCCGCATGCGTCCGTCCGCCTGACCCGCAGCGACACCGGCGCAGGACGCGACGCCGAAACGGACACTGCCGGCGCCTACCAATTTGCGCAGCTCGCACCGGGCATCTACTCGCTGACGATTTCCGCCAGCGGATTCGCGCAAGCGGAGAACAAGAACCTGGAGCTGCAGGTGAATTTGCCGGCAACCGCCGATTTTCAGCTTCAGTTGGCGGGCACGGCTTCGGAAGTAGATGTTTCCGAAGCGGGAGCCCCCATGGTGAATACCACGGATGCCACGCTGGGCAGCGCCTTCGACACGCGGCAGGTGGAACAACTCCCGATCGAGGCTCGCAACGTCGTGGAGCTGTTGAGTCTCCAGGCCGGCGTCCTGTACCTGGGGAATCGCGTGGACTCGTTCAACGATAGCCGCAGCGGCGCTGTAAACGGCGTGCGCAGCGATCAATCCAACATCACTCTCGACGGCGTGGACGTGAACGACCAGAACAACGGCCAGGCATTCTTAAGCGTGCTGCGCAACACGCAGGACTCCGTGGAGGAGTTCCGAGTAACCACGGCAAACGCCGACGCCGACTCCGGACGTTCTTCCGGCGCGCAAGTTTCTTTGGTAACCAAAAGCGGGAGCAATCAGTTTCATGGCTCCCTCTACGAATACAACCGGAACACGGACTATGTCGCCAATGACTATTTCCTGAAAGCTTCCGAGCTGGCCTCCGGACAACCGAACACGCGAGCGCCTCTGATTCGCAATGTCTTTGGCGGCTCGGTGGGGGGTCCTGTGCTGAAGAACCGTCTGTTCTTCTTCTTCAACTATGAAGGCCGCCGCGATGCGGAAGCCTCAAGCCAGGTTCGCACCGTCCCCACGGAGAGCATGCGCATGGGCTTTTTGAAATACCAGAACTCCTCTGGCGGGATCACGACCTTGTCTCCGGCCCAAATACAGCAGATGGACCCGCTGGGATTGGGTGAGAACCCGGCTGTCATGTCCATCCTCCAGGGCTATCCGGCGCCCAATGACCCCACCCAGGGCGACGGACTCAACACTTCCGGCTTCCGGTTCGCCGCGAATCAGAAGGCCCATTACAACACGTCCATCGCGCGCATCGACTACAACATCACCGCCGACGGCCGTCATATCGTCTTCTGGCGCGGCAATCTGCAAGCCGACAATCAGGGCGGGGCGCCTCAATTCCCCGGACAGCCGCCGTCTACGTCCTATCTCGACAACAGCCGCGGCTTCGCGGCCGGCTACACCGCCGTCCTGGCGCCAAACAAGGTGAACACCTTCCACTGGGGATTCACCCGTCAGGGTGGGGAGACGGAAGGGATTTCCCAGCAGCCGGAAGTAACACTCGCCGGTGTGAGTTCGCCCCTTTCCTTTTCGCGCTCCAGCGCCTATCATGTCCCGGTCAACAACTTTATTGACGATTTTTCCTGGACCCGGGGCTCGCACTCACTGCAGTTCGGCGGCAATCTGCGGGTGATCGATAACTACAGCCTCAGCTACGGCAATTCGTTTCCCTCGGCCAATATCAACCTCGGCTGGCTGATCAATTCCGGCATCGCCGGGCGCGGGGTTCCCTTCGACCCGGCCGTCGCCGGGTACGCTCCGGTGGACGACAGCAGCGCCCTGCAATACGACGATATTCTGATGACCCTTGTCGGGATGGTCACCGAGGGAAACGCCATCTACAACTACGACAAAAGCGGCAACCCTCTGGCGCTGGGCACGCCGCTGGTGCGGGACTTCCGTTGGAAAGAGGGAGAGTTGTACGCGCAGGATTCGTGGAAGATCACGCGCAATCTGACATTGACCTATGGGGTACGCTGGACTCTGCTCCAGACTCCGGCCGAGTCGGACGGCACCCAGGTCGGCGTTTGCATTCTAACCGGGGGCGCCTGCGCGCCCTACAGCCTAAGCAATTGGCTTGCCGTCAGCGCGCAACAGGGAGCGGCCGGCGGCGCGGCCATCAACGCGCCGGAGCTTTCCTTCGCTCCAAACGGGAGATACAACGGCCAAAGCGATTTCTGGAACCAGCAGTACAGCAATTTCGCTCCGCGCGTCGCGGTGGCATGGTCTCCCGATTTTGGCGGTGGCTGGCTGGCGAAGATTTTTGGAGCCAAGGGCAAAACATCCATTCGCGGCGGCTATTCCATTTTCTACAACCACTTCGGCGCGGCCACGGTCAACTCCTACAATTCGGCGGGCTCGTATGGGCTTTCGAGCCAGGTCAGCAATGTGCCCGGCACAGTCAGCGTCACCAATGCGCCGCGCTTTACCGGATTGACGGAAATTCCGTCGTCGGTGATTCCCGCTGCGCCCGCCGGCGGTTTTCCCGCAACTCCTTCGAGCGACGCTTTCGCCATTAGCTGGGGCCTGGATAGCGCTATGAAAACCCCCTATTCCCACGCCATCAACTTTTCCATTTCGCGCGAACTTACGAAGGATATGCTCCTGAACGTCTCCTACGTCGGCAACTTCGCCCGCCGTCTCCCCGAACAGGAAGACGTCGGCATGCCCTTAAACCTGGTGGACCCCCAAAGCGGGATGAGCTACTTTACGGCCGCTACCATGCTTTCGAAAATGGCGCACGCCGGCGTTCCGGTGAGCAGCGTTCAACCGATTGCTTACTGGCAAAACCTCTTCGGCCCGCTGGCTGGCGACGGCATGACGGCCACGCAAGCCGTTTACCAGCAGTTCCTTGGAAACGTGGGGAACGAAACCTACGCCCTCTTCAATCTGGATCTTCCCGACAGCCAGAGCGGCGCCGGACTCAACGTGCCTGGGCATAGCTATCCTTCCTACCGCTATTACCACGATCAATATTCGGCGCTTTATAGCTGGAGAACCATCGGAACTTCGAATTACAACGCCCTGCAGGTAACTCTGCACAAGCGATTCAGCCAGGGGCTGCAAGGCGATTTTAACTACACCTGGTCAAAATCGATGGATTGGACTTCCCAGGCCGAGCGCATCCCCACATCGGGCGGAAACAACGGGGCGCAGATCATGAACACCTGGCAGCCGGACCAGCTTTACGGTCCCTCGGACTTCGACGCCCGGCACCAGGTGAACGCCAACTGGGTCTTCGACCTTCCGTTCGGCAGACATAGAAAATTCGGCCCCGACTTAAACGGCTGGCTGAACGCACTACTCGGCGGATGGCAGTTAAACGGGCTGTTTCGCTGGACGAGCGGGCTCCCCTGGACGGTCGATGAGGGCTCCACCTGGCCCACGAACTGGGATGAGGAGGGATGGGGCATGTTTCAAGGGCCGCTCACCGCGGCCGATCAAAAGCGCGGCGGCGGTCCCAATGCGTTCGCGAACCCTCAAACCGTTTTTGACGCGTTCCGGGTGGATTACCCCGGAGAATCGGGCACGCGAAATCCGCTGCGCGGCGACGGCTATTTCGGTATCGACGCTGGCTTGGCCAAAGTGTTTCAGCCAACGGAGCGCATCGGGATAAGAATACGCTGGGACGTATTCAATATCACGAACAGCGTGCGTTTCGACGTGAACTCCATCGGCAACCGGCTCGACGAGCCCGCCAATTTCGGCATCTATACGCAAACGCTCACGAATCCCCGCATCATGCAGCTCGCGCTGCGCGTAGAGTTTTGACGCGGCAATTTGCCTGTTGCGCTCGGATCGTCTTGGGCCTATCATGCTTGAGCATGGAGGTGAACCTTGAATCCATCGAAAACGGAATTCCTGGAAACCATCGCTTCTCTGTTGGGGAACAAAGGGCGATCCGTCTGGACGGCCCATCCGGAAATGTCGGTCTTTGAAGCCCTCGCGCTGATGTCTGTTCGCGAAGTGGGCGCGCTGCCCGTTGTCTCCGGAGGCCGCCTGGTTGGGCTCTTTTCCGAGCGGGATTATGCGCGTAAGGTGATTCTCAAAGGACGCTCTTCGCGCGACACGGTTGTTTCCGACATCATGACCGCTCCGGTAATCTCGGTCACATCCCAGGCCACCGTCGGCGAGTGCATGCACACCATGACCGCTCACCACGTTCGTCACCTGCCCGTGGTGGAAGACGAAAAGCTCGCCGGGATCATCTCCATCGGCGACTTGGTCAACTCGATCATCAGCGCGCAGGAAAAGACGATACGCCATCTGCACGACTACATCAGCGGGGCTTATCCCGGCTAACCAGGGGCCGCTCGCTCCCGGCGCTTGACTTCAACTTTTGGTCTATTGCAATAGCGGTCGTTCCGGCCTATCCTCTCAAGGTGGGGCCGGCTTGGGGAGAGGCTCTGCCGCCAATTTGTAAGACGGACTTTTTCTCAATACGGAACGCTGTACTATTTGTCAGGGAGGGGGAGCAATGCTCATTACAGGCAGATCGTGCCGCATCGCCGGGTTGACCGGTATTTTTGCGATGGTTATGCCGCTGACGATTCAAGGCCAGGAATCGGCGAACGAACGAAACGCCCGCTCCTTGATTCACGAGGCGATTAACGACAGCAGACTGATTACACTCTCCGGCAACACACGCCCGGAAGCGGTGGCCGCAAATGACGCGGGCCGGATTCCGGACAGCACGGAGCTGGAGCATATGATGCTGCAATTGCGCAGGTCTGCTGCGCAGGAGGCCGCCGCCGGGAAGTTTATTGACGACCTGCACAACCCGTCGTCACCCAACTATCATCATTGGCTGACCGCCGCGCAATTCGGCGACCGTTTTGGCGCTTCGCCCGACGATATCGCCAAGATCACAAGCTGGCTCGAGCAGCGCGGCTTCCGGGTGAACCGGGTTTACGAAGGCGGCACTTTGATTGATTTTTCCGGCAACGCGGCTCAGGTGGCATCGGCTTTTCACACCGAAATTCACCGTATCCGCACCGGCGATGAAACGCACATCGCTAACATGAGCGATCCCAGAATTCCCGAGGCTCTGGCGCCGGCCATCGCGGGCGTGGTTTCCCTGCACGACTTCAAGCCCCACCCTCTCCTGACGCCCAAAACGAAATATACGATCGGCGCGGGAGTTTTCGCGGTAAGCCCAGCGGATCTGGCCACAATCTACAATTTCAATCCGGTCTTCAGCGGCGGCAATACCGGCCAGGGACAGAACGTCGTTGTCATTGAAGACACGAACGTCTTCAGCACGGCCGACTGGGCTACCTTCCGCTCGAAGTTCGGACTTTCCGGTTTCGCCGGCGGCACGTTTGTCCAGGCGCATCCAGGCGGCTGCACCAACCCCGGCGTAAACGGTGATGACGTGGAAGCGATTCTGGACGCTGAATGGGCGTCCGCCGCCGCGCCGAGCGCCACCATTACTCTTGCCTCCTGCGCTAATACGCTCACCACGTTTGGCGGCCTGATTGCAATGGTGAACCTCTTGAACTCCGCGAGTCCGCCCCCCATCGTGAGCGTGAGCTATGGGGAATGCGAGGCCTTCAACGGAGCTGCTTCCAACGCCGCCTATAGTGCCGTCTATCAACAGGCTGTGGCGGAGGGCGTTTCTGTTTTTGTCGCTTCGGGCGACGAGGGCGCGGCAAGCTGCGATGCGAACGTAAGGAAGGCGACGCACGGGATTGGGATCAGCGGATTTGCCTCCACGCCTTATAACGTCGCCGTGGGCGGCACGGACTTTGGCGATACCTTTAGCAACACAACAAGTGTCTTCTGGAACACCACCAATACGCCCACATTCGGGTCGGCAAAATTCTACATTCCTGAAATTCCGTGGAACGATTCTTGCGCAAGCTCCCTGATTGCCATCTTTGAGGGATTCGCTTCCACCGTCGGAACCGGGGGCTTCTGCAACAGCGCCGCGGGAAAGGCCAATTTTCTGACGACAGCGGCCGGGAGCGGCGGGCCGTCCGGCTGCGCCACGGGAACCGCATCCATCTCGGGTGTGGTGAGCGGGAGTTGCGCCGGCCAGGTCAAGCCGGTCTGGCAGGCCGGAGTTCCCGGCATTCCGCCCGACGGGGTCCGCGATATTCCCGATGTCTCACTGTTTGCCGCCAATGGTGTCTGGGGACACTATTATCCCTTCTGCTGGTCCGACACGGCACGGGGCGGCGCCGCCTGCACCGGCGATCCGAGTGGATGGTCGGGCGCGGGAGGGACTTCGTTCGGCGCTCCCATCATGGCGGGAATACAAGCGCTCGTGAACAACAAAAAGGGCGGTCCGCAAGGCAATCCGAACTACGTCTATTACGGCGTCGCCGCCGCCCAATACGGGGCAGGCGGTCTGACTGCCTGCAAATCGAACCTGGGGCCTGGGGCCGCTGCGAGTTGCGTGTTCTACGATGTTACCGCCGGCGACATGGACGTGAACTGTACGGGAACCCACAACTGCTTTATTCCTTCCGGAGTGAACGGCGCGCTGGTTACTGCGACCGCGCAGGCGTATCGCGCAGGCGCCGGATGGGATTTTGCCACCGGGCTCGGGACCGTAAATGTGGCAAACCTGGTTGCCGTTTGGCCATAGAAATCCGCTCAACGCGTTTTTGTAAGTAAGAGTAATCCGGCTCAATCGCCAGGAAACTTTTTCGCGGGCGCCAAACTCCAATGGTTATGGTGTTTTTCCTGCTACTGGCAATGAGTCCGGCCTCTTTCGCTTCCAACGCGGGACCGGATTTGGACGGAGCCCGCGACCGCCAGGACCGGGCTGCCCTCGAAAAAATCGTGAGCAGCCGGGCGGCCGACGCCAAAAAGAAGCCCAATAGCGCCGACGCGCAATATCGCTTCGCCATTGCCGCTTCCTACCTCGCGGAGGTCGGACAAGAACTGCACGACAAAACACTGGCCTTTTCGGCGGCGGAGAGCGGCATCCCCGCGGCGGAGCGGGCGGTCGCGCTGAACGCCAATTCGGCCGAATACAACCGTATTCTGGGCACTCTCTGCGGTCAGGCCATATCCGGAAACGGACTAGCGGCCCTCAAGTACGGGAAGTGTGCGCTGAATTCCGTGAACCGCGCGATCGAGCTGGACCCGAAGTCCTCAGATGCATTCCTAAGCCAAGGCGTGGGATATTTTTATTTGCCGTCCGCTTTGGGCGGCGGAGTGGATATGGCGGTCAAAGACTTCCAGAAAGCACTTGAGCTCAATCCGAAATCCGCTGAGGCTTATCTTTGGCTAGGAATCGCAATGCGCAGGACAAACCGCAATCCCGAAGCACGCAAGGCTTTGGAGAGCGCGCTCGAATTGAATCCCAATCGCCTTTGGGCGAAGCAGCAACTCGACAAGATTCCTCCCAAGTGACCCTCCGCGGCGGATCGCGCCTCGAGCGCGCCGCGCTGTTCGCGGGGGTCCTGCTCATCGCCCTTCTCACTTACTATTTTCCCGGGCATACCTACCTGCACCAGGACACTCAGATTTACGTCCCGATGTTCGAAAGGATCTGGGACCCTTCGGTCCTGGCAAAGGATTTGAGCGCTACCCGCCCTCACACCACCTTCACCATCTATGACGAAACCGCTCTAGCCCTCCGGTATCTCACCGGCCAGTCTTTTCGAACCGTTCTGATCGGGGAGCAATTCGTGTTTCGCGCCGCCGGCATTCTCGGGATCTATTTCATCGCGGTGGCGCTGGGCCTCGAATTCCTGCCGGCCCTCTCGGTCGCCGCCGTGTGTTCGCTCGGAGCCGTGATCACCGGTCCGGCTGTACTGGCTATGGAATACGAGCCTACGCCGCGAGCGTTCGCCATGGGATTGATCCTTCTAGCGCTCGGACTTGCTTTCCGTGAGTCGTGGGTCCAGTCCAGCATGGCGGCGGGTCTGGGCTTTCTTTATCACGCCCCCACTTCCCTGGTGTTTCTCCTCCTGCTCCTGGCGTGGTTGATCTGGAAGCGCAATTTTCGTGCGTTGATTCCGCTGGCGGCCATGCTTGGCATTTTGATTCTCGCCGTGGTTTTTCAGGCGGGCGAGACCGAACCTCACCCTTTCTTCACAACGCTCGACCCGGTGCTGGAGCAATTGCAGCGGATGCGCGCTTCCTACAACTGGGTTTCCCTGTGGGGCGCCGGGCTCATTGGGCAGTATGTCATCTTCTTCGCGCTGGTGATGCTTGCCCTATGGCGGCTAAAACCCGCGCGCGGAGTCTGGTTTCTTGGCGGACTGGCGGTTCTTGGCCTGTTGAGCATCCCTCTTTCCTACGTCCTCATGGAAGGATTGAAATGGAGCCTGATGGCTCAGGTGCAACCCGGCCGGGCGACGCTGTTTATCACCGAAACCGCGTTGATTCTCGCGGCGGTGTGCGGCGTCCGCGCGGGACTTGCCGGCGGCGTTTTCGAGAGCGGCGCATGGCTATTCTTCGTTTTCCTTCTCCCCCAGCAAAACCGCCTGTGGGGCGATCCTCAAATGCTCCGGGAAGTCCTGGTGGCGGCGGGCCTTGCCGCGGCGGCGGCCGCCCTCCTGCGCATCCGCCGGCAGCCGCTGCTGCCGTTGTTCGCCACGCTGTCGTTCTTCCTGCTTCCCGCTCTCGGCGGCGTGAAGAACTACCCTGTCGTGCGCACCCCAAGCCTCGATGACCTGTCCACCTTTGCCCGGCTTCACACGCCTAAGGATGCCGTGTTTCTTTTTCCCCAGGCGCTCAAGGGACTCGCTCCCGGTATGTTCCGCGCCGACTCCTACCGCTGCGTCTACGTGGATTGGAAAACCGGGGGACAGGTGAACTACTTCCGCGATCTGGGTATCGAATGGTGGAAGCGGTGGCGGGAAACCATGCAATCCGGGGTTGCCGATCCAAATCCGGACCGCTACCGTTCGCTCGGCATCGACTTCATCGTGCTAAAAACCGGCTCGGAGCTGCCAGGTGGAACCGAGGTTTACCGGAACGCGCAATACGTGGTCTACGCGACCAGGAAGGCGTCCACCTCGGCGCGCGAAGGAACCGACGACTGAGCGCCCGCGCGGGTGACCGAGATCGCCGCCGCCGCATTCGCGAAGCGCAGCGCATCGGGCATTTCTTTTCCTTCCGCCAGCGCCACCGCCAGCGCGGCGTTGAAAGTGTCTCCAGCAGCGGTGGTATCGACGGCCGTGACGGCAAACCCGGGGCCGAAAAGCCCGCCGGTAGCGTCGCAATAAAAAGCCCCTTGTTCGCCCAGCTTCAAAATCACGGCGCGGGCGCCTCGAGCGAGCAGCGCGCGCCCCAATTCCGGGGCCTCGGCGGCGGTGATCCGGGCGGGCGCCCGGCCCAACAGGAGGCACGCTTCGCTCTCGTTGGGCGTCAGGATATCCACCAGGCCCAACAGGCTCGCCGCGTCAATCTGCGCCGGAGCGGGATCGAGAATGGTTTTCGCCCCCTCCTCGCGCGCCAGACGCATAGCGGCTTCCACTGACGGAAGCGGGCTCTCCAATTGAAAGAGTGCGTAGGAAGCGCCATGAAACACGGCACGCAGACCCTGGACATCCGCGGTGCTGAGCGCGTGATTTGCGCCCGGCGCGACGACGATGGTGTTCTGGGCGCCGCGATCCACCGAGATGAGCGCCACGCCGGTCGGCTCCGACCGCGTCGCGTGAACGGAAGAAACATCCACACCCGCCGCGGACAGGCTGGCTTTCAGGTGATCCGCGAAAACGTCATATCCGACGCGCCCTGCCATCGCGGTGGTCACGCGCGGAGCACCGAGTTTCCCCGCCGCGCAGGCCTGATTTGCGCCTTTCCCGCCGGGAATCATGCGGAATTGAGTGCCCAAGACGGTTTCGCCCGGCGAAGGCAGGCGCTCCACGGAAACTACAAAATCCATGTTGAGGCTGCCGACTACGACCAGCCGGGGAGTCATCGCGCCAGGTCGATGCCGAGCTTCTTCAGTTCTTCCGCGTAATAACGCCGGTGGAGAAGGTCCCACTCTTCGGAACCCTCCGGAATATCCCGCTTCTGCGTGCGAATCTTGGTTCGCGCCGCACGATCCACTTTCTCTTCCGTTGTCAGCAGTTCGGTCAGGATACGGACGATTTCCAGGCGGATTTCGTTGTTGTCTTTTTTGAGGCGGACTTCGCGGGCTTTCCGCAGCGCCAGGACAAGCTTGTGGGAAACGTCGTTGATCTTATCCCGCGAAAGCTTCATGTGGTCGCCGGTATCGCGGCCCGCCGCCCGAATCACTTTCCGCTGCGAAATCAGGGTGTTCTTGATGCGGCGGAACATTTCCTGGTAGCTGACGCCTTCGCGCCGCATGTAATCGCTGTACTGGCTCAGAAGATCACGAACTTCATCATTGAGACGGTCTTCAATTTGCAACTCCTCCTCGACCACCGTCGCGATCAAGTCCGCGGCGCCCTGTGGATTCTGCGTTTCGATGAACTTAGGCGTCAGCCCTTTGGCCAGCTGCCGCGAGAGGTAGCCGATTAATTCTCTGGGAAGAAGCATCCGTGAGCGAAAAGCTCCTGAGCGCAATTACGCGCATGACAAAAGGCTGATTTCGGACAGCCGTCTTGTTTTTCAGTGTAATGAGCGGTGGACGCGGGTGTCAATGTAGAGACTTATTGCACCTGCCCCTCGGGAGGTCCGGACGGCGCCCCCGCATGGTGCCGGATGAAATCGGAATCGATTTTCTTCCTTCCCGCGAATCCCTCGCTCACGCCATGCCAGAAGCGGATCGACTCTTCTCCCAGTTTCCAGCACAAATAGACTTCCTTGCCCCGCAGCAAGGTGGGGAAATCGATCAAGCCGGTACGAACGTCTTTCAACAGGCATCCGTAGGATTCAAGCGCCGACGTGCCTTCCTGAAGTCCTTCCGCGATCGCCCGCAGGCGCTCTTTCCGGCTCAAAATCCCCGAATGGTCCACCACCGCGCCGCCCGACATTGCGATCCGCTGAAGCCAGTGCCTTAATTCGGCTTGTTCGCGCTCGCCCTCGGCGCTGAGCCGCATCAACTCGCGCAGTGTTTCCTCCACCTGCGGGAGAATGCGCTCGGCTTCCCCCAGGGTAAAAAACCTGGGCGCTCGGGGATTGTCCGGCATCGGCGGAGTGGCTAGACCCCGGAAACCTGGATCGCCAGAGAGCGGCTTCTCGGGCCGTCGAACTCGGCAAACAAGATGCTTTGCCAGGTCCCCAGTAGGACGTTCGAGTTCCGCACCTGAAGGCTCAGCGTTTGCCCCATTAACATTCCGCGCATGTGAGAATCCGCGTTTCGCCGCTCACAATCGGAGAATTCCGGGTCGTTGTGGCGATAGTACTTTTCGCGCTCCACGACACCGTCAAAGAACTGCTTGGCGTCATGCAGCAGCGCATCCTGCCACTCGCACAGGAAAACCGCGGAAGTGGTATGCAAGGACTGCAAATGAACGAGTCCCTCACGAATACCACTCTTGCGGACGATTTCGTTCACTCTCTCGGTGATATTCAAAAACTGCATCCGGTCGCTGGTGATCCAGTCGACAATGCGATTGAACACACGAAAACCGGACGACGCGCCTTCAGCCGGTTCGGCTGGGGCTGAAATCTCCTCTATAACACTGACTGCTGCTGGCTTCATTGAATCTCCTCAAAAAAAATCGGCGGGACCCTATTTGGATGTCATTGACTGGATTACGGTTTCACGGTCCCTACCCCAAAATCCCCATCGGTTTGGCCACCTTCACCAGGATTTCCACCGCGCGGTCTAACGTTTCCACGGTATGGGTGGCGGTAACAATAGCGCGGATTCTCGCCTTGCCCTCCGGTACGGTCGGAAAACCGATACCGGTGGCAAAGAGTCCGTTTTCAAACAACCGCCGCGAGAACTCATGGGCGGCTTTTGCTTCACCCACGATCACCGGAGTAATCGGAGTCTGGGTCCGGCCGGTGTCGAAACCGGCAGCGCGCAGCGCGTCCTGGAATCTGCGCGTATTACTCCATAGCCTCTCGATTCGCTCCGGCTCCTGCTCCAGTATGTCGAACGCCGCCAGGCACGCGGCCGCCACCGCCGGCGGATGGGAAGTCGAGAAGAGAAAGGGGCGGGCGCGGTGATAGAGAAAATTGATCAGGTCGCGCGTACCGCAAACGTACCCGCCCAGAACGCCAATGGCTTTCGAGAGAGTGCCCACTTGCACATCGACGCGCCCGTGAAGGTGGAAATGGTCTACCGTGCCTCTGCCGTTGCGCCCGAGCACCCCGGACGAATGGGCATCGTCGATCATCATGATGGCGCCATGACGCCCGGCGATGTCCACCAGAGAGGGAAGGTCGCCGATATCTCCGTCCATGGAAAATACGCCGTCGGTAATGAGCAACTTCTGACCCGGCGCGCCCTCCAGAGCCTTCAGCTTCTCTTCCGCCGCGGCGGGTTCGCCATGGCGAAATACGTGAATCTTGGCGCGAGAGAGGCGGCATCCGTCAATGATGCTGGCGTGGTTGAGCGAGTCGGAAATAATGTGATCTTCCGGGCCAAGCAGCGCGGAAACCGTTCCCGCATTCGCCGCAAATCCCGACTGGAAAACGACGCAGGCCTCCACCTGTTTGAACGCCGCAATCCGTTCTTCCAGGCGCATATGCAGGCTCATCGTGCCGGAAATCGTCCGCACTGCGCCCGAACCGGCGCCGTATTCCTTGGCCGCTTTCACGGACGCTTCGACAAGCTTTGGGTGACTCGCTAATCCGAGATAGTTATTGCTGGCAAGATTGATAACCTCTCTGCCATCCACCCGGGAAACCGGCTCGCAGGGAGAATCGAGCACCCGCAGCCTTTGGAGAGTGCCTGCTTCGCGCCAGGAACTCAACTGGCTTGTCAGGAATTGCAAAGGATTGTTTCGATCTGCAGACATCGCCGCGGAAGATCCCTTTCTCCATGCTACCAGCAGGAATCTTCCGTAGCGAAAAACACGCGCGGGAGGTCAGACCGCGTCCGGAACTACAAAAGGCGCGCGGTAGTTACGCTTCATCATGGCGTTGGCCTCCGGATCGTTCTTGAACGTGAGCGTCTGCGCGTCCCATTCGAGGCTGCGGCCCAGACGGTAGGAGATATTCGCCATATGCACCAGGTTCGAGGAAAGCGCGCCTTCCTCAATGGGCGCATTCAAATCGGATGGGTTGCGCGAACGCAGCGCGGCGATGAAGTTTTCCCAATTATTTCCACCTTCCTCGCGAGCGGGGCCCGGCTCCGCCTTCCGGCCCAGGTAGGTCTTGTAGGCCTCATATCCGCCGATGGCGAGATATCCCTTCGAACCATAGAACACGTTTCCGATGGTGTTCGATCCACCGCCCTCGCCGATCCCGGCTTCATGATTTGTCATCCAGTGGCGGACGTCGAACACCAGCATCTTCTTCTTGCCGTCTTCGTCAAATTCGAAAAGGGCGGTCAGGGTGTTGGGCGTCTCCTGGTCGTCTTCAAACATGAAGTGCCCGCCGATGGTGCTAATCTTCGTCGGGTATTTCACGCCCAGGCCCCAGCGGCAGATATCCATCTCGTGAATTCCCTGATTGCCCATATCGCCGTTACCGTAGTCCCAGAACCAGTGCCAGTTGTAGTGGAACCGGTTCCGGGTGAAGGCGCGCTCGGGCGCGGGGCCGAGCCAAAGGTCGTAGTTGACGCCGGCCGGAACCGCCTCCTCGGCCTTGTGTCCGATCGTATCGCGCCACTTGAAACATAGCCCGCGGCACATGTACACATCGCCGATCAGTCCGTCCCGCATCTTCTGCACGGCTTCGCGCACCGCCGGGCCGGAGCGGCTGTTGGTGCCATGCTGCACCAGCCGGTTGTATTTCCGCGCCGCGGCCACAATCTGCCGCGATTCGAAAAGATCGTGCGAGCAGGGCTTCTCCACATAGACGTCCTTCCCTGCCTGGCAGGCCCACACCGTCTGCAGCGTGTGGCTGTGGTTGGGGGTCGCGATCGAAACGGCGTCGATCGATTTGTCTTCGAGCAGCTTGCGGATGTCCGCGTAGGCCGCCGGACGCTTCCCCGTTTTTTCCTTGATCTCACCCAGCCTCTGATTCAGGATGGATTCGTCGATATCGCAAACCGCGGCAATTTCGACATTCGGCATTTTCAAATACTCGCGAATGTGCGCATGTCCCTGCCCGCGAACTCCGACGCAAGCGATGCGGACGGTGTCGTTCGGGCTGGCGAGACCCTTCACCGCAAACTGACCGGCGGCCGCGGCCGCGCCCATGAGAAAATACCGGCGATTCATACCATCTCCTTTTTCTTTTCAGAGCTCATTTTTATCATCTATGCGCGCCATGGGGCAATTAGCGCCGGCGCAGGCGGTAATCTTCCACCGCCGGCATGCGGATCACGCGGCACATTTCGAACAGGCGAGAGCGCGCTCTCATGCCGATCCGCTCCTCGAGAAAATATTTGCTCTGTATGTCGGATTCCAGCCCTGTGGCGCGCCGGTCGCCCGTTTCCGGATCGCGCAGGTTCGTTGTCGCGATCAGCGCTTTGCGGTTGTTGCAGCGATAGGTAATGATGGCGGTGATCGTATCTTCCACCCAGTCCGTGACGCGATGCGCGCCCAAATCGTCCAGCAGCAGAATTTCCGCGTCCAGCGCCACCTGGTAAGCCTCGCGGCTTGAAACGCCGGAGGCGGGGTCGTAGCCTGCCCGAATGCGCTCCAGCAGGTTTTGGTAATCGAAGAAAACCCCTTCGAACCCGCGTCCGATCAGTTGCCTGAGCGCCGCTACCGCGAGATGGGTCTTTCCCGTTCCCGGATTGCCGGTAAACAGAAGCCCGGGCCGGTCCAGAATCGGGTACTCCTTCACGTAGTTCCGGACGGTGATCAATACCTCCGCCATGGCGCTCCGGCCAGCGGGGTTGTCTCGGGGGAGGATGAAGTTATCGACGGAAGCCGCGGCATAGTTGGAGGGAATGTTCGCGTTCTCGACGAGTGAAAGCTGCCGCGCCGCCCCGCGGCACTGGCATGGCGCGGCGGCCGAAATGCCGCCGCGCTGCTGGATGGTCCAGCCGACACCGTGACAGAGTGGGCAGTCTGTTTCAGCCATTGCCAACTCTCATGGTAGCCGTATGCGCCTTGTTTGCGAAGGATCGGGATATACTCTTTTCGTGTATATCCTTTTCGCGCATTCCCCGCGAACATCTCTGCATTTTTCTCCGGCTGCCGCGGCGGAGCGGCAGGCGCGGGAGCGGCGCTAAATGGCGGAGGCAGCCGCTGTCCGCCTCGGTACGCCCCGCTGTGAGAAGGGCATCGGCGATCTCATCACCGCGAAAGACTCACCCAAGCTGATTAGCGGCGTGCGCATTCAGCCGCTCGCCTTGTGGCCCGACGACCGTGGATATTTTCTCGAAATCCACCGTCTTACACAGGGCCTCGCCGCCGATTTCCCGAAGCAATCGCAGATTTCCACCGCGCTCAGCTATTCGGGCACGGTCAAGGCGTTCCACTTCCATCGATTTCAAACCGATTGTTGGACGCCCGTCGCCGGGATGTTTCAGGTGGCCCTTGCGGACTTGCGGGAAGACTCCCCGACCTTCGGCGCAAGGAACACGATTTACGCCGGCGCTCTGCGCCCCTGGCAAATCCTGATTCCGCCCGGTGTGGCGCACGGCTACAAGGTAATCGGCAAAGAACCGGGCATCCTCGTCTATATGACCGACCGCTACTACGATCCCGCCGACGAAGGCCGGATCGCCTACAACGACGAAGGCATTCACTACGATTGGGAGACGCAGCACAAGTGAAGCTCCTCGTGACGGGCGGTGCCGGATTTATCGGATCGGCCTTCGTGCGCATGGTGTGCCGCGACGGCTTCGAAGTGGTGAACCTCGACAAGCTGACATACGCCGGCAATCTCGAAAATCTTGAGCCGGTCGCCGGCCATCCTGGCTACAAGTTCGTGCACGGGGATATCTGCGACGCCGCGCTGGTCGATTCCATTCTCGAAACCGAAAAACCCGCCGCCATCGTCCATTTCGCCGCCGAATCGCATGTGGACCGCAGCATTCTTTCACCTGGCGCCTTTTTTGAAACCAATCTGCGCGGCACTTTCACTTTGCTGGAAGCGGCCCGCAAACACGGCACCGGACGTTTCTGCCATGTTTCCACCGATGAAGTCTACGGGAGCATCCAGCCTCCGGCGGAAGCGGACGAAAATTTTCCTCTGACACCCAACAGCCCTTATTCAGCATCCAAGGCAGGGTCGGATCTTTTGGTGCGCTCCTATTCGCGAACTTACCAACTGCCGGCCGTGATCACGCGCGCGTCCAATAACTATGGACCGTACCAATTCCCGGAAAAACTGATCCCGCTCATGATCCTGAATGCAATGGAGAATCGGCCGCTGCCGGTCTATGGCGACGGCATGCAGATTCGCGATTGGCTCTTCGTGGACGACCATTGCCGGGCGATCCTGGCGGTCCTCAAACAGGGCCGCGCCGGAGAAATCTACAACGTGGGCGGTACGCGCTCACTCCCGAATCTCGAAGTGGTGCGGATGGTTCTAAAAGCCACCGGACGCACGGAATCGCTGATCCAATATGTGAAGGACCGGCCCGGCCATGACCGGCGCTACGCCCTGAGCAGCGCGAAATTGACGCGCGAGACTGGCTGGTCGCCCGAGGTCACCTTTGAGAATGGACTGCAAAAGACCGTAGAGTGGTATCAGAGCAATTCGGACTGGGTAGAACGCGTGCGCTCGGAGGCGTATGTGACCTATTACGCAAAAAACTATCAGGGCCGGGAGCTCAAGTAGCAATTCAGCAGAAATAAGGAATAACCGGCCGCACTATGCGCGTCATTTCGAAGAAGACAAAGTATGGCTTGCGAGCGCTCTACGCGCTGGCACGAAGCTACGGCAAAGGCCCGACGCTGGTTTCGGCCATCGCCGAGGGAGAGGCGATCCCCAAAAAATTTCTGGAGCTGATCCTGCTGTCGCTGAAGGCCAATGGAATTGTAGATAGCAAACCGGGCCGCGGCGGGGGTTATCAATTAACTCGCGATCCCGATCAGGTCACACTCGGCGCGGTGGTTCGCATGATGGAGGGTCCGCTCGCTCCCCTGCCCTGCGCCAGCGAGACGGCATACCGGCCGTGCGCCGAATGTGTCGATGTTCACCTTTGCGGCACACGCCTGGTGATGCGGCAGGTGCGCGACGCTACGGCGGCGATACTGGACAAGACCACTCTGTCCGACGTGGTGAAGCGGATTGACACCATCAAGACCGCGACCGAATCGGCTGCCTTCAAACCCGTCCACGAACGCCACGCTCCCACGCGTTGAACACGCCATCAGGAATCGCCCGGTTCGGTAAACACGCGCGCTTCGCGCGGACTGCAGAAAACCTCCTGCTCGACCTGCAATCCGAGTTCGCGATACCGGGCGTGAGGCATTTCGACCTGTAACGTTTCCCGAAGGCCGTTCTCCAACTCCACCTTCACCTGCGCACCGGCCGATTGAATTCTCTTGACGCGCGCTCGAACGGCGCCGGGCGCTTCACCGCCGGCATGAATCTCGAGGTCGAAAGGCCGCACCAGCAGCCGGGCCGGCTTTCCGGGGACTCCTTTCCCGTTCACCGCTTCGAAAACCGGCTGGCCCGCCTCCACCCGCCCATGGAACAGGTTGACGTTGCCCAGGAACTCCATTACGAACTCCGAGGCCGGCTGATGGAACACTTCATCCGGCGTTCCAATCTGCTCGATACGCCCGTCGTTCATCACAACCACCCGGTCGGCGACTTCGAGCGCCTCCTCCTGGTCGTGCGTTACCAGAACACTGGTGACGTGAATTTCATCATGCAGACGGCGAAGCCAGCGGCGGAGCCCCTGCCGTACTTTGGCGTCCAGCGCGCCGAAAGGCTCGTCCAAAAGCAGCACCCGTGGCTCGATGGCGAGCGCCCGCGCCAGGGCGACTCTTTGACGCTGGCCGCCCGAGAGTTGCGACGGATAGCGGTGTTCCAGAGTCTCCAGTTGAATCAGGCGCAGCAGCTCTTGAACCTTCTGGCGGATCTGTTCCTTCGACGGCCGTACCTTTCGCGGACGGACCTTTAAGCCAAACGCGATATTTTCGGCCACACTCATGTTGCGGAACAGGGCGTAATGCTGAAAAACAAAGCCGACACGCCGCTGGCCTACCCGGGAGCCGCCGACGCTTTCCCCATGGAACAGAACTTCGCCGCCAGAGCCGGGATCGGGCTCGTCCAGCCCCGCGATGATACGCAGCAGCGTGGTTTTGCCGGATCCGGACGGCCCCAACAAGGCAAGCAACTCTCCGTCGTTCACCTTCAGGCTTACGCCGCGGAGCGCGTGAAAATTTCCAAACGTCTTATAGATATTGCGTACTTCGATGCTCACACGATCCCCTCGGAGCTTTCGGTCTGACGAATTTTCCACGCCAGAATCGTTTGAATGCCCAACGTACCCAGGGCCAGAAGAGCCAGCAGGCTCGCGACCGCGAACGCGGCCACAAAGTTGTATTCGTTGTAGAGAATCTCCACATGGAGCGGCATCGTGTTCGTTTTCCCCCGAATGTGGCCGGAGACCACCGAGACTGCCCCGAATTCCCCCATCGCCCGTGCGTTGCAGAGGATGACTCCATACAACAGGGCCCACTGTACGTTCGGCAAAGTGACCCGCCGAAAGGTCTGCCAGCCGGATGCTCCCAGGGAAATGGCCGCCTGTTCCTCGCTCGACTCCTGCTCCTGCATAAGCGGAATGATTTCCCGCGCAACGAACGGGAACGTGACAAAGATGGTAGCCAGCACGATTCCCGGAACAGCAAAGATTACCTGCAGATTGTGGCGGATCAGCCACGCGCCGAACCAGCCCTGAAGTCCGAAAAGCAGAACGTAGATGAGGCCGGAAATGACCGGCGAGACGGCGAAGGGGATGTCGATTAGGCTGATAAGCAGACTTTTCCCTTTGAAATCAAACTTCCCGATCGCCCACGAGGCCGCCAGCCCGAACACGACATTGGCCGGGACTGCGATTCCCGCCGCCAGCAGCGTCAGGGTGATTGCGGAGCGCGCATCCGGATCGCGAAAGCTCGCGAAATAAGCTCCCAAGCCCTTGCGCAGCGCTTCGGTGAACACCGTCGCGAGGGGCAGCAGCAGAAACAAAGACAGGAAGGCGATCGCCGCTCCAATCAGCAGGGTCTTGACCCAGGCCGGTTCGCGGCACGCGAAAGTGGAAGGCGCCGGCTTAGCGGACATCGAAGGTTCTCCCGCGGGCATCAAGTGTTTCCCGCCCGCCGCCGGCCGTAGCGGCCCTGCAGCGCGTTAATCGAAAGCAGCATGAAAAACGAAGCCGCCAGCATGACAATCGCCAGCGAGGTGGCGCCGGCATAGTCGAATTGCTCGAGTTTCGAAATGATCAGCAGCGAGGTGATCTCGGTACGGAACGGCATATTTCCCGAGATGAAAACCACTGAGCCGTATTCGCCCAGGGCGCGGGCAAAGGCGAGCGCGAAGCCGGTCAGCAGCGGCGGAAAGATCAGCGGGAAGATTACGCGGAGAAAGGTTTGGCGGCGGCTTGCGCCCAGCGTGGCGGCAGCTTCTTCCATCCCCGCGTCAAGATCGGCGATCGCCGGTTGCAGAGTCCTCACGACAAACGGCAAACCGATAAACGTGAGAGCGATCGCGACTCCGAACGGAGTGAAGGCGGCCTTGATCCCCGCCTTCGCAAGGATGCTTCCGAGCCACCCGTTTTGCGTATAGAGCGTCGTGAGCGCAATGCCCGACACCGCGGTGGGCAGCGCGAAGGGAAGATCGACCATGGCGTCGAGCACACGCTTGCCCACGAATTCATACCGCGCCAGAACCCACGCCACGATAAAACCGAAGACCGCGTTGATGGACGCGCCGGTGAGCGCCGCGCCGAACGTCAGCTTGTAAGAGGCCATGGCACGCTCATCCGTGGCCACATGCCAGAATTGCGAAGCGGTGAGAGTGGCGGCCTTGGCGAAAAGAGCGGCGAGCGGAATCAGCACCACCAGGCTCAGATAGAGGACGGTGTATCCCAGGGAAAGGCCGAATCCCGGCAGCACGCTTCGTTTTCGCAGAGACATTTACTTTCGGCCCGGCTTGTAGATCTGGTCGAAGGCGCCGCCATCAGCGAAATGGGTGCTCTGGGCTTTCTTCCAGCCGCCGAACACTTCATCGACCGTGAAAAGCCGGATCTGGGGGAATTGCGCCGCATACCGCTGCGCCACATCCGCGAGCCTTGGACGGTAGAAATTCCGCGCCGCCAGGTCTTGCGCCTCCGGTGAATACAGGTATTTCACGTATTCTTCCGCGGCGGCGCGTGTACCGCGCCGGTCCACCACCGCATCGACCACCGAGACAGGCGGTTCGGCCAGCACGCTCTCCGATGGAGTAACAATCTCGAAGCGCCCAGCGCCAAACTCTTTCAACGCGAGGTGCGCTTCATTTTCCCAGGTGAGCAGAACATCGCCGAGTCCGTGTTCTACAAACGTCGTGGTGGAACCGCGCGCTCCGGAATCGAGGACGGGGACATTGCCATAGAGTGCTGTCACGAAGTCCCTGGCCTTCCCGGGGTTGCCGCCCGGCGCGCGCAGCGCGACCCCGTAGGCGGCGAGGTATGCCCAGCGAGCCCCTCCGGACGTCTTTGGATTCGGCGTGATCACGCTGATGCCGGGTTTCACCAGGTCAACCCAGTCATGAATCTGCTTGGGATTCCCCTTCCGGACCAGAAAAACAATTGTCGAGGTATATGGGGAACTATTATCCGGTAATCGGCGCTGCCAGTCAGCCGGCAGAAGCTTGGCTTTCTCGGCAATGGCATCGATGTCGTACGCGAGCCCCAGCGTCACCACATCGGCCTCCAGGCCATCCATGACCGCCCGCGCCTGTTTACCAGATCCCCCGTGGGATTGCTCGACGGAAACGATAGATCCACTCGTTTCTTTCCAATGTTTTACGAATAACGCATCGTATTGTTGATAGAACTCGCGGGTGGGATCGTAGGATACGTTCCTGAGCGTAACGGGCGGATCGGCTTTCTCACCGGGCGCCGAGCAGGCGCCCAAGCTCAAAACTCCGGCGAGAAGCATGGCGAGCCAAAACTCATGTTTGTCTATCTGCATACTATATTTATAGACAATAGCATGACACGGCCCGGGCGCCAAGTGCTGTCGGGATGTTTCAGGAATCTATGCCGGCCCGGACGGCTGTCCGCCGTAGGCTTCGAACACATCGGAGGCGTCGCCGTCCATGATCAACTTGCCGTGGTCGAGCCAAATGGCGCGATCGCAGAGTTGGCGGATCACCGTACCGTGCGACACACTGACCAGCGTTTTGCCGGACTTCCAGAGCTGGCTGATCCGGTCCAGGCATTTCGCTTGAAAAGCCGCGTCGCCAACCGCGAGGATCTCGTCGGTGATCAGAATGTCCGGGTCAAGATTCACCGCGACCGAGAAGGCCAACCGCATCACCATGCCAGTCGAATACGTTCGCAGGGGCTCCCGGACAAAATCGCCGATGTCGGCGAACTCGAGAATCTGATCCATCAGGCTAAAGGTCCGTTTGCGGCTGAATCCGAGCAGCGAAGCATTTAGCTTGATGTTTTCAAGCCCGGTGAGATCGGGATGGAAGCCGGAACCGAGTTCGAGCAGCGCGGCCACTTTCCCCTCGACCTTCACGCGTCCTTCCTCGGGAAAGGAAAGCCGGGCGATCAGGCTCAAAGTGGTGCTCTTCCCCGCGCCGTTCTTCCCGACGATCGCCACCCGCTCGCCCGGCTGAATCGTGAAGGACACGTTATTCAACGCGTAGAAATTCTTGTCCGGATTGCGCCCGAACCAGTCGGAAAGATGCTCGCGGAGGAGGCGCTGTCCGCCGTGCCGGCGATAAATCTTGCTTACGTTCTTGAATTCGATGGCTGGCATGCGGGAGCTCAGAGGTAATTGTAGAAGCGCCTCTTCAGCTTCTGGAACACAATCAGGCCCACAACCAGCATTCCGACAGAGCTGAGGGAGAGTTTCAGCAACAGAGACTCGGCGGGCGGCCTTGCCTGCAGGAAAATGTTGCGCTGAGCCATTACGAGCGCCGCGATGGGGTTCAGAGAGTAGATATCTCGATATTTCGCTGGAATGAACGAAAAATCGTAAAAGATCGGGACCAGCCAGTACAGCACTGTGAGCGAAGATTCGACGATGTAGCGCATGTCGCGCAAGTAGACGTTGAGTCCGGAACAGATCAGCCCCAGCCCGCACACGAAAACAACCGCGAGTCCCCACACGACCGGCAGCCACAGCCAGTTTATGTTGACTCCTTTTCCATACGCCAGCGTAAAAACCACCGTCAGCAGAATTTGCGTCGCCAAATGTACCGTTGTGGAGAGAACGCTCGCAATCGGCACGATCTCGCGTGGAAACGGAACGCGCTTGATCAGCCCGGTGTTATCGACGATGGATGTCGTCGAGGAGCCCCAGGCCATCGCAAAGAAATTGAAAGGCACCATCCCGCAGAGCAGAAAGAGCGGAAAATCCCGAATGGAGCTCTTGAAGATTTTGGTGAAGACAAACGTCAGCACCGCCATCATCACCAGCGGGTTCAGGATCGACCAGAACACGCCCAGGGACATATTCCGGTAGCGGATGCGGAAGTCCTTCAGAACAAGATTCCGCAGGACAAAGAGGTACTCTCCTTTCCACTTCACGGAAGGCGGACCTCAGAGGTGTGGCGGAAGAAATCCAACTTTCCAGTCTAGCCTGTGTGGCCCTATTTCACGGGAATGACCGCGTCCTTCGCGTCGACGCCGTTAATGCTCATCTTCACCGTCTGGTTGCCGGGCGAAAGTCCCGTAGGCACCTTGACGTTCACCTGATAGAGGCCGATGCTCTGCGGCGAGAGGCCGCTGAAGACAACCTGCGCCGGCTTGCCGCCGATGGTGACTTGCGGCGTCACAGTCGTCGTGATCTGCTGGTTGGGGGTTGGCTGCCCGCTCGGTATTGGCGTGGTGACCGGCCCCAAGCCGTTGGAATAAAGGAGAATGATGCTTCCCCCCTGTGCCGGATTGCTCGGCCCGATCATCCGGTAACTGGCATCCTGCGCCGCAAGATAGGACTGCCCGCCCGTCAGGTATTCGAAGAAGCCTGGCGAATAGGTATTGATCGGAACGGTCATCACCGCGCTCGACGTCAGGCCGATGCTCACCTTCATCTGAGCCGACGTGTATCCCGCCAGTTCCCAGGGGATCTGAATGTTGAGCTGCCCGGGGCTCACATAGACGACGCTCGCCGGGACGCTGACATTGTCGGAGGGAACGTCAAAGCTCACGCTGACGTTCGCGAGGGAGAGCGGCAGGTACGGGGTGTAGAAGAGGCGCGTTACTTCACTCAAGCCCGTACCGAAGAGCGAGAGGTAGGAGCCGGGTGCGAAGCCCTGTTGGTTTTTCACAAAGCTCGCGCCGTTCACCACGCCGCTCGGGTCGACGGTGGGAGGCTCAAAAGCGCGGCCGTCAAAGAAGATCGAGAATATCGCGGGATTGCCGATGTCTGCCGTAAAGCTCTGGTATCCCGGACCACCCACCGTGGCCGTGGCAAAGGAGATTCCCAGAGAGTCGGTTTGTCCATCGCCGCCGGTGACCGTGCCGTCTCCGAAGCTGTTCGAAACCTTCACCGGATAGTTGGGCACCGGAGCGCCGTACTGGTCCACCACTTTCAGCAAAAGGTCGCCGTTCACCGGATTGCCTGCCGCCTCGGCGAAATCCCGCCCGCGCAGCGGATAGGCATCCACCGGGTTACCGTCGCCGACAAAATAGAGATAGGGCGCGTGAAGGTTTACCGAATTGTCGGAACTGGTCACCCATACAAATCCCTCGTAAATACCCGGGCCCGGGAGGTTTCCCTGGAGGCTCACCTGGACCGTGGCC
Source organism: Bryobacteraceae bacterium (assembly GCA_035545735.1). Classification (GTDB taxonomy): domain Bacteria; phylum Acidobacteriota; class Terriglobia; order Bryobacterales; family Bryobacteraceae; genus JAJYKC01. Next base: position 323,880 of record DASZXS010000027.1, on the reverse strand, counting down.
GCCGTGTTCGGGTTCAGCGTCACGCTGTTGCTGCTAAACACCACGCTCGCGTTGGGATCCGTGAAAAACGGATCAAGGCTCAGGTTGAGGCGCTGCGTGCGGTTGGAGAAATTGGAAATCGTGAGATTCATGGAGGGAAGCGAACCGCTGATTTGTCCAAACGAAAGCGTAGCGGGTTCAATGGTGACCTGCGACTGAACGGCCGCCCCGGCATCCAGTTTTCCGGCTCCGGCCGCGCCGATGCCGGCGAGAACCGAATTTCCATCGGCATCGATATCGTTAACCTGGTCGTTGGCCGTATTTACAACCGCGGATTTAATTTGACCAGGTGTGAACCCGGGGTTCGCCTGCTTCACGAGCGCGGCCGCCCCGGCCACCATGGGCACAGCGAAACTCGTGCCCTGGACCACCGTATATCCGCTCGGATCAAAAAGGGCCCCATTCGGGTCGTAACTCTGCGTGGCGGTATAAATGTCCGTACCCACAGCAACCAGCTCGGGCTTGATCCCGCCGGTACCCGTGGCGGGGCCGCGCGAACTGAAATAGGCCACGTAATCGGCGCCCGCGTTAAACTCCGCGATCGCGGGGTCGAGCGTGACCTGGTGCTTGGGATGCGAGGTTAGAAAAGTCTGAAGGCTCACCCCGTCTGTGTTGCTGATGAGCGTCACCGGAATCCCAATCTCCGTCACTCCTTCAATGCTAAAAATGGAGTCGTTTCCATCGAACTGATAGAAAATAATTCCGGCCGCGCCGGCGTTTTCGATGTTGATCGCCTGCAAGTCAAAGTGGCAGTAAGCGCTTCGCTGAACCAGGGCGATGGAACCGGCAAGGGAATTCGGGTCCAGGGAATAACAGGCCTCGGCATTGTTGGCGCCGCCCACGACCGACACGTCCACCAGCGGAGCGGAATAGGCGCCGCCGGGTTTGGGCGCATCTCCGAAGAAGGTATTGATCTGCCGGAGGTTGCTTGGAGCATCGGAGCCCGGGACCTTCACGCTCGCATAGAAGATGTGCCCGTTATAGGACGCTCCGACGGTGATCGCCGAGGGGGCGGTGCCGGGGGAATCTATGGTGCCGTAGCTGGGGAACTGGTAGCCCGTATCGGCCTGGTTTCCGGCCGCGGTGACCACAGTCAACCCCATATTCGCGGCATTCTCCACGACGGCAGCCATCTGATCGCAAGCGATCCCGCTATCCGCGCCGCAAACGGCTCCGCTATCGTCCGGAGACCAGATCGCCGGCATCGCGAGCGAGACGCTGACCACATCCATGCCATCGGTAATGGCGTCCTCCAATGCGTTAAAGAGCACATCCGGAAACGTGATGTCATTCACCCCCGGAGAACCGAAAATCTTGTAATTTCCAAGATAGGCCTTGGGCGCCACACCCGTGATGGTGGCCAACGGCGCGTTTACCGTCTCCCCCGCTGCGATCATCGCGGCGGCGGTTCCGTGCCCGACATGGTCTTCCGGAGAAAGATCGTCCGGCCGGGAGGTGTCGGGATGCCCAAAATCGACCAGTTCGGGTACGTAGCTTCTGGCAACGATGATCTTGCCGTTCGTGTAGCCGGGCCAGTTATCTTCGTTCACGCCGGAAGACGGCGGGTAGTTTGCCGGCGGTTGGAGCGAGGAGTCCTGAAACGCCGGGTGTAGCACATCAATGCCCGTGTCGATAATTCCGATTCTTATCCCTTTACCGGCGTTCTGCTGGCCGCCTAGCGCGTTCCAGGCCGCCGGGACGTTCTCCAAACCGAGCGCTACGTTCAAGGCCCGATGGATGGGCAGCATGCGCACCACGCGCGCCACGCCCGGCAGCGACCGGAGCGTACTCATATCCACCCCCGGAGCGGTGACATAGACAGCATTCAACAAGATCTGCGAGGAACTGATCACGTGAATGTTCCGGGCGTTGAGCGCCAGCTTCAGCGTGGCCTGCCGCGCGGCAATCTGTTGACGGGCAGGGCCTGCCGCCACGGCCAGCAACTGCCGCCGGGAGGTGACTCGCCGGGCAAGCGGCGGATCGGAGAGGATCAGGGCGTAGCGGTCCAGGCGCGTAGGCGCGGGCTTTCTCTCCGCCGCCTGCCGCCGCTCGGTGTTGACACTCTTCGAGGCCGGACGCGCACTCTGCCGCTTTGGACGGGGCACACGACGGGCGGACGTGTCATCCTGCCCTGCATTCACCCCCAAAGCCGTAGCAGCGAAAAGGACGGTAGCGAGAATGGTAGAAAACTGACGCCGGATCATCACCGTTGGATGCCCGGGCAAGGCTGAGTGTTACAAAACAATACGATTACTTTCCGGCGGGCTTCCCTCGGCTTGGCAAATTGCGTGCAAGTGATTCCTAGCCGAAATGTTATACTAGGGAAAGGAGTTTTCCCTCGCAATTATGGCAACCAAACCAGCTTTTGCGCAAGGTGCGCAGGTGGAGCATTCCAAATTCGGTCTTGGCTCAGTTCTCTCCTGCACCGACGAACATATCGTCATTAAGTTCGACGACCATGGCGAAAAGAAGTTCGTTCTCTCTATCGTATTGCCAGCTTTGAAGAAAAGTGATCGTCAACCTCCGGCCGAAAAGCGGCGAGCCACGCGGAAAAAGGCGGTTCCCGCTCCGGCAGCCGCGGCGCAATAGCCCGAGCCCTGAAGACCGGCGTTCGGCTCGCGGATGTCTCCTCTTGCCAATAGCCTGACGGCGCGCAAGTTCTTCTCGAAGGGCGGCGCGCTTTCGCGGCTCCACCCTCAATTCGAGTTCCGCCCCGGTCAGTTGGAGATGGCGGAAGCGGTGGAAGCGGCTCTCAACGACCGGAAGCACCTTTTGGTAGAAGCGGGCACGGGGACCGGCAAAACCCTCGCTTACCTGGTTCCAGCCATCCTTTCCGGCCGCCGGATCGTCGTCTCCACCGGCACCAAAAATCTTCAAGAACAGCTATTTTTCAAGGACATCCCGTTGTTGCAGAAGATGGCGCCGGAACCGCTGCGCGTCTGCTACATGAAGGGCCGGAACAACTACGCCTGCCGGCAAAAAATTTACGATGCCGAGCGCGAGCCCGTGCTCGCCGGGCTCGAAGAAGTGGCCGACTACCAGGTGATTCGCGAGTGGGAGAAAACCACGGAGACCGGCGACCGCGCCGAAATCCGCACGCTTCCGGAAGGCAGCACCGCCTGGAGCAAGCTCGATGCCCGCCGCGATCTGTGCTCCGGCCAGCGTTGCCAGCAATTTGAGCGCTGCTTCCTCACGCAGATGCGCCAGCGAGCTCACGCGAGCGACATCATCATCGTCAATCATCACCTTTTCTTCGCCGATCTCGCAGCCAAGGACGATGAATTCGGCGGAATCATTCCGGACTACGCCGCGGTGGTATTCGACGAGGCACATGAAATCGAGGATGTGGCGGGCCAATATTTCGGAATCAACATCAGCAATCATCAATTCCTCGATCTGACGCGGGATCTGGGAGCCCTGGCGCGCCGGAAGAATTTCGGCTCGGCCGAACTGGACCGGATTCTCGATACGGTTCGTGAGCGGGTCGGTTTTTTCTTTGATTCGCTTCCGCGCTCCGAGGGACGCTCCGGCTTTCGCGGACATGCCGAGTTTGCGGAACACCATGGACGCGCCTATGAGGACGCCCAGCATTCCCTGGAGATTCTTACCGCGCACATGGAGTTGATCCGCGTGGCGCTTGACGAATTGCTTCCGCTGGCGCGGCGCACGCGGGAACTGAAGGAGAAGTTGACGTTCTGGGTTTCCGGCGGCAACCGGTCGTGGGTCTATTGGATCGAACGCCGGGGGAAAGGCGTGTTTCTTCAGGCGACTCCCATCGACGTCTCCTCGCTCCTTCACGAGAGGCTATTCGACCGGCTGGACACCGTGATCCTCACTTCCGCCACGCTCGCAGTGAGCGGCAACTTCGATTTTTCGATCCAGCGCCTCGGCTTGCGGCACCCGCGGACCCTGATTGTCCCCAGCCATTTCGACTACGAACGGCAGGCCATTCTCTACATACCCCAGCATCTGCCGGACCCGCGAACCCCCGGCTTTACGGTCGCTGCTTCCGACGAGATCGTCCGTATTCTGAATCTGAGCCACGGCAGGGCCTTCGCTCTCTTTACCAGCTATCAGCAGATGCGAGCGGTCTATGACCGCGTCTCGTTCCAGATTGAATACCCGACGCTGATGCAGGGCTCGGGTCCGCGAAGCGCTCTCCTCGATGAGTTTCGCAATACCCCGAATTGCGTGCTGTTCGCGACGTCATCTTTTTGGCAGGGGGTCGATGTTCAAGGCGACCAATTGAGCTGCGTTATCATCGATAAGTTACCGTTCGCCGTTCCGAACGACCCCGTGGTGGAAGCGCGCATTCAAAGCATTCGCGAAAGCGGCGGGAATCCTTTTTACGACTACCAGATCCCTCAGGCGGCGCTGGCGTTGAAACAGGGATTCGGAAGGCTGATTCGGAGCACGGCGGACCGCGGCGTCCTGGCTCTACTCGACAACCGCGTCACCCGACAACGCTATGGCCAGGTATTCTTTGACAGCCTTCCCGGCTACGCGTTCACGACCAGCCTGAGTGAAGTGGAGAGTTTTCTCGATGTATGAAGTAACCGTACAACAGACGTTCGCCTCCGGGCATTCCCTGCGCAACTATCGCGGGAAATGCGAGAACGTGCATGGGCATAACTACAAAGTGGAGGTCACCTTCGAAGGGGAAAGCCTCAATAGCACCGGCCTTCTGGTGGATTTCGTGGAAGTGAAGGGGCTGATGCACAAAGTGATCGGCTACCTGGATCACCAGTACATCAACGACCTCAAGCCTTTTGATGAATTGAATCCCTCCGCCGAAAATCTGGCGAAGTATTTTCACGATGAGATCAGCGCGGCGATCGCGAGAGAGAATCCGGTGCGAATCTCAAAGGTGAGGATCTGGGAGACCGACAACACAGCGGCGGTCTACCGGCCGTAGACCCCGGCGATAGACGCGTTCTGCCCTTATTTCGAAACCGGGCGGCCAAAAAATTCCGCGTTCCGGTCCGCGAAGTTCGTCCACTTTTCGGGCAGGTCGTCCAGGGCGAAAATAGCCGAAACGGGACAGACCGGCACGCAGGCGCCGCAGTCGATGCATTCCACCGGATCGATATAGAGCATCTCTTCACCCTCGAAATTCGATTCATCTTTCTTGGGGTGAATACAATCGACCGGGCATGCATCCACGCATGCGGTGTCCTTGGTGCCAATGCAAGGTTCTGCAATTACGTAAGCCATGAGTTCTCCAGAATGCCGCCACCGCGGCGTTGAGGGTAATCCATAGTATAACAACTAAAGCAGTACAGAATTCATTTTCCCTTCATTCGAATCCGGATCCCTGCGAAAGTTCCCCCCTTACAATAGTAATGATGATTCCCAAGGTAAGAAAAGCAGTATTTCCAGCCGCCGGCTTGGGAACGAGGTTCCTGCCGGCCACCAAGGCGATGCCGAAGGAGATGCTGCCGCTGGTGGACAAGCCGTTGATTCAATATGGTGTCGAAGAGGCCCTCCACAGTGGCATTCAAAACATCATTATCGTCACGGGACGCGGGAAGACTGCCATTGAAGATCACTTCGATGTCAGCTTCGAGTTGGAACAGACCCTCGACAGCAAGAACAAGAAGGACTTGCTGGCCATCGTCCGCGGTGTCTCGGATCTGATCGACGTCGCCTATGTCAGACAAAAGGAAGCGCTTGGCCTGGGCCATGCCATTCTGCGCGCGAAAGAACTGGTGGGCAATGAGCCTTTCGCGGCTGTCCTTTCCGACGATGTGATCGACGCGGAAATTCCCTGCGTCCGGCAGTTGCGCGACATCTACGATTTCTACGGCGCGTCCGTGGTAGCCCTGATGGAAGTGGAAGGCGACGCCATCTCGTCCTATGGCGCCGTGGATGCCGAGCCGGTTCCACACAACGGCGGCGATAACCGCCTGTTCCGCATTCGCAATATGGTGGAGAAGCCGAAGCCCTCCGAAGCGCCATCGAATCTGGCGATTATCGGCCGGTACATCCTGACGCCGGAAATCTTCAGCTCATTAGAGGACATTGGCCCGGGAAGCGGCGGCGAGATTCAGCTCACGGACGGACTGAAACATCTTCTGAAGAACCGTCCGATCTACGGCTACAAGTTCGAAGGCAAACGCTACGATGCCGGCGACAAACTGGGCTTCCTGAAAGCCACGGTGGAATTCGCCCTCAATCGCTACGATCTGGGCGGCGATTTCCGCACCTATCTGAAACAGCTCGACTTCTAGGCCCGGCATGCGCTTGAAAATCGTCCAGGCGGGCGAGCGGGTCCTGCGCCAGCGCGCCCGGGACCTGACCACCGGGGAAATTCGGGGCGAAACCGTCCGTCAATTGATCGAGATGATGCGCGAAACCATGCGCGATGCGCCGGGAGTGGGTTTGGCCGCTCCGCAAGCCGGCTTGGGCATCCGCATGGCCGTGATCGAGGACCGCGAGCAATATCAAAAGATCCTCACACCCCAGCAACTCAGCGAGCGCGGACGCCGCCCCGTTCCTTTTCACGTAATCATTAATCCGGAGATTACATTACTGGAGCCGGAAAACGCCGATGTTTTCTTTGAAGGCTGCCTGAGCGTCTCCGGGCTCACCGCCCTGGTTTCGCGGGCGCGGAAGGTGGTGGTCGATTGTCTGAACGAGCATGCCGAACCTGTCCATATCGAAGCGGAGGGCTGGTACGCGCGCATTCTTCAACACGAAATCGATCATCTCGAAGGCACACTCTATGTAGACCGCATGGAGCCGAGATCGCTCATGACGACCGATAACTACTCGCGGTTTTGGAAGGACATGAGCCTGCAACAAGTGCGGGCTGAACTCGGGCTGTAGGCCGCTTAGGGAACTGTTTCCCCGTGACTCGCCTTCTTCAGATGCGCGTAAAAACCCAGATCTTCGCCTGTTAGCAGCTTGGTGGCGAAGATGATCTGGCCGGTGTGTTCTCCAAAGTGCGCCAGGACGTGGAGTATCGCCTCCAGCCGGGTCACGTTGTAGTTTTGGATTTGGACGCGCTCTTCGAGCCGCGCGTCCGGGACGGCCTCAATCTGCGCGGCGGCATCGCTCGTAATGGCTTCGAGCAGCGCGCCGAGCGCCGCGGCCTCCATCCCGCCGTGGGCCGCGAATTCATCGTCGCGGCGGCGGATGTCCGGCAGGCCCGCCACGCCCGTTCCTATCCACTGCCGCACATTCCCGCACAGGTGCAGCACGAGATTGCCCACCGCATTTTCGTTTTTCGAGTGGCGCGCCCAGATCTGCTCGGCGGTGAGTTTCCCCAAGCAGACCTGGATCCGTCCGGCATATTGCGTCAGCTTCTCGCTTGCGAATTTGCGAACGATCGCGCCTTGCATCGAAGCGGCCTACAGAACTTCTTCAGACCAGTTCTGCAGAATGTCTTTCACCTTGCCGGTGAATTGATCGGCCAACGCTCCGTCGATGAGGCGATGGTCGAACGTCAGCGCAAGATACGCCATCGAGCGGATCGCAATGGCGTCGTTCACCACCACCGGCTCCTTTTCCACCGCGCCACAGCCCAAAATCGCCACCTGCGGCTGGTTGATCACCGGCGTGGCGAAAACGCTGCCAAAGCTGCCGAAATTCGTGATGGAGAACGTTCCGCCCTGCGCTTCATCCGGTTTCAGTTGCCGCGAACGGGCGCGCGCCGCCAAATCGGCGATCGAGCGCTGCAGCCCGATGATGTTCTTCTCATCCGCGTTGCGAATAACCGGCACGATCAGGCCGTTTTCGAGCGCCACGGCGATCCCGATGTTCACGTCGTTGTGATAGAGAACATTGGTGCCCTCAATCGACGCGTTGAGCAGCGGATAGGCCCGCAAAGCCAGCACGGTGGCGCGGGTCACAAAAGGCAGGAAGGTGAGCGAGAAGCCGTAACGCGACTTGAACTCTTCCTTGTTGCGTTCGCGCATTTTGGCGACCTTTGTCATATCCACGCGATGCACGGTTGTGACGTGCGCCGACGTGCGCTTGCTCATCACCATATGCTCGGCGATGCGCTGGCGCATGATGCTCATCGGCTCCAGACGCGTGCGGGGTTGCTCGCCGCGAGCGACCGGGGGGGCGGACTCCGGCGCGGCGGGCGCCGCCGGTGCGGGGCTTGCCGGGGCGGAAGCCGGCTGCGCGGCCGATTGGATGGTGCGGGCGCCCTGGGCAGACATGAAAGCCTCCAGGTCCTGCTTGGTGATGCGTCCACCGGCGCCGGTTCCTTTTACCTGTTTCAGATCGATGTTGTATTCGCGCGCCATTTTGCGCACGAGAGGAGACAGAGGCCCGGCCGGCTCCGAGGCGGCACTGGCCGCTGGCGCGGGTTGGCTGGGTGCGGGTTGAGCGGGAGCCGGAGCGGCGGCCTTCGCTGCCGGCGCCGGAGCCGGGGGAGGTGTGGACGCAGGAGCCTCGGCTGCGGCGGGCGCTTGCGCCGAAGCCGCCCCGGACTCCTCAATCTTGCCGACCGTGGTGCCGATGGCTACCGTCTTCCCCTCTTCCACCAGAACCTGCGAAAGCACTCCGGCAGCGGGTGACGGAATTTCGGTGTCCACCTTGTCCGTGGAGATTTCAAACAGCGGCTCATCGCGCTCCACATGCTCACCGGCCTTCTTCAGCCACTTGGTGAGCGTGCCTTCGACAATACTTTCGCCCATCTGGGGCATCACAACATCGATCATTGTTTGTTCTCCAAAACCGGTTGGTAGACCTGCCAATTAAAACAGCGCGCAAAGCTTTCAGAAAACGCCCGCATCAGATCGCCGCGGGAAACCGAGACCCCCTGCGCGTCGAGCGACGTCACCGGAAGGTGAAGGCCGCACGGAACTATGTACTTGAAATAACTCAAATCCGTCGTATGGTTCAGCGCAAAGCCGTGCGACGTGACCCACCGGCTAATGTGAACCCCAATAGCGGCTATTTTGGCGCCACTGACCCAAACTCCGGTGTGCCCTTCCAAACGCTCGCCGCAAACGCCAAACTCCGCCAGCGCATCGATAATCGACTGCTCGAGCGCACGGACAAACCCCACTACGTCGCGCTTCCATTCTCGCAAATCGACGATCGGATAGCCGACCACTTGCCCGGGGCCATGGTAAGTCACGTCGCCGCCCCGGTTGGTTTTATAGAACGCAATACCCGCTCTCTCCAGAAGCTCGGGGGACGCCAGCAGGTTCTCCCCCTTTCCGTTGCGTCCCATGGTGACCACATGCGGATGCTCGACAAAAAGTAATTGATCCGGAATCAGCCCTTGCTTGCGCTGGTCCACCAGCGTTTCCTGCTCCCGGAGGGCGTCCTCATAGCGCATGCGACCCAGGTCGCGAACTTCGCAAACACGGAGTCCGGGCAAAACAGCTTCAGGCATTGATCGCGAGACCGTAGACGTTCTGAAACGCCTCGCCAACCGCCTCGTAAAGATTAGGATGAGCGTGGATGGTGTGCATCAGGGTTTCCACCGTAGCTTCCGCTTCCATCGCGGTGACGCCTTCTGAAATCAATTCAAACGCCTGAGGACCAATGATATGCACGCCTAGGATTTCGCCGAATTTCGCGTCCGCCACCACTTTCACAAAGCCGTCGTGGCTGCCGAGAATGGTCGCCTTGCTGTTGGCCGCAAACGGAAATTTGCCCACCTTCACGTCGTAGCCTTTGGCCTTGGCCTGCGCTTCCGTCATGCCGACGCTGCCAATGCCCGGCTCGGTATAGGTGGCGCCCGGGATACGATTCCGGTTGAGGGGAGTCGCCGGCTTGCCCGCCATGTGCGCCACCGCCACCATGCCTTCCATGCTTGCCACGTGGGCCAGTTGCGGCGTGCCCGCCACCACGTCGCCAATGGCGTAGATACCCGGCTCGGCGGTCTGCTGGAACTCGTTCACCTTAATAAAGCCGCGATCCAGTTCCACCCGGCTGCCTTCGAGGCCGATGTTCTCGGTCAGCGGCTTGCGCCCCACGGCAACCAGCAGTTTTTCCGCTTCAAAGTCCTCTTGTTTGCCATTGGCGAGAGTCGCTTTGAACTTCACGCCGCCGGGACTCTTTTGGATGTTCTCCACCTTCGCGCCCGTCTCACAGCGGATTCCGCTCTTCTTGAAAAGACGCTCCAGCTCTTTCGAAACTTCCTCGTCTTCGACCGGGACCAGCCGCGGCAACATCTCGAAGATGGTGACCTTCGTACCGAAGCGGTTGAAAATAGACCCGAACTCGACGCCCACCGCGCCCGCGCCGATGATGGCGAGGCTCTTGGGAATCGCGGGCGCTTTCAGAATTTCAATATTGGTGAGGATGTCTTCATCCGGCTTCAGGCCCGGAAGCATGCGCGCGTCGGAACCCGTGGCGATGATGAGATTTCTGGCTTCGATGGTCTGTTTGTTCGACCCCGAGGAAACCTCCACCTGCAGCAGCCCGTTCTTGCGCCCCTGGTAAACGCCGTAACCCTTCACGACGTCGATCTTGTTCTTCTTCATCAGAAACTCGACGCCTTTGGCGTGTTTCGAAACGATTTTGTCTTTTCGATCCAGCACCTTCGGATAGTCGAGCTTGGGGTTTTCGCACTGAATCCCCTGCTCCTGGGAGTGCTTGAAATATTCCCAGACATCGGCCGTGTGCAGCAAGGCCTTGGTGGGAATGCAGCCCACATGCAAACACGTTCCGCCCAATTTCGGATCTTTTTCCACAATGGCCGTTTTCAGGCCATACTGTCCGGCTCGAACGGCCGCGGAATACCCTCCAGGACCGCTCCCGATCACGATCAAATCGTATGCCATTTTCCTTTCAGTCTAACATTCGAGGCAATTCCGCCCTCCGGCGCTGCCTGCTAAGCTCAAGTAGATCGCGATGAATGCCGCAAACGCCTGCAAAATCATCAGTTGGTAGCTCCGAGCGGCGGCAGCGCGTCCGCACCCTGCTGGCGTTCGTGCTGCTCCAGGGCGTCCTGTATTGCCTCAGCCTGAATCTCCTGCCGGCGTCCGGGGAAGAGACGTTCACACTGTCGCTTAGCTCCCAGAACGCCGTGAGGATTCTGGAATTGCTGCGCGGGAGCATTCACGCGCCTCTTTATTTCCTGCTGGCGCACGGCTGGCGCGCGCTCGCCGGGCAGGATAACCCGCTAACGGCTCTTCGCATCCTGTCGGTGATCATTACCGTTGCGGCAACGCTCTCGCTCGACTACCGGTGGCTTCGGAAGGGGTCGGACACGACCCGGGATTGGTTTCTCCTTCTGTGGACCTTCTCGCCCTGCCTGCTCCTCTTCAGCCGGATGGCCGCGCCGTACAGCCTGGCGATGTGCCTCGCCGTGCTCGCGGCCTCGTTCGCCCGCGACTACGCCGGTGCTTCGTGGAGCGGGAGGCGGCTGGGCTTTCTGGCGGGATCGCTGGCGGCTTTGTTCTACACACAATACGTGGCGGGAATCGCGATCTGGGCGGGCGTGAGCATTTTTCTCCTGATGCGAAGAACCCATCGCCCGGAAGCGCCCTTCTGGAAAGCCTGGGTCCTGCCGAATGTACTGGTGCTCGCGATCTGCCTTCCCGCCCTCGCGGGAGCGGACTGGTCCCGCGGCGCGAGCGGCGGCAACCCGTTATTCGAACTTGGATACTGGCTCTATTCGTTCGCATTCGGCGAATCCGCTTCGGTCTGGCTTCTCTCCGTCACTTTGTTGCTCGGGCTGCCCTGGTTGTGGCTGATATTTTCGGGGGCGCGGTGGTGTGGGACCTGGGTGTGGCCCGCGCTCGCTGTGGCCGCCGCCGGGTTCGCCGGCGTGGCGCAGTGGAATTTCTATTCTTCTCCGGCGGCGGGGATGCTCTTCACCCTGCCTTTGTTTATTGCCGCCGCCGCGGCGGGCATCGAGTTCCGGCAACGCGCCGGACTGGCGTTCGGCATCCTGTTGTTTGGCGCGGGCGCGGCGGGCATTTGGTTCTATTTTGGGGCACGCGATTTCTTGAACCCTGCCTATCTCGCCCCCGACCGGGAGATTGCCGCGAGCATTGTGCTGCATTCGAATCCCGCCGAGACCATGGTCTGGCTGGATGCCGCTCCGGACGATTCACGGGCCTTCGAATATTACCTGCCGGCAGTGTTCCGTCTTCGCCGGGTCGATTCGCCCGGCGCGTCCGAGGCCGCGAGAACCGAAGCGGAGTCCAGCCCCGTCCACGACGTTTGGTTCGTGCGGCGTCTGAGCGCCAACTCTGACACTAATGCCGCCGGAAAGCTCGCGAATGAAATGCGGACGCATTGGTACAACCACACGATGCGCCCCTACGTGCCGCTATCACCGGCCCACAAGGCGCTTCTCCACTGGCGAGCCGTTCTGCTCCGTGAACGGCGGAGCGATCCGCCGCGCTATCTGTACGAAGTATGGAAATACGAGCGGCCTATGTCGGATACAGCCCGCCATTCGGATGGATCGTCTGCCCCGTGACGTAACCGTTCGTGGCAAGCAGCACCGCGATATCGGATACTTCGTCGGGCGTCCCCAGTCTTCCCACGGGAATCATCGAAGCCAGTTTGTCCGGAGCATGCGCCGTCATGTCGGTCTCAATCAGAGCGGGCGCAATCGCGTTGGACGTGATGCCTTCCGCGGCGAGATAGCGCGCATAATAGCGCATCAGCCCGAGCATCCCGCTCTTCGAAGCGGCATAGTGCGGGCCCACCACGCCACCGATACTCGCCGCCACTGAGGAAAGAAAGACGATTCGCCCCCAGTGCTGCTGGCGCATCGGGGGAAGAAACGCCTGCGTGACCAGGTAAGCCGACTTGAGATTTGTGTCAATCACTTCATCCCATTGCGCCGGCGTGATTGCGAACGGGTCGTGCCGGAGCGCGATGCCGGCGTTGTTCACCACCACGGATACCGGCTGAGAAAAGGATCGCGGAACTTCGCCGGCGAGCCGCGCCACGTCAGCTTCCCGGGAGACATCGGCTTGAAAGATTTCCACACGGCGTCCGAGCGCGCCGATTTTCGCGGCGACGGTCCTCGCGTCCGCCTCCTTCCGATGATAATGAACGGCAACGTCGAAGCCGGCGTTTGCGAGCGCGATCGCAATCGCGCGTCCTAAGCCCCGGCTCGCGCCGGTGACAAGCGCAAGTCTCTCCATTCGGGAATTATCGCAAGCGCCGGTCCCAAACGACGCCGTAGATCGCCCCGCAGATCGAAGGAGACGCCTTCAACGGCGCGCAACTCGCCGAATCGCTCTGTGACGGCCCTACAGCGGATCACTCCCGTACATAGCCATGCGTCTCTTCGCTTTAAGCCGCACGCAACGCGGCCACCGGGTCGATTCGCGACGCGCGGCGCGCCGGAAGATATCCGGCTACCGCCGCCACCAACGTCAGTACGGCGAGCATGATGAGAAACGTCACCGGATCGTTCGAGGTGACGCCAAACAGAAGCGAACGGATGGCGCGAGCCAGCATCCAGGAGCCCAGAACGCCGCCGAGAATTCCCACCCCGGCGAGGATCAAAGTCTGCAGGACAATCCCGCGCTGCAATTCGCCCGTGGTTGCGCCCAGCGCCATGCGGATTCCAATCTCCTGGGTCCGCTGGCTGACCGAATAAGAAATCACCGCGTAAATCCCGAGCGACGCCAGGATGAGCGCGAAGGCCGCGAACCCTCCAAGCAGAATCATCGTGAAGCGACGCGGCGATACGGCCCGATCGACCAGCGTTTCGAGCGGCCGGAACTCCTTTGCGGGGAGATTCGGGTCAAGCGGCCGCAGCGCTTCACGAACCGCGCTGGCCAGCGCCGGCAGCGGCAGAGTGGCACGCACCACCATATCGACCGACGGAATGTCCCGCGTCTGCCGGATGGGGATGTACATCTCGTTCCCCGAGCCTTTCTCAAGCGCAAGATGGCGCACGTCGCCCACAATGCCGACGACGCGGCGCGGTTTATCGCTCGAAATACCGAGAAGCCGTTTGCCCAGCGCGTTTTCACCCGGCCAGAGAGCGCCGGCCATGGTCTCGTTCACGATAATTACGGGTTCGCTCTCCGGCGTGTCTCTTTCGGTGAAATCGCGGCCGGCCTTTAGCGGAATCCCCATGGCGTGGAGGTACCCATCGCTAACGATGCGCGGAAACGCAAAAGGAAAGTTGTCATTCGTATAGACGTGCCCTTCAGCCGGCGCTCCCCAGGTACGGTTCCGCCCCAGCGGCAGAGCATCGGTGAGTCCAGCGCCTTGGACGCCGGGAATGTCGCGCACGCGGCGCAAAACATCGCCGTAATAGGCATTCTGCATGGCCTGGGTCGAATAGCGCGAATCGGGATCGACACGCAGCGTCGCCGCACGCTCGGGCTGGAAGCCGAGATTGACGTCCATCACGCGGACAAAGCTGCGGATCAACAGGCCCGCACCCACCAGCAGCACCGACGCCAGGGCGACCTCGGAAACGACGAGCGCCTTCCGGACCCACGCGCGGCCGCGTCCCTCACTCGTTCCCCTGCCGGTCTCTTTGAGTGAATCGTGCAGAGTCATTCCGGGCACATGGAGCGCCGGGACCAGGCCAAAAACGAGGCCTGTAAAGATCGCGGCCAGCAGCGTGAATCCAAGCGCCGCCGGATCCACGTGAACCTCCTCCAGAAGCGGGATGCTGAGTCCTTGCAGGCGAGCGAGGCTCGCGGTTCCCAAAAAGGCCAGTATCAATCCCAAAATACCGCCCAATAGGGAAAGGACAACGCTCTCGGTGAGCATCTGCCGCACAAGTCGCCACCGTCCCGCGCCCAGCGCCGCTCGAATCGCGATTTCCTTTTGGCGAGTCGCCGTGCGCGCCAACAGAAGATTGGAAAGATTGGCGCAGACAATCAGCATCACCACACCCACGGCACAGGCAAGCACCAACAAGGCCGTACGAATGCGTCCGCTCACGTGCGCGGAGAGCATGCTCATACGCGGCTTGAATCCGTTCCCGTTTTTATCCGCATCCTCCGCGAGTTTCGCGAGCACCGTCGCTTCCGCTTCGGCGGACCGGATATTTGCGCCGGGCGCCAGCCGCCCGATCATCGCCATCGTATTTCCCCAGCGGTCGGTCTCCTTCACCAACGGAAAAGGCCCGTAGAGATCGACGCGCGTTCCCGGTGCGAACACGGACCCGAAGTCGAAAGATGCGGGCAAGACGCCCACGATGGTCACGGGCCGGTCGTTCAGGATCAGCTTCTTCCCGACGATATTCGGATCGGAGGAGAATCGCCGCTCCCACAGTCCGTGGCTCAACATGGTCGCGTTCGGCCCGTTCCACTTGCACTCTTCGGCGGTAAAGGTGCGCCCCAGCGCGGGCTGAACACCCAGCAGCGAGAAGAAATTCCGCGACACCTGCACGCCGTTCAGCCGCTCCGGGGGCCCGTCTCCGGTCAGCTTGTTGTCGCCAACCCCGTAAAAGGCCATATAACCGGCGATCCCGGAAAACGACTGGCTGTGCCGCTGCAGGTCGAGCATGTACCGCACCTGCGTGGTCTGGCCCGAGAGGTCGGAGCCCGAGTTTGCAATCCAAACCAGATTGCCGGGGTCGCGGAACGGGAGAGGACGCAGCAGCAAGGTATTGACCACGCTGAAAATGGTGGTGCTTGCGCCGATGCCGAGTCCGACAATGAGAACCGCGAACATCGTGAACCCGGCATCTTTGCGCAGCATGCGCAAGGTGTAGCGAAGATCCTGAAGGAGATTGTCGAACGCCGGGAGACCGCGCGCATCCCGGTGCATGTCGCGCGCCGCATCGAGCCCCCCGATTTTGACGATCGCCATCCGCCGCGCTTCCGCTTCGGGCATGCCGGCCCGGCGATTCTCCTCCGTCAGAAGCTCCACGTGCGACGCCAGTTCGTCACGGAACTCGCGGTCGAGATCCTTCTTGCGAAACGCCGCAAAAAGACGGGCAAATAGAGCAATCATTCCGGTGCTCCTTCCGAAGCCGGACGGAAAAACCGACCGATGACCGCCGACAGGCGCCCCCAGTTCTCCGCCTGGCGGGCCAGTTTCTTCTGGCCGGTCTTCGTGATCGAATAAAACTTCGCGCGCCGGTTGTTTTCCGACACTCCCCAGGAGGCCGAGATCGAGCGGTTTTGTTGCAAACGCACCAAAGACGCATAAATTGTTCCCTGGTTGAGGATCAGCAGGTCGCCGCTGACCTGTTCAATGCGGCGTGCGATCCCATAGCCATGCTGCGAACCCATGCTGTCCAGCGTCTGTAAAACCATGAGGTCCAGGGTTCCCTGGAGAAGATCCAGCTTGTCGTCGGGCATGTCGAAGGCTCCTGTGGCAGTACAACATGAGTATGGCACGGGCTCTGTGCGGTGGCAACAGGAAGGGCGCCAGGTGATGGGTAATCGACGCGTTCTATTTACGGGCATCGAGGCGCGAAGCCTTGTTTCGAATAGGAATTAACCGGACGGAAAACCTCCCTTCGTATCGAAAATAGCGGGATTTGACGTTTTTACAACGTCGTAATCGAAGTGAAATCTTCCGGTGCTATTCCTCGTGTTACATTCCGTGGCAGGAAGTAACCCGGGGACCAGGCCGTTCGGGGTTTGATTTTTCCAAAAGCACTGGAGGTTTGTCTTCAAATGAACAAAATGTCATGCTTGCTCGCCCCGATTTTCGGCGCGCTTGTCATTTCCGCCCTCACAACGGGGTCGCTATTCGGCCAGGCCGCCACTGCGTCGATCAACGGGGTTGTGCTGGACGCGTCCGGCGCGGCGGTCCCGGGAGCGGAAGTCACAATCGTCAACCAATCGCTCGGCATTGAGCGTAAAGTCGAGACAACCAGCGCGGGGGTCTTCACGGCCGCCAGCCTCACGCCCGCGTCCGGCTATACGCTCACGGTCGTCAAGACCGGTTTCGCGGAGTATTCCGTCAATACATTTCCTCTCGCCGTCGGCCAGCAGCTTGGCTTCAATATCAGCCTGACGGTTGCCGGAACGGGAGCTACTGTCAATGTTACGAGCGACGCCCCCATCATTGAATCCACCAAGACCGACGTTTCAGGCGTGGTCAGCTCCGAGCAGATTCTCAATTTACCCATTAATGGGCGGCGCGTGGATAGCTTCGTGCTGTTGCAGCCTGGTGTGACCGCCGACGCGGCCTTCGGCCTTCTTTCCTTCCGCGGCTCCACCGCCGGCAACACCTTCCTTACCGACGGCATCGACACCACAAATTCTTTCTACGACGAAAACGCCGGCCGCACCCGTTCCTACAACATCTCGCAGGACGCGATTCAGGAATTTCAGGTTGTCACCAGCAACTTCCTCCCCGAATACGGGCGCGCTTCGGGCGGCGTGGTCAATACCATCACGCGCAGCGGCAGCAACGAATTGCACGGGACCGCGTACTGGTTTTTCCGCAACCGCACTCTGAATGCGACCGACCCTACCTCAGGCGGCATCAATCCCCCGGAGTGGCGTCATCAGGCCGGCATGAGCATCGGCGGCCCGATCAAAAAGAACCGGCTTTTCTATTTCTTCAATGGCGAACTGCAGCGCCGCCAGAATCCGATTCTGTCTTCCAATATCAGTTCCACCCTGTTCAGCCCCGCCGGCGTTCCGACAGGCGCAGTCGATCCGGCAACCGGATGCGGCGGCAGTTCCTACGCCGTCCGCGCTTCGGCGGCTCAGTGCGGCGCGCTGATCGGATATTTGCAGTCGCGGGTGCAACCTCAGCTCGTGCCGCGCAAGGTGGATGAAAACCTGCTCTTTGGCAAGATCGATTATCAGATCAACGACCGGAACCACTTCAACGTCGAAGTCAACTATCTCGACTTCCGCTCTCCGAACGGCATCCAGACGCAGGGCGCGCTCACCAACGGCAACGCCATCGGCAACAACGCCGATACGAACGTCTTCGACCGTACTCTAAAATCCGGGCTGACCACCATAGTCGGGTCCAATGCGATTAACGAGTTCCGCTTCGGAATGTTCAAGGACCGGCAGTATGATCCGGCCAGTCCGAGCCTGCTGCCTTCGGTGGGCCCCATCGGTCTCTCCATTACCACGGGCAGCCTGACCAATATCGGCTATGCCACCTCCTATCCCCGCCTGCATCCGAGCGAGTTGCGGTTCCAATTGTCCGACACCTATGCCTGGACCGTTGGCCGTCATGCCCTGAAGTTCGGTGTGGACTGGTCCCATACCGAAGACTACGATGTGCAGCGCTCGAACCAGTTCGGCACCTATACATATACGAATATCAACGCGCTGGCGCTCGACTTCTCCGATCCGGTCAACGGCAAGAACTGGACCAGCTTCAGCCAGACCTTCGGCAATCCGCTGTGGGACGGCAATATGCGGGACTTCGCTCTCTTCGCGCAGGATGAAATCCACGTTACTCCGAAACTGACCATCAGCCCCGGCCTTCGTTTCGAATACACGACCCTGCCGCAGCCGGACCCGCCGCAACCGCTCGGAGGGCTTAATATTCCAGCCGACTGGCCGGAAACGGCGAAGCTGAACTACAAGGCCGGCAATGTCGCTCCCCGTATCGGCGTCGCTTACGCGATCAACCCCAAGACCGTGATCCGCGCCGGCTACGGCATGTTCTATAACCGCTACATCTCGCAGATTGTGGGCGGTCTTGCCAAAGGAAATGGTTCCTACCAGCCGAGCTACAATCTGAGCTCGACAGTACCCGCTCAGTTTGCGGCCGGCCCCGTGTTTCCATTCCCGCTGGCCGGAATGCCCAGCGGCCAAGCCAACGCTCCGACGGTTCAGTTCAATACCAAAGACTTCCGCAATTCCTATTCCGAACAAGCGCAGTTCTCAGTGCAGCGGGAAGTGGCCCGGAACACCAGCCTCACCGTCTCTTATATCTGGAGCCGCGGCATTCACATCGCATCGGCTTACAACGCCAACCTCGGAACGCCCACTCAGAGCTATACATACCCGATCGCTTCCGATGCCGCGGGCCAAAATATCGTCGGCTACTTCACGGCTCCCCTGTACACCCGCTCGCTCCTGATTAACCCCAAGTACAACGGGGTATACGCCATGAGCTCGAACGCAAACAGTTGGTACAACGGCTTGATCGTCGGCGTCGAGCACCGGTATACGCGATGGTTTCAGGGTTCGGCGAACTATACCTGGTCGCATTCGATCGACACCAACCTCGGCGGCGCGTCCGGGGCCAGCGGATCGAGTGGCGTAATCTATGCCCAGACTGCGCCCACCTCGTTCTACAACAATGACT
The DNA here is from genome assembly GCA_035545735.1 of Bryobacteraceae bacterium. Taxonomy (GTDB): domain Bacteria; phylum Acidobacteriota; class Terriglobia; order Bryobacterales; family Bryobacteraceae; genus JAJYKC01. The sequence goes on along the minus strand of DASZXS010000027.1, from coordinate 304,695 downwards.
TCGCCAGTGAAAAGGGCAGCAGCGCGACCGACCAGCGTCACAGACTGGTTCTGACCGGCATCCTCAGCCCAAGACTGGTCAACGGCAGCAGCTTCATCGACCGCCAGTTCATCAATGGATGGCAGTTGTCCTTCGTCTCGACATTTGCTTCCTCGTTCCCGCTCAACTCGGTTATCGGCGGCGTCTCCGCGGCGACCTTGCCGTCGGTGACGGGAGATTGCGCCGCGGTCACGACAGTGTCCAGCCCCTGTTCGCTGTTTGCCACCAGTACGATCAATGGCATCGGCGGCTTCAATGCGCAGCGCGTGCCGTTCCAACCGATCGGCAACGTGGATGTCGGTCCCACGTTTCGAACCGATGCGCGCATCTCGAAAACCTTCTCCGTCACCGAAGGCATCCAAGTGCAGCTCGCCTTCGAAGCGCAGAATGTCTTTAACCACCTGATCGTCGCGGGCGCTTCCCCGCTCAACGAGCAGGAGTATTCGCTCAACACCGCTCACGTTCTGGTTCCTTACCCGAAGTACAAGCAACTGCTCGCCACTCAGGGACCGCCGGACGGCACCACCGCCCGCCGCGCGCAGGCTTCGCTGCGGATCACCTGGTGAGCCGGCGCGAGCTTTTCCGGCGACGATCGTAGAACCTGTCGTTAAAACCGGTATTTCAGCGCGAACTGCACCTGGCGCATCGGGATTGCCACGGAGGTGATCGTACCCGCCGCACCGGGGCCATCATCGATATAGGGGTCGGGCTGCGCGAAATTAGGATGATTCAACATATTGAAGAATTCGCCGCGAAACTCGATCCGCTGCCGCTCGGTTAGAGAGAACTCCTTGCGAATGGAACTGTCGAGGACATTGACGCCGGGTCCGGTCAGTACATTCCGGCCGGAGTTCCCGAAGTTATAATCCGACGGCAGCGCGAACGCGTCCACGTCGTACCAGAGGGACGGCGAGCGTTGATCCGACGGCAGATTGCCATTCCGAATCCGGTCGGGACGCACCACTCCCTGGTCGCCCGTATTCGTCGGATCGTACCCGAGTTGCGGCGAGAAGGGGAAGCCGCTGGTGAGAGTATATATGCCCCCCAAATGCCATCCTCCGAAGACAAGATCCATAAAGCGGCTGTCCGATAAATATCGCCGCCCGCGTCCAAACGGCAGCTCATAGTCGAAACTCAAGACCCATCGAAACTGCTGATCGAAATCCGCCGGCGCTCTTTCGGCGGCCAGGTTGTAACTGTTCTGGGGATAGGGCGTCGAACAGCAAATCTCAGGCAAATCGTTGATTGCCTTGCTGTAGGTGAAGGCGCTGAGCAGGGAGAGCCCGCGCGTATTGCGCTTCTCGATTTTGAGTTGGAGCGAATTGTAGGTGGAGTTGCCCCGATTCTGGATGGCCGCGAAGGGTCCGAAATTCGGATAGGGGCGCCGGGATTGAACATCTCCCGGACCAGGAGTCATCACCTGGTTCTGGTCCGTGAGCACCTGCAGATGCGTCCCCTTCGAGCCGGCGTACGCAAGCTCCACGGAAACCGCCGAGGGCAGCCCCTGCTGAATCGCAAAGTTCCACTGCTGGTAATAGGGAGTCTTGAGGCGGGTGTCCACGCTCGTCACGGGGGGATCCACAGCATTCAACGGATCGACGGGAGGGAAGCCCTGATCGACGGTCAACACGGGGGTAATTCCGTCGCTAACAAAAAACGGCTGGGTATAAAACGGAACGTTGTAGGCGAGTTGTAGCGGCGCCGCGGTTCGGATTTCCTGCCCGCTATAGAAGATTCCATAGGCCGCCCGCAAAACGGTTTGCCCGGCGGGATTGTAGGCCAGCCCGATTCGCGGCGCGAGGTTGAGATGATCGGCATCCACCAGACCGCGCGAAGCCCCGTTCCGCCCCGCCGGGATCACCTGCGCCGCCTGGTAGTCGAAATTGCTCTGTTTGTCGTTCACTTCAACCAGCGGCGAAAAATACTCGTAGCGCACGCCGAGATTTAGCGTCAGCTTGGGCGTCACTTTGAAGTCGTCCTGCGCAAAGAAACTGGGCACGTGCTGGCGATTGCCCATGTTGAGCAGCGTCGAAATTGTCGAAGTCTGCGGCAAGCCGAGCAGTTCATCCGCAATCGGGCTTCCGCCGTCGCCGTCGAACGGATTCTGCGTGAACTGTCCGGAGAAGGAGAAGTTTCCGTTCGGCGCCGGGACCTGAAAGATATTGAACTGGCTCCAGCGCATCTCCACACCGAATTTGAGGCTGTGCGCACCGCGAACCCAACTCAATACATCCGTGATCTGGCGCTCCTGGCTCGCAAGAATCGTAGGCGCGTACGAAGGACTGCCGGTCCTGGTGTAGCCGCGCGGGGCAAAGATGGTGAGCCCGTTGGTGCCCGGATTATCGGGGACGCCCGGCACCTGCACATCCTGCGGAGGAAGGACATTGCCTCCCACCGGTACGCCGCGCCGGATGTGAACGTAGGTGAATCCGAGGCGGAACTGATCCACCACGGCCGGAGTGAAAGTATGCGTTGCGCCGAAGGCCGCGCCCATGGTGTCTTCAAAAGCGTTCCCGGTGCTGGAGCCGCCGCCGCTCGCGATTCCCGGGAGCGGCGCGGGCCGGACGTCCGTTCGCCCGCTCATCGACCACCGGAAGAAAAGCTGATTGGTATCGGAAAGATTGTAGTCTCCGCGGAAGTCGCCCTGATCCACACGGTTGCGCTCCGCCGGCGAGGCGACGTAGTTGTTTTTCAGCAGGCCAGGTTGATTGGGCAACGGATAAAGGTTTAAAACATTCCGCGTCACCGTGCTGAAACGGTTCTCCGGAATTATGTTGCCCGCAAAGGGCGCGCGTGTGTTGCTGACCGGATCGTACGCTCCGGGATCGTAAATCGGTTTATTGCCCGGGCCGGAGAAATCGCCCGCACGCTGCGCCGCGTCCGGGACGGAAGACACGCTGGTTAGCGGATTGCGAACCAGGGTGCCCTGATAGTCCCCAAACCAGAACAGCTTGTTCCGGAGAATCGGGCCGCCCAGCGTGCCGCCGAATTGATTCTGCTGGAACGAAGCCTTCTTCAGCGTGGGATCTTCGAAGTAATCGCGCCCGTCAAAGGACGAATTTCGAAGAAACTCGAAAAGGTTGCCGTGATATTCGTTCCCGCCCGACTTGATCACCGCGTTTATGGCCGCCCCGCCGCTGCGTCCAAACTCGGAGGAAAACGAATTGGTCTGGATCTTGAATTCCTGGATGGCGTCCACGTTGGTGCGCAATACGACGCCGCCATTGTCGTTGGAATTGTTGTCGATCCCATCCAGCAGAAAATTATTCAGCGTCCCGCGCGCTCCATTGGCGACGAAGCTGTCCTGCCCGGCGGTGCTGCTGCCTCCCACATTGCCGTTGGTCCCTGTCCGGGTGGCCACCACTCCGGTGGTCAGCGTCGCCAGTTGGATGTAGTCGCGCCCGTTGAGCGGCAGTTCCGTAATTTCCCTGGACCCGACTACCGTCCCGAGCGAGGAAGTCTCGGTTTGCAGCGCGGGCGGGACCGATGTCACCACTACGTTGTCGCTCACCGCCCCGACCGACATGTCGAAATCGAGCCGTAGACGGTCCTGCACTTGAAGCGTGACGTTTTCCCGCGTCTGCATCTTGAATCCCTGCACTTCCGCCGAAACCGTGTACGAGCCGACGCGGAGCGGAGGAGACGCGTAGTTTCCGCCTTGATCCGTTTGAACCACGATCGAGGCATTCGTCGATTTTTGCAGAATGGTAATCTTTGCGGATGGAATGGCCGCCCCGCTTTGGTCGCGAACCATGCCGTTGATACTCGCGGTGTCCACCTGCGCGGCCGCGGAGAAAACGAAAAGCAAGAAAATCCAGACCGTTTTCATGGTGTGTGCTCCTTTTGAGCCCAATCAATCAACAGAATTGGCTACTTTTGCTAATTTTTTCTTATTATCGATTATTGGCTTTATATTCTCTTTTGGCGGAGTATAACAGACATGAAACGAAAACAGAATACGGAATTCACGCGCCGTGGATTTCTGGCCGTTTCCGCCGCCGGCTCCGCCGCCATTGCGGCCGGCGACGCCTCCGGCCAGACGCCGGCCTATGTTCCGGACCGGCTCGACCAGGGGCCGTTCGGGATCGAACAGGACGCGGGCTGGCGAACCCTCGCCACCACCACTCCGTCGCGCGAACCCATTCGTAATTATGGCCTCGGGCTGGTGGGGTACACCTGGGAAGAGAACGGTCCCGCCCTGGGTGTGCGGAGCGGCAAGGAGACGCTGGAGCAGGCCGTGGAGGCGATGGCGGCGCTTCCCTTCACCGACGTCCTCTACATCCGCTGCGATTGGCGCAACGTGCAGTCGCGTCCGGGCAGGCTCGATCTCGATCCGGTGTGGGATCTGACGCTGGACGCCGCGCGCCGGCATGGTCTCCGCGTTGCGTTCCGGGTGCAGCTTTCGAATCCGGAGTTCGAGCCGGAAAAACTCGCCATGCCGGAATTTCTCCACGGCAAGGCGCCGGTGGTGAAGATCGGCAGCATGGACCGGAACGGGCGTCGCGTGGACTTCGTGGAGCCGCGCTACGATCACCCCGCGTTTCAAAAGGCGTTCCAGGAACTGAACGAGCTTCTGGCCGCTCGATTTGACAATAACCCGCTGATCGAGTGGATGGACCTGATGCAATACGGCTTCTGGGGCGAAGGTCACACCAGCGACCTCCCGAATCCATTTCCCGACTATCTCACCGCGCAGCGTACCTTTCTCGCGATGACGAAACTTCAGATCGAGGCGTGGAAAAAAGTCCCGCTGGCGGTGAATACTCAGCCGGACATCAGCGCCGTGGGAAACGACGAAGTGATCGGCCTTGCCGTGCGCTCGGGCTGCTGGCTCCGTTCCGATAGCATCCTTGTCGAAGAGCCGCAACAGATCCACCAGCTCGCCAATCGTCCGCCATGGCTGCCGGCGATCATGGAGGACGGCTTTCACCGGGATTACAACTTATCGAAAATTCCCGTGGACAAAGCGGATATAAATCTGCGGGAAAACGCGATGCTCCACGTGCTCGACCTGGGAGCGAACTACTGGTCTCTTTGGACGGAGGCGCAAAACCTGGCGCAATATCATGCACGCTATCCGCGAGGCTTCGATACGTTGCGCCGCCGCATGGGTTACCGGGTGCGTCCGGCCTGGGTGTGGCAACGCAAGCGCTACGGCGCTTCCGAGTTGATCGTGGGCGTGGCGAACGCGGGAGTGGCCGGCATACCGGGAATGCTCCGCTTGAACGTGGAAGCGGCCGGCGGCGGTTGGAGCAGGAGCGGATTGCTCGATCGCGGGCACCCGCACGGGGGCAAAGTCCGCGAAGCCGCGTTTCTTATTCCGCGTGAGATGGAGGGGAAGGAGATCCGGCTCCGTGCTGCAATAGAGAGCAAGGGAGGCGTGGTCCGTCCCATTCGTTGGGCCTGTGACCAGCCGTTGAACCCGGATGGCTCGTTTTCAATCCAATTAAAAGGGCCGCAGGATCCAGGCTGGCGGAAGGGTGTATGAAGATGCTGAGAAGCTTTCAAACCGGCGGACTACAGGTTCGCGTTTACGAGAACAGGGAAGACCTCGGGCGCGCGGCGGCGGACATGCTCGCGGAGCGGATAAAAGAACGGCTCGGTTCTGCCGGCCCGTTGTCTATGATTTTCGCGTCCGCGCCTTCGCAGACCGAGACGCTGCGGCATCTTGCCGGGCAGTCCGGCATCGCCTGGGACAGGATCTCCGGGTTTCACCTCGACGAATACGCGGGAGCGAAGGAGACCGATGCGCACTCGTTCCGGAAATTCCTGGAAGATCATCTCCTTTCGAAAGTAACTTTGCAGAGCTTTCACGGGCTGCGGGGCGAAGCGGCGGACCTGGAAGAGGCCTGTCGCGACTATGCCGCGCTGCTCCGCCAGGCATCGCCTCGACTCGCGCTCCTGGGGATCGGAGAGAACGGGCATCTGGCGTTCAACGATCCTCCGGTCGCCGATTTCGAGGACCCGCTCGACGTGAAGGTGGTGGAACTCGATCTCGCCTGCCGTGAGCAGCAGGTCCATGACGGCGCGTTTGCAAAGCTGGCTGACGTACCGGCGCGCGCGTTGACGCTCACGGTTCCGGCGATCATGCGGGTTCCGGAAGTTTTCGCCGTCGTCCCCGGGCCCAGAAAGAAGCACGCCGTAAAGGAAGCGGTGGAAGGACGCATCGGCACTTCCTGCCCGGCATCGATTCTGCGAACCCACGCCGCGGCGCACCTGTTTCTCGATGCGGAGTCCGCCGCCCTGCTTTCCTGAGCCTGCCGGACTCAAGGCAGCGTTTTCAGAAATTCCGCCGCAACATCAGCCGGCGGGCGATGTTGAACATCGACCTCGCCGTTCATCTTCTGCATCGCCTCTTCCGAAATTTTTCCCGAGAGTTCGCTCAGCGCTTTTTCCAGCCCGGGAAAACGGTCCAGCGTGTCGTAGCGCACCACAATGGAAGCCTGATAGGGAGGAAAAGCGTGGCGATCGTCTTTCAGCACCTTCTGGGCGCCGGTGGCCAGAGCGGCATCCGTCGTATTGCCCGCAACCATCTCCACCTGTCCCTGTTCCAATGCCTTGTACAGAAGCCCCAGGTCCATCGTCTTGGGAGCGCCGTTCCACTGCATATCCGGATATGTGGCCTCCAGGGCGCGAAAGCCATCGGGACGCTCCAGAAACTCGTAACCGGATCCCAGAGCCCACCGGCGTTTCGACTTCTCGGCGTCCGAAATGGTGTCGAGCTTCATTTGCCGCGCCAGTTCACCGCGCACGGCGATTGCAAAGCTGTCGTTGAATCCCAGCGGATCGAGCCATTTCAGGTGAAAAGAGGATGCGTAGTCGCCGCGCACCTGGTCGAGGACCGTGGCCGGATCCGTCACCCCGGAACGATGCAGCATCGTCATGTACGCCGTGCCGGTGTACTCCGGATAGAGATCGATTTGCGAATTGGTGAGCGCCTGGTGCGCAAGTAGGGTTCCACCGAGATTCAGTTGCCGCTTCACCGGAATGTGCAGCCGCCGTTCAATCTGCTGCGAGATGATCTCGCCCAGAATCAACTGCTCCGTGAAGTTCTTTGAGCCTACGATAACCTCGCGTTTCTTGCCGCAGCCGCCCAGCGCCAGGGCGACAACTAAGAACGCGCCAATCGCTTTTCGATCCAACCTAAACCTCCGTCCGCCAGCAGAGCCATCAGCGCCGCCGGAATCGCACCCGCCAGAATCTGCGTAGTGTCCACGCTGGCGATACCGCGAAAAATGAATTCACCGAGGCCGCCGCCGCCGATCGCCGCCGCAATGGTCGCCGAGCCGACGGTGATCACAACGGCCACGCGAATGCCCGCCATGATTGTGCGGGCCGCCAGGGGAAGTTCCACCTGCCACAGGATCTGGCCCGGCGTCATGCCCATCGCGACCGCGGATTCTCGCACCGCCGCATCTACGCCAAGGATACCAGCCACTGTATTTCTGAGCACCGGCAATAGGGCGTACAGAATCAGCGCGACGATCGCGGTGCGTTTCCCGATGCCTCCAATCCACGGCACGGGAATCAGAAACCCGAATAGTGCAAGGCTCGGAACGGTTTGCATCACGCTCGCAAACCCCAGCGTCCAGCGCCGCCCTTGTGGGTGGCGCGCGGACCAGATGCCCACCGGAATTCCAATCGCAATCGCGGCCAGAGCGGACACCGCGACAAGGAAGAAATGATCCAGCGTCAATACGAGAATGCCGTGAGCGAGGCCCGGACGCATGACCTACCTCTCCTCATCGCGGAGGCACTGGGCGAATGCCCTCGCCTCATCGGACTTCGCCGTCAGAAAGCCGGACGGAGTGGCGAGAACATCCACGCGGCCATTGCGCAGCAGCGCGATTTTCGTCCCCAGCTTCATCGCTTCCCTCACATCGTGCGTGACAAACAGGGACGTGGAGCCGAAGACGCCGCGGAGCCGCAGGAATTCCTGTTGCAACTCGTGCCGCGTGATAGGATCCAGCGCACCGAAAGGTTCATCGAACAGCAGCAGCGAGGAACCCCGCGCAAGCGCCCGCGCGACTCCAACCCTCTGTCTCTGGCCGCCGGAAAGTTCGCGCGGAAACCGGCCGCTCACCTCTGCCGGGTCAAGGCCAACCGTCTGCAGCAATTCGCGGGTCCGCGCCTCGATTCGCGCCTGGGGCCATTTCTCCAGCGTGGGTCCCAAACCGACATTCCGCGCCACGGTGAAATGCGGAAAGAGCCCGGTCTCCTGGATCACGTAGCCGATGCGCCGCCGCAAGAGGATCGGGTCCCACTCCGTGGTTGGCTTCCCATCCACGTTCACGGCGCCGGAGTCGGGAAAAATCAGCCCGTTCACCATCTTCAACGCCGTGGTTTTCCCCGAGCCGCTGCGCCCGAGCAGCACCAACGTTTCCCCTGCCATCACCTCCAGGTTCAGGCGATCGAGAATAGCGCTACCGCCGCGCGCAAAGCTGACATCGCGGAACGAGACCACGGGACCGGGTTCATTCACTCCGCGATCCAAAGGCTCTCGGCGAACGGCCACTCCGCATCCACCCAGCGCGCAGCGGAGTCAAAGCCGGTGCTGGCCGCCAACCCGGCAAGTTGCGCCAGTTCGAATTTATAGGACGATTCGGTCCAGATGGTTTCTCCTGCGCGAAATGAGACCTGGAGATCCAGCGCCGCCACCTCCGCAACCAGGTCCCGGGTGGCGCGAAGATGCATTTCCACTCTGCGCTCGCGCGGATCGTAGCGCGCTTCGTGAGCAAAATCCCGCACCGGGAACGACGCACCCAGTTCGCGGTTCAGCCGAACCAGCAGATTGCGGTTGAACGCGGCCGTGACTCCAGCCGCATCGTCATAGGCGGCGATGAGTCGGGCCGCCGGCTTCACCAGGTCCGTCCCGATGAGGAGCGCGTCACCCGGCTGCAAACTCCGCCGCACGTCGGTGAGGAGACCGGCGGCGCGCGGCGGCTCGAAGTTTCCAATGTTGCTGCCGAGAAACAGGACCAGGAGGCGCTCCTCGGCCCGGCGGTGGCCCACCACCTGCGCCAGGCCCTCGCTGTAAGAGGCCTGCACCGGATGTACACGGGCGAGCGAGGCCAGAGCCGTCTCGCAAGCGTCGAGCGCCGCCTGGGACACGTCGATCGGGTGGAAGTCGATGGGCGCGTCTCCCTGCAGAGAATCAAGGATGATCCGGGTTTTCTTTCCGCCGCCGCTGCCCAATTCGACGACCCGGACAGGGCGGCCGGACAGGCGCCTGGCGATTTCACCCGAGTGCTCTTCGAGCAAACGCAGATCCGCCCGGGTCAGGCCGTACTCGGGCAAGAGAGTAATGGCTTCAAAAAGCGCGCTTCCGGTATGGTCATAAAACCACCTTGCCGGGAGGGTCTTCTGGCCGGGCCCGGCTAGCCCGGCCCGGACATCGGCGGCGAGTTCAGAGTCCGGCGCCGCAATCTCAATTTCCGGCAAGTCTGAAAGTCGCATAGACGTAGGGGTAGCGGCTCCGAAACCAATTCCGGAAAGAACGCCGGAGGAAACAGGCCGCCGTCCGCGGGGACGCTCCTTTCAACACGTAATGGTTGCCATCAAAGAAATTCCGGGAATACCCCGGATAGAATGCGAACGGCTCAAATCCGTCGAAGGGGCCGAACACCGTGGAAGTCCATTCCCACCCGTTCCCGGCGAGTTGAGAAACGCCAAACGCGCTGTCTCCGGCGGGATAGGCTGACACCGGCGCCGGCTCCCAGCGGGCGAAGTCAAAATTGCCTCTGGCGGGCGACGGCGAATCCTCCCCCCACGGATAGGAACGCTCTCCGCCTTGGGGCGTGCCGTAGGCGGCGCGATGAAATTGCGTCTCGGTGGGCAGTTCGAGCCCCTTCCAGCGTGCATAATCCGAGGCTTCCTGCTGCGTGACATATACCGGCCAGTCCGGGGGCAGCGGAATCTCCCCGAACATGCCGCGCCATCGCCATTGTCCCTGCCGCTGGGTCCAAAAATAAGGAGCGGGCGCCCCGGCCCGGACGTACTCCAGATACTCGGCGTTGGTCACCTTGCGGCTGGCAATCTCAAACGCCGGCGCCTCCACCTGGTGGCGCGTGAATTCGTTGTCCCAGCCAAATTCCCCGCCGGCTTGGCCCAGCGTAGCGATTCCGGCCGGAATTTCGATCATTCGGGATGCGGCGGATCTCCCGGTGGGAAAACCGCCGGACTCTTGGGGCGATTTGCGTGCGTGGTCCAGCCCGTGCAGCAAATAGGCGATGGTTTCCGCGTGCATCAGCCGGTGTTCCACCGCGACGTGAAACACCTGCGCAGGCACGTTCCCGATCCAGGCATCGAGTTTTTCGCGGACACGCTGGTTATAGGCGCGTATCTCCGAAAGACGGGGCCAATCCGCCGGCCGGTCCTCCGGCTCGGAGCCTTCGGGCGGATCGATACCGAATTCAAAGAGCTTATCGAACGCGGGATGAAAAGAACGCTCGCCCAGCGTCTTCACCGCAATCAGATTCCAATCGAAAGCTTCCAGGTGTCCGAGATAAAAAACGAGACGGTGCCGTTCCGAAATAGGGCGGTCGTACCAGGCATCCGGATGGATGGCGTCGAACAGGCTGTCCGTGATGGAGCGCGCGTCGCGAAGTCTAGGCAATAGCCCCGGTGGCGCCAAAGTCGGCATTAGGCATTCCCTCCCGTCATTATCACCGATACCCGGCGATTTTTCCGTTGTTTCCGTCAGGACCGTGATCTTCATGGAGCGGTCACGCAAGGTTAGAATAGGCTATTCATTTGCGATGCCGTTCCAAATTCACCCGCTGAAAGAATTTATCGTGCAACCGGCGCTCCCGCCGGCGCTATCGCGCCTGGGCGAGCTTGCCTATAACCTCCTCTGGAGTTGGGACCATTCCGTGCGCGCGGTGTTTCGCCGCCTCGATGAAAAACTTTGGAAGAGCTGCGGATCAAACCCGGTGTTGATGCTGGGTCGGATTCCGCAGGCCACGCTCGAGCGAATGGCGAACGATCCCCGTTATCTCAGCGTTTACAAAAACGCGTGCGAGCGCCTGGATCAGTACTCAACCTTGCAGCCGGATCCGGACGACGGCAAGCTAATCGCCTATTTCTCGATGGAGTACGGGCTGGTGGATTGCATGCCGATCTACTCTGGCGGTCTGGGCGTGCTTTCCGGAGATCATCTGAAAGCCTCGAGCGACTCCGGCTTCCCCCTGGTCGCCGTGGGGCTTCTCTATCAGAAGGGGTACCTTCAGCAGTATCTGAATGCCGACGGTCTGCAACTGGAGCGCAATCCGGTGAATGACTTCTATACTTTGCCCGTGCGCGAAGTCACCACGCCAGACGGCCAGGAGCTGATCATCCATGTCAGCCTGGGCTCGATCCAGGTGGGCGTCAAGGTCTGGAAGATGGATGTCGGGCGCGTGACCCTGTTTCTTCTGGATACCAATATCCCGGAGAATGCCTCACCGGAAGACCGGGCCATCACCGATCAGCTTTACGGCGGCGACATTCATAAGCGAATCCGGCAGGAAGTGGTTTTGGGGATCGGCGGAATTCGCGCCCTGCGTGCGCTGGGGCTTTCGCCCACCGTCTACCACATGAACGAAGGGCACTCCGCTTTTCTGGCGATTGAGCGCATCCGTCTTCTCATGCAGGAACATGGGCTGCGCTTCGAGGAGGCGCTCGAAGCCTCCCGCCACAATAATATTTTCACGACGCACACCCCGGTGCCCGCCGGAATCGACCTGTTCGATGCTGGAAATCTGCATACCTATCTGGGCCCTTATTGCGAGCAGAACGGTATCGACTTCCAGAAATTTCTCTCGCTGGGACGCCGCAACCCGTTCGATCAGGGCGAATCGTTTTCGATGGCGATCTGCGCGTTCCAGGCATCCGCGTACCGCAACGCGGTGAGCCGCCTCCATCGGGAAGTTTCGCAAGAGATGTGGCAGGACCTGTGGCCGGGGCTGCCTGTTTGGGAGGTTCCGATCAGCTATGTCACCAACGGCGTTCATCTCCGGGGCTGGCTGAACGGCGAGCTGGCGCAAGTCTACGATCAATACTTAGTCCCCGACTGGCGGGAACGGCACCAGGAACCCAAGACCTGGGAGTTCGTCAATGAGATCCCGGACACGGAGCTGTGGGACGCTCATCGCAGGCGCAAACGGATTTTGACCGGCTTTGTACGGGAACGCTCGCTCGCCAGCGCTCGCCAGCGGTCCGCGCCGTCCGCGGAGTTGACCCGCATGTCGGAATTGCTCGATGCGGACGCATTGACGATCGGGTTCGCGCGCCGGTTCGCCACCTATAAGCGGGCCACGCTGCTGTTCCGCGATCCCGAGCGGCTGAAGAAAATTTTGACGAATCCAAGCCGTCCGGTTCAGGTCGTGATTGCCGGGAAGGCTCATCCCAAGGACATTCCGGGGAAGACGCTCATCTCGCAGATCGTGCAAATGTCGCGCGACCCCGAACTCCGCGGCCGGATTGTCTTCCTGGAAGACTATGGGATGCAGGTCGGCCGTGAGATGGTGCAGGGAGTCGATATCTGGCTCAACAATCCGCGTCGCGGCGAAGAGGCGTGTGGAACCAGCGGAATGAAGGCTGGAATCAACGGAGTGCTGAATCTAAGCATCCTGGATGGGTGGTTCGACGAAGGGTACGAGGTGTCCGGCGGCTGGGCGATCGGCGGACGGGAGCCATACGATCCGGCCCAGGACGATACCCATGCCCGCACGATTTATTCTCTGTTGGAGAACGAGATTGTCCCGCTCTATTACGACCGGGGAGAAAATGGTGTTCCCACCGCCTGGGTCCGCCGGATGCGCGAATCCATCCGGAACATCAGCACGTGCTTCAGCGCATGGCGAATGGTGAACGAGTACATGGCGCAGTTCTACGAACCCGCGCACTCGGCCGGCGTACGGATGCAACAGGATGATTTCAAGATGGCGCGCGATCTGACGCGATGGAACGAGCGCGTGTCGTCGGTTTGGAACGATGTGAAGTTCCTGGAGGCGGGCCCCGGGCCGGCGGCCACCGTGCAGACCGGCATTCCGTTATCGATCCGGGCAGTACTGGATCTAGCCGGATTGGAGCCGGGGGACGTGCGCGTGGAAGCCGTTGTTGGAAGAATTGCAACGAGCGGCATGCTGGAAGACACTACTGTAATGACATTGTCTCCGGGACAGAAGATGGAGAATGGTTTCGAGTTCTTTCGCGAGTTCACGCCGGAGATAACCGGACGGCTCGGGTACGCGCTCCGCGTTACAGCGAATCATTACCATGACCCGCTGACGCGGCCGTGCCGGTCGCCGCTCCGCTGGGCGGAGAGTGATGTCTTGAAATAATAATGTTGTTGGATTTGTCGATGAGTTGTGGTAAATATGGGTTTGGGCGTGTGCGGGTCCCCAAGTTAGAGCGTCCCGCCGGTTACCGCCTCTCCCCAGCTACCCATCAACTTGCTTGAGACTACTTGGTGCTTCGGTAATTCGTAAAGGGCACGCGCTTTCTGGCGCATGGGTTAACCGGGAAGCCGATCGATCTTTCTAACATGCGCAGCCGGCACGGTAGGGCGGACTCCTCTGAAAAAGAGTCGTAGGCTGCCGTTTATAACAAAACACAGGACTTAAATTTCTCACCCACGGATTTTTATCCGACATTACCCCGCAGAGAATAACGGAGCCATACCACTGCAATGGACGAAGATCGTAAGTACCGCCAGCACGGTTATATGGACACGGAACGCTCCCAGAACGGGCCGCGTCCGGACAATGACCGTCCCCGCCACACTGGCCCGCGTCCTCCCCTGGATATCACGGGGCCGCGACTGCCCAGGCTGCTGCAAAGCGTAGCCGCGGCGCGCTGCTTCAACTGTTCCACCATGTTGCCGGCCGGTTCAGACTTCCCGGAAATTTGCCCGAAGTGCGGGTCCGCCCTGCACTGCTGCAAGCAGTGTGCTCATTTCGAGCCTTCGACGCGGTTTCAATGCCTGAAACCGATCCCGGTGCGGATTGCGCCCAAGGATCAGAAGAACGAGTGCGCCCTCTTCAAGCCGCGTGTGACGGTGGCCCGCGATGCCGCGCCGGTGGCCCAATCGAACGGAGGTCCGCGTCCGGTCAGCACGCCGGAACCGCGGACGCCCAGTGACGCCCGCGCCGCTTTCGACAATCTGTTTAAGAAATAAAAGCGCTTAGAAAGTAAACGCCGCTAGGCCGCGTCCTGCTCCATGAAATAGTACGCGATCATGTGGCAGACGACCATGTGCGCATCCTCAATGCGTCCCATGTGCGGCGAGCCGGCGTGGATGTTCAAATGCACCATCGGCGCCAGCTTTCCTCCGTCCCGGCCGGTGAGGCCGATCGTCTTGCATCCGGCGGACGTCGCGTATTCCGCCGCGCGGAGTACGTTGGGTGAGTTTCCGGAGCCGCTGATGCACATCACCACATCGCCGGGCCGCGCAAAGTTCTTGAGCTGTTCGACGAAGATCGCGTCGTAGCCGACATCGTTGCCGTAGGCGGTCATGGTGGGCAGCGAGTCCGTGAGCGCCTGAATGCGAAAACGCTTGGCTTTTCCGAAGCTCGCTCCTTTCACAACGTCGCAGGCAAAATGAGAAGCCGACGAAGCGCTGCCCCCGTTTCCGCAGACGAAGATTGTTTTTCCGGCATCCCGGGCTTCGGCGAACCATTGAATCGCTTGCTCGATTTTGGCGTTGTCGACGCCATCGAGCGTCTTCACTAACTGTGTCTTGTAATCTTGAACGAAATTCATAGGAGAAGAAGATCCAATGCACGCGAGATATAGTCCTTCATCTCCGTGCGTTTCACGACGTCGTCGAGAAAGCCGTGCTTGAGGAGGAACTCGCTGCGCTGAAAGCCGTCCGGCAGTTTCTGACGGATGGTTTGTTCGATAACGCGCGGGCCGGCAAAACCAATCAATGCGCCAGGTTCGGCGATATTCAGGTCGCCGAGCATGGCGAAACTTGCGGTGACGCCCCCGGTTGTCGGGTCGGTCAGCACGCTGATGAAGGGCACGCGCGCCTCATCCAGCCTCATCAACGCGGCGGAGATTTTGGCAAGCTGCATCAGGCTCACCGCACCCTCCTGCATGCGCGCGCCACCCGAGGCCGAAACGATAATCAAGGGCGTTCTCTCCCGGATGGACCGCTCAATCGCCCGCGTAATCTGCTCGCCCATCACGGCGCCCATGCTTCCACCAATAAACTTGAGTTCCAGGGCGCAGATGTTCACGCGCCTCCCGTTCAGGGTTCCGGACGCGGAAATTAGCGCGTCGGGAAGCTGGGTGGCCTGCTGCATGCCGCGCAAACGGTCAGGATAGGTTTTCGAGTCGACAAATTCGAGCGGATCGGTCGAAGTCAAGTGATTGTCATGGACTTCGTATTGGCCGCCGTCAAACAGGAGACCGAGGCGGGTGCGGGCGTCAATGCGGAAATGATAGTCGCATTTTGGACAAACCTGCATCGAATCCTCCAGCGTTTTCCGCCAGATGATTTGACCGCAATGCTCGCATTTTTCCCAGAGGCCTTCCGTGCGAACCCTGCGGTCGCTTTCCTCGGCCTGCGATTCCATTCCCGGCTTTTGTCGGGTAAACCACGCCACGAACTCAGTTTAGCGCACCCGTGCGGTCCTAACGCGGATAGGGATGGCCGCGCAGGATGGTAAACGCGCGGTAAATCTGCTCCGACAGCATTACCCGCGCCAGTTCATGGGGAAACGTCATCGCGGAAAGGGACAGCAGCAGGCTGGCCCGGGGCTTCCATTCCTCGGGCAGTCCATCCGTACCCCCAATTACAAAAACGAGATCGCGCCCTTCCATTTCCGCGGCCTCCAGGAGCCGGGCGACGTGGCCGGACGGGAGAACTTTTCCAGCGGGGTCCAGAAGAATCCGCTGGGCGGTCGGGTGTTTTTCGTGCGGATCGAAGCGCCGCGGAGTAATCTCGCGCATTTCGCACCGGGCAAAGTGCGTAATGCGCTTCACATAGTCCTCGGCCATCGCATTGGCGTGCGCATTTTTGGGCTTCCCGACGTAGTAAAGAAAAATCTTCATCCGGATGTCCAGCGCGGCGCGATTGCGCTTTTAACTCTGCGTATTGATATCATTAGCCCTATGGAAAATGCGGCTCCTTCCGCGGTTTCCATAGCAGGGGCCGCATCGGAAACCGGGGCATGAGGGATTTGACTGGTCCGGGTCCGATGCGGTCCGCCCATGGATGGGCGAGGATCCGGCCACGGAGCGGCTGGTTCGAGAACACCCGCTGGGGTTCCACTCCTGGCGAGGCCCGCGTCCTTAATCCCTCCACCAAGAATGCCAGTACGCGCCGTTTCCCAAGATCCGGGGCGAGTTCGTTCAGTCCTCAATGAAAGGCTCAAAAAAGAACCCTCTGTTGCAACTTGCCTACCGGAAGAAGAGCGGTCTTCTGAAAAACTTCGAAACACCGGCTCCCGCAAGCACGCCGTCTCAAGGCCACTCGCTCCCGATCTGCCCGTTGCAAGCAGAGGGCAGGTTTTAAGAGTTACTTCATCAATTCACTCGTTAGCATAGCAAGTCTGATGCCGGATTTTGAACCCTGATTATGAATGGCTTACGGACACTTGCCGCCCTTCGGATGTGGGCGCCGTGTTGTGTCCTGTGTCGAAACGACCCAAACGCTATTCCTGGCGCAGCGCCGCCATTGCATCCAGCCGCCCGGCGCGGCGCGCGGGGATATAACCGGCGGCCAGACCCAACGCCGTGAGGATGGAGACAGCCGCGGCCAGCGTCAGCCAGTCCCACGGCTTGACTCCGAATAGCATCGTGGCGAGCAAGCGTGATGAGGCGAGGGAACAGAGCACTCCAAGCAAGGTTCCGGACATTACCAGTACCGCCGCGCGCCGCGAGTACATTCCAACGATGTCGGAGGTCCGGGCGCCGAGCGCCTTACGGATTCCGATCTCATGCGTCTGCTGCGCCGCCTGATACGCAATGACGCCGAAGATCCCCACCCCCGCGAGGGTCAGCGCCAAAGCGCCGAACGCAGCCAGCAGCGCGGTGGTGAATTTGCGTTCCGCGAGCGACTGGGACATGGTTTGAGTCACCACCGCGCTACGCACCGCGAGATCCTTGTCCAGGCGGTGGAGAACGCGCCGGGCCAGCGAAACCACCTCCAGGGGCGAGAGCGAACTCCGCACCAGGAACGCCAGCCTCCCGACTCTCGCCTGCGCCGCCGCCAGAAAGATCTCGGGCTCAGGCGGCGCGTCCAAGCCTTCCCGATTCACGTCCCGCACCACGCCCACAATCTCGTAAAGGGGACCCTTCTCTCCCGGACCGCCGAACTTGACTTGCCAGCCGACCGGGCTATCGCGCGGCCACCACTTGCGAGCCAGAGTTTCATTAATGATGGCTACCGGCGGCGCCCCGGTTATGTCGGAACTGTTGAACTCACGGCCTTGGAGCACCGTCGCTCCAATCGCGGCGAAATAGCCGCTTCCCACGATGTTGAAAAGACTGTCGTCCGCGTTCCCCGGAGTAAAATGGGTCCGCCCGGGCACTTCATACCAATAGTCGCCGCAGTCCTTCTGCAGCGGGGGACAAGCCGCTGCGCCGACCGCTTCCACGCCTGGAATTGCAGCCAGTTCCCTGCTGGCTTCGGCCAGAAATTGATGGCCGGCCGCCGCCGGTTCGTATTTCGCACCGAGCAGCGTAACGTCGAGCGCGGCGAGATGGCCGGCGCGGAAACCCGGATCCACCGCCAGCGCCGCCCCCAGGCTCCGAAGGAGCAGCATGGACGCCGTCAGCAGCACCGTTGCGAACATCACCTCCGTAACAATGAGCCCGGCGCGCAGCCTCGACCGGGAGCGGCTTCCAGTACTGTTTCGGCTTCCTTCCTTTAACGCTCCATTCCCATCGGTGCGCATCACCTGGAGTGCCGGCGCCAGGCCGAACAGAACGCCGGTCGCGAGCGAAATCGCCAGGCTGAACGCGAGAACTCCCGGGTCGATCCGCACCGTATCGAGGCGAGGGATCTGTTGGGGCGCAAAATGAATCAGCGGACCGAGCAGCGCCGCACCGCAGGCGACTCCAGCCACGCCGCCGGCCATGGCCAGCAGCAGACTTTCCACCATCATCTGCCTGGCGATTCGTCCACGGCTCGCGCCCAGCGATGCGCGCACGGCGATCTCCTTCTGCCGGTCCGCCGCGCGTGCCAGCAGCAGGTTGGCGACGTTGACGCAGGCAATCAAAAGGACCAGGCTTACAGCGGCCAGCAGCACATAGAACACTCGCCGCAATTCTCCGGTCATCGAATCGGTCAGGGGGACCATGTAGGTGCGGTGGCCGGCGTTCGAAGCGGGAAACTGTTTTTCCAGCCGGGCCATGACCGTATCCAGGCTGGCGCGCGCCCCGCCGAAAGAAGTCCCCGGAACCAGGCGCGCCAGCACATGCATGCTCCCATGCGCGCCGCGGTTGTTAAAAGAAGGGTCGCCCGCGCGCAAACCGACCGGCAGGTAAGCATCCACCGGCCCTCCACGCGAAAGATAGGGCTCCACCACTCCGATGACGGCGTACGCCGAGCCGCTGAGCACAACCGTTCGTCCGACAATCCCCGGATCGGCTCCGAACGCCGAGCGCCAGAGCGCATCGCTCAGCACGGTCACAAACCCGGCGCCAGCGCTGTCTTCCGCGCTGACGAAGGTGCGCCCTAGTTCCGCTTTCACCCCAAGCAGGGGGAAGTACGACGCGGAGACATGGGCCGCATTGAGCAGCGCGGGACGCTCCACTCCGGTCAGCAGCAGCCGCGCGGGCGAATAAGCGGCCATCGCTGCGAACGAACGGCTTTGGCCGCGCCAGTCCACAAAATCCGGCCAGGTAACGCTGAAGCTATTGCCGTGCGTATCCTGCTCGCGAATGATCACCAGGCGCGCTGGATCGGGATAAGGGAGAGGCCGCAGCACCACCGCCCGCAGCACGCTGAAGATGGCCGTGTTCGCACCGATCCCCAACGCCAGCGTCAGCAGCGCAACCGCGGTGAAGCCGGGACTCTTCCGCAGAGAGCGAAGGCCGTAGCGCACGTCCTGCGAAACCTCGGACGGCCAGCGCAGCCCGCGCGCTTCGCGGCACTGCTCCTTACTCGTGCCAATCCCGCCAAATTCGAGCCGGGCCCGCCGCATCGCCTCATCGCGCGGCACGCCCTGCCGCATTAAATCGTCCCGGTAGCTCTCCAGGTGAAAACGGATCTCCGCGTCCATGCGCCTTTCGAGACGGGAGCGCCGCAACATTGCGTCGAGGAACGATCGTAACCGCATCTTCACGCCTCCGTGCTCAATATCCCGGCGACCGCGGCTGAAAACCGCCCCCACTTCTCCTGCTCCGCGCGCAGCCTCTTTTTCCCCGCATCGGTTAAACGGTAGAACTTGGCCTTCCGTTTGTTTTCCGATTCCCCCCATTCGCTGGCGATCAACCCCTGGTGCTCCAGCCGGTACAACGCCGGGTACAACGAGCCTTGCTGGATCCGCAGCGCATCTTTCGAAATCTGCTGGATTCGCACCAGCACACCGTAGCCGTGCAACGGCCCCAGAGAGACCGCCTTGAGAATGAGCATGTCCAGGGTGCCTTGCAACAAATCCACCGGCTTGGTCTCTTTTTTCATGTCTCCTAGATCCTCTAGGGGAATCCTAGCCGATCTCTCCTAGATAATCAAGGAGAATAGCCGGCGTCCGCGCTGTGACAAAATATGGTCAGATTGCGCCGTTTCCTCATCTGCCTCCTACTGCTTTCCTTCCCGCTTGCAGCCGCCGAAGAAGAGGTGTTCCGCGTTTACACCGAACATCCCCGGCTGTTTCTGCGGCCTCACCGGCTCTCGTTATTGCGTAAGGAGCCGTCCCGGCAGTCCATGCGCTGGGAACAGTTTGCCGCATTGATGAACGGGGGTGTCCAGCCCCCGGAGCCGGGCTTCGCCTGGGCCCTCTTCCATGAGATTAGCCGCGACAAAAGCGCCGGCCGGAAAGCCGTCGAATGGGCGCTCTCCGCTTCCCGTCAGCCTTCGGATCTGCGGCAGCTCGCCATTGTTTTCGATTGGTGCCAGGAGGCTTTAACTCCGGCCGAATCCGATTCGCTGGCGGCCCGCATCCGCTCTTTCCTCGATCGGCCACCGGCGGCCCTTACGCTTCCCGTGGAGCGCGACCGCGTGCTGGCGGCGATCGCCATCGCCGAGCGCGACCAGGATTTCACGGAAAAAACACTCCGCGGCGCCGTCACGCTCTGGTGGCGCGGCAGCTTCGGGAAGACGCTGGGAACGCCCGGGCATCTTCCAATTGGCGGCCGTCTTTATCCGTTGGTGGAACTGCTCCATGCAGTCCGCGACAATCTCAACATCGACCTGCGCGAATCGAATGTCAAACTCTTCGCGGACCTTCCGGCCTTTGACGTTGCCTCGCATTATCCCGCGCCTTATCCCGCCGCGGAGAACGAATACCGCATCCCGGTATTTTTCGAAGCCGGGCAGCCCAACCTCGAATCGGCGGCTCTCTCGCGCGCCGCGGGGCTTGCCTTGGTTGCCTACGACGGAAACTCCAATCCCGCCCAATATCTGCAAGGCTGGCTGATTCAGGATCGTTTTCAACTGCGAGGGCCATTCGGCGCGCCGTACGAATTTCTTTGGGCCAATCCATATCAGCCCGGTCTGGCCTACGTTCACATGCCCCTGGCCTTCCATGATGGCAACGCCGGAACGCTGATTGTCCGCGCCAGTTGGGAGGAAAACTCGGCCTGGTTCGGATTCTTCGACGGCAAAATGCAGCTCTTCGAGAATGGCAAGATTACCGAAATCACGGGAAACGGCCGGCCGGGCGAAGGCTCCATCGACCTCGGCTCATCGCTGATCCTGCAAGGCCGCCTGCCGATGCGGTTCAGCTCGGAAGATGGATCCGTCTTTGTAGCCGGTCTCAAGCCGGCGACTCCGTACGACATTGAAATCGACGATGAAGAAATGTACGAAGTAAAAAGCGACGCGGCGGGTATTGTTGCACTGACCTTCCGCCCGGGCCGGAAGGTTGAAGGCAGAATTCACGAAATCATGACGCCCCCCACTCGCCGGGAGGACAATAAATTATGAGTCCGCAGGATAGAGCACTCGCCCTGGATCAGCTTCGTTCGGGGTGGCGGCGTCTGGAAGAATCGGTCGCCGGTCTTACAGAAGCGCAGTGGAATTTTCGGCCGTCGGAAGGGGTCTGGTCGGTGAAAGATTGCGTGGAGCATGTCGCCGCGGTGGAAGATGCGGTCGGCAAGGCGTTACGCAGCGCCAAGGACGGCGCCGCCGCTCACGCGGCATCGAACACCGATGAGGTGGTGATGAGCGCCAGCCCGGACCGCAGGAGGAAAATCAAAGCCAGCGCCGATTTTGAGCCCACCGGCCGCGGCGCCTTCGAGGAAACCTGGAAAAACTGCCAAGCGTCCCGGCATCGGACCATCGCGTTCGCCGAGACCACCAGCCGGAATCTGCGTGAGATCGTCTTTCCCCACCCTTTTCTGAGCAGGCTGGATGGCGTTCAGTGGCTGCTGGCCCTCGCCGGGCACGGTGAGCGCCACCGGCAGCAAATCGACGAATTGAAACAATTGCCGGAATTCCCTGCCCCGGACGGACGGCACTCGACCTAAAAAAGGCCGGCCCCTTTCGGGAGCCGGCCGGTAGGAAGGAGCTTGTCTATCTAGGTTTTCGACGGCGTATCGATCCGGAGATCGTTCGTCACCGAGAACACTCCGGATACCTGGTTGGCGCGCATAAACGCGATATTCCGGTCCATTTCATTCGCCACCACGCCGGTAAGCGTCACGTTGCCGTTGTCCACGATGATGCGAATCGAGGGATGCGCACCCATCGAATAACGCTGCAGGGGGCCAAATCCGTAGATGGCGCGCACGGTCGCCAGACGGATCCGGTCGTCCATGGGCGACAACGGAAGCACGGTGATCTCATTCTTCACCAGCGCCACGCCGGGCAGCCGTTTTATCGCGCGCTCCGCGTCAGCTTTCAGCGTTGGATTACGGACATCGCCCATCAGAGTCACTTCATGCCCGTTCATTTGAAAGGACAGATCGTCGAACACCGTATAATACGGCAGCATTAAAAGCTCGTGCCGGACTTTTTGCGTTAAATTCAACGTATCGGGGCCGGTGGAGGCGTGGAGTAAGACCGGCAGACTTGCAAATCCCAGCGCCAGCGCGAGACCTGCGGAAACGAAGCGGCTGTTCAAGAAGATTTTTCTCATTTTGTCATTTACCCCCTTCCATATCAGTCACTTATACAGATGAGACCGGAGCCCCGGAAGTTGCCTGACTTACGAACCTTTACTCTCGAATTCGAGATATGATGAGCTTCCGCCGCCTATATGGATAATGAGGTCTTCATCCGGTTCGTCCGCGAAAATCTTCCGATTTTGATGTTTGTTTTCCTTCTCGTCGTGCTCGCGGGCGGGTGGGTGGTATTTGAATCCGCGCGCAGCCTGCTCCGGCGAGATGACGTGGACAAACTGAGGCGGCGTGTGGAAGAACTGGAGCGCGAGCAGGCGCGTCTGACCAATCCAACGCTCGCCCGGCGCGTTTCCACCGACCCCGTGGTGCTCACAACCCGCTGGGTTTCGAAAGGGCGGGCGGCGACGTCAAGCGACGGCGGCTGTCTGGTGCTGGTGGACGAAGTGATCCCGGCACGGTTGAGCGCGCTGCTGACCGTCCGCGTTGACGGCGAACCCGCCCACCAGCGCTACCCGTTTCAATCCGGCGAATGCGTCGAAGTGGAAGGCAAATTCGGATTCTACACGGTAGAGGTGGGAGCGATTTCCGGCGACCGGGTCCAGGTTACCGGATGGCTGCGAAGCCGCCACTCCACCTCGTGAGCGGACAGATCCATCGCCCGTCAGAATCCATCCGCGGTCTTGCGCGGTACCCGCCGACTCGTTAGGCTAATTGGCAGACTTATGCACTTTCGCCGGATTGCCTGCTGGTTGCTGGGCGCGTGGTTCCTTGGGAGCGTCGCTGTGAGCCATATTACCTCGGGCAATCTCGCCGCGGCGGACCGCATGCTGGAATCCACCATTCCCGAGATTCGCAGCATCGCGATTTCCCGCAGCCGTCCCATTGCGCGCGGTCTCCTGCGAGCCATGGCCGTGGAGTTGAATCGGGACTACTATGCCCAGTGGGAACGGCTGCAACTGCTGCTCGGCGCCGCTGTGGCCGCGGTGCTGCTGGCCGATAGCCGGAAGCGCGGACTCATCATCCTGGTAATCTCGGCGATGGTGCTGGTGGCCTTCCAGCACTTTTGGGTGACGCCGGAAATCCTCTTCTTCGAACAAGCCCGGACTTTTCCAAGCCAGAATTCGCCTCCGGTGCCGGAATCGAGCGCCGGGCGCATGCACATGCTATACAACGCCGTGGAAATTGCGAAGCTGGTGTTGATCCTGCTGCTGGCGGCGATCCTGGTCAAGATGCAAGGTAAGGAGCATCGCAGCAAGCGCCGCCGCCCGAGGCAACCCGGCGACCAGAATCCGATGGAGCCAATCGAGGCCACCGGAGAGACTGCGGCGCAGAGTTAGCCGGCGGGATCAGGCGAGCACCCCACGCCCGCGCAGAGTCTCCTCCACGATGGCGCGAATTTCTTCCCGAAGCGCATTGGTTGACGAGCCGGAACGCGCGGGCATGTCCTCGGCCACCAAGGGCGCACCCGCTTCCAGCGTCGCGTTCGACTTCACGGCGTAGCGTTCGCGCGATTCAAACAGCTTCTGCACCTCTACGCGAGGCAGCGGACGAGCGCCTCCCAGCAGTTCAGCCACCAGCGTGATGCGGGCGAAATGCTCCACCGTCTCCAGATTGAAATAGGCCTTGTGGACATCCGTACCGTACGCGACCGCTCCGTGGTTTTCCATCAGCAGGGCGTCATACTTGGGGATGTATTCCAGCATACCGGCCGTGAGCGCGGGAGTGCCCGGCAATCCGTAGCTTGCGAGCGGGACCGAACCAAGATTGATCACCACTTCCGGGAGCAGCGCCATGTTCAGAGCACGGCCGGCAGCGGCGAATCCGGTCGCGACCGGCGGATGCGCATGCACCACCGACCGGACGTCCGGGCGGATCCCGTAAATCGTAAGGTGCATGGCAATCTCGGAAGTCCTTTCGCGAGAGCCCTGCACCTTGCACCCGTCCATATTGCAGATGATGAGATCGTCCGGCCCCATCATGCCTTTGCAAATTGCGGTGGGCGTGCAAAGAACCCGGTCATCATCCAGACGAATGGAAATATTGCCGTCGTTCGCGGCGACCCATCCTTTTTGAAAGACGAGCTTTCCGATCTCGATAATGTCCCGCCGGTACTCGGCTTCTGTCTTGCTCATGGGAGAATTGATTTTATCAAGGTCTGAGGTGGGCGTGCGGGTAGTCTCACCGCACGTACCGCGGCGCCAGCCCCTCCTTCCAGGGATTGTAGGCCAGGGAAAACTTCAACCGCTCCGCGAGCGGAGGATGGTCATAGAGCCAAAAACGAATCAACGGGCCCGGGTCCGGATCCGCCAGCGCGCTCTCTCCTTCCACTTGAAACGCCCTGGCGGCCGCCGCGCCGGCGTCCGGTACGATGCCGTGTGTCACTTCCAGCGCATAGCGGTCCGCCTCGTGTTCCAGATGGCGGCTGAAGCCGTTCACCAGGGGCGTGGAGACGAAAATCAGGGCAAAGGCCGCCAGCAGGAACCACGGAACGGTTTGCCAATCCCCCCATGGCTCTCCACCGCGGCGAAGCCTCATGAGAAGTTCGAGACACAGAAAGCCAGCCAGGGTGAGCGCGGCCGAGAAGATCAGTCCATCCCGGATGTGATGCAGGACGTAGTGTCCGAGTTCATGGCCAACGGTGGTCAACAGGGCCGCGGGGTCTTCTTTCGCGATGATGGTATCCCACAACACCAGCCGCTTGGATGAGCCGAATCCGGAGACATAGGCGTTCAGGGAGTTGGTCTTCTCACTGGCTTTCATCTCCAGCAAGCGCGCGGCCGGGATTTGCACACGCGCGCGATGGAGGATTTGCTCGATGCGGATGACAAGCGCCGGATGGTCCTTTTCTAATGGCTGGAACCGGAAGAACATCGGTTCGAGAACCAGGGGGCTCAAAAATACCGCGGCAAGCTGGAGCGGAATGGAGCAGAGCCAGGCGTAGAGCCACCAGCGCCGCGGACTCCGGCGGACCAGCGCGTAGATCCCCCAGAGAAGCGCCGTCCCCACCACCAGGGTGATGGCCCAAATCTTCCCCTCATCCACGAACCAGGAAGGCCAGTCCTGAATGGATTGCCCGTAGAAGCGCGACAGGGACTCACTGTAGGCATCGAGCGGCAACTGCACCGCCAGCAGAACCAGCAGCGTGGCTGGAACGATGCCCCGCCTTCCGATCCGGCGCGGGAGGCCGAACCGGGCTAGCGCGCCCAGAGCCGCGAACATAAGCGCCTCGCCGGCGAAATAAATCAGATGACGCTGCTGCGCGTAAGTCTTGGCCTGCGCCCGTTTCTCGGGCGTGAGCGTGTACTGGGAGGGCGTTTCCGGCTCCCGTGACGATGCGTCGTTTAGCTGGGCCGCGTGCACGACCGGGGCACAGAAGAATAGAGCGATCACGGCGGCCCGGTAGAATGAAAGGACATTCATCATGGATAAGCGCCGCATGTGCCCCAATTGCCGGGCCTTCATCACTACCTCCGACCGGGTCTGTCCCTACTGCAACGTTCCAGTGGGGCCGCGCGCGGTAGACCGGCGCAACCCCGGTGAAATTCTCGGCGGGCTGATCCCTCAAGCCCGGTTCACCACGGTCGTCATCCTGATCCTCAACGCGGCGCTGTTCGCTGCAACTTCACTTTACAGCATGCGAACCGGAACGCCGGAAAACGCCACGCTGATGATGTTCGGAGCCAAACTGCCCTATGCCTACATGCAGGGAGAGTGGTGGCGTCTGGTCACGGCCGGTTTCCTGCACGGCGGATGGATTCATATTCTGATGAACTCCTGGGTGCTGTTCGACATCGGCGCCGAGGTGGAGATGATCTATGGCACCAGCCGCTTCATCGTCTACTATTTCGTGGCGACCGTGGCTGGTTTCCTCGCCAGCTCTTTTATTTATGCCGGCATTTCGATTGGGGCGTCGGCGGGAATCTTCGGCCTCATCGGCGCGATGATCGCTTTCGGCGTTACCGACAAGTCCGCGCTGGGGTCGTACGCCAAGGCGCTGTATGTGCGTTGGGCGATTTATGGATTGCTGATGGGCTTCCTTCCGTTCTTCGCCACCGACAACGCGGCGCACATCGGCGGCGTCATCAGCGGATTCGCGGTTGCTTACGTGTGCGGAACCCCCCGGGCGCGCGCGCTGTGGAAGGAACCCCTCATCCGGGGCGCCGCCGGCCTTTGCCTTCTACTTACCGCGGCTTCCTTCGCCCTCATGTTCCTGAATTTCGGCCGCTGACGCTTACTCCGCGTCCGCCGCGGCGCCGTAAATCCTCTTCGCGCCGTTCCAGCGAATGCGAAGCAAATCGGTGAACGACTGCACGCCGTTGAGCGCGCCGACCTTCGTTCCTTCCACATTTCTCCAGCGCACCGGGACTTCCACCACCGGGAGGGAGAGCCTCCGGGCGATGAAAAGCGCCTCGACATCGAAGCTGAAACCGTCCAGTTTCTGGCGCGAAAACACCTGGCGCGCGGCCCCCCGTTCGAAGAGCTTGAATCCGCATTGGGTATCGCGAAATCGCAGGCCGGTGATGGCGCGCATGGCGAAATTGAAGATCTTTCCGGACCATTCGCGCAAGGCCGCCTGGTGCACCTCGACCAGCGAGGGATCGAGCGCGCGCGATCCGATCGCGATCGCGGCCTTTCCTTCCCGGGCACGGCAATAGAGGGTTTTCACTTCCTCAATGGGAGTGGACAGGTCGGCGTCGGTGAAAAGAACCCAAGCGCCTCTTGCTTCCAACATGCCGTGGCGCACCGCATAGCCTTTTCCTCGATTGCCCGGATTTTTCAGGACGCGGACTACCGGGTGGGCGCGCGCAAGATCCTCCGCCAGCGAAGCCGTCTCATCCCGCGACCCATCGTCGACTACAAGGATTTCGCAAAAGGAAAATTCCTGCTGGCCAAGCCAGTCGAGTACACGGCGAAGAGTGCCGGGAAGACGCCGGGCCTCGTTATATGCGGGAATGATGATGGAAATGGATCGCAATCGCCAATTATATCGGGACATGTTGATCGCACATCGCCGCGCATGTCATCCTGACCGGATGCTGACCCGCCGGAATTTTGTTTCGTACGCTGCGCTGGCGGCAGCCGGTCCGGCGCGCGGTGCGGGGCACGCCACGGCAGGGCCCGGCGCTACGATCAGCCGGCAGCCCCAGTTCTATCACGGATGGCCGACACTGGTTCGCCGCACGAACGGCGAGCTGGTGGTGACTTACTCCGGGGGCCGGGAAGCGCACGTGTGCCCGTTCGGCCGCGTGGAGATCATCCGGTCCACCGACAACGGACAAACCTGGAGCTGGCCGGAAGTCCTGATGGACTCTCCCATCGACGACCGGGATTCCGGCGTGCATGAAACCGCGGCCGGAACTTTGCTGGTGACTACGTTCACATCGCTCGCCTACCAGTCCGTGCTGGATGGCGCGCGCGGCTGGCCCGCCGAAAAACTGGAGCGCTGGCGCGCGGTGAATCGGCGCGCTTCGGAGACGCAGCGGAAGGCGCTTCTGGGAACGTGGATGCTCCGCTCCACCGATGGCGGTATGACGTGGTCCGCGCCGTTTCGCGTGCCGCTGAACAGCCCGCATGGCCCGGTGTCGCTCGCCGGCGGAAGGCTGCTCTACGCCGGCAAACAACTCTGGGAGCCTGGCACACGCGTGGGCGTGTGCGAATCGTCTGATGACGGCCAGAGCTGGCGCTGGCTGTCGGATATTCCCGCGCGCGCCGGCGATTCCGTCGAAGAGTATCACGAGCTTCACGCCGTCGACGCCGGCGGCGGCCGCGTTCTCGCGCATATCCGCAATCACAATCGGGAGAACCACGGCGAAACCTTGCAATGCGAAAGCTCCGACGGTGGACGCACGTGGAGCGCGCCGCATCCGATTGGCGTTCGGGGCTTTCCGTCACACCTTCTGCGGCTTCGCGACGGCCGCCTGCTGATGACCTACGGGTACCGGCACGCGCCGTTCGGCAACCAGGCCCGCCTCAGTTCGGACCGGGGCCGCACGTGGTCCGAGCCAATTGTGATTTCAGACGACGGAGCGAGTGGCGACCTCGGCTATCCGTCCACCGTGGAACTTGCCGGCGGAAGCCTCCTGACGGTTTGGTACGAGACGCTCAAAGGCCAACACGGCGCGGTGCTGCGCCAGGCGACGTGGTCGCTGGCCTGACTTGGTCCGCCTCATGAGGCGCGGTGCCGTTGCCATGCCGAGCCGGCGCGGGGAACCGTCCTTTATAATGCGAAAAGGTCCGTAATTTGGCCTGCCTTCCCATCAGGAGACTCTCTATTGTCATTGGAAGAGGACTTGTTCGAGCAGCGCTACTCGCGCATTGCCCAGATTGAAGCTCTCGGCTACCGGCCGTACGGACGCCGGTATGATTTCACGCACACGATCCCGGCGATTCTCAGTGAATATGGCGCAAAGAGCGCGGAAGAACTGGAGCCTCGCATTCCGGTGCGGATCACCGGCCGTATCGAAACGATCCGCCGCATGGGCAAAGCGGCTTTCGCGCATTTGCGCCAGGGCTCGGAGCGGCTGCAGATTTATGTCCGCAAGGACAGTCTCTCCGAACAGGATTATGCGCTGTGGGAGCTGCTCGACCTGGGCGACATCATTGGCGTCGAAGGCTATCTGTTCCGCACCCGCACGGGCGAACTCAGCATTCATGCCGAGCGCCTGGACTTTCTCTCGAAAACGCTGCTTGCCATGCCCGAAAAATGGCACGGGCTGGAGGATGTGGAGACTCGCTACCGCCAGCGTTATCTCGACCTGATTGCGAATCCCGAAGTCGCGCGCGTCTTCTCCACGCGTTCAAAGTTGATCTCTTCCCTGCGGCGCCAACTGGAGGAGCGGGGATTTCTCGAAGTGGAAACGCCAATGATGCAGCCGCTTTACGGCGGAGCGGCGGCGCGCCCCTTCACCACGCATCACAACACGCTCGACATCGATCTCTACCTTCGCATCGCCCCGGAGTTATATCTGAAAAGATTGCTGGTGGGCGGGCTTGACCGGGTCTATGAGATCAACCGGAATTTCCGCAACGAGGGCGTTTCCACGCACCACAATCCGGAATTCACGATGCTCGAGTTCTATCAGGCATACACGGACTACCAGGGTCTGATGGACCTCACCGCCGAATTGCTGAAACAGGCCGCCATCGACGCGACCGGGGGAACCGTGGTCGAATATCAGGGCGCGAGCATCGACTTCGGCAACGTCCGGCGGATGAGCATGCGCGAAGCCGTGGGCGACCACTCCCTCTCCGGTAGGGTTCTGATGGATGCGTTCGAGCGCAGCGTCGAATCCACTTTGATCCAACCGACGATCATCTACGACCACCCGACGGAGGTCTCTCCGCTCTCCAAGCAGAAACCGGACGACCCGGACTTCGTGGAGCGTTTTGAACTCTACATCGCCGGCATGGAGATCGCCAATGCCTACACGGAGCTGAACGATCCCCAGGAGCAGCGCCGCCGCTTCGAAGCGCAGCTCGACTTGAAAGCGAAGGGCGACGAAGAGGCGCACCAGATGGACGAGGATTATATTCGCGCGCTCTGCTACGGCATGCCGCCGGCGGGAGGCGAGGGCGTCGGCATTGACCGCCTGGTGATGATTCTCACCAATTCACGATCTATCCGGGACGTGATCCTTTTCCCGCTGCTTCGTCCGGAAGGCGAAGTTGGAATCGCGGAGCGCCTGCGCCGTTTACCGTGACCCATTCGTTTGAGCTCTTCATTGCCAGGCGGTATATCCGCGCCAAGCGCAAGCAGGCGGTGATCTCGGTCATCACCGTAATCTCGGTCGTCGGCGTGGCCGCCGGCGTAATGGCGCTCATCATCGGACTCGCGATCAACAGCGGGTTTCGCAACACCTTGCAGAGCAGCCTTCTGGGAGCGACGGCCCACATCACCGTTCAGGAAAAAGACACCGACTACGGCATCACCGGATGGCGCGAACTGACCGGAAAACTGAAGAAGGTCCCCCACGTGGTGCGCGCTTCTCCGAGCCTTTACGGTTACGTGATGGCGGTGGGAGGACAGCAGGCATCCGGCGCGGAAATCAAGGGCGTTCCTCTCGACGCTCCTCCGGAACTGTTGCTCCACCTGAAGCAGGGTTCCTTTGCGCGCCTTCGCGATCACTCGGGACTTCCGGGCATCATCCTCGGCTCGAAGCTTGCCGAAAAAACCGGAATGATGCTGAACAGCCAGGTGAAGATCCTGAGCCCGCAAGGCAATCTTACGCCCATGGGCATGCGGCCCTCCACCACGCGCTTTCGAGTGGTGGGAATTTTTGAATCCGGCTTCTATGACATCGACGTGCTCTGGGCGTATACCGATCTTGAAACCGCGCAGGGCGTTCTCGGACTGGATACCGACGTGGTCAACGCCATCGATCTCACGCTCGACGACATTTACCGCGCGCCGGAAGTGGCCGCCGCGATCCAACCGGCGATCGGCAAGCGTCTGATCGCCAATACCTGGATGGAGCAGTTCCATCAAATCCTGGGCGCGTTGAAAATGGAGAAGACCGTGACGGCAATTACCATCGGACTGATTCAGCTTGTCGCCGCGCTCAACATTCTGATCACGCTCAGCATGATGGTGATGGAGAAGAGCAAGGACATCGCCATCCTGATGTCGATGGGCGCGCGGCGGGAACAGATCCGGAGAATCTTTCTCGCGCAGGGCTTGATGATCGGCGTTGTGGGCACGGCGATCGGCCTCTTGCTCGGCTATACGCTCTGTTTTTTCGCCAATCATTACCAGCTTCTCAAGCTCGACGCGGATGTCTATGCCGTGAGCTATGTTCCGTTCGCCCCGCGCTGGATTGACGCGGTCTGGATTGCAGCCACGGCTATCTTTGTCAGCTTTTTCGCCACCCTCTACCCCGCCCGGAGCGCAACGCGAATCGCACCGGCCGAGGCGCTGCGATATGAATAGCCGGCGCGACCAGATTCTGGTCCTGCTGTTCGCGGCGGTCGTTTTCTTCGGGTGCATGTTCAGTCCACCTCATTTGATGGATGACGTGGATGCGACCCAGGCCGAAATCGCCCGCACCATGATTACTTCCGGCGATTGGGTCACGCCGCATCTGGACGGTGTGAAGTACATGGAGAAAGCGCCCCTGAAATACTGGGCGATCGCGCTCACCTACAAGATTGTGGGCGTTCACGACTGGGCCGCGCGTTTCCCGGTGGCGCTCTCCGCGGTGCTGCTCTGCTGGCTCACGGCCTGCTTCGGGCAGTGGGCGTTCGGCGGGCGCGCAGGGCTCTACTCCGGTCTGGTGCTCTCCACCTGTATCGGCCTCTTTCTGTTCACGCGCGTCCTGATCCCGGATGTCATGCTCACGCTCACGATTGCGCTCGCGATGTGGGGATTCCTGCGAGCGCTCGACGAGGAGGAGCGCCGCCCGCGGACCTGGGCTTTGATTTCGGCGGGCGCGATTGGGGCCGGACTACTGATCAAGGGCCTGATCGGCGCGGTTTTCCCCATTGCCGGGGCTGCGCTGTTTTTGATTTTCACCGGGCTCTGGCGCAAACGCGAAACCTGGAGACGGCTGAACCTGGTCTGGGGGGTTCTGACCGCGCTCGCTATCGCCGCGCCCTGGCATATCCTTGCGACACTCCGGAATCCGCCGTACTTCTACTGGAGCCTGCATGCCGGCCCCGGTCAGTATCACGGCTTCTTCTGGTTTTATTTCTTCAACGAACACATCCTGCGATTCCTGAACCGGCGCTATCCGCGCGACTATAACACGGTTCCGCGCGCGCTGTTCTGGCTGTTTCACCTGTTATGGCTTTTTCCCTGGAGCGTCTACTTCCCCGCGCTCGCGAAGCTGCAATTCCGAGGGCCGGATCGCGCCGCGCGGGTGCGCTTGCTCGCGCTGTGCTGGGCCGGCTTCCTGCTCGTCTTTTTCACGTTCTCGTCCACGCAGGAATACTATTCGATGCCATGCTACCCGGCGCTTGCGCTGTTGCTGGGCAGCGCGATGACGCTGGAAAGCAAATGGCTGCGCGGTGGGAAGGCGGCGGTGGCCGTAGTTTGCCTGCTTGCCGCGGCCGCCGTGTTTGCGATTCTTTATCAGGTGTATGGGATTCCCGCGCCCGGCGATATCGCCAACGCGCTGATTGACCGCCCCGCCAAACAATATACGCTGTCGCTCGGACACATGGGCGACCTGACGCTTCGCTCCTTCGCCTATTTACGCCTGCCGCTGCTGGTGGCGGGGATCGCATTCCTCACGGGTGCGGCCGGAGCCCTCTTCCTGCGCGAAAAAACGCGCTTCTATTTCGCAATGGCCCTCATGATGGTCATCTTCGTGCACGCCGCGCGCATTGCCATGGTCACGTTTGACCCGTACCTTTCTTCACAGCCGCTAGCCTCGGCGCTGAATTCGTCGCCCCCCGGCCGGCTGATTGTCGACGATTCCTATTACACGTTCTCCTCGGTGTTCTTTTATTCGAGTACGGATGCTTTGCTCCTGAACGGGCGTGTGAACAATCTGGAATATGGCTCCAACGCGCCGGGATGCCCTCCGGTGTTTTTGGACGATCCGGGCTTTGTCCGAAAGTGGGCGGAGCCGGGGCGCTATTATGTTCTGGCGGAGAAGACGGGAGCGGCGCGCCTGAAAAAGCTTGTTGGTCCGGCGCTGCTACAGGTAAAAGAGAGCGGCGGTAAGTTTCTGTTTACCAACCATGCGCTTGGGAATTGATGCCTATCCTCTCTTGCTGCGCAGCGCCGGCGTAAAGAACTATCTCTTTCACTGGATCGACCACCTTCTGCGCGCCCCCGGCGGTCACCGCATCGAGGCCTTTCCCTGGTTAACGAAGCGAGGTCCTCTGGTGCACGACGGCTCGACGCTAAGTCCGTGGGCCACCCACCCGCGCATCGCGCTGCTGTTCTTCCTCAACCTCCCCGGCAATCCGGCGACGGACTGGCTTACTTCGCGTTTCGACGTGTTTCATTTGACCAATCAGATTCGCCGGCTGCCGCGGCATGCGCGCGCCACCGCGACGCTCCATGACCTCACCTGCTGGATCATGCCCGAAGTTCATACCACCGGCAACATCGAAGCGGACCGGCGCTTCGCGAAGGCCGTCGTGACCAGGGCCCACCGCCTCATCGCCGTTTCCGAGAACACGCGGCAGGACGCGATCCGCATCCTGCACATCGATCCGGAGCGCATCGAAACCATACACTCCGGCGTTCCATCCGCCTACTTCGATGCAGCGCCCGCGCCGGCCGCCAAGCCCTATGTTCTTTTTGTCGGAACCATCGAGCCCCGCAAGAATATCGAGACTCTGTTGGATGCCTGGATGGCGCTCAAGCCTTCTCTTCGCCAGGAATACGATCTGCTGCTGGCGGGGCCCACCGGATGGCGCAGCGAATCGACCATGGCGCGCCTTGCCGGCGGCCTTCCCGGTGTTCGCCATGCAGGGTATGTCCCGGAAAAAGATCTTCCGGGGCTCACCGCGGGCGCAACGGTGTTCGCGTATCCGTCTTTCTACGAAGGCTTCGGATTTCCGGTGGCGCAGGCAATGGCGGCGCGCGTGCCCGTGCTCACCTCGTCCACTTCCTGCCTCCCGGAGATCGCGGGCGAAGGCGCCCTGTTCGCGGACCCGCGGAGCGTCTCCGGGATCGCGTCCGCGCTCGACCGGATGCTGACATCTCCTTCGCTCCGCGAGGACCTGGCGCGAAAAGGCCGCAGCCGCGCCGAGCACTACCGCTGGGAGCGGTGCGCGAGCGAGAGCATTCAGTTCTTCGAGCGCGCCGCGGGCTGAACCAGCTCTAGCGGAACCAGACCTGTGCTAATCTTTCCTGGTGCGCCTCTAATTTCCCTCGCGGCCTTTTCCGTTCGTTTCCCTTCCTGATCCCAGGAGTGTATCCGTGCTTTCTCCAGCTTTGCTTGTGCGCGATGTGCGCAAAGTTTTCCGGAAGCGTTCTTCCGAGCAATGGGCGCTCAAAGGCGTCTCTTTTTCCGTCGCGAATGGCGAAACCTACGGGCTTCTGGGCCCGAACGGCTCGGGAAAATCCACTCTGATCCGCATTCTCTCCACTCTTTTGCTGCCGGACGGCGGTGAAATCGAAGTGCTGGGTTACCGTCTGCCCGAGCGGGAGCGCGAGGTGAGGCAAAACATTGGGCGCGTGAGCGTGGATGCCGCCTTCTATAAGAAGCTGTCCGCTCGCGAGAACCTGGTCTACTCGGCGCTGCTCTATGGAATCGACCAGCGAACCGCGGAGCGCAAATCGCTCGACATCCTCGCCGGGCTCGGCTTCCCCTCCGCTCGCTTCAACGACCCTTTGGAGGAAATGAGCCGCGGCACGCAGCAGAAGATCAGCATCGCGCGCGCCCTGTTGGTGGATCCGCCGGTGCTCCTGCTCGATGAGCCGACCACAGGGCTCGATCCCCAGAGTAAGCGCGACGTTCAGGAGTTTATCGAGGACCTACGGAGGCGCAAGGGAACCACGGTTCTTCTCACCACCCACGATATGGCTGAGGCCGAACGTCTGTGCGACCGTTTGGGTCTGCTCGCGCACGGGCGTCTGGTGGCTGAGGGAACCGCGAACGAGATCAAAGAGGCGGCCGGGACCGAAGGGTTGGAAGACGCGTTCCTCAAACTTTCCGGCGAAGCATTCGAAAAAGAGGAGGCGGAAGCATGAACGGCCTGCGGCAAATGCGCGGTTTCATGTACCGCGACCATCAGCTCACCAAGCGTTACTGGTCGTGGGTAGTGGTGTTCGCTTTTTACGCGCTGGTCAACTCCGCGACCGTGGCGCTCATCGGCGTCGCGTCGAAAGACTTGCGGCTGACGCTGAACCTTACACTCGGGGCGGTCCTGTGGAGTTTTCTCTCCGTGCTGTTCAACGAGATTGCGATGTCCATCGCGTTCGAACGCTGGGAAGGAACCCTGGAGTATACCTTCATGGCCCCGGTGTCGCGGCTAGTGCATCTGATGGGCGTCAGCAGCTACGCGCTGTTGTACAGCATGGTCCGCGCGGTGGTGGTTCTGGCCGGGCTCTTTCTGTTTCTGGATCTCAGCCTGAGAGGGGCGAATCTTCTCGGGATTGTGCTGGTGCTAATGGTGAGCAGCGTCGCGTTTGTCGGGCTTGGGCTCATAGCGGCCATTCTGCCGGTCATGAGCCCGGAGCGCGGAGCGGAGGCGACGAATATCTTTCAAGGCATTTTGCTGCTGGTCTCGGGCATCTACTATCCGGTGTCGGTGCTGCCAAAGTGGATCCAGCCGTTCTCCGTTCTCTCACCCGCCACCTACGCGCTGCGGGCGAGCCGGAAACTGCTCGGGGTGGAAGGACCCGTCGGCGCGGGCCATCCGCTGCAGGGCAGCTCGATCACAGCCGTGCTGCCGGACTTGCTGATTCTTGCCGGCATGGGTCTTGCCTTCGTGCCGCTGGGACTATGGATCTTCGGGCGGGTAGAGGAGTGGGCGAAGCGCGCGGGCAAATTGAAGCGCACCGGATAAGGCGCTCAATACACCGCCCGGCGCTGGACGGTCTCCTTGGTGCGCAAGGAGAACCGGCGCTCCTCAACGCCGCGTCCCTGGATACGGTCCGTCAGATATTCGCCAACCGCCGGGCCGTGCTTGAACCCATGTCCTGAGCCGCCGCCCGCGATCCAAACATTATCGAAATCCGGATGGCGGTCAATGAGAAAATCCCCGTTCGACGTGTTCTCATACTGGCAGACCCGGGATTCAACCACGGGTGCGTCCGCCAGCGCCGGAAAGCGGCTCGCGACGTAGCGCCGCGTCTCTTCGATAGCGCCCGTGGTGGGAGTGCGTTCGCCAGCGTCGGGGTCAAACGCCGGGCCGTGAACATCGAGCGCTACTTTGAGCCCGCGATTTTCGAGGCTGGGAAGACCATAGGGAATCGTCGCATGCAGGCGGTCCAGCCAGACCGGCAGTTCCGGGCTCGAAAATTCCTTGCAGCCCGGTGGAATGCCAAAGAAAAAGACTTCCTGGCGCGTTGGAAAGATCCTCTGCCCCAGCAGTTCCGGGAAAACCTTGGGAAGCCAGGGGCCGCAGGCAAAAACATATGCCGCGGCGCGAACCGTATCGCTCGATGCGAGTGGCAGCGCCTCCATCCTGCCGCGCCCCACCGGCCTGCCGCGCCCTGCCGGCGGGAGCACTTGCGCGATGCGATAGCGGCCGCCGGCCTTTTCCACACTCGCGGCAACAGACTGCACGGCGCGGCGGGCCATCAGCGCCCCGCTCTCGGGTTCGTAGAGCCCGCGCACGGGCGCTTCAAAGTGAAACTGAGGCCAGCGCCGCTCAATTTCCTCTCCCGAAAGGTCTTCGAATGGGACGCCGCATTTCTTCAGAACCACCGCGGAATCGCGCACGCTCGGATGGCCGGGCGCAGCAAAACCGAGGACGCCTGTCCGATGCAGCAGGTTGTGGCCGGTCTCCGCAAAAAATTCCTTCCAGAGAGCGAGGGAACGATAGGAGAACCGGGTGTAGACCTCGTCGGGTCCATAGGCCATGCGAATGATCCGCGATTCGCCGCCGGAACTGGCGCGATTGCTCGCCGCACCGTAAGCATCGATTAACAGAACAGAAACGCCCTCCCTCGCCAGCCGGTAGGCCGTCCATGAACCGAAGACACCGGCTCCAATCACCGCGACATCGCAGCTTCGCATCTTTTCGATTATCGAAGATTCACTCCTCGCGCAGCGCCTGGAGCGGATCGAGACGTGAGGCACGCCAGGCGGGCCACCAATTGGCGAGCACGCCGCCGAGCGGCAGAATCACGGCGGCGCTCAGGAACGTGAGGGGATCGGCGGGCGTCACCTCAAACAGCATCGCCGCCATCAGACGTCCCAGCGCCACCGCGGCCGCGAGTCCCACTAGTCCTCCGGCGAGCACGGGAGCCATACCGTGCCGCAAGGTCAGCAGTAGCACACTCCCTCTCTGCGCGCCGAGGGCCATGCGAATGCCCATTTCCGGCACACGGCCGGCGGCGGAATGGGAGACCACACCGTAAACACCGGTGAGCGCCAGCACCAGCGCTATTGCCGCAAACACCGATAGCAGCAGCAGAGAAAGACGCTGACGCCAGATACTGCGAGCCACCGCGTCGTCCATGGCTGTCGCCCCCGACACGAGCACCGCGCGATCGATGGAATGGATGGCCGCTTCCGCGGAGTTCGCCAGGGAGGAGGGATCGCCGTCCGTGCGCACCACAAACCAGAGCGAGGCAAGGTGAGGCGATGGATCTTCCAGAAAATCGCGGCTTTGCGAGAGCGGAAAATACAACTCCTCATCCGGCATCGCCTGCCAGTCGTGCTGCTTCACATCGTGAACGACGCCTACGACCGTGACGGGGATTGTTCCTTCGCCCGGACGCCCCACGATGATTCTTTTCCCTCGCGCGTCTCTCTCCGGCCAGCGCCTGCGAGCCAGGGTCTCGTTCACGATCACGACGCGCGGGGACTGCAAATTATCGTGGATGTCGAAATCGCGCCCGGCCAATAGGGGCGTGAGCATCACGCGAAAATAGCCCGGCTCGATCACTCGATAAACCGCGCCGGGAAACTCACCCGGCTTCGGAAAGGGCTCGCCATCCACGCGGAAGTGCGTTCCCCAGACATCGCCTCGCAGCGGCGCATGGTTGATCGCGCCGGCCCCCTTCACCCCGGGCAGCGCGGCAATACGCGACAAAGCCGCGCGATAGAACAACTCCCTTCCCGGCGCGCGATTCTCCGACGTGCCCGCAACGGAAACCTGGAATGTAAGCAAATGATGCGGATCGAAGCCCGCGTCCACGGAGAGAAGACGCACGAAGCTGTGCAGCATCAGCCCGGCGCCGGTTAACAGCACAAAGGCAATCGCCGTTTGGGCGGCCACCAAAAATCCGCGCGCGCGCAAGGTCCTCCCTCCGGCTGTACCGCTCCTGCCGCCCTGCTTCAGCGCGTCGTTGACATCGCCGCGCGAGGACTGCCATGCCGGCGCGGCCGCCGATAGAATCCCCGATATCACCGCCAGAACCCCGGCGAAGCCGAATGCGGCGGCGCGTATGCCGAGTTCGTCCTGGCGCGGCATCGCGCCTTCCGGCAGCAGGCTCTTCCACACCGCAAGGCCCGCGGCCGCCGCCGCCAGCCCGGCGATGGCTCCCAACCCGGAGAGCAGCGCGCTTTCGACAATCGACTGCCGGGCAAGGTCCCATCGCGAAGCGCCTAGAGCGAGCCGTACGGCGGTCTCGCGCCGCCGGAGCGCGGTTCGCGCCAGCATCAGGCTCGCCACATTCGAACACGCAATCAGCAAAACGAAGCCAACCGAGGCGAACATCACCAGCAGCATGGGGCGCACGGCGCCCGACGCGCGGTCGCCTAGCGGCGTAAGAGAAACGGTGAGCTTCGCGCTCGAATCCGGGTATGCCGACGACAGGCGCGCCATAATCGTGCTCATTTCCGCCTGCGCCTGTTCGAGGGAGACGCTCCGCTTCATCCGCGCGAAGACCCGCAGCGATTGTCCGGTCCGGTCGCTCAGACGGGACGGTAGCGTAAGCGGCGCCCAAATCTCCGCATCGGTCACCCAGAATGGCGCAAAGTGAAACTGCGGGGGCATGACGCCGATCACAGTGTAGTTCTCGCCGTCCACCATGACCTGCCGCCCCAGCACGTCCCGGCTTCCGCCGAACTCCCTCTGCCACAACGCAAAACCGAGGACGGCGACCTCCGCCCGTCCCGGCTGATCCTCTTCCGGGCGGAATGTGCGCCCCAGCAGCGCGGGGACTCCCAAAAGCGCCATCGTGTTCGGAGTGACGCGCAGTCCGGAGATGGCTTTCACCCGCTCACCGGTCCGGAGGCTTCCTCCCCAGGCCTCCGCGGCCGACATATCGGTAAAGCTGTGCGCCTGCGCCCGCCAGTCAAAATAGGTCGCCGGCGCGACCGGCGAAGGGCCCGCGTGCTCTAACACCACCAGCCGCGAGGGGTCGGCATAGCGCAGCGGCCGCAGCAGAACCGCGTCCACGACGCTAAAGATCGCGGTGTTCGCGCCAATGCCCAGAGCGAATGCCAGAATCGCAGCGGCGGTCATCCCCGGGGTCTTGCGTAGCGCCCGAAACCCGGCGCGAACGTCTCGCGAGAGGTTATGCATCGACCCTTGGACGACGGCGAAGCGCTACGGTTTGGCGGGAATCGAAATGCCCGGGGGACTGGTGTCACCCTCCAGCGCAAGCTGGATCTCCGGGTTCGCCCGGATGTCCGCCGGAAGGCGCAGATTGATTTGATTCAACCCTCCGAAACCTGGGGCAACACCGGCATAGCCGATCGCTGTCGAATCCACCGCCACGCCGTTCAGCAGAAGGCGCAAGTCGGCGGCGTTCGCAATCCACGCGGCGCTCCGCGGAAGCTCCCGGTAGGAAAGCGGCGGGATGGTCTGCCCCAAACCGGTGGCGTAAAGCGTGATCCAATCGCCGGGCCGGGCCGGGGAATCGTCGGTGTAAAGGCTCCCGTCGGGCCTTTGCGCAATCGCGGTGTGGCTATCCAGCTGAAACAGGGCGGGCGCGGCGGATTTCAGCCGGATGCCGATGGAAGGTCCGGCATTGCTGTCGAGCACCACCTGCACGCTTACCTGCCCGGGGAGTAAATTGTTGGGCACGATGAAATTGATTTGTTTCGGCGAAACATAGAGCACCGGCGCGGGGATGCTCCCCACGAGCACGTGAACTCCCGTCGAAGGGAGCGTCGTCGGCAGGATCCCCGCGGCTATGTCACTGAGAGCAATGCCGTAAGTCGTATAAGATAGGCCGGTTCCGAAGAGCGATGCAATGCTGCCCGGCGCAAGTTCTCCGGCCAGGAAGTCGGCCGAATTGACCAGACCCTCGCCGATATAGCAGGGTTTGGGCGCGTTCCAGCAAGGCTCGGCCGCATGCAAAATCGAAAAAACGAAGCCAACCAGTAAAGGCAGCCGGAGGAGCATACGATCCTCTAGCTTGGTGCCTCAAGAACCTCGATCTTCTCAGAGCTACCGGTTGTACTTTTTGAGCACCCGCCGAAGCTCAGCGTGGGGCAATCCGACTACGGTATGCCCGTCGATGCCCGTCATCGTATCGGCCGCCACCAGGGCATTGACGATTGCTTCCTCGGTAGCCTGCCCGTCGCGGCGAACAGGGGATTCAGGCTGTCGTTCCCGATCATGTCCACCTTGTTCGGCCCGGGACCTTGATATACGCCCGGGTTCGCGGTTGAAAACGCAATAAAGATGTCCCCCGAGCCGTTCCCGGAGACCGAACCGGTGCGCGCCAGGCCCATGGTGGCGCGGCGCGCGATTCGTTTAAGCTGATGAGGCAGCAGCGGAGCGTCGGTAGCAATCACGATGATGATGGAGCCGACGTCGTGATTTTCGGGGATACCGGCTCTAAAATTCGGCATCCCGTCTGGAATTTCCTTACCCACCGGCACGCCGGCAATGGTCAATTGCGAGCGCGCGCCGCAGTTGCACTGGACCAATACTCCGACCGTGTAACCGCCAAGCGACTGCGGTAGCGTTCGCGACGAGGTGCCGATTCCCCCCTTAAACTCGTAGCAGATCATGCCGGTGCCGCCGCCAACCGCGCCTTCCGCTACCCGCCCGCCCGACGCGTGATTGAGGGCGTCCAACGCATCCTGGGGTTTAACGTGGAACCCGTTGATATCGTTCAGTTCGCCATCCCAGGTTTCCGCCACCACGGGCAGAGACCACGGCTGCAGGGCCCGGTGATGCTTCAATCCCCAATCGATCATGGCGTCGCGCACCACTCCGACGCTATGCGTATTGGTAATGGCGACAGGCGTTTCGAGGAATCCCGACTCTTCGACCCACGTGGTCCCGGTCATCTCGCCGTTGCCATTTTGCGTAAACCAGGCAGCGAAGACAGCGTCGCCGCTGTCGCGCCCGCGGGGAAGGATAACCGAAACACCGGTTCGCACCGGCCCTTCGCCAACCTTCAGGGCGCCGTCGCCCGAAATCAGCGTGGTGTGGCCCACCTCCACGCCCTTCACGTCGGTGATTGCGTTGAATGGACCGGGACTGCCGTCAAACGGAACTCCCAAATCACGGGCGCGCGGTTTCGTCTGGGCTAAGATCGTCAACGGGACGGCGAGCAGGATAACACAGACGGATGTCAGGCGCACAAAGAATTCTCCCCTGGACAGGATACCTCTCGCTCGCCGCGTTTGTACTCGCTCTCGCGGCCTGCTC
Source organism: Bryobacteraceae bacterium (assembly GCA_035545735.1). GTDB lineage: Bacteria > Acidobacteriota > Terriglobia > Bryobacterales > Bryobacteraceae > JAJYKC01. The sequence goes on along the minus strand of DASZXS010000027.1, from coordinate 263,259 downwards.
GCAAGACGAAGTCCATCCCTCGGTTGAGATCTCTCCGTCCACGGCGACGGCGGACGGCGCATCGGAGATCGTGGTCCACTTCCGCCCCAAAGACGGAAAACTGGATGTGAACGGCGGGAAGCACGCCATCCAAATCCGCAGCCTGGAACCGGGAAAGGCCATCCTTCGCGTGGGAATTCTTGCGGCCCAAATCCAAGTCCGGGTGACCGCCGCAGACGGGCAAAAAACAGCGGCCACGCTTACTACCACGACCCAGCAGACGGACGCGTATGGCGACGGCACACCCGATTTTCTCCGTCTGCCTCCCTCGGACCAGGAAGCGTTCCGCAGGTGGTTCCGCTTTCTTTCGGAGGCTCAGTATTACCGCGACCAGAACGCTCTCCCCAAAGAAATCACCGACTGCGCGGCCCTCCTGCGCTACGCGTATCGCGAAAGCCTTGCTGGCCACGACGGCTCCTGGGCGAACCGCACGGGACTGCCGCAAGTTCCCTCGCTCCCGCCGGTCAGGAAATACGAATATCCGTTTACGCCGCTGAATGCCGCCTTGTTTCGGACGCGCCCGGGTCCGTTTCAGCGCGCCGACCTCGGCAACGGAGCCTTCGCCGAATTTGCCGATGCCCAGCACCTGAAGCGCTGGAACTGTCATTTTCTATCGCGCGACCTGCGCCAGGCGGCGCCGGGGGATTTGCTGTTCTACCGGCAGATTGCGGAGACCTCGCGTCTCCCGTTCCATAGCATGATTTTTCTCGGCCCAAGCGTGATGGAGCCGTCATCGAAGACGTTCGTCATTTATCACACCGGCGGACCCGAAGGCATCCGGCGCTTGACCGTGGAGGATCTGATCGGATACCCTTTGCCCCAGTGGCGTCCAATTCCCGGCAACGAGAATTTTCTCGGCGTCTTCCGTTGGAACATCCTTCGATAAGGGGATTCTTCCGGGCGTTCCTCTTTGTTCTGCTGGCTGTAGCCGGCATGGGGCAGGCGGGCGAGTCGGCGTTTTTTTCGCTCACCAGCGCGCGTACGTTCGCTCCGGGAGAAAAACCGAGCGTACAGCTATCCGCCTATGGCCTCAACCAGGTGGGATTCCGTGTTTATCGCGTCAACGACCCGGTGAAATTTTTCTCGTCGCTCGAAGATGCCCACATGTTCGGCGGCTCGGCGCGCGTTCCTCCGCACGAAGAAACCGCGATTGAACGTTTTCACGATTGGAAGCGTGGGTGGCGCGCCTGGATGCGGGACACCGTGCGCCGCCAGTTTTCGGCGCCGGCGCGCGCGTCGATTCATGAGCGCCTGGCCCTACGCCGGCGTTCGAATGTGACGAACCTCGCGGATGCGCCGCTGCTGAACTCGCAGCAAGTGGTGGCGAAGTGGACGCAAAGCGTCGTCAGCGGGGGACGTTGGGACATGCAGACGGTGCCTCTGGAGATCAAGGGCAAGGGCGTGTACCTGGTGGAGGCGGTGCATGGGGCCCTCCGTGCTTACACGATCGTGATGATCACCGACCTGGCGATGATCACCAAGAGCGCTCCGGGCCGGGCCGTGGCGTATCTGGTTAACCGGCAGAGCGGCAACCCGGTCGCCGATGCCGGCGTCACGTTGTGGGAAGCGAAGCAACAGCCCCGGCTTTTGCAGAGCGGCGCGCAAGGCCTGGTGGACGTGAGCCTCCAGGCCGGACGCGACTCCGACTTTCGCCTGATGGCGCGGAGCGGCGACGATTTCGCCGTGAATACGCTGTCGGGATGGTCCATCGGCGCCGATGCATCGCGCAACCTGACGGGTTTCATCTATACGGACCGCCCCGTCTATCGGCCCGGACACACGGTGCAGTTCAAGGCGCTATTGCGGCAGCGCGAGATCAAAGGCTACTCGATCCCGCCGATGACTTCGGTGGATGTCGAGATTGAAGCTCCGGACCAGAAGAAGGTGTACCGCAAGACGCTCCCGCTCTCCCGCAACGGAACGGCGCACGATTCCTGGGTCGTACCGGCGAATGCGGCCCTCGGCTACTATTCGGTGCAGATTCGCGTGAACGAAGCATTCCTTTCCGGCGGGTTCGAAATTCAGGAGTATAAGAAGCCCGACTATGAAGTGAAAGTGAGCGCCGCAAAGGCGCGCGTACTGCAAGGCGAGACGATTCAGGCAACCATCGACGCCCGCTACTACTTCGGCGAACCGGTTAAGAATGCCAAAGTAACCTATGCGGTGTACCGCTCCGCGTATTGGTCTCCGATTCTCTATGCAGATCGCGACGAGGACTTCGATAGCGGAGGCGCTCCCGACGAGGACGGGAACGGTCCGGTGGGCGGGCAGGAATCCGAACAGACCGGCACTCTGGACGCGGATGGAAAGCTGGTGGTCACAATCCCCACCACGCTTTCGAAAGACAAGACGGACGCCATCTACCGGGTGGAGGCGAGGGTCACCGACGAAGGCAACCGGGAGATTAGTGGAACCGGATACATCATCGCCACCTATGGAAGTTTCGCCGTGGACGTTGAGCCGGACCGGTATGTTTACGCGCCGGGCGATCGGGCTGTTTTCACCATCACGGCGCGTAACTATGACAATCAGGCTGTGCGGACCGCGGTGAAAGCCGACTTGGAGGAATGGCGCTGGGACGGTAAGGCGAAGAGCGTTGTGAAGGCAAGCGCCAGCGCGCAGACCGATCCCCAGGGCGCCGCGAAGATCGAATTCCAAATTCCGTCCGGCGGAAGTTTTCGCGTTCGCGTCAGCGCCTCGACGCCGGAGGGCCGTGTCGTGGAAGGATCCACCTATCTTTGGGTGAGCGGAGGGGACGCCGCGCTCTATGGCGAAAAACGCCAGACACTGCAACTCATTCCCGATAAGAAGAGCTATCGCTCGGGTGACACCGCCCGGATTCTGATTGTCACGGGCGTGCCGAAGGCGCAGGTGCTTTTCAGCGTGGAGGGCTCGCGGCTGCAATCGGCACGGGTGGTCGCGGCGAATGGACCGTCGGTGGAGGTGGAGGTTCCCATCGAGCGCGGGACGGCGCCCGGCTTTTTCGCCAGCGCCGCATTCATCTACCGCGGGGACTTGTACCAGGGGAACAAGCGCATCAAAGTGCCGCCGGTGGAAGAGACTCTGCACGTCGCCCTCACTCCCTCGAAGCCCCAGTTCCAGCCCGGCGAAAAAGCGCGGTATTCCCTCGATGTGACGGACCATGCCGGCCAGCCGGTGGCGGCGGAGTTCAGCCTGGGCGTGGTGGACGAAGCCATCTATGCGATCCGGAAAGACACCACACCGGACCTGGTCCAGTTCTTTTACGGCAACTCCTACGACGCGGTAGCCACCGACAGTTCACTCAACTACTATTTCCATGGCGAAGCCGGGCACCGGCGCATGCGCCTGGCCGAGTTCCACCGCCGCGCGCCGCTGGCGCAGATAAAACCCGAGCGCCTGGTGCAGCCGAAGGTTCGCAAAATCTTCCCGGACACGGCGTTCTGGGACCCCGACGTGGTTACCGACGCCCGGGGACATGCGCAGGCGCAGTTTGCCTTCCCCGATTCGCTGACAACCTGGCGCGCAACCGCGCGCGGCATCACCTCCGACACAAAGGTGGGCACGGCCACGGTGAAGACCATCGTGCGCAAGAACGTGATGCTGCGTCTGGTAGCTCCACGCTTCTTTACCGCCGGCGATGAGGTGACCATTTCGGAGGTCATCCATAACTACCTGCCGAACGACAAGCAGGCGCAGGTTTCACTCGACATGAAGGGTCTGGATGTCGTGGATGGGGCGGCGCGCCAAGTGAACCTGCCCAGCAAGGGCGACACGAAAGTAGACTGGCGCGTCAAAGCGGGCAGCGGCGCGGAAGCGGTGCTCACCGGAAAAGCGCTAACCGATGAGGAATCGGACGCCATGGAGATCACACTCCCGATTCATCCGCGCGGCGTCCAGCTTTCGGACTCGCGCGGAGGCTCGCTGTCGTCGTCCGAGGTGAAGGTGAATTTGAACGTGCCCGAGTCCTCCGATGCGGCGTCGCGAACCATTGATATTGATCTTTCGCCGTCCATCGCGGGCAGCCTCTTCGGCGCGCTGCAATATCTGACGTCGTTCCCGTATGGATGCACGGAACAGACCATGTCGAGCTTTTTGCCGAACGTGATTGTCGCCCAGACATTGAAGGAGCTGAAGCTGACATCGCGCGTGGATCCAGTGGACCTGGAAAAGAAGGTGACCGCCGGGCTGGAACGGCTCTATGACTACCAGCATGAAGACGGCGGCTGGGGCTGGTGGAAGACCGACGAGAGCGCGATGTTCATGACCGCCTACGTGGTTTCAGGTCTCGCGCAGGCCCGGTCCGCCGGCTATGAAATACGCGCCGACGTTCTCCAGCGCGCCACACAATGGCTGGTGGCCCAGGGCAAGCTGAATACCCGCCTAGTTCCGGATCTCAAGGCCTGGAACCTCTACTCGCTCGCGCTGGCCGGCACGGCGGAGTCGCAGATGGTGGAGGATGTGTACGCGAGACGCGCAGACCTTTCTCCTTATGGGCTTGCGCTGCTCGGTTTGGCGCTCGACACGGAGAAGGATGGGCGCGCGAAGCAGATCGGCCAACTGCTGGCCGGCAAGGCACAACAGGACGACACAGAGGCCCATTGGGCGCAGGATCGCGACTGGCTGATGGACTTCTATTGGGACGTTTCGCCGGAAGCAACCGCGTATGCCGTAAAACTCCTCTCGCGCACGGACGCTCAGAACCCTCTGCTGCCGAAGGCGGCGCTCTGGCTGATGAATCATCGGAATGAGGGCTATTACTGGTCCTCCACCAAGCAGACGGCGATGGTCATCTACGGGCTCGCCGATTACCTGAAGATTACCGGCGAGCTAAAGCCGGCGTTCACCGCGACAGTATTCGTGAACGGCAAGCAGGCGCTGCGAAAAACATTCTCCCCGGAGGACGCAACGTCCACCGGCAGCGCACCGCTGCACTTCTCGGGCAACGCCGTAAAGAGCGGACAAAACGAGGTACGCATAGATATGAAGGGCGCCGGACGGCTTTATTGGTCGGCGCGCGCTGACTATTACTCAACCGGACAGAAGGTTATGCGGACCGGGTCGGCCAAACTGAATATCCTGCGTGATTATTTCAAGCTGACGCCCTCGCAGAAGGACGGGCGGATTATTTACGACCTGAATCCCGTGAACGGCGCGCTTGCGGTGGGTGACATCCTCGCGGTGCGCCTCACGGTCACGGGAGATGAGTGGCGCTACCTGATGGTGGAAGATCCCATTCCCGCGGGCTGCGAATTCATCGAACGGGACAATTTGTACGAACTGGCTTCGAAGCCCGACTGGTGGACGTACTGGTTCACGCGCCGCGAGCTGCACGATAACCGCATGGCGATCTTCCAAACCTACTTCGGGCGCGGCCAGCAGCAGTATTTCTACCTGTTGAAAGTCGTGAACCCCGGCAAATTCGAAGTGAACCCGGCGCGCGTGCAGCCGATGTATCAGCCGAAATATCTTTCTACCACCGAGAGCTTCAACGTGGAGGTGAAATGAAGCGGCTCGCGCTCCTGCATTTCGCCGGCAACGCGGCGCTGATCGCGCTGATTTACGGGTGGCTGGGAATCGGCGATGCGGCGGCGTGGCAGCTCATCGCGACCGCGGTTTTGGGCTTGCTGATTCTGATCGCCGGGCTGTGGCTCCATGCGGGGTCGTTCGTCTGGTTCCGCGAACAGCAGCCTTCCGCCCTCGCGCCGGTATTCCGCCCGGCGCTGAGAAGGCTGCCCGCGTTCGCCGCCGTTGGCTTGCTCGCGCTGCTCGCTTACTGGCTGCTCTTCTGGCTGGATGCGCGCGCGTACCCTCCAGCCGCTTCGCTCGCTTCCTGGCTGACCTTCCACCTCCGGAAACCAGTGCCGCCCGTGCGGACGTACGAGGCATTTCACGCCATCCTGTGGGCGGTCCGCTGGCTGATTCTTCCTGCCTTCCTGCTGCCTTTGGCGTCGGCTGTCTCGGTTCATTCCTGGATGGGATTTCGCGGCGTGGGATGGCCGGCCTGGCCGCGATTTTACTGGCTGAAGTGTATCGGCCTTACGCTGGCGGCGTTCTATCTGCCGGCGAAACTGATCCAATGGGTCCCGGCGTTCCCGGGCATCAGGGCACAGACGGCAAGTCTGACGGTGCGATTTCTGGCGGCTTATCTGCTGTTCCTGGCGGGCTGGCTGGCGCTGCTGTTCCTCAGCTCGGGCGGAAGGCCTCGGGTGACCCAGCCGAGCACGGCGGCTTTACCGTAGCGCATCACCAGTCCTCGCATTCGCGCCGTCTGTCCGGCATCCGCGGCTAGGTACTCGGCCAGTTCCTCGCGAAACCACCCCGGCAGCGAAGGATTCGCCCGGTTCTCCAGCACCAGATGCAGCAGCTCATGATAGATCGTCTGTTCGGACGGCGCCGGCTGGAGCCGGATGAGTCTCCCTTGCGCATCGCCCGCAACCCAGCCGGGCTCTCCGGTGGAATCGCGAAAAACCGAGACCGTTGGATAGATACGAAGGATCGGCCGGCGATCGAAATGGAGTCCGGTCTGCTGCTCCGCGCGAGCGAGCAGGCGGTCGGCCCGGGCGACCAGCGGCGCGTCCCTGGAAGGCTGGGTCGAGAAAATTTCGACGCGTTCTCCGCCGAGCCGCTGCCAGCGAAGCCCCTGCGCGGTGAGCCCGGCGACCGTGCCGGGATAATAAACGGCGAGGATCTCGCGATAGCTCCTGCCCGCCGAGCCCATCGCATCCGCTCCCAACTGGCAGAGCCCGACGCCGTGCCCGGTCCCATAGCCGTGAAAGAGGATGCGGCCGCCGGACGCCTGGACTTCGTATCGATCGCTCTTGAGAGTGCTCCAGCCGAGCGAACGCCCGAGCGCAAAGCGGACGGCGCCGGCAGAGAGCGTCGCCGGGCCTCCGGCGCCGGAGATTGCCAGCCGCAGTGCCCGTCCGGAGGGAGTCCGCCGGACGATCTGCACGGCAGCGACGGGTTCGGGCGCTTTCAATCCATTGTCCCGGAGGGCCTGCGCGAACTTCGCGGCGTCGAGGGAAACATCCCAGGATTTGTGAGGGCAGAACGGATCGCGGACGCTTCGAAGATAGGGCGCGGCCATGTCGGGCCACACCGCCGATGCCGTCTCGGTGATGCCTCCGCAGTCTTTTGAGTAGTACGTAGCGGCCGGCGCGCCGCGATACCAGAGAAGTTCCCCGGCCGTGGCGGCGGCCGCCTCGCGCTCGCGCCCCGTGACGGCGTCGAGGCGCAGATGCTGGCAATGAGTGGTTTCGCAAAAATCGAAGCCTTCCTTGTGGTGGCGTCCTCGAAACTTCACCGCAAAGGTCCGGGCGGCAACCGCCATCGCTTTCAACGCCTCCGCGGAGCGGAAGTCCTTGCTCTCGCCGGCCAGCACCGCCGCGACATAATCTTCGAGGCCGATCCGCCGCGTCTGGCCATTGGCGCGAACCGTTACCACTCCCGGGCCGGGCGGATTCATCGCAGCGAGAATCCTGCCGGCAACGGGCGCGGCATCGGACCCTCCAGCGCGCCCTTGCACCAGCACCACGATCACTTGCGAGGGAGTAAAGCCGGCGAACCACGCATGGCGCGGCACCGTGCCGGTCTTGCCCCGGAGCGGAATTCCGTCTACCCTCGCCAGTTGTCCGGTACCGTACTCGATGGAGCCGCGAAGACCCGCCAGAACCGAGGGCGGCGCGGAGGCGGAAAGGCGCTGGTAAGCGCGCGCCATCTCCAGAACGGTGGTTCGCACCCCGGTTTCTCCAATCGCCTGCAGACGCGGGTCAGCGGCGCTATCGACCGAGGAAAAGCCATACTTTCGAAGGTAGCGCGCGAGTTCCCCCGGGCCGAACCGGGCCGCGAAATGCGCTACGAAATTGTTACAGGAGTATGCCAGAGCTTCTTCGACTCCGACCCGCCCCGGCAAAACCGGATGCGAACAGGTCAGATTCCTGTCTCCGATGCGCAGAGTTCCCGGGCAGCGGAGTTTTTCGCCGGGCGAAAGCTTATGAGCTTCGATCAGCGCCATGAGAGAGAACGGCTTTATCGCCGAGCCCGGAGCGAGTGAGAGCCCCCTGGCCAGGGCGGCATTGTGAATTTCAGAGATCTGGCCGGTTTTCCGGTTGAGGACAACGGCGGCACCGGGCCAGTTCGCCGGGAGGTCCAGGGAAGCGGCGTTTGCGAAACACGCCGTACTGAGAATTTGCAGCGCACACAGAAGGCGCGCGTTCGGTCTGTGGCGTTCTTCGAGCAATAATCCGGCCCCGCGATTCCCGATTCTAGCAGCGCCGCCGGAGGCCGCTCTCGCTGTAGATTATAGATAGATGCTGATTCGCCTGTGCGCTCTGGCTGCCATTGCGGGTCTGTGCCTGGCGCAGGACAGCCCGGACGGCGCGAAAGTCCGCGAACAGTTGGGGCTGGGCGTCCAAGCCTATCGCGAGGGCCATTTCGACGACGCCGCCGGCTTTTTCGAGAAAGCCGTCGCAATCGATCCGAAGGCGGTGAATCCGCACCTCTACCTGGGCATCGCCTACTCAGCCCGATGGAATCCCGCTTCGCAGGCGCCGGAAAATCTTGAGCTGGCCCGCAAAGCGGAGTCCGAGTTTCTGAAAGTGCTCGAATTGGAGCCGGAACAGATCGGCGCGCTGCAATCCATCGCCAACATGGCCTATCAGCGGGCGATGGGGATGACCAACCCCGCCGACCGTTGGGAGCAGCTTACGCGGGCCGCCGGGTGGTATCAGCAACTGGGCGAGGCCAGCCCGAAGCGGCGTCTGGCGTTCTACATGAGCGGTCTGATTGCCTGGAACAAGTGCCAGCCCGAAATGGACGCCGCGCGCAGAGAAGCGGGCATGACACCGGACTCCACCGCGCCGATCTCCGACCCCGAAATTCGCCGCCGGACGCGCGAGAAATGCGGGGGCGTCATTGACGATGGCGTCGCTGAGCTTAAGAAAGGACTCGAAGCAGACCCCGACTACAGCGAGGCGATGAACTATTTGAGCATTCTCTGCCGGCAGCGGGCCAGCCTGGAAGACTCGCCGGAGGCCGCGCAACGCGATCTCCGGGAAGCAGAGGATTGGGCGCAGAAATCCGCGACGGCGGCGCGGCGGAGGATGACCAAGCACCAGGATTCCCCAGACGAATGACGGCCAGGTTCTCCCGGCGCGGGATGTTAAGCGCTACCGCGGCGGGGTTCCTGCTGCCTCGCCCTGGCTGGGGGTTCGAGAACGCGCCGCTCCCCGTGCTCGGACGGCAGGGGGAGTCGCCGGGCGTGGACCCCGCCTATCTGAGCAACGGTCTGCTTGGCATCCGGCCGGGCCGAATCCCGATCGCCCCGGCTCCCGCGTGCGTAGCCGGCTTTGTTTACCGGCGTCCAGAGTATCGGGTGGAGTGCCTGTCGCCGGCGCCCTATCCACTCACCACCGATATCCGAATCAACGGAATTCATCTGCTGGAGAATCTGCACCGCACCCGTCTCGCGAGCCAGAAGCTCGACATGAGCAGCGGTGAACTTACAACCGAGTTCACTTTCGATGGAGGGAACGAGGTAAGAGCGGCCGTCCAGGTACGCCAAATCGCGCCGCGGTCCGTGCCGTCGCTGCTGCTGCAGCGGATCGAGTTGCGATTGTCCGCGAGCGCTCCCATTGAGATTTCTCCGCGGATCGCCGCTACGGATGTGCCAGGGACCGTGCTTTCCGAGGAGGCTCCCTATCGAACCTCGGGCGTGGACTGCTCAATGCTGTTTCAATCCCTAGGGCATCTTAGCCAGCTCGGGATTGCTGTCCGGATGATCTGCGATGCCGAATTTTCAAAGAGCGAACGGTCCGGCCGCTACGCCGCCGCAGCGGCCGCCGGGCACGTTTACACTTTTCACACGATTGCCGCTCTGGTGGCCGACTTTTATCACCCGGAACCCCACCTGGAGGCCATTCGCCTGGTGAACTGGGGCGCTCAGATTGGGCCAGACTCTCTAACAGCGAGCAATCGCCGGGAATGGCGGGAACTCTGGAAGTCCCGCGTGCTGGTGGACGACCGGGACGATCAACGAGCGCTCGATGCCTCCTTTTTCTACCTGCACGCCAGCAATCATCGTTCAAATTGGAATGGGATGGCCCCGTTCGGACTGTCTTCGAGCCGGTACTACATGGGGCATAGCTTCTGGGACACGGAGACGATGTCTTTCCTGCCGCTGCTTTTGTCAGCTCCCGCGGTGGCCGAGTCTCTCCTGCGATTCCGCTGTCGCGGCCTGGATGCCGCCCGGAAGGCGGCGGCCTTGTTTGGCTATCGCGGAGGTCAGTTTCCCTGGGAAGCCGCGCCGCTCAGCGGGGCCGAAGCGACGCCCACCTTCGCCGCAACCGGCTGGGCGGAACAGCACGTGGTTCCCGATGTTGCCCTCGCATTCTGGCAATATCAGATGGCGGCCGGCGATCGGGATTTCCTGCGGGACGCTACATGGCCGGTATTGCGCGCGGTGGCGGAGTGGATCGAAAGCAGAGGCATCGAGACCGAGCGCGGCTTTGAAATCCTGAACATCATGGGTCCGGACGAGTCGCAAAACGGCCTGAATAACAACGCCTACGTGAACCTGGGATGCCGGCTCGCGATGAAGGCAGCCGTACAATGCGCGGGCTGGATGGGTTATCCGGCGCCGGCTTCGTGGACGAGGATAGCCAAATCGATGTTCCTGCCAAGGAGTGCGGATGGAACCCTGACCGTCGCCGAGGGCTCCAGGCAAAATGCCTTTCAGGACGTGAGCTATCTTTTTCCATTCGGCCCGGACCTGGACCGCGCGACCCTGGAACGCACCTGGAAAGCGTACCGCGCCGCTGCCCCGCGCGGGCGGGCGGAGGTTGCCTTTGCCGTCGCGGAGAGAGCGGCTCTGGCCGCGTCCATGGGCGACAGGCGGCTCGCCGCGCAGCTCTTTCGGACGGCCTGGAAATCCGTTTGGCTGGAGCCGTTTGGAATGGCGGTGGAAGCTCCGGGCGGGACCGACGGCTGTTTTCTCACGAATATGGGGGCCCTGCTTCAAGCGGCGATGGTGGGATTCACGGGAATCCGCATCGGCGAGACGGAATGGAACCGGTATGAGGCCAGCCTGCCGGAAAACTGGAGCTCCATCGAAATCGAGCGAATCTACGTGCAGGGGAAGGAAAAACACCTGATCGCAAAGCACGGGGAAAAGGCCGAGATTACGGACGTGTAGGAGCGCCCGGCGGTGCTCTCGCGGAGGGATCGAAGCGGCGGCTAATTTCGATCTGATAGCATGACCTCTTTCGCGTGCCATCCAACAAACGCCCGTGGCCGAGACTCCGATGGTGGATCGGCGGCCTTCTCTTTGCATCCACCGTTATCAACTACATCGACCGGCAGGCGCTCTCGGTTCTGGCGCCGCACCTGAAGGTCGAGTTTCATTGGAACAACGAAGACTTCGCGATCGTCATCATCGCCTTCCGCGTCGCCTATGCGCTGGGGCAGACGGTCTCCGGGCGGCTTCTCGATCGCGTGGGAACCCGGAAGGGGCTCAGCTTCACCGTCCTGTTCTACTCCATCTCGGCGGCGCTGGCCTCCTTCACCAGCGGACTGCGGTCGCTGAGCTTCTTCCGCTTCCTGCTGGGGGCGGGAGAATCGGCCAACTGGCCCGGCGCGACGAAGGCGGTGGCCGAGTGGTTTCCGGCCAAGGAAAGAAGCTGGGCGGTGGCGCTGTTCGATAGCGGCTCCTCGATCGGGGGAGCGATTGCTCCGTTCCTGGTGTTCTGGCTTTTCCACACCTTCGGCGACTGGCGGCCCGTTTTCGTGGTGACGGCATCGCTCGGGCTGCTGTGGCTGGCGGCATGGCGAATCCTCTACCATCCGCCCGAGACGCACCCGCGGCTCTCCGCCGCGGAGCGAGAAATGATTTTGCGCGAGCGCTCTCCCGGCGAACAGTCCAGCGAAAAGACGCCGTGGCGCCGCCTGCTGCGGCTGCCTCAAACCTGGGGCATCGTTCTAGGGCGTTCGCTCACCGACCCCGTGTGGTTTTTCATCACCGACTGGTTTCCCATCTACCTCGTCAGCAAGCACATTCCGCTGCAGGAAGGCCTGATTGCCGTGTGGATCCCGTTTATCGCGGCCGATGTCGGAAACTTCTTCGGCGGGGGGATGTCGAGCTGGCTGATCCGCCGGGGCTGGCCGGTGCTGCGCGCGCGCAAGGCGCTGATGATCGGGGGCGGACTTGGCATGATGCTGATGATATTCGCGGCCACCACTTCCAACGTGTACGCGCTGGCGGCCTTATTTGCCATTTCCACATTCGCGTACGCGGCATGGTCCACCATGGATATCGTGCTTCCCGCCGACCTCTATCCGCGCGACGCCGTGGCGACCGTCAGCGGGATGAGCGGAACGGGCGCGGGCATCGGGACGATTCTTTCGAGCTACCTGATCGGACGGATTTCCGACCACTATTCGTTCGAGCCTATCATCATCTGCGCCAGCCTGATCCCCCTGGTGGCGACGGCACTGGTGCTCACCCTGGTACGGCGTCCGCTTCCGGGCGGTGAAATCGCGGCGGGATCGGTAAAATAGGGATAATGGATGAGAGCAAACCGATAGTAGACTCCCCCGAAACCCCGGAGGGAAAGGGAGAGGCGAGTCTCGAATCTCTGATCGCCGAACGAGACAGTCTGTTGGCCGAAAAGGCCGACCTGACGGACCGGCTGCTGCGCAAACAAGCCGAGTTCGACAACTTTCGCCGGCGTATAGAACGGGAACGGGCGGAATTGATAGACTATTCCACGTCGGAAGCCATTCGCGCGCTCCTTCCGATTCTCGATGATTTTGAAAGGGCGTTGCAGACCGAATCCGCCGATAAAGGATATGCCAAGGGGATGGAACTGATCTTCCAGCGCCTGTCGGAGATCCTCGGGAAACTGGGGCTGGAGCCGATGGTGTCGGTCGGTCAGCCGTTTGACCACCATCTTCATCACGCGATCCAGCGGGAGGAATCCGACGCCCCGGACCAAACGGTGCTCGAAGAGTATCAGCGCGGTTATAATTTCCGGGGGAAACTGCTCCGCCCGGCAATGGTCAAGGTGGCTGTAGAGAAAGCATGAGCGTGGTAAACAAGCGAGACTATTACGAAGTATTGGGCGTCTCGCGCGACGTCGACGATCAGGCGCTCAAAGGGGCTTACCGTAAGCTTGCCTTGAAATACCACCCGGACCGCAATCCCGAGGATTCGGATGCGGAAGAACGATTTAAGGAAGCCGCGGAGGCTTACGGAGTGCTCAGCGACCCCCAGAAGCGGGCGGCCTATGACCGCTTCGGCCATCAAGGCGTACAAAACGGCGGCGCGCAAGGCTTCGACCCTTCCAACTTTGCCGATTTTGGCGATATTCTGGGCGACCTGTTCGGCTTCGGAGACCTGTTCGGTGGAGGCGGCGGACGCCGCCGGAGCCGGGTGCAAAGGGGAGAAGACCTACGCTTCGACCTGCAAATCGTGCTGGAAGACGCAATCCGTGGAATGAGCGCCGACATTCAGGTGCCGCGAATGGATGCCTGCACGCGCTGCCAGGGCACGGGCGCGGAACGCGAGGACGGCATGGTGACATGCTCGGTGTGCCGGGGCCGGGGCGAAGTGCTTTATCAGCAAGGCTTCCTATCGGTCCGGCGAACCTGCGGGCAATGCAACGGCAGGGGCCAGATCGTTCGCCGCCCGTGCACGCAATGCCGTGGCGAAGGGCGCATCCGTTCGGACCGCAAGCTGAAGGTGAACATTCCGGCCGGCGTGGAGAACGGCACCCGCCTGCGCCTGCAGAACGAAGGGCAGCCGGGGCCGAACGGAGGCCCCGCTGGAGACCTTTACGTGGTGGTGGCGGTGAAAGAACATCCCGTGTTCGAACGAAACGGGGACGACCTGCACTGTGTGGTTCCCGTTAACGTGGCGCAAGCGGCGCTGGGGGCCGAGATCACGCTCTCCACCTTCGATGGGCCGCAGACGGTAAAGATCCCCGAAGGGACGGCCTCCGGCCACCAGGTACGTCTGCGCGGACTCGGAGTTCCGCACCTGCAAAGTCACGGACGCGGTGATCTTTACGTGCATGTCGAGGTGAAGATCCCGGCGCGCCTGACAAGGGAGCAGCGGCGCCTGTTCGAGCAGTTGCGGGAAACCCTCCCCGCCGAGAACGAGCCCAAGGAAAAGGGCATTCTCGACAAAGTCAAAGACTACTTCATGTAGCCTTTTCACCAATTCTTAAGACAGCTGCTGTAGAGTCGGGTCGTGCATAAAATCCTGGCAGTTCTGGGAATCTTATTCGCCGCGACGGCTCTGGCGGCGCAACACTATCAAATGGAGAAGCCAATCCGCCTGGGCGGAGAGGGTTTCTGGGATTACCTCACGGCCGACACGCCGAACCGGCGGCTCTACGTCTCGCATGGAACCGAAGTGGAGGTGGTCGACCTCGATTCGCGCGCGCCGGTCGGGAAGATCACGGGATTGAACGGCGTTCACGGCATCGCGGTCGCGGACGATCTGGGCAAGGGCTTTATCAGTTCGGGGCGCGGCAATTCCGTGGCAGTCTTCAACTTGAAGGACCTTCAGACCGTCGCGACGGTGAAAACGGGCGTTAACCCAGACGGTATTGTCTACGAGCCAGTGCATCGCCTGGTGCTGACGTTCAATGGGCGCAGCAACGATGCAACGGTGATTAACGCGGCTACGGCGGCTGTGACGGGAACGATCGCGCTGGGCGGCCGCCCCGAATTTCCCGTTGCTGACGGAAAGGGAGACGTTTACGCCAATATTGAAGACAAAAGCGAGATCGTCCGGCTGGACCCCGTCGCGTTGAAAGTGAAAGCGCGGTGGTCGATTCTGCCGTGCGAAGGCCCCTCCGGCCTGGCGATGGATACCGCGAGGCGGCGCCTGTTCTCCGTGTGCGACAAGAAAATGGCTGTGGTGGACGCCGACAGCGGGCGGATGGTGGCGACGCTGCCCATCGGCGATGGGCCGGATGCGGCGTTCTACGAACCTTCCGCGCGGCTGGCCTTCGCTTCGAACGGCGATGGGACGCTCACCGTGGTGAAGCAGGAATCGGCAGACCGGTACGTGGTGGCGCAGACGGTGCAGACACAGAGGGGAGCGCGAACCATGGCGCTCGATACCAAGACCGGCGTCGTATATCTGCCGGACGCCGATTTCGGCGCCCCACCGAAAGCCACGGCAGAAAATCCGCGGCCGCGGCCGTCCATTGTTCCGGGGAGTTTCCGGGTTCTGGTGGTTTCGCCGGTTCCGCTGCGCTAATGCTTTGGCCTGCTCCCGCCGATAGGTAAGACGAGAGCAGGAAAAAGCCGCGATGAGCTCGACGACAGTTAACCCGTTATCCATTCTCACCTCGCCCCTTACATTTACGGGCGTCAGCCAGTTTTCGAACGACTACCAGACGATCTTGAATCACGCGCAACAGGTGGGCGCGATTCCGATCCAGATGCTGCAGAACCAGCAGGCCGCGATTCTGGCTCAGAAGCAGGCGCTGATCGGCTTAACCCCTTTTGTGAGTTCTCTCGGCCAGAGCCTGTCGAACCTTGGCATGGTGGCATCCTCGCAAGGTCTTGCGGCGAGCAGTTCGGATCCGTCCAGCGTGCAAGTGACGAACACGGGGGCGTCGTCTCCGGCGGCGTACACGATTTCTTCCATCCAATCGCTGGCATCGGCGGCTTCGGAGACTTCCGTGACCGGTTACGCGGACAACTCGACCGCCCCGGTGTCGTCTACGGGCACGGTCCAGCTGGTGGTTGGAACAAAAACATACACGATCACCCTGACGCCGCAGACAAACAATCTGAACGGCCTGGTGCAGGCAATCAATGGTCTGGGCGCGGGGGTAACGGCGAATGTGCTCACCACGGGCAATGGCAGCAATCCGAATTACCTGTCGATCTCGGCGAACACAACGGGCGCGACCACGCTGCAACTCATCGACGATCCGGCCGGCGCCGCGACGAACCTAATCACCAGCAACAACCAGGGCACGGACGCGGTTTTTCAATTTAACGGAATCCCGGTGACGCGCTCCACCAATACGGTGAACGATCTGGTCCCCGGGCTGTCGCTGCAATTGCTGCAAACAACCACCGGCCCGGTGTCGCTCGGATTGCAGACCGACCCCTCGCAGCTTTCGAATGCCTTGAGCAGCTTTATCCAGAACTATAACAACCTGGTGGATCAGGTAAAGCAGCAGGTGGGGACGAGCGCGGGCCCGTTGAGCGGGAATTTGATCATCACCACCATTGAATCCGACCTGCGGCAACTCACTTCCTACCAAGGTACTGGTGCGGTGAAGAGCTTATCGGACCTGGGAATCCGGTTTGACACTACCGGGCACCTGACGTTCGACCAGAACGCCTTCGCGTCCCTTTCCAGCGCGCAGATCACGGGTGCGTTCACGTTTTTGGGGTCAGCCTCCTCCGGCTTGTCGTCGCTGGCGCAGACGTTTAATCAACTGAGCGATCCGGGGAGCGGAATGATTGCCGCGCAGGAAAACGGGAACGACCAGATCAACTCCCACCTGAGCGACCAGATTCAAACTCTGACGGCGCGGCTCAACCGCTCACAGACTGCGCTGCAGCAACAACTTGCGGCTGCCGACACGCTGGCCGCCTCCCTCGAATCGCAGCAGAAGATTCTCGCGGGCAGCATACAGAGCATGAATTTTGTGGCGTTCGGCTACCAGCAGAACCAATCCGGATCAGGCAGCTAAACGAGCGAACTAGTGTCCCTGCGCTTCAAGGAAGCGCTCCACTTCAATCGCGGCCATGCAGCCGGCGCCGGCGGCGGTGATCGCTTGCCGGTAAGTGCGGTCCTGCACATCACCCGCGTGGAAGACGCCCTCGATATTCGTGCGCGCGCCGCCGGACGACAGAATGTAGCCGTCGGCGTCCAAGGCAACCTGTCCCCGGAACGGAGCGGTGTTCGGAATGTGCCCGATCGCGACGAAGAACCCATCCACCGCCTGCTGCCAAACCTTACCCGTCTGGACGTCTTTGAGTGTTACGGCGGTCACCAGATTTTCCTTCACGTCGTGAATGTCTTCCACGACCGTATTCAAGAGAAATTTGACTTTGGGATTGGCTTGGGCGCGGGCGAGCATAATCTTGGAGGCGCGAAACTGCTCCCGCCGGTGTACCACGGTTACTTCTTCGCCGAAGCGCGTGAGGAAATTCGCCTCTTCCATGGCGGAATCTCCGCCGCCGATCACCATGATCTTCTTGCCGCGATAAAAGAAGCCGTCGCAAGTGGCGCAAGAGCTGACGCCGTGCCCGATCAGCTTCTGCTCGTTAGGGAGATTGAGCCAGCGCGCCGAAGCACCGGAGGCAATGATGAGCGCACGCGTTTCCAGCCACTCACCGTCCACGTTTAAGCGGAAAGGACGCTTGGACAGGTCGGCTTCGATGACGGTGCCGTGCAGATACTCGGCGCCGAAATGCTCGGCCTGCTTTTTGATGTTCTCCACCAGATCCGGGCCGTTAATTCCCTCAGGGAATCCGGGAAAATTCTCTACGAGCGTGGTGAGCGAAAGCTGCCCGCCGGGCTCGTGTCCGGCCACCACGAGCGGCTTCAGATTCGCCCGGGCGGCATAGATGGCGGCGGTGTTTCCGGCGCAACCGGAGCCGACAATGATCAGATTGTGCATGGAAAACACCATCGTAGCATCCCCTTAGCGGCCTCTCGCCGGCCCAGCGGCCTTGCGCCCGCGCTCAGCAGGGGCCGCTATTTGACAGAATGGTAGTTTCTCATGGACGATCTCGAATTTCAAAAACGCGCAGACGCCGCGCTGGAAGCGCTCTCGAAGAAACTGGCCGCAGCGTCGGAAAACGCCGAATTCGACGCCGACTTCAACGGAGGGGCGCTGCAAATTGAATTCGACGACCCGCCGGCGAAATTCGTCATCAGCCCGAATGCGCCCGTAAGGCAGATCTGGCTCTCCGCTCATTCCAAGAGCTTTAAACTGGGCTGGGAGGACAGCAAACAGGCTTTCGTGCTCCCGGAAACGGGCGAAACGCTGACCGAAGTGGTGCAGGGGGCCGTCGGCAAGCAACTGGGGGCGGCGATCACGCTTTAATGGCGGGCGTCTACATCGCGTATCCGTTTTGCGCGCAGAAATGCACCTACTGCAACTTCGCGTCGGGAGTGCTACCGGCCGAAACCGAGGCGGGTTACCTCCGGGCGGTGGCGCGCGAGATCGGCGAAACCAGGTGGGAATGGACCCCCAATACCATTTATCTCGGCGGGGGAACGCCGAGCCGGATGGACACCGGCGATTTGCGGAACCTGCTCGCGCAAATCCCGGGAGCGCCGTGGCGGGAGGCAACCCTGGAGGCTGCGCCCGGCGGCCTAAGCCCGGAAACCGTGGCGGCGTGGCGCGAAGCAGGCATTAACCGGGTCAGCCTGGGCGTGCAGAGCTTTGTCGAACGCGAGCTGCGGCGGACCGGGCGGAGGCATACCGCGGAAACTGTCGCGCGGGACGTGGACATGCTGCGCGCCGCCGGGATCGACAACTTCAATATCGACCTCATTGCCGCCCTGCCGGGGCAGACGCGGCAGAGTTGGAGCGAGTCGCTCGACTGGGTGCGGACTCTGGAGGCGCCCCACGTTTCCGTTTATATGCTGGAAGTGGATGAAGACAGC
Organism: Bryobacteraceae bacterium; assembly: GCA_035545735.1. Taxonomy (GTDB): domain Bacteria; phylum Acidobacteriota; class Terriglobia; order Bryobacterales; family Bryobacteraceae; genus JAJYKC01. The sequence goes on along the minus strand of DASZXS010000027.1, from coordinate 244,589 downwards.
CGCCTGGGCCGGGAAGTGCTGATGAACGGGAAGCGCTACGGAGCGCCGGAAGTTCCCGACGACGAATTAACCGTGGAGCTGTATGAAACAGCGGTGGAGCGGCTGGCGGGAATCGGCGTGAACCGGTATGAGATCTCGAATTTCGCGCGGCCCGGCTTTGAGTCGCTCCACAATCTGAAGTACTGGCGTCTGGAGCCTTACCTGGGGTTCGGCGCGGATGCCCATTCCTTTGACGGACGCATGCGATGGCAGAACGTGGAGCAGGCGGACGAGTACGCGGCGCGCGCGGGACGCGGGGAAGGCGTACGAACGAGCACGGTGATGGCAAACCGGGCGGAAGAACGATTTTTTGTGGGCCTGCGCCTGAGCGCGGGTATTCGTCCAGAGCCGGAAGAGTGGGAGCGCTGGCGGGAGCCGATTGAAAGATTCATTTCCGAGGATCTGCTCGAGCGGCGTGGAGACACGCTCCGGCTCACTGGCCGCGGAATTATTTTCTCAAACGAAGTCCTTCAGGAATTTGTGAATGGAGCGTTGACCAGCGCATGAAGCACGTTGTCGATTTACGCAGCGACACGGTCACGCGCCCCACGCCGGCGATGCGGCGAGCCATGGCCGAAGCCGAAGTCGGCGATGACGTGTACCGGGAAGACCCGACGGTAAACCGGCTGGAGGAACGCGCCGCGGAGATTGCCGGCAAGGAAGCGGCGTTGTTCGTGCCCACCGGCACCATGGGCAACACCATCGGCATCAAGCTAAACACAACCCACGGCGAAGAGGTGATTTGCGAAGCCCGGGCGCACGTGATCGATTGGGAGCTGGCGATGATGGCGTGGTTTGCCGGCTGCATTGCGCGCCCGGTTTATGCCGAAGGCGGAATCCTGCGCTGGCGCGATATCGAAAAGGCGATTCGCCCGCATGGAGCGCATTGCGCCGGAACCGGCCTGGTGGAAATCGAGAACACGCATAACATGGCCGGCGGCGTGGTAACGCCGCTCGACGTGCTGGACGAGATTTGCGAGAAAGCGCACGAGCGCGGCCTGAAAGTTCATATGGACGGCGCGCGCGTGTTCAACGCCGCGTGGTTCTTGGGTGCGCCCGTGAATCGGATTCTACGCGATGTGGATACCGCCATGTTCTGCCTCTCGAAAGGACTGGCGGCGCCGGTGGGTTCGATGTTGGTGGGCTCCCGGGAAGCAATGGACCGGGGGCGGCTGCTCCGAAAACGCCTGGGAGGAGGGATGCGGCAGGCCGGAGTGCTGGCGGCGGCGGGCTTGATCGCGCTGGAGGAAATGCCGGCGCGCCTGCGCAAGGATCACGCCAACGCCCGCTTTCTCGCCGAGGGACTGGCGAAAATTCCGGGTATTTCGGTGCGGCCGGACCGGGTGGACACGAACATCGTGATCTTTGATGTTTCCAGTACGGGATTAACTCCCAACGCCATTAGCTCGGCTCTCAAAACGAAGGATGTCTTAATCAACGGCGCCGGTCCGGCTTCGCTCCGAGCCGTGACCCACTGCGATGTCTCCCATGCCGATTGCGAGAAGGCGCTGGAAATCCTGGAGAACATCGTACTGGGGACCCGTCTGAAGCAATGCAGAGTGGGGCGCGACCGGTGAAACGAGGCTTTTCGGGCTGCTTTACCGCGCTGGCAGTGATGGCGCTAGCCGTCCACCTTCCGGCCGCCGATAGCCCGTGCTCGGGCACTTCCGTGGAGAAGTTGAAAAAGAGCGCCACCGAAGGGTCGCCCGCGGCGCAGAAGGATCTGGCCGATCTACTCGTGGAAGGCCGCTGCGCCCCCCGGGATTACACGGAGGCGCTGAGGCTTTACCGGCTCAGCGCCGGGCAAAATCATCACAGCGCCCAATACACGCTCGGGCTGTTGCTCTCGGAAGGCAGCGACGTGCCGAAAAACGTGGTGGAGGGTTATATGTGGATCCGGCTTTCCGCGCCTCCCTCCGACCGGCACACCCGGGACGTGCTGGAGAAACTGGCCAAAACCATGACCCGGGACCAGGTGAAAGAGGCGCAGCGCGACGCGGTGGCATGGATGAGGAGCCACCTGGAGCACGCGCAGCCTCCGCCGAAATAGCGGCAGCGATAAAATCTCAACCGTGCTGGACGAACAGTTCGCGCCACGAACTATCGAGCGCCGTCCACCGCTCCGGTTCGAGCCAGCAGGAAGGCATCTCGGGCACATGGAGCATCCCATGCCCGGAGATACAGACCAATTCCGTGCCCGCCCAACTCAAAAGCAGCGAACCGGGGCAGCCAACATGAGCCGCCAGGCCGAGACGCCGCATGCACTCGCGGCATCTCACGCGATGGTCGTGAATCGACCAGGTCAGCGCAGTCATGCACCCGATGAGAAACAGCCAGGTGGACAGCGGTTCGGCAAGCAGGTCCGTGCCGCCAATCATGGTGATGGAACAAGCGGAGGTGAATTCGAGACCCGCCAGGAGCACTGCCAGAAGCAGCAGAAGGCTTTTCGCGGCAAAAAAGGCGCCTCTGCGCCAGGCCGCCAGCGAAGTCACATCCAGATTCCGCAGCCGTGGGCGGGAGGCGAGAACGGCCACGATAATCGCCAGAGAGAACGCGAGGAGGAAGGAATCGAGAGGCGAATGGACGCGGTCCTGAAGAATGGACACATCCACGAGAGAGCCCCAGGTGCTGAAATCCCGCTCCTGAAGAAGCGTGTACAACTCGCGTTCCGCTTGTCCGGGCGTGACGCCCGCGCGGAGACGCACGACCACCCCGGCACCGCTCGTGTGAAGCGATGAACCGATCTTCCAAATGCCGATCTCGCGGGAGAGAAACCAGAAGTTCGCGGGCAGCACGCCGGCAATGCGATAGACTGCGTTGCCTAGGGGTATCTCCCGGCCGATGGCCTCGCGATCGCTGGAATAAAACCGGCGGCGGAAACCCTGGCTCAGGACAACGCAACCGGCGCAGGGCGCGGGCGCGGAGACGCCCAGTACAGAAAAGAAACCCGGGCTGACCGAGGCGGCGAGGACGCGTTCACCCGCGGAAATTTCATAGCTCCAGCCGTACGTGGAAATCGCCTCCAGGGTCTTGCTCTTCCGCGACCAGAGGCGCACCCACTCGGCCGGGATGCCGCCGCGCATCGAAATAGAGCCGCCGGCGCGCGAAATGGTGGCGACGCGGCCCGCATCGGCGTATGGCAGGGGAACAAAAACGTCGCGGCTGGCCGGAAGTCCGCCGCTTGCGATCGCGATCACGAGCAGCACGCCGAGCAAGGACGCCAGGCAGAAGCCCGGGGTCTGGGCCGCCGCGTTCATCCGGCGGACCAGCACCTCACGCCGCAGACCCAGACAGGCCGCATCGGCGATCGCGCCGAGCAGCCAGCGGCGCACGATGCGCGGCGGAACGCCGCTCCGGCGCGCGTGCCAGATCTCCGCTTCCCACTCGCGACGCCACTCGGCGCGCTGCTCGCGGGGCAAAAGACGGCTCGCTGTGTGGAGCAGAATCCAAGTCATTTGCGCGGTGCCATTTGCTCCAGCAAGGGATACCGTTTCACGGCGCGCCCCAGCACCTGCTCTCCGTTTGAGGTGAGCCGGTAGTATTTGCGCGCCGGGCGCTGCTCGGCAAACGCTTCTTTCTCCTTCTCCCACTTCGAGGCAATCAAGCCAGCCGCTTCCAGCCTCCGCAGGGCCGGATATACGGTGCCGCTGGGCAAACCGGTGACCTCCATGACGTCGAAACCGTAGCGGTAGCCCGCGCTGATGGTCTGGAGAATCAGGGCGGCGGTGTGCGTTAAATGAACTTCCTCGGCCATGCTGAAATCGCTATACAGAATTCTACATAATTTAAACATTGTAGAACACTACATAGCATGCTAAGATCACCTTGCATATGCTCGAAGCGAAGGATTTGACAAAAAGCTATTCCGGCATTCCTGCCGTGAACGGCGTGAGCTTCTCGATCCGCCCCGGAGAGATCCTGGGTTATCTCGGGCCGAACGGCTCGGGAAAGAGCACAACCGTAAAGATGCTCACCGGCTTGATGGAGCCGACTACCGGGCATATTCTCTTCCGTGGAAAGGACATCCGAGACAACCTCACGGAATATAAGTGCAGGCTGGGCTACGTGCCGGAGGAGCCACACCTCTACCCGTATCTATCCGGCAAGGAATACCTGGAACTGGCGGGATCGCTGCGGGGAATTCCGCGAACGCTGCTGCACAAGAAAATCGCCGCGCTGCTGGAGCTCTTCTCAATCTCCGGCAGCCGTTTCTCGCCTCTGCAGTCCTATTCGAAAGGGATGCGGCAGAAGGTTCTCATCATTGCCGCGCTGCTGCATGATCCCGACATCCTGATATTCGACGAGCCGCTGTCGGGGCTGGACATCACGGCGGCCGGGATCTTCCGCAATATGGTGCGCGAGATGGCGCGCGAGGGAAAGACCATCCTTTACTGCTCGCATGTGCTGGAAGTGGTGGAGAAAATCTGCACGCATGTGCTGATTCTCGATCGCGGGAACTGCGTCGCGCATGAAACCGTGGACAGGCTGAGGGAATCGACGGCGCTCCAGACGCTGGAGCAATCCTTCTCGCACCTGGTCAACGAACCGGACAAGGAACTGGCGGCGCGGGAGATGGTGGGGGTGATGCGATGGTCCTGAACGGCCTGCTGGATCTGCTGCTGGAGCGCTGGGAGGCGCTGCGGGAACGCCCCTTTTCGCAGTTGACGGCGCACTTCTTCCACGGCTTTTTCAGCAGCGACATGACCGCCGATAACGACAACAGCCTGAGCGTCGGCGCAATTTTCGCGCTGCTGGCCGTGCCCGGCCTGCTGATGCCGCTGTTCCTCTTCGACAAATACTCGACCCTGATGCTGTACTTGCGCCATCAGCCGCGCTTTGATGTTTTCCTCGCGGCGATTCCGGACCGGTTCGTTTTTGTGAATTTTTCGATCGTGGTTACGGGTATCGCGACCGTGCTGAAGTGGGACAGCCTGTTTCCCGACCGGCGCGATTTCGCCAATCTGGCGGTGCTGCCCATTCCCTTGCGGCGCTTGCTCTACGCGAAGGTGCTGGCGCTGGGATTTTTGATCGCGGTCTTCGCGGCGGATATCAACATCGCGTCAACCTTCGTGTTTCCATTCATTGTGGTGGTGGGGCTGCCCGACGCCAACACTCCTCTGTATTTGAGGATGGTGATGTCTCATGGTGTGAGCGTGGTGCTGGCCAGCCTGTTCACATTCCTGTTCTTTCTCTCGGTGGCGGGAATGCTGATGAGCGTGCTGCCGTGGCGCTGGTTCCAACGTGTTTCGCGGTACGTGCGCGTGGTGGCGATTGCCGCTCTGCTCTCGGGGTTTCTATCCAGTTTTGCCGTCTCATCCCAGCTCAACAGCTTCGGCGCCGGTTCGTTTCTGGGCTGGCTTCCCCCGGTATGGTTCACCGGGCTCGGCCAGGTGCTGATGGGACACGGAGGCAATCCGCCGCTTCTGGCGCTAGGCCGCGCCGCGTGGCAGGGGACCGCGCTCGCCTTCGCGATCGCGGCCATCTGTTATGTGGCGAGCTACCGGCGGTATTTCTTGCGGATTCCGGAAACGCTGGATGTTCCCGCGCGGCTCAAGCGGCGGAGCGGAGCGCGCATCGCATCCCTGGCGGCGCGGGCTCTGGCGCGAAATCCGTTCGACCGGGCGTGCGTGCAGTTCACGTTATGGACGCTCCTGCGCAGCGAGAAGCATTCCTTGTTTCTGGGCGCCTATCTGGGACTTGGGATCACACTGGCAGTGGAAACGCCTGCCTCGGCTCCCTTGTTTCTGGCGTTCTTTCTGTTGACCGGGCTGCGGGTGGTCTTCGATCTTCCCGCCGAACTTCGCGCGAACTGGGTTTTCCAGAGCGCCGGAGGTGAAGGAGGCGCAAGAGGAACCGCTCGCCGGGTGATGCTGTTTTTTACGCTCGGCCCCCTTGCGCTGCTGGTGTTGCCGCACTCACTCTGGCATCTGGGATGGGCGCGCGGCCTGACGCACACGGCGTTTCTTGCGCTGCTCTATCTTTTCTTTACGGATGTCCTGCTGGTGAGCTTTCATAAGATTCCCTTCACCTGCGCCCATCTTCCCGGCAGGCGCAACCCGGCCATTGGATTCGCCAGCTTCCTGGCGGCATTTTTCGTCTTCATCTCCCTGGCGTCGGAATTGGATCGCTGGATTCTGGCGCAGCCCTGGCGGCTGCTGGCGGTGGCGCTCTTCGGAATCGTGGTTTGGAGGACCGTAAAGCCGCATCTGGAAGGAATTGGAGGCAACAGAGATGCGGTGATTTTTGAAGAAGAACGCGAGCCGGCCGTGCGCACGCTCGGCATCGCAGGAGTTTAGCGTGGCGACGATGAGCTGCGGGCCGGCGCGCCACGCTGCCGCGTATGTCTGCTTATTGGCGATCGGATGGAAAGGGATCGTTTTTTCAGAGGCACTACTCGTCCTGCGATCCGCCGCTGACCTTCAGGACGGCGAGGAATGCTTCCTGAGGGATTTCGACACGGCCCACGCGCTTCATGCGGCGCTTCCCTTCCTTCTGCTTTTCGAGCAGCTTGCGCTTCCGGCTGATATCGCCGCCGTAGCACTTGGCCAGCACGTTTTTCCGCATGGCGGGAATCGTCTCTCTCGCGATGATCTTGCTTCCGATGGCGGCCTGCAGCGCAACCTCGAACATCTGACGCGGGATCAGCTTGCGAAGGCGCTCGATCAGCAGCTTTCCGCGCTCGTAGGCAAATTCGCGGTGAACGATCATCGAAAGCGCATCCACCGGTTCGGCGGCGACCAGAACATCGAGCTTCACCAGCGGTGAAATGCGGTAGCCGGCCAAATGATAGTCGAGCGACGCATAGCCGCGCGACGCGGACTTCAGCCGGTCGTAGAAGTCGAGGACAATCTCATTGAGCGGCATCTCATACAGGAGCAGAACGCGGCCCGTCCCGATATATTCGAACTTCTTTTGCGTGCCGCGCTTTTCTTCGAGCAGCTTAAGAATCTCGCCGACGAACTCCTCCCGCGTGATAACCGTCGCGTCGATGATCGGCTCCTCCACGTGGCGAATACCGGCGGGGTCGGGAAACTTGGTGGGGTTATCGACTTCAATTACTTCGCCACCGTTCAGCGTGACGCGGTAGCGGACGCCGGGCGCGGTGGTGATCAGGTCGATTTCGAATTCCCGCTCCAGCCGCTCCTGCACAATTTCGAGATGCAGCAAGCCAAGAAATCCGCAGCGGAAGCCAAAACCCAGCGCAACCGAGTTCTCGGGCTCGAAATTGAAGGCGCTGTCGTTCAGACGCAGCTTTTCAAGCGCCTCCCGTAGCCGCCCGTGCTCGTGCGATTCGACCGGATAGAGCCCCGCGAAGACCATCGGCTTGGCGGGCTGAAACCCGGGCAACGGCTCCACGGCGGCCCGCGCGTCTTCGGTGATGGTGTCGCCAATCTGCGCGTCGGCCACGGTCTTGATATTGGCGAACAGAAAACCGGCTTCTCCCGCGGAGAGTTCGGCGCATGGGACCGGCTTGGGCGATTGATATCCCAGCCCGTCCACTTCATAAACCTTGCCGTTCGACCAAAGCCTTATTTTTTGCCCCACCTTGATCCGTCCATCGACGACGCGCGCAAGGATGATCACGCCGCGATACGGATCGAACCAGGAGTCGAAAATGAGCGCGCGGAGCGGGGCTTCCGGGTCCCCCGCCGGCGGAGGAACCCGCTCCACGACGGCTTCGAGAACATCCCCGACGCCGAGGCCGCTCTTGGCGCTCACCAGAATCGCGTCGCCGGCCGGCAGTCCGATCACCTGCTCAATCTGCTCGCGGATCCGCTCGGGCTCGGCCGAAGGGAGATCGATTTTGTTGATAATCGGGATGATTTCCAGGTTGTGATTCAGGGCGAGGTAGGTATTGGCCAGCGTCTGCGCCTCAACCCCCTGGGAGGCATCCACCACCAGCAGCGCCCCCTCGCACGCTTGCAGGCTGCGGGAAACTTCGTAGGTGAAATCGACGTGGCCCGGCGTATCGATCAGGTTGAGCTGGTAGGTGGCGCCGTCTTTGGCGGTGTAATTCAAGCGGACCGCGTGCGCTTTGATGGTGATCCCCCGCTCGCGCTCCAGATCCATGGTATCGAGCACCTGCTGCTGCATCTCCCGCTGGGTGAGGGCGCCGGTGACTTCGAGCAAGCGGTCCGCCAGCGTCGATTTGCCGTGGTCGATATGCGCAATGATGGAGAAATTGCGGATTAAATTGGGGTCCATGGTAGTTCGCGCAACCATTGCGGTGCGCTAGAATTAAGGGCTGTAACTTATCAGTATCCCATATATGTCTCAGGTAATTGAAGGAAGTCTGGACGCCCGTGGCCTGCGTTTCGCGATCGTGGTGGGCAGATTCAACAGCTTTATCACGGAGCGGCTGCTCGAAGGCGCGCTGGACGGGTTGCGGCGCTGCGGCGCGGACGTGGATGCCGCCGCCGACATTGTGCGCGTGCCGGGTTCCTGGGAAATCCCCTTGGCTCTCCGAGCCTTAACGGCGCAGAAGAGGTACGACGCGCTTATCGCCCTAAGCGCGGTGATTCGCGGCGATACCCCCCATTTCGATTACGTCGCCGGGGAAGCGGCGAAGGGCGTGGCGCAGGTCTCTTCCGAGAGCGGAATCCCGGTAGCCTTCGGCATTCTCACCACGAACACCGTCGAACAGGCTATTGACCGCGCGGGCGCGAAAAGCGGGAACAAGGGATTCGACGCGGCCATGACGGCCATCGAAATGGCCAACCTGCTCCGCCGTCTGCGGGAGCCTTCGAAGTAATCCCATGGCTGCCCGTCACCGCTCACGTCAACGGGCATTGCAGGTCCTGTTTCAGTGGGACATGCGCAAACAGGCCGTCGAGGAGGCCATTCGCTCCTTCTATGATTCCGTTGGCACGGAGGAAGTGGACGACCCCGCGCCGGACCAGGACGTTTTCATGGAAACCCTGGCCACCGGGACCACCAGAGCCGTCTCCGGAATTGACGCGCGGATCGGTGAGAAAGCCGCCAACTGGACTCTGGAACGTATGCCGGTGGTGGACCGCAATATCCTCCGGCTGGCGATTTTCGAGATGACCCATCTGGGCACGCCACCGGCCATCGCCATTGACGAAGCCTTGGAACTGGCGCGGCAGTTCGCGGGCGACGAATCGGTCTCGTTCATCAACGGAGTGCTGGATGCTGTGAACAAGGACTTGCACAAAGGCGCTGATGCCTAAAGTTCTTATGGTGTCCTCGGAGGCGGCCCCGTACTGCAAAACCGGTGGTCTTGCGGACGTCGTAGGGTCTCTGCCGGTAGCGCTGCGGGAACAGGGCGCCGAGGTGGCTGTAGTACTTCCGGGATATCTCGACTTGAAAACACCGGACCCGCCGAGGGAGGTTTGGCGCCATCTCCCGGTTCCAATCGGGCCCCATGTTTTCCAAACCGATATCTATCGCACAGACCGGCAAGGCGTGGCGTTTTTTATCGTCGATTGCCCGGCCTTGTACGGCCGCCATGGCATTTATGGCGATGCAAAGGGCGATTTCAGCGACAATCACCTGCGCTACGGCGTGCTATGCCTCGCCGCGCTTGGCGTGATTCGGCATCTTTTCCGGCCCCAGGTGATTCATTGTCACGACTGGCAGGCGTCCCTGCTGCCTGTCTACCTTCGAACCATTTTCGCCAACAGCCCGGAATTCTTGGGGATGAAGACGCTGCTTACCATTCATAACCTGGGCTATCAAGGCCGGTTCTGGAGCGGCTTGCTCGGCGACCTGGGACTAGACCCCGCGCTAATGCATCCCGCAGGGCTCGAATTCTATGGCGATATCAATTTTCTGAAGGGCGGCATCGCGTTCAGCGACGCCATCAACACGGTGAGCCCGACCTACGCCCGCGAGATTCAGACGGCGGAATACGGTTTTGGGCTGGATGGATTCCTGCGCACTCGCAGCGGCGCCATCTCCGGCATCCTGAACGGGGCGGATTATTCGCAATGGAACCCTGAAACCGACCCATACATTGCGCGGAATTATTCGAGCAGCGATCTCAGCGGCAAGGTGGAATGCAAGCGCGCCCTGCTCGATGAAATGGGGCTGCCGGAGCGCATGGATCGCCCCCTGCTCGGAATCGTTTCGCGCTTCGCCGACCAGAAAGGCTTCGATCTGGTGGAACAGATTGCCGGCCAACTTGCAGGCGAAGACGCGGCGCTGGTGGTGCTCGGAAGCGGCGATCCGCATTTCGAAAACAGCTTTCGTAAGCTCGCCGGAGCGCATCCCGACAAGTTCAGCGTCCGCGTCGGCTATGACGAGGGCCTTTCTCACCGTATTGAAGCGGGAGCGGATATGTTCCTGATGCCGAGCCGCTATGAGCCCTGCGGGTTGAACCAGATTTATAGCCTGCGATACGGGACAGTCCCCATCGTCCGCGCAACGGGGGGCCTGGATGATACGATCGAAGGCGGCACGGGATTCAAGTTTTGGGATTATTCCGCGCACAGCTTCTTTCTGGCTATCCGGGCCGCGCTCGAAGCGTTTCAGGACCGGCCAGGGTGGCGGGAAACGATGAGAAGATGCATGGAGAAGGATTTTTCCTGGGAAGCGTCCGCGGGACAATATCTGGACTTCTACCGGCGAATTTTGGAGAGATAAACCCTAACGCTTTCACCATCGTGAATCTTTTCTAGGGAAAATACATCGAACGGAGTGGAGCTTTTTTAATATGGCTGGTGACAAGACGCTGACTTTTACCGATGCGAACTTCGAGCACGATGTGCTCGCCGCGGACGTCCCCGTATTGGTGGACTTTTGGGCAGAGTGGTGCGGCCCATGTAAGATGATGACCCCAACCGTGGACGCGGTTGCGGCCGAATACGACGGGAAGGCCAAGGTCGGCAAGCTGAATGTCGATGACAACGGCGGGACCGCGATGCGGTTCAACATTCGAGGGATTCCGACCCTGCTGTTATTCAAGGGCGGCCAGATTGTCGAGCAGCGCGTCGGGGCGGTTGGCAAGACCGAAGTGCAGAAGATGCTCGACGCGCACGTCGGCTGAGCGCGTCTTTTCGCAAATAGACTTCAGAGGGGGGCGGGACGGATTCCGCACGAAAGCGGCATCCGGCCCGTCCCCTTTTCCGCGTTCAGGTGGTTTGCGAAACAGGCTCGGTTGAAAGCCCTATCCGGGCTTATCCCGGCGCCTCGACTGCGGCGCGGTACGGAATCCGGATGTCCCGATCCTCGAAGCGGCGTCTGCCGGCGCGGCAAGCCCCGCGAACACAGTGCGAATAAAGATATAACGTATTACTAGAGACATGACTCAAGGTTCGATGTCCGCGGGAGCCATTGAGGAAAATGCCGACTTGGTGTACAGGCACGATTTCGGCGGGGCAATCGTGTCCGTGCGAGGATCGATCAAACGAATCACAGGCTACTCGGAAAACGAAGTCCAGGGTATGCAATTGGGTGATCTCCTGGAACCGGAGTTCTGCGCGCAGGCGCTCCAGGATGTAATGGAGCAAATGGGCGGGGGCGCGCCGGTGCCGCGCCAGATCATGCTGCGCGCAAAATCCGGAAAGCGCGTGCCGATGCAGTTCGTTTCCCGAATTCTTTTTGAGAACGGACGCCCCGTGATGGTGGAAGGTATGGGCTGGAGGTCGCGCATGCGCCGGGGTGGGACGAAAGCCAAGTCCGCGGAGGCCGAGGCGCCCGCGGGTTTCACCGCTCATCTCCGCCACATTCACCGGCTCAACGTGCGAACGTATGGGTCGCTGCCGGAAGTCTTCGAGGAGTTCTTGAAGAGCGGCTGCGAGATCTTCCGCCTCCCCTCCGGGCTAATCCACCGGACGTCGGCGGATGGCAAGGACACGGTGGCTTCCTGGAATCTGCCGCCCGGATTTACTCTGGATGTCTCGGCACTCGTGAACGCGGCGGACATCGGCTGTTATCTGGGAGCCCCAATCCTGGTGGACGGCGCCCTTTACGGGCGATTGAGTTTCTTCTCTTACAGCGGTCCACCGCGCCGCTTTTCTTCCGAAGAGCGGGAGATGGTGGAACTGATGGGGCGCGGCCTGGGGCGCGTGATCCTGGAACATCAGATCCGGGCGCAGAGCGGCTTGAGCGCACGGCTGGAGAAAGACCGCACCAACGTGCTCGACATGCTGGTCGCCAACCGTCCCATTCGTGAGATCATGCTTCACCTGCTGAAGATGATTGAACGGCAGAGCCCGGACGCGCGCGGCGCGGTGATTTTATTCGATCCCGGTGGAAGCACGCACGTTTTTGCGCCGAATCTGGACGCCTCCTATCGCCGCCTGGCGGCCAAGATCGATCCGTCGTCGCTCGCTTTCCGGCATTCGCCGCTGTTCACCAGCGTGCGCTCGGAGCCGGATCTGGCCAGCGTGCTGCCCAAGGAGATTCATCCGGGCCTGCTCGAGGAAATCGGTTTAGGCGCTGCCATCTCGGCGCCGATCGTTTCGGAATCGAATCGCCCCTTCGGGCTCATCCTTCTGCACTATTCAAAAGGGACGCAGCCGCGAGCCGAAGACCGGAGTGTCCTCACTATGGCCAGCCGCGCCGCCGCATTGGCTATCGAACAGCAAAAACTCGCCAAGCAACTGGCGCTGCAGCTTCAAAACGATCCCATGACCGGGCTGCTGAACCGCGAGCATCTGACCGAAATGCTGGAGCGGGCTTTGGCGACGGAGGCGGAGCGCAACGGTATCGTGGCTGTGCTTTTCCTGGATCTGGACCGCTTCAAGCAAGTGAACGACGCGCTCGGGCACGCCGCGGGCGATCAGGTGTTGAAGAAAGTCGCGGCGCGTTTGCAAGCCATGCTGGGTCCGCGGGACGTAGCGGCGCGAATTGCAGCCGATGAGTTCGCCGTCGTTCTCACGGGACTGGCCAGCGCGAGCGACGCACACCGCAAGCCCGCTGAGTTCCTGGACGCGATGCGGAAGCCGTTTCAAGTGGACGATCAGGAGGTATTTGCGACGGCAAGCATCGGCCTCAGCACATTTCCGCTCGACGGCGACAACGCGGGAACTCTGCTCCGGAAGGCCGAACGCGCCATGCAGGCCGCGAAGAAGCAGGGCAAGAACGACTGGCGCCATTCCGGGCAGGAACAAACCGTCGCATCGGCGCAGAGCCTGGAAATGGAGACGGCGCTCCGTCACGCCATCGAAAATTCGGAACTGCGCCTGCAGTATCAGCCCATCGTCTCCATGAGCGAAGAACTGGTGGGACTGGAGGCGCTGCTGGTGTGGAGCCACCCCAAGCTCGGGCGGATCTCACCCGCGGTCTTTATTCCACTGGCCGAAGAGGTGGGGCTTATCCAGCAGATCGGCAACTGGGTCTTGCACGAGGTCTGCCGGCAGAATGCTCACTGGCAGAGCCTCGGCTACGCCCCCGTACGGGTGGCGGCAAACATTTCCGTGCTGCAGTTTTCGCGGCCCGAGTTTTTCGATGCCGTGCGCACCGCGATTGACGAGAGCCGTCTGAATCCAGTGTGGCTGGAACTGGAACTCACCGAGGGCGTAATTATCCAGGAATTCGCGGAGTCCGTGCAAAGCATACGCCGGCTGCGCGCGCTAGGCGTGCGTATCTCGATCGATGATTTCGGCACGGGCTACTCTTCCCTCAATTATCTGCACCAACTCCCGCTCGACACTCTGAAGATCGACCGTTCCTTTGTGCGGAACCTGACGGAAGCCGGCGGCGCGCTTCCGGTAGTGCAGACGATCATCAGCCTGGCGCACAATTTGCGTCTGCAAGTGATTGCCGAAGGCGTGGAGACGATTGCCCAGCTCGAAATTCTGCGGCGCGCGGGGTGCGACAAAATCCAGGGGCACCTCTATGGCACCGCGGTCCCCAGCGCCGATATTGAGACGATCCTGCGGCAACCGAGGCGCTTCCTTTCTCCGCGGGTCCGCTGATCCTTCCCGCTCACCGGCCCGTTCCGCGCCCGATAGAATGACGGGCGTGGAAGGAGTAATCGGTTGAAAAACGACAAAGCCCTCGGAATGGACGAGCCGATTTCGCGGAGAGACTATTTGAACTCGGCGCTGATCGGTTCCGGGGGGCTGCTGTTGAGCGGCGCCTGTCCACTGGACCTCCTCTCCGCGACAAATCCGGCGGATTGGAACGGCTATGGAGGGACGGGCGATTATAGCGGGTCAAACGGCAACACCTGGGAAGTGATGACCGCGGGGCACAAGATTCGTGACCGCGTTTTCGAGCCCCTCTCCGGGAACGCCTCATCCACCGGGGAAGTATACGACTGCGTAGTCGTGGGCGGAGGGATCAGCGGCCTCGCGGCGGCGCTCGCATTCCAACGCCGGGCAGGAGCGAAAGGCGCGTGCCTGGTTCTCGAAAATCACGCCATCTTCGGCGGGGAAGCCCGTGTGAACGAGTTTCGCGTGGATGGGAGGAGCGTCTTCGCACACCAGGGCTCCGCCATGTTTTTCCCGCAGATGCCCGGGACTTCGCTGGCGGCGTTTTATGAGTCCATCGGCATCGACAGCAGCGGTTTTCACTACCAGCAATGGCAAGGCCGCGATCCGGAAATGAAGCTGCCGCGGACGCCCTACACCACCGGCGGAGAAACATCGGCGTTCTTCTTCGGCCCGAAATTCGGAACAAAGCCGGGCATGCTTCTGAAAGATCCGTATGGCACGCGGCTGGAGGGCGCTCCGATCTCGGAGCAGGCGCGGCGAGAGCTGATCGGGATGCGGGAGAAATCCTCCGGCGGGAGCCATTCGCGCCCGCAAACGCACGGCGACGAGATCTCACGGCGTCTCGACAGCATCACGCTCGAAGAAGACCTCATGGCGAAATACGACGTGAGCCGCGAGACGGTGCGAACGTTTCTCTCGCCAGTATCCGGCGGAGGCTCGGGCGTAGGCGCCGATGCGCTCTCCGCGTATGCGGAGTACGCCGCCGACGTCCTGCTCCCCTGGGACTACTCGAAAGGGGCTCAAATGTTTCCGGGAGGGAACGCGGGCGTGGCGCGGCATATTCTGAAAGCTCTGTTGCCGGATGCCATCCCCTCCAAGCCGGAGATGGATGCGATCGCGCGGTCGGCGGTAAACTTCGCCGCGCTGGACCGTCCGCACCGTCCGATGCGCATTCGCCTGGGGGCGACCGTGGTCTCCGTCGAGCATGAGGGGAAGCCGGAACAGGCGGAGTATGTGCGGATTATCTACGCCAGGCAGGAACGCCTGCACAGCGTCCGCGCACGGAGCGTGATCGTCGCCGGCGGAAGCTGGACGGCGAAACATATCATAAAGGGTCTCCCGCGGACTCATCGCGACGCGTACGCGCAGTTCCATCGTGCGCCCTGCCTGATGGCAAACGTAGCGCTGCGCAACTGGCGTTTTCTATACCGGCTGGGGATCAATGAATGCCAGTGGTTTGAGGGCATAGGGAATTACTTTGCGATTCACAAAACCGCGGCGATGGGGCGCGTCTCTCCCGTGATTTCTCCGGACTCTCCCGTCGTTCTGACTTTGAAGATCTTGTTCTCATCGCCCGGTCTGCCGCTCGCGCAGCAGGTTACAAGAGGCCGCGGCGAGTTATTCGCCACGCCGTATCGCGAATATGAACGCCGCATCCGCGAGCAACTGTCGATGATGTTCTCGAATTCCGGCTTTGAGGCGAAGAGGGACATCGCCGGCCTGATTCTGAATCGCTGGGGACACGCCTATCTCAGCGCGCAGCCCGGATTCTTTTTTGGCAAACCGGGGATGCCCGCTCCGGGAGAAGTATTGCGAAAAAATCCTTTCGGCAGGATCGCGTTCGCCAATTCCGACGTCACCGGAATCATGGACCATCGCGCTTCCATTCAGGAAGCGCAGCGCGCCGTGCAACAGGTTGTCACCAAGCCGTAGGGCAGCCGTAATGAATTGCACACGATAAACATTCAAAAAAACACTTGATTTGGACATTGGGTCTGGGTGTATACTGACGGACAAGTTGCTTTGCGGATCCTCGTGGAGGCTCCGCGTGTCTGCTGTTGTCGTTTTGGTTGCAAAGGGGAAAATTAGATGAACCGTGTTTGTTCCAAGGGCGCACTTTTGCGCTTTTTTGTCAGTGTCCTGGCATCGGTGGTCGCGTTGATGGCGCAATCCGATCTGGGCACAATCCAGGGTTTCGTAAGGGATCAATCTGGTGCTGTTATTCCAAGAGCAAAAGTTACTATAAGTAACCAAACCGGTCTCGCCCGCGAAACCACCACCAATGAATCCGGCTACTACACCGTAACCAACGTTCCTCCCGGCTACTATTCAATGTCGGTTGAGGCGCCCGGCTTCAAGAAATTTCAAAGTACAGCAAATAAGCTCGATCCGAGCGCCTCGCTGGGGTTGGACGCCACGCTAACCGTCGGCTCGGCATCGGAAACGATTGAGGTCACCGCGACGGCGCAGGCTCTCCAAACTGAATCCGCAACCGTGCAAAAGCTGGTTACCCGGCAACAGATTGACGCGCTTGAATTGAATGGCCGCAACCCTGTCGGCCTGGCGTCGCTGGTTCCAGGCGCGCACGGCGGAAATCTGGCTGGAAACTCTTTCTCCTTCAGCCAGGGTCCGGGCAATTTTAACGGTTCCCGGAATCAGGAAAATCTCATTACTTACGACGGCGCGCCCGCCACGCGAACCCGTTCCAATGGCACCAGCCTCGGCGCGGCTGACGTAGACTCCACCCAGGAAGTGCAGATCCTCACGGCGGGTTACGCCGCCGAGTACGGGCGCACCTCCGGGGCCCAGATTCGCATCCTGACGAGGAGTGGGTCGAGCGATTTTCACGGCGCGATTTACGAATATCTTCGCAACGACGCCTTCAATGCCAACACATGGACCCGGAATCACACGCCGGGACAAAACTTCGTTCCGCCGTTCCGCTACAACCAGTTCGGATATAACATCGGCGGGCCGTTCTACATCCCGGGGAAATTCAACCGCGACAAGAACAAGTTCTTCTGGTATTGGGGACAGGAATGGGTTCGCAACCGCTACACGGACACGGCAAACTGGGCGGTGCCGTCCAACGCCATGCGCCGGGGCGACTTCAGCGAACTGCTTTCGCCGAACAACTTCTTCTACGGGAAGACTGTGCTGATTAACGATCCCAACACAGGCGCACCATTCCCTGGGAACGTGATTCCGCAAGACCGGTTGAGCCCGAGCGGCATCGGCATTTTGAACGCGTACCCCAAGCCAAACCTGACCACGCCGATCAATGGAAATCAGCTTTTCTATATCGCCGCGGCTCATCCGCAGAACCAGCGGAAAGACACGCTCTCGGTGGACATGAACCTCACCGACAGGCAGCGCCTGCAATTCCGCCGCATGAATTACTCGTTCTGGGAATACCAGCCTCTGGATGGAACCCCCGGCGAGACGCCGAAGTTCTTCAATCGTCCCAACCAGACCAACTCGCTGGACTATGTGTGGACGATTTCGCCGACCCTGGTGAACGAGGCTCTGGCCACCGTGAGCCTTGACGACGTTTACATTCCGGTCGACACGGCAAACTTTCTCGATCGCACCAGCGTGGGGATCAACTACCCGTACATCTTCCCCTCGGGCAAGCTTATTCCGACCCGTATTCCGACAGCCAACATCCAGGGTTTCAACGGTCTGAACGGCGGGCCCTATCCTTCTCACTCCTCCGGCCCCATGTATACGCTGAGCGACAGCCTCACCTGGGTAAAAGGAAGCCACACACTCAAGTTCGGCTTCTATTTCGAGCGGTCCGGCGAAAACGACAATGATGAAATCAACGTCAGCGCCTGCCCCACCTGCACGAACAACCAGAACGGCCAGTTCTCCTTTACCGACAACCGCTCCGGGCGTCCCTCCAGCGGAAACGCGGTGGCGAACGCCGCTCTTGGCCTGTTTGATAGCTATTCCGAACTCGGCCAGCGAGCATACACCATCTTCCGCGGCAGCAGCTACGAGCCGTATGCGCAGGATTCCTGGAAGGTCAACCAGAAATTGACCGTTAACTACGGCGTTCGCTATACCGTCGTGGTTCCGTATAAAGCGCTCTGGGGCAACATGATCGTGTTCGATCCGTCGCTCTACGATCCGTCGAAGGCGGTGCAGGTCGACCCCATAACCGGCGCGATCCTCGCCAACGGCGGAGACCGCTACAACGGGATGGTGATCCCGGGCAACGGCTGGCCAGATTCGGCGAAAGGCCGCTTCCCGGAATCTACCTCAGGTGAGTACGATTACCTGTTCCGTGGCGGTACCTACGATTCGTATTACTCCAAGATTCGCTGGGGCCAAATCCAACCGCGCGCCGGTTTTGCCTATCAAATGAACGACAAGACCGTGATTCGCGCCGGCGGCGGGCGGTTCTTCACCCGTCTTGGCGTAAGCGACTCGATCTTCCTGGGCGGCAATCCGCCATTCCAGCCGACCGCGAACGTGTCCTTCGGAAACGTGGACAACCCCGGCGGCACTTCGGCGAACAGCCTGCCTCTGACGGTTACCACCCAGAGCCGTGCGTTCAAGAATCCGGAAGCCTGGAACTGGAATGTCACCGTGGAGCGCGACTTCTTCTGGAAATCCGTTCTGACGGTTGGCTATGTCGGACGCCGCGGCCTACATTTGCAGCGCGAAGCGAACATCAACCAACCGACGCTGGATGTGGCCGCTGCCAACCCGGGCGTCAACCTGGATGCGATTCGTCCCTACGCGGGATATAACTCCGTCCGCGAGACCGACAACGTCGCCAGCTCGATGTACAACTCGCTGCAGATCAGTTGGAACCGCAGATTCGCCAACGGCATTCAGTTTGGCGCAGCCTACACGCTCGCCAAAAGCATGGACGACGGCTCCGGTCCTCGGGACATTATCCCCGACACCTACGACGCCCACAATCTTTGGGGGCCTTCGGACTACGACAACCGTCACACTCTGATCGCCAACTTCCTCTATGAGCTACCGATCTTCCGGAACAAGAATACCTTCGCCGGAAAGATTCTCGGCGGCTGGCAGGTAAGCGGCATCGCCCAATTCCAGAGCGGCACGCCTTCGAGCGTCGCCGTCGGAAATGACTATGCAGGCGTCGGCCAGGACGGCAGCATGTCCAACGCCGGGCAATTCTGGGTGATGAGCGGCACGTCCAGCATCATCGGAAACATGGCGCACAATGGCTCAAGCGATGCGGCCTATTGGTTCAAGACGACGAACTCGGATGGTTCGCCGATCTTCACCGCGCCGGCGAAAGGCACGTTCAACTTGCAAGACGGCGTGCGCAACTCGATTTACAATCCGGGGTTCAACAACTGGAACCTCGGCCTGTTCAAGAAGTTCGCCTTCACGGAAACCATCGGAATGGAGTTCCGTGCGCAAGCCTACAATGCCTTCAACCACCCGAATTGGAATGGTGCGGATTTCAATCCGACCCACGCCTCCACGTTCGGCAAGGTGACGGGCAAGAGCAACGACGTGAGAAACCTGCAGGTTTCTCTCCGTCTGTACTTCTAAGTACTTCAACCCGCTGAAAGAAAGCCCGTCCGGTTTTACACCGGGCGGGCTTTTTTATTGCGTCCAACCGTTGCGCATGCCTCTGAATTCAAGGGCGTTCTGTCCCTTGACGTACAACGGAGTCCCACAAGCGGACATCTGCGGAAAGAGCGGTGCAAAAGACTCTCGATTAAAACCAGTTCTTTCAGTATGATAAGAGCCGTAAGTCGTGTGGCCCGGAACTTGCGCTGAGGCTGGGAGGTTTCTCATGGACATACCACGTGGCAAAGAAGTCGGCAGACGGCGGGTCATCCGCCGGACGATTCTCATTATTTTTGGGCTCATTGCGATTAGCGGCATCACGTATGGCCTGAAAAAACTGAAACCGGCCGCACCAACCGTGGAGCTTGCGACCGTGTGGCCCGATACAGTGAAACGGGGTCCGATGCTCCGGCAAGTGCGCGGCCTGGGAACGCTGGTGTCGGAGAACCCGGTCTGGATCCAGGCCAACTTCGATGGGCGCGTGGACAAGATCCTGCATCGCCCCGGTGAAGTGGTCCGGGCCAATGACGTCCTGATTGTCCTGACGAACCCGGATATGGAACTGGCGGCCACCGATCTTGAATGGCAGGTGAAAGCGGCGGAGGCCACCTACCGCGACCTGAAAGTCCAACTGAAGACCAAGCAGTTGCAGCAAAAATCGACTACAGAGCAGACTCACTCCGACTATACACAAGCCAAGCTGACGGCCGATCGCGACGAACAGCTCACAAAACTGGGTTTGAAATCCGAGCTCGAGACCAAGCTTTCGGTAGCCAAGGCGCAGGAACTGCTAAACAGCTACGACCTTTCCAAACAGCAACTGGATATCAGCGACGAATCCGTGCAGGCGCAATTGGACGCCTCCAAGGTGGCGATCGAGAAGCTGCGCGCGGCTTGGGAATTAAAGAAGAGGCAGGTGGAGCAATTGACGATCCGCGCCGGAGTGGACGGAACACTCATTCAACTCGGCACCGCGCTGCAACCGCTCGAGGAAGGACAGCGCGTCGCTCCGGGCGGAATCCTCGCGAAGGTCGCCGAGCCCTCGAAACTCAAGGCGACGCTGAAAATACCGGAAACGCAGGTGAAGGACGTGACCATCGGCCAGGAAGCATCCATCGATACGCGAAACGGCTTCATTCCCGGCCATGTGATGAGAATTGACCCGGCGGCTTCCAACGGAACGTTCGACGTGGACGTCAAACTCGACGGTGCGCTGCCGCCGGGGGCGCGGCCGGATTTGAGCGTGGACGGAACCATCGATATCGAAAAGCTGGCAGACGTGGTCTACGTGGGCCGTCCCGTAATCGGGCAGAGCGGGCAGAAGATCAGCCTGTTCAAGATCGATCCTGACGGCAAGGGCGCCACCCGGACCACGGTCACGCTGGGCCGCGCATCGGTAAACACCATTGAAATTGTAGACGGCCTGAAGGTGGGCGACCGCGTGATTTTATCGGACATGTCGCAGTGGGACGGGCAGAATCGGATCCGCTTGAATTAGCGGACGGACGAAGGATTTGACCCAAAGGAGAACAAGGGGAATGGCGAGCGGAGAAGCATTGATTCAAATGGATGATGTGACGAAGGTGTTCGTCACCGACGAAGTGGAAACACATGCCCTTGCCGGCATCCACCTGGAGATTCAGAAAGGCCAATACATCTCCATCTCCGGCCCTTCCGGCTGCGGGAAGTCGACCCTGCTGGCTATTCTGGGGCTGCTGGATTCGCCGAGCGGGGGGAGCTATGTCCTGAACGGAAAACCGGTGCAGAGCCTGAAAATGAGCGAGCGTGCTCGCATTCGCAATCGTGAGATTGGGTTCATTTTCCAGGCGTTCAACCTGATCGGCGACTTGAACGTGTATGAGAACGTGGAACTGCCCCTGACTTATCGCGGCATGCCCTCCGCGGAGCGGAAAAAACGCGTGCACGATGCGCTGGAGCGCGTCGGCATGTCACACCGTGTGAAGCACTATCCTTCACAGCTTTCC
Source organism: Bryobacteraceae bacterium (assembly GCA_035545735.1). GTDB lineage: Bacteria > Acidobacteriota > Terriglobia > Bryobacterales > Bryobacteraceae > JAJYKC01. The sequence goes on along the minus strand of DASZXS010000027.1, from coordinate 223,099 downwards.
GGCGGCCAGCAGCAGCGCGTTGCCGTGGCTCGCGCCCTCGCGGGCGACCCGTCCATCCTGCTCGCCGACGAGCCCACGGGAAATCTGGACTCGACCAATGGAGAAGCGGTGATGGATTTGCTCCGTGAACTGCACCGCGGCGGCGCGACCATCTGCATGGTGACGCACGATCCCCGTTATGCGCGCTACGCGGATCGGACCATTAAGTTGTTTGACGGCAGGATCGTGGAGGAAAGCGTCGAGGTGGCCTGACGCTGAACGATTTATGCTGCGCCGCAACCCCGACGCCGTCGCCATGGTAATCGTGGTGCTGTGGACACTGGCCGCGCCCATGGTCCATCCGGTGATGATCCACGAACGGGCGGTGGCCGGCATCCAGATGGTCCTTTCTCCCCTGCGCCACCTGCGCATGCTGGCGATTCCGTCTCTCGACCTGTGCTTCGAGCGTTGAAAAATTTTCCATAGAAAGGCGAGACGGACCGGCTCCGCCATTCTTGCATTTCGAAGGGAGAATTATGTCTGCCGATATCCGTTATGCCTTGCGAACGTTGGTTCGCTCCCCTGGGTTTGTCATCGTCACCATCCTGGTCCTGGCTCTCGGCATTGGGGCAAACACGGCGATCTTCGACGTTGTAAACGCCGTACTGATCCGGCCTCTGCCCTACGATCATCCCGAACAGCTCTACAGCCTCGCCGAAGCACGCTACGGAGGCAATTCGATGCAGGTCGCCGCGCCGAACTTCCGCGACTGGCGCGAGCGCGCGGGCTTGTTCGATTCCATGGCCGCTTACTGGAGTGGGCCCACGAGCGTAGCCGGCGGCCGCGAACCCGAACGCATCGATACGGCCGTGGTTTCCGCCGGCTTCTTCCGGGTGATGGGCGCGCATCCGCTGCTGGGCCGAGTTTTCCGCCCCGAGGAGGAACGGGCCGGAGGCACTCCGGTGGCGATGATTGGCGAAGCGTTCTGGCGGCGCGGTTTTGGCGGCGAGACCGATGTTCTCGGTAAAGCGCTGACGGTGGACGGGAAGAACTACACCATTGCCGGCGTGCTTCCGGAAGGCTTCGATTTTCCGCGCTTGGCCGAAGTTTGGATTCCTACCTATATCGATATCGATGGCACGGGCCGCAGCGCCCACAATTACCGCGTGGTGGGCCGCTTGCGTCCGGGCGTATCATTCACCGCCGCCGATGCCCAGATGACGGCGATCATGCAGACGCTGGAGCGCCAGTATCCCGATTCAAACAAAGGGCTGCGTACCCGGATCACCCCGCTTCAACAGCAAGCGGCGGCCGGCATCCGTCCCACATTGATTCTGCTGCTTGCCTCCGTTGGCTTCGTGCTGTTGATCGCCTGCGTGAACGTCGCCAACCTGCTCTTGGCGCGCGCCGCCTCCCGCCGCCGGGAGATCGCGGTTCGTATGGCGCTGGGAGCCGGTCCTCGCCGGTTGTTGCGCCAGTTGCTGACAGAAAGCGTTCTCCTCTCCCTGGCCGGCGGACTATTCGGCTTGCTGATCGCTCTCTGGGCCAACGAATCGCTCTCTGCTCTGATCCCGGCGAAAATGATGCCGGTAGCCGGGATTCCGCTGGATTCCCGAGTGCTCGGTTTCGTGCTGGGGCTATCGGTATTCACCGGCATCCTGTTCGGCCTCGCCCCAGCGCTTTCCGCTACGCACCTGGATGTAAATGAGGGATTGAAGGCCAGTTCGCGCTCGGTGGCCGGCGGAGGCGGCCGCCTCCGCAGCGGCTTGATTGTTTTCGAAATTGCCCTCTCATTTGTGCTGCTGGCCGGCGCGGGACTCACCACGAAAAGCTTGCTGGCGCTCGAAAACGTCGACCCGGGGTTTCGAAGTCAGGATGTAACCGTGGCTGAGCTCTCGTTTCCGGTGACTGTGAATTATGACGACCTGATGCCCTACGTCCGGGCGGCTAAACCGCTGCCTCCGGAGATAATGGACGCGTTCCGCAAACCAGTGCGCCAGTACCAGGCCTTGATCGACGGCATGAGGAGCGCGCCGGGAGTCGTGGATGCCGCCGCCACGAGTGCGATTCCCCTCCTCGATTTCGGACGAAACGGCAGCTTCGATATCGAAGGGCGGCCGGATGCGCCGGGACAGAAGGAAGGCAACTGGCTAGAATACACCACCGTGAGCGATAGCTATCTCCAGGCCCTGGGCATTCCACTACGGCAGGGCCGTTTCTTTCGCCCCGGTGATCGCACCCATCCCAACCTGGCGATTATCAACGAATCCGCGGCCCGTAAATTTTGGCCGGGCAAGAGCCCCATCGGCGCGCGTATCCGCTTCCCCAGCTTCGAACTCCAGCCGCCATGGCTCACCGTGGTTGGCGTGGTGGGAGACATCCGCAACTACAACCTGGCAAGCGAACCGGTGATGGCCGCCTATGTGCCGATGGAAGAAAACCCAATCGTCTCCTCCAACATGAGCGTTGTGGTGAAAGCCGCCCGTGGTGTGCCGGCAGCCGCTTTTTTGCGCCGCGCCATTCGCGCGATTAATAACCAGACGCCGATCAAGATTACGTCCATGGACGCGATTGAAGGTGAATCGGTGGAGACTCCGCGGCTGCGCAGCCTGCTCATCGGGACGTTCGCCGTGTTTGCCCTGTGTCTGGCGGCGATCGGCATCTACGGAGTGATCAGCAACACCGTGAGCCAGCGGATTCAGGAAATCGGAGTACGCATGGCGCTGGGAGCCAGTTCTCCCGCCGTGCTGCGCCTGTTGCTAGGCCAGGCGGGACGTCTGACGCTTCTCGGCGTTGTACTGGGCATTGCGGTGTCGCTCGCCCTGGTGCGCCTGCTGCGCGGGTTTCTCTTTGGAGTGAGCCCGACGGACCCGGCCACATTCGTAACGCTGGCGCTGGCGCTCGGTGCAATCGGGGTATTGGCCGGGCTTGCGCCGGCATGGCGCGCCGCGCGGCTGGATCCGGTGACGGCCCTTCGAGAGGACTAGCTAAGATAGGAACAACGGCATGCTGATTTCCCTTCGTAATATTGAAAAGTACTTCGAACACGGACCCACCAAAACCTTCGTTCTGCGGCGCATTAACGTGGACATCAAGGACGGGGAGTTCATCTCGATCATGGGGCCGTCCGGGGCGGGTAAATCGACTTTGCTCCATCTTCTCGGCATGCACGACAGCGCCTGGACCGGCGAATACTACCTGATGGATCATCCCGTTCACCGCATGAACAAAAAGGACCGGATGGAGCTTTACAAGAAGTATTTCGGCTTCGTGTTCCAAAGCTATCATCTGCTCGATTCGCTCACGGTTTACGAAAATCTCGACATTCCGCTCTCTTACCGGAATATCAAGAAGAGCGAGCGGGACAGCATTGTTTGCGACGTTCTGGACCGTTTTCAGATGGTGGGCAAGAAGGACCTGTTCCCCAGCCAGCTATCGGGAGGCCAGCAGCAGCTCGTGGGCATCGCCCGTGCGGTAATTGCCAGCCCCAAGGTGATCCTCGCCGATGAGCCCACCGGAAATCTCCACTCCAGCCAGGGAAAAGAGATTATGGACATGTTCAAGAAGCTGAACGACGAAGGCACCACGATCATCCAGGTGACGCACAACGAAAGGAACGCCGAGTACGGCAACCGCATCATCCAGATCGCCGACGGCTGGATCACATCGAGCTGATCCTCGCTCAATCGCGAACAGCCAAAGGCCGGGTAAATCACCCGGCGGCGGGCATCCTGACCCACCGGAGGCAGAGTGAACCAATCGCCAGGACGACAGCGGTCAACAGAAAAGCCGCGCCCAGCCCCACACTTTCCTTCATGAAGCCGGCGGCCGCCGCTCCGATTCCGCCTACCACGCAGCCCGCCAGATTGAAAACGCCATAGCCGGTGGCGCTAAGCTCGGCTCCAACCACTCTGTGCAAAACCGGCATGGCATTGCAGTCTACGAGACCGCGCCCCAGCCCCACGGCAATCAACGCGGCGATCAGCACAAACATCGATCCTGTCATGCCCAACACCGCAAGAAACGGGGCCGCGGCGGCGAGACCCGCCATCAGCCCCCACACCCGCAATTGTGGGTTCTTTCGAGCCCAGCGATCCGTCAGCGTCCCTCCCGCAACTACACCGGCGTAGCTCGCGGCCTGGATATAGAAGGTCGCGGAAAACCCGGCATTCGAGAGGCCCAGATGAAACCGTTCGAAAAGGAATAGCGGAAGCCAGGTGTAAATCATCCAATTGGCCACGGAAAAAGTCGTGAAGGCGGCCGTTAGGGCCAGAAATCCAGGCTTGCGGAAAAGCGCGGTCAAGGCGCCACCCAGATCCGCGCGCGGCGTCTCGACCACCACGCGGCGGCGGCGAAGAGTCGCAACCGCAATCAGAAGATAAATTACCCCCGCAATACCAAGAATTGAGAATATCGGGCGCCAGCCCGCGTTCTCGCCCATCCATCCACCCCAGGCGCCGCCCAATACGATTCCGGTATAAAGGCCGCTCTGGTGCAAACCGGTCGCGAGCGATCGCGTATCGTCGCCGTGCTCCTCGGCGATCAACGCCAGGGCGGCGGGGAGATAGAACGCTTCGCTGACGCCCATCAAGCCGCGCGCCCAAAGCAACCCGGCCATGGAGCTAACATGTCCGGTGAGCCAGGTGGCCAGCGTCCATACCGCCAGACTGGCGAGGATGACCCGGGCGCGGCCAAGCCGGTCCGCCAGAAATCCCCCAAATGGGCTCACCAGGCCGTAAGCCCAGAGAAAGACCGTGCTGATGAGTCCGAGTTCGAACGCCGAGGCATGCAGGTCGCGCTCCAATAGTGGAAGAATCGAAAAAACGACTTGCCGGTCGACGTAATTCAGCGCTGCGACACCCCACAGCACGGCCACCGTCACCCACTTCATCACGTTAGGCAAAGGTGAAAATTCCGAGTGCGTCCAGAGCCGCTCGCAGGCTGGCCTGCTGGTCAAGGGAAAGAACTGTCTTCCGCCCCACGACGCCGCCGCATTCGATTCCTTCCCACGTGAGCACCTGCTTGAGCACCAGGGGAAACGGATACCGCACCAGCACGCGAATCAGGTTGTTGATCCGGTCCTGCCAGGCGCGCGCTTCGCTCCAGTTTCCAGCCAGCGCCAGCCGGTTCAGTTGAACAAACCAATCCGGCATCAGATTATAGATACTACCAATCCCTCCGCAAGCGCCCATCAGCAGGCCCGCGGCGAGCACTTCGTCGCGCCCGTTGAATACGAGATTTCCCTGACGCGCGAGCAGCGAGAGCGTGTAGAGATCATAGTCCGTAAATTTGACGCCTCGAACGCCCGGAATCCGGCAGATTTCGTTGAGTTGATCGATGCTGAGAGGGCCGCCCGTGCTCGCCGGAAAATAGTAGGCCAGGAAAGGAAGGCTGGTGTTTCCCGCCAGCATCCGGTACCATGCCAGCATCTCGTTGTAGTCCGCCCCGGCGGGCCGGATACAACTGACAGCGGCGGCGCCGGTTTGCTCGGCATGCTCCGCGAGACGCACCGATTCGTCCAGCGATTGCGAGCCAACATGCACGATGACCTGCTTGCCGGCCGAATTTCTTACCGTGATCTCGGTGATCTTCCGGCGCTCGGCTTCGGGAAGCGAAACACCCTCGCCGGTGCTGCCGCAGACATAAACTCCGTCAACGCCCGCCCTGTAGACTCTCTCCAGCAGTTTTTCGAGAGAACTGGAATTGACTGTGTCATCCTCGTGCAGCGGCGTCAATAGCGCGGGAAAAATTCCGCCCAGCCGCGTTTCTTTACTGGCCAAAAGACTCTTGTCCCTTCGTTAACCATTCGAGATTGAACCGCGCGAGCGTGAGAAACTTCCCGGCCGATTCATAGAAGCAAAGAATCGTGCGATCCGTCAGAACCGCAAGGTCGCTATAGCCCGAAGGCCCCGGCTCAATGGTTCGCTTCACCGGCCAGCTCGCGCCTTCATCGCTGCTTAAGCGTACCGTGACGTTCTTCCGGTCCTTGCCCATCGTGTCTTTGCCGTCCGCGCGGGTGAGGTTATCCGGATTGCTGAATAGAATTCGATTCCTGGAAAAGCGCACCAGGGCCGCCTCGCAGATCGGATCGGGGAGATCGTCCTGGTAGCGAGCTGCGCTCCAGTGGGTCGCTCCGTCCTTGCTGACCGCCACCACTCTCCGGTTCCGAGGGGAGGGCGTGCGCGCGTTCAGCATTACCCGGCCATCGGCAAGCTGCACCACCATGGTCTCGTTCGCACTGGGAAATTCCGGTGTGTCCGGTACCGCGATGTCGCCGCGATGCCACGTTCTACCATGATCGTCACTGTAGATCGTCGAGTTGCACGACGGTGCGTGCCCGTTGCCACGCGTGCCGAGCGCCATCCAGACCGGCATGAGAAGGCGGCCATTCTTTAATTGAATCCCGTGGCCCGGGCCAGTGGCGACTACGCGCCAGTTATAGGCCGGGCGGAAAGAATCGAACGTGGAGGTGATTTCAGCCGGTTTCGTGAACGTCTTGCCATCGTCGTCGCTCCGCATATAGAAGACCCGCATGTAATCGATGCAGAACAGGAAATGCACCGCGCCATTGCGGTCGGCGATGGCGGCGGGGTTGTTGTAGGTAATGTCCTCCGGTTTCCCCTGCTTCCGCTCGATGGCGACAGGACTTCGTTCGATCGGCGTATTCACGTGTCCAACGATGCGCGCGGGAGAAAACGTCTTACCTCCGTCGGTGCTGCGGCGCAGGAAAATGTCGATGGTGTCCCAATCACCTCCGGTCTTCAGACGGCCTTCGCAATAGACCAGCACAGTGCCTTTTTTGGTGACCACCATTCCGGGAATCCGGTAGATCTTGCGGCCTTCGTCCCCGGCGGCGAATAAATTCGCTTGGGTGAAGAGAGGCCCGGAGGCGAGAGGCCGGGAGATAGCCGACGCCGCAAGCAGAAAAGCGAGGGTGGTTTTAGAAAACATATTTCAGCGCCAACTGGTACGCGCGGGGAGACGCCGCACCGGTCAGACTTAGCGCCTAGCGAATCTGTGAAAAGTCCAGGGGTTGAAGGATCCAGTTGCTGATATTCGAAACAATCAGCGAATCGCTATATTCCGGGATGGACGACATTTTTTTCCAGGCCGGATCGGAGACGAACTCTCCCCATAGTTTCTGCCGCGCGCCCAAGTCGTCGAAAGAGAGCATGTAAATCAGGTTCGGCATCCGGCTCCCGGCGATGGTCTCCCCGAAGAAAACGGGCTTCATTCCAAGGCGCTCAAAGATCCCGATCTCGCCCGTGTTGAACATTTTCACCTTGCGCGCCAGGGTGACGCCGTTGGTGGATTCATACATACGCAGTTCGAAGGTGTGCGCTTTCCCCTCCTCGCTCTGTGGCGGGCGGATCGCGGGGAACCCGGAAAAGGACCGCAGCAGCATCACTTCTTCGCGCTCATAAACGCGCGGAGCGGAACCGGCATATTCGGCGTACGCTTTCAAAAATCCCGCATCGGACCAGACGCGCTCGCCAGCGGTCTCGAGCGCTGCCATGCTCGGAAACTCCGAAACAGCGAGCAGAAAAGGCGAGTCCTGCCCAATGCTGCATGTGAATGCGCCCACGGTCGTCACCCCGGAGCGGTGGAGAACGTCCATCACATGATTCTGAAAAAAGTCCCTGGTACGCCCGAGTTCGTTGTCGGGCGAATTTCGCATTTTGAGCCAGCGGAGCTCCAGAATCGAAGGCTTTTGGTTCGCTGCGGGAATGGGCATTGAGATTCCGGAGGCGAGCGCGGCTCCAATCAGGTTTCGGCGCGTCATCCTAATGACGATACAACAGACGGAAGCGCTCCAAAGCGGCGTTCCCTGGAATGGAAATCGGCGACCGCCGCTTCGAGATCCGCGGCGCGGAAGTCGGGCCAGAGACAAGACGCGAAAACCAGCTCGGCATACGCGCACTCCCAGAGCAGAAAATCGCTCAATCGCTGCTCCCCGCCGGTGCGAATCAAGAGATCCACGTCGCGGGAGCCTAGCGCCCGACCCAAGTTGTCACGCGACTCCAGTGCGCCGGGCGCGGCCGCGGCCGCGAGAATTGCGTCGCGCGACGAATAGTCCACCGCCAGACGCAGATGCAGCCGCCGTCCGCCCGCGGTCGCGCGCTCGCACTCCTCCATCGCGGGGACGAGCAGACCGGGAAGGCGGTCGCGCCGTCCAATGACACTCACTCTGACGCCGTTTTCAAGGCATCGCCTCTGTTCGCGGCGCAGATAGGTGAGGAACAGGCGCATCAACGCATTCACTTCCTCACGCGGGCGCTTCCAGTTGTCCGAAGAAAAAGCATAAACGGTGAGTATTCCAATGCCCAACTGCGGCGCCGTTTCCACTGTGCGCCGTAAAGCCTCGGCGCCCGCCTTATGTCCCGCGATGCGTGGAAGTCCTCGCAGGGAAGCCCAGCGGCCGTTTCCATCCATGATGATGGCGGCATGAAGACCGTGAATTGAATCGCTCATTTCTCTCCGTGAGTCGTGCATTCTACCGTTCGCGCATGGCGCCAATCAGCGCTTCCATGTGGTCCAGGTATTTTTCCAGCGCGCGGCGTCCGCGCGAGCTGAGCCGGTATTCGGTACGCGGCATCCGTCCTTCAAATCCTTTGGTGCATTCAATGTATCCGGCATCCTCCAATTTGCGCGCGTGCACGCTGAGGTTGCCATCCGTTGTGTGCAACAGGCTCTTGAGCTCGGTAAAGGTGACCGCGCGGTTCGCCGCCAGCGCGCTCACGATCCCGAGGCGCAGGCGTTCGTGAATCAGCTTGTCAAGATCGTCCAGAACATTGGCCGCCGCTGCTCGCGGCTTGCCCGGAATTCCGGCTGGGTCAGTCTTTCGAAGCGCGTTTTGCTTAGCCACCATGCCTCCTTGCGATCAGAACTCCAAATACGATGTGCAGAACGCCAAATCCGAGCGCGAGGAAAATATTTCCCCAGGACGCCGGACAGAAAAGGGCCACGCCTCCCAACATCATGAAGCACAGGCCCATGACAGGCACAATGTCCACCGAAAACGCCCCTCCGGTGACGATGCCCGTGCCATACAGCAGAAGCCACATTCCTGGAATGATCGCGGGATGGCCGGTCTGCACCAGCACGAAGGTAAGCAGCGCCCCGGCCGCCAGGGGAGGAGCGAAGCTGAGGGCGAATTTGCGAGCGGGAGCGGACAGCAGCGGCTCGCCGGCTTTTTCCGCCTTGTGCTTCATGCCCAGCGCGGCCAGAGCCATCGCCAGCATCCCTTCGGCGAACCAAATCGCGAGCCAGCCTCCGGAAGTGACGCGATATGCCGCGACCACCGCCGCCACCAGAGCGCTTAACCCGACCAGCACGCCGCCCCATCCCGGCACCGCCGTGAATGAGCCCGAGCGCTCCATGGTTTCCCGGATGAAGCGCAAATTCTCCATGGCGCGGTCGTGCAGTCCGACCGGCTCGTCCCGCCCCGGCGGCATCGATCGCAGAGAAGCCATGAGGGAAGTATAGCCGAAGTACTTTGTGTTGTAAAGTATCCCGGGACGGAGCAGGCGGAGCCGGCGCCGCGCCTGGACATTCCGATCGCTTCTAAAGCGCCGCCATTACCTCGCGGTAGAGATACTTCGAGCCTTCGACGCCGTCCCAGGGGCCGTCCTCATACTCGAGCGCGAAGATGCCGGTGTAATTGGCGTTCATCATGATGCGTACGTTACGCTGCACATCAGGATCCTTCCAGCGGTTCCAATACTTCGCATGAACATTGGTGTGCGCATAGGGCGCGAGGTCCTGCAGCGCGTGGAACAACAGATACTCGTGCTCCCAGTTGCAAAAATCCGGCGAGGCTTCGCAGAAGGGATTGTTGACTTCCTCGATTATGATGCGAATGTTGATCGGGTTCGCCGTGAGCCCCCAGTGATTCTCCAGGGTCACTTTCACTCCGACTTTGCCGCCGTAATCCGCCATTTCCTTGAACGACTCGATACACTTGGCGAGATACTTCGCCAGCTCGTCGTTCTTCGGATAAGAACTCGGATCGGCCACGGGCGACGGAGCAATGCGCGGGCCGCCGCTGTTTACACGCATCGACTTGGCGCCCAGCATCGCGGCGGCGTCGAGCCACTTCTTCGCCACCTCAATACCCGCGCGGCGCTTCGATTCGTCCAAATCGCAGATATCGCGCGGAGCGTTATTCGAGATGTGATGGCACTTCGTCCCGGTGACCACCTGCTTGTTCGCCATCTTTTCCAGCCATTTCTTTCCGGACGGGCTCGACGGATCAAACTCCTGAACTTTGCGCTCGCGCCCGTTGTAGCTCACCGTGCTCTCCACATACTGGCTGTCGTCGGTCATGTCGCCAAACAGGCCGGAGAAAATATCCATGTGATAGACACCCGGAAAGGTCTTTTTCGTGAACTCCGGGAAGTCGAGCATCGTGATCTCGCCGTACTTCTTCTTCATCTCCGAGGATTCCTGCTCGCTCGCCCATCTCGAACGGCTCTTGAAGAGCGGGCGAATGGGCCAGCTATTGGAGGCAATCCGGTCGAGTTTCTCTTTCTCGGTCAGCGGACGCGCGGCTCCCGCATGGGAGATCGGGTCTGATTGAGCCTGCGCCGCGGACGCCAGCAGCATTCCGCCGCCGGCGGACTTTAAGAAGGTACGTCGGGAACTCATGCGAAGATTCTACACCGGACGGGCTCGTCTAGATATTCGCCCGGCCAGCCTCGCAACCTCCGCGCAGCGACGCCAGCCACTCGCGGATTAACTGCAGGCCCTCTTTGTGCACGATGGTCCGCCCAATCTCGGGCATCATGATCTTCGGCTCAATCGACGACATCCGGTGGGCCAGGATGGAGAGGTCGGGATGCCCCGGCACCGCGTCGAAGAGCATATCGGCGGAAGCCTTCCCGGTGGCAACGGGGGTTTTGCAAAAGCCCAGCCGCATCGGGTCCTTTTGGAGATCGCTGAGAAAGAGACCCGTGTTGCTCGCCGCCCCGTCGAGGGCATGACAATGGGCGCAATTCACGTCGAGATAAGCGCGCGCGCGTGCTTCAAGCGTGCCCGTGGAGGGATCGTCCCAGACCGCCTGCTTCGATATCTTCGGCCGGCTCCGGCGCGCTCCGGAGATACCCAATCTTCGTCCAGTACACGAGCTGGTTGAACGTTCCCTCCGGATATGTCATTTCGCGATTCAAATGCCGCGCCTTGGGACCGATGGGTTTTGTAATTTTGTTCCGGTCGTGGCATTCCTTGCATTGATTGGCGTTGGGCACCTGATAGTGGATATCGTAGTTGCCCCCGGAGGGCTTCCTCCAATTCACTTCCACCGGCCTCGCGACGATTTGGAGCGTGGCCTCCGTCTGGGCCGCGTTCCACACATACGGAAGCGCAACCCAGCCTTGCCCCGTATTCACCAGCAGCCGCGTTTCAATCAGGCGCTCCCTGCTGCCCAGGTCCGCATCCGGATATGAAAATGTTTTGGAAAGAATCGCGCCCTTGGGAAATTCGAACGCGTCATCGGCGCGATATTCCGCCGCGGTGCCGGGCGGCATCCACACGAAGCGGCGTTTGGTCGCGTAATCGGTAAACAGCGTCGTGTTCAGGTCATACGGAACGACGCCGCGATTCGGCGTCAGACTGGCCGGGTTTCCGCTAAAGAGCCTCCAGGCGGACAACTTCTCGGGAAACGGGCCATGCAGATGAGTTCTTACATCCCTGCCGCATCCGGCCATAAGGACAAGCAGCGCCGCACCGGCCATCCGGGAGCGATAGCGTGTTACCGGGTGTGCGGGCCGTTCCAACCTTAGTCCGTATTTCCAGGCGATGTCGTTGCGGCCGCGAATGTCACCGAGGCCAGCGCAGGCAGGTCGCAGGCATGCCTTTTCAGGTCCGTGGTCAGTTTCCGGAACTGATTGCCGGCGTCGTAGTTCAGAAACTTTGCCTCGCCGTTGCCCCGGATGCAGATGTGCGGATCGGGGCCTTTCCCTGTATCCACGATTCCGTCCCACAGGATGGAGGGCAGAGGCTTGGCCACCTTCGCCGCCAGAGCGCCGGCAAGGATGCCCGCCGGTTTTTCTCCCCCGGCGCCGATGCGGTTATCGCGCACCTCGATATCCGATACGTACGGATCGTAAGAGGCGTCATGCAGCGGATTGCCGGTGGAAAGGTAGCTGATGATCGAGATGTTCACGGTGTTGTTGTCGTGAATGTTGTTTTTGAAAACCTCCGCCTTGTGAGTCGCCATGATGATAACGCCTGTGCCGGTGGGGACTTTGGCCACGATGTTCCCCTTGGGAGCAAAGTTCTCCGTGTTATTGGCGTACACCTCGTTGTTGAACACGCGGGTGTTGCGGCTTCCCTTTACGGGCAGGTCCGGAAGGCTGAACACCAGTAATCCGCCGGCGTTGTTGGTGGCGACGTTGTCGTAGACGTCGGCATCCTCGGAGTTCTCAATCTCAATCCCCGCCACGTTAAACTCGGCTCGATTCCGGCGCACAACAATATTCCTGGACTGCCCGACGTAAATGCCGGCATCGGCCGCGCCCGACGAGGCGGAGTCTTCGATCAACACGTTTTTGCACTGAACCGGATAGATCCCGTAAGAGCCGTTCTTCTCGTTGGGGCCGCCCGTCCATTCCGCCCGCACTTTACGAATGATCACGCCATCCGCGCCGTTGACCTTCACCGCATCTCCCCTGGTGTCCTGAATCGAAAGTCCCTCCAGGGTGAAATTGTTGCCGGTGGCGAGAATGCCCGCCGCGCCGGTTTTCTGATTCTTGTACGAAAGCACGGTCCTGCCGATACCTTTGCCGCGAATCGTAACGTTGGGAACGGTGAGCGACAGCGTGCCGGTGATGTCGAACGTTCCTTCCGGCAGGTCAATCACCTGTCCTGGCGCTGCCTGAATCAGCGCCGACTGTAAGTCTTTTTCAAAATCAGGGCCGGCGGACAGAGCCGTGGAGTGCTTGGTGCAGGAAGGCAGGCAGAAAAGACCGAAGGGCAGGCACAGCAACGCGGCGAAGCGCATGAGCATGGGAATCCGTCCTTTGGGCTCCAATTTACAACAAAACGCGGCGCATCCCAAGCGTTCTGGATTCCGGAGCGTGAGAAACGACGGTCACGCGCGCGCCAGGATTTTTATCGTCCCTGAGATCAGTCGAGTAGGGAACGGCTGGGCCGCCGGCGCGCGGGGGCTCCGCGCTATTTTGGCCGCAAGAGCCAGCGGACGCCCGCCCGTTCCAGGGGCTCAGGAAAAAACAAACACAATGCAGAAGTATAGGCTAGCTCTTTCGTCCGGTCTTTGGTTTCTGGCGCTCGGTTGCTTTGCGCAAGATAGCACCATGGCGCTTCAACAACTCCAGGACCGCATTGTTCACACGATGCTCGCGGGAGAAATCGACGACTACATTTCCTGCTCGCTGCCTCTCACCGTTCCGTCCGCCCCGCCGACGCTCGCCGGAACTCTCAATCAACTGCGCACGGTCAAAGGGATCGACATTGACGCGCGGGCCTTCGCCGCCGAACTTTCCGCCAACACACGCTACCCCGCCGGCATCGCCGCGGCGGTTGCCAAAGCGATTCCGCGCCAGAACAAGACCGCCGAGCAGTACGGCCGCGAAACGCGGGAAGCCGCCGGATCCCTCACCGCCGCCATTGCCGCCAATCTCGCGCCGGGCGATGTTGCGTGCGTGATGACGCTGCTTCCCTGGCAGGTAACCGCGGACAACTTCGGCCGCCACGTCGCCGATCAGTACCTGGCGTTTCAGGTCGTCGTCCGGAATTTAAATCCGACCAATCAATTTCTGCTGCACAACGTCAGCGTATCGGCCGATGGAAGCGCGTTTCACGCCGGTGTGGATAAGATGCTGGTGCGCGGCAGCCAGAGCCATGGCGAAGCGTACGACCGCCGAAACTTCGTAAGCCGCTTGATAGAGACAGTGGCGGGAATAGCGGTAGGCGCAGCCTCGTATGGCTCGCGCGATGTTCAGGCTGGCGCCGGCGTGTTCCAGGCTCTGTTGGTCCCGGGAGTCGAAAAGGCGTTTCCAGACCGCTATGCTTCGCAGATTAACGCCCTCAACGATCTCGCTTTTAGCTCCGCCAGTTCCTATAGCGTTGTCGTGCCGCCAAAAGGGTCGACTCCGTTTGTTACTTTTTTGCCAGCCGCGCTCCTGCCGGACAAAGCGGCCTACAAACACTGGCCTCCGGCGCAGTTGGACACTTTTTTGGAGCGATCTTTCGTAGTTGTGTCGGGCGTCCACATTCAGGAAGTTTCTACGGGCGCGGCCTCTGAAAAGCCTTGAAACGCATACCCATGCATTCCAAGATGGGTTATGCACCTTCTGCAGGACGTCCGTTTCGGCCGGCGGATGCTGACCAAGAATCCCGGCTTCACTGCCGCCGCCGTAATCTGCCTGGCCCTCGGTATCGGCAGCGCCACCGCGATCTTCAGCGTAGTGAATGCGGTGATCCTGCGTCCGCTGGCGTATCGCGACCCGGGACAACTGGTGAGAATCTATTCCGAATTTCCGACTTTCCCGAACGGCGGATTGCGCCGCTTCTGGATCTCGCCTCCGGAATACCTTGACTTAAGGCGCGACGCAACGAAACGATGGGAATCGATTGACGCATGGACCAACGGCGGCGCGAATCTCACGGCGGTGAAGGATCCGGTTCGCGTTACGGCTTCTTACGTCACCGGTAACCTCCTGAACTCGCTCGGAGTGCAGCCCATTCTCGGACGCCTGATCACCCCCGCCGACGACAAATACGGCGCGCCCGCCGTCGCCGTGATCTCTTACGGCCTCTGGCAAGGTGCTTATGGCGGCGATCCCTCGGTGATTGGGCGCGACGTTCATCTGGACGCAAAGCGGTGCACGATCATCGGCGTGATGTCCAAAGGCTTTGAGTTTCCACCGGGAGAATTAGATGCTCCCGATCTTTGGTCTCCCCTTCAGATCGACACCGCAAATCCGGGAGGACGCGGCAGCCATTTCCTCTATCTGGTTGGACGTCTACGCCCAGGCGCGACGCTGCCCCAGGGACTGGACGAATTGAGAGGCCTGGTGAGCCAGTGGGGCGCAGCCAAAGCCCCGCACACTCATTCCTTCGATCCGAAGAATCATCCGCTTGTCGCGTACGGCTTCCAGGATGAAGTGGTCCGCACGGTGCGCCCGGCCATGTTGATGCTGTTGGGCGCGGTCGTCTTTGTACTCCTGATCGCGTGCGTGAACGTTGCCAATCTCCTGCTGGCGCGCTCGGAATCGCGCCAGCGGGAGATCGCCATCCGGAAAGCCATGGGGGCGGAGACTTCGCGCCTGGCCCTTCAGCTCGCCGTGGAAGGCGTGTTGCTCTCGCTGATGGGCGGCGCTCTTGGGGTCGGGTTGGCTTACGCGGGCGTCGAGGTTATTAAAGCGACTAACGCGGGAAGCGTTCCTCGGATTCTTCACGCGGGAATCGACCCGGCGGTTCTGCTTTTCACGCTGGCGGTCTCCATCACGACCGGAGTCGCCTTTGGACTCGCTCCGCTCATTCACGTGGTGACGCAGAACGTACACGACGCCTTAAAGGCGTCAGTGAACCGCACCACAGCGACCGCGGGCGCCAGCCGTTTCCGCGGCACGCTGGTGGCGGGGGAACTCTCGCTCGCCCTGGTTCTGCTGATAGGCTGCGGCCTCATGGTACGCGCCTTCTGGAAGCTGCAGGAAGTCAACCCCGGCCTCGATCCCCGGGGTGTGCTCACGATGCAGGTTTCGCTTCCGCGCGCAAACTACAAAGACGCAAAGGCGATCAATGGCTTCTGGCAATCGCTGCTGGAGCGGTGTTCCCATATACCGGGCGTCGAGGCGTCTCTGGTTTCAGGCCTGCCTCCAATAAGGCCAATCAACGCGAACGACACTTCGATCGAGGGCTTCGTGCCGGTTCCCGGCGGTCCCCTGGAGAATATCGACTATTACCAGGGTGTCGGCCAAAGCTATTTCCAAATGATGGGGGTCCGGCTTATCGCCGGGCGATTCTTCGACAGCCGCGACGGGGAGGACGCACCCAAGTCCGTCGTCGTCAATCAGACCATGGCGCGCATCTACTGGCCGAACCAAAATCCCATCGGCCGGCGCGTGCGTCCGGGCGGCAACGACAGGCCCTGGTACACAGTGGTGGGCGTGGCGGCGGATATCAAGAATGCGGGGCTGGACAAACCCACGGGCACCGAGCTTTATTTCCCGCTCCGCCAGACGCAACCCTTCGGCGGAATGTCGGAAGCTTATCTGCTGCTGAAGTCGAAGGGCGATCTACGCTCGCTGGCGGCCACGGGACGCCGGGAAATTCGAGCGGTGGATCCCTCCCTCCCCGTTTCCCACGTCCGGACGATGGAAGATGTCATCGCCGCCGCGCAGAGCCGCCCCCGTTTTCTCACGCTCCTGCTCAGCATTTTTTCATTGACGGCATTGGTGCTCGCGGCCGTGGGAACTTACGGAGTCATTTCTTACTCGGTCGCCCAGCGCACCGGGGAATTCGGGATACGAATCGCGATGGGCGCGGGCGCGGCGGACGTTCTGGGTATGGTGATCCGGCAAGGAATGAGTATAGCCCTGGCAGGAGTGGCGGCCGGGGCGGTTGGAGCCTTCGCTCTCACCCGTCTCCTCAGCGGCCTGCTGTTCGGCGTCAGCGCTTTCGACCCTGCGACGTTTGTAGCGATGACCGCCGCGCTGCTCGCCGTCGCTGCCGTGGCCTGTTATATCCCGGCAAGACGGGCAACCAAAGTCGACCCGATGGTCGCGCTGCGGTACGAATAACTCAATCGAACAGGGATGCTTGCACCGCCGCGCGTCTTTCCGGGCGCGGCGCGTCCCACTCCCGCCATTCATTCAGGAGAGGAAAATACAACCCGAGTTTGATGGGACGCTCCTCCCGGAGCGCGAAGATAGCCGCATACCGATTGAGTTGTGCGGTGTGCCGCTGGAGTTGCTCCTCGAGAAAAGCTTCCGTGCCGCCGCCCCTATGCGACGTGCTCTTGTAGTCGATGATCCACCGGACGCCGCGCTCATCGACGAACGTGCGATCGATTCTCGCCTCCACCACCTGGCCGCCGGCGACGCCGCTGATCGCGAGTTCGTTTTGCGCCTCGCTGTGAGCGTCGAAGATCCACCGGCCGCGCGAGTCGGCTAAACATTGAGAAATCGCCTTCCCCACCCGGGCAATTGCGCTGTCCATTTCTTCTTCAGGGACGCCCTCGTTGCTCAAGGCCGCGCGAAAAGCGGAGCGATACCGGGAGAGAGGGACGCCTTCCCACTGCGCGACGCCCTCGCGCGCGATCCGCTCCAGAAAAGCATGCAGCACGGTGCCCACATAACGAAGTGTGTTGCCGACCCATTCATAGCTGATCTGTTCCGCGGCCGAGGGCGGAGACGCCACGGTCTGGGTCCATTCGACAGGCGCCGCAAACGGAGGCGTGACCCAATTTTCCGGAAATCTCCGCAGTACCCGCGCGGATCCACCGGCACGCGGACCGCCCGCGGCGGCAGCGGTGGTGAGACTCGCCGCGAATTCCGCTCCAATGTCGGGCCACAGCATACCCAGAAACGTGTCGCGCTTCGGCTGCCCCAGGGAACCATCGATCTTACGAGACGCCGAGCCGAGCAAGTGTAGCTCGCGCCGCGCGCGTGTTGCGGCGACGTAGAGGAGGCGATTTAACTCGGACTGTTCTTTCCTCCTCTCCGAGCTGTTCACGTAATCATAAATAGGCTCATCGTCCACACCGGCCGGCGGAACGGGCGCCGCAAGAATTCCGTCGCCATTGTCCATCCACGCAAGGAGCATTCGCGAACCCGATTTGCCACTGCGGTGCAGCTCGGGAAGAATCACCACGTCGAACTCCAGTCCCTTCGCCTTATGGATCGTCATGAGTTGAACATGCTCGCCCGCGCGCGGGTCGGGCTCGGCAAAAAGACTTTTCGTGCAATCGCGCAGGAGCTCGAAATCCCCCAAATCGCCCCCCGTCTCCAGTTGCTCCAACAAACCAAGAAAGGCCTCGGCGTCATCCAAGTCGGCGTCACCGCCGGCGCATTGCGGGCCGCCCAACGCCCGCCACGCGTCCTCGACCAGCGACCGGAGCGGGCGTTTGCCGCGCTCGGCGAGGGCCTGGTGAATCACCGGCGCAATCCGCCTCAGGCGCACTTGCCCGCCGGACGAGAGCAAATTCAGATTCTTGAGCGCCAGTTCCCAAACGGGTGAAATCTTGTCGGCGCCGGCGATCGCCTCCAGATCTACCAAAGACAGCCCGCACCACGGCGCACGCAGAATAGAGAGCCACGCGATCCGGGCCGCGGGATGAAGCAGGGCGAAGGTGAGCGATAGCAGATCTTCAATGACCGGCCGCCGGGCGAGAGAGTCCAGCTCAACGGCCTGAAACGGGATAGAATTCCGGCGCAAATGACGCACAATCGCCGTCAGGTTGTTACGCGTTCGCGCGAGAACTCCGATCGTTCTGTCCGCGGGGACCCCGCGGATGATATCGAGGGCGCGTATCGCCTGCTCGTCGCCGGATTCGTCTTCGACAAACCCATGGACGGACACAATCGCCTGAATCTCGTCTCGCGTCGCTTCCGAAGCGCTGAATGGCACATCCCCGGAATTGGGATTCGAAGAAGCCGGCATCAGACGATCGAAGATCCGGTTCACCCACGACACCACCCCCTCGCCGGAGCGGAAATTGGCGCTCAAGGAGAGTGGAACCAACTCCACGCCGCCGATTCCATGCTGCCGCGCCTCCTCAAATAACCCAACCTCGGCCTGCCGGAAACGGTAGATGGACTGCATCGGATCGCCTACCAGAAATAGCGTCCGCCCATCGCCCGTATACCAGCCGGAGGTTACGCGCAGGATGAGATCGAACTGCGCGCGGGATGTGTCCTGAAATTCATCGAGGAGAAGGTGTTCGATTTTTTCACCCAGGACGAGGCCGAGGTCCGTCGGCTGATCGAAGCTCCCCAGCGCGAGCGCAGCGGACGAATTCAACTCGTTGAAATCGATCTGTCCTTGCTTCCGGAAAAGAATCTTGAGTTGCGCCACCGCTATGCGGAGCACATCGAAGGCAGCCGTCATCACCTCCCACTGTTCGTCCGTGAACGCGGTGGGTGGAAGACGAAGCAGATCATCGAACGTACCGGCCAGTTCACCGAGCCTGCCAAGCTGCCCGAGTACGCGGGACCAAACCATCTTCTCGCGGGGGTTTGGACGCCAGCCTCTTGGGGGGTTCTGCCGCCACCCGCCATCCTTCTTGAGAAGAAGCGCGGCGAGCTCTTTCCAAACCGGAACGCTCTCCACCTCCACGCCGGGAAAAGCCGCCAAATCCGGGGAACCGCCTAACTGGGCCGCCGCGCTTCGCGCCAAGTCCATCGTGTCCGCGCGGCACTCGTGGGGAAATTGCTGATCCAGCCGGTTCAGACAATTCGTGGACACCTGACGCAAGCGGCGCTCAAATTCCGCCCGCGTCTCCGCCGGATCGCGGCGCGCCTTCTCCGTCCATTCCAGCCACTGGTCGCGCCGTCCCAGCATGCCCGCGACTAAATCGATCACCAAGGAGGCGCGGTTGTCGCAATGCATTAGCAGCGTGGCGACGGCCCCGCCGACTTCGGGATCGCTTTCGAGAAGGCGAAGAGTCTCCCGGGCGGCCTCGCGATACAGCGGCTCCGGCTGCTCGGTAAAGCCCGGAAGCGCGCCTAACCGGGCGACCCACGGCATCGCGCTGGCGATGCGCGCACAGAGCGAATCAATGGTCTGGATCTGGAGACGCGCCGGGTTGTCGTGGAGGCGCCAGCCCAGGGCGCGGCCGCGGCGCAACGCCTCGACTGCCAGTTCGCGCGTGCGCTGTTCATGCGAAGAAGAAACCGGCGTGTTTTCCGCGGCGTCCCGCAGTGTTTTCAAAACGCGCGAAGCCATCTCCGCCGCGGCTTTCCGGGTGAAAGTGATCGCAACAATCGACTCCGGCTCGTTTACCCGCGCAAGCAGCGCGAGGTAGCGCCGGATCAGAAGTTCGGTTTTCCCGGAGCCCGCGGGGGCTTGCACAATGAAGGACCGTGATGTATCGAGCGCCTGTGCGCGACAGGACTCATCAGCCGTCATCTTCGTCTCCATCACCGGTTTCGTCGACGCGGCAAAGCCCGGAGTGCGGGCAATAGTCACACACCTTCTTTTGCGGGTCCACTTCGAAGTATCCCTCGCGAAAACGCTCCGCGAGACGTTCGAGATTCTTCCGCCATAGCTCGATCTGGTCCGCAAAAGGAACGTCGTCGATGACGGCTTTATCCATGTTCGGCAGCCTGGCGCCGGGCGTGATGCCGACAAAGCGGGAGGAGCCCGCGCGAATCTGGGCGAAAGCCAGACCGGCCAGCGGCGTTTCGTGGATGGTGCAATAGAAAGGCAGTTGCGGCTCTTTCATGCGCTCGCCAAGCCACGCCTTTTTGTCGATTTCACCCGTCTTGTAGTCCAGAATAAGGTGACGTCCGTCCGGCAATTCATCCACACGGTCCACGCGCACCTGCAATTTCAGGCCGCTAAGTTCCGCATCGACTTTTCCCTCTCGGGTAACGACGGTAAAGGGCGTGCGCAGTTTTTCGGCCTCCAGCCATTCGCGAAGGAGCCTGCGAAGGCGCGACTGTTCCAGGCGGTAAATGAAATTGTCCTTGAGCGATTCAAGCGCCCCGTCTACGTGAACCGCAATGCGCGCCGCAAGTTCCTCGCCGCTGAGTTCGCAGAGAGCCCGATGCGACTGTATCTCATTCCAGAAAGTTTCCAGCGCTTTATGTACGGCGCTGCCGCGTTCCAGCGCTGAGATTCCCATTTCCGTCGCTTCTAATTCCCGCGTTCCCAGGCGGTACTCGGCGAAAGCGCGGAACGGACAGGCGGACATCTGCTTCAGTACGCCCGCGCCTCCGCTCTGTGCGTGGCCTTCCGGCAAACGGCTCGCGCGATCGTCCACCACTTCCTCCATCACGGCCGTTCGATGTGCCGCGCGGTTGTTCGAGATCTTCCGCCAGGACTGCTCCAGCAGCGGAGTGGGGCGAAGTTCCTGCTCCCCCCGGCGCTCCGGACAACTGAGAGTCAAATGCAGGGCGCTCGCCGTGAGGCGTTCCAGCACGCGCCGCGCCGCGGCAAGTTCAGCGGCGGGGGTAGAGTGAGGGACGGAGAAGCGCCGCAACAACTCCAGGGGGAGAAATGGATTCGGATGGGGAGACGATGGAAACGCACCGTCGTGAAGCCCCATGATCCAAAGATGATCGAAGTCGAGGCCGCCGGCCTCAAGAACCCCGATCACCTGGACCGGGGAGCCGCGATCTTCCGGTTGGAAGGGCGTCTCCGACGCGAGCAGCCGGATACGCGCCACCGCTTCCGAAAAGCTCAAGGGACCGAGCGCAAGGGAAAGAGAAGCGAACGCACCAAGGAGTTCGCGCCACGACTCCATGGCCTGATATTCGACGCTATCCCGATTCCGGCCGCCGGGCCACCCCGCGGCGCTTAGGATCCGGGCGAAGGAGCCCGCCCAGGCGCCGGCGGGCCGACGCGCCGGCAGCCCCGCGATCTCCGCCGCGAGAGAATCGAGCCGTTGCTTCAGAATGCGGCAGTTGGAGGCGGACTCACGTAGAAAATCGAGAGAAATCTCAAAACGCCGATTCCGCCGGAGACGCCTGTCCAACGCGGCGCGCCATGCGGCCTCCTCTTGGGCGCCATCGAGGAACGGCGAACGCAGCAGAGATCCGGCGAGCGGCAAGGGCAGAGCCCGCCACGACACCGCCGCTTCCAGAATGGTGAGACCGGCATGAATGACCGGATACTGCGACAGCGGCGGACCCAGAGAAATGTGGAATGCCGCGGAGGGCGCTGCGAAGGGGCGCGGGTCCAGCGCTTGTTGAAATATACGCTGCGCCGCGCAGCGCTGCTCCTGTAAATCGGGAATGACAACTCCAATGCGCGCCGTCGCTCCGTTTTCGAGCGCTTTCCTGGCCCAGGCGGCGGCGGCCTCCATCTCATGGCGCGCGTCGGGAAGAATCCACATGTCCCGTTGGCGCGGGCGCCTGTGCACGGGCTCGACCGGCAGGGCGTTCAAAATGTTAAACAATGCGGACTCGTGCGGAGTGAGTTCATCGAACCCGGCGTAGAAAATTCGCGCGGGCGGCTTTATTTCTCCGCAGGCGATCCGCTTCATCAGAAATGCGGGCAAGGTGGCGCGATCGAGCCAGCGATTGTCCCGGCAGGTCTGCTCATATTCGCGCGCCCATCCGAGAAAAGCCTGGCAGTCATCGGACGCTTGAAATTCACCACCCCGAATGGGCAGGCCGTAGTCATGGGCGATTTTCCAGGCTTCGCTCGCGCGCCGCGCCGTGCCGGGAACGTCGAGAAGAGGATATTCGCCGGAAGGCCCGCCCAGAATTCCTTCCCAAACTGCCTGCTCCTGAACTCCCGAGAGCAACACCGGAGCGCTGCCGCCGCCCGGCGAATAGAGCCACTCACGCCAGAGCCGGTCCAGAAACGCCGGGAGAGCCGGAATATCGGGCGTCGTCCAAGAGCGGCGGCCCTGCTCCCGCTGGTGAGCGTGGTACCGCATTCGCAGGTCGCGTGACAGGCGTCCGTTTGCCGTGACTATCGTGGCGCCGGCTTCCAGAGTGGAAAATAAGTCCAACGCTTGATTTTACTGTGAAAGCGCGCCGCGGGACCTTCGCTTCGACCCCGCGCCCGGGCGAAGCGCGCGCTACGGCTGGTAGACTGTTCTTTTGGGAAAACGCATTGTTATTGCGATCGACGGACCGGCGGGGGCCGGCAAAAGTACGATCGCGCGCCGGCTTGCCGTCAAGCTGGGATTTCTCTACATCGACTCCGGAGCCATGTATCGCGCCGTGGCTCTGTGGGCTCTCGAAACCGAGGTTGCCTTGAACGACATGCATCGCCTGGAACAGTTGGCGAGCGAGGCGCGGATCGAATTTCAGAACGGCGTCTCGACCGTGCTGTTGAATGGCCGGGACGTCACGGAAGCGATCCGAACGCCGGAGGTGGCGGCGGCCGCGTCGCAGGTGGCGGCGGTGCCGGCGGTGCGCCGGGCCTTGGTGGAGCAGCAGAGAGCGATGGGCGAGAAGTGCTCGGTGGTGATGGAAGGAAGAGACATCGGCTCCGTGGTCTTCCCTCGCGCGGACGTGAAGATTTTCCTGGACGCGCACGAGGATTCGCGGGCGATGCGCCGTCTGAAGGATTTGCAATCGGCAGGAGAGCCCGCGGCGGTGGAAGAAGTAGCACAGGATTTACGGGAGCGCGACCGGCGGGACCGTACTCGGGCCGAATCGCCGCTGGTGCAGGCGCCGGACGCCACTTATGTGGACACCACGGCGCGCCCGATTGAGGAAGTGGAAGAAATTCTGTTGAAGATTGTTCGCGAGCGGACGTCCAACGGGAAAGAAGTGCACCGCGATCCGGTGTAGCGCGCCGTGAGTGAATCCGCAGGGAATGGAGGAGTAAGGAGCCTTGGACGATTTGTTGGTGATGAAGTTTGGCGGGACCAGCATGGGTTCGGCCAGCCGGATGCGTGTGGCCGCGGAGATTTGCGCGGAGCAGAAAAAGCGGCGGCCGGTGGCGATTGTGGTTTCCGCGATGTCGAAGATTACCGACCTGCTGCTCGACACACTGCGCAAGGCGGAAGCCGGCGACGAATCCGGCGTTGACTTCAACCTCCATAAGCTGAGCAAGCGTCATCACGAAACCTGCGCGGCTCTGCTGAAAGATTCCGCGCGCGCGGAAGCGTCCGCCGAGATCGACAGCCTGATCGCCGGATTCCGCCGGATTGTTCATGGCGTGCGTTTCCTGCGAGAGAGGCCGCCGCGCTCCGTGGATGCCGCCGTGGCGACCGGAGAGATGCTGTCCGCATCGCTGATAGCAGCCTATCTCGAATCGTCCGGCGTTCCCGCGCGGGCGGTGAATGCGGCCGCGGTGATTGTGACCGACGCCGTGTTCGGCAACGCTTCGCCGCTCATGGACGAGACGCGCGCGCGCGCCGAGGCAGTGCTGGTTCCGCTACTCGACCAGGGTATCCTCCCGGTGATGACGGGTTTCAATGGAGCCACCGCGGATGGCCGCGAGACCACACTCGGGCGCGGCGGTTCCGATTTCTCCGGCTCCATTCTGGCTGCGGTCCTCGATGCTTCGGAATTCTGGATCTGGACCGACGTGGATGGAATCATGAGCGCCGACCCGCGGCTGGTATCCGATGCGCGGGTCCTCGACGAAGTCACTTACAACGAAGCGGCCGAGCTTGCCTATAACGGCGCGAAGGTTCTGCATCCGAGAACGCTCGCGCCACTGGCGCAGCGGCAAATCCCCGTGTGGAGCAAGAACAGCTTCAACCTGTCCCACCCGGGAACGCGGATTGTTCCGGTGGCGCCTCACCTGCCTGGCCCGCGCGCGGTCACGTCCATGGCTAACGTGGCCTTGATTTCCGTCGAGCCCGCCAGCGCCTCCATCACCGGGGCTCGGATCATGGCGCGCGTGCTTGATTCACTTGCGTCCGCCGACGCCGAGGTACTGGCCTTCTCCAGTTCGAGCTACCGCGAAAGCTTTTGTTTTCTGGTTCGCGGCGAGGAATTGGACGCCGTCTTGAAGAACCTGGAGGCCAGCCTGGCGCTGGAGCTGGCGCATGGCTACGTGAAGCCGATCAACGTGGACAAGAATGTCGGACTACTGGCCGTGGTCGGGGAAGGGATGCGCGGCACTCCCGGACTGGCCGGGCGCATCTTCATGGCGATCTCGCGCCAAAACGTGAACATCATCGCGATTGCGCAAGGCTCCAGTGAATTGACGATCAGTATTGTCGTGCGTAAGGACGGCCTGGAGCGCGCGATTCGCGCCGTCCACACGGAATGCCAGATGGGCGTGATTCCGGTGGAAACCGGCGCCGCGTAGTTTCGCCGGCTATTCGTGGCGCAGCGCCGTCATGGGGTCTACCAGCGCGGCACGCCGTGCCGGTAGATAGGCAGCCAGAAGACCCGCCGCGCAGAGCAGGAGGATGGCCGCCGCGATGATGGCCGGATCGGCCGGCGTCAAGCCGAACAGCATGGTCCGCACCAACTGGGAGGCCGCCCAGGCGGCGGGCACTCCGAGGGCTACCCCAAACAGCAATAGACGGGTAGCGTTCCCTACAACCATCCAGAGAACGCGGCTCTGCTTTGCGCCCAACGCCATGCGGACACCGATTTCCCTGGTCCGGCGCACAACGCTATAGGACAGCAGGCCGTACAATCCCACGGACGCCAGAGCGAGCCCCAACGCTCCAAAGCCGCTTGCGAGATTCGCCATCAGGCGCTCCTGCACCACGGTGCGTTCCACTTGGGCGGCCAGTGTTCCTATTTCAAGGGGCGACGATGGGAACGCCGGCTGCAATTCGGCGCGTACGGCCGCGGCGATTTGCGACAGGGCGCCGGCCGCACGAATGATAATCGTTGCCCTGGCGGGTTGACCCTGGGCGTAGGAAACATAGACGGTGGGCTTGGGCGCGGTTCGCAGGTCGCCGGTATTGATCACGTTCGCCGCAACGCCAACGATGCGAAGCGTGCCCGGCGGGCGAGTCACGGTGGCGGTTAAATAAGCGCCCTCCGGATTGCGGCCGTGGAAATAGCGATCCACAAACGCCTGGTTTACAATGGCGACCTTTTCCGCTCCGGTGTCATATTCGTTGAACTCGCGCCCCGAAAGAAGCGGAGTGCCAAGAGTCGCAAAGTAACCCGGCCCGGCTGCGACGAAGATCGCATTATCGCGCTCGGGCAAGGGCTGCCCTTGTGGAACGGCCGCTTCGGACCAGGTCCAGCCGCTCAGCGGCGTGTGGCCGGACAAGCTGACGGAAACCACTCCCGGTATGCGGCGGACGCGCTGTAGTAGATCCTGATAGAAGGCCGTCAGCCGGGCCTCCTGGTATCCTTCCGTACGCCCGTCGACATCCACCAGGAGAACTCCTTCCCGGCGGAACCCAGGGTCGACGTTCATGAGGTTTTGCAATGTGCGCACAAAGAGTCCCGCGCCGATGAGCAACGTCAATGAAAGAGCCACCTGGCCGCTCACCAGCGCCGAAAGCGCGCGGGACCGGTACCGCGTCGTGTGCGAAGCGTCCTTAATCGAGGTGGTGCGAAAGGCTGGCGCAAGACCGAATAGCACGGCGGTAAATACCGCGGTTGCGCCGGCAAACGCGAACACATGGCCGTTCGGAGACAAATCGAAAACGATTGGAAATTGGGAGTTCTCCCCTCCGGATAAGATGCTCAATAAGAAACGTGAGACAGGCCACGCCAGAACAACACCAGCGGCCGCCCCGGTCAAGGACAGCAGAACGCTCTCCGTGAACAATTGGCGAACCAACCGGGGGCGGCTCGCCCCGATCGAGAGGCGAATCGAAATTTCGTGGCTGCGGGCCGTGGCGCGGGCAAGCAACAAACTGGCGACGTTGGCGCAAGCGATGAGCAGCACCAGCAAAGAGACTCCCAGCAACACCACGAGCGGTTTTTGGAACATCTCGCGAAGGTATGTATAGCCCGTACCTCCCGGCACAAGTTCGGGAGTGGAATCCGTTATCTCTTTGCGGCGCGACGCGGGCCATCCATGACTAACCGTGCTCTCCGCGATGGAGGGCCATGCGGCCGCTAAATGAGCCTGGATCTGAGCGGTGGAAACACCGGAACGCGGACGGGCAAGGATGCGCAGCCAGAAGTTGCCGGGGCCCAGAAGAACCGCTTCCTCCGGGGCGATGCGAGCCAAGGCGGCGACAGGCAGAGTAATATCGGCAACGGCTCCGACATTCGCACCCGTAAATCCAGAGGGGCTCACGCCGGCCACCGTTACGGGAACGCCGTTCACCCGGATTGTTTGCCCGATTACTCCGGGATTCCGGGAATACTGCCGCTGCCAGTAACCATCACTCAGCACAGCCACGAGAGTTGCTCCCGGCTGATCGTCGGCGCGGGTGAGCAAACGCCCGGACTCCGGATTCAAGCCGAGCGTCTGATAGTAATCTCCGGTAACGTAAGCTCCGGAAACCGGGTGAAGCGAGGCGCGCGGGCCGATATTGAAGCTCGCGCCGCTAAAGCCGCACGCTCCGGAAAAGATATCTTTTCGATCCGCAAGAGCCGTGGCCATGGAATAAGAAAAGCTATCGCTGACCTCGGTTCCCCCGTGAGCGCGCAGGTTCACCCGGACGAGTTCGCCCGGATTGGGAACGGGAAGCCAGCGTAACATCAACGCGTCCATCAGATTGAAGATGGCCGTGTTCGCGCCAATACCCAGCGCCAGCGAGAGCACAGCCGTAGCCGTGAATCCCGGATTGCGGCGCATCGCGCGAAAGGCATAGCGGATGTCGGCCAGGAGGTGCTCGAACCAGTCCCAACCCCAAACGGCGCGGGTTTGCTCGGCAACGCCGGTCTTGTTCCCGATGACCCCCGGCCCGGCAAGGGCGGCAATGGATTCGAGCTCTTCCTGCATATCCCGCTCCCGCGCGCGCCGGTACGAGGGCAGTAAATAGAGCAGCTTCCGCCAGAAAATCACGGCTTCCCTCCTTCCGGCGCCGGGCCCATCACCTGCCCGACGGCCAAAACGAACTCAGCCCATTTCGAATGCTCGCGCCGGAGCTGTTTTTTCCCGGCGGGCGTGAGGCGGTAATATTTCGCGCGCCGGTTGAATTCGGAAGTGTCCCATTTCGCGGCGATCCACCCTTTCATTTCTAGTCTTTTCAGCGCCGGATACAGGGAACCGAACTCAATGTCCAGCAGCTCGCCGGAACTACCGCGAATCGCCTTCGCGATGCCGTATCCGTGCAACGGACCGGCGGCGAGCGTGCGAAGGACCAGCATATCGAGCGTTCCCTGCAGGAGATCCATATAGAGATAATCTATATGAAGAACGACATAATATCAAGCCCTACCGGAACAGATCCAATTGGGCGCCGCCGGGCCATTCCGAAGGCTCAAAAATCATGTTGCGCGTGGAAATTCCGTGGCGGGCGGCGGCTGCCTCCACGCGCTCCCGGATAATCCGCGGATAAGCGCCGGTCAAGTAGTCCCTCTCGTCGAAGCGCTCGTGATACCGGCGCGAGAAAGCCGGATAGTTCCGGTCGATGAATTGCAGAAATACGCTCTTGGCGGGGAGACGAAGGAATAGAGGCGAGGCATGAAACGAATTCGCGCCGGCGGCGGCCGCGGCCGCGCAGACGGCATCCAGACTGGCTTCGCTGTCATTGAGAAGCGGCAGAACCGGACAACTCAAGATGGATACCGGCACGCCGGCTGAGGCGCGTTGGCGCGCCGCGGCCAGACGCAACGCCGGGCGCGGCGCCAGCGGCTCGATCTGACGCGCCAGCCCCTCATCGAGAGTCGTGACGCTGAGATGCACCTGAATCGCGTTACGCCGGGCGATCCCGGATAACAGCCGCACGTCCCGCACCGCGAGATCGGACTTGGTGGTGATGCCGAAGAGGCGTCCTTGCTCGCCCGCGAATACTTCGAGAATTCGCCGGGTCACGCGAAAACGGCGCTCGGCGGGCTGGTAGGGGTCGGTCGCCGTCCCCAGCCAAACGAGGTCCCGGAGTGGAATCCGCTTCAGCTCCTGGCGGAAGCGCTCCGGCTCGAACCGCTTGACGTAGATCTTGTGCTCGAAGAGGGCTGGGTCCCGCAATTCCAGAAACTCATGGGCATAACGGGCATAGCAATACTTACAGCCGAATTCGCAGCCGCGATAAGGGTTAATGGTCCAGCGGAACGGCATCCGCGATCCGGAGCAGCGCCCGATAAAACGCCGGGTTTCGAGCTCGAAGTACTCGGTTTGCCGTTTCTCTTCGAGGGACGGACTTCGAGCGGCAAGGCGTGCGATTCCGACCAAGGCGTCCACATGCTATGTTCTCCTTTTATTCGCCTAAAGTCAAGCGCTCCGCTTGATCGGCGACGCGACAGCCCGGGAAGCACGAGAGAGATCGATCGCCATGGCGATGGGCCCGACGATGGCGAGAGCATAGAAGGGCGCGACCACGCTGCCCGCGAGACGCAGGATCATTTCGACCACCGCGACCAGGAAGACGACCACGCACTGGCCGCGCACCGACCGCACCGTGGTTCGAGGATCCGTAATCATGAAAAAGATGAAGAGCTGATACATCGGGCCAGTGAGCGGAGCCACTTCCGAAAGAAACGGGTCGCCCAGGATGGCGGCTCGTACAGCGGAAAGGGCGAGGAAAGAGAGCACATAGGTCAGCGTGATGTGGAATCGCTTCACACGCCAGACGATGAACGCTCCCAACACCCAGACGATAGCCATGGCCCAAATATCGTTGCCCCACTGAATGCTCAACGTCGCCACATATTCCGGCGCGAGCAGAAGCATGGCGGAAATGGAAAAATTGGAAGGATTCCAGAGATGGCGGCCGCGCCAGCGGATCACATACTTCGATGTGATGGCGAGAGCGCTGCAGAGCGCGTAGGGCCAGAAGTCCGGAGAACGCAGGAGGATGCCAACGCTGATGCCGGTGATGTAGGCACTGGCAAGATGGGGCCATTTCCGCACCACCAGACGCCCCAACACCAACTCCAGGATAATGGCCGTGGCTATGGCGAGCGAAGTTCGGGAAAAGCTCTCCAAAAGACCGAACCTAAGCTGCCCCGCGACGAGAATCGAAGTAATGAGCAGAGGCGCAAGGTAGCGGTTTCCCGGGCTGAAGAACCGGGCGAATAGCGAAGGAGGCGAGGGTGGAACGGCGGGTGTATTCGCGGGAGGTTGCTCGATCACGACGGCTCTTTCACTTTCAGAATTTGATCCACCTTCGGTGCCGTAAGCGTCTGTCTCCTGCCGGAGGGCCAGCGGATTTCGACGCGATCCACCGCCGTGGCGCGGCCCAGGCCAAAATGCAAGCGCCGCTGATTTTGCGAGCAGAAACCACTGCCGCCCGAGACCTGTTGCAGTTGCTGCCGCCCGTCCCAGAAGATGCGAGCCTCGGCGCCGATCGCGCTGCGATTACTGGCGGTTCCTTCCAATTCGAGTTCGAGCCAGTGCCTGCCGGGGGCGACGGTATCTTTGTAGAGCAGCAGCGGCCCGCGCTGATTCGCCACCAGGACGTCTAAAACGCCGCTATTCTCGAAATCGCCCAGCGCCACGGAGCGCCCATCGAAGACATCCGTCACGCCGACTAATTGCGCGACTTCCTGGAACCGTCCCTGGCCATCGTTAACCCAGACCCGTTTGTGCTGGTAGCCGCCCAGCGAGCGGCCCCGGAGAGGAGGCCAGTTGGCGGCGTCGGAGATGATCGCGCGATTACCTCCGGCCACTTTCGAATAGTCGTACCAATAGCTCCGATTTTTATCGAGCGACACGTTGCCGTTGGTGACGTAGAGATCGAGGAAACCGTCGTTGTTCAGGTCGCCAAACTGAGCGCCGAAACTCCAGCCGCCCAGTTCCACACCGAGCGCATTGGCCATATTCTCGTAGGTGATGTCCTTGCCCGAAGATCCCGCCTTCGGCACCCACAGGTTATTGCCCTGAACCAGAATCCCCTCTTCGGAGATGTTTGAAACGTAGACCCCAAACTGTCCCTGATTCAGAACATCGCCGGTGGAAGCAGTCATTCCGCTTTTTGGGGAAAAGCCGATCCCGGCCTGTTTACCGGCTTCGCGGAAACGCTTGCCGCCCTCATTGAGATAGAGTTCGGAGACGCCGTAATCGTTGGCGACGAAGATATCGGGGTATCCCGTGCCGCGCAGATCGGCGGCGGTGGCCGCAAGAGACCAGCGACGCGAGTCGATCCCCATTTTCCGGGAGACTTCCTCGAAACGGCCCCCACCGAGATTATGAAAGAGATACTTGCGGCCGCCGTTCTGCGCATATTCAAAGCTGTCCGGCATGATGAGCGTGTTCTTCAAATGCCACAAGTCGATGCTCTCGGGATAATAGCCGCCTAGAAACAGATCGAGCTTGCCATCGTTGTCGTAGTCCAGCCAGATGGCCGTATTCGCATTCACCCAGGGAGGCAACGACGCCTCTTCGGTTACCCGAGTGAAACTCTTGCCGGCGTTGTTGTGAAAGAGTTCGGGTTTGCCCCACTTATAGAGAAAGACGTCTTCATAGCCATCGTTGTCGTAGTCGCCCCACACCGCGCCCATGGAAACCCCGGTGCCGGGTTGGTTGACATCCGCCAGGCCAACCGCCGCGGCGACATCCTCAAACTTCCCGTTGCCAAGGTTCCGGTAGAGGGCGTTGTGGCCGCCCTCCCTGCTGTCCACGACATAAAGGTCCGCCCACCCGTCCCGGTCGAAATCGACAATGGAGACCGCCGCGCCCATCGACGCAACTTGCTCCATGATGTGATTCAGCTTGGGATCGAGCGTAGGCGCCTGGTGGGTGAAATGAATTCCCGATTCCCGCGAGGATTCGCGGAGCACGAAGCCATAGCGGGCAAGTATTTCGGACGAACTCGCGGAGGCGTGCGCCGCGGCGTTCCGGCGCTGATAGCGCTTATAGGCGAGCGGAAAAGCCAGGAGCGCGACGAAGAAAATCGCGACCCCCACCTGCACAACGCGGCTCGGTTCTACCGGCCGTTCCATAGGTGGCTCCAAAGCTCCGTCCGGAACGGGCGGGAAGAAATATACCGGGTGTGGAAACGCTGCCAGTCGGCGGGATGCAGCTTATAGGCCGGGTCGTTTTCCAGGGTCGTCGGAGGCACGTTGTAGTCCTTCATGGCGTGATACGGGAGCGGTAAAACAGTGCTGGAAAACGTGGAGTTGTAATCGCCGTCTTTAATCCAACCGTCTCCAATCATAACGAAGTCTCTCACCCAGCCCTCCGGAGGCGGTGGCGGGGCGGCAAAGCGCAGGCTCAGTTCATCGCCCGCGTTCATAATCACCATGCGATCGTCCACCTTTTCCAACAGTTCCCGGACATCGCCAAAGCGCGTATAGTAGCCTTCCAGGTCGCGCCATTTTTGTGTGGTGTTCGCGACCCGATCGTAAACCGGAATTTCCGGAGACGACGGATTGGCGGCTCTCATCACCGAGAAGCCGCGATGCCGCAGTTCGGCGGACGCGAGTGGGATGTTCGTTTGAATCCGGCGCGCCGGCGATCCGGAAGCCCACGCGAGGCGGTCCCAGTAAATTTCCATATTTGTTCCGAGCCGGAATTTGCGGGGCGCCCCGGCCGGGAAGATGCCGGTGAGATCAATCACCGCCGTTTTCAACTTGCCGGCCAGGAAGCCGAGGCCGGATTTCGCCGTCCTCCAATGACCGCGGCCATCCGGAACGTCGATCCGAAGACCGCGCGGCGGCGGATTCCCACTCTGCCCCATGGCGATATTGACGGTGGCGTCCGTGGGGTGGATCCAGCCTTCGGCGATCAAATAAAGCGGGCCCGTGCGCGGAGCCTCCGCGGGCAGTTCCAGTTCGACCCAGTGGTCGCGAGTGACCCCTTGGTACTGGCCGCGCCCGAAGGTATCCAGGTACGTTTCGTCGCGCGCGCGAACGGCAGCGCTCACGTCGCCGCCATTGTCATCGACGGCGCGGGCGAACGGCTGCGCGTTCGAGGTTTCATAGACCGCCAGCCTGGGCGGCGGCACGGAGAAGCGCTCGTCGGTATAAATGTCGGCATTCCGCGGGTGATCCACCACCATGAGCGAATAGAGATCGATATAGAACGTCTCCCAAAGCTCCGCGGTGATTCGCAAGTCGTAGAATCCGTCCTTCGGCGCCAGTTCTTCGCCGCGAATCTTGAACCATTCCCCGGTCTGGGTTATTCCCGCGACTTTCTGTGCATTGATGTGGAGGCCCAGCGCGGGCGACCAGGGCGCGCCGTCCTTCACAAAGCGCATCCGGTGGCCATCCCAAGCGAACAGAGACGGACAGGACCCTTTCAACCGCTGTGTCGCAAGGATGGATTCATCGGGCTTGAGATCGAACTCCGCTTGCACGGAACCATTGGGCCAGACGATGCGGGCGAGGCTGGTCTCATCGTGCTCACCGAGTCCGAAGTGGACGACCGGCGCGGTGATGATCTGTTTTTCGGCGAGAAGGCCGGCACGGATTTCGATCTCGCCGCCGAGCCCGAACGAGTTGATCCTCTGATCGCCGTGAGCGGTGGCCGCGCGCGTGCGTACCACTTGCCAGCGATAGTTTTTGGATCCCTGATTGATCAGAGAAACCGGTTTGCCGTCCGGCGCGATGCCGGCGATATCGAGCCGTCCGTCATGGTTCAGGTCCGCCGCGCCGGCGGAAGAAACGGCGGGAGTGCCGGATAGCTTTTCGAAGCCACGCCCGTTGTTGAGAAACACCTCGCCGGAGCCCGTAAGCAGGTCCAAACCGCCGTTGTTGTCGAGGTCGGCCAGCGTGAGGGAAGCGAGACCGGCGGTCTGGGCGCCAGCCCGGGCCAACTCCGCGCTTCCGTTCGCGGAGACGCGGAAGATAGCGCCGTCCTGCTTCAAGACGACAAAGTCCGCCGCTCCATCGCTGTCTATATCGCCCGAAGAAACCGCGGCAGCCCCGGCGCCCTGGTTAGCGGGCGCGGAGTAGGGCCGGAAACGTCCGAAGCGTTCATTGCGGAACAGGCTGAGCTTGCCATCGGAACCCACCATCGCGACGCCCGGGGCGCCGCCGCCGTCCACATCGGCGGCGGCGAACGAAACGCCGCCGGTGACGCCCTCGAAGGGGCGGACAATCCCGAAAGTGCCGTCTCCGTTGTTGCGAAGCACGATGGGCGATGCTCCGCTTACGCCGAGAACGATGTCGAGATCGCCATCCAGATCGACGTCAAACGGCCATGCGCCGGTATAAGAGCCGCGGGTGACGGAAGACGGCAGTCGGGACTCGGCCGTGACGTCGGTAAAGTGTTTCGGGGTGTCCTGGCGGAAGACTCCGACGCCGCCGGGCCCGGCGATCACTAGGTCGTTTTTGAAGTCGTAGTTGAGATCCGCAACGGCAGCCGAGGCGGCATTCGGGAACGCGATCGCAGCGCCTTCCGAGGTGTGTACCGCGGCGCCGGTAGCCCAAAGGAGCGTGGGTTTGCCGGAATCATCCAACCAAATCGTCCGGAGCCAGTTCACTTTTCCGTCCGGCGCGGACGGCGATGGCTGCGGCGTGAAGGTGGTTTTCCAATCGGGCGCGGCCGCCTCGTCCGCCGGCGGAACGGCGTTGAGGAACCTCAGAAAAGGATCGCCGACAAATACCGGCGGTGTTTTCGCGGCCCCCAACGCGAGCCGGTAATCGGGAACCCGCAGCAACGTGTTGCGAAGAAAGGCCACCTGCAGCGCCGCGGCGCCGGGATTTCCGGACGCCGCCTGGCGCAGCTTCTGCATTTGCTGGCGCACTTCTTCCGGCCACGCGGGGGATTGCCGGTCGAGGATCGTCAGCACCTCTTGCAGTACGGCGGCTTGATTGGTTTTTGCAGCGAGACGGGCAACTTCCAGCAATACGGCGGTATTTTCCGGCGCGAGCTTCCGGGCTTGTTCGAACCATTGCAGCGCCTGGCCCGCGCTGGCATCGTCCCCCTGGCGCTCCGTCTGCTCGGCGAGCATGAAGACGGCTTTGAGGTTTTTGGGATCTAACTCCACCGCACGTTTCAGGTGGGCGATGGCCTGCGCCGGATTGCCGCGGCGGCTTTCAATGTCGCCGAGAAGCTGCTCCACCCGGCTGCTTTGCGGGACCAGAGACCGGGCCTTATCGGCCTGCTGGAAAGCGCCGTCGAGATTCTGCTGGCGAACCGAAAGAATCGCAAGGTTGGCCCAGGAAGCAGCTTCTCCGGGGGCAACCTGCGTGGCCTGCGTTAACCCATCTTTCGCACGCACGTCCTCTCCGCTTTGCAGGCCCGCCAATCCCACATAAAAGGAGCGAACCAGGGCGCGATACGCTTCGGACCCGGGCTGCGGAACCGGGGATCTGCCACATCCGCACAAACAGACCGCCAGAAGAGCGGCGAGCCCGGAACGGCCGGTCATGCGCTTCGTAACTGCCGGACGTTGCGTCTCTTCATCAGCGCTCGAAACCACAGAAAGCCTATTCCCAGAAACGGACTGGAGAAAAAGAGAAGATCCCACCGGCCCAAGCCGGGAGGCGTCACCTCGACGCTGGCCGCGGACTGACCGCTTCCCTTCTTGCTGTTCACAAAAACCTGTACGTTCCATAGTTCCTGGGCGTCGAAAGGAACCGACGCATTGAATTGCACCTGGCCGCGCAGCCATTCCCGCTGCATAGGATAACGCGCCCACGCAAGACGGCCAGTGGCGGGGCGCACGGCGATATCGAACTTCAGATCGTCCGGAATCGAGCCGCCCGGCGGCGCTTTCACGATAACAAAGAACGTCCCAATGCCGACATCCGGATGGGTCCAAAGCGAAATGACGACGGGCCCGGCGGGACGATCCACGATGATCGGAAACGGCGGCCCGTTATGTGCCGCCAGCGGCAGGGCCAGCAGCAGAAGCAGGCCGCATCTTTTTAAGAGCGTCATGAAAACTCCAGAAAAGTGGCGCGCATATCCATCGGCTGCCACATGAGCCAAACCGACGCGACCAGAAGAATCGCGCAAACGGCGGCCCACGGCGCGAAGACGCGCAGATGCTGTTCCGGCGACTCTCCTTCCGCCAGACGATGAGCGACCACCAGCGAGCCGGCAAACCCGAGCAGCAGAAAACCCATTTCAAGCGGCTGGACATAGCGGAGCGGCAGGCCGACCATCGTCCAGCGGGGCTCGCCCAAAATCGGCCAGCCAATACTTGCGAGCGCATTTTGAGTCAACGGCACAATCGTGTAAAGGCCGGTAAAAAAGTGGAAGCTGTAATGAGCCAGCCACATGCCGAATCCAAGCGGAACGAGGGAATAGGCGTAGCGGATGACAAGCTGTCCAACTCCGGCCCGCAGTCCGGCCCAGGCCCGCGAAATCCAGGCTGCAAGACCGAGAAGCGCAACCGGCGCGGCAACCAGAAAAATCCCGAAGATCACCGCCAGAACGGGAGCCTCGCGGCCGGTCCGCATCAGGCCGCCTAACCAGCGTTCGAAGGAGTAGACCGGGCTCACCATGCCGAAGGCGTTCAAGAGCGCCCCGAACGTAAAGACGATAGAAAGTGCAGCCAGATCGGCGCGGCGGGAAAAGAAGCCGATGCCGGAGCGGCGCGGGTCGATGGTCAATTCTTCCGCGGGAGGACGGCTCAGGATTCCGATGTTATCGTGCGGGCAAGCATTGACGCACTCCAGGCAGAAGGTGCAATCCATGTTGCCGGTCTTGCGGGGCTGGAACAGCGCGAGTTCGCAGCCGCGCTGGAGGATGGTTAGGCCGTTGTGCGGATCGCGCCGTCCACGGATGCAGTCGGTGGTTTTGCACGCGCCGCACACCGAGGGTTGACGAACTTTCACTTCGAGCGGCGAGACGGTGGCGGCGATGAAGTTGAACTGGCCGATGGGGCAGACAAATTTGCAGAACACCGCGTGCTTGAAGAGGCCATCGACGAGCAGAACCGCCGCGAAGTAACCGGCGATCAGGCACGCGGTCCACCAGGGATCGGACCACAGATCGAAGAGTTCATAAACGAAGAGGATGCCGGCAAACAGAGCTACGGCAACCCACTTGTTGCGCAGTGGGCGCGGCCACTCGAAGCGCGGACGGAATAGCTTGCGCGCGCCCTGCCGGACGAACATGAAAGGACAGGACAGGCAGAAGAGGTTTCCGGCCGCCAACAGCACCAGCACCAGGGCGCCCCGAAAATGGACCCAGGTGAGTGTCGTGGCGAGGTTCTTGGGGGCAAGGTCCGGCCCGAATAGACCGTGAACCACCATGACGAGTGAAACCAGAAAGAGAGGGATCTGCGAGATCGTCCGCGCGTGCCGCCAGCGAAGAAATGCTCCGAGGACGGGAACGCGGAGGAGGTCGAATTCGCCCGGATCGCTAGCCATGAAACTACCGGGGGGCCACTCCTCTCACGTTGATCCGGCGCTCGAACCTCGCGCCGCCTGGCAGGGAGGCCTGAACACTCACCACCCAATCGCCGGGCATCGTAAAGTCGAGGGTTCCGGCATATTTGCCGGGACCGGCCGCTTCGGCCTGAGCGAATACCGGACCCATGCCCGGATGGGTCATGTCGCCTTCGATTTTTACGCTTGCTCCGCTAACCGGCGCCCCCGATTGCGTCGCAAGAGTCAACGCGATGGAGGCGGGACCGACACGAACGGGTTGCGGAGTGATTTCACAGTGCATAACTAACTCGGGGGAGCCGGGGCGCGTGCGGCACCCACTCCCCCAGAAGAGAGAACACAGCGCCAGAACCGGGGCGACCCGTTTCAAGCGGCCATGCGAGACGGACGGGAGAAATGATCGCAGGTACATACCGCCCGCCGGACTTCGTTCTCCGGGGGAAACATGTGATAGTACATGCCGATGACCATGGGAATAAACACCACGGTGTTGTAGAACAGGTGCAGTTCAACGCGGGGGAAGAATAACTGCAAAACGCTGACAGGCACCGGTGAACCCCAGAAATTATGGTGAATCGTCGCCTGGATAATCAGGATCAGGTGTTCAATGTGATGCCAGAATTGGATCACCAGGGCAACCGTCCACCAGGTGCGCCCCAGGCCGGTAAAGCCCTTGCGCAGCACCCAGATACCGGTCAGCATCACGAGCGCATATCCATAATGCAGGGTTTCCGATTGAATCAGCCACGGATACCAGAGGCCCAGGATTCCACCGGCCTTGGGCCGCGGCCAACCCATCACATAGACCTGATAAGCCTGAACCAGGTGCTCGCCCCAATGAGCCAGCACGATTGCCATAAAAATCTGGAGGGCACGCTCATGCCAGATGGAGTTTAGTTTTTCATAGAAGCTCGGCTGTGACGCGGAAAACCCCGCCGCGCTCATGCTGGAACTGGAAGCTGCCATCTCGAATCCTCTCTTCTAACGGGAAGTGGGTAAAACCGGCGTAGGGGTAGGATGACAGTCTGTCGAAAGAGAATCAATAATATCTTTCCACTATTGATTTCGCAGGCCCACATCTGGCTTTGTAGTTAAGAACTCGCTTGCACAAACCATTCAAGGGGATTTCTGTCTGTCTTTGAAATACGCCTGCTATTTATTCATGCTGACGTCCACTCTGGCCTGCGCCCAGCAGGATGTCTGGAACGGCAGCATTCTCTCGCCGGTTAACCATGAAATGCCGGACTGGCTGCGTCTGTCCGGCGAGTACCGTATTCGCGCCGAAGGCTATGAGGGCGCATCCTACACTCCGGAAAACAATCAGGGG
Organism: Bryobacteraceae bacterium; assembly: GCA_035545735.1. Taxonomy (GTDB): domain Bacteria; phylum Acidobacteriota; class Terriglobia; order Bryobacterales; family Bryobacteraceae; genus JAJYKC01. Next base: position 184,879 of record DASZXS010000027.1, on the reverse strand, counting down.
TATCTGCTGAGCCGTCTCCATCTGAACATGGATTTAAAGGTCTCCTGGTTCCGCGTGTTCGCCCAAATGGAAGACGCCCGGCCGCTGGGCAACGATGCGATTCCCAAGGCATCTCCCTATAAAGATTCGGCTGACCTGCATCAAGCTTTTGTCGAGCTTGGAAACATGACAAGCGGGCGCTTTTCTGTGCGTGCCGGACGCCAGGAACTCATCTTCGGCGACCAGCGCGTCCTTGGCTCGGCGAACTGGCTCAACACTCCGCGAACATTCGACGCTGTCCGCGCAGCGGTCAACTTCGGCAAGATTCGGGTGGACGCATTCAGCGCGTCGGTCGTAAACCCGGTGAATGGCGTCTTCGATCACCACAAGGCCGGGGACGACATTCACGGCCTGTACGGCACCATCAGCAAGGTATTGCCGGGGGCGACGATCGAGCCTTACATCTTCTGGCGTCTGGCGCGCGGACTGGTTACCGAAGAGGGTACGCCAGGGCGTCGCGACACCAAGACACTCGCGATCCGGGTAAGCCGGAAGGCCGGCAATGGACCGGACTACACCGGGCATTTCCTGCGCCAGTACGGAAACATCGGCGCGGACACAGTGAGCGCCTATGCATTCAACCTGGCCGCCGGCTACACCTTGAAAAATGCCCCTCTACAGCCGAGAGTGTTTGTGGACTGGGCATACGCAAGCGGCGACAAAAACGCCCGCGACGGGCGCAACAACACGTTCGATCAGCTTTATCCCTCCGGCCACGGACTCTATGGCATCGTCGATCTTTTTGGCTGGCGCAATCTAAGCGACGTGAAAACGGGCGTGGAAATAAAGCCGTGGAAGAAGACGCAACTGAGCGCGGTGACGAACAGCCTCTACCTGGCGAACGCGCACGACGGCCTCTACAACGGCGCGGGCAATCTCGTGGTGAGGAAGGCGGACGGCAGCGCCGGCACCCATATCGGACAGGAACTGGAAGGGACCGGCAGTTATGCGTTTACGAGGTTCCTGAGCGCCGGAGCGGGATACGGACATCTTTTCCCCGGGCACTTCATCAAGGCGGCAACCAAGGGAAGTTCGTACAACATCTCCTACCTCATGATCACCTACGCGTTTTAGACTGAGGTTGGAGCCCTAGACATCTTGCATCAATACGTGGAACGCGTGGTGGACCTGACCGAGGCCGCCGCGAACCAGATTTACGGCCTGACTATCGAGCAAGCCCGGGAAGTGATTCTGAGCGGCCCGGCGGAGGCGGTGCGTTCAATCCGCGGTTCATTTGCAATTGTGGCGCGGGCGGGCAAGACCGTGCGGATGGCGCGCTCGCTCGACCGGCCGCTGCGATATTTCCTCGCCAAGCGGCAGGAAGGCCCGGTCCTGATCACGGCGCACCGCATCGATACGATTTACGAGTGGCTGAAGGGCGAAGGGCTGGAAGCGCAGTTCCATCCCAGCTATACGCGGATGGCGCCGGCCCATCACGTCGTGGAAATTCAGCTCGTGGGGTGTCCCGATCCCGACCCGGTCTATACGCGCTTCTTTACGCCGCCCATGGGCACATTGCCACCCGATCTCGAACTGATCGGAAAGACCTATATCTCCGCCCTGGCGGAAGAAATTTCCCAATGGCTCCAAAACATTCCGCCGGACGAACCGGTTGGCGCGTGCTTTTCCGGCGGCATCGATAGCGGGAGCGTGTTCCTTGTCACCTATCACGCGATGCGGAAATTGGGGATGAGTCCGGCGCGGCTGAAAGCGTTCGTGCTCGACGGCGGAGGCGGCCCGGATGTGGAACAGTCGCGCGACTTTCTCGACCAGTTGGGGCTCGGCCTTTTCTTCGAGGCGATTCCTGTGGACGCGGCGTCGTTGGATGCGAGGGAGGCGGTGCGCGTTGTGGAAGACTACAAACCGCTCGACATCGAATCGGCGACCATGACGATGGCGCTTTGCCGGGGCATCCGCAAACGCTATCCGGAGTGGCGCTGCCTCATCGACGGCGACGGCGGCGATGAGAATCTGAAGGACTATCCAATTGAAGAAAATGCGGAACTCACCATCCGCAGCGTTATTCATAATCCGATGCTCTACCAGGAAGGCTGGGGCGTCGGAAAGATTAAACATTCGCTGACGTACAGCGGAGGCTTGAGCCGCTCCTACGCGCGCACGTATGCGCCCACCCGCCATTACGGCTTTCGTGGATTCAGTCCGTACACGCAGCCCGGCGTGATCGCCGTCGCGGAAGCGATCCCGTTTATTGCCCTCACGGATTACAGCGTGGAGAAGCTGTACGCATTGAAAGGCGAAGTTGTCGCGCGGGGCGTGAAGGCCGTCACCGGATTGGAGATGCCGGTGTTTCCGAAGCGGCGCTTCCAGCACGGCGCCGTGCCGGTGGAAACGCTTCGGCGGAGGCTCCCCTTCCGCGAGGCGGAATACCGCAAGCAGTTCCTTTCGTTGTATCAATGACCACGCCACGGCCGCTTTCCCGTGCGGCGCTGGACCCCTGGAAGCCGTACGCTTTTTTCGTCGAGCCGGAAATGTCGGCGGCGGGAAGCGTCGATCCGGTGGCCACGGTGTTCCTGACCAATCGCGAATGTCCCTGGCACTGCGTCATGTGCGACCTCTGGCAAAATACGCTGGCGGATACCGTGCCCGCGGGCGCGATTCCGGCGCAAATCGATTACGCCCTGGCGCGCATGCCCGAGGCGCGGGCGATCAAGCTGTATAACGCCGGCAGTTTCTTCGATGCACGCGCAATTCCTGTGAGCGACTACACGGCGATTGCAACCCGGGCCGGCAGATTCGATCGCGTGATTGTAGAGAGCCATCCGGCGTTGATCGGCGGCCGGTGTTTCGAATTTCGCGATCTGTTGCCAGGAAGCCTCGAAGTGGCGATGGGGCTCGAAACCGCCCATCCGGGCGCGCTCGCAAGATTGAACAAGGGGATGACGCTGGATCAATTCGCCGAGTCAGCCCGTCGTCTGCGCGAGAACGGCATCGACTTGCGCGCGTTCCTCCTGGTGCAGCCTCCGTTCGTCGCGGAAGAAGAGGCCGCGGACTGGGTGGCGCGCTCGCTCACTTTCGCCTTCGACTGCGGCGCTTCCGTGGCGTCCCTGATTCCCACGCGCGTAACTACGGGCACGATGACGGCCCTGGCCGAGAAAGGCGAGTTCCGGCCGCCCCGGATGAAGGCGCTGGAAGAAGCCGTCGAATACGGCCTTGCCTTGAAGCGCGGGCGCGTGTTCGCCGACCTTTGGGACCTGCGTCTCGCGAGCGTGTGTCCTCTCTGCCAGCCGGCGCGGGTGGAGCGCCTGCGCCAGATGAATCTCAGCCAAACCATATTGGAGCCGGTGCGCTGTGACCTCTGCTCGATATGATCTGGCTATCGTCGGGTCGGGTTTCGCGGGATCGCTACTGGCGATGATCGCGCGCCGCCTGGGTCTCTCGGTGGCGCTGATCGAAAAAGGCAAACATCCGAGGGTGGTGATTGGCGAGTCGTCCACACCGCTTTCGAATTTGATTCTGGAGGAGCTGAGTGAACGCTACAACCTGCCGCGCATCCGGCCGCTGTCGAAATGGGGGACCTGGCAGCGGGAGTATCCCCACATCGCATGCGGATTGAAGCGCGGCTTCACGTTTTATCATCATTCGCTCGACGGCGAATCGAATCCCGGCGCATCGCGCGACAAACAACTGTTGGTGGCGGCGAGCCCCCACGATGAAATCTCGGATACGCACTGGTATCGGGCGGATTTCGACCATTTCCTGGTTCAGGAGGCGCGACGAATGGGGGTGGAGTATGCGGACGAAACCGTATTGCGGAGCGTTTCCGAAAGCGCGGACGAAGTGGCGCTCGAAGGCCCGGGAACGCGGTTCCGCGCGCGGTGGGTGGTGGATGCCACCGGGCCGCGCGGCTTTCTTTTCCGGGCGCTCCAACTGGAAGAGGCCCCGGTAACAGGGTTTCCGGCTACGCAGGCGCTTTACAGCCATTTCTCCGGAGTAGCCCGCCTGGAAAGCCTGGCGGAATTCCGAAGTGACGAAGCCCCGCCCTACCCGGTGGACGACGCCGCGGTGCATCACGTCTTCGACGGCGGGTGGGCATGGGTGCTGCAGTTCAACAATGGGAGCGCGAGCGCGGGAGTGGCCTCGACGTCCAAAATCGCGGATCGCCTACAGCTCGCGGAGGGGGCGGCCGCCTGGGAACGGCTTCTAGATCGGATTCCGGCACTGAGGAAGCAATTCGCCGCGGCCCGTGCGGAGCGGCCATTTGTTCACCTGCCGCGGCTCTCCTTCCGTAGCCGCACCGTGGTGGGGGCCCGCTGGGCGCTGCTGCCTTCCGCGGCCGGATTTGTCGACCCGCTACTTTCCACCGGCTTCCCGCTGACTCTGCTCGGCGTCGCGCGGCTGGCGGAAATCCTGGAGGCGGGTTGGAGCGCGGAGCGTTTGGCGAACTACGCCGCCCAAACGGAGCGCGAGTTACTGGCAACAGCTCGCCTGTTGGGCGGACTCTACCGTTCGATGGGCGACTTTGAAGAGTTCACCGCGCTTTCCCTGCTCTACTTCGCCGCGGCGAGTTATTCGGAGACGGCGCGCAGGCTTGGAAAACCGCACCTGGCGGCTTCGTTCCTACTGTGTGATTCGTCGTTCGGCGAAGGGTGCCGCGAGCTGCTTGGACGCCCGCATACGCGCGAGGAGATAGGGAAGCTGATCGAACCCATTGATGTTGCAGGCCTGACGAAGGCCGGGCGGCGCAACTGGTATCCCGTGGAGGCGCGGGACCTGCTGGATTCGGCGGCGAAATTGGAGGCGACAAAGGAAGATATGGCGCGGTTGCTCGAACGTTGCGGGCTGGCCGCCCACCGCTAGCCGCGCCCGGCGCGTGCGGTCATGAGCTCTTCGATATTGATCAGCTCGGTGGGATAGTCGCCGGTATAGCAGGCATAGCAGTATTCGTGCTTGTCGTCTCCCACCGCTTCCCGAAGTTTCGAAAGCGGGAGATAGGAAAGCGTATCGGCTTCGACGAAGCGGCGGATCTCCTCCACGGTATTGTTGGCGGCGATCAGTTCGCTGGTGCTCGGCGTATCGACACCGTAAAAACAAGGAGAAATCGTCGGCGGGCAGGCGATGCGCATATGAACCTCCGTGGCTCCGGCGCTGCGTACCATGCGGACGATTTTCCGGCTGGTGGTGCCGCGCACGATGGAATCGTCCACCAGAACAACCCGCTTCCCTTCGAGGATATGGCGCACCGGATTCAGCTTCAGTTTTACGCCGAAATCGCGAATTGCCTGCGAAGGCTCGATGAAGGTGCGCCCGACGTAGTGATTGCGAATCAGCGCCTGCCGGTACTGGATCCCCGATTCGGCGGAAAAACCGAGCGCGGCGGCCACGCCGGAATCCGGCACGGGAACTACGACATCGGCGGCAATGGGCGCCGCTTGCGCGAGCAACCGCCCCAGATTTTCCCGCGATTGCGCGACCGGCCGCCCGAACACGATGGAATCGGGACGCGAGAAATAAACATGCTCAAAGACACAGTGCGCTCGCTCCCGCTGGGGCGTATACCGTTCGCGGGTCATGCCCTCGGGACCCACGATCACCATCTCTCCCGGCTCGACATCGTTGAGATAAACCGCGTTGATGAGATCGAACGCGCAGGTTTCCGAAGCGAAAACATGGGCGAAGCGCCCGCCTTCAATTTCCATCTGGCCGAGAGCGAGGGGGCGGAAACCATGCGGGTCGCGAGCGACGAGAATGCGATCCTCCGCCAGGCAAACCAGCGAAAAAGCGCCTTCCAATTGCAGCAGCGCTTCCCGCAGCGCCCCGGCCAAGGTGCGCTCGCGCGAGCGGGCCATCAGATGGAGCACCACTTCGGTATCGCTTGAAGCCTGGAAAATCGAGCCGTCGCGCTCCAACTCGCGGCGCAGTTCTGCCGCGTTCGTGATATTGCCGTTATGCGCCACCGCGATCCGCCCCTTATTGCAGGCGATGGAAAAAGGCTGCGCATTCAGAAGTGCGGTATCGCCGGCGGTGGAATACCGCGTATGTCCAATCGCGAGAAGTCCTGGAAGACCGGCGAGAGCGCTGGGAGTGAAGATGTCGGCGACATGGCCCATCGCTTTGTGGCAGTAAATCATGCGGCCGTCGCTGGCGGCAATGCCAGCGCTTTCCTGCCCGCGATGCTGGAGCGCGTAAAGGCCCAGATAAGAAAGATTTGCGGCCTCTGGATGACCGAAAATGGCGAAAACGCCGCACTCGTCTTTGAATTTATCCACCATGTTTCCTCTTCCGGTTCGCACTGGGGGAGGCGGTCATAGTTTAGGAATGCAGCATCTTCTCAAGCGCGGAATCCCACACTGACTCAAGTGCTGGAATTTCGAGATTGATGAGAGTGCGAGACAAGTTACGAACCTGTAACCTCGCTTTCATGGTAACACCGATCACCGGCGCCTCCACTCGAAATTCAGCGGCGATTTTCGCAAGTTCCTCCGGTTTGGAGGTGGACAGAAGAATCCGGGACGGGCCTTCGTGGAAAAGAAGGAACTCGGGCCGCAAATCGCTATCGAGTGTCACGTCGGCGCCGACTTGCGCACCTCCGAACGAGCACTCGGCAAGCCCCACCGCCAAACCTCCATCGCTCAAATCGTGCGCCGATTCGGCCAACCCTCCGTTGACGATAGCCCGGACGGCCTGGTGGACGCGCTTCTCATATTCCATATCGAGTGCCGGCGGTAATCCCCATAAAGAATCGAGAATCACCTTGGCGTACTGCGTGCCTCCAAAGCGCCGATGATCGCAGGCGCCATAGCCGCCCAGAAGAATCACCGGGCGGTCGGGGTTCTGAAAGCGGACCGGAACCGGCTTGGCCGTCTTGAGCAGGCCCACGATTCCCACTACCGGCGAGGGGAAGATGGCTTCGCCCAGGGTTTCGTTGTAGAGGCTGACGTTGCCGCCGGTAATCGGCGTCTCAAAGAACTCGCAGGCTTCGGCAAGGCCCTCGATCGACTCGACAAGCTGCGCCATGATTTCGGGGCGCTCCGGATTGCCGAAATTGAGATTATTGGTGGCGGCAACGGGAGTTGCGCCGGAAGTGGACAGGTTGCGGCAGCACTCGGCCACGATGAGCCGGGTTCCTTCTCGTGGAGAGAGAGCGCAATAACGGGCGTTGCCATCGAGCGACATAGCGACGGAAGAGCCGGTTTCCTTGATCCGTATGATGGCCGCGTCTCCGCCCGGGCCTTCGATCGTATTGGTGCGAACGGTGTAATCGTATTGCTCCCAAATCCAGCGCTTCGAGCAAATATCGGGCGACGAGAGGAGCCTCGTGAGATCGTCCTGCAAATTTTTGGATTGGAACTCCGGTCCTTCGAGCGGGGCGGGCCGGTAGGGCGCCACGCCGTGCGGGCGGTCATAGATAGGCGCTTCGTCGGCAAGCGCCCGGTTCGAGATTTCGGCCACGGTCTCGCCGTGATTCTTGACGCGCAGCATGCCGTCGTCCGTGACGCGCCCGACCGTGACGGCGTCCAAACCCCATTTCCGGAAGACGCGGAATACTTCCTCTTCCCGGCCCTTTTCGGCGACCAGCAGCATGCGCTCCTGCGATTCCGAAAGCATGATCTCGTAAGGAGTCATGCCCGTTTCGCGCTGTGGGACGTGCATGAGGTCGATTTCGATGCCCGTTTCCGCGCGGCTGCCCATCTCGCAGGTGGAGCAGGTAAGCCCGGCCGCGCCCATGTCCTGAATGCCGACGATGGCGCCGGTCTTCATCGCTTCGAGGCAGGCTTCCAGGAGAAGTTTTTCCATGAACGGGTCGCCAACCTGAACATTCGGGCGCTTCTGCTTCGATTCTTCGGTAAATTCGGCGGACGCCATGGAGGCGCCATGGATGCCGTCGCGTCCGGTTTTCGCACCGACATAGATCACCGGGTTGCCGATACCGGTGGCCTTGCCGAAAAAGATCTCATCGTGGCGGAAGACGCCCAGCGCAAAGACGTTCACCAGCGGATTGCCGTTGTAGCACGGCTCAAAGACGCACTCGCCGCCCACCGTGGGAACGCCGAAACAATTACCGTAATGGGAAATGCCCGAGACAACACCCTCCAGGATGCGGCGGTTGCGTGGAACGTCGAGGGGGCCGAAGCGGAGGGCGTCCATTACGGCGATGGGCCGCGCGCCCATCGTGAAGATGTCACGGAGAATACCGCCTACGCCGGTTGCGGCGCCCTGGAAAGGCTCGATGAAGCTGGGGTGGTTGTGCGACTCGATTTTGAAGGCGATGGCGTAGCCGCCGCCAATGTCGATGATGCCGGCGTTTTCCCCCGGCCCGACCAGCACGAGCTTACTGCGGGTCGGTAGCTTCTTCAAATGGAGCCGGGAACTCTTGTAGGAGCAGTGCTCGCTCCACATCACGCTGAAAATGCCAAGTTCGGTGATGCCCGGTTCGCGGCCCAGCAGGGAGACAATTTTCTCGTACTCGGACGGCGTAATCTGGTGCGCCGCGACGATGTCAGGGGTAATGGCGGCGGTCATCGCGTCACCGCGGTCAGGGACTGAGTCATGGAAGTAAGAACACGGAGACCGTCGGTCGAAGACAAGAGCGGATCAGAGGCGCGCTCGGGATGCGGCATCATGCCCATGACATTGCGCCCGGAGTTGCAGATGCCCGCGATATCGCGCGCGGAGCCGTTCGGATTATCGATATAGCGAAACAGGACGCGGTCTTCGGCTTCGAGCTCGTCGAGAGTATGCTCGTCGGCGATATAGCAGCCTTCGCCGTGCGCCACCGGGATGCGGAGAACGTCGCCCTTCTTCGCGGCGGATGTGAATGGCGAATTGCTGGATTCGACGCGGACCCGGACGTCGCGGCAGACGAACTTGAGACCTCGGTTGCGGATCAGAGCTCCCGGGAGCAACCCGCATTCCACCAGGACCTGGAAGCCATTGCAAACACCGAGGACAAGCCCGCCGCCGGCGGCGAACTTCTTAACGGCGGCCATCACCGGAGAAAACTTGGCGATGGCGCCGCAGCGGAGGTAATCTCCGTAGGCGAACCCGCCCGGAAGGATTACGGCATCGACGTCGCTCAGCGAATGCGAGTCGTGCCAGATGTATTCCGCCTGCTGGCCCAGGTTTTGCGATACGGCATAAAACGCATCGTGATCGCAATTGCTGCCAGGAAAGACAACAACGCCGAATTTCATGGGGATGACTCCCATTTTAGCAGTGACGCACGGGTACGGCCGCTCACTCCGGATAAATCGGGCCGCGTTTGTAAAAGACGCCGGATTCGGGTGCAGTCCGGCCACGAACCGGCCGATAGGAAAGCTGGTGCGAAATGGCCGAAAATCGCCACTGGGACCACAAACTCCTGGACCCAGAAACCCTTGTTTTTGTAACGCTTTTGGAGGGGGAACGCACTATAATGGCGTTGAGATGGCGCGTCTCTTTCGCCGGAGGCTACCCGGCGCCGAGATAAATTCGCGCGCCTGTCCGTGGAGGAATCATCCGTGAAGGTCAGTATCTGCTGTGTTTTGACGGTTTTCTGTGCGATCGTTCCAGCCTTTGCTCAACAATCTGCAAAAAAACGCGTGGCCGTCCTCGACTTTGACTATGCAACGGTGTCGTCGTCCGTGATCCAGATCTTCGGGTCGAACCAGGATATTGGGAAGGGAATTACGGACCTGCTGGTCAACCGGTTTGTTAAGGACCAGACGTACCGGGTCATCGAGCGGAAAGCGCTCGACAAGATTCTCGCCGAACAGAACTTTTCGAACAGCGATCGCGCCGATCCGACAACCGCCGCCAAACTGGCTCGGGTGTTGGGGGTCGACGCCATCGTGATCGGGAGTATTACTCAGTTCGGCCGGGACGATAAGCACTTGGGAGTAGGCGGGATCGGCGGCCATTTGGGCGCATTCGGCGCCGGACGGTTGGGCAAGAAGGAATCGAAAGCGGTGGTGGCAATTACGGCACGGATTATTAACACGGAGACCGCCGAGATTCTCGCCTCGGAAGAGGGCAAGGGCGAATCCAAACGGTCCGGCCTCAACCTGGGCGGCGGCGGTGGCAACTGGGCTGGCGGCGGAGCCGGCGCGTTGGACATGGGCAGCAGCAACTTCGGGGCGACGATTATCGGAGAAGCGGTGCATGAGGCGGTGGAGAATCTGGCGACGGCACTGGAGCAGGACGCCAACCGGCTTCCCACTACGGTGGTCCGCCTGAACGGTGAAATTGCGGACGTCTCGGGAAACACGCTGATTATCAACATCGGCTCCAAGGCGGGCGTGCAGGCCGGGGCGCAACTCCAGGTCAGGCATTTCGTGCGCGAAGTGAAGGATCCAGGCACGGGCAAGGTTCTGAAGAGGATCACGACTCCGCTGGGAACGATGACGGTAACGGAAGTGGACGCGGATTCCGCGACGGGAACGTTCTCGGGCGCGGGGGCGCCGAAAGTCGGCGATTCGGTGGAAAGCGCTCAGTAGTCCGCGGCGTAGGCGAGTCGTAAGAGGAGCACATCATGGACTTCGAAGTCGGACATGTCACCGGCGATTACGAGATACTTGCGCTCTTAGGCGCGGGTGGTATGGGGAAGGTGTACAAAGTACGGAACACCATCTCCGAGCGTATTGAAGCGATGAAGGTTCTGCTCGCCCGCCTGGATGAACATCCGGAACTGGTAGACCGCTTCAGCCGGGAAATCAAAGTCACGGCAAGTCTGGACCATCCCAACATCGCGGCGCTGCGCACGGCGCACCGCATCGATAACCAACTGGCGATGATCATGGAGTACGTCGATGGCTCGACCCTCGACAGCCTGATGCGCTCCGGCGCCATGCCGCTCGCGCAGGTACTCGAAATCGTGAACCAGGCGCTGTCCGCGCTAGCCTATGCTCACTCGCATAGCGTCGTGCATCGGGACATCAAGCCAGCCAATATCATAGTGACCCCGGAAGGCCGGGTGAAGTTAATGGATTTCGGCATTGCGCGAATGGCGGCCGACCGTTCGCTGACGAAGACCGGGCAGATGGTGGGGTCGCTTTACTATATGTCGCCGGAGCAGGTGGAAGGCAAGTCGCTCGACGCCCGCTCGGACCTATACTCGCTCGGCGTGACGCTCTATGAGTTGGTGACGAGCAAAAAGCCCTTCGAGGGAGACAGTGACTACGCGATTCTGGCGGGGCATCTGCACCAGCCTCCCAGGCCGCCCATCGAGCTATCTCCAGGAGTACCGGATGGGTTGAACGAAATCATCCTGATGGCCCTGGCTAAGGATCCGAACGAACGTTTCCAGACAGCGGCGGCGTTCCGCGGCGCGCTGAACAGCGTCGCGAGCGAACTGGGGATTCCATTGAGCGCTCCCTCGGAGGGCGCCAGTTCCTCGCATGGGTCCTCTTCCGGGTCGAGCCTGGTGGGAACGGCGTCGAACCCGGGAGTGTCCACGGCTCACCCGGCCCCTTACGCAACCGCGCCGCCGTCGACGCCTCCGCCGATGGTGGATACGGTAGCGGTGCCCCCCAGGCCGGCACAGAGCGCGCCTCCTCCCTCCTATACAGCGCCACCGGCGCAGCCTCAGGCACAATATTCTCAGCCTCAGTACGCGCCGCCGCCCGTGCTGCCCGCGAACCCATCGGGAAAGAGCGGGAAGCGGGCGCTTTGGATGATCGCCGGCGCCTTGGCCACGCTGCTGATTTTGGCCGGCGCGGTGATTTATCTCCCGAAACTACGGCAGGCGAATGCCAATCCGGCCGCTCCGCCTCCGGCTGCCGCGGAGAGCCATACTCCAACAGCGGCCCCGCAGCAGGACGAAACTGCGCCAGTCGCAACGCCGCAGACGCCATCCGCCGCACAGGCGGCCGCCTCGGAACCCCCGGCACAGCAGGCGGCCGCGCAGACGAAGCGGACTCCGGTTGCCCAGGCATCCGGACAGGCTCCCGCTCCGCAGGGCTCCAATCCGCCATCAGACGCTTCTCAGCCTCAGCCTCAGCCGTCGAATGCGCAAGCCGATGCGGAAGCCGCGAAACAGGCCCAGCTTGCAGCCGAACTGCAACAGATCCAGGATCAGCTCGACCTTCTCGGCAGCCGGGCCGCCGCCGTGAAGAGCAGTCTTGAAACTTTGCAGCGCCAGCAGGCGGCGCAAGGCTACGGGCTGCGCGGCGATATGGTGGCCTCGCAGCAGCGTATGGACGTTCTGATGGGTCAGGCGCAAAACAGCATCCAGCGGGGCGATTCGGACGGAGCGAAAAAAATTCTCACCAACGTCGAACGCGAAGTCGGCAAGCTCGAAAAATTCCTCGGACGGTAAGCGTCCAAGCCATGGTAACGTTGACCGTTGGCTGAACCTGCGCTTCGCCGGCAACTAGGGGTCTTCGACGCCACCATGATCGTCATGGGCGGCATTGTCGGCTCTGGAATTTTCATCAATCCCTACGTAGTGGCGCAGCGGGTGCACACGCCGTTCCTGATCCTGGGCGCGTGGCTGGCCGGAGGCGCGCTTGCGATGCTGGGCGCGTTTATCTGGGCTGAGCTCGCGTGCCGTCTGCCCGGCGCGGGAGGCCAGTATCTCTACCTTCGCGAAGCCTATCACCCCTCGGTCGCTTTCCTCTATGGCTGGGTGCTCCTACTGGTGACGCAGACTGGCGGCATGGCGGCGGTAGCCGTGACTTTCGCCAAATACTACCGGGAGATCAGTGGATGGCAAGCGGGCGACGGCGTCATCGCCGCCGTGGCGCTGTTGGGGCTGACCGCCATCAACTGCCTGGGCGTGCGCGCGGGAAGCAATGTACAAACTGCGTTCATGCTGCTGAAGGCGGCGGCGATCGCCGGCATGGTGGTAGCCGGATTATGGATGGGCGGCGGCGCGATTCATACCCTGCCACTATTCGATACGCCATTCCATTGGGGCGCCTTGGGCGCGGCGATGATTCCGGTTGCGTTCGCCTATGGAGGCTGGCAGACATCGAGCTTTCTCACAGGCGAAATGAAGAATCCTGGAAGAGATCTCTCGCGAGGTCTCGTATTCGGCGTGCTATCCGTCGCGATTCTTTACCTGTCCGTCAATTTCGTGTGCCTCCGGGTGCTGGGAGCCAGCGGCCTGGCGGCCACGCGCACGCCGGCGTCGGCGGTGATGCGGATCGCGTTGGGAGAGCGTGGCGCGTTGTGGATTGCGGCCGGAATCGCGGTCTCCACGCTGGGATTTCTAAGCCAGGGAATTCTCACGGCGCCGCGCGTCTATTACGCGATGGCGCGCGACGGCCTATTTTTCGAAAGAGTGGGACGGCTATCGGCGCGCACCGGCGCTCCCGTAGCCGCTATTCTTCTGCAAGGCGTGTTCGCCACCGTCATCGCGCTATCGGGCCGGTACGAGCAGATTCTGAACTACGTCGTGTCCATCGATTTCATTTCGTTTGCATTGACGGCGGCGGCCCTTTTCATCCTGCGGAAGCGCACCCGGGCGGCGGGCCCGATCTACCTTGTTCCGGGGCATCCCTATACCACGGGCCTTTTTGTCGCGGCCTGCGGCGCCATCGTGGGGGTGACCTTTGTCAGCTATCCGGCAAATAGCGCGCTCGGCTTGCTTATCTTGATATTAGGCATTCCGGTTTTCCTTTACTGGCGCCGGCGTTGCCCGAACATTTCATGAGACAACGACATTCCGAGTACATGCTGTGGGCCAAGACCCAGAGCCGTGCAACATTCAATTTGGCGACCAGTGGCGTGGGCTCGTTTCCCCTGAGCGAACTGCCCGGCGCGACCGGGAATCTGGAAATCAACGGCGATAGCACCTATGGCTTCGCCCCTCTCCAGCGGGCGATTGCGCGGCACTGCGACGTGGGCCCGGACTGCGTAGTCGCGGCGGCCGGCACGTCGATGGCGAACCACCTGGCCATGGCGGCGCTGATCGACCCCGGCGACGAGGTGCTGATGGAGCATCCGGTGTATGAGTTAATCCCCGCCACCGCCCGCTATTTTGGCGCCACGGTGAAAACTTTCGCGCGCCACCCGGAAAGCGGGTTTGCAATCGATCCGGCCGCTATTCGGGCCGCACTAGCCCCGCGCACGAAGCTGATCGTGCTGACTAATCTGCACAATCCCAGCAGCGTATTGACTCCGGAACCGGTGCTCCGGGAAATCGGAGAGCTTGCCCGCTCGGTGGGCGCGCGCGTGCTGGTGGACGAGGTCTATCTCGACGCCGTGTATGAAAACACGCCTCGCAGCGCGTTCCACCTGGGGCCGGAGTTCGTGGTGACCACCAGCCTGACCAAGGTTTACGGGCTGAGCGGCCTGCGCTGCGGATGGATACTCGCCGAGCCGGAACTGGCGCGCGCCATGTGGCGGCTGAACGATCTGTTCGGGTCCATTCCCGCGCATCCGGCGGAACTGCTGAGCGTGCATGCGTTCGAAAATTTGCCGCGGATTCGCGAGCGCTCGCGGCGGATTGTGGAGGCGGACCGCGTGGTGCTGGCCGATTTTCTGGATAGCCACCCGCGCGTTTCCGCGGTACGAACGCAGTGGGGGACAACCTCGTTCCTCCGCCTTCGGGAGGAGCCGGTAGACGCGTTTCTCGCGCGCCTGCGAGAGCGATATGAGACGTCCGCCGTGCCCGGCCGCTTCTTCGACATGCCCGAATATTTCCGCGTGGGAATGGGAGTAAACACAGACATGTTCCGGGAAGGGCTGCGGCGGATTGGCGAGTGCATGCGGCAATCCGGAGACGCTGCGATATCCTGAGATTTAGGATTCTTCCTCTGGGCGCGGGCCCTGCCGCAATGCGCACGCGACCCGGTACGCCCGGGGAATCACCACGGCCCCGCGGACCGCTTAGATCAGATCAGCCCATCTACGCGGCAGCTAGCCGCGAGTGCCGCACAGATCAGGACAAGGAAAGGACTGATCCAGATGCTCACAAAAAGACAGGCCGCGGCATTGCCACATACCGGCATCGCGACCTTCTGCAAAGCTCCTTACGTTTTCGAGCCGGCGGAGATGGAGGCCGACGTAGCGATACTCGGAGTTCCATTCGACAATATGGCCTCCATGCGGCCGGGTTGCCGCCAGGCGCCGCGAGCGCTCCGGGACGCCTCCACCCGATTCGGCTGGCTCGGCGAAGCCGCGGGGGCTTCCGGATACTTCGACATTGGCCAGGACACGACGTTTTTCCGCGGCGTCCGCATGGTGGACGCCGGCGATGTGGATGTCCGGCTGGACGCGGCCGCCACTCGCGAACGAATCACCGCCCACGCCCGCGCGATTCTCGATCGGGGAATTCTTCTGGCGTCGATCGGCGGCGACCACTCGATCAGCTATCCCCTGCTGGCCGCCTTTGAGAAACGCGGACCGCTTACGGTGGTGCTGCTGGATGCGCACATGGACTATCGCGACAAATCGATGGATATGGAGTTCAGCAATAACAGTCCATTCCGCCGGGCTCATGAGCTGCCCTTCATCCGGCGCATCGTGACCATCGGGGTCCGGGGAATCAAAAGCACTGACCGCGAATACCGGGAAAGCTTGGGCCATGGCAACCTCATCTTCCCGATGGACCGGGTCCACGACGACGGAGTCGATGCAATTCTAAATGAGATCGGCGACCTCGGAACCTATTACGTGAGCCTGGACATCGATGCTCTCGATCCTTCCATCGCGCCCGGCACCGAGAGCCCGGAGGCGGATGGTTTGACGTTCCGTCAGGCCAGGCAACTGCTCCGCGGAATCGCCCGGCGCGGAAAACTGGCCGGAGTGGACATTGTCGAGGTGAACCCTTACCTCGATCACGCGGAACTCACGCAGCACATCTCCGTCCAGCTATTCCTCGAAGCCATCGCCTCGGGCTTCCCCCCAGCGGCGGCGCTGCCGAACTAGCCGTCATCAGCCGTTCCCCCGCGGGGCGTGCGCTATCCTGAGGATTCGGAATTTTCATACGCACCGGAGATCACCATGCAACTGGGATTCGTAAGCGCGATCCTGCCCGATTTGACCCTGGAAGAAGTGCTGCAATTTGCGGCCGCTGAGAAGTTCGAATGCGTCGAAGTGATGTGCTGGCCGAAGGGAGCGGCGGAGCGGCGCTACGCGGGCGTCACGCATATTGACGTAACGGATATGAAGGCGGGGGATGCGCGCCGGATTCAGGACACGGTAGCCGCATCGGGCGTCTCAATCAGCGCCCTCGGCTACTACCCCAACCCCTTGTCTCCGGATGCGGCGGAAGCGAAGGTCGCGGTGGCGCACCTGAAGAAGGTGATTCGCGGAGCCCGGATGCTAGGACTCGGCAATGTCAATTCGTTCATCGGCCGCGACTGGGTGAAGAGCGTGGACGACAACTGGCGGCGCTTTGAGAGCACTTGGAAGCCGCTGATCCAGTATGCCGAAGACCATGGCGTGCGAGTGGGAATCGAAAACTGTCCCATGCTGTTTAGCGCGGACGAATGGCCGGGCGGAAAGAATCTGGCCACGACGCCCGCCATTTGGCGGCGCATGTTCGAGGCAATCCCGAGCAAAAATTTTGGACTAAACTACGATCCTTCGCACATGGTCTGGCAGCATATGGACTACTTACAACCATTGCGCGATTTTTCGAGTAAGATTTTTCACGTGCACGCCAAGGACGTCCGGCTCGACAAGGACCGTTTGAACCAGGTAGGCATTCTCGCGCATCCTCTGCAGTACCACACGCCGAAGCTGCCCGGTTTGGGAGAAGTGGACTGGGGCAAGTTCTGCTCGGTGCTCATGGATACCGGCTATGACGGTCCGGTGTGTATCGAGGTCGAAGACCGCTCCTACGAGAAGACGCTTGCTCTGCGCAAGCGATCGCTGCGCCAGAGCGGGGCCTATCTTCGGAACTTCTTCTAGAGGGCCGTCCGGCGGCCCTTTACCGCACGCCGCTCTTAACGCGGGCCGGAAGGAACTCATCCCCGGCGTTCCAGGTGGGCAGCGCCGTCTGGTTCGCCACGCGGAGGCCGATCTCCATGCCGAATTGCGCCATTTGCCGCATGCCGGAGAAGTCCCAGTCCTCACGATATTCGTCGGACGGCTGATGGTAGTTTTTCGAGACGTAGTCCTGGAAGATCTTCTCCGAGAACGATGCGGGCTTCCCGATGAAGTCGCTGCCCATGCTCACCGAAAACGCCGGCACGCCGGCGCGGGCGAACGAGAAGTGATCGGAGCGGTAGTAGTCGCCCTGTTCGGGGTGCGCGTCCGGCGTGATCCGCAGGCCCATATGCCGCGCAACTTCCTGAACCATTGGCCAAGCCGTGGTGCGCTCCGCACCGGAAACGTTGACATCGCGTGTGCGGCCGAACGGATAGAGAGCGTCGTAGTTGATATCGATCGCCAGTTTGCCGTCGGGGATGATGGGGTGCGCGGCGTAGAATTGGGAGCCTCGCAGTCCGGCCTCCTCGGCCGTCACCGCCAGAAACAGCGCGGAGCGGCGAGGCTTTTGCGGCTGGGCCATCCAGGCCCGCGCCAACTCGAGCAGCACGCCGCAACCCGAGGCGTTATCCACCGCGCCGTTGTAAATCTTGTCCCCATGGACCGGCGCTCCGATACCGAGATGATCCCAGTGCGCGGTAAAGACCACAGCTTCGTCCTTCAACTTGGGATCGCTGCCGGGCACGAGCGCGGCGACGTTGCGCGATTCGATGGGCCGGATCGTTGCGTTTACCCGCGCATGCAGATGCACCCCGAGCGATCGCGGGCGAAAGTCGCGCTGATTGGCCTCCGCAAGCATCGCGTCCAAAGTAGTACCCGCCATCACGGCCAGGCGCTCGGCCGCCGGCTGGCTTAGCCACCCCGCAAACGCCAGGGCCGATTCGCCGGAAGACAGCTTCACTTGCGGGTCCTCCTTCCCCCAGGAACTGCGCACCACGTCGTAGCTGTAGCCGGCCGTAGGAGTCGTGTGAAGAATGAAAACGGCCTGCGCGCCGCGACGGATCGCTTCCTCGTACTTGAACGTCCAGCGCCCGTAGTAGGTGAGCGCGTCTCCCCCGAAAAATTTGGGGTCTTTCGACGGCGGCTCATTGGTGAACAGCACCAGCACCTTGCCGCGCACATCGACGCCTTTGTAATCGTCCCAATCGAAATTTGGCGCCGTAATGCCGTGGCCCACGAAGAGGATGTCGCCGTCTACCTCGTTGGTTTCCTGCTGCCGTCCGGTGACCCCCACGAAATCGTCCAGCCATTGAAGATGAGCGTCAACGTTGTCCTTTGAGAGCGTGAGCGCCGCGTTCGGTTCCGTCTCGACGCCCACCAGCGAAACGCGCTGGAAGAATGTGTTTTGATCCCCGGCGGGTTGGAGGCCGGCAAGCGCGAATTGCGTGGCGATGTATTCGGTGGCAAGGTCGCCGCCACGGGCGCCCACACCGCGGCCTTCGAGCAAGTCACTCGATAGAAATTTGACGTGAGCGCGAATGCGCTCGCTGGAAATCGAGCCGGTCTGAGCGGCCGCCAGACCGGCGGCAGCCACGAGTAGAAAGATGCGCCTCATAATCGCCGAAACGACTACTTTAGCGCTATCCGCTTATGCGGCGGGCTGGTCCAGCGGAACGGGAATCTCTTTTGCCTGACGCCAGAGGCGTTCCAGTCCGTAATAAGCGCGCGCTTTCTCCGAGAATACGTGAACCACCAGATCGCCATAATCGGCGAGCACCCAGTCGGCATTTTGAAAGCCTTCCACGTTCACCGGAAAATCGCCGCGCTGGGCTAGTTGAGCGCCGATTTCTTCGCTGACGGCTTGAATCTGGCGGGGGTTGGCCCCGGTGCAAATCAGGAAATAATCGGCGAAAGAAGTGACTTCGCGAAGATCGAGGACACGAATGTCCGCAGCCTTTTTGGCTTCGGCGGCGCGAGCAGCCACACGCCAAATTGGCTCGGAATCAATCAGGTTTTTGTGGGGTTGAGCGACAGGGGCCGTTGCGGCCTGATTCGTCGAAGAATTTGTAGCAAACAGCGTATCTTCTCGAATAGCAGAGTCTCCCTAACCGTATGTTACACTGAAAGTTCCCCAATGCAATCCTTTCGCGGCGTTTTTTTGCTCATCGGGGTGATTCCAGGGCTGAGCCTTTCTCTGCCCGCCCAGCAAATTCCCACCGCGTTTTCTATCGCATCCGCCAGAAAGACCGAGGCCGCCGAGAAGCAGCTACAGCAGGTAAAGCAACTGGTGAGCGCCGGGGCGCTGCCCGCATCGCGGATCCAGGAAGCTGCGGATAATCTCGCAGACGCCCGCGATGAGGAGATTCTGGACCGGACCCTATATGGCACGGTGATGGCGCAGGATCTGGATAGCAGCCAGGCGGAAGCGATGGTGGACGCCGCTACTCGCCGCCGGAACCGGCAGCAGGCAAAACTGGAACAATTTCAAAAACTCATCGGAGCCGGTGTCATTGCGCGAGGAGAAGTCTCGGCGATTGAAGACGAATTGCACATGCGGGAAACGGCGCTTTCGCTCGCGGAACACCGCGCGCAACTATTCGCACAGATCGCGGATTCGGCGCGCCGGGAGGAGGCCATTCTCGCCAACCCCGCCATCGGCAGTACTCCGTTGATGGAAAAATTCACGGGCAGCGGGCAGTTCGACGAACAAAAGCAGCTAAAGCCGCTCGAAGCCGCATTTGAGAACCGTTTCCACGCCGGCCTGCCAATCAGCGCCAACGGCGAAACGGAGCTCCATCGTTCCCTGGGGTTCGACCACCGGGGACGCGTCGACGTGGCGGTCAGCCCGGACGCGCCGGAGGGCCGCTGGCTCAAGCGATATCTCGAGCGGCGGAACATTCCCTATTACGCGTTTCGCGCGGCGGTCCCCGGACAAGCCACGGGAGCGCACATTCACATCGGACCGGGAAGCACACGGATTCTCAAGGCCGCCGCGCAGCGCGGCATGAAGTGATTCCCGAATGCCATCCCAGCTTCGCGTCCTGATTCCGCAAGAGCGCTTACGGGAACGGGTACGCGAGATGGGGGAGGAGATCAGCCGGGATTATCCCGAGGGGCCGCTCTATCTGGTGGGTATTCTCAAGGGCAGCTTTGTCTTCCTGGCCGATCTGGCGCGCAGCGTTTCCACCGGCGTCCGGATCGATTTCATCGGCATCTCCAGCTATGGCGCCGCCAAGTCCAGTTCCGGCGAGGTGCGCGTGACCAAGGACCTCGACATTTCGGTGGAAGGGCGGCATGTGCTGCTGGTGGAAGATATCGTCGATAGCGGGGTTACGCTCACCTATCTCACCAAGCTGATTGCGCAGCGCAAGCCCCAGTCGCTGCGGATCGCCGCCCTGCTCGACAAACCGGAGCGCCGGCGAACGCCCGTGAACGTCGACTATACCGGCTTTCGCATTCCCGATGAATTCGTTGTCGGGTATGGGCTGGACTACGCGGAAGATTTCAGGCAGCTCACTTCGATCTGTGTTCTGGATGCCGGCTAACGCAGGTCAACGATTCACTTCGCGCAACATGCGCTCGCCGTTCGCGAATTCGTGACTGTCCACCGCGTGATAGAGTTCGACGCGGTTGCGGCCGCGATCTTTCGCGGCGTATAGCGCAAGATCCGCCTTGCGGATCAGTTGCTCGGCCGAGGAGGTTGGGCCCGGAATGGCGCTGGTGACGCCGAAACTGCCGGTCATCTCGTAGCGAGTGCCGTCGCTCAACTCCACCGGCGTCGCGCAGAGAATGCGCCGCATCCGCTCAGCCTGCTCCATGGAGCGGTCCTCATCGCAACCCGGCAGAAGAATCAGGAATTCCTCGCCGCCGTACCGCCCTATGGCATCGTAAGGCCGCATTCCTTCGAGCATCCGCCGGCTGGCCTCCACGAGAACCTCGTCCCCCGCCACATGACCGTAGGTATCGTTGACGCTCTTAAAGCGGTCCAAATCCATGAGCGCCAAGCCGAGCGGCCGGGACTCGCGCGATCCGCGGGCGAGTTCGCGCTGCAGCATCGCCAGGATCGAGCTTCGATTCCAGAGCCGGGTTAAGGAGTCACGCGTTGCCTGGTCCCTCAGCGCCTCGCGGGCGGCGAGCAACTCGGAATGCAGATCGACGACACGCTTGCCGGCGCGTAGCCGCACCTGCAGTTCCTGCTGGTCGAACGGCTTCGTCAGGTAATCGTCCGCGCCCGCATCCATCCCCTCGATCAGATCTTCCTTTAGCGTCCGGGCGGTGAGCAGCAGCAGGTAGGTGTATCTGTCGCGCTGCTGCAGTCTCACCAGACGGCAGACGTCGGGGCCGGTCAAGTGGGGCATCATCCAATCGAGAATAGCCATGGAGGGCGCGTCCTGGGATTGGAGAATTTGCCAGGCTGTTTCACCGTCGGACGCGCACACGACGTCGTAGCCCCATTTGCGCAGGGCCGCGTCGAGCAGACGTTGGGAAATAATACTGTCGTCGGCGATAAGTACAGTCAAAACAAACCTCTTTTACTACAGACACAACTCTCCGCAAACACGCGGCCACACTTCGCACGAACAGGCCCCCTAGCGAAGGCCGGATGGCCGTAATCTACCCCTGCCGCGCCTATTCTTCGTCCTCCCGGAGTTTTGCGAGCACCGAAAGGTCTTCTAGCGTCGTAACATCTCCCTTGACTTCCGCGCCGGCAGCGATTTCACGCAGAAGCCGGCGCATGATCTTTCCACTGCGCGTCTTCGGCAGAGCGTCCGTAAAACGGATGTCGTCCGGCTTTGCCAGCGAACCGATCTCCTTACCCACCCACTTCCTTAGCTCCTCTTTCAACTCATCGGACGCTTTGTTGCCAGCTTGCAGGGTCACAAATGCGGCGATACCCTGCCCCTTGATCTCATCGGGGCGCGCGACCACCGCCGCCTCTGCAACTTTTTCATGCGCCACCAGGGCCGACTCCACTTCCATCGTACTCAGACGGTGTCCCGAGACGTTGATGACATCATCGATGCGGCCCATGACCCAGAAATATCCATCTTCGTCGCGGCGGGCGCCGTCCCCGGTGAAGTAAATACCGGGAATTTGCGACCAATACTGCTGCTTATAGCGAGCGTCGTCTCCATAGATCGTACGCAGCATGGCGGGCCAGGGCCGTTTGATCACGAGATACCCACCGGCGCCGGGAGGCACACTCTCTCCGTCGCGGTTCACCACGTCGGCGGCAACGCCGGGCAGCGGTTTCGTCGCTGAACCCGGCTTGGTCGGAGTGGCTCCGGGCATGGGGGAGATCATGATCATGCCGGTTTCGGTCTGCCACCACGTATCGACAATAGGGCACCGGTTGCGGCCAATGTGCTCCCGGTACCACATCCACGCTTCGGGATTGATCGGCTCGCCCACGCTGCCGAGAATGCGCAGGCTCTTCATCTCGTGCTTGCGCGGCCATTCCTCGCCCAGGCGCATAAACGCGCGGATGGCGGTGGGGGCGGTGTACAAAATATTGACCTGGTGCCGCTCCACGATCTTCCAGAAGCGGTCCGGCTCCGGCCAGGTGGGAGCGCCTTCATACATCAGCGCGGTCGCGCCAGCCTGCAGCGGCCCGTAGACGATATAGCTGTGGCCGGTGACCCAGCCGATGTCGGCTGTGCACCAGTAGACGTCCTCATCCTTGAGGTCGAAGGTCCACTTGGTGGTCGCATACACACCCACGGAATAGCCGCCGGTGGTGTGCAGGATTCCCTTCGGTTTCCCGGTGGTGCCGGAGGTGTAAAGAAGATAGAGCGGATGCTCGGAATCCAGCGGCTCGGCCGGACATTCGGAAGAAGCCCGCTCCATCAGTTCGTGCCACCAGAAGTCGCGCCCTTCCACCATCGTGACTTCCGATTTCGTTCGCTGGTAGACGATACAGGTCTTGACGCCCGGACAATGGGCCAGGGCTTCATCCACTACATTTTTTAGCTTGATTTCCGACCCGCGCCGGAATGAACCATCCTGCGTAATGATGACGGTGGCTCCGCAGTCCAGCGCGCGATCGCTGATCGCGTTGGCCGAAAAGCCGCCAAAAACTACAGTGTGCGGCGCGCCGATACGGGCGCAGGCCAGCATAGCGATCGGCAGAGCCGGGGTCATACCCATGTAAATGGCGACCCGGTCGCCCTTCTTCACCCCGCGGGCTTTCAAAACGTTGGCGAACTTGCAGACCTCGGCGAGCAACTGCCCATACGTCAGCGTCACCACTTCACCGGGCTCGCCCTCCCAGATGAGGGCGGCTTTGTTCCGGCGCCAGGTAGCGGTATGGCGATCCAAACAGTTATAGGACAGATTGATTTGCCCGCCGTCGAACCATTTCACATGAGGCGGATTCCACACGAGCGTCCGTTTCCACGGCTGGAACCAGTGCAGTTCGTTTGCGATTTTCGACCAGAATCCCTCCGGATCCCGATCGGCTTCGCGGTACAAGCGTTCATACTCTTCCATGCTGCCGACACCGGCGTTCTGACTACATTCTTTCGGCGGATCGAAGCGGCGCTGCTCCTTGAGCACGGAATCTATGGCGGCAGATGTGTTCATGACAGGATAGTAACCTATTAAGGCACTCATGTTCAGCGCTCTCGTGTCCCTGCTCCTATTCGTGTCGCCTTCCGGCGTTACCGTTTCGTCGCATTTACAGAAGTTCACAGATTTTTTTGCAGCGGGCGATCCACGAATACCGGCCGCGCTCAGGGACTCCGCGACGCCCCTCCCCACGGGCGGGGTGCGGGCGATTGCGAACGGCCCGGGGGGAGTGGTTTGGCTCGGTACCGGAAACGGCTTGGTCAGATACGATCCTCAAGCGCCCGCGGCCGACCGGATTCAATATTTCGCCAGCCGCCGCTACCTCCCCGACGACGACGTGCAAACTCTGCTTCCGGATTCCGGGCAAGGCATTTGGGTCCGCACGAAAACCGGTGTGTCGCATATCGAGTTGAAGAGGATGACGCTCGACGAAAAGTCCGCCTATTTCGAGAAAAGGATCACGGCGCGTCATGACCGCTACGGAATGGTGTCCGATTCCACGCTGGCGCGCCCCGGCGATCTTTCATCCAATCGTCTCGAATCGAGCGATAACGACGGGCTTTGGACATCGATGTACGGGGCGGCCGAGTGTTTCCGGTACGCCGTCACGCATTCGCCCGATGCCCTGGCCCGCGCCCGTCGAGCAGCGGAAGCCGTCCTGTTCCTGGTGAGCATCACGGGACGGCCCGGATTTCCGGCGCGTTCCTACGTAAAGAAGGGCGACAAGGTTCCCGAGGACGGAGTGTGGCACGACTCCGCGGACGGCCGGTATATCTGGAAAGCGGACACCAGTTCCGATGAGCTGGTCGGCCATTTCCTGCTCTACTCCCTGGTTTACGATCTGCTTCCCGGCCGGGAGCTGAAGAATGAAGTTCGGACGGCGGCGAAGGCGATCATGGATCACATCCTCGATCACGGCTATGAACTAACCGGCATCGATGGCCGTGCAACGACCTGGGGGAAGTGGTCGCCGGTCTATTTTGCAACGCCGGGAGGCCGCCCGGACAGCCCGCTCAACGCCGTGGAGCTATTGAGCTTCCTACGGACCACCGCACACCTCACCGGAGACGCAAAATACGAACGCGAATACCGGAAGGTAGCCTTCGACATGGGTTATGCCAAAATCGCCACGCAGTACAAGGAGCGTCAAGAGGAGCTGAACTACTCCGACGAGGAACTGGCGATGCTTTCGTTTTACCCTCTGTTCCGGTATGAAAGGGACTCGCATCTGCTCGGGCTTTACCGGAAGGCCATGGACCAGTGGTGGGAGAACGAGCAGCGCGAAAAAAATCCGCTTTGGATTTTCATCTATGCGGCCGGCAATCCGAAGGCGCGGCCGGATTTCTTCGCCGCCGCGTGGACGCTGAATCGCTTTCCGATGGACATGGTGGAGTGGACCGTTACGAATTCCAAGCGCTCCGACATCGCGATGGCTGGAAATCCGGACCGCTTTGGCCGCGCGGAAACAACCGCGCTGCTGCCGCCCGACGAGCGCCCGGTGATGAAGTGGAACTCAAGCCCTTTCCGCATCGATGGAGGCCGGGATGGACGGGGCGAGGATGACGGCGCCGCGTTCCTGCTGCCCTACTGGATGGGCCGCTATCACAAGTTTCTGCTCAGCGGTCATTAAGCCGCGGTCCGCGCCGCATAGTCTCGCAGGCAGCGCGAAAACTCTTCGGAAAGAGGCTGAGACCGCTGGCTCTTCCGGTCCATGCAAACGATCGTGATACGGCCGTAAGCGGCGATTTCCGCCCGCACGCGAGCCGAAAAACCCAGCGTGAACGACGTCTTCCCCGCTCGTTCCACCGCTACCGCAATATTCACGAGATCGTCATCGCGAACCGCGCTTTTATACGTGCATTCGACGTGTACCCGCGGGTAGCTGGCGGTCTCGCTTTCGAGGGATCCATAGGGAAAGCCGAGTGAGCGAAGGAACTCGGTTTCCGCCGCCTCAAAGAAGCGCAGCATGGCGGTGTAGTGGATGCGGCCGGACGCGTCAGTGTCCGAAAAACGAACCCGGGTCTGCCAGGAGAAAAGAGCTTGTGGCATGGATCTACCCAAACAATATACTTTGGATGCCCCTTGCGCGAGTGCGAGGAAGCGCTGGCTGGTTGAATTTCCATTACTATTGTGGGTAAGGAAACACGGATGCCCACCGATACCCACGAGCCTAATCTGAACCCCGATCTCACGAAGACGTACGACGCAATCGTTGTCGGTTCCGGGGCCGCGGGCGGGATGGCGGCACATGTGTTGACTTCGCACGGCATGCAGGTTCTCCTGCTCGAGGCGGGGAAGAAGCTGAACATCGAGAAAGAGCTGAAGTCGATGCAGTGGCCCTACGATCATCCGCGCCGGGGAGACATGCCGCCGGATTCGCACGCGCTTTCGCTGAACGAATACAATATCCGCCCGCTGCCGTATGCGAAGGGCTCGCGATACAAGCACGTCTATTCCTACGTGCAGGGCTGGAGTGGATCGGATTATTCGAAGAACATCGTTGTCGATGAAAAAGACAACCCTTATACCGGCGAGAAATACGCGTGGGTACGCGCCCGTCTTTTAGGTGGAAAAACCGCGATTTGGGGCAGGCTGGCCCTCCGCCTCTCGGACTACGATTTCAAAGCCGCTTCCCGCGACGGCTACGGGGAAGACTGGCCGATCTCTTATTCCGACATTGAGCAATACTATGACCGGGTAGATAATTATCTCGGCATCTCGGGCATGAAGGAAGGACTGCCGCAGCTTCCCGACAGCCTTTTCCAGCGGCCGAACCGCTTCACCTCCGCGGAGATGATGTTCCGCGAGTCGTTGAAGAGCATGGGGCGCGTAATCACTCCCTACCGTGCGGGCGTAACCACCGACGGATTGAAGCACAACCGCTACCGGAGCAAGTGCTTCGGCCGCGGCGCATGCGGCCGCCGCAGCGGGGGGTGCGATATTCACGCCGCGTTCGATTCGCCGACTGGTCTTATTTATCCGGCCATGGACACCGGCAACCTTACGCTGCGCACGAACGCGACCGTTTATCAGGTGGATGTGGATAAGAACACCGGGCGCGCGAGCGGTGTGTCCTTCATCGATACCGAAACCGGAAAGACCTACCAGGCGAAGGGCAAGGCGGTTGTATTGGGCGCCTCCACGCTGGAGTCGGCGCGGCTGATGCTCCTCTCCAAATCGTCCCAGCATCCCGGTGGAATCGGCAATTCCAGCGGGCACGTGGGACACAATTTCTGCGAACACATCATGGGGCCGGGCGTGACGGGCCTGGTCAAGGATCAGATCGGAAAAGCGCCGACCTTGGACGACGGGAAGCCCGGCGGCTTCTATCTGCCGCGCTTCCGCAATCTGAAGGAGAAGAACAAAAATTTCCTGCGCGGCTACGGCTTTGAGGGCGGTGCGGGTTCAAGAATGTTTCCCAGCCATGCGTTCGAGACGCCGGGCTACGGGAAAGACTTCAAGAAACAGGTGCGCGACTATTCCGGCGCCTTTATCGAGATGGGCGGATTCGGAGAACTCCTTCCCCGCTATGACAACTACGTGGATATCGACCCGAATGTAAAAGACCGGTGGGGCGTCCCGGTTCTCCGCATGCACATCAAATTCGGCGAAAACGAAAAGAACATGGCGAAGGATATGGCCGAGCAGGCGAAAGAGATGTTCGAACACGCGGGAATTCAAATTATTGGCGTGGATGAGAATCTGCTCACGCCGGGCTGGTCCATTCACGAGTTGGGGACGGCGCGGATGGGGAACGACCCCAGGAAATCGGTATTGAACCAATTCCAGCAATCGCACGATGTTCCAAATCTGCTGGTGGTGGATGGATCGAGTCATGTGAGCGCCTCCTGCCAGAACCCGACTTGGACCATCATGGCGCTGGCCTGGCGATCTTGCGATCATTTGGCGGAAGCGATGAAAAAGGGCGAGGTTTAGGAGGAGATCCATGGCAAACGGGATTGACCGTCGCGAACTTATTAAAATCGGCGTGGGCGCGGTGGTGTCCACGGGAGTTGCCGGCGCAGTGGAAGCGCACAAGTTCTTTACGGATGCGGAATACACGGCCGTGGACGAACTCACCGAGATGATGATTCCCACCGACGATCATTCGCCGGGTGCGAAAGCGGCCAAGGTGGTGGACTATATCGACCGCGTGCTCGGCGAGGCGTTCGAACCGGAAGAGCGGAACGACTTTCGCGCCGGATTAAAACCATACGTGGAAGCAACCCCGGAGCAGCGGGAGGCGATGCTGAAAAAGGCGTCCGTCCTCAAGCCCGCCAATCGCAGTATGGAGGCAAAATTCTTCCGGCTTCTAAAAGAGCACACGATCAAGGGATACTACACCAGCAGCATTGGCATACACGACGATTTACAGTACAAGGGGAACGTATATCAAACCGGAGAATACGCGGGCTTCCTTCCGTCCTAAGTCATGAAAAAATTCCGACGCAAGGCAGGCGGCCTGTCCGCCTGCCTTTTTTGCATCGCCCCACTTCTAGGCGGCCAGACTCCGGCGTGGAACGTCCGCCTGGAGGAGCCCACCGGTATCTACCGGCGGACCAATGAAATCGTGAGCATCCCGGTGGGAGAGTCCTCCGGGTTCACCGTCCTCGACCCCGGCGGAAATGAAGTGCCCTGGCAGCACGCCGGTGATCGGTTGATGTTCCCCGCCTCGGTGATCCCCGGCGAACTTCCCCTCTACGTCGTCTCCTGCTGCGGTGCGAAGGCGTCTCAATTCCCCAATCCGATCGTCGCTCGAAAAATCGGCCTGCATCGTTTGGAATTGGCCAATGCGCAATTCCGCATCGTGATCGACACGGACATTCCCGCCATCATCGAAGCCTACAATCTCAGCGCGGAAGAACACCACCGCCTCAATCTGGTGGACCGCACACCCGAGCGTCCCGGCGCGTTGAAGAACGACATCCACGATTCCTCCGCCCGCCGCCAGAGAATTCGGGGCGTGGAGGGCGAGAACGAAGGTTGGACCTCACAGGGTGGCAGCGGCCCCGTTAAAAAGGTCGAATTTCTCGAAACCGGCCCCCTACGCGCCCGTGTGCGCCTCCTACGAACCAGCGGAAGCTGGGAATTCGAATGGACGGCAGACAGCAGATCCGTGGTCTGGACCGCGCACGATGGATTCCGTTTCTTGAGCGTTTCCGCCGCGCCGTACCTCCCGTTCAACCGGTGCGTCGGCGGCGACGAGCACGTCTGGCCTTTGGGGCCCGAGCGCATTGAACCTCCGGACCACGACATTGAGCAGCGGCAGTGGAAAAAACTGCCAGGCGGGAACATGGTCTATTACAACCACGAGGAAAACTATGGAGCGTTGGGCATCGTGGCTCTCGACGAGGCTCTCGATTGGACAGGCGCGGGGTCCAGGCGCTTCGTCGCGCAGAACGCCGGCGGAGAAACGCGCATCGCCCTAACCTTCCCCCCCTGGGATGGCTTCCGGACGGAGCTGAATGCACGGCGGGAAAATGCTCTTCTCCGGCACCCGCTGCTGGTTCAGGTTGAAACGCGTCAAGGGCCGCCTCCTCCGCTCGCCCACGCCTACCCGCGCGCCGCCGCTTTTCCAACGACGGAGGCGAAGGGCAGGCCGGCGCCCTTTGCGCCGCGATCCCTTTCACTCGATGGAGACTGGCAGTTGGCGTATTCCGACCGCGGCTCATCGCAGTTGAGCGATGCCCGCTCGGTGAAAGTGCCGGGGTCGGTTCACACGGAATGGTACCCGGGGGATCGCTTCTCCGTCCCTCCGCCCAAATACTACACGCATGCAGCCGACTGGATCAGCTACAAAGACTGGTGGTACCGCAAGAGCTTCCGCATCCCTCGAAACTTCTCGGGGAAAAGGCTGCGCCTCCAGTTTGATGCGACCGATTACTATGCCGACGCGTACCTGAACGGCAAGCTCCTGGGAAGGCACGAAGGTTACATCGATCCCTACGAATACGACGTTACGGGCGCGGTTCGCTGGAACGCGGAGAACGAACTGAGCGTTCGCATCTGGACCCCGGTGAGCTACTACTGGAGCCACCGGCCTTACTACATAAAAGGCTCCTACGGCGCCGTGGATCAGAAGCCCGACGACATCACGGCGGAAGGCATCACACGGTCCGTGCGGCTGGTGGCGTCGGAAGGAGCGACCATCCAGGATGCCGGCATCGACACGCGCCTGCTTGATAACGAGGGGACCAAAGCCGAAGTAGTGGTCGATCTGAAAACCACGGGAGATGCGGAGGGAGCGCGCTGGGAGCTGACGCTTTCCCCGCGGAGCTTTTCTGCGCCGGAGTCTTACCGGGTCACGGCGCCGGCCACCGCGTCCCAACTGTCCATTTCCGTCGATCATCCCCGCCTCTGGTGGACCTGGGACCACGGAACACCGAATCTCTACAACCTCGATATTCGGCTGCGCGATGCCAATGGGCGTGTTCTGGATGGCCGGACGATAGCGGTAGGGATTCGAGAAATCGAGAAGAAAGGGTGGCAGTTCTATCTGAATCGCAAACGGATGTTCATCCGCGGGACCAACTACTACTACAACCTTTTCCTCTCACAGATGACTCGCGCGGACTATGAAAAGGACGTGGGGCTGATGCAAGCCATGAACGTCAACATGATCCGCCTGCACACTCACTTCACGAATCCGGAGTTTTACGACACGGCCGATGAGAGAGGGATATTGGTATGGCAGGATTATCTGGAGGCTTGGTATCCGCACGACCGTGATTTTGCCTTGCGGGCGGCCCGGCTCTACGATCCACTGATTCGCTATACCCGTAATCACGCCTCGGTGGCCATTTGGGCGACCAGCGACGAAGAGGACCTGGAGAACTATCTCGTACTCACCAAGCATCTCGCGCCGCGCGCCTCGCTGTTGGACCCCCAGCACCGCCCCGTGGTCCGCTCGACCGGCCGGTACGGCGACAGCCATGTGTATCACGGTTGGTATGGAGGTTCCATCTGGGAGTACACGTCGATGAAGGAGCAGTTCGTCTCCGAGCTAGGCGCGACCGCGCTGCCGAACTACGACTCCATCATAAAATTCCTGCCGCATGGTTGGCCTATCAAAGACCACGAGGAAGAATGGATTTTTCACAAGCTTCAAATCCCGGAAGCGATGCACGCCTGGGGCGAGCCGGACGGCATGACGCTGAAGGAATACATCCCTCAGACGCAAGCCTATGCGGCGCGTCTTTTCCAGATCGCTCTGGAGCGCAGCCGGCGCCTGAAATACCAACCGGCCGGCGGCATTCTGCATTTTCACGCGATCGATATCTGGCCGTCGGCGACCATGGCCGCCGTGGACTTCTACCGCCAGCCGACCGAGGCGTTCTATACGGTTCAGCGGAGTTTCTCTCCCGTGCTTGCCAGCCTCGAATACGACCGCGACCGCTGGCATCCCGGCGAGCAAATGCGGTGTGGAGTCTGGGCCGTTAACGACGAGTGGTATGGGATCCCGGGCGCACAAATCCGCTGGGCGATCACGGACAGCCACGGATCGATAATGAAACAGGGCGAGTTTCCGGCGGCGATGGAAGCCGATTCTTCCCGTAAGCTCGGCGACGTAGACTGGACCGCCGAGGCGGCCGGACGGTACGAACTCCGCGCGCAGGTGATCAATGCCGCGGGAAAACAGCTATCGGAGAACCTCTTCGAATTCGAGATCCAATGAACCGGCGAAACTTTTTGCGAACCTCTCTGGCCGGGATGACCGGCGCGGCGGCGGCGCTGCAAGCGTCCAACGGCCCCGCGATTGACTTCCCAACGGAGCCGCCGGCGCGTCTCGCGGTCGCCTCCTACCCATTTCGAAAATTCATTGAAAAGACCCACACGCTGACTCTGCTCGATTTCCCGAAATTCGTGGCGCAACGCTACCACGTGCATGGCATCGAGCCGCTGGACGACCACTTCGTCTCGCTCGATGCCGCGTACCTGGAAAAATTTCGTAGAGCGCTCGATGATGCGAAGTCGCACGTGGTGAATATCCCGGTGGGGCGTTTCCACGGAAGCTTCTACGACGCCGATGCGGCGACGCGGGGAATTGCCGTGACAAACGCGAAGAAATGGGTAGACGCGGCGGCGGCGCTCCATTCGCCTGGCATCCGCTGCCATATTCAATCCGCGAAGAACTCGCCGCCCAATGCCGCCCGAGCCGCAGATTCCCTAAAGCGTATCGCCGAATATGGAGCGGAAAAGAACGTGGTGGTGCACCTCGAAAACGACGACATGCGCACCGAGGAAGCGTTCTTTCTCATCGACGTGATCGAGAAGGCCGGCACGCCATGGCTGCGCGCCCTGCCCGATTTTTGCAATTCGATGCTGCTCGACCGCGAAGAAGATTATAACTATAAGGCGCTGACCGCATTGTTCCAACACGCCTATGGAATCAGCCACGTGAAAGACTCCGAGCAGGGCGGCAAGAAGATGTATCACGTCGACCTGGCGCGTATCTTCGCCATCGCCAAGGCCGCGGGCTATCACGGCTACTTTTCCATGGAATTCGACGCCGACGCCGACCCCTACGAACCGACGGCGAAGTTGGTGGAGGACAGTTTGAGGCTGCTCTCATGAAAAAATCCATCGGCGACAATATGATCCGGAAAGAGTGGGGGCTCGACAAGGGCCTGGCGCTCACAAAGAAGGCCGGGTTTGAAGGAATTGAGCTGTGGCTCGGCGAACAGCCCTGGTTTCAGGTGGAAACGGCGGACGCCCAAGTGAGACTTCTACGGCGCAAGATCGAGGATGCGGGCCTCGCGATCTCCAACGTTTCGAACACTCTCGATTGGGAGCACAATATCTCCTCGCCGGACCCGCGCATCCGGCAGATGGGCATGCATCACATCACGCGGCAACTGGAAACCGCGAACATTCTCGGCACAGACGCAATCCTGGTGGTAGCCGGCCTGGTGACCGAGCAGTCGCCCTATCAGGACGTCTATCCCCGCACGGTGGAAAGTCTTCAAAAGCTAGCGGAGATCGCGGCCTCCCACAAGGTGAAGATCGGCTGCGAGAACTGCTGCTCCGAACAGCGCTTCCTGATTACGCCTCGGGAGTTCAATGTCTTTCTTGATGAGGTAAACAGTCCCTGGGTGGGGCTGCATTTCGACACCGGGAATATTCACGACACTGGCTTCCCCGACCAGTGGATCGAAATCAACGCCGGCCGTATCACGCGCGTTCACGTGAAGGACGTAATGCGGCATCGCGGAAGATGCGGCGAGGAATCCGTCTATACGAATCTTTTTCTGGGCGACAACGATTGGGCAAGCATTCGCGCCGCGCTGATCAAGGCTCGCTATGACGGCTGGATCATCGCGGAGATGGAACGCCGCTACCGCTACGCCGCCGATCAGCAATTCTACGATACGGCAGCCGCGATGTCCCGCTTTATAGACGGTACGCTCTAGCCGCTACGCCAGGATGTCCTTTACGACGATCGCCTTCTTTTCGGTCCCGGTGAGTTTCTGATCGAGGCCCTGGAATTTGAACGTAAAGCGGGCATCGTCGATGCCGAACCGGTTCAAAATAGTCGCCTGGAAATCCCGGACGTGCACCGGATCTTTGACGACGTTGTAAGAGAATTCGTCGGTTTCGCCGTGCACCACGCCGCCCTTAATACCGCCGCCCGCCATCCAAATGGAGAAGCAGCGGGGATGGTGGTCGCGGCCATAATCGGTAGGCGTGAGCTTGCCCTGCGAATAGATGGTCCGGCCGAATTCTCCGCCCCAAATCACGAGCGTGTCGTCCAGCAGGCCGCGCGCCTTTAGATCCTGCACCAGTGCATAGGAACCCTGATCCACATCCTTGCACTGGCTGGGCAGCACCTCCGGCAACAAGCCGTGGACGTCCCACCCGCGATGGTAGACCTGCACAAAGCGAACGTCTCGCTCCATCATGCGCCGCGCCATCAGGCAACAGTTGGCGAACGTGCCGCCTTTGCGCGCATCCTCACCGTAGAGCTTGAACGTGCTCTCCGGTTCCTTGGAGATATCCGTGAGATCGGGTACCGAAGTCTGCATCCGGAACGCCATCTCGTACTGGGAGATGCGCACCTGCGTCTCAGGATCGGCAATCTGCTTTGCCTGGATCTCGTTCATTTCGCCGAGCGCATCGAGCATGCGGCGGCGAACCTTTGTGGGCACGCCTTCCGGGTTGCCGATATAGAGCACGGGGTCGCCGCCGGAGCGCAGAGCGACGCCGGAATACTGGCCGGAGAGGAACCCCGAACTCCACAAGCGCGCCGAGATCGCCTGCACGTTCGCCTTGGGGTTCGAATGAGTGGCGTTCATCACAACGAACGTCGGCAGCGACTGATTCATGCTGCCCAGCCCATAGGAAATCCACGACCCGATGCAGGGCTTCCCCGCAATCATGAAGCCGGTCTGCAAAAAAGTAACCGCCGGCTCATGATTGATCGCGTCGGTGTGCATGGTGCGGATGATGGCCATGTCGTCGACCATCTTCGCGGTATAGGGCAGAAGGTCGGAAATCCACGTGCCATTCTGGCCGTATTGTTTGAACTTAAAGACCGAGGGAGCAATGGGGAAGCGAGTCTGTCCGGCGGTCATGGTGGTGAGCCTCTGGCCCTTCCGGATCGATTCCGGCAGGTCCTTGTCAAACCACTTCTCCATCCCAGGTTTGTAATCGAACAGCTCCATCTGAGGCGGCGCGCCGAGCATGTGGAGATAGATGGCGCGCTTTGCTTTGGGGGCGAAGTGCGGAAGGCCCGGCAATCCCCCGAATGCAGGCTTACCTGCCGTGGCCGCCGATGCCGATTCGTTCAGCAACGAGAAGAGCGCGAGCGAGCCGAGCCCGCGCGCACCGCGCCCGAAAAACTGCCGGCGCGTTTCCGTTAATAATGCCTGATCCGTTAGCTTCATCTATGAAACTCCTTGCTGGTTACTTCGCCAGGACTTCGTCCAGATTTAGTAATTCGTTCGCCACCATCGTGAGGGCGGCAAGCCGGGGCGCGGGTACAGATGGATCTGCTTTGGTTTCGCCCACGCTGATGAGCTTCTCGGCGTCCTGCGGCGCCGACTGATAATAGGCGAGGAAGTCCTGATAGGAACGGCCGACAATGTCCTTCTCCTTGCCATCCAGGTCCCGGGCCATCAAGTGATTGGCAAGATAGTTCACCTCGCCATTCAGATCGCTCTGCGACGATAGAAGCGCCTTCTGCGCCAGCACTCTGGCCGCCTCGACGAACTGAGGATCATTCATCGTGACCAGGGCCTGCAGAGGCGTATTCGTGCGCTCGCGGCTCACGACGCAGACTTCGCGGGAAGGAGCGTTAAAAATATCCATGGAGGGCGGCGGAGCGCTGCGCTTCCAGAACGTGTATAGGCTGCGCCGGTATAGCTTGTCGCCGGTGTCGGCCTTATAGAAGCGGGTGTTGCTGTTGTCCATCGCGACCGCGTCCCAAATGTGCGGCGGTTGATACGGCTTGACGCTCGGTCCTCCCAGTTTCGGAGCCAGTAAACCGCTGGATGCGAGGGCGTAATCGCGCACCATCTCGGCGTCCATACGGAAACGCGGCCCGCGGGAGATCAGGCGGTTGTCCAAATCGCGCTCCAGCTTTAGAGGAGTGCTCTCCGCCGATTGACGGTACGCCGCCGAGGTCACCAGGAGGCGGAACATGTGCTTCATGTCCCAGCCCGATTCTCTGAATTCAACCGCGAGCCAGTCGAGCAATTCCGCGTTGGACGGCGGCTCGCCTTGCGAGCCGAAATCTCCCGCGGTTTTCACGATGCCCGTGCCGAAAACCTGCTGCCAGTACCGATTGACTGTGACGCGCGACGTCAACGGATTGGACGGCTCCACCAGCCACTCCGCCAGACCCAGCCTGTTTTTCGGAACGGAGGCGGGCATCGGCGGAAGCACCGAAGGCACGTTGGGATGCACTTCTTCCCGCATCTGATCGTAAAGACCGCGATAAAGCACGTGCGCCATCGGCTGGGTGTCCGTGCGCTCCTGCTGTACGAAGGTGGTGGAGCCGCGCAGCGCGATTTCCATTCGCTGCGCATCCACCTTGTGGAGTTCGGAGGCAGCCTTCTTACCAGCGGAATCGACCTGAGCAGTGTAGTAGGTAAGCAGAGCCTGCCGCCCCGTCGCCGTCAAATCCGGTACTTTTTGCTTCGCCGCCACCTGGAGCGCGTCGGCTTCGTAGAGCTGCTTCGCGTCCAGTTCGTCCACGCGGCGATTCAGAATGCGGAAATCGGCAATGGCTCCCTGATCGAACCCTTCTTTATCCTTGGTTCCCAAAATCACGGGAGAAGTCGCGCGAATGGAACTTTCCAGTGGAGGGAAATCGGACCCATCCCCATAACTGGGAACGAGGGAGCCGTCAATGTAGATCGCCAGACCCTTGCGGTTGCGGCTGCCGTCGTAAGAGAACGTCAGGTGATACCACTTCTTGGCCTTCAGGGCATAGTCGGCCGACGGTCTTGCCGTTAGGGATTTCCCATCGGCGCCGTTCAGATGGATCGTGGGAACCTGGGGCTCGGTATTGTACCGCTCCACACCGATGGTCCAGCCCCAATCCTTCGACGAATCGCCCTCTTTCTTGCTGTCCTTCTGACGGGCGAACACCAGGCCCTGGTCGTCCCTGGGAAGCCATACCCACATGGCGATTGTGAATGGCTTGTCTGTGTCGATCTCGGGGACATTGGCAAGTGAAACCTCGGTCTCCTTGCTGAAGACCAGCGCCTTGCCTAAACCACTGGGACCCTCGCCCAGCGTCACCGCGGCGGGCAGCGTCAGGCCCTTCTGATGCCCGCGGCGGACGAGGGCGGCGTCCTTTTCCAGATTGACGGCCAGTAACTGCGAAGAGGCAAGCGGGAATTTCGCCGCGCGTTTGCGCGACGACGATTGCAGCCACTTCTCGAACGCGGCATTCGACTGTCCGGTCCCGATTCCCGAAAGTGTGTTCAGTAACTCGTGACGCCGGGCAGTCAGTTCATCCCAGGACTTCCTGTCTTCGGAACGAGGCACCACCACCACCGGTGGAGTGTCCGAAACGTTGCCATCGAGCGCGTATTGCGTGGTGTTGCGGAAGAACGAGGTCAGCGAATAGTAATCCTTCTGAGAAATGGGGTCAAACTTATGATCGTGGCATGTCGCGCAACCGACCGTGAGCCCGAGCCATGTCGTTCCCATGGTGTCGGCACGGTCCTTTGCGTACATGGCGTCCACTTCCGCCGGTATGGAACCCCCTTCGTTCGTGGTTACATTGCAGCGCTGAAAGCCGGAGGCGATTTTCTGATCCAGCGTCGCGTTCGGCAGCAAGTCTCCGGCCAGTTGATAGATGGTGAACTTGTCGAACGGAAGATTCTTGTTGAAGGCGTTGATTACCCAGTCGCGGTACGGCCACATCTCGCGGTAGTTGTCGATATGGAGTCCCTGCGTGTCCGCATATCGAGCCGCGTCGAGCCAATAGTGCGCGCGCTGTTCGCCGTAGTGGGGAGAGGAGAGCAGGCGATCCACAACTTTTTCATAGGCATCCGGGGATGTATCTTTAACAAATGCCTCCACTTCCGCCGGGGTCGGGGGCAATCCAATGAGATCCAGCGTCACGCGGCGGATCAACGTCCGGCGGGAGGCCTCCGGCGCGGGCGCCAGGCCGTTAGCCTCGAGTTTCGCGAGGATGAAACGGTCGATCGGATTGCGGCTCCACTTTGTGTCCTTCACGTCGGGCAAGGCAGGGCGAACCGGCGCGACAAATGCCCAGTGGTCCTTCCAGGGAGCGCCTTGAGCCACCCACCGCCGCAAAATGTCCTTTTGTTCCTGCGTTAACGTCTTGTGAGAAAAGGCGGGCGGCATGCGCATGGCCGCTTTTTCGGCGAATACGCGCTTAATCAGGAGGCTTTCCTCGGGCTTTCCCGGGACGATTACGACGCCATCTTTGCGGGTGGCAAATGCCCCGGTGCGGATGTCAAGGCGCAGGTCCGCCATGCGGGTCCCCTGGTCTGGGCCGTGGCAAAGAAAGCAGTTATCGGATAGGATCGGCCGGACTTGCCGCTGAAAGTTTACCGGCGCATCACCCGCGGCGTCGGCCGCGAACGCCAGCATGCAAGTGAAGGATACGGTTCCAACAGCGAGGAACGCACGACGGAGGGTATTACGCATGGTGTCTCGGGTGGCTCGAACAGGTTATAGCAAGTTTACGACCTTGTATGCTTTCGATAGTGTCCCGCGGTACTAGATCATACAATGGTGCGTGACTGAAAGGCCCGCGGGGTTCCCAATCCCGGCCTGCGCCGGGGCGCTCCCAGGCTTGGCTGGCCCAGCCCGGGACGTAGTGGAATGATCGGTCCTTTGGTACAAAACTCCACAGGCGTCTGCTGGGTGAATCGTTTAAATACGGTGGCGAAGTATTGAGATGAACTGAAGCCCAGATGCATCGCTGTCTCGGTAACGCTCCGGCGCTCGCCGGCAAGCAGCCGTTTGGCCGCTTCCATCTTACATCTAAGGATATACTCGTGCGGAGCGACGCCCATCTGCACTTTGAATTTGGTCTTGAAGCGCGAGAGCGAGAGGCCTGCCTCCTGCGCCAGGTCAGCCAGAGCGTAGTCGCGTTCCGGATAGGCTTTGACGCGCTCCACGATGTTTGCAATCAGGGGAGAGCAGTGCAGCCCTTCCTGCCGGTAGGAGCAATGGATCACCTCCAAAACGCAGCGGACAAGCTGGTTGGCAAGGGCCAACCGGCGGAACGGGTTTTCCGGCTGGTCGTAGAGATCGAAAATGCTGTTGAACGCGTGCTTCAATACCGGACGTCCGGCAAACTGCCGTTCAGGCAGGCTGCATAGACGGCTGGTGAGCAGCTCGCTTTCCGCCGGGGGGAGCATCAGCATAGAGTCACCCGGCTTTGGAATCCGGAGGTTCAGCCAGTAGAGCACTCCGCGGTCCTCGGGATGCCCGCCGGTGTCATGGGGCTCATCGGGCGCGGTAATAAAAACATCGCCGCCCACCAGGTGATATTCCCGGCCTCCCGCGCGGTAAGTTTGATATCCCCTCTCCAGGTAGCAGATTTCCACGGTATTAGCATGCGTGTGAGTCGCTAATCCCGGACGGGCCGAGCTGTATTGATAATGGCCGAAAACAGGCACTTCGGGGAAGCCCACGGCGGCCAGATCGAGCACCCGTCGTTCCTTTTGAATAGGATGTTTCACTTGGATATTTTCCGTATTATAGGGCGGAAAGTACCTCCGGCCAAGCTTTTCCCGCTCCGGCAGGAAAGTTTGTAGAGCAAAACACCTCGGCCCGCGAGAAAACCATTCTCAACAAATCGATTTGTATAGAATCAGGGTGTATCCCATGCGGCAACCGATCAGAACGTACGCGCGGATGCTGTGCGCCGCTCTTTTTGCGAGCGCGGCGCTTTGCGCCGAAACAGGGATCGCCCAGCGTCTGGAAGCGGCGCAGAAAGCGGAACGGGCCGGCGACTATGCTGCCGCCAGCGGGGAATATGAAGCGATCCTGCGGGTCCAGCCGAAAAATGCCCTGATCCGCCAGAGCCTCGCCATCACCTTTCACCTTCAAAGCCGCTATCCGGAAGCAATCGCCGAGTTTCAGCGCGCCCTCCGTCTGGATCCGTCGTTGTGGGGAGCAGAGCTGTTCCTGGGAATGGATTTCTACAAAACGAACCAGTTTTCCCTGGCGATTCCGCCGCTTGAGAAGAGCATCGTGCTGAATGCCAGGATGGCTGAGCCAGAAGCCCGTTACTGGCTTGCATCGGCGTATTCCGCTCTAGGCAAGCATGAGGATGCCCTCAAAGAGCTGAGGCGGGATCTGGAACTGCGGCCGAAGGACGTGGACGTCCTGTACAGCCTTACGCGGGCGTACGATCAATCGGCGGCCGCCCTGTTCGAGCGCCTGGGACAGATAGAACCAAACTCCGCCGCCGTGGCTATTCTGCAAGCCGAGAGCTTGGCCGAGGAAAAACGGCAAGGGCTGGCTCGCGCGCAATATCAACGCGCCCTGCGGCTCCGGCCGGACTTTGCCGGATGGATACCCGCCCTCGCCGGGGACAATGCCCCGGCGCCAGAAGAACCGGATTCCCTGATTTCCTATACCGACGCGCGCGCGAATCTGGATCTTGCCGACCTGCTCGGGCGCGCCGGAGACTCGAAGGCGCAGGCCTCCATTCTTGAAAATCTCGGGCGGCAGAGAGGGACGGATGCGGAGACGGCGAAGGTGATCGCATCCGCCAAGGCTCGCCTGGGAGCCGGCAAGGCGGCCGCCCAATCGAATGGCGGCAACGCTCCGGAGCTCATGGAGGGACTGAACCTCCTGCGGCAAGGGCGGTACCGGGATGCGGAAGCGCCGCTCGCACAAGCGGCGCGGGCAAACCCCGGGAACTATCTGGAGCTTGCGCTGGCGCGCGCCCGGACCGAGGCGGGCGATTCCACGCTCGCCGAGGAAGAACTGCTAAAGATCCTGCTCAAAGAACCAAAAAACGTGGATGCGCTGCACCTGCTGGGGCGCAACTACAAACGGCAGGCGGAGACGACGCTGCAGCAAATGATTACGCTCGATCCCGATTCCTACGGCGTCCACGAATTACTGGGGCAGCGCCATGAGGAACACACCGAATTCGAGCCGGCCATTCAGGAATATCAGGCGGCGCTTGCCAAGCGGCCGAACGCCGGCGGCATCCGGTACGCCATCGGGAATGTATACCGGAAAATGGGCCAGTTCGATCAAGCCGAGCGCTGGTTAACCGACGAGATCAAACGCAATCCATATCACGGCCTGGCGCAATACCGGTTGGGGAGTGTTTATATCGAACTGGGGAGGCCGGTGGACGCAATCCCCCATCTCGAACTGGCTCTGCGTTCCCATCCGAGGCGGCTCGACGCGCGCCTCGACTTGGGACGGGCGTACACGGCCGCCGGACGGTATCCGGAGGCGTTGGCCACGCTCAAGCAAGTCGCGGAGTTGGAGCCCGCCAACGACCGGGTTCACTATCTCCTGTCGACCGTCTATTCCAAACAAGGCAGGAAAGAAGAAGCTCGCGCGGAACTTGTCACCTACCAGCGCTTGACCCGGCAGCGGCTGCAGCAGACCCAGCAGGATGTGCGCGACGCCACGGATGCGCTCGAAAACTCGCGGCAATAGTGCCGGCGCGTCACTTCGGCTCGTCGATGGTCATGATCCGGCCGGCGGCAACGTTTTTCAATACCTGCGTTTTGCCGGACGGCCAGCGGATTTTGATCTCGTCGGCGGATTTTGCGGCGGCTAATCCGAAATGGAGGCGGAGGTCGCTTTGGGACTGATAGCTTCCTCCACTCTTCACCTCGCGCAACTGACTTAGCTTGCCTGTCTTCACGGTAACGCGCGCGCCGATGGCGTCGCGGTTGGAGATCGTTCCCCGAAGCTTGAGAATCAGCCAGTTTCCGGCGCTTCCCGGATTCCGAATGATCCACGGGCTGGCGTCGAGATTGGAAATCACGATATCGACCGAACCATTATTGGTCAGGCTCCCGGCAGCCAGGCCCCTGCTCGACTCCGCGAGGTTAAACGCAGGCCCGGCGCTCGCAGGCACGCTCTTGAAACGGCCGTTCTTTTCGTTCATCAGGAAAAAGGGATGCTGGCGGTAGGTGGTCGAGAAGCTATGCTGGTCCACCTCGGGGTACACGTGCCCATTGGCCATGACAATGTCCTGATAGCCGTCGTTATCCAGATCTACGAATTGAACGCCCCAACTGAGCAGGTCCCAGGTGGGGCGAACCAGTCCCGCCTGAAAGGACACGTCTTCAAAGTGCCCGGTCCCATCGTTGTGAAACAGCGTCTTGTAATCGTCCGAAAAAGTGGTGAGGACGAGATCGAGATTTCCATCGTTGTCGTAGTCCCCGATGTCAATTCCCATGCCCGCCTGCTCCCGCCCGTCTGCGCGCAGGGCGACGCCCGAGATAAGCGCGGATTCGGTAAATTTTCCGCCACCGTCGTTGTGGAAGAGGAAGTTGGGCAGGGAATCGTTGGCGACGAATAAGTCCGGGCGGCCGTCGTTGTCGAGGTCTCCCCACGCCACGCCGAGGCCGTAGGAAGGCGGCACATTCCCCACACCCGACGCGGCCGTTACATCTTCAAACCGCCCTCCGCCAAGGTTCCGGAACAAATGGCCGCGGCCCGGCTTGAGCCCGCGAGGGCCGCACTGCACGGGAATATCGCGGTAGTTGCACAACAGCCCCGCCTTCGGAAGGTTCTGAATGTCAACGTCCAGGTAGCTCGCCACGTACAGGTCCACCAGGCCGTCGCCGTCATAGTCGGCGAACGCGGCTCCCGAACTCCACCCCGAGATATCGGTATGCGATTCCTTCGAGAAATCCCGAAAGGTGCCGTCGCCGTTATTGAGGTAGAGCCGGTTCTGCCCGTAGTTGGTGATGTAGATATCGTCGAAGCCGTCGTTGTTCACATCGGCGATGGCGACCCCCATCGTCCAGCGGCGGTCGCCAAGACCGGCCTTGTGGGTAACGTCGGTGAAAGTGCCGTCGCCGTTGTTGTGATACAGGCGGTCCTCGGCCGTGTTGTTCCCGGCATGTTCCGCTTCGATTGTGGATCCGTTGGTCAGGTAGATGTCGGGATAGCCGTCGTTGTCGTAGTCGAAGATCGCCACGCCGCCCGCCATGGATTCGACGATGAAGTGCTTTTCCGGGCGTCCCGACACCAAACGGAAATCGATTCCGGATTCTTTGGCCACATTGCGAAACAGCGCCGGGGAAGACGCGGCGAGCGCCGCCGCGGCCAGGCACACCGAAATGGGAAATACCGCTTTCATGAATGCTCCTGCCGTACCGCCATCTTCATTGGCCCCCGAAGATGTACCCCGACCCCACAACGGACTGCTCCATGAGCGCACTCTTCTTCGCCTCGAACGAAGCCAGGTAGCGGCGGGACTGCTCCTCATCGCCACTTTGGTGGACGAGCCGGGCAAGAAGAAAGTCAGCCTCGTAGAAGTCGGGTTCCAGCTCCAGCGCTTTCTCCAATTCCGGTTTGGCCCTGGCAAAATTTTGCATCTTCATAAGGGACCGCCCCAATTCAAGGTGCGCTTCCGCATAGACCGGTGAAAGCGTGAGAGCCTGTTCATAGGCGGCGATGGCGGCGGCCTGATTTCCTCCTTTGGCGCGCATTTTTCCGAGGTTCAGATAATACGCGGGATCGGGATGGATATCCACCGCTTTTTGATACTCCGCCGCGGCCTGTTCCAGGTTTCCCCGCCGCGCGTAGGCCCTGCCCAGCATGTAATAGGTCTGATCCGCCTTCGGCGTTAGCGCGATGGTCTGCTTTAGCAATTGCATCGGTTCGTCCGACTGTGGGTCCATGTTCAAACAACTGACGCCGGCAACATAAAGGATACGGGCGGAAGCGCCTTCTTCCGCCTTGGCGAGGCGAACCAGTTCCAGAGCCGAGGCGTAGTGAAAGCGCGCGAGCAATTGGACCGCGAGCCGGTAGTAGAATTCCGCTTTGTACGGCGCTAGCTGCGCCGGCGCTTCCCCACCAGACACGTCTTTGGCAAATTCCCGGCAGGAGTTGCGGTTCACCGAATAAAACACTTTGGTATCACGCTGTTCCGGTAAAGCGCGCAGCTTGCCAAAAGCTTCCTCGGCCTCCCCGGTCTTCCCCAGATCCAGATCGATCAGCCCCAGGTTGAAGTAGGGATGGGGGCTTTCCGGATGGAGTGCGATCACATGCTGAAGAATCGCGACGGCGCGCTCCGTGTGACCCAGTTGCGCCTCTGAGGACGCGGCCAGGCTGGCGGCTTCCGGATTGGATTCGACGTCTTTACCATCCAAAGCCGCCGCCGCGGCCGCGTATTCTTTCAAAAGATAATGCGTCAGAGCCAGGAAAAAGCGCGGCTCGAACGCCTGCGAGTCCAATTGGTGCGCCCGGTCGAAAGCCCGCAGCGCGTCCTTGTAGAACAAGCGGGAAAAGAGCAGCGCGCCCACGCGCATCAGCGGCGCCGGGGAGTCCACATTCAGCGAGATCACTTTTCTGGCCGTCTCGAGGCCGAGCGTCGATTGACCGGAGGCGAAGGCCGCCTCCATCAGATTCACCTGGGCGGCGAGATGGCTCGCGCCATGGGCGATGCCGGCCTGAAGGCTGGCGGCCGCCCGGCGTTCCTCTCCGAGGCCGCGGTAAAGAAGGCCGAGCCGGTAGCGAATATCGCC
This sequence comes from Bryobacteraceae bacterium, assembly GCA_035545735.1. Taxonomy (GTDB): domain Bacteria; phylum Acidobacteriota; class Terriglobia; order Bryobacterales; family Bryobacteraceae; genus JAJYKC01. Next base: position 141,290 of record DASZXS010000027.1, on the reverse strand, counting down.
ATCTTCCGGACGTTCCACCGCAAGTGTTTCCAAAACGGCGGCGGCCTTCTCGACGTCAATCTTGGACCGGTTCTTCGCGGAGAGATAAGACTGGGCAACTTCCTCCTGAACTTTCCAGAGGAGAGACGTAAGTTCCGGGTGTTTCTTCAAGTCATCGGCCAGATTGCTCAAGTCCCGGATCGCATCCGTGGTGTTACCCTGGATGCGCTCCTGCCGGGCATCGTGGAAACGAAGTTCGAAATCCTGCGGGGTCTGGGCGAAAGAAACAGAAATCCGGATCGTCGCAAGAAGAGCGGGAAGCAAAACCGGGCGGAGCGTCACGCTACTTTCCGCCCGTCTGATCGGAAGTTTTGGGAACCGCTCTCGATTTTCCTTCTTCCACCTTGAGAATCTGATCCGCGCGAATATTCTCGATTCGCTCCGTCAGGCCGCTGGGCCAGCGAATTTCGAGCCAGTCGGCCTTGTCGAGCGAGCCGAGCCCGAAATGCACCCGCAGATCGTTACCCGAGAGGTAGCCCAGACCGGCCTTGATCTCGCGAATCTGGCGAAGGCTGCCCGCCTGGAGAGTCAGGCGCGCCCCGACAGCGGAGCGGTTGCTCTTTGTGCCGGTGCACTGGACCATCAGCCAGTGCTGAAGCGGCATCTCGTTGTGCAGGAGCACCGGGCCGTCATCGAGATTGTTGATCAGAAGATCGAGACGGCCATCGTTGTCATAATCGCCCACCGAGAGACCGCGGCTCTTCCACTGCTGCGTCAGCCCGGAAGCGACGCCAACCTCCCGAAAGGTCTTGTTCCGGTTGTTCAGGAAGACGAGGGGCCGCTGCTTGTAGACCAGTCCCAAATTAAACTTGTCGGCTTCCGGGTAAAGATGTCCGTTTACGACAAATAGATCCTCCCAACCGTCGTTGTCGAGATCCGAGAAGGACGTCCCCCATTTCACGAAAAGGTAGGTGCTGGCGCCGTGCCCGGCGGTATTACTCACGTTGGTGAACGTCCCATCGTGGTTGTTTTGCAGAAGCTCGTCGGTTTGAAAAGACGACGTAGTGTAATAGAGGTCGAGCCAGCCATCGTGGTCGAAGTCGCCGAAGTCGGCTCCCATGTTGCCCTCTTCAACGCCATCGGGAGAGAGCGCCGCATTCGCCAGAAGAGAAACCTCTTCGAATTTGCCTTTCCCAAGGTTGTGATAGAGGAGGTTCGGACTTAGATCGTTAGCGACGAAGATGTCGGGCCAGCCGTCGTTATCGTAGTCGGCGATGACAACGCCAAGGCCATAGAGTTTGTCCGGGTCGATGTTCAACTCGGCGGAGCGGTCGTGAAAATGGCCTTCGGCGTCGCCGAAGTAGACCGAATCGCGCTGGCCGGCGATTCCACGCGGGCCGCAAAATACCGAAATACCCCGATAGTTGCAGGACGAATCGTGAACCGGAAGGTGATCGAGAGGATAGTCGAGGTAGTTGGTGACATACAGGTCCAGGTAGCCGTCGCGGTTCAAATCGCCAAAGGCCGCGCCCATGCTCCATCCACCGCCCCGGACTCCGGCTTTCTCCGCAACGTCTTCGAAAGTCCCATCGCGGCGGTTGCGGAAAAGAAAATTCCGGCCGTATCCGGCTATGAAGATATCCTGCCAGCCGTCGTTATCGTAGTCCGCTACGGCGACGCCCATACCCCATCCGCGGGATGCCGCCAGGCCGGATTCTCGAGTGACGTCGGTGAAGTGGCCCTTGCCGTCGCCGCGATAGAGCGCGCAAACCGGGTCCCCGCCATCCTTGCGATACTTTTCGATCGTCGAGCCTCGCACCAGCAGGATGTCGAGATTGCCGTCGTTGTTGTAGTCGAGGAAAGTCGCGCCGCCTCCCATCACCTCGATAATGTGGGGCTTGGCGTCGGCGGAGCCTTGTACGTTACGGAACGCGGACAAGCCCGCTTGCGCGGTCACATCGACGAACCGGGGCGGCGCATTCGCCGCGGCGTCACGAGGCGCGCCCAAGAGCCAGGCCGCGGTGACGGCGCCGGCCGCGATAACAGAAATAGCCGGGAAACTCGCGGGTAAGCGTCTCAATTCGGGTACTTCCGGTCGCCTTCCCGGTCCCGGGCCTTCGCCCGTTCCTGATTCAGCTCTCTGAACAACAACGCTTCCTTCTTCGAATCCTCCGCGCGGCCCAGGGCACGATAAGCCTGCGAAAGATAGAGATGAATGGGGGCGAGGTTGGGATCGACCTTCACCGCCTCTTCCATCGCATCGGCGGCTTCGGAATACTTCCGGAGTTGAATTAATGCCTTTCCCAAACCGGATTGAGCGCTCATGAGCTTCGGATCCGCCGCAAGGGCCTGACGAAAATACTTCACGCTCTCTTCCGTCTTCCCCATTTTGAACAGCACATCACCCATCATTGCCTGTGCCTCCACAAGATTGGGGTCTTTTGCCAGCGCCAGTTCCAACTGCTGCCGGGCTTCGGGGAGCCGGCTGAAGTTATTGAACTGCGCTCCGGCATGGTAATGCGATAAGGCGCGGTCGGGGAAGCGTTCGAGCGTCTCCTGGGCCAGCGCCAACGCCCGCTCGTATTCGAAATTGCGGTAATAGGCCTCGATCAGGAGATAACGGGGGTCGGGACTGTCCGGCTCAAGAGCTTCGGCCTTCTTGAGTACTCCGATGGCGTCGGCAAAATAACCGCGGTGATAATACTGCAAGCCGAGCATCATGAGCAGTTTTGGATTGTCCGCCCGCAGTTGCGCCGCCTCGCGCAGATGGTCGATCGCCTCTTCGCTCTGGCCGCTATCGACCAGCAAAGTTCCCAGCAGCAACTGCGCCTCATAAAACTCGGGCTTTAGCTTCACGGCTTTTTCAAGTTCCGGCTTCGCCTCCGCGCGATTATCCGTGGCGATGTAGGCGCGCGCGAGATCGTAATGCGCTTCGGGGATCTGCGCGTTCAATCCGATGGTCTTGTTCAGGAAAGGGAGCGCTTCCCGATGGAGGCCCGCCTGCCCCAGCGCGGTGGCGGACGCCAGCAGAATATCGGTGTCGCCGGAGGAGGCTAATTCCTTCATTTTCGCCTCCGCCTCGGCCGGCTGATTGGCCGTCAACGCGGCACGCAGTCCGGAAAGCGCGATCATGTCGTCCCGAAATTTGGCTTTCCAGCGCGCGGCGGCATCGAACTCCGCCTTGGCCTCAGCGGCGTGTCCCTTTCGCTGGTAGGCACGCGCCAGCAAATAATGAACGCTACCATCTTCGGGGCGCGCGTGAACGGAGACTTCCAAAAAACGAACCGCTTTGTCTAGCTGCCCCAGTGCGAGGTAGGCGCTCCCCAGCCGCTGGCGGACATCCAAAACCTCTCCCGCCTCCAGCGATTTTTCATAGAGAGCGACGGCCTGCGCGCGATGTCCTTCATCGGCGCGGATCCTCCCCAGGTAGTAGAGCGAAAAAGGGTCGGGAGGTTGAAAAGTTAGCTCCCTGGTAAATGCTTCTTCGGCTTCCTTGGGCTGATTCAGGCGAAACAGGGCGAATCCTAATTGATAATATGCCCCCGGAAGTTCCGCATGCAGGGCAATCGCGGCTCGTAGCTCTCGGACAGCATCGGTGAACTTTTCCGAATCGAGCGCGGCCTGGGCCGACCGGAGGTGAGCCTGCAACTCCGGAGGCGGCGCCTGTTGCGCGAACCCTCCGCAGGCGAGAAATAGCCCCACTCCCAAAAAATTTCGGATTCGCGGATACAGCATGAACAGCTCAAAGGACTGCAACTCGAATTATATCCGGACACCGCTGCCGGAAAAGATACTCCCCGGACAGCTTGGCGAGCCGCCCGGGGAGTGTTTTCCTACTCTTTTGAAGTGTGCCGGGGAGCAACCCGGCAGCGCCCCATCAGAACGAGACCTTGAGTCCAAATTGCGCCTGGAGGGAATCGCCCGCCAAGCCGCTAATTTTGCCGAACGACGTTGAGTTCAGGTCGCCATTTGGATTCCCGAAATTGACGCGATTCGTGACGTTAAAGATTTCAGCGCGGAATTGCATTCCGATCCTTTCCGTAATGGCAAAGTTCTTGTAGCCGCCGAAATCCAGTTGGAAGAACCCAGGGCCAATAATGGTGTTGCGGCCGAGGTTCCCGAAGGTGTAGGGGGCGGGAAATGCGTAAGCGGCCGGATTCATCCATAGCCCGGTCACGCTGTGGGCGCCCGCGTATTGATCGCCTACCAGATTTGGCCGTTGGGAGATGGAGCGCGCACCGATATTTGCAATGTCACCCTCCACGCCCACCGTCAAGGGAGATCCGGAAGTCCGGACCATGATCCCGGTAACTTCCCAGCCTCCGAGAACCGCCTCCGCCAGTCCATTGAAACTGGAACCAAAGCGGCGGCCTTTCCCGAATGGGAGCTGATAGACCACATCGGAAGACAGGATATGCGTCCGGTCCAGAGCGCTGATCGCCCTATCCCCGGCGCTGTAATTCGGGTTCTGCGGCGCGGCGCTGTTGGAGAAGCCGGCGCCGCCCACGTCGATCGTCTTCGAGAAGGAGTAATTGACCCGGTAGGTCAGCCCTCTCGCAAATCGCTTTTCGAGCTTGGCCTGAAGGCCGGAATAATTCGACGTGGCCACGTTGTCCATTACACTGGTGGCGCCCAGAACGGGCCAGGGTCGCCGGGGATTGGGGTCGCCGGGCCCGGGCAGCGCCGTATTCCCATTGGTGAACATCGTCAAGTGGGTACCCTTGTTCCCTACATAGCCCACCTCGGCGATCAAGTCGTCGGTAAGACGGCGCTGCACGTGAAGGTTCCACTGCTGCGTATAGCTCGTCTTGTTGTTGCGATTGACAATGTGCTGGTCGGTTAACGGGACGTCCGCTCCGGGAGTGACCGTGAGAATCGGAGAGAATGTTGTCTCAATCGGACTGGTCGGTTGAATCACATTCAACTGCGTTTGGGTTTCGCTAATGGCATACGGATAATTGCCGCGAATACCTTGAGCCTCCCATAGATAGTTGCCGGAGTAGAACAACGCATATCCGCCACGAACCGTCGTCTTATCGCTCAAGCGGTAGGCGAAGCCGATACGCGGAGCGACGTTGTTATAGCGCGGATTCACGATGCCGCGGCGCACATTCGGACCGGCTCCGGTCACCGGATTTTTTCCGTCCCAAAGATATTGCCCCGTGACCAGATCGAACGAGCCGAGGGTATTGTCGCGGCTGACAGGCCACCCCAGATAGTCATAGCGGACACCCAAATTCAAGGTCAACCGTGAGGTGATCTGCCAGTCGTCCTGAACAAAGCCGCTGTAATCGTGCTTCCGCATGATGGCGGCTGTGTCGCCAATATTGCGAAGAGCGCTGTTGGGAAGACCTAGCAAGTAGGCCGCCATCGATTGTCCGGTTGTCGACGTGTTTTGCGGGTCGGTCGTCGGGTCTGCGGTGAAATTGAAATTCCCGGTGAAATAGCCGTCGTCGAGGTTTTTCATGTACCGGAAATCCCAACCCATTTTCAAAAGATGCTTTCCCGTGGTGTGGCTGAGGGTGCCGGTGAGAGTCCAGGTATCGTCCGGGAAGGGATACCCTTGCTGGCTGACGGAAAAGACGCCCCCGACGCTGTACTGCGGAAAAAGCGGGATGCCTTTCACCGAAGGCACGCCCTGGAATCCATAGGTGCTGATGTAGGCGGCAGTGGCGCTCTCGCCGCCCGGCGCATTGTCCGTGATCTGAAGGTTGTTCCGGTGATAGCCGATCCGAACGTCGAAGATCGTGGTGGGCCCAAACGAGTGTGTGTCGCTGATCATCGCGTTCGTGAACGTGTTGCCGACCGTGTTGTTTACGATCGACTGGGCGGTGGGCTGAATGTTGTGCGAATCGTTAATGTTAAATCGCCCGGTGAGCGTATTGTTGTCGCCGAAGCGCTGATCCACGCGGATCATCCCTGAATTGCCGTTCAAAATGTTCGGGCTGGTGTTGATGTAGTTGTTGCCGTTCACATTCGTGTTGGGCGCGGGGAGAAAAACCTTCGCATAGGCGGTCATGGCCGGATCGATCCGGTTCGCTGGGATGATATTCCCGGCGAAGGGTTGCCGCGTGGTCACGCCGTTGACCGTCTTGGTGGTATTGGGGTCGTAAATCGGAGGTGCCGGATTGCCAAGGGCGTCTAACGAGAGGTCGCCGCCCAATTGAGCCGCGGTTGGAACAATCGAGAGAATCGACTGGCCCTGGCTGAAGCGGTTAGCCTCATAGTTTACGAAAAAGAAGGTACTGTTCTTGCGGATCGGGCCGCCAAACACACCGCCAAATTGGTTCTGCCGGAAGATGGGCTTGGCCAAATCTGCCTTGGACGAAAAATAGTCCTGGGTGGTCAGATGGTTGTTGCGATGAAATTCGAAAGCCGTCCCGTGAAATTCATTCGTGCCCGATTTGGTGACCACGTTCACGTTCGCGCCGGCGCCGGTGCCGAACTCGGCGGACGTGATATTCGTCTGAACCTTGAATTCCTGAATGGAATCGATGGATGGCTGGACTCCATAAGACTTGAAAAACGTCTCATTGTTGTTCATGCCGTCCAGCGTGTAATTGTTGTTCTCGCTTCGAAGGCCGCTGACCGAAACCGTGGTGCCGGAGCTTTGATAGATACCGGCGCCGCGGCCGACCGCGCCGGGCACCAGGACCGTCAATTGGGTAAAGCTGCGCCCGTTGAGCGGCAGTTCGACCACTTTCTTGTTGTCCACCGTCGTCGCGACGGTCGAGGAGTCCGTCTGGAGTGTTGCGGCGACGCCGTTCACCTCAACGCTCTGCGCGACATCACCTACTTTCAAGCTGAGATCCACGCGGAGCGTCTGGTTCACATCCAACTTGATCCCCGTCTTGATCTCCGTCCGAAACCCGGCCATCTCCGCCTGAATCTTATATGAGCCGACCGGCAGCGCGGTGATTGTAAAGTTGCCGCCCGCGTCCGCAACCACCGAACGGGCGGCGTTTGTTCCTTCGTTCGTTACGGTCACGGAAACGTGGGGAATAGCCGCACCCGATTCGTCCGTGATATTACCAAGCACCGTTCCGAGGGAGGTCTGTGCCGAAAGCGGAGCATACGCTAGTCCGCACGCCAGCAAGACAAGAAATATTCTTGTTAAACCCGCCTGGAATAAATTCATAAAAGGCTGCCGCCCTGGCCGCCTAAGAAACTTAACCCACTGCTTCTCAACATTAAGCTGCTGCCTCATAAAGCTACCCCTTTCCGACCGCTAGACACACCAAAACGCACGACCGCTGAATGTCGTAGATAGTATTAATCAACTATCCAGTCGCCGTTGTCGTTCAATCGGAAACGCGATACTAAATTGAACACTATATTCAAAAAACACGCTGTTTTTCAGATAGTTTTGGCACGGCGAGGCTCGTTGCTATTGGTTGATTTTTTTGAGGAGCAAAACAGCCGGATCGGACGGGTCGGGCGCTGAAGCGCAAACCAGCGCGCGATTCGCCCAAAGACGCTCCGCCATCGAAAGCCTGGCTTCCGCCATCTCATTCGTGGGGATGCCGCGGATTTTCTCTCCGAGCATCTGATGGGCGTCGTCGAGCGCCTGGCGAACATCGAGCGGAGCGCTCTTCGTGGCGAGGCAGGCGGAAATGTCGTCGCAGACAAGGGAAAGTATCGTGCTGCTGCGGCGTAGTTTCTCCGCGGAGCTCAGATAGCGGGAGGTTGGGTCCAGCGACATCAGTTTGCCGGCCAAGCCCATTTCGCGGCGCAGCGCGACGTCATTGGGATTGTGCACGAATGCCTTCACCAGCGCGAGGTGGGCGGCGCGGTAGTCGCCGGTCAACATGTGCGCGCGCGCCAGACCGAGGTAGGCGTCAACGTCCTTGGGAGTAAGACGCAAAAGCGATTGGTAAACCGCCGCGGCACGGTCCGGAGAGCCGGCCTTCATCAGGAGGGCGGCGACGCGCTTCAGAATGGCCGGATCGTTGCCCGACGTGTTCTGCAACAGCAGGGCTTCGGAAAGAAGCTCGTACGACCCGCCATGAGCCGCCAGCATGTCGGCCACCTCCAGCCGCGCGTCGAGGCGCTCCTGCGACTGATTTGCCGGCCAAAGTCCATAGATCGCCCGGTGATAGTACGAGTCCGCTTCCTTGAAGCGCTGTTCGCCCGCCATAATGCGCGCCATGAGCAGATTTGCCGGAGCATAATTCGAGTCCTGTTGAAGAATTTCCGTCAGGGTTCCCCGGGCGGCGTCCGTTTGCTTGGCCGCCATCTGGGCGGAAGCCAGTGCGATGGCGTAAGTCCGATTGGACCGGTCCAGCGCGCGCGCACGAATGAGCGCATCAACCGCTTGATCCGCCTGGCCGTCCGCGAGCAATTTCTGCCCGGCCGCGTACAAGCGCCTGCCTTCGACATCGAGCTCGCGGCGCTGCAGGTTGGCCAGAAAGCGGTCGGCTGAGTAGAGCCCGATCAGCACGAAAAAGATGATGACGGCAAAACCCTGAACCGGGAATGCACGCGGCGGTGCAGCTTCTTTGCCGGCGGGGAGAGTCATGCGCTCACATTCACTCCGTACGCCTTCAGGACATCGGCCAACGTGATCGTGCCGAGCCAGAGGCGCAAGTCGGCGCGGCTGACCACCGGTAGAAGGTCTACTCCGGCAGCGCCCATGCGCTCCAGCGCCACCGCGAGCGAATCGTCCAGGTGAACGTAGGGGAAGGGTTGCGATGGATTCACCACGTCCCGAACCACCACGGGGAGTGGTTCCATTTTGCTGTGGAGAGCAAGCGCCGTGAGAAGCCCTGAAAGCTGTCCGCCGTTCGCCACCGGCCACGCGTTCAACTGAGCCTCTTCGAGTGTCCGCTTCGCCGACGCCACATCCAATTCCGGAGGCAGGGGCGGCATGTCCCGGCGGACGATGTCCCCCACCTGATGCCGTTCCAGGCCTTCCTGAGCTTCCTCACGCGAAGGAAGATAGACGCCTTCCTGCAAAGCGAGGGCCTCATAGATGGGCTGCCGCTGGAACTGATACGACACCACGAAACTCACCAGATTGGCAATCATGAGGGGCACGATGATGGAGTAATCGCGCGTCATTTCAAAGATCATGATGACCGAGGTGAGGGGCGTCCGGACGGTGCCGGCGAAAGCCGCACCCATTCCGACCAGGGCGTACGCCCCGGCGCCGGCTGTCGAGGCGGGAAATAATGCATGGGCAACGCTTCCAACCGAGCCGCCCATCATGGCGCCCATAAAAAGTGTGGGACCAAAGATACCGCCCGCGTTTCCGGAGGAATAGCTGGTGGCAGTCGCAATGATCTTTAGCACCGCGAGCAGCGCCACCACCTTGAACGCGACGCCCCCGCTGAGCACTCGCTCAACGAAGTCGTAACCAACCCCCATGACCTCCGGCGCGGCGAGGGCAAGCAGACCTACCGTGAGGCCGCCGGCCGCGGGCTGAAGCCAGACGCTTGATTTCGGCAGCCGGCGGAACCAGATCCGTAAGTTCAGCAGCAATTTGACGAAGGCCACCGAGCCAAGTCCGCCAACCAGGCCAAGGATCGCGTAGATGCCAAATTCGCTCGGGCTGACCAGTTGATAGGCCGGCACATGGAAAAGCGGCTCATCGCCCAGGATGAGGTGCAGGACCATCCACGATGTCGCCGAACTGATGACCACGGAGCCTAGCACCGGCGCGTGCATATCGCCGAGAATCTCTTCCAAAGAGAAAAGAACCGCGGCAATCGGCGTATTGAAGGCGGCCGCAAGAGCGGCGGAGCATCCGGCCGGAAGAATGCTCTTTACCTGATTGGTCGTGAGGCCGAAACGCCTCCCCAGAACCGACGTAATGCCGGCGCCGATCTGCACCGAGGGGCCTTCCCGTCCGAGCGCGATGCCGCTGGCGAGGGAGATGGAACAGCAGAGAAACTTGCCGAAGACGGTCTTCAGCGAAATATAGCCGTTGTGCAAAAACAGGGCATATTTCGCTTGCGGGATGCCGCTGCCGCGGGCGTCGGGGAAATAGCGATAAAGGAGATAACCGGAAATGACCGCACCGGCTACGGGGATGAGAATACTCCTCCACGGGCTGCTGCCGGGAGGATACATGCGGGCAGCCATGCGGCCCGTGAGCAGTATAAAGGCCACCACCACCAGACCGGCCAGTGCTCCGACAAGCAGGCTTAATGCGATGGTGGCCTGATCTTCCCGTCTGGCGAAGGGCGCCGCCCATTTCCGGGCGCGCTCCGCCAGGCGATCCAAGCCGGGCCAGTTGAATCTAATGCCGGAGTGCGGCGACTTTATCCCTCCGATGCAAGCGAAAATGCGACGGTTTCGGACTTGCCGGCGGGAGCGATGGGAATCGTCTCCACTTCCATTTCTTTTCCGCTCTTTCGGATTTGGAACTTCCGTTTCACGACAACCGATCCGCGCGTCTCCAGCTCGATGAGATCATTCCCGTTGAACCACAAGGATACCTTTGCCTTATGGCCGTCGTCCTTGATCTCGCATTCCTTGCCGAGGGTGTTGCAGGTGTAATCCACCAAGGTACCGGAGGAGTTAACTTCCCGCACGCGAATCTGATCCTCGTGCTGCTCCAAAATTAACTTGGTGCCGCTGTTGTTTTGAAGCAGCCAGGTACCGGAATAAGATGCATCGGTCGAATCCTGTGCGAATGCGCCAACCGCCAACGAACAAGCAATTACGAAATACACGATACCCCGGCACATGGCCTATCGTCTCCTTTATTGAGCCTGGGTAATGTGCGCCCGGCGGTTTTTCTGCCAGCAAGCTTCGTCGTGGTCCGTGCAGACCGGCCGTTCGCGCCCGAAGCTAACCGTGCGCAACTGATCGCCCGGAACGCCGATGTTTGCAAGATAATCCTTGGTTTGCTTGGCGCGGGCATCACCAAGGGCGATGTTGTACTCATCCGAGCCGCGCTCGTCACAGTAGCCTTCGACCGTAAGCTTGAAATCCGGATACTGCCGGAGAATGTCGCCCAAGTCCTTCCCGTCCTTTTGCAGGGTCGCCTGCGCATCGGGCCGGATCGTGTGCTGATCATAGTCGAAATAGGCATCCTGGATTCTGTTCAGCAGGTCCTGGATTCGAGCCCGGGTAGCGGCGTCCGGAAGGCGGGAATGTTCATTCGACGCAACTTGCGCGGGCGCTTGTTCCCGGGAGGGGGTGGAAGCGGCCGGTTGGCTTGGTGCCACGCTCGGGGCCGGGGCGCTGGGCGCTTTAGCCGCCACCTGTTTGTGGCACGCGGTGAAAGTTAGGCAAAGGGCGGTAGCCGCCAGCCCTGCCAGAAGTTTAGATTTCATGGAAGATCTCCTCCAATATTGAGAGTGATATTAATAACGATATCCAAAATAGCGGGCGCGCGCATCCCCCTCCCAAAAAGGAATTGAAACAGATCCTGAAATTCAGGCGTCTATTCGGCCTCACCGGCTGCCACTACGCGCCGCTCGCGCATGCTTTTCAGCGACATTTCAATGATCCGGAGGCCATTCCGCGCCTCCTCCGCCGCGACGGGTGGGGGCCCGCCGTCCACAATCGAAGCGGCGACTTCCTGATAAAAGCTCTGATAAGCGCCGGGGAGTGTTTCGACCCTCCGGCGCTCTCCGCTCGCGCGTGCCAGCCATCCATATTCGGAAGGCTCGTCTCTGCCCCAGGCCTCGCCTCCGGGGCGCCGGCCCGCTTTTAGAGCTTCCTCCTGCGGGTCCATGCCATATTTCAAAAAGCTTCCGGCATCTCCGTGCACGGCGAAATGCGGACCGGGCGCACACACCAGATTCGCCGCGTGCAGGATGGCGCGCATTCGCCGGTAATGCAAACTCAGGTGAAAGTAGTCGGCAGCCACCACGAACTCGCGCTGCGGGAAGACATCCGCCGAAACGGCTTCCGGCATTCCGAACAGCACCAGCGCCTGATCGATGAGATGCGATCCCAGATCGTAGAGAAGGCCCGACCCCGGGAGGTTCTCTTCCCGCCAACCCGGCTTGATGGCCGGCCGGAACCGGTCATAGTGCGCTTCGTATTCGTAGACGGTCCCGAGCCATCCCTGATCCATGCAATGCCGGACCGTTCGAAAATCGTTGTCCCAGCGGCGATTTTGAAATACCGTGAGGACTCGCCCCCGCGCGGCGGCCAGCGCCATCAACTGTCCGGCTTCATCCGAGGTCACCACGAAGGGCTTATCCACAACCACATGTTTCCCGGCTTCGAGGGCAGCGCGGGCGTGCTCAAAATGCAGGTTTGTCGGAGAGGCCACCACCACCAGCCGCACCTCCGGATCGGAGAGCAATTCGTTAATGGTATTTACCGCGCCCACGCCGGGCAGGTCCTGCGCGAGTTTTGCGCGCCGGCTGGTGACCACGGCCGACAGCGCCATCCTCGCTTCCGAACAAATGAGGGGAGCATGAAACACCGACCCGCTAAGCCCGTAGCCGACGAGCCCGGTCTTGATCTTTTGTTCGGAAGCGCTAGGCGTTGGAGGCTCTCTTCAGGACTTCGTGGAGTCGCCGGGCCACAATCAGATCTTCCCCCGGCTCCAGCATCCATACGCCGACCACGATCGTATTGCCGTCGGTCGGAAGCCCGGAACTCGCGTGTGAACTTCCGGTGGCGGGATTCAGTTCAATGCTCGGAGTGCCCTGGCGCAGTTCCTCGGCGACTTCCTTCGGCGCGATCTTCACCCGCTGCTGATCGTAGCGAATCAGCAGATGGGGGACGTGGTTGGCAACCGGCGGCACGAACACATCCGAAGTGACGGACGGTATATCTTTAACGATTCGGGCGATGCGGTCCGCGCGCCGTTGAAATTCGGCCTGCATCTTCTCGTCGCCCTGCTCGAGAAACCAATCGACGGCCGCAACCATGCCGATGATCTGCTCCTTCGCCACCTTCATGCCGCGGCCTACGGTATCGTCGTAGGGGTTGTTGCTTCTGGCGGCGGCTTCGATGAGGTCCTTCCGGCCAAGCAGAAGCCCCGCATTCTGAGGCCCGCGCATACCCTTACCCCCGGAGAACGCCACAAGATCGAAGCCCATCTTGGTGTAGTTCCAAAGATTGGAAATGGGCGGCACGTCAGCGGCGGCATCGTTGAAACAGGGGACGCCATGGGCGTGGGCAACGCGGATCCAATCTTCCCTCCCGATCTGGCCTCCCTCCGCGGCGTTGAAGAAATTGGTCATCACCGTCCGGTCGGTGAATGCACTCTCGTATTCCGAGGGCGTCTCCACTTCCACGATGCGGATCCCACAATTACGCATCGCATGGTCGTATCCATAGCGGTGCGCCTTCTGAACGATCACTTCATTTTTCAGCGACGAGATGCCCGGCATGGCGTCCACAGCGTCTTTTCCGTTGGCAATCGTGATGCACGCCGCGGTGCCCAGAGTGAGTGCCGAAGCCGCCCCGGCCGTGACCATCGCCCCCTGGCATTGAAGGCGGCGAGCGAGATATTCGCCGGCTTTCGTCTGCAAATCAAGCAGCCGCACCGGATGTCTGGCGGCGCGATCGACGGCGGTCCGGACGGACGGGGGCATGGTGGACGCCGTCAGTACCGTATACGTGCCCGCGGCGTTGATGATCCGTGGCACACCCAGCTTGGCGTAGTAGTCCTCGCCCTCCACGGCAGCGTGTCCCGCCTTTCCCGCCGGAGCGGCGAACGCCGGACCCGCCAAGCCACCCGCGGCCAAGAGATTCCGCGTCCAGCCGAAGAAGTCACGCCGGGTATTCATATATCGACAATATATCGGATCGGATCAGGGCTGGTGAGACTGGCCGAAGACGCCGCGCAAGGAGCCGGATATCTCTCCCACCGTGGCGTAGAGTTCCGAACAGCGCAGAATATGCGGCATCAGGTTTTCGGTGGAACGCGCCGCGGCCTGAAGAGACGCAATCTCTACCTCCACCCGGGCGGCATCACGAGAAGCGCGCACTTCCCGAAGCCGCTCCAACTGCTGCCGTTCGAGCCCGGGATCGATCCCGGGAGCCCGGGGCGGATCTTCGTTCTCCAAACGGAAGCGGTTTACGCCCACGACGATTCGCTCGGCCCTTTGAATCTCCTGCCGGCGATCATGCGCCGCGTCCTGAATTTCGCGCTGGATGAACCCGCTCTCAATCGCCGTCAGGGTCCCGCCGAGGGCTTCAATCATTTCGATGTATTCCCGGGCGCCGCGTTCGATCTCGTCCGTGAGGTTCTCGATCGCCTCGCTGCCGCCGCACGGGTCGGCGACATTCGCGACTCCGGTTTCATAGGCGATGATCTGCTGCGTGCGGAGCGCCAGGCGCGCGGATTCGCTGGAGGACGGGGATATCGCTTCGTCCCGGCTATTCGCCTGAATCGACTGCGCCCCGCCCAGCACGGCGGAGAGCGCCTGCATCGACACGCGCACCACGTTCACGTCCGGCTGCTGCGCGGTCAGCGTGGAAGCCGCCGTTCGAGCGTGGAATCGCAGCATCCACGACTTCGGATCGCGCGCCTGGAAGCGATCCCGCATGATTTTTGCGTACAGCCGGCGCGCGGCGCGAAATTTGGCGATCTCTTCGAGGAAATCGCTGTGGGCGCTCAGGTAGAACGATAACCGCGGAGCGAATGCGTCGACATCCAATCCGGCCGCAATCGCCGCTTCGATATAGGCGATCGCGTTCGCCAGGGCGAACGCGACTTCCTGTACCGCGGTCGAGCCAGCCTCCCGGAGGTGATAGCCGCTGATGGAGATCGTGTTCCATCGGGGAAGTTCCTGCCCGGCCCAGGCCATCAAGTCTGTGACGAGGCGCATCGCCGGCCGCGGCGGATAAATACAGGTCCCACGAAGGATGTATTCCTTCAGGATGTCGTTCTGCACCGTTCCCGAAAGCCTGCGAATGTCGACTCCCTGCCGGCGCGCCACCAGCACGTAGAGACTGAGGAGAATAGCGGCGGTGAAATCGACCCTAATCGAAGTGGCGATGCCATCCAGACGAATGCCTTCGAACAGGCGGTCCATGTCCGCCAGGGAGCAGACGGAAACGCCAACCCGGCCCACTTCGCCGGCGGCGAGCGGATGGTCGGGATCCATACCCATCTGGGTTGGCAGGTCGAAGGCGGCCGGCAAGCCGGTGATTCCCTGGCTGAGGAGGCGCCGGAAGCTGCGATTGCTTTCCTCGGGCGACCCGCGGCTGGCGTCGTGGCCTATGGTCCAGAGGCGCCCGCGGTACATTTCCGGATCGATGCCGCGCGTGTACGGAAAAGCGCCCGGCGTCTCGGCCATCACGAGCGGGAAATTTTGCGCGCCCGCAGGAAGGACGACAATCCGAAGCCGGCCATCGCCAAACCGAACCCGATCCCGAAGACCATCACCCAAAATCCGTTAGGATCGTCGCCGGCCCGGCGAATGGTTGAAACAATTATGGTCCCGGCCAGCACAAGGAATATGAAGCCGATGACCTCGTTCCAAAGAACTCGCAGGGGACGGATGACTCCAGGTACCACGTGGTGAATGAATTGACGCGACTTGTGACCAATATTCGAGATCATCGTTGAAAATACGCTTCGTCCCTCACAGTGTATCGAAGATGGTGTACGCTAGTCGGTAAGCATAGGTGAAACGGCTGTTGGCTGGGGTCTAGGTCGCAACCTAAAGGAGCGCTGGGGTAGAAATCTGAAACTCCCCAAGACAGAACCACATCCAGTAGTTAAACGGGGTCTCGCCCTCGGGAAGGCGCGCAGAAAGAGGAAAACTTTGGAAGAACGACTCAAAGACCTGATGCAGGAGTTGGGAAATGCGATCAATGAATCTCTTTCCGACTCCGATCGAATCGCCGGCGCCATTGGAGAGATCAAAAAAGCTGGGTACGACGTGTTTCTGGTGCTCGAAGCCACCATTGGCTTCAATAAGCGCGAGGAAAACGCCGAAGATGAGCCCGAGGCTGCCCCGGCGGAAAAAGAACCCGTGCGGAGACGCAAGTTCGAATCGGCCGGCAAGATTAAACTGACCTCTCAGGATCAGAAATTTCTTCGTGCTCTGCGGATAGCCATCGACGAAGAGCCGCAACCGGACAAAGAATCGAAATAAAGGCGCTTACATCAGTTCGCGATAGACCGCCCAGGTCTTTTCTACCGCCGCCTCCCAGGAGAACTTCCTGGAGCGCTCCCGTCCCTTCAAAATAAGTTCGCTCCGCAGCGCCGCGTTCCCCGTCAGTTCTTGCAGCCCCCTGGCAATGGAATCCGAGTCGAGCGGATCGACAAGCAGGGCCGCGTCGCCGGCCACCTCAGGCAGTGCGGAGCGGTTCGACGTCAACACTGGCACGCCCCAAGCCATCGCCTCCAGTACCGGCATCCCGAAGCCTTCGTCCAGCGACGGGAATGCGAAGACGGACGCCCGCGCGTAAAGGGAGTGCAAAACCTCGCGCGAGACGTAGCCGGCGAGATCGATCTCGCGCCTTCGGGGGCTGGATTCAATCCGGGCAAGAATTTCCTCGGCCCCGTACCCGAGAGAACCCGCCAGCACGAGCCGCCAGCCGGGCGCCGTCTTCTCGAATGCTTCCACCAGCCGGACGATGTTCTTGCGGGCCTGAAGGGCGCCGGTGAACAGGATCAGGTTCTCGCGCGGAGAGCCGGGTGGCGCGGGCGGCGGATACACTCCATGATGGATCACCCGCAAGCGCGAACGTTCGACGCCGAGCAGGCCGCTCACCTGTCCCGCGGTGAAAGCTGAAACGGCGATGATCAGATCCGAGCGCTCCGCGGCCGACCGGGCGAGCGCCGCAAAGCGCTCCCGGAAATCCGGAGTGGAGTACTCCGACGTGAGAACGAATACGTCGTGAAATGTGGACACGGTTCGCCGCGCTCCCCGCCTGTCCATCCGTTGATTGAGTCCGTGAAAGACGCCGGCGCGGGCGCCGATGGAACCCGGGAGCATCAGTCGTCTCGAACATCCCGGCGGCAGGGTTTCCCGGAACGAACGGAAGAAACGGTGGGGGCGGTAGCAGAAAAAATAACGCGCTTCGGGATGGAGGGCAGGCAGCCCGTGCAGGATCGCTCGCGAATAGACGCCTACTCCAGATAGGTTGCCGCCCAGGCTATAGGTTGAGTCGAGCGCGATTCTCAATCCGCCAGCATAGCGGGTTTGTCCTGGTCGAGGCGATATTCCTTGAGTTTGCGGTACAGAGTGGTGCGCCCGATGCCGAGCAGTTGCGCCGCGACGCCCCGGTCTCCCTTGGTGTATTCGAGCGCGTCGATGATGGCGCGGCGCTCCAGTTCATTCAGGGGAATGACGGGCCGCGCCTCCGCCGGACTGCCTTCGCTCGCGGGCGCGGACGATCCCCCGTTCTCAAACGCATGCTGCGCACGATGGTTCTGCAGCTCGGTCGGCAGCTCGGAAATCGCGACCGCGGGGCCGCACTCGGTTGCCAGTAGACGGTAGATGCAGTTTTCCAACTCTCGGACGTTGCCGGGCCAGTTGTAGGACATCATCAGTTCGAGGGTGTCGCGCGCCAGTTTGAGGTTCGAGTGACTGCGCTCCAGGAAATGCTCGATCAGCAAGGGAATATCTTCCTTACGGCTCCGCAAAGGAGGGAGCCGAACGCGCGCGACATTAAGACGGTAATACAAGTCGCGCCGGAAGTTTCCGAGCTGCACCTCTCGCGCGAGATCGCGGTTGGTGGCGGCGATGACGCGGAAATCGGAACGGCGGGCGGATAGCGCGCCTACCGGACGGAACTCCTTTTCCTGAAGGACTCGCAGAAGCTTAGCCTGCATCTCCAGGGGAAGCTCGCCAATCTCATCGAAAAATGCCGTTCCGCCATTGGCCGCTTCGATCAGTCCGATTTTTTGCGTAACGGCGCCGGTGAACGATCCCTTGGAGTGCCCGAAGAGTTCGCTCTCCATCAGTGGACCAACCAGCGATGAGCAATCTATAGGAACGAAAGGTCCCGGGGGATAAATGCCGGAGACGGAGGCGTTGTGAATGGCGCGCGCAACCACCTCCTTCCCGGTGCCGGTTTCCCCCAGCAGCAGGACCGGCCAGCGGCATTTGCCGAGACGGACGGCCTGCCGCGCAATCTGCCGGACCGCGCTCGATTGCCCGATCAAGACCTGCGCGCACTGCGCCGCTTGTGCTCCCATGGGGACAAAAACCTAGTGCGTTCCCACCGGAAAAACTCGCGGGAATTAATGCGGCGAGGACGCGTCGGCCCCGCCGGCCGCAGTCAGCGATACACCTTCGAGGCTCACCACGAAGGCCTGGCCGCCGCGGCTTTGGACTTGAGCCGCCAGCGTATTGGCTTCTTCGAGCGTATGCGCTTCTCCCACCAGCACCCGCCAGAACACCGGCGCGGCGCGGCGTTCCACCACGCGGACCGGATTGAAATCGGATGCAAGGGAAGCGCGGAGATCTTCCGCGCGGGCGCGGTCCTGGAATGCTCCCACCTGTACAGCGAATAGACCAGCCGCCGCGGTATCCGCGGGCGCCTGCACGACGTGGAGTCTCACCTGCGCGGTGCCGGGTCCGATCATGTCGATGGCCCGCGCTCCGGCTTTCGAGAGATCGATGATCCGTCCGTTGATGAACGGGCCGCGATCCGTGATGCGAACATCGACACTCTTCCCGTTCGAGAGATTGGTGACCCTCACCCACGTTCCGAACGGAAGCGTGCGATGGGCGGCGGTGAGCTTCTCCATGTCGTAGATCTCGCCGTTCGCGGCGGGCCGCCCATCGTAGGGTTTCCCGTACCAGCTTGCGATTCCGGTTTCGCCGTCCGCCGCCTTGAGCGCCTCCCGGGCGGCTTCGGGAGTCATGCGGCCGCGCCGCGGCGCTGGTGGAAGAGACGAAGCCGCGCTCGTACGTTTCTTCCGGCATCCCGCGGAGCCCATTGCGAGGCCGATGATTCCAGCGGAAAACGTCGAGATGAATGCGCGGCGCGTCGGCATTCCCGTGCTCTCCTTAACCGCGATGCTATCGCGGACGCGTGCCCGGCGGCAAGAACATAACAGCTAAAAAATGGGCGCCGGACTCAAAAAACAAATACCGCACAGAATGTTCTTGGCGCGGCGGAAGGGGGGATTGCATTTTTTTCTTGACTTTGGATCGAAACAACCTTATATATGAATCACACTGCGATCTTTATGGTCGCAAATTTGATGTTAGGGAGAATCAATCGATGAAGAACGCAGCTAAGAAGCCCGCGAAGAAAGCCGCCAAGAAGGCTGCTCCGAAAAAGAAGAAGTAGCACGACGCCCCGCTAGGGGCGGTGGTTCTTTCTTAGGGTTCATGCAAAGCCCCGGCTCCGGCCGGGGCTTTTTTCGTGCGGAGTATTTTCGCGAGGCCCTCACGCTACTGCGATATGCTCTTTTCGGCGCGCGCGCCGCGCAGTTGGGCTTCTTCCAGTCTCTTCGTTTCCTGCCATGTAAAGGCCATCCGGTGGATCACCGTGATGTTGGAAAGAACCGCAATCACCCAAAGCACCGGCGCCATCCGGTCGAACAGCGCGCCGATGATCAACAGCACCACGCGCTCCGGAC
Organism: Bryobacteraceae bacterium; assembly: GCA_035545735.1. Classification (GTDB taxonomy): domain Bacteria; phylum Acidobacteriota; class Terriglobia; order Bryobacterales; family Bryobacteraceae; genus JAJYKC01. Next base: position 121,843 of record DASZXS010000027.1, on the reverse strand, counting down.
GCTCCATGAAGCCCACCTTGCACTTCGGAATGGTGTTCTCCGCGCGGGCGCGTGTATAGCTGACCATCACCGCGCCGGTCATCACGATTGCGGTCAGCACAACGTAGAACGAGCGATTGATGGAACCGTAGTACACGAGCAAACCCATGAGCAGCGCGAGATCCGAATAGCGGTCGAGAACGGAATCAAAGAATCCTCCGAACCGCGTCACCTGGTTGGTCTCCCGGGCGACGCGGCCGTCCACCATGTCAAACAGGCCGGCGCCGATAATCACATAGCCGGCGGTGCGGAACATTCCGGCGGCGAGCAGAACCGCCGCGGCGCCATTGATCACCAGGCCCAGGAAGGTGAGAACGTTCGGGTGAATCTTGGACAGGGCCAAACCCCGGACAATGGCGCGAATGATTGTGTTCGCCCCTTTGCCGATCCCACCTGTAAATGTCATAGCCTTGCCGCTTTCTTCGAAACGCGTCTCAACCGGCGTTGTGGATGGTCGTCAATTGCAGGATCTCCATCTCACGCTTCCCGCCCGGTATCTGGATGATCACCGTATCGCCGACCTTCTTGCCCAGCAGCCCGCGCCCGATGGGAGAACTGGTGGAGATCAGGCCCTTGGCGACATCGGCATCCTCACTGGTCACGAGCCGGTAGGTGATCTCTTCGTCCTTGACGGTGTCCAGCACCACCACGCTTGAGCCCAATCCCACACGGTCACGCGGAATTCGCGACATGTCCACCATGGACAACTCGCGAAGCCGGGTCCGCAACTGTCCCAGCCGCGCATTCACCAGTCCCTGGCGCTCCTTCGCCGCGTGATATTCGGCGTTTTCGCTCAGGTCGCCCAGCGCGCGCGCCCGCAAAATCTCCTTCGGAAGCTCGTTGCGCAGTTCGTAGTCCAACGCCGCGATCTCGGCTTCCAGCTTTTTGATTAGCTCATCCATGGGACTGTTTTCCAGGAGTCGGTTGGGTATGTCCGGCGAACGGATCAGGCCGTCCCAGCGCCCTCCAACAAGCTCCTAGAGGTCATTATTACAGAACTGAAAAAAGAAAGCCCAACCCGCAAAACGGCCTGACCTGCCCGAATGGCGGCGAGACCGGCACTGCCCAAACCGCGATGCAACGGAACGCGTGGAGCGCGCATCATGCACAAGGATGGGTACGCCGCTTTCCCCTCTTCGACGCCGCGACTTTCTTCTCTCCGCCGTGGCTCTGGCGGCCGGAGCGCGCGCCCGGGCCCAGGAACCGGACGGCGTGACATTTTCCGCCGGCATCAAGGTCGTCAACGTAATCGCCTCGGTGAGAACCAAGGAGGGCGCGATCGTCCGCGACCTCGACAAGAGCGATTTCACCATCCTCGAGAACGGCCGTCCGCAGTCGATCCGGTACTTTGCCCGGGAGACCGATCTTCCGCTCACCATCGGACTGCTGGTGGACACCAGCATGAGCCAGCAGCGCGTGCTCGCGGCTGAGCGCGGCGCGAGCCTCCGTTTTCTCGACGAAGTGCTGCGCGAGGAAAAGGATCACGTCTTCCTGATGCAGTTCGACATGGTGGTCCAGACTCGTCAGGAACTTACCTCCTCGCGCAGCCGGCTGGACGAGGCGCTCGATTATGTCGATACGCCCAGCCGCCAGGAACTGCGCATGCAGTCCGGAGGCGGAACCCTTCTCTATGACGCGGTGACGAAATCCTCCGAGGAAGTAATGTCGAAACAGGGCGGCCGCAAAGCTCTGATTCTCCTGACGGACGGTGGAGAGAACGGCAGTGAGGCCACGCTCGATGACGCGATTCACGCCGCCCAGCGCGCCGACACGCTGATCTATTCCATATATTTCTCCGATAGCGGATTTTACATGGGCGGCGGGATCGACGGCAGAAAAATCCTGATGCGGATGTCGCGGGAAACCGGCGGGGGCTTCTTCGAAGTTTCCAAGAAGCGCTCGATCGATCAGATCTTCTCCCAGATCGAGGAGGAAATCCGGAGCCAGTACAGTATCGGGTATGTTTCCGATGTTCCGGTCCGCGTTTCGGAATTCCGCAAGCTGCAATTGATCACCGATCGCAAAGGCCTGGCGGTTCAGGCTCGCGGCGAATATTGGGCGAAGCGCTGACTTCGACTCGCCCGGAAACAGCCATGGCGGTGGTGGAGAAACACCAGCTCACCATGGCCAGCCTCGCATTCTCAATCACTTGTAATTGGCAAACGAAATGTATCGGTAGATGGCGAGAGCCGCCTTCCAAGGCGGCGCTGCTTATGGAAGGAGAAGAAAATGAAAACCAAATTGCTCGCTCTTGTTTTGCTTGCCGGAGGTTCGGTGTTCGCGGGGCCACGGGTCTTCGTCGGAGTTGGAATCGGCTTTCCTCCGCCTCCGCCACCGCGAGTGGTAGCGTATGTTCCACCCGCACCGGGGCCAAATTACATCTGGGTGGCCGGATATTGGTACCCCAACGGTCCGCGCTACGCCTGGCGGCCTGGCTATTGGGCGGTCCGGCCTTATCCGCGGGCGCGCTGGGTCGCGCCGCGTTACTATCGAGGCCGCTACTATCACGGCCACTGGCGCCGGTAGCCGCGCCTGGCCTTCCCGGGAGCGGGCGCTCGCCCCGCTCCCGCATGAAGAAATCCTAATGAACTGCGGTGCAACAGCGGACGCCGGCCGGGATTTATATCGTGATACGATATAATTGTGCGTGAGGACCAAGCTTCCGATTTTACTCTGGCCGACTACCGCGCGTTATCCGAGTTTCGTTTTCAAATCCGGCGCTTCCTTCGCTTCAGCGAAGATCAGGCCCGGCTCCACGGAGTTGAACCGCGCCAACACCAGCTTTTGCTGGCGATTCGCGGAATTCCGGCAGGACACAAGACGACGGTCTCGGAGCTTGCCGGGCGGCTTCTCATTCGGCATCACAGCGCCGTGGAGCTGATTAACCGGCTGGCGGACCACGGTCTGGTGAAGCGCCAGCACGGGGATTCCGATCACCGCGAGGTCATCGTTTCCTTGACGCGCTCCGGCTCTGCGGTCCTGCGAAAACTCACGGAAGCTCACCGGGAAGAACTCGAAACTCTCGGCCCGAAGCTCGCGTCCACTCTTCGTTCCGTATCGCGCCGCGGGCGCACACGGAGGGAGAACGCCGCGTGAAGAAGGCCAGAGAATTCACCAACAAGACGCTGGGTGACTTCACCATGACAACCCGGGTGATCCCCCTATGTCTGCTGGCGCTTGTCATCGGCGTCGCGAGCACCTATCTCGCCTGGGCGCTGATGCGGCTCATCGGAATCTTCACCAACCTGTTCTATTACGGCCGTTGGGGAACGAGTCTCGTATCGCCCGCGGGGAATCATCTGGAGGCGTGGGCGATCCTGGTGCCCGTGGTGGGCGGGTTGATCGTCGGGTATATGGCGCGCTACGGCTCGGACCGCATTCGCGGGCATGGAATCCCCGAGGCGATCGAGTCGATCCTAATGAACGGCAGCCGGGTGCAACCGCGACTCGCCGTGCTGAAACCAGTCTCCTCGGCCATCGCAATTGGTTCGGGCGGCCCGTTCGGCGCGGAAGGGCCGATTATTATGACCGGCGGCACCGTCGGCTCGATGATCGCCCAGCTCTTCCACTTAACCAGCAACGAACGGAAGACGCTGATGGTAGCCGGCGCGGCCGCGGGCATGGCGGCCACCTTCGCGGCTCCTCTCGCCGCCATCCTGCTGGCGGTGGAGTTGCTTCTATTCGAATGGAAGCCCCGCAGCCTCATTCCCGTAGCGCTCGCCAGCGTCACCGCCGGCGCGGCCCGGCGTTATGTTCTTGGAATTGGCCCGGTATTCCCGGTCACCTCGCACCCCATCCTTCTTGGCCCGGAAATCCTGCTGGGCTGCCTCGCGGCCGGTCTGCTGGCAGGCGTTCTTTCGGTCGCCGTAACCCAGGCGGTGTACGCGGCGGAAGACCTGTTTCACCACACGCGCGTGCACTGGATGTGGTGGCCCGCCATCGGCGGCGTCGTCGTGGGAATCGGCGGTCTGATCTTCCCGCCGGCGCTGGGCGTGGGCTACGATGTGATCGGCTCTTTTCTACAAGGCGACTTTACCCGGACGGCGATCATCGGCGTGCTGCTGGTGAAGTCGATCATCTGGGCCACGGCGCTCGGCTCCGGCACCTCCGGAGGCGTCCTGGCTCCCCTGCTGATGATGGGCTGCGCGCTGGGAGGACTGGAAACCATGTTTCTGCCCACGGCGGGCCTGGGCTTCTGGCCTCTGATCAGTATGGGCGCGATGCTGGGAGGCACGATGCGCGCGCCACTGACGGCCATTCTGTTCGCGGCCGAGCTGACTCACGACTGGAACTCCCTATTGCCTCTGGTGGTGGCCACGGTGGTTTCCTACGGCTTCAGCGTTCTGGTGTTAAAACGGTCGATTCTCACCGAAAAAATCGCCCGCCGCGGCTATCATCTGAGCGCCGAATATGAAGTAGACCCGCTGGAGCTTCTATTCGTGCACGAAGTGATGAACTCCGATTTCAATATGGAGGACGATATGCTCGCTCTTCTCGACCAGCCGGGCGCCGTCACCGCATATCCGGACGAGCCGCTCCGCGTGGTTGTCTACCGCATGGCCGAGAATGGTTTAACGCGCCTCCCCGTGGTGGAGCGCGGCGATGCATCGAGTCTCGTGGGGACGCTAACCCTGCAAGACCTTTTGCGAGCCCGCACGCGGCATCTCGAAGAAGAACGCGACCGCAGCCGGGTACTGCACATTCCATTCTTTTTCGGGCGGTCCGAAGAAGACGCGCCGGAATCCAAGAACGGGTTCCCGGCGAATGACGATGGGAAGGTAACCAATCTGAGGGAATAGCCAACTAGTCGGCCGTCGAGGATGGCGGCGTCGGTGACCAGGCAAAAGAAGTACGAGGAACTCGGCGACTTCACCACTACAGCCCGTGTCCTGCCTATCTCGGGACTGGCCATCGTCATCGGTATCGTCGGCACCTACGTTGCCTGGGCGCTTTTGCGGCTCATTGGCCTGGTAACGAATCTTTCCTTCTATCACCGCTGGAGCACCGCCCTCAGCTCTCCGGCGCAGAATCATCTTGGGCTTTGGCTGCTCGCGCCGCCCATCCTCGGCGGACTGGTCGTCGGACTCATGGCCAGATACGGCTCGGAGCGCATTCGCGGACACGGCATTCCCGAGGCGATCGAGTCGATCCTCATGAATGGCAGCCGGGTGGAGCCAAGGCTTGCGATTCTTAAGCCGCTGTCTTCCGCCATCGCAATCGGAACCGGCGGACCGTTCGGAGCCGAAGGTCCTATCATTATGACCGGCGGAGCGTTCGGATCGCTGATCGCGCAATTCCTTCATCTCACCGCCGCCGAGCGTAAGACCCTGCTGGTCGCGGGCGCCGCGGCGGGGATGGCGGCGACGTTTGCCTCCCCCATTTCCGCCACCCTGCTAGCCGTGGAGTTACTTCTTTTTGAATGGAAGCCGCGCAGCCTCATCCCGGTCGGGCTTGCCAGCGCCACCGCGGGGGCGGCGCGCTATTTCGTCCTTGGCGCGGGGCCGCTCTTCCCGGTGCCTCTCCATCCCGCCCTCATCGGACCCGAGAGCCTGGTCGGGTGCGGCGTTGTGGGTATTCTCGCGGGCGCACTCTCCGCGCTGCTGACTCTCGCCGTGTATGCCTCCGAGGACGTGTTTCAAAAGCTTCCCATCCACTGGATGTGGTGGCCGGCCATTGGCGGCCTGGTAATCGGAGCCGGCGGGTTGATTTTCCCCCAGGCGCTAGGCGTCGGATACGATACCATCGGCAGCATTCTTCGCGGGGATGTGGGACATGGCATGATCGCGGGGGTGCTGCTGGTGAAATCGGCGATGTGGGCCATCTCGCTCGGCTCCGGCACGTCGGGTGGAGTCCTGGCGCCGCTACTGATGATGGGTGGAGCGCTCGGCGGCATTGAATCCATGTTCCTGCCGTACGAAGGACTTGGTTTCTGGGAGCTCATCAGCATGGGCGCAATCCTCGGCGGCACCATGCGCTCGCCTTTCACCGGGATGATCTTCGCGCTGGAGCTGACGCACGACGTCAATGCTCTTCTTCCACTGTTGATCGCCTGCTTGCTCGCGCACGGCTTCACTGTCCTTACTCTCAAACGCTCCATCCTCACGGAAAAGATCGCCCGGCGCGGATATCATCTCAGCCGGGAATACTCGGTGGATCCGCTGGAACTTCTCTTCGTGCATGAGGTGATGGGGCCTCCGGACACCGAAGACCAGCAGCGGTTTCAATCGCCCGAGGAGCAGCCGTGCGTGTTTCCCGACGATCCACTGCGCGTGGTGGTATACCGCATGGCGGAGACGGGTCTGACACGCCTGCTGGTGGTGGCCGCCGGCAAGCTGACCGGAGTGATTACTCTGAAGGACCTCCTGCGCGCCCGCGCGCGCCATCTCGAAGAAGAACGAAATCGTGCCCGCGTGCTGCGGTTTCCACGGTTATTCGGGAACTCGCGGGCACGCCGGAAGCCTCAACCGCCGCGTTAGCATACCTTCTCTCTTTTATCGAGTGGTAGAATTCGTCCCATCATGACCAGAACGAACCGGCAGTGGCTACTGGCTTCGCGGCCCGATGGCGAGGTGAAGGTTGAAAATTTCGCCTGGCGGGAACAAGCAGTGCCCGAGCCCCGGGACGGCGAATTCCTTCTCCGCACTATTTACCTGTCGCTCGATCCCACGAACCGCGCTTGGATGAACGCCGCCGACACGTATTTACCCGCCATCCCTCTGGGCGAGGTTATGCGCGGCATTGGGATCGGTATCGTGGAAGAATCGCGCCACCCCGGGTTCTCGGCCGGCGACCTCGTGCAGGGGCTCCCCGGCTGGCAAACCTACGCACTATCGGACGGCACGGGTTATTCCAAGCTTCCGCCCGCGCCGGTTCCGCTCGAGGCCCACTTCGCTCTTTTGGGGCACATCGGCCTGACAGCCCACTACGGGCTGTTGGAAATTGGGGAACCCAAGCAAGGAGAGACCCTGGTGGTCTCGGCCGCCGCGGGCGCTGTAGGGTCGCTTGTGGGTCAGATTGGAAAGCTGAAGGGGTGCCGCGTGGTGGGCATCGCCGGGGGAGAAAAGAAATGCGCCTGGATCCGGGATGACCTGCGCTTCGATGCGGCCATCGACTACCGGAATGAGAACGTCTTCGAAAGCCTGCGCAAACACTGCCCGCAAGGAATCGACATCTATTTCGATAACGTCGGAGGCCCTATTCTTGATGCCGTTCTCCCTCTCATCAACAACCACGCCCGCATCCCGCTTTGCGGCATGATCTCGCAATACAACTCCACGCGGCCGTCTCCGGGACCGTCCAATCTGGCCATGCTCATCATTCGCCGCGCCCGGATGCAGGGCTTTATCATTCTGGATCATCTGGCGAACGCCGCGCCGGCCGTGCGGGACCTTGTCACCTGGTATGCCGAGGGGAAACTCCGCTACCGGACGGAGATGGTCGAAGGAATCGAGAACGCACCGGAAGCGCTGTTGAAACTCTTCAGCGGACAAAATACCGGAAAGCTGCTGGTGAAGGTGTCCGGCGAGCCGTAGCGGGTTTACTTGATCGCTTCGTCTTTTTCGACTTTGCCGTCGCGGATGTGGATGACGCGATGGGCGTGAAGGGCGATGTCGTGCTCGTGGGTGACCAGCACGATGGTGTTGCCCTGCTGGTACAGCCGCTCGAACAACGCCATGATTTCGTTACCGGTGGCCGAATCGAGGGCGCCGGTCGGTTCATCCGCCAGAAGGATGGAGGGGGAGTTCACCAGGGCGCGCGCGATCGCTACGCGCTGGCGTTGTCCGCCGGAAAGTTCGTTCGGCTTGTGGAACATGCGTTGTTCCAGATCCACCGCGCGCAGCGCGGCTTTCGACTTTTCCAGCCGGACTTCGGCCGGAATTCCGGCGTAGATGAGCGGAAGCTCGACGTTGTGGAGCGCACTGGCGCGGGAAAGCAGATTGAACGTCTGAAAAACGAACCCAATTTCCTTGTTGCGGATGCGGGCAAGCTCGTCGTCCACCATTTCACTCGCCAGTTTGCCGTTGAGATAATAGTGCCCCTTGGTGGGCGTATCGAGGCAGCCGATCAGGTTCATCAAGGTCGATTTACCCGACCCTGACGGCCCCATGATCGCCACGTACTCACCACGGCGAATCTGGATGTCGACGCCCGAGACGGCGTGAATCTCCTGGTCACCCATGACGTACGTCTTCCAAAGATCGTACGTGCGGATGACGATTCCCTCACGCTTCAGTTGTTCGCCGCGGTCAATCAGTTCCTGGGTCGCTGTGGCCATCGTCGCTCGCAGTTTTTCCTAGCTCGCCTTGATCACCGGAGGTTTGTTGTCAACCTTAACCTTGGTGTCGTTGCGCAGTGTGCGGATCACCTGGTAGGTTCCGGTCACGATCTGTTCATCCGGCTTCAAGCCGCTCAACACCTCGATGTCGGTTGCTCCGGTGATTCCAGTATCCACCTTCCGGAACTCCGCGCGCTCACCCTTCACGACAAAAACGCCCTGCTCCTCCACCCTGCGAGCTTTCTGCTCCGCCGGGGTGAGGACTGCCGGAGCGCCGGGCTTGGGCTTCTCGAGGTCGCCTTTTTGCCGGACGGTGAGCGCCTGAATCGGAATCGCCAGCGCGTTGTGCCGGGTCGCCGTGGTGATCTTCGCCGTGCAGGACAGGCCCGGACGAACCTCGTCCGGGGGATTGTCCAAAGCCACCACGACCTTGAAGTCCTTGGCTTCCTGGCTCGAAACCGCGCTTTGCGACGCCGCTAACCCGGTGGAACGCAGAATGGCCGTGTTTCCGATTTCGATCACATGCCCTTTGAACGTTTTGTTTGGAATCGCGTCAATCGAAACATCGGCGGTCTGATTGAGCGCGACATTGACGATATCGGTCTCGTCCACTTTCACTTCGGCGGTAATGAGCGACATGTCGGCAACCGTCATGATGGTGCTCGCGGCCGAGTTCTGAACTCCCTGCACCACGGTTTCTCCTTCGCGGACCGGAAGGTTGGTCACCACACCGTCAATCGGCGAAACCACCGAAAATTTGGCCAGAATGTCTTCAAACCGGGCAAGGTTGGCGCGCATCTGAGCTACGCGGCGCTGCGCGGATTCCATTTGCTGCCGGGACTGTGCAACCTGCGCTTTCGCCTGCGCCAGGCGGGTGGTCGATTCGGCCAAGGCGGCAACCGCCGTGCTATATTCCGCTGCTTTTTGGTCGTAATCCTGCTTCGCAATCAGCCGGTCCTTTAGAAGAGCGTTAGCGCGATCCAAATTGGCTTTCGTGCGCTCCAGTTCCGCTTGGGACTTCTCCACCGTGGCCTGCGCGGTCCGGACTCCATCCTGCTGAGCTGCCAGGGCCGCTTCGGCGGCCGCGGAGTCCGACAGCGAACTCTGAATGTTCGCCTTCTGGGCTTCTACGTCAGCCTTCGGCTGAACCGCTTCGATCTGCGCCACCGTCTGTCCTCGCTTGACGTGATCTCCTTCTTTCACGTAGATCGCCGTGAGAGGGCCCATGGCATTCGCGCCAAGATTGTGATAATCCTTGGGCTTAATCTCACCCGAGGCCGTGACGATTGCGGCCAGGTCCTCGTGAATCACCTTGCCGGTCTGAACGGTTACGACGCCCCGCTGGCTAATCCGAACGCTAGCGAAGATGCCGCCCGCCACAACCAGAGCCAACACGATCGCCAGGGTAAATTTCCATTTACGCTTCAAAGCCGATATCTCCCGCTAGGTGTAGACGTAAAACCGATCCGATTTGTTCTGGGGAACTCATAGTCTAACACGGAGATACTCGCCGCCACTCATGCGTCCGCCGAAAGCGTAATCCAGGTCACAAAAACGGGAATCGGGAACTAGCGCTTGATCCAGCGAATGCTCACGGGCTGCGAATGCTGGCAATTCACCACTTCGCTGACTCCATTGGCAAGCGTCGAGCAGGCATCGGTGGCCGCCGCGCGCAGCGCATTCTCCTCGCTGACTCCCGCGGCGGTGCGGCACTGGGTCCGGCCGTTGAAAGAAATGCAAACCTCGGCTTTGTACTGCGCAAGATTGAGAGTCGAATGGATCAGCACAGCCGCCATCGCCGCGACAAAGATGGCGACCAGTATCCAGATTTTGCGGTTTGACTTCACTATTCCCCGTTGAAAGCCAGATTTCCCATCTGGCGAAACTTCAAGTAGCGTTCCTCTACAAGCTGTTCGGGCGACAGGCCTTTCAGCTCCTCGAAACCCTGTTCGAGCATCTTCTTCACCGATTCGGCGGAAGCGTCGTAATCATTTTGCGCGCCTCCCTCGGGCTCCGCAATCACTCCATCCACCAGTTGCAGCTTCACCAGATCCTGAGCGGTCAGCCGCAGGGCGGCCGCCGCGCGCGGCGCCTGGCCGGAATCCCGGTAAATGATGGCGGCGCAACTCTCCGGCGTGATGACGCTGTAATAGGCGTTTTCGAGCATGTACACGCGGTTGGCGACACCCATTCCAATCGCTCCGCCGCTGCCGCCTTCTCCAAGAACCACCGTAATCACAGGAACATCCAGGCGTACCATTTCGCGGAGGTTCACGGCGATCGCTTCGGCCTGACCGCGCTCTTCGGCGTCAATGCCGGGATAGGCGCCCGGCGTATCGACCAGCGTGACAATGGGGCGCCGGAACTTCCGGGCAAGCTGCATCAGGCGCAGCGCCTTCCGGTAACCCTCCGGCTTGGGCATGCCGAAATTGCGGAACAGCTTTTGCTTCGTATCGCGGCCCTTTTGCTGCCCGATCACCATCACGGCACGCCCCGAGAGCAGCCCGAGTCCCCCGACGATGGCGGCATCGTCGGCAAACGAGCGGTCTCCGTGAAGCTCAGTAAAATTCGTAAAGATTCTTTGGATGTAATCGAGAGCGTGGGGGCGTTTCGGATGGCGCGCCAACTGGACGCGCTCCCAGGCGGGGTTGGACTGTGGTGGAGGCGCGGGTTCGGCGGTTTGCTCTGGCTCGTCTGGCATCGTTCTCGGTGAACTGCGATCTAGTTGGCGAGCACTTCCACCGACTCCGGCCCGCAAATCCGTTCGACTTCGGCCTTGAACTCCTTATCCGGCCGAACCTTCGTGGCAACATCTAGAATAACGGAAAAGTCCCGGGATTTCTCAAGCCGCAGGCGCACGCCGGCGCCACCCGGCTTCCTGGTAAACAACTGCTGTAGCTCGGCCGCCTTCCCCGAAGCCTGGTCCGCGCGCACCGGAACGCGGATGGAAATGAGTGAGGGCAGGTTCACGCTGGCGTTCTCGAGGGTGACCATGCTCTGAATGGAAATCTTGGGCGGCGCCCCCTCCTCGGGTAGCACTAACCCGCGAATCAGCATGGGCTTATCTTCTATGAGGCAAGGCAGCAGGCCTTCATATTGCGTCGAAAAGGCCATGCCCTCCACGGCCCCTTTGCGGTCTTCGATCTGCATGGAGGCCCATAGCTTGCCATCCTTATTCCGGCGCCTCAGAATGCCGGTGAGGATACCGCATATCGCCACCTCGGCGCCGCGCGGCAGGTCTTCGAGCGTGTCCGTGTAGTGCGTAGCCAACTCGGAGACTTTGTCCTCAAAATCATCCAGTGGATGACCGGTAACGTAGATGCCCAACAATTCCTTTTCGCCGGCAAGCTTCTCCTGGCGCGTCCAGTTGGGAAGCTCCGGCAGCGGGGCGTCCGGAGGGGCTTCGGAACCGCCCATGAGGTCGCCGAACAGGCCGCCCTGCCCGCTTTCCCTGTCCTTTTGCAAACGCTGGCCGCTTTCCATCGCGCTATCGATGACGGCATAGAGCTGAGCTCGATTTCCCTCCAGCGAATCCATCGCCCCCGCTTTGATGAAGCTCTCGATCATGCGCCGGTTGACCGCGCTGAGGTTGACGCGCTCGCAGAAATCGAATATCGACCGGAACCGGCCGCCCGATGCGCGCGCCTCCATGATGGAATCGACCGCCGCGCCGCCGACGTTTTTGATAGCCCCTAGCCCGAACCGGATTCCGTCCGGCGCGGGCGTGAAGTCCTTGTCTGAGAAATTGACGTCCGGGGGCAGCACCGGAATCCCCATCTCCCGGCACTCATTGATGTACTTCACCACCTTGGCCGTGCTGCCGGTTTCCGAGGTGAGCAGCGCCGACATGAACTCGCGCGGATAGAGGGCTTTCAAATACGCGGTGACATACGCCAGGTACGCATAGGCGGCCGAATGCGACTTATTGAAGCCGTATCCGGCGAACTGCTCCATCAGATCGAAAATCTTGCCGGCCTTCTTTTCGGCAAAGCCCCGGTCCTTGGCGCCCTGGATGAACTTGGCCCGCTGCTTCGCCATCTCCTCGACCTTCTTTTTGCCCATCGCGCGGCGCAGAACGTCGGCTTCCCCCAGAGAATAGCCGGCCAGACGGTTGGCCACCTGCATCACCTGCTCCTGGTAGACCATTACGCCGTAGGTCTCTTCGAGGATCTCCTTCAGCACCGGGAAATCGTAGGAAACCTGCTTCCGTCCGTGCTTGCGGTCGATGAAGTCGTCCACCATCCCGCCCTGGATGGGGCCCGGACGGTACAGGGCGTTCAACGCGCACAGGTCTTCGAGGCGAGTCGGCTGGTACTTCCGGAGAATATCGCGCATGCCGCGCGATTCGAACTGGAACACTCCGCTCGTATACGCCTTGGTAAAGATCGCGTAGGTTCTTTCGTCGTCCAGCGGAATGGTGGAGAGATCGAGCTTTACGCCCTGGTGTTTTTCGATCAGGCCGATGGCGTCGAAGACGATATCGAGGGTGGTAAGGCCCAGAAAATCCATCTTGAGAAGCGCGAGCTTCTCCAGACCGCTCATGTCGTACTGGGTGACAATTTCGTCCTTGTTCGTCTTATAGAGCGGGACGAGTTCCTTCAGCGGAACCGGAGAAATCACCACGCCGGCGGCATGCATGCCCGCATTGCGCGCCATTCCTTCCACCCTCTGCGCCACATCGAGGACCTGCCGCACCCGCGGGTCCTTGCGCGCAGCCTCCTCGAAGCCCGGCTCCTTTTCGATTGCCTTCTTCAGCTTGATGTTCAGCTCGGAGGGGACGAGTTTGGTGATGCGTTCCACCTCGCCGACCTTCATATCGAGCGCCCGCCCCACATCCTTGATCGCCGCCCGGGCGCCCAAGGTTCCAAAGGTGATGATCTGCGCGACCTGCTCGCGCCCGTACTTTTCGGTGACGTACTGAATCACCTCGCCGCGCCGGCGGGTATGGAAATCGATGTCGATATCCGGCATGCTGATGCGCTCCGGATTCAGGAATCGTTCGAACAGCAGATCGTATTGCAGAGGATCGATGTCGGTGATTTCGAGCGCGTAGCTGACCAGACTTCCGGCCGCCGATCCCCGGCCCGGCCCCACGGGAATGCCTCGCGAGCGCGCAAAACGGATGAAATCCCAGACAATCAGGAAGTACCCGGAGAACTTCATGTTCTGAATTACGCCGATTTCGCGGTCCAGACGTTCCACGTATTCGGGCAAATCGTGCTTCAGCAGCCCGGCTTTGCGCCGCGATTCGAGCAGGGTACGGCGCCGCTCAAATCCCTGGCGCGTCACGTACTCGAAATAGGTGTCGGTGGTGTGTTCTTCCGGAACGTCGAATTTGGGGAATGGCTCCTTGACCTTCTCCAGCTTCACCTGGCAGCGCTGCGCTATGTCCCAGGTGCGGTCCAGTGCATCTTCCACTTCGCCGAACAGGCGCGCCATCTCTTCGCGCGATTTCAGATAGAACTCCGGCTGGTCGAACCGCATCCGGTTCGTGTCGCTCATGGTCTTGCCCGTTTGAATACAGAGCATGATTTCGTGAGCGGCCGCGTCATCGCGGCGCAGGTAGTGCGCGTCGTTGGTGGCGACCAGGGGAATGCCGGTGTCCTGGGCCAGGCGGTAAATCTGCGGAAGGACGATGCGATCCTTATCCAGGCCGTGATCCTGCAGCTCCAGGAAGAAATTGTCCTTGCCGAACATGTCGGAGTAGGCGTAGGCCAGCCGCCGCGCTTCCTCATACCGGTCCGACATCAGGGTTTCGTTGATATCGCCGCGCAGGCAGGCGGAAAGCGCGATCAGCCCCTTGGAGTGCTGTGCCAGAAGATCCTTGTCGATCCGCGGCTTATAGTAGAAACCGTCCAGGAACCCGGTGGAGACCAGCTTGATCAGGTTCTTGTACCCTTCCTGGTTCTCACAGAGAAGCACCAGGTGGTTGTAGCGGTCCGATTCGCTGCGAACCTGGTGCCCCTGCTGGGAGACATAGACCTCGCAGCCGATCACCGGATGAATTCCGTTTTCCTTGGCGGAATTATAGAACTCGACTGCGCCGAACAGATTGCCGTGATCGGTGAGAGCAACCGAAGGAAAGTTCTGTTCCCTGGCCAGGCTCATCAGGCGCGAGATCTCGCAGGCTCCGTCGAGGAGAGAGTAATCCGTGTGGCAATGGAGATGAACGAAAGGCTTGTCGGATGCCATGAGTCACTGCGGGGGAGGTTCGAAACACCAGTTTAGCGCGCCGGGCGGCAAAAGCGCTGCGAGTGGATCGTCAGGAGCGCGAACTGGCGCGTTGACGCCAGCGTGCAATTGCGCCGCTTACCGAGCGCCGCAGAGCTGCATTCTTCACGTTGCCGACGATGGCCTGGGAAAAGTCCAGTTGCGCCCGGTATTCATCGAGCATGCCGCGAATCAGGCAGGAACGAGCGGAATCCAACCGGTCGTACAGCCAGCCCAGATCGTTCTCCGCTTTGGAAGACCGATTCAGTTCCCGGAGCGTGGATTCTATTTCTTGCAAATCGGATAGCGGGGGCAGCGCGCGCGGATTTTGATCGAGTTCCATATAGTATTGGACTGTTCCGGCGGCTTTCCGGCTCATCTTATGCGCTGCTCGCTCGCGCGTTGACAGCCGTCCGGAAGTTCATTTTTCCATCGTTCTCATACGTTTACCCAACCGCATGCGGATCGTTTCCGGCAGAACATTGCTAATTTCGGGGCCTGAAAGGAGTTTTCATTTGAGCACAACGGCTTCCACCACTTCAGCGGACGATAATCTCGCCTTTGATAATGCCTATTGGGCGTCGCAGCCGCCGGAGGTTCAAACGCTCCGCGGTCTTTCCGGTCCGTCATCACGAGCGATGGATCTTGCCACTCGCGGTTTTATCATCGACGTCCCGATTATGGTTTGGAATTGGGATCCCTGGAAAGTGATGCGTCTGCGCGAGCAATACGGATATACTTGGGTGCCCTCGGCGCTTCAGCCGCCCGTGCAGGAGGCCCCGGGCTTTAACTTGCCGGGCCTGACGCCCTACGACCCCGGCAACCCGCCCGCCGGATCCATCAAGGTTTCGACAAATATCGCCGACTATCCCCCCTATCCGGTCCCCACGCCTCCACCGGGCGCGGTCACGGATTTCGTGGGCGGCTTAAACTTTGGGAACGTCTATTACGCGCTTTCGGGCGATCCCACGCTCGACGGCGTCACGGTGACGAACTCGCGGGGAACTTTTCTCAAGCACCGGACCGTGGCGCAAACGCCGTTCGGTCCCATGATCAACGGCTGGTACGAGAAGATCGGCTAAAGCTTATTGCTTGCCCATGTTCTTCGTAATGGAAAGCGCGAAATAATCGACCACCTTCGCTTCATTGCGCGCCACCTCATAGTAGGCGTTGCGCAATAGCTGGTCCTTGCGATTCAGCAGGTTTTCGCGAATCGTCTGCTGAACTCGCGGGTCGTTTAAATCCCTTTGCCCGGCCGCTTCGCGGGAGATCACCTTCAGAAGCCGGTAGCTATCCTGTGTGTGAATCACCGGACTCATTTGGCCCACCGGCAGCGTGGTGACAACCTTGCGAAGCTCCGGGCTCACCCTCTCCAGCGCGGAGTCCGGGATAAAACCCAGGTCTCCGCCGTTGGCGGCGGAATTGGGGTCCTCGGAATAATTCTGCGCCAGCATCCCGAAATCCTCGCCCTGCCGCGCACGATTCAAAATCATTTCGATTTTCTGCCGGGCCTGTTCGTCGGTCTGCGCCTTGTCGCTTTTGAGGTTGTGCACCATCGGATCGGGGCTCGGCGTCACAACAATCTGCGCAATGTGCACACTCGGTTCCGGAAACGAGAACGTGGCGCGATTCGCCGCGTAGAAATCGGTCACCTCCTTATCCGTGATCGAGATATGCGAGGTTATTTCCTTGTTGATCAACTTGCTGATGCTCAGCGACCGGCGAATCTGCGCGCGGTACTCCTCAGCGGTCATCTTCTTCGAGGAAAGCTGCTTCTGGAACTCCTCCTGGGTGAAGGGCGCTTTCAATTCGGAAAACTTCGCATCCACATCCGCATCCGTCGCCATCAGTCCCAGCTTCTCCGCGCGCTGGAGCATGATCTCGTTGTCGATCATGGCGCGCAGCACTTCCAGCTTCTGAAACTTGACCTGATCCTCGGTCGGCTTCTCGCCCGGCGCGGGAGGAAACTGCGCCAGATACTGCTTATCCAGATCGGCGTCGGAGATGGCGCGCCCGTTTACGGTAGCGGCGATGTTATCCGGAATTCCGCGTTTGCAGCCAGTGACGCTTAGAGCCAGAAACAGAGCGGGCACGATAAAGGGAGCACGGAGCATTGAAGGCGTAATTATAATTGTAGCCGTTGAACGCCCATAACATGCCAGCGCACGCGCCCGGTAAAAAGCAGCCGATGACAAAGCTGAGAGCCTGGTGGTGGCACCGGCAAGGTCTGGATGGGCGGCTGTCCGGAGCCGCCGCGGCAAAGGTGCTCGAAGATACCGGCTGGACGCGCTCTCTCGGGGGCGTTGGGCCCTACGTCACTCTCTTCTCGCGCGCCGGGATCGGCCGTGCGGCCGCGGACGCCGCGGTGAAGAACCTGGAAATCCACGAACTGCCGTCCGCCCGGAACTGCACCTATGTACTGCCTTCGCGAGACTTCGCTCTAGGACTGCGAGCGGGCGCCAGCTTTGCGAATGGGGAAGAAAAACTGGCGGTGAGGCTGGGCGTCGCGGAAGCGGAGCTGGAAAAGCTGCGCGCCGGCATATTGGATGTTCTCGGCAAAGGTCCGCTCGATCCGGCGGAATTGCGAGAAGCCACCGGCGGTCTGGTTCGCAACCTCGGGGAAGAAGGAAAAAAGAAGGGACTCTCCACCACTCTGCCCGCGGCCCTGGGCCGGCTGCAGGCGGAGGGCGAAATTCGCCGGACGCCCGTGAACGGACGCCTCGATCAGCAGCGATATCGATATTCGTTGTGGCGCCCGCATCCCCTGAAAGGCTTCTCGCTCACTCCGGAGGAGGTAAACGTGGAGCTCGCGCGGCGTTATTTCCATTGGGCCGGGCCCGCCACATGCCAGGAGTTTCAGGATTTCTCCGGACTCGGGGCAAAAGCCGCCCGAGCGGCGATGGATGCCCTGAAGCTGATCCCGATTGCGACCGGCGGGGAATCCAGGATGTCCGCGGAGGACCGCGGCGCGCTCGCGGATTTTGAGCCGCCCGGTGAGCCGCAATATGCGCTGCTCACCAGTCTGGATGGACTCGGCCTTTTCCGCCGCAACCTCGCGAGCCTTTTGGGGGAGGAGGACCAGCACCGTGCTTCGGGAGAGAAGGGATTGAAGGATTGGGAGAGCCATCCCATTCTGGACCGTGGGCGTTGGATTGGATCGTGGGAATACGATCCGGGGGCTAAAGCCGTGGTTTGGGCGGTCTGGGTCAAAAAAGACAAAGCGCTGGAAGCCGCCGTCAGGCGCACCGAGGAGTTCATCCAGCGCGAGCTGGGCGACGCTCGCGCATACAGCATGGACAATCCGAAGAGCCGCGCAGTCCGAATCGCAAAACTGAGAAAGGGATATTAAACGATGGGTCATATTGCTCTGATCGCGGCGCTCGCGCTGGCCGCCTACGGCGATGGGCGGGATTACGGAAGATCCATGGTGATCTCGCGGCAGGGCATCGTCGCGACCAGCCAGGTGCTTGCGTCGCAGGCGGGTGCGCGCATTCTTGCGCGGGGAGGCTCCGCCGTGGATGCGGCAATCGCAGCCAACGCCGTTCTCGGCGTCACCGAGCCCATGATGGATGGCATCGGAGGCGACCTCTTCGTGCTCTATTGGGACGCGAAGACCGGCAAGCTGACGGGGCTCAATTCTTCCGGACCGGCGCCGCGCGCACTCACCCGGGAGTTTCTCGCCAAGCTGGGCATCACGAAAATGCCTTCCGCCGGCATCCATAGCGTTACCGTTCCGGGAGCGGTGCGCGGGTGGGCGGAAATGCACAAGCGTTTCGGGAAACTGCCCTGGAAGGAGTTGTTTGATTCCGCGATCGCTTATGCGAACGAGGGTTTCCCCGTAGCCGAGGGAATCGCCGAGGCTTGGGACGGAGAGACAGCCAGAGCGAAGCTCGAATCGCATGCCGAAACGGCGAGAGTGTTCCTACCGGACGGCCGCGCCCCTCGGACCGGCGATATCTTTCGCAATCCGGATCTAGGCCGTTCACTGCGGCTCATCGCGGATCAGGGTCCGGACGCCTTCTATAAGGGCGAGATCGCAAAAGCGATTCTCAAAACGTCCCGCGATTTGGGCGGCACCATGACCGCCGAGGACCTGGCTTCGTTTTCTCCGGAGTGGGTGACGCCGATCTCCACCGAGTACCGCGGCTGGCATGTCTACGAGCTGCCGCCCAACGTACAGGGAATGGCCGCGCTGGAGATGCTCAACATCATGGAAACCGTGCCGGCTTCGCCGGAAGGTCCGCTGAGCGCGGATGAAATGCACGAGCGCATTGAGGCGATGAAACTGGCCTACTCCGACCTGAAGCGCTACGATGCCGATCCCCGTTTTACCGACGTCCCCACCAGGAAACTCATTTCCAAGGACTACGCGCGGCGCCGCGCGGAGCTGATTGACCCCAAAAAAGCCAATTGCGACGTTCCGCCCGGAGTCCCCTTGTTTGGCGACACGACGTATCTCACGGTAGTGGATCGCGAGGGCAACATAGCAAGTTGGATTCAAAGCATCTCGGCGCTTTTCGGCTCGGGGATTGTCGTGGATGGAATCGTGCTGCAAAATCGCGGCGCCGGATTCACGCTCGAAGCGAAGCATCCGAACGTCCTGGCCGGCGGGAAGCGCCCCTTTCACACGATCATTCCGGCTTTCGCCGAAAAGGGCGACCAGCATGCCGGCTTCGGCATCATGGGCGGCCCGAACCAGCCGCTCGCACACGCCCAATTTATTTCGAACATGGCAGATTACGGCATGAACGTACAGGCGGCGCTGGAGGAACCGCGGTTCACCAAAACCAGCGCCAAGGGCTGCGATGTTTCAATCGAGTCTCGCGTGCCTCTTTCGACTCTGCAGCAGCTCTCCGAGCGCGGCCATCAAATCCGCATCCGGAAAAAGTACACACAGGAAATGGGACGCGGTCAGGCGATTCTACATAACTCCCGAACGAAGACCAACTACGCCGCATCCGATCCGCGCGCCGACGGAGCGGCTATTCCCGAGCCGGTGATCCACGAGTAACGCGGGCGGGGCGGGCCCGTCACTGGGAAGTATTTCGATACCACTTGAGATTTTGGGTCGCCGTCCCGATGCAGACCACGTCGATCCGCCCGTCTTGGTCGATGTCGGCGGCCGCGCACGCCGCGGCGGACATGTCTCCATCGTCGAGGATCGTGCGCTGCCATTTTTCACCGGAGGGATCGCCGGCGGAGTACAAATATACGCTGCGCTTCCCTCCGCGAAAGCCGGCGACGATGGATTCGCGCCCGTTCCCGTCGAAGTCGGCGGTGAGAATGGTATGTGCGTCCACCAGTGAGTCGTCGATTACCTGTCTCCGCCATTCGTTCTGATCCCGCCGGTATACCGCGACCGTATTGCCGTGCCAGGGTTGAATGGCGCACAGAAAGCGGCGCGTGCCGAGATGGCCCACCGCGATGTCGCTGGATGGGTCGGCCGTCAGGCGTTCGCGGCTCCAATGCCCGCTTTCGCCCAGGCGCAGCAAATGAATGCCGTCAAACCCGGCCGTCAGAAGTTCATCGCGCCCGTCTCCATTCCAGTCAAAGACCAGCAAGCCGTGAATCAATCCGGGATCCGCATCCGTTACAAGCTGCCGCAGCCAGCTCCCCGGATGGTAGAGAGTGATGGGAACACGGCCAGGAAAGTGGGGAGGCTGCGCTCCGGCGGCGGTGAGCGGTGCGTCGATGAGGACGTGTCCGCTTTCGCCGCCCAGGTTGGCCCAGCGGAGCCGGTGAGACATGGGCAGGCGGTCGATCTCACGTTCGGTCCAAAGACCGCGCGGGTCGCCGTCGTGGTGGAGCAGAATCAGGTTCCCTTCCGAAGGCTTTCCGCCGGGACCGCCAAAGCCGCTCGCCAGGACGATCTCCGGTGTGCCATCGCCATCGATATCGAAGGCGGCGCAGTTGATCATACCGTGCATACCGCGTACGATGACGTGGCGCTGCCAGCCGGGGTTTTCATACCAGACGAGCTCATCCATGCCGCTCGCGAGGGCAATTAAATCGGGCCTGCCATCCTGGTTCAAGTCCGCCGTCACCACCTGGTAACCGCCCTTCAGGTCCGTGGCGATCGTGTGGGCGGTGAAATGGGCAGCCGCCGCGGGTAGACTCGCCGCCCAGAGCGAGAAGATTAATAAGGTCCCTTTCCTGGAGGCGCATGCACCAGGCATAGTTATGGCTCGCGTCTTCATCGTATTCA
The DNA here is from genome assembly GCA_035545735.1 of Bryobacteraceae bacterium. Lineage (GTDB taxonomy): Bacteria > Acidobacteriota > Terriglobia > Bryobacterales > Bryobacteraceae > JAJYKC01. The sequence goes on along the minus strand of DASZXS010000027.1, from coordinate 101,114 downwards.
CGAACTACCGATGAGGATGCCGGTAATGAACACCAAGGCGCCGCCGATCACCACCTGCAGCGCGGCGCTGAAGAACGGCGTGGCCATATACCGGTGCCGGATATAGCTGATGGCTCCCAGTTCGACCGCAACCACGGCAATGGCGACCATGGTGGCGGTGCGGAAGTCCTCGATTAGATACGGCAGTGTGTGGCCGATGCCACCCATGGCCGTCATGAGTCCACAGACCCCGCCGCGAATCAGGGGGCGGCCTCGCCCTGTGAGCGAACCATCGTCCGACAGCGCCTCGGCGAACCCCATGGAGATTCCCGCGCCGATGGAGGCCGCCAGGCCAACCAGGAAAGCGTCCCATGTGTCCTTGGTCGCAAACGCCGCGGCAAATACCGGGGCAAGGGTCGATACCGAGCCGTCCATCAACCCCGCGAGGCCTGGCTGCACAATTTGCAGAAGAAAAAGGCGGCGCGAGGACGCGTCCTCCTGTTGGCGCACCTGTGGGGTGAGATGCTTCTCTTCCAGTGTTCCGGCAGTGTGATAATGCTGCTGTTCGGCGATGGCGAGGTCGCCCAGCAACTTGCGGGTGGAAGCATCGGTGACGTGCCGGGTCGCCTTCTCATAGAAGCGGCGCGTTTCCAGTTCCATCACCTCCACCTGCCTGCGCGCGGCCGCGACCGAAAGCGGGCGCGTCAGCCAGACCGGCTTACGGTCGATGAACCCTTGCACATCCTGCCGGCGAATGAGCGGGATGTGATCGCCAAAGCGTTGCCGGTAGGCTTCGAAAAGACTGGCGCGGTGCTGTGATTCTTCCGCCTGCATCTGGAGAAAAATCTCTGCCGTGACCGGGAAGTCCTCACGAAGCCCATCCGCGAAGTCGCCATAAATGCGCGCGTCCTCTTCTTCGAGCGTGATGGCCAGGGCCAGAATTTCGCGCTCAGTGAGATCCTTGAATTTCTTTGCCATGCCGGGTGTCCGGAGACTTGCTTATCGTACCCGTTCCCGCCGTGGATTGCAGGGTTTCGGATGCCCGCCCGAGCTTCTTCAGGAGCCGGATCAGATCCTCGCGCTCGTCCATGCCAAGCACCGAAACGGCGCGTTCCATGTCTGCCTGGTGGCGAGCGAACAGTTGCTCAATCAGCGACTTCCCCGCCGGGGTCAAATGCACGATCCGAGCGCGCCGGTCGTTCGGGTCAGCCTCGCGGCGCACCAGACCGCGCGATTCAAGACGGTCGGCGGCTGTGGTCGCCGAGCCGCTGGTGAGGGCAATCCGCGCGCCCAGCACATTTACCGGCAGAGGTCCTTTGTGCAATAAAATTTCGAGGATCGCAAAATCGGAAAAGCAAAGTCCGGTGCCGGAAATGCTGTGCAGAGCGTACTTTTCGAGAGAATGGTGAGACTTCATCAGGATCAGCCACAGATGAACTCCCGAGATGTTTGCCATGGGAAGCGGTCCTCCCCAAATAGAGATTCTTGATGTCAAGTTAACGGTTCAAAAAAAGCCGCGCATGCTACGGCGCGGCTCTCTCTCAAAATACGCTTGGCCTGTTTCAGCTGGTCTGACGGCTGGAGTATTTGTTCAATTGATGGATCAGGCGCCGGGCCGATGCCGGGACCTTGGTGTTTCCGAAAAGAATGGACTTCGGCGTTGCGCCGCTGCCATAGAGCGCCGCATCGGTATCGTCGTCCGGGCGAAGCGTAGCGCCGTTCAGAGCAATGCCGGCGAAGACTCCACGCGAGCGCGACCAGCTTAGAATCTCCGCCCGCATCAACGCGTCGGTTTCCGCCGAAGTGGTGCGCCCCACCGGGCCTGCCGCAACCGAGGCATCCCCGCCGAGGGTGAATTTACTCTTAAGCAGTTTTTCCTGGCCGCTCTTATTCATGATGAGCATGACCACATCGGTCTCCGACCCTCCGATCTGAAAGCCAAAGCTTCCCCCTTCCACGCGCACGCCGGATGGCGCGGACCAGCCGATTCCGTTCGCGTTCCGGCAGGAGACAAACCCGCGGCCATACTTTGCGCCGACAATAAAGGCGCCTTTCTTAACCCCGGGAACCACGGCAACGCAGGCCGCCTTGTTGAGCAGATCCTGCGGAATCCCTTTGTCGGGAGTGCCCATCACTTCCGTGATCACTGTAGTGGCCTCCGACAAGCGCTTCGGAACGTCGTTCGCGGCGAACATCAGGCTTCCGAACAGAGCTAGTGAAATAATAATTTTTGTTTTCAAGCGTTTTTCCTCTCTTTTGAGACTGCGCAACCAGCCATCCTCTATCATAGAATTTATGGCCGTGGGGTGCGTGCGCATCGCGCTGCTATTGCTTGCTGGATCGGCATCCTGGCGAACAGATAGCGAACATGCGGCTAGAAAGCTCGCGTACATCGCCAATGGCCGGCTTCGCGACGGCGCTGTGATGGAAATTTCCGTTCAGGAGCTGAACGCTTACGCCAGAAGCCGCATTCCGCATTTTGCTCCGGAGGGTGTCAGGCAACCGAACCTGGAGTTAGGCTCGGGAACCGCGGCCGCGTCCGCTTTAATCGACTTTCTCAAGCTGCGTCACGCGGCGGGGATCGAAACGAACTGGATTCTGGCAAGGCTGATTGAGGGAGAGCGGCCGGTGAAAGTAACTGCTCATATCCAATCGGCAAACGGAAAGGCGACCGTGTATGTGGATCGCGTGGAAGTTTCCGGCATCTCGGTCAGCGGCGCTCCACTCGACACACTGATTCAGACCTTTTTTCTCCCGGTGTTTCCGGAAGCCAAAATCAACCGCCCCTTCACGCTACGGCACGGGCTGGATCACGTCGGCGTTACGCCCCGCGGGATTCAGGTGTACGCGCGGAGATAATCCGCTCCGCTGCTTCCTTACCGCTCCGAACACAATCGGGAATGCCGATCCCCCGGTAAGCGTTCCCGGCGAGATACAGCCCGGGCGTGTTCTCAAGAAGAGCGTCAATCCGCGCAATCCTGGCGGCATGCCCCACCGTGAACTGCGGCATCGCATCGTGATGGCGCGCAATATTGGTGAAGAGAGGCTGGGCTTCCAGATGGAGAAGACGAGCAAGGTCGCGCCGCGCCGCGCCGGCAGCCTCGTCATCGGAGAGGTTGAGCGAGTCACCTCCCAAAAAACAGCGGAGCACGGCAATGTCCCCCGGCGCGCGATGTTGAAATTTGTTGTGAACGAAGGTACAGGCAAGCAGGCTTTGCCGCTCGCGCTTCGGGACAAGAAATCCAAATCCGGCCACGGGGCACTCCGCGCGGCGGTAGCCGAGAGCGATCGTCATCGCGGAGTTATACGGGATCGACGCCAGCAGACGGCTCACCTCGCCAACGCCTTCTAGAATTTTCGCGGCGGACGGCGCGGGACAGGCAACGATGACGCGGTCAAAATTCAGCGCTTCTCCATCGACCCGAACCGCAAAGCCGGCTTCGGATGGCAGCACCGCTTCCACGTTTCCCCGCCGCATATTCACCGAGGACCGCAGCGCATTTTCGAGTGCGGAGATCAGCGATCCAAGTCCATTCTTGAGCGTTAGAAACAGCGGCGACCTGGATGCCTGGCGCCGGGCCGCGAGGGCTCCTCGGGTAAGGCTGCCATATTGCTCTTCGAATTCGATGAACCGTGGCAGAACACTCGCGGCGCTCAACATTGCCGGATCGCCGCCGTAAACACCGGCAAGCAGGGGTTCGGCGAGGTAGTCCAGAATCTCCCGGTCGAAATGTTCCAGGAGAAATTGCTCGACAGACCGGTCCTGGCCGCCGCGCTGTTTTGGACGGCGAAAGAACTCGAAGCCCATGCGCGCTTTCGCTTTCCAACTGAGCAGAGGGCTCGCCGCCAGAGATAGCGGACGAGTGGGAATCATCATCAGAAGGCCGTCGGGCAGTTGGATCAGACGTCCGCCGCGGACGACAAAAGTGCGGCGAGCGGCATCGTTCGACGGAATCAGTTCGCCGCCGAGCCCCAACGCCTTCGCAAGATCGACCGCCCAGGGTTTGGAAGCGAGAAAACTGTCGGGCCCGCGCTCCAGGACGCATCCGTCGCGATGCGTGGTTTCGAGAAGCCCTCCGGGTGAGGCGGCCTTTTCAATCAGGGTGACTGCAAGGCCGGCGCCGCGGAAATAATACGCGGCGGAAAGGCCGGTGATCCCGCCGCCAATGACCGCAACCCGCATAGCCGGCTAAAGCCGGAACTCGCGGACGATTTCAACCGCGGCTTTCACATTCTCGACGGGAGTGCCCGGGAGAATGCCGTGCCCGACGTTGAAGATGTGCCCGGGGCGGCTGCCGGTGCGTTTCAGCAGTTCGTGGATCTTGGCGCGCAACTCCGGAAGCGGAGCAAAAAGGGCGGCAGGATCGAGGTTTCCCTGAACAGCCGAACGGTAGCTGATGTCGAGCCAGGCGAGATCGATATTGACACGCCAGTCCACGCCCATCACATCGCCGCCGGCGGCATGCAGCTCGCGGAAGAAGCCCGCCACGCCCGTGCCGAAGTGAATCACCGGCACGCTCGCGGAACGGATGCGTTCGATGAGCGCGCGCGAATAGGGCGCCACAAAGCGGACATAATCGTCGGGACCGAGCGCGCCGGCCCAGCTATCAAAAACCTGGATCGCTCGCGCGCCGCCGGCGACCTGAGAGATGGCGAATGGCCCGAGCACATCGACCAGCTTGCCCATCAGCCGGCGCCACAAGGTCTCGTCGCCGTACATCATCTGCTTGGTCTTGAGAAAGTCCTTCGACGGACCGCCTTCAATCATGTAGCTGGCGAGCGTGAACGGCGCTCCCACAAAACCGATAACGGGAACCCGGCCGGCCAAGGCGCGCGTCACGGCCTGGATTGACTCGTTCACATAGCCCAAATCATCGGTATTAGAGATGGAGAGGCTATCGATGTCGGAGGATGTGCGAACCGGATTACCGATCACCGGCCCGCGGCCTTCGACGAACTTCAGCTTCAGGCCCATCGGCTCCACCGGCAGCAGGAGGTCGGCGAATATGATCGCGGCATCGACGTCCAGAATTTCCACCGGCTGCAGAGTTACCGCGGCGGCGAGGTCGGGGCGCTTGCAGATCTCGAGGATGCTGTGATGGGCGCGCACCTCGCGGTATTGCTTCAAATATCGTCCGGCCTGCCGCATGAACCAAACCGGGCGAACATCCGTCGGCCGGCGGCGGCAGGCATCCAAAAAGCGGCTGGTCATTGTAGCCATGCGCATGGCGTATCCAATCTGTCTTCGCAGTAATAAACGCGAAAATCCTTTTTTTTATGTTTGGCCGTCCAATCGCGGCCCAAGATGTAATAGGGTTTGGCCCAAGCCTCGCTGTCGATGGTCCGGGGCGAGATGATCGATACGGAAAGCGTACCCATCGATGGATACCCGCTGCGGGGATCCATAATATGGCTGTACATTTTCCCTTCGGCGTAAAAGAACTTTTCGTAATTGCCCGACGTGGACATGGACTGATCCTTGAGCCACACCTCCGCGCTGGTTTTGGACCGGTCCCGCGGGTCTTTGATACTGAGCTTCCATCCCCGTTCGCGGGGCGGAGCGCCAATCGCATAGATGCTGCTCGAGGCGCCGGAAATCAAGGCGCGCCGGATTCCCTGCCGCTCCAGAATAGAGGCCATGCGGTCCACTGTGTAGCCTTTCCCGATTCCACCCGGGTCCATTTCCACACCGGGCCGCGCAAAGCGGACCGTCTGGTTGGCGGAATCGAGAACAATATTGCGCCACCCGATCCGATCCAGCGCGCCGCGCACTTCCGCGCGGTGCGGAAGATGTCCCGTCCCTTTGTAGAACCCCCAAACTTTCATGAGCGGACCGACCGTAATATCGAATGTCCCTTCGCTCTCGCGGCTGTATTCGACACAAGCGGATAACAGATCGAACAATTCCCGCGAAACATGCACCGGGCGTTTTCCGGCAAGCTGATTCACCCGGCTCCACTCGCTTTCCGGACGATAGTTGGAAAGCATGTTGTCGAGCCTGCGAGCCTCCTCAAGGGCGGCCGCGACGCTGGTTTCCAGGCGTGCGCCATCCTCTCCATAGGCAACAATCGTGAATGCTCCCCCCATCGCATCCACGCTACCCTCGTAACGCTTCAACTCCGGTTGAGCGGCCGAATATCCGCCCGCCGGCGCCAGCAACAGAGCGGTAAACAACAAAGTTAGCACACGATGTTTCACCGGGCACCTTTTTTTGTTAATTCGGAGTCTATAGCCCAAGGGATTGATTCTACGACCTTTACTCCGCAGTATCGCGAGGACGCCCACGGCGGATTCGCTTCAGCAGGTGCTCCATCCGGTCCCCGAGCGCTACGGCGGCGTCGGATTCGAAGTGAAGTTCCGGGACGCGAAATACGCCCAAACGGCGTGTCATCTCGCCTCGCAGAAAGTGCCGCGCGCCGGTGAGCGCCACAATTCCCTGCTCCGCTTCTTCCGGACGGTCGAACCCGATATGGACCAGGGCGTGGCGAAGATCCGGCGAAATATGGACGTCCGTGACGGTGGCGGACGCCACGCGCGGGTCCGACATTTCGTAGGCAATGATCTCGCCAAGTTCTTCACGCAGCGCTTCGCTGATTCTTTCCGTACGATGAGAATCCATTGATGACTATCTCTGTAAATGGCGCCCGCCTGTCACGCTGGTGCACCTATTCCAGCCATTCCACGGTGGCATCCACCAGCGCGCCCCCTAATAATGACGCGGCTTCCCGCTCCACCAGTTGCAACAGGCGCTCGGCATATTCGCGATCCCCGGAAACGGTAACCGCGGACACTAAACTTCGCTGCCAGGTGTCCTGATAGGCAATTTCAGCTACCGCAACGTTGAATTTGGACCGCAAACGGTCCTTGAGACCGCGTACCGTGTGCCGTTTGTCTTTCAACGAGTGCGAATCCGGAAGGCTCAACTCAAGGGTGAGCACTCCGATACTGGGCATAAACCGATCCCGCTACTCCAGAACCCGCGCGAACCGCCGGCCGTCTAACTCACTGACTCCGGAGCGACGCGTTCGGTCGCGAACGCTTCAATGATGTCACCCGGTTTAATATCGCTGAAGTTGTGCAAAGTGATGCCGCATTCGAAGCCTGCCTTTACTTCGCTGGCATCATTCTTGAAGCGGCGCAACGATTCCACTTTACCGGTGTGGATGACGATATTGTCGCGCAGCAGGCGAACCTGGCTATCGCGATGAATCACGCCGTCCTGGACCATGCAGCCAGCGACGGTGCCAACCTTGCTGATCTTGAACACTTCCCGAATCTGAGCGCGTCCGCGATAGGCTTCCTTGAAGACCGGCGCCAGCAACCCGGTCATCGCTTTCTTTAACTCGTCGGACAGCTCATAGATGATGGTGTGCAGGCGAATCTCGACGTTCTCCTGCTCGGCCAGAGCAATCGCGCTGCGCTCCGGACGCACGTTGAAGCCTACGATAATGGCCTCCGATGCCGACGCAAGCAGCACGTCCGACTCGTTGACCGCACCCACGCCGGCGCGGAGAACGCGGATCTTGACCTTCTCATTCGACAGCTTCTGCATCATGTCCGTGAGCACTTCCGCGGTGCCGCCCACGTCGGTTTTCAGAATCACATTCAGCTCTTTGACTTCGCCCTCTTTGAGCTGTTCATGCAACTGTTCGAGCGTGACGCGGGAGCCGCGCGCCATGGACTGTTCGCGGGCCTTGGCCTCACGGTAAATGACGATCTGCTTCGCCTTGGCGGTATCGGTAACTACCTGGAACGTATCGCCGACTTCGGGCAGCGAATCGAGTCCCAGAACCTCGACGGGAATCGAAGGGCCGGCTTCGCGAACCTGGTCTCCGCGGTCGTCATAAAGCGCCCGAACCTTGCCGAACACGGCGCCGCAAATGAAGGAATCACCCACCCGCAATGTGCCGTTGCGGACCAGAACCGTCGCGACCGGGCCGCGCCCGCGGTCGAGGTTGGCTTCGAGAACCGTGCCCATGGCCGGGCGGTCCGGATTCGCCTTCAAGTCCTGCATTTCGGAAACCAGGAGGATCATTTCGAGCAGCAGATCGAGATTTGTCTTCGCCTTGGCGGAAACGGGAACCATGACGGTATCGCCGCCCCAGTCCTCGGCGAGTAAGCCGCGATCGGAAAGCTGCTGCTTTACTCTGTCCGGCTGAGCATCCGGCTTGTCGATTTTGTTGATCGCGACCACGATCGGAACCTTCGCGGCCTTCGCATGGTCGATCGCCTCGAGAGTTTGCGGCATCACGCCATCGTCGGCGGAGACCACCAGGACTACGACGTCGGTGGTTTTGGCCCCGCGCGCGCGCATCCGGGTGAACGCTTCGTGCCCCGGGGTATCGATGAAGGAGATCTTCTGGCCGTTCTTTTCGACGTAATAGGCGCCGATATGCTGCGTAATGCCGCCGGCCTCGCGGTCGGCCACATGGGTAAGCCGGATCGCGTCGAGAAGCGATGTTTTGCCATGATCGACGTGCCCCATGATGGTGACCACCGGGGGCCGCTTCAACTGATCCTTGCTGTCCTCGGCGAGTTCGATTTCCTGGGTCGCTTCCTCTTCGTAGCTCACCTTGTTGGTTGAAGCGCCGAAATCGCGCGCCAGCTCTTCGGCCAGCTTCACATCGAGTGTCTGGTTGATAGTGGCGAATATCTTCTTCTCCACCAGCTTTTTGATAATGAGATTGGCTTTTACGCCGAGCTTTTCCGAAAGCTCCTTGACGGTGACACCCTCGGCCACGGTGATTTCACGGTCGATGGGCGGCGGAGCGGCGGACTGATCGCGCCGGGAAACCGGCATGCGCAGCGAGCGCTCCTCGGGTTCATCGCGCCGGCGCACGCCGCGCCCTCCGGGCTTAGCCTGGTGGCGGCGCTGCGTATCGGTGGGCGGAAGAACAGCCGGTTCCATGCGAGCCGGCGAAGTCGGATGGAGAGGGCGCTGGCGTCCGCGGCCCACGGGACCGCCAGGGCCGCTGGGCCGCACAATCGGCTGTCCGGGACGAATAGGCCCCTCGTAAATGGGGCGGCCGGGGACCGGCGTTGAGGGCCGCGAAGGCATACCCGGGCGCGGCGCCGCGGGCGACGCGTTTTTCAGACGCGCGACAATGTCGGGACTGGGAGGAACCACGGGCCGCGCGGCAGGCTGGCCGGCTAAAACGGGCCGGCTTTGCGCTTGAGGGCGCAACGGCTGACCCGCCACCACGGTCGTTTCACGCGGCACGGGCCCGCGCGGGATTAACTTACCGGGACCCGGAGCGGGGCGAACCAGCGGCGCCGATGGACGCGGAGCGGGAGCGCCGGGACGAAGAGGTTCCGTGCGGGCGCCCTGGGTGAGCGTCGGGGCGTTTCCGGGAAGCGGTTGACGCGGCCCCGAAAGGATTTGGCCCGGCCGGGGAGCCGAAGGCACCGGGCGCGCCGGAATTGCGGTGCTGCGAGGCGCGACCGGCATCGCCGGCGGCGACGCGGGGCGGCCCGACAACAGCGGCGGCCTGACCGGAATTGCCGGAGCATGCGGCGGCGGCGCGGATTTAACGGGCGGGACTTCTTCGGGACGCACTGGTTCGGGGTGAGCTGGCTCTGGATGCGACGGTTCAGGATGCTCTGGCTTCGCCTGCGCGGGAGCGGCGTGGAGCGGCTCCGGCATCAACGGCTCTGGTTTGGAGGGCCCCGCTTTGGGCGGCTCCGGCTTCGGGACCGCAGCCTCTAGCGGCGGCCGGATGGGCGGGTGCGCGGGGTGGTCAGCGAGCGGCGGAGGGATCAACGCAGAGGCGTCGCCTTGCGTTTCGGGCTCCCTGTCCGCCACGGCCACAGCGCTCCCCCGGGGCGAAACATCCGCCTCCTCGCGCGCGGACGGATTCTGACCAAGGAAGCTGCGGATCCTCTCGGCGACGTCCTCGTCCACGGAGCTTGAATGCGTCTTTTTTTCGGTAACACCGAAGTCGGGTAAAAGGTCGAGCACCCGCTGCGGCTTGACTTCAAGCTCTCTGGCGAGTTCGTTGATCCGAATCTTCTTCATACTTTGGAAGGACTGCAAAAGTCTCCTAGACAAGAGCGCACGTCACGCCCGGTACCCGCTCACTCCGAATCTTTCATCCTATCAGATCCGTCATTCGCGCCCTCATTCTGAGCGGCTTCCGGCTCACTTCCGGCTTCGGCTTCGCCACTTTCCGGCAGCTCTTCGGCCTCGCCGGGGACGGCGTCCGGAGAACCGTCTTCCGGCGCCTCGGTCACAGCGGCGGCGCCCCCGGCTTGCGCCGATTCGAGCACGGGTTCGGACTCAAATTGGCCATAGTAACTGTTGACGGCGATCTGGATGCGCTCAACCATCTTGGGACCAATGCCCGGAACTTCTTCCAACTCCTCCGGAGTCATGGAGCCCAATTTTTCCACTGTTCCGATGCCCGCCTCGACAAGCTTACCGGCCAGAACTTCCGGCATGCCGTGCTCCAGCAGAGCGGAAACCGGCGCACCCGGAACAACCAGGGCGGCCATCGCGGATTCTACCTCCTGCCGCTTCTCTTCCTCGCTCTTGATGTCGATTTTCCACGCAAGCAGTTTCGCCGCCAGGCGCACATTCTGCCCCTTCTTGCCGATGGCGAGTGAAAGCTGGCTATCGTCGACGATGACTTCCATGTGCTTGTCCGCGGCGCTGACAATAGCGACGCGCGAGATCTTCGCCGGACTCAGAGCGTGGGTGGCGAACACCACCGGGTCCTCCGAGTATTCGATAATGTCGATCTTTTCCCCGCGCAGTTCCCGAATGATGGACTGCACCCGCATGCCTTTCATGCCGACGCAGGCCCCGACGCAATCGACATCGCGGTCGCGGCTGAAAACCGCGATTTTGGTGCGCTCACCCGCTTCGCGCGCGCAGCCCTTGATCACGACCGTGTTGTCGTAAATCTCCGGAACCTCCTGCTCGAACAGGCGCGCGACCAGCTCGGGGGCGGCGCGGGAGATGATGACCCCGGCGTTCTTACCGGTCTTGTCCACGCTGCGAATGACGCAGCGGATGCGGTCGCCGACCGAGAAGCTTTCGAGCTTGTTCTGTTCCTTCTTGGGCAGGCGGGCTTCGGTCTTCCCAAGGTCGGCGATCAGGTCGGGGCCTTCGACACGCTTCACGACACAGTTCACCAGTTCGCCCACGCGCCCGGAGTATTCCGCGTAGATGGTTTCGCGCTCCGCCTCGCGCACTTTTTGCAGGATCACCTGCTTGGCTGTTTGCGCGGAAATCCGGCCCAGACCTTCGGTCGGCTTGGGGATTCGGATCTCGGAATCGATCTGCGCCGCGGGATTGAGCCGCTGCGCCTGATCGAGCGTGATCTCGTTCACAGCATCCTGTACTTCCGGCACAACCCGTTTCACGGCAAAGATTTCGAGCGCACCCGTCTGGTCGTTAAATTCCGCCACCAGATCTTCCACGGTTCGAAAATGCTTCCTCGCGGCGACCAGCATCGCGTCCTTCACCGCGTCGACGACGATCTGCGGATCGATGCCTTTTTCCTTACTGAGGATCTCTATAGACTGATAGATTGTTGCCACTGTGGAATCACTCCAATCTGTCCGGGGGGACTACCACTCAAACTTCAGATGAGCTTTTTGCACCTGCTCGAAGGGGATGAGGACCGTCTTTCCATCGCCCGCATCCAGGGAAATCCTGTTGTCGGCAAATCCGGTAAGCATCCCTATCCAGGCTCGCTGGTTCTCAACTGGCTCGCGCAGGACAATCTTGGCTTTCTGGCCGGTGAACCGCGTAAAGTCGCGCACGGTTCTCAGCGGGCGTTCTACGCCGGGGGAACTGACTTCGAGCGTGTACGAGCCGCCGGGGATTATCTCTTCTACATCGAGGATGGTCCCTACCTGCACGGACATGAATTCACAGTCGGCATGCGTCACTCCCGACGCTTTGTCGATGAAAATACGGAGGACGCGGTTATTCCCCGCGCCCAGGAGCAGCGTCTCGACGACCTCTATCCCTTCCGGCGCGCCGGCTCGCTCCGCTATTTCGGTTACTTTCGCCGTGATGGCTTCTCTGTTCGATTCCGGCATCCAAAACACCCGACCAATAAAAAAGTGGGCTTTCGCCCACCTCTAAAGTTCGACAACTTTAGTATACAACAGGCCTGAGGCGATTCCCGCGCGGCGGCGCGGCCAGGGCATCGGCAGCTTCGACTTGCACTTCTGGCTCGACTGGTGAAACCGGCTCCGCCGCGGGGAAGCGCCGGCGCGGTTCCAAAGACGATTAAAATGGACTCGTCCGATTCGCGCGGGGGCGTATGGGTCTTGATTCTTCGACTGGCGGCCAGCGGTGACGATTCGCCGCAAAACGCTGATCATCACCGGCATTACGTCCGCCGGGCTTCTGGCGGTGCTCTACCTCACCTCGCATGTGTTCCTGCAGTCCAGCTTCCGGCAGCTTCAGGCGGAGAGCGAAGTGAAAAATGTGCAGCGCGCTTTGGGCACTCTCGAAGATGATGTCCGCTTGTTGGACCGGCTCGCTGTCGATAATGCATCCTACGACGAAACCTGCAAATTCATACGCCATCCGTCCAGACTTTTTCTGGACGAAATGTTTGGAGAAGGCGCCACCGGGGCCCTGTCGCGGCAGGGTGTGCGCAGCATCATCTTCCTAGACTTGGCGGGCCGGGTGGTGGGGAGCCGGTGTTATCCCTCCGCCGGCGCCGGCTGTGACATCGCTCCGGACCTCAAAGCTCTGCTTACTGCCGGAGATCCTTTAATCCGCCCGGCACTGGGGGGCTCTAATACCAAAGGGATTCTCTCTCTCGCGGAGGGCCCCTTCATTGCGGCCGTTCGCCCAATTCTGCCCACCAATAACCATGGGCCGGCGCACGGCGCCGTTCTGATGCTTCGAACTCTGAACCAGGCGAGGGTGGCGAAAATGGCGGAGAGAGCCGGCGTACAATTCACCATCCGCCCGTGGACAGACGCCCGCCCCTCGCCCGGTCTTCTCGACATCCGGGAGCACCTGAAGACGCCCGGCAGCATCTTCGTGGAAACGGGGACGGGCGATTCGATCAAAGGCCACACGGCCATCCGCGACATCTACCAGCGGCCGGTTCTTCTGCTTCAGACGGAAACTCCGCTCACGATCTATCGCGAGGGCAGGATTGCGACGCTTTACCTTACCGGCTCGCTGACAATCGCCTGCCTGGTTTTCGGACTGGTGATTGAATTCCTGCTCAACAGGCTCCTGATCCGGCGGGTGAGCGCGCTCGATGAGAGCGTGAGACTGATTTCCGATCAGCAGCATCAATCCGCGCGCGTGGACGTAGGCGGAAATGACGAGATCACGAGCCTGGCGAGAACCATCAACGGAATGCTCGCAGCGATTGAATCCGCCCGGGCTGCGAAGCAGGAGGCGGAAGACCGCCATCTCGCCTTCATGAACAATAGCCCGGCCGTCGCGGCGATTAAGGACGACAACGGCCGCTATCTTTACATCAACGAACCGTTCGCCAACATGTTTGGCAGAACACTGGAGGACCTTCGCGGCAAAAGCGTTTCGGACTGGATGCCGGCCGAGGTCGCGGCTCTCTCGGCCACGCACGACAAAGCGGTTCTCGCGTCCGGACGCGCAGAGCAGTTCGAGGAAACGGCGCCCACCGCCCGGGGAACCTGGCGGCACTTCCTCTCGTTCCGGTTTCCCCTGCCCGCATCGGGGCAGCACCGGTATGTCGGGCTAATCTCGGTTGACATCACCGACAGGAAACAAGCCGAGGAAGACCTTCGGAAAACGAAGGAGGCCGCCGAGGCGGCGGGCCGGGCCAAGAGCGAATTCCTCGCCAACATGAGCCATGAAATCCGGACTCCGATGAACGGCATTGTGGGAATGATCGACCTCGCCGCCGAAGCATCCAGGGCAGATGAGCGCGAGGCGTACCTGAGCATCGCCAAAAGCTCGGCGGGCTCGCTGCTGCGGATTCTCGATGACATCCTCGATTCGTCCAAGATCGAAGCGGGCAAACTGGACCTGGAGGCCATTGCGTTCCCACTGAAGGAGCTGATTGAGAATCTCCTCCAGAGCTTCGCGCCGGGCGCGGCACAAAAAGGCCTGACATTCGGCTGGGAAATCGACCCCGGCCTACCCGTTCAGGTGGAGGGAGACCCTACGCGTTTGCGCCAGGTGCTCACGAATCTCGTGGGGAACGCGTTGAAATTTACCGCGTCCGGTTCGGTGAAAGTGGACGCGATGCGCATGGAGGGCGACGAGGGAAAAGTGAAGGTGCTCTTCTCTGTCACCGACACGGGGCCCGGGATCTCACGGGATAAACAGGCGCAGGTTTTCGCTCCGTTTTCTCAAGGAGACACGTCCACCACCCGCAAGCACGGAGGCACCGGCCTGGGCCTGTCGCTCTCGAAACGCCTGGTTTTTCTCATGGGCGGCGATCTTCATCTGGAAAGCGCGCCGGGCGCCGGCAGCCGTTTTGAATTCGCGATTGAGTTCGGCGAGGTGACACCCGGGCGGACGCTTTGTCCACCGGCGGACCCGCCGTTCGCCGACTTGAAGCCGGAACTCCGCATCCTCTCAGTGGAGGACAATCCGGTCAATCAGAAGCTCGTGGTCGCCATGCTCCAAAAAAGAGGCCATCATGTCGCCACGGCGTGCAATGGCCGCGAAGCGTTGAAGGCTTATGACCAAAGCCGCTTTGACGCCATCCTCATGGATATACAGATGCCGGAAATGGACGGTTTCGAGGCGACTTCCCTGATTCGCGCGCGCGAAGCCCTCACCGGCTTGCGAACGCCGATCATCGCACTGACCGCGCACGCGATGAAGGGCGACGAGAAGCGCTGCCTCGAAGCCGGGATGGATGGCTACGTCTCGAAACCGGTCCAGCTTCAAGATCTGTATTCCGCCCTTGCGCGGGCCTGCAACGGCCAACCGGCGGCCGGGTGACGCTTCATTCAAGACTCCGTCCCCACTCGTTCGACACCGCGAGGCGCGAGAAATAATCAAATACAATTTTCGCCGCGGCCGAAACCGGATTGATGGAGCCTCCGAGATAGGTGCTCATGGCCGTCACTACAAATGGATGGCCTTTGAGGAAAACGATAGCCGCTTCGCACTTCACTCCATTCAGGTCGCCGGGCTTTGCTGCAATCTCAACAGCGTCGGGGATACCCGGGCGCATGTAGGGATTGTGCACACTCTTCATCAGGGCGATCATCCGCCGGCAGGATTCCGGATCGGC
The DNA here is from genome assembly GCA_035545735.1 of Bryobacteraceae bacterium. GTDB lineage: Bacteria > Acidobacteriota > Terriglobia > Bryobacterales > Bryobacteraceae > JAJYKC01. Next base: position 85,923 of record DASZXS010000027.1, on the reverse strand, counting down.
GGCTTTTTCCTGGTAAATGAGCGCCAGCAGGCGGGAGAGCTCCAACGGCGTCGAGACATTCTCATCTCCACGCGACGCCGCGGTCACATCCATCATCTTGCGGCGCAAATGCGTATCGCGCAGGCCCAATTCGCGGATGAGTGCGTTGATGCGGTCCATCCCGGCCAGGTCCATGCATTCGTTCGCGGCTGAGTTATCGCTCCACTGCATCATGGCCGCGACGATGTCGCCGATGGGAAGCTGGACCGGACCGTGCTGCAATTTGAGCCGCAGCGGTCCGGCGCTGTCGTCGCTGTTTCCGACCCATTTCACCTCCCTCGTGTCGCTGAAGCGAAATCTCCCCTCGTGCGCGTCGCGGAACATCTGAATCATTACCGGGATCTTGATGGCGCTGGCGGTGGGGAATTGCGAGTCGCCGTGATAGCTCAACTCATGTCCATCGGTAAGGTCGATCGCCGCGACGCCGATCACGCCGTCGAGCGACTGGTCCAGGGCATGAATCCGGTCCATCGCTTTCTGTTTCCAGAGGGTTCGAACACTCGTTTGCGCCGCGAGGGTTACGCCCGCAAGAACAAATGAAATGAGCAGGTTGCGTAGCACCTGGAGATCATATCGTAAAAGACGGGACCGCTCCGGCGCCTTCTTTGGCATAATAGGACTGCTCTGGTTATCTTCCGCAGAATTGCGGATGAGATTTTTAGGTCCAACGACGTACCGACGGCTCAATGAAGCTGTGGGATTAGTGTTTCTGCTTGCCGGGCTGCTGCTCGCGCTGAGCCTCATCTCCTATCATCCGTTTGATCCTTCCTGGAATACGGCTACCGGCGCAGTCCGTCCACAAAACCTGATCGGCCGGGGTGGATCGTTCGCGGCGGATTTCTGTTTTCAGACGTTTGGACTGGCGGCCCTGGCGCTCCCCCTGCTCGCCTGGTTGATGGCTTGGAAGTGGCTTCGCTCGGAGCTGATTTCGGCGCCCGCTGTCCGCGTTCTGGGCTCGGTGATGCTGGTTTCGAGCGTGTGCGCGGGATTTGCGCTGGGCGTCTCCTGGCGCCCGTGGGAAGGCGCGTTCGCGTGCGGCGGCGTATTTGGCGGCCTGCTGGCCGAATGGTTGACCGGTCTGGTGAACCCGATGGGCGCGATGCTCATCATCGGGCTGACCCTGATTCTTTCGCTCTACCTGGTCTCCACTTTCTCGGTATTTACTCTTCGGCGATGGTTCGCGGGTCCGATCGCGCGGCTGGGGCGCGCGCATGACCGCTGGACCGCATGGCGCCAACGGCGCAAAGAAGCGGCCGCGGCACGCGCCGAAGACAAGCGCGCGGCCCGGGAGGAAGAGCGCACCCGGCGCCTGGCGGCCAGGCAAGCCGCAAGGCAGCGCCGCGCGGGCATGGTGGAGCTTCCAGCAGAGCCAGCTTCCGCCGCGCCCGCACTCGAGGAAACCAGGCCGAGACGGCAGCGCTATGAAGAACCGGAAGAAACGCTGTCTCCCGTGTCGGAATTCGATCGTGCACCCTGGGAGGAATCCGATCCGCCCCGGGAAGAGGAGACGATTGCGGATATTCCCATCCACGTGATCGAGGATGACCGCCCCGGACAGGAGACTGCGGAACAGGACAGCGAAGTCGAGCCCGCGGCGCCGGACCCGGAGCCGAGTGGGAATGGGAACCGGAAGCCGGCGCCGGTGACCGCGCTGCGGCATGCCGACTATCACCTGCCACCGACGACGCTGCTCAACGACATCCCGCTCCGCAGCCCGTTTGACAGCGAAGAACTGAAGGAGATCGCGGGGCGGATCAAGTCGAAATTCGAGGAATTCAGCGTCCGGGGATCCGTCGTGCAAATCAACCCCGGCCCCGTGGTCACGACATTCGAATTCAAGCCCGAGGCCGGCATTAAATACAGCAAAATCACGTCTCTCAGCGAGGACCTGTGCCTGGGACTGCAAGCCGAGTCGATCCTGATTGAACGCATTCCGGGCAAGCCGACCATAGGCATTGAAGTCCCCAATACACGCCGTGAGCTCATCAGCCTGCGGCAGATACTCGAGTCCGAGGAGTTCGGGAATTCGCCGTCGCGGCTGACGATCTGCCTGGGGAAAGACATCAGCGGGCGCATCAAGGTAGCCGCTCTCGAAGGCATGCCGCACCTGCTGATCGCCGGTTCCACCGGGGCGGGCAAGAGCGTGATGCTGAACTCGATGATCATGTCCATCCTCTATAAGGCGACACCGGATGAGGTACGCATGATCATGGTGGATCCCAAGCGCGTGGAACTGGGAATTTACGAAGGCATCCCGCACCTGCTGACGCCGGTGATCACGGACGCGAAGAAGGCAACATACGCCTTGAAGAACGCAGTCCTCGAAATGGAACGCCGTCTGAAGCTCCTGGCCAGCCACGGCGTGCGAAACATCGATCAGTTCAACCGGAAAATGCGGCAGCTTCAGCAGCAGCCGAGAAGCCTCTTCGAGGAAGACAGCGAGCCGGAAGAAGAAACCCGGCCGCTGCCTTACATTCTGATTCTGATCGACGAGCTGGCCGACTTGATGATGCTGGAGCGCGCCAACGTGGAAGAAGCGGTGACGCGCCTGGCGCAGATGGCCCGCGCGGTGGGCATGCACCTGGTGCTGGCGACACAGCGTCCGAGCGTCGACGTGATCACCGGCTTGATTAAGGCGAACTTCCCTTCGCGTATCAGTTTCCGTGTCGCCACGCGCGTCGATTCCCGCACCGTGCTCGACGTGATGGGCGCGGAACACCTGTTGGGCAAGGGCGACATGTTGTTTCTGCCTCCCGGCTCGTCGCGGCTCACGCGCGTGCACGGCGCGTTTGTCACCGAGGCGGAAACCAACAGCGTGGTTGAGTTCTGGAAAACCCAGGCTCGCCCCGAATACGACCAAACCTTCCTGATGGCTCCCCCGTCCGAGGATGGCGAGGAGGAAGTCTCCGAGGAGTTCGACGGAACGCGGGACCCGTTGTACCAGGACGCCGTGCGTGTGGTGCTGGAGATGGGCAAAGCGTCTACCTCCACTCTGCAGCGGCGTCTGCGGCTCGGCTACGGGAGGGCGGCGCGAATTCTCGACATGATGCAGCGGGACGGGATCATCGGCCCGCCCGACGGCAGCAAGCCGCGCGAGGTGCTCAAGCGGCCGGACTGGCTCGAAGAAGTAGAGACCGGAATGAGGTGACGCGGAGAGCGCTCAGCGCGCCGTATATTCGAACTTCACCGCGCCATCGCGATAGTCGATCATCAGACGGAACAGAGAGAGCAGCGGCATCCCCATGATCCCGGAGATTTCCGTACCGGCGCCGCGGCTGATGCCGGACAGATCGATGCTTGAGACATCCCGATTCTCCTGCCTAAAGCCCGCGAAGACCAAAAAGACCTTGTTGGCGGAAAAGACATTCTTCACTTCGCCGGAAATTCCCTTGATCCGCATATCGGAATCCTGACGCACCTTGGTCACCTGGCGGGCGGCGGCATTGGAAATCATGGTGAGAGTGGCGCCGGTATCCACCAGAAAAAAGCGCTCCGGCCCGCCCTCGATGCGCGTGTCCACCAAAAGGTCGCTGTTAATCCGTACCACGCGCGTAAAGCCGTCCAACTCCTTCCCCTGATACCTGTTCACCGGCGTCTCACCGTCCCAGACGGGGCCGGGCGGCAGGCCGAGCGACAATTCCCGGCGAAAGAAATCAAGGGTCACCAGGAACCTCTCAAAGATCGCCGGACCGATCAGGCCCGCTGCCTCGCCCACCGACTTCTTGTCCGAGACGTGCACAATGCAGTTGCGGAATTCCACGTCGCCCACTCGCACGCTCTCCGCAAATCCCAGATATCCGGTCGGGTCCGCCTTGTCGCCAATCCCGCTAAGGTTCAGATCGGCAATGCGCTTCACACCGGCCTGCTCCGCCAGCACCCGGTTGATCACTACGCCGCTGGCGCCGGTGTCCAACAACAGCGGAACGGACTTGGCGCCGTTGACACGCACATCCACGCCGAAGCGAATGGGACTGCGCGGAGAATCCATAAGAGTTTTCAGACGAACTTTCGACGGCTGATAGGGGCTGGCAAGCTGCCAGGTGCGCCGCCCGGCGAGGAACTTTCGCAGTTCCATGCGCGCGACCAGCCACTGATAACGCCGCCGGCCGTCGCGGTCGAGAGATGCGAGGTAACGCTCCAGCGCGTCGGCTTGTTCCTGGTCGGTCGCGGCGTTGCGCGTAAATGCGCCGACGATGGCCTCATCGTGCGGCGCGAGGCGGCTCGCGAGCCGGTATAGGAGGAACGCGGTCTGGTTGAGGGAAAGGGCCGACGCGACGCGCGCCGTGCCATAAAGCGCGCGCGCATCTTTGGAATTCATCTTGGCCGCTTTCGCATATTCGGAACTGGCGGACTTCAAGTCGCCCTTGCGGTAATCAACGTCACCCTTCAGCCGGTGCAAGTCGCCGGACTCCGGATTGGACGCCAAGCCTTTTTGTACGATATCTTCGGCGGCGTCAACCTTGTCCTGATCGAGCAGGATGTCACCAACAAAGGCCTTGCGGCGGCAACAGGCGGGTCTTTGGCGACAAGGGCCTGGAGAAGAGTAACCGCCAAGTCGATGTCGCCGGCGTGGAGCGCGCTGTTGGCGGGTTCCAAAGGGTCGCTTGGGGCGTCGGAATTCGTCTGGGCGGCAGCAAAAACCGCAAAAAAAGAAAACAGCAGAGCCGAGCGAAACATAACCAATTGGTCCCAATGCTACCTGAAAATCCCGGGTGCGGCCTGGATAACCCCACGCGATAACCCCACGCGGTCACACCGTCACTCGCCGGCCTATGGAGCCAGGGCGGCTTTCACGCGAACTCGCGAGGGTCCTGCGTGCGGCGGTGCGCCATCGCGAACCTGTTGCAGTGAGCGCCATCACGCCTCTGGAGATCGCCGCCGTTTGGGTAGCGCAGTTCGCGCGGCGTTGGCCCCGCCGGGGAGCTTCTCGGCCAACTGGAATTCGACCCGGCTGTTCAGATCGCCCCGCCGACGGCGGAGATCGCAGCGGAGATGACTGCCCTGCGCGCATCGACACCCGCAAGCTCCGCCTCATGACGTCGGATCGGCGCATCATCGACTCTGGTCTCGTGCCGGTGGTGGAATAGAGGCCACAACAAAGACGTTTACTTCACCGGCTTGGCCGAGGCGCTTTCGTTGGGTTGCCAGAGAACTTCCGGAACTCCCAGAACGTGGCTGCTCCAGCGGCTCCAGACAAAAAAAGCGTCGCCGAGGCGGTTGAGATATTGGACAGTCTCCGGCGGAATGGACTCCTGCTGCGACAAAGTGACGGCAGATCGCTCCGCGCGGCGGCAGACGGTACGGCAAACATGCAGCTCGGCGTTGATCCGGGTCCCGCCCGGCAATACAAAGGATCGCAAGGGCGGAAGGTCCCGGTTCATGGCGTCGATTTCCCCTTCTAACTGGCGAATCTCGTCCAGCGTAATTCTTGCCTGCCGGGGATGAACATCCTCTGGAAGTGTCGCGAGAATCGAGCCAAGGTTGAACAACTCGTGCTGTACACGGGCCAGAATGCCCGCAAGCGGCTCCAGCGCCGCATCCTGCCCGGCACTCAGGCACGCAACCCCCACGCAGGCGTTCAGTTCGTCCACTGTGCCGTAGCATTCGATCCGGGAGCTGTTTTTAAGGACTCGCTGGCCGCCCGCGAGACCGGTGCTTCCGGTGTCGCCGGTACGGGTGTAGATGCGATTCAAAGCGAGACGCGGCTGGTCGAATTTTGGGTCATCCACAACCACCATCTTAATTTCAGGCCGAATGAGCCGCACGATTGAGATATCCTGAAATGGAGGGAGAAGGTGGATCCATGGGTTGTGGAAGCGGGATGGTGGGGCCGAGAGCAGCGGAGACCAGTTCGCGAACTGTGTTCTGCGTAAAGTTTCAAAAGGATATGCCCGGTCTGGAAGAAGTGCCTTTTGATAACCATCCTCTCGGGCAGCGTATTTACGACAACGTCTCGAAAGAGGCGTGGCGCCTTTGGCTGGAACACATGAAGATGATCATGAACGAGTATCGGCTGAATTTGGGCACCGTGGAGGCGCAGGAGTTTCTGCTGAAGCAGATGGAAGATTACTTCTTCGGCGATGGAGCAGCCTTCCCTCCGGGATACCAGCCGCCGCGTTCGAAGAACTAAAGTACCGGCAGCGCGGTGCGAATCTCAAAACGCAGTTTTGCGTGAGCTGACCGGAGCGCTGTCTCCACATCCGCCGGTGCTGGCGCGCGGGCAAATAGAAATCCAAGATAGCTGCTTCCCTCGGGAAGAGGAATGAGCGCTTGTCCCTCCTTGGCGGTGATGATCACGTCATCAATTCCCGCGACGGCCGCCGCTTCTTCGACACCGGAAACGCCGGCATAAATTCCGCCCTGCGGGATCGGGACCATCATCACCCCCGCGGAGCGGCCTTCCAATGCAATGTCACCGGGGGGCATTCCTGCGGCGTGGCGAACGATTAGTGCCTCCAGGCCCGGCAGGACGCGGGCGCACAGGCCGCCAATGGGACGGGCGGCTATCTCCAGCATCCAGGCTCCGGCCTCGTTCACCCGCATCTCCGCGTGAACAGGGCCGTGGCGCAACCCCAGTGCCCGCGCGGCGCTCGCAGCCGCTTCAATGATGGATTGCTGAACCGGGCCAGGTTCCCGGGAAGGCGTCGCATAGATGGTCTCCTCGAAAAACGGACCATCCAGCGGGTCCGGCTTGTCGAAAAGCGCAAGTACCCGCAACGCGCCCGCTGTCATGATTCCTTCGAGTGCGAACTCCCTTCCGGGAATAAACTGTTCAATCTGGATGAGGCTGTCTTGCGGCCGCGCCGTACGCCGGATGTCCGGAAGATGGAGGAGGGCCCGGATCCGTTCGAATGCACTGACAAATTCCGCGGAATTATTGGCGCGAATGACCCCCCGGCTCCCCGACAAACCCAGGGGTTTGAGAACACAGGGGAAGTGGGCGCGCGCGGCTGCTTCGAGCGGCTTGGTTTCGAGTGGAACCGCGAAGTAGGCCGGCACCGGGAGCCCCGCGCGGCGGAATAACTCGCGCGCCATCAATTTGTTACCGGACGCGGCGACCGCTTCCGGCGGATGGAAGGGGAGCCCCAGCCGGGCTGCGGCCACCGAGGCGACATAGGCCGGGCGATCCCCAACCGCGATAATCCCATCCCAGTGTTCGCCGGTCGCCGCGAGCGTTTCGGCCGAGCCCTCTGGATCCTCAAAGCGGAGAGCGTAGGCGTGGTCGCCCCAGGGGTCGTCGAGGATATGACAGCGGTCCGTTGCCAGGGAAACGGACACGCCCACGCTCGTGGCGGCGTCGACGAACGCGCGCGACTGGTAACCGGTAGTGGCTGCGACGAGGAGGACGCGGGGTCTCTCCAGTTTACTTTTCATTTGATTTATACAAGAGCAGACTGCTCTTCAGTCGGCTCCGTTCAACAGTACCAGGGCTCGTCCAGATAGGGAACGGCCGCCCGGGGGATGAGATCGAAATTCTCCGGAAGAGGAACATCCACTTCCGCGAGCTCCCAGACTCGGCGGAAGATCGCCGGGCGGCCGGCGCTTCGCTTCTGTTCGCGGTGCACCAGTTTCAACACGGCCGCCGCCAGTTCATCGACCGAGGGGTCGGCATGCCGCCACCGATGCAGGAGTGCCCTTTCATCAAAACCCGTTATCGCCGACTGAATTTCCGGCAACTCCAGAAGCCGCGATTCGTTCGGGATGAGCAGGCGGAGGGCTAACTGGACGGGGCTTACCGCGGCTACCAGGCCGAGAGACTGTAAAGCCTTCAGCAAATCCCGATAGCTTCGAAGGGTTGTCCATGGCGTGAACGCGATGAACGTGGGGGCCAGCGTCAGGCCGGTCCGGCGGAAATCTTCGACCGTCTCCTCGAAATCGCGCCTGGTGTGGCCCTTATCGAGCTTGGCCAGCACGGCGTCATCCAGGGATTCGACGGCGCTGATGACGAACAGGCACCCGGTGCCTTTGAGAACAGGCAAAAGATCGCGGCGTTGCCGCAGATGTTCAATCTTGATGGTGGCGTCGTAGGTGAGGTCTGGAAACTCCGCGTGAAGCGCCTCGACCAGGCGGGTGGCGTGGGCCGGGCCGTTGAAGAAGTCCGGGTCGCCGAACGTGATGTGGCGCGCGCCCGCCGCCACCTGATTGCGAATATCGGCAAGCACAATCTCGCGGGGGACGACGCGGAACGCGCCCTTGTAGACAGGCACGATGGGACAATGCCGGCAAAGGTGCTTGCAGCCGCGGCTGGCCTCGACGTAGCCGGTCAGCCGGCGCTCCTTCCCCACGCGCAGGGAGGAATACCGTTCGAGCTGGGGGAGGCCGGAGCGGTCCGGAACCAGGAAGTTCAGTTTCTCGAGGGAAATCAGCGTGCCCGGCGAACCGCCCCGGGCAAAACGGCGTAACTCGGCCTCAAATTCGCCGCCGATAATGGCCTCCACCCCGAGTCCGCGCAGCAGGTCCTCGTTGAGCGGCGCGTACAACCCAAAACAGCATAAGCGCACCCTGGGATTCAAACGCCGGATACGTTCCAGGACGGGAACGGCGAGGCGGGTCGCTGTGTGCATGGGCAGGTAGAGCGCCGCCACATCGGCCCGCCGGATATGCTCCTCGGTCAACGGCTCCACGCTGATATCGACACAATCAACGGAGTGACCATCGGAGGCGAGCCAAGCCGCCGGGGAAGCAATACCGAACGGCTGGTGGCCCAGGTCGTACGTGGAAATCAGGAGGACGCGCACCAGCTAAATCTTATTATCCCAGGAAACGGTCTCCACGTTTGGATATGGAATTTCGTCTTTATTTTCTTGGCCTTTCCATTCCTATCGCACCCCGGAAAATACCTGGGCGGCTGCGCGGCGATGACGCTGCTCCTGCTGGCGACCGCGCAGGCGCAGATGATGCTGCCATTGCCGCAGAAAATGAATGTCCCCTCCGAAACCGGGCATATCAGCGAAAAAGACCTGATCGACGCCCGCAAGCCGCTGCCTCCGGACGAGTTGGAGGCAAAACCCGGCCGGCAGGACTTCAATCTGAAAGACAGCAGCCGGTCTCTCTTCGAGCGGGTGGCCGGCGCGTTCGGGCTCGAAGTCGTCTTCGATACCGATTACCAGGAACTGAACAATGTCCGGTTCCAGGTGTCGGATCTCAACTACCGGGACTCTTTGCGCGCCCTGGAGGCGGCCACCGATTCCTTCCTTACACCCGTCAGCAAGCATCTGATTTTTGTGGCGCGCGATACCGCGAGCAAACGGCGCGACTTCGCGCGGAATGTGGCGGTGACGATTCCCATTCCCGATCCGGTGAGCGTCCAGGAGATGCAGGAGATTGCAAATTCTGTACGATCCGTGCTCGACATTCGCCGCCTGATCGTGGACGCGGATAAGCGCATGGTGCTGATCCGCGATGTAGTGGGGAAAGTCCGCCCGGCGCAGATCATGATCGAGGAACTGATGCACCCGCAGCCGCAAGTGATGGTGGAGTGCGACCTGATGGCGGTTACCTCAAGCTCGCAACTGCATTACGGTCTCGCGCTGCCCACTTCGTTTCCGCTGATCGCCTTCGGCAGTCCGAAGTATCCGAACGTCTTTTCTTCCGCGATTTCGAGCGGCGTTTCCGGTTTTTTGGGGTTCGGCGGAGGACTCAGCTTCCTTGGGCTGGGGCTGACCGACACGCAACTGTTCGCGTCTCTGAGCAAGTCGTTTGCAACCACGCTCGATAGCGCCCAGGTGCTCGCCAGCCAGGGCCAGCCGGCGGAGTTGAAGTTCGGAACGAAATACCCCATCGTCACGAACCAATACGTGGGACAAACCACCGGTGTGGGACAGACTTACAGCCCTCCTCCCACTGTGCAATTCGAGGATCTTGGCCTGGTGGTGAAGGTAGTGCCGCACGTTCACGGCCTGGACGAAGTCACGCTGGATATCGAGACCTCCTTCAAGTTGCTGACCGGCTCGGCGCTCGACAATATCCCGGTAATTGCCGACCGCGAGTTCAAGGGGTCCGTGCGTTTGGTGGCGGGCCAATCCGCGGTGATTACGGGCCTGATGAGCGCGAACGAAGCGCGGACCGTGACCGGGCTGGCCGGTGTTTCGAGCGTCCCCCTGATTGGCAAGTTCCTGCGGGAAAACGAAATCGATAAGAGCCGGGACCAGACGCTCATCGTAATCAAGCCGCGCATCGTCATCGCGCCACCCGCGGAACTGGCCACGCGCGACCTGTGGGTGGGAAGCGAGACGCGGCCCGCCGAGACGCTGTGAACGCGCGCCTGATATTCTCAAACATTAGCATGTCAAAAATGTTGGAAGAGATCCGCCAGCAGCCCGAGGCGCTGGAGCGGACACTGAAGGGCTCGCTGCGTCTGGCCGAAAAGCTCCGCCGGCAAATGGAAAAGAAGCGGCCCCGCATGATTCTGCTGTCCGCGCGGGGGACGTCGGACAATGCCGCTTTGTTCGGCCGCTATCTACTGGAAATCGCGACCGGGATACCCGTCTCGCTCGCGGCGCCTTCTGTATTTACTCTGTATGGCGCATCGCTCAAGCTCGAAGATGTTCTGGTAGTCGCGGTTTCGCAGTCCGGCGAGTCCACCGACACGAATCTTGTTCTCGAACGCGCGAGGGAGCAAGGCTCGCTGACGATCGGGATTACGAACGAAGCCGGCAGTTCCTTGCGAAAGCTGGCCGAGCATACCTTCCTGGTTCGCGCGGGCCGCGAACGGAGCGTCGCCGCCACCAAGACGTATACCGGCCAGTTGTTGATGATGTATCTGCTCGCCTATGCGCTCGGCGGTCCGGTGGATTTGAACGATTTGGCGCGGCTGCCGGAATGGGCGAACAAAGCACTGGAACTCGAACCCGAGATCGCGGCGCGCGCCGAGCGCTACCGCTTCATGGAGCAGGCGGTGGTGGTGGGCCGGGGGCTAGCCTACGCCAACGCGTTTGAGTTCGCGCTGAAGCTGATGGAGACATGCTATATCATCGCGGAGCGGTTCTCGTCGGCCGATTTCCTGCACGGTCCCATCGCGATGGTGGAGCGCGCGTTCCCGGTGTTTCTCTTCGCCCCGTCCGGAGTGACATGGCCGGCGATGGGGGAGATGCTGGGAAAGCTCGACCGGCTCAAGGCGGAAATCATGATCCTTACCGACCGGAGCAACCCGGCGGCCCGGAAGGGGCGGAACGTCGTGACGATTCCAGCGCACCTGGCGCGCAAATCGCGCCTGCCGGAAGAGGTCTATACTCCCATTCCATACATTATTCCCGCGCAGTTGTTCGCGGCCTGCATCGCCGCCGAGAAAGGGCTGGACCCGGACAAGCCGCGCACCCTCACCAAAGTGACACGGACCCTCTAACCATGCCACGCACGGACGTTTACATCAAAGTGGAACTGGACCACGACCGGGACGAAAAAGTGGACACCCTCGCCGCGGAGCTTTGCCGGCATCTTCGCAAGCTGTATAACGTGCGCACGGCGGAAGTGCAGAGCATACACTCTCGCAGCGAGGAATAGTCTATCGTGGAGCGGGCTCGCCCGCTCCGTCCAGCATCTGGCGATAGGTGCGGGCGAAAAAGCCGTCCGTCATGCCCGCGATGTAGTCGCAAACCGACCGGTGTAGCGGCGATTCTTCCGTCTGTTCCCGGTATGTCTCCGGCAGCTTATCAGGATGGTCGAGGAAGAACTGGAACAGAGCCGCGATCAATCGCGCCGACCGCTGGCGTTCTTCGACTAGAGCCGGCGAGCCATAAACCCGCCGGTGAAGAAAGCTCTTCAGCGAGGCGCTCAGTTCCTTCGCGGCAGAGGTGAAGCGCGCCAGGCGAACCGGATGCTCCCGCACTTCCAGCGGAGTTTGAATTCGCGCCTCGTCGGCGGCTTCTTCCGTCCCCTTGGCTAAACCCGAGACCAGCCCATCCACCAATAGCCGCAGCGCCTCCTGGAACCGTACGCGCTCCGGCGCTCCGGGAAACTGGAACTCCATGGCTTCGCAGATGTGTCCGAATTCCGGCGCCGCCGCGGCGGCTTCGTCCAAGGTGAACAGCCCGGCTGAGAACGCATCGTCCAGGTCGGCCGTATTGTAGGCGGCCTCGTCGGCCAAATCGATGAGCTGGGCTTCGAGAGGTGGACGCAGCCCCGGCAGGTATTCGGCAAGTTCGGCGGGGCAGCCGGGCTCCAGGTCCCGCGAGTGCTTGACGATGCCCTCGCGGAGTTCAAAAGTCAGGTTCAATCCGGGAAACCGGGCATAGCGTTGCTCAAAACGCTCGACAATGCGCAGAGCATGGAGATTGTGGTCGAAGGTTTCGCCGAAGCGGCGCATCTGGCGATCGAGTTCGCCTTCGCCCGCATGCGCGAACGGCGGGTGCCCGATATCGTGCGCCAGGGCGAGGGCTTCGGTGAGACTTTCATCCAGATCCAGCACCAGGGCCACGGTGCGGGCAATCTGCGACACCTCAATGGTGTGCGTCAGGCGGTTCCGGAAATGATCCCCTAGTCCGGCCGGGAACACCTGCGTTTTGTTTTCGAGGCGGCGGAATGCGCGCGAATGGATGACGCGGTCGCGGTCGCGTTGGAAGGGATTCCGGTAGGGGTGCGCTAACTCCGGATAACGGCGCCCCCGGCTCGCCTCGACCGGAAAGCGCAGCCGCCGAAGGCCGTGCGTCATTACTCCAACTTTAGATCGGCGATGGCGTCAATGGCGGTTTTGCTAACCGCGGGGCGGTCGCTCGCGCGCAGCGGACCGAGAAGCGACAAAGCTTGTTTCTTGTTCTGAGGGGCGATAATCCGCGCCAGGGCGATGGTGGCCGATTCTTTGGAGACCAGGATTGTGGGCTTGTCGATAACGGAGCGAACCAGTTTCTCCGCGTCCGCCGTTTTCCCTTGCGAGGAATAGATCTTGGCCAGCGAGAGCTTGGCAAGCGAGACATAGGCCCCACTGCCGTTGTCCGCGATGTTCCGGTAGCGCTTTTCGGCTTCGTCCAGCTTGCCGTTGTCCGCCGCCATCGAAGCCAGGTAAAACTCGGCCACGGTGCCCTCGTCGGTGCCGGAGTACCGGGCGGCAACGTCGGCAAAAGCCTTGGATTGAGCCGCATCCTTGGCTGCTTGCGTGGCGAAGTTAGGGAGATCCGAGCTCTGCGAGGCGGCGCCGACGGTGGCCTGTGAGATCTGAATCGCCTGGCTCAAGGCCGCCTGACGGGCGCCAACCTCGTGCTGGTGGTAGAAATAGAATGCCGCGGCCAATACGGCTACCACCACAGCCGCACCCCCATACCGGATCAATTGCTGCTTGTGCCCGGCAACAAACTCCACGCTGTGCTGAAACTCATTCGCCAGCGGGTCAGATTTCAATTCTTTACGCGTGAGTCTATCCACAAAACCTCGCCTGAAAGGAAACTTTCAGGTTAGCATACCGAAAAATCAGGCACACGCGCGTTTCCCGTTCTCCGGCAGCGTCAGCGCCGCCGGAGAATCGAAGGTCTTCCTTGGTCAGACAACGGTGGGCGTATCGGAGCCCTGCGCGGCGGCGAAACGGCTCATTCCGTCCGACGACGGGCGGGAGTGATCGATCGAATCACCGTTGGCTTCGCGCCGGATCGAGAAACGAACCAGTCCGGCGAGGTCGTGGATGTCCAACTTGCGCATCATGCTGGCGCGATAAGTGTCAACCGTTTTCGGGCTCAGATGAAGGCGCGACGCGATCTCCTTGGCGCGAATTCCATCCACCAGAAGGCTGAACACCTGGTACTCACGCGCGCTGAGCGCGTCCACGGGATCGGAATAGGAAGCTTTTCGCTGGCTGGCGAAAATCTCATCCGGCGCGATTTCGGGTGAGATGAAGACCCCACCGGCCAGGATTTGAGTCATCGCCTCCAAAAGCACCCGCGAGGAGCCGGATTTCATTACAAATCCGTTGGCGCCGGCGCGCATGGCTTCAACCACCGCACGGCGTTCCTTGCGGGGCGAAAGGACGATAACGCGCGTCTTTAGTTCGGCTTGCCGAATCCCGCGAATGATCTCAAGGGTGAAGAAACCCGACAATTGGGCATCTAGAATTGCAACGTCGGGAGCGAGATTCTGTATCGCTTCCATCGACTCCTTACCGTCCGCGCATTCGGCCACAACCTCGTATCCGGAAGCGCGAAAAATAGCGGCGAGTCCTTCGCGAAGCAAGCCGCAATCGTCACCGATCAAGACTGTAACTGGCTTTTGTGGGTGCAAAAGAAATTCCTCCGTGTTTTTTAATAAAATTGCCGCGGCGCCGGCAGGGCGCCATAGTTCAGCGGGGACTCACTCCTCATCTGCGAATCCTCTCGCGCTCGCTTCGGGAACGAGGGAGCGTCAAGACCCCAGGTCCTCTTTCAATCAATAGTCTTACGAGATAGGGACTTTTCTGGATTAAGTTTTGTTTCAAACAGAAGGAGAAAATTTGAAAAGAGGGTGGAAAATACTACCCACCCCCATAAGAAATAGCAGATTGTGACCGGCGGCTAGGCGAAGCTGCGGAGTGCCGACGCTTCATCGTCAAACACTTCGAAAACCGTGTAAAGCTTGGTGATCTGGAGAAGGTCTTTTACCCGCTTATTCAACCCAACGAGTTTCAGAACTCCACCCGCATTGGTCACCGTGGTGAATCCGGAGACCAGTTCCCCAATCCCGGAGCTGTCAATATAAGAAACCTCGCTCAGGTTCAACAGCACTTTCTTGTGGCCTTTCGCGGTCAGGTCGCGAATAGTGTCTCTGAAATTGCTGGCCCCTTCCCCGAGGGTGATGCGCCCCGAGGCATCGATCGCCGTTACATCCCCCACTTGACGCGTCGTCAGTTTAACGCTCACGTTTTGAACCTCCTAGGTCAGAAAGATTGAAAAACCCTATGTTGGCGAAGGGGCTGTCTCTCACATTGCCTTCGCCAGGTACTTCACCATCCGCACTTCGGTCCCGCGCGGCTGAACCTTGTGCACTTCGGCCTCGTCCATGAATTCCTTGATTAGAAGAAGCCCGCGTCCCGAGTGCCGCAGGAGATTTTCATCCGATAAAGGATCGGGAACCTCGGAGAGATCAAAACCTTCCCCCTCATCCTGTATCACGACCACCAAACGATCTTCGCCGCGAGAAACCTGCAGTTGAACTTTTTTTCGGGCATTATAGCGGTTGCCGTGGACCACTGCGTTCACCATCGCCTCGCGCACCGCCATTCCGATGCGATGTTGATCGTCTTCGTCGAACCCGATTTCGCCGGCAATGCCGAGAACGGCGTTTTCCGCGTCGTCCACGCTTTCCAGAGCAGACTCCAGGAGAGTGTCGACGCGGACCGTTTCCCCGGTCTGATTATCTGGCATAGAATTTCTTTCGTTCGTAACGCGGCGAAGTCGAACCCATACAGTAAAATAAACCGCCAGACTGAGTCAAGCTGAGGCGCTTGGGCGCATTTGACCTCGCCCCAAAGGCGGCGATACACTAACAATGATTCCCCCGGGAGTTTTGGCGGGCCAAGCCCTTCCAGATTTTATTTCCCTTGAAAAAGGAACCCAAGCGGGCAGCACAGGTTTGAGGAGGTATACCTTCGAATGTCGGCAGAGAGCATTAAACATTATTTTACGTCGGAATCGGTAACTGAAGGCCATCCCGACAAGATGGCGGACCAGATTTCCGACTCGGTCCTGGATGCGGTATTGGCGGAGGATCCCACCGGCAGAGTGGCCTGCGAGGTTTTGGTAACCACCGGCATTTGCGTCGTCTCGGGCGAAATCACCACCACGTCCTATGTCGACGTACCGAAACTGGCCCGGCAGGTGATCGCCGATATCGGCTATAGCGACGCGCGCTACGGATACGATTCGAAAACCTGCGGCATTCTGAACATGATCCAGAGCCAGTCGCCGGATATCGCCATGGGCGTGGACGTCGGCGGAGCGGGCGATCAGGGCTTAATGTTTGGCTATGCGTCGGACGAGACGCCGGAGTTGATGCCGCTCCCGATCATGCTGGCGCACAAACTGGTCCGCCGCCTGAGCGAAGCCCGCCGCAGCGGCGAGCTGGAATTTCTTCGCCCGGACGGCAAGAGCCAGGTGAGCGTCGAATATGTCAACAACCAGCCGAAGCGAGTGGACGCCGTGGTCATCTCGACGCAGCACGACGACGCGATTCACACCGATGAGCTTCGTAAGCAGGTGAAAAAGCACATCATCGATCCGATTGTGCCGTCGAGCATGACGGATTCCTCCACTTCCTACCACATCAATCCGACCGGCCGTTTCGTAATTGGCGGCCCGCACGGTGATACCGGCCTGACCGGACGCAAGATCATCGTAGACACCTACGGCGGCATGGGGCGGCACGGCGGCGGAGCCTTTTCCGGCAAAGACCCGACGAAAGTGGACCGCTCGGCCTGCTATATGGCCCGCTATATCGCTAAGAATCTGGTGTCCGCGGGACTGGCAAAACGCTGCGAAGTGCAATTAGCCTACGCCATCGGCGTCGCGGACCCGGTTTCGGTCATGGTGAATACCTTCGGCACCGGAGTGGTGGACGAATCCCGCTTGGTGGAACTGGTCCGGGAGCAGTTCCCGCTCACACCGAAAGGGATGATCGATCATCTGAGATTGCGGCGCCCGATTTATCGCGCAACCGCCGCATTCGGACACTTCGGCCGCACCGAAGACACGTTCTCCTGGGAAGCGGAAGACAAGGCCGCGGCTCTCAAAGAAGGAGCCCGAACGGTTGCCACCGCTCGCTGAGATGCACGTCGAAGGATGCAAGCACGAACTTGAAATCACCGTTCCTCTTGAGGAGATCTCGAGCGAGACGGAACGTGTGGTCACCAACATTCAAAAGAAGGCGAAGCTCCCTGGATTTCGCCCCGGCAAAGCGCCGGCCAGCCTGATCCGCTCAAAATTCGCGAGCCAGGTTCGGCAGGACGTACTGGAAGAGCTGATTCCAAAGCACTTACGCCGCCGGTTTGACGAAGACAATCTTCAGGTGGTGGGGACTCCTGGCATTAAGGAAGTCCATTTTGAGCCGGGAGAACCACTCCGGTTCAAGGCTGAGTTTGAGGTCGCCCCGGTGGTCGAACTGGGCGAATATCGCGGCCTGACCGTTTCCTATAAAGAACCCGAGGTCACTGCCGAGGATATCGACAAGCGGCTGGAGGAGTTGCGCGACCAGAAGGCGCAATTCATCAACATCGACCCCCGCCCGGCAGCGGACGGAGACCACGCGGTTGTATCCCTTTCGAGCCTCTCCGGCGTTGCGGAACCCGTGCACCAGGATGAATTGGTGCTTCACATCGGAGATCCTGACACATTGCCGGCCTTCAGCGAAGCCCTGCGGGACATGTCTCCCGGCGAGTCGAAGGAATTCGATATTACCTACCCGGAGGACTACGGGCAGGAACGGCTGGCGGGAAAAACGGTCCGCTTCCGGATTGAGCTGAAGGGCATCCGTTCGAAGGAACTGCCTGACCTGAACGACGAATTCGCCCAGGACCTGGGCGATTACAAAACACTGGACGAACTACGGGAAGCGCTCCGCAAGGATATCTTCCTCGGCCGCGAAAGAGCCGCCCAGAACGAAGCGAAAGAGAAGTTGGTAGAGAAGCTGGTGGAGGCGCACGACTTCGCGGTTCCCGAGGCCTTCGTAGAGCGCCAGATTGAAATGAACGTCGAGAATTCGCTCCGGGGGCTGGTGTCGCGGGGGATCGATCCTGAATCGCTGAAGATCGACTGGTCGAAGGCGAAGGAAGCCCAACGCCCGAAGGCGCTGAAAGACGTGAAAGCTTCACTCATTCTGGACAAGATTGCGGAGCGCGAAGCGATCCACGCTTCCCAGGAAGACGTGGACCACGAGGTTCAGCACATCGCCCGCCACGAGCGAGAGCCAGTGGCCGCCCTGCGCAAAAAGCTTGAGAAGGATGGCACGCTGCGCCGCATCGCGAGCCACATCCGCACGGAAAAGACTCTCAGCTTCCTGTTCGAGAACGCCCGCAAAGAAGCCGAGTAAACACACCGGGCCGGAAATGACGGTGGTCCACGGGACCTCCGCCGGCTGACCGGCCCGGAACCCTCCTGCAAGGTCCACGATTCGAGCAACGGCGGTAGCCCGGCCGTTGAACTGTTCCACTACGGAGAACGCTGCCTTACACCCCAACGCGTGCGGCGCGCCCCCTTGACAAGATATACAGCCCGTGATGTACTAAATCAGATTAATTTCCTGTTTGTTTACATAAATTCCGGAAAATGCAGAGGAGATACGAATGAAAGAATATGAAATCCGGCCGCTTGCCGGACGGACCGCGGGCCTGGCTCGTCACTCCGGCATCGCTCGCCATACTGGAATTGCCCGCCATCCTGGTCTGGCCCGTCACCCGGGCATTGCCCGCCATCCCGGTATCGCTCGCCACCCTGGCGTAATATCAGAAATGAAAAGCGCTTCCAACCAGGACGCCGGCGGTCCCGCATCGCGTTTGGGAGCATAGGTCTTCCCGCATTGCGCAGGCGCGAGATGCCTGCGATCCTTTTTGATGCATAATTCTGTTGGTAATGCATTCGAGTCGATGGAAATCGACGGAATGCGCTTTCATTTGGTTTGGCTGCGCGATAATTGTCCCTGCGGCCTCTGTCAGGATCCCGGCACGCTTCAGAAGCTTTTTGACATAACCACCACCGGGTTAAATCCACATATTCTGAATTTTTCTCAGGATGAACAGTTTATTTATATAACCTGGGACGAATTCCCTCCCCACCAGACAACTTATAGCCGTTCGTGGCTGCGAAGCCATGCCTATGATTGCCAGCCGCCCGAAGAACCCGATGAAATTGAGCTTTGGCATCGATCCCGGTGGGAATTCAGCCGGCCGGAAGCGTTTCGGGTGGTCGACGCGACTGCCTGGGGAGATGAGGTGCGGCGGCATGGCTTCGCCCTGCTGAGGGACATCGAAGAGAATCAGCTTATTCCTTTCCTGTCCAGCATCGGACCCATCCAGCCGACTGAATTTGGTCAGGTGGCGCCTCTGCGGGCGCGGCCGGACGCAAATGATTTGGGGGAAACGGGATATCCGCTCGATCCTCACACGGACTATTCCGTTTACATGCATTTTCCGCCGGTTCTCAGCTTCCTGCACTGCATCCGGAATGAATCCGACGGCGGCATGTCTATTCTGGTTGACGGGTTCGCGGCCGCGGAACACTTCCGGAGCGAGGACCCGGCAGGCTTCGATTTGCTTACGCGAACCGGCCTGCCGTTTCATCAACTGTATGGCCGCTGGCGCTATCATCACAAACGGATTCGCCCGGTGATCGAAATCGACGACGCCGGCCGTCCGACAGGCATACACGCGGGACATCCCCATACGAGAAACTGGCGATTTCCTTTCGACGAAATGCCGGCTCTTTATCAGGCCTATTCGCGCTTCACGCGGCTGCTCAACGACCCGTCGCGGCAATTTCGCTACCGCCTACAAGCCGGCGAATGCCTCGTTTTCCGCAACGAACGCGTGTTACACGGCAGAACCGGATTTTCCGCGGGGAGCGGCGAGCGGCATCTTCAGGTCGCCTACGTGAACTACTCTTACTTCGAGGCCAGGACGCGCTTTGAACGGGCAGGAAGCGCGGGACTGCTGTGACAGACGCCCGTTGCGCCGCTGACGGGACCGCGACCGGCTTCCGGGTGCCGCCGGATGTGGTGACCAGGCTTGTCGGTGGGACGCTCCTGATCCTGCAACTCTCTTCCGCCCGGTTCTTCGAGCTTTGTCCGGCCGGAGCCTCGATCTGGTCCGGGATCGTGGCTGGACGCTCCCTTGCGGAGACTGCCCGCCACCTGGCCGGATTGTTCGGAATTAAAGCCGAAGACGTCGAACAAGATCTGAGCGATTTTGTCACGGATCTCTCGACGGCGGGGCTGCTGGCGCCGCGAACGGATGAGTTTTCAGGCGCCGCAACAACCGCCGGATTCGATTTGCCGGCGCTGCGCGGGTACTCGAAGCCAAGACTGTTGTGCCTGGGGCACATCCGCGAATTCACCGAGCAGCCGCTGCGGTGCGATCAATAGCGGGAAGCCGCGGCTCCTCGAAAGACTTCCGCGGGAGACACGATCTCATTTTCCGCATTCATAAAAAATAGCTTTGGCTGCGAATTCTCATCCGTCAAGACATACTGAACAACCACCAGGCGATCCCCCACCTGCGACAACCGGGCGCTGGGGCCGTTTACACTGACCTGATTGGGCGGTCCGTGCAGAACGTAGGTTTCGTAGCGATGACCCGAATGGAAGTTGTATACCGACACCTGATCTCCCTCCATTAGGCCGGCGGTTTTGCAAATCGATTCCGGAAGCACGATCGAGCCGGTATAGTAGAGTTCGGCGCGAGTGACGCACAGCCCGTGGAGTTTGACAGCCAGCACCTGTCGCAGCGTCACGATTTTCCCGATTTCCGAAAACGCATTACTGCAGCGCTTCCACTGCCACGAAATCCGGAGGCGGCGCATGCAGGGACAAGACGCCGAGCTTTTGGTAGATGCCCTCCCAAAGCCGAATTCGCGCGTCGATGCCGCCTTGAGCGGCAAGAGCGGCTTTATCCCATAGATTTTCATCGTCTCCGGCAAGCCGTTCCAGCATTCGCCGCGCGGCAGGGCCGTGATTGCCGCCGTCCAGCTCGATGTGACGTTCGAGATAGAACTTAAACGTCGGCACTTCCGAGTCAGGATCATTCCAGTGAAGAAGGATGCGCTGGAACATTTCAGGGATGATGTCCTCGCGGCCGTAAAGAAAATCCGCGGCGACCTCCACGGTATGTCCGTTCATCGCGACGTCCAGAGTGCGAAGGACGAAGTCCGAAACGTGTTTCGGAACGCGCTGTGCTCTCAACGCAGCGGCCGGAGTGCTGCCGGCCTTCAGTGCGCCGAGAAAATTTAGAAAGGGAGTGGTATCCGCGCCCACTTCCCGCATGGCGGAAAGGTAAAGTTCCAGGTGGCTTGCGGGAACTCCGTCCGGGCCCTCGTCGCTCTCCTCACTATGAATAATCTCGTTGATGAAACGGGCGAGACCCGGATCTTCCGAGGGCGTCCATGGAAGAGCGACACATGTCAGGTCGCGCTGGAGCCGTTTCGCAACGGACATAAAGTCCCAAACAGCGAATACGTGATCCTCCATGAAGACACGGAGCCTTTCAATGGAATCGACTGTCAGGTAGATCGGATGTTGAAGCAGTTTGTCGCGCGCACCGAACAACCCGGGGTGTTTCTTCAGGATTGTTGTCGGCATCTTGCTCAGATGAGGCGTGTTGCGGGGATCGGACTCGGCGGTCAGATTGCGGGGGTTGTGGAAGCACAGCGGGTCATCCGCCATGTAACTGCCCTTCGCCTGGGCCATCCCCCGGCATCCGGGGCACCGGTCACTTTCGTAGTAGTAGCAACTCGCGCACCAGCTATCGACAGGCCTCTCGTATTCGCGGAGATCCTTCACTACGGGGCTCTCAGCCAGAATCTGCGCCAGTTTCGACTGCCGCGTATTCCCCAGAGGAACGAACGTGCCGCTGCAGGGGCGCACATCCCCCTCGTAGTTGACGTAGAGAGAATAGAAGTTCGCCAGGCAGGAGTAGCCCACCCGGAGGGGTAGAATCGGCCAGGTGAATCCGTATTCACCGCGATCGAGCAGCCAGAGCTCTTCCCAGAGGTGCTTGAGCTCCATGGGAGACAGAAGCTCGCCTGGGTCTCCGTCATAGTGGCAGCCGACGAATCTTTCGAAATAGGGGATCATGCCGCGCTCGCGCGCGTATCTCCACATGGTCGGCAAGTCTTCCAGGTTCTTGCGCACCACGATGCTTTCGAGCGAGATGGGAAGTTTATCGCCGCCGTACCCGGCGTCCATCAGATTATCGATACCTTCCACGACTTTCCGCCAGCCGCCCCTCACCCCGACCATCTGATCGTGCACCCAGGATCTGGTGCTATACAGCTTCACGTATGGGACGACTTTGAGCGCGGCCATGTGCTCAGCCTTCTTGCGGTCAATCAGCGTGCCGTTCGTGAAAACCTCTACCTGCATGCCGCGCTGTACCGCCCTCTCCGCAAGATGGAAGAAGATGGGCGAAGAGAGAGGCTCGCCGCCCCCGATCAGATCCGCGGTCTTTGCCCCCAGGTCCGCCGCCTGGTCGATTATGTCGTAGAGCTCGGCCAGTTCGAGGGGGGACTTTGTGGCATTTACATTCACAAAGCCCGGTTCGAATTTTTCGAGTTCGAAGACGTTCTTTACATCGCCGAAACCCGCAAAACATCCCGTGCAGGCCAAGTTGCAGCGGTTCGTGAACTCCATGTTGAAATAGAGCAGCCGTTCGCGCCGTCGGGCGGACCGGAACTCTTCATCCGTCCAGCCTTCGGAATCGAAGACCGGGGCCGGTCGCAGCGTACCCCGCTTTATCTCCAACGCGTCGCTCTCGGAGATACTTTTCAACACCGCATTCATTTCGGCCTGGGAGAGCGTAGGAGCACGGTCGGCAGCCACCAGCATGGCGCGATCTCGTTGAAGCCGCGGATTCGGACGGGCCGCCACTTGGATTTGCGGGCCGTCTTCCCCGCCTTCCCAACTGATTCCGGCGGATATCGGTTCGACAAGCCGGACGGGGCCTTCGAACCTCAGCTTCAGGTCGCTGGTGACGGTATTCTGACAAGACAGCCTTTTGCCCTTCAGCCGGTCCAGATTTGCCGACTCGACGGAGTTGGGAGCACTGATTTCTCCTTCCAGCAGCTCAAACCGGCAGGTCAGGCACTTGCCCTCCCCTCCGCAGGTATGGGGAATCGCGATTCCCGAACCTCGTGTCGCGTCGAGGATCGATTGATTCTCTCTCACCGGGAATGTTCCCTGGCCACAATCCACGATGAAGGTCTTAGGTCCCGCTGCGGTTCCGGTGGCTGTACTCATTTTCGGCTCCTTCTCAGGCGAATCTATTTCTCAGGCGGATAACTGTGAATATTCGAACCGGCCCGTATCCAACAGGAGGCGGGCTCTCCCGGCAAGAAAGCGAACCCGGCGCTCCCAGTCAGGCCCCATATCCATGGGACGAAATTCGGCGCGCAACGACCCGGGGCAGCCGCGCAACCGGGTCCAGAACCATACACTCGACTCGAGATTGAGAAACGGCGGATCGAGACCTGCGCAGGGTATGGGGCGAAATGTCTCCACGGCGTGCTGGTAAGCCGCGTAGGAATGTACGGGATCTGGCAGGCATCCCACGCGCCGCAGCGTCCCCGTCAGATTCGGTTCGCCATCGGCCTCCTCGAATAAGCGCATGGTTGTGCAGGCGCGGTCCAGCAACTCACCGTTCACGCGGATAGGCGTCTGGTAGTCCCGGACAAGCGCCGGTCCATGCAGGTTGAATTCGTTGAAGAGCTGAATCGTACTCCGGTCGTCGGCGCCTTGCACGTGAATATGTATTTCATTGAGGCACGCCAGCACGGTCTCGCCTGGAAAGACGAATGTATCCCCGTTCGCGAATCGAACGGTCGCCTGGCTCCGGCTGAAGTAAGAAGATGTGGCGCGGCTGCGTGCATCGGGGGCGAGCAAGCAAGGGTGCGCGAGATGCCGCGCGGAAATACGAGGCGTCAAAGGATCGGCACAGACGGAGTAGCCGAGGTCGGAAGCGCATTCGTTCAGGTGAGTCACATCCCGGCGCAACTCCGCAAGAGCCCGTTCGATTCCTTCGGGCGACAGGGGCCAGGGACCTGGATTCAACTCGATCTGAAAACTGCCCAGTTCCGGGACAGGACTATTCGGCAGCCGGCGCAGGCGCCAAAGCCGGATTACCTCCATCGTCGAATTCATGGCCGGCTCGCCGGCCGCATCGAGCAAAAAGAACTCCAGTTCGATGCCAAAGGTCATGCGGAGCGCTCAAATCTTCCGCCGGGCGACCACGCCGAAATGACGGCGTCTTCGGAGGAGGCGGTAAGCCGAAGGCAACTGCATCCGCCGGACTCCAGAAGCGGCCGGACCGCCGCCAACTGCGCCGGCAGACACTTCAACAACAGCGAATGTTTCGATTTACCAATCGATCTCAAACAATCGGCGATGACCGAAAATCCATCGGACGCACAGCTTACGCAGGAGCGCTCCCAGTCGGGGAGGTTCTCGGAGGACAACTCATCGAGAAAAGGTGGATTGCAAATGACCGCCGCCGGCGCGGACACAGGGAGAGGTTCACCGGCCCGCCAGAGCAGAACCCGGCCCGGCACCCGATGCGCCGCGCGGTTGGCTTCGGCCGAAAGCACGGCGTCCGGACTCGAATCGAGGAACAGCACCGAGTCGAAGAATTCGGGGCGTGATCGATACACCGCAATGCCAAGAGCTCCCGATCCGCAGCACATGTCGATCAGAATCCGGGGCGGACAAGGAACATTCAGAATTTCATCGGCAACTTCAAGGAAACCAAGAGAAGATTTACGCGGAATAAATGTCTGATGAGTTACAAAAAGATCGAGATTTGCCCAACGAATTGTGTTAAATTGGCCCGATGTAATCATTAACACGCCAAGCTATTAGCACAGTATATGCGCGGGGAGAAAGTGTGTCAACGCAGATTAAAGTGCGGATTGTAATAGCGTTGGCGTGAATTACCACTTGCGCTCGAAGAGGTGACCGAGTATTCTCGAAAATACAAAGCGCAAGCCGTCAGGCTATGCAAAATTCGGAGAAAAAAAGGAGAATTATGTCAAGGATGCTGGAAGGAAAAGCGCTCGAAGGAACACACGGAACAACCATGGAAGCACTCGAGCAAAACGCGGACATGGAGGTCCTACGGTCTGTGATCAAGGCGGGTGGGAGCATTCCGGAACACCAACACAAAGTGGCGTCCAGCTACGTTGTGACCGCGGGCAGCGGAAAGCTGACGGGAACCGGTGCACGGAACGTCTCGGCCGGCGATGTGGTGGTCATACCGGCCGGCGGGAACCATGGCTGGCAGGCCGGTGAAGGCCAGGACCTGACAATCGTCGGCGTATTCAACGGCAAGCACTAGCGTTCATCGGCGCTCGAACAGCAAAGCGGCCACAATCGAATTTTGCACATATGCCGCCTCGATAAAGCCTGGAGACTTTGATTACCCGAGATACCGTCGTGCGGCTCGCGTCCGAGTTCCGCATTACGGTTAAGAACGACGAAATGACCGTGGAAGGCGGTCACGACGCCGTCGAGTGCCGGAAGGAGCTACTGGCGGCGTTCTCCCGGCTCCCATGCACGGCCGGCGAGCTGTTGGGCTCTCTACCCGCGCCCTCCGGGTGTGACTGGATGGATGGGTGTGCTCAGATTCTGGCGCTTATTGGCGCTGGCGTGCTGGTTGCCGGGGAAGATGAACAGGGATCTTCCCTTTCTGACCACGGCTTTGGTTATCTTGAGCCACACATCGGCATGATCGCCGATTGGACCCGCACTCAACTTTTTATTCAGGCGATCCAACGCGTCGTCAGGCCGGGCGACATCGTGCTCGATCTGGGCACCGGGACCGGGGTGCTTGCAATCGCGGCGGCGAGGGCGGGCGCGGCGCGGGTGTACGCCGTGGAACGGACCGCCATCGCCGACGTTGCGGCCGCGATGTTCGAGCGAAACGGCGTCGCCGATCGCATCACGCTGATCCGCGGCCATTCGACGGCTATTTCTCTTCCGGAGCGGGCGCACGTGCTCACCGGAGAACTTCTCGGTACCGACCCTTTGTCGGAGCGCATTCTGGAGTACACCGCGGACGCCGTAAAGCGGCTGCTTGTGCCCGGTGCGCGCCTGGCGCCGCGAAAGTTGAGGCTCTTTGGCCGCGCCGTGGAACTGCCGGAATCCCTGGTGGCGCGCCACTGGGTGGATCGCCGCACCGCGGATCACTGGGCCCGCCTCTACGGGATGGACTTTCTCGCCCTGTGCGACGCAGGCAGGGACCGCTCACCCGCATTCACGGTGAAGGCCGAGGACGCGGCTCATTGGCGCTTCCTCACTGCATCCACGGAACTGATTGAAATCGATCTCGCGCGAGAACCGGCGTTCCCCCTGGAGTCGAATCGAACCGCCATGGTGACCGCGCCCGGGACGCTGAGCGGCATCGTTGTGTTTTGGGAGCTGGATCTCGACTCCGAGACGCGGCTTTCCACCGACCCGGCTTCGTGCCGGCCGGACTGCTCCTGGGGAACGGCGGTTTGGGCCATGGCGGACCGCCCCTCGGTTCGGGTGGGACAGCCGGTTCAAATGACATTCCGCTACGCCGCGCCGCGATCCTTCGCAAGCGTTCGCCCGGCGGCCGACGGTGCGAGCCGGCCATGAGGATCCGGGTCGACCCGGCAATTCACGTCCATTACGATTTGGTCACGGCGGAAGATCCGCAACGGCGCATGGTTTTGGAAAGCCTGCGAGGGAACGCGCGGTTCGAACTGCTTAGCTGCGCCGCGCTGCAGGCCCTGCATCTGGCGAGCGACTGGATCCTGATGGAAGATTACGTTCGCCAACTCAGCGCGCGCGGCCCGAGCGCCGAGGATGCCAGCGCGTTCATGCGCGATGCGATCGCGAAGGGTCTGCTGCAAACCGATCCCGGTCCACCGGAAGAGGAAGGCCGCGGCCGCCTCCTAAACGATGTGGGCGCTTCGCTGAGCCATCAATTATTGCTGGCGAAAAACAACCTCACGTACCTCGACTATGGCCGTCCGGAAACGCTGGAGACCGAAGCCCTGCTCATGGAGTCGTATATTTCGGAGCAAGAGCTTCCGGACATCTATAAAGACTGCAAAGAACCGCTGGGGACAGTGGCTCTTTCGCCGGGAGGCGGCGAATCCGGGCCACCGATCCGGTACGAACCGGCGACGCCCCGCGGCGAGCCGGTCGACTTGGAGTGGCTGGCTCGGTTTCTTCACCTGACTTTCGGCGTCATCGGAACGATCGGCGACCAGGTACAGAAAGAGTTGGTGTTGAAGACCTATCCCTCGGGCGGGGCACGCCATCCGCTCGAATGCTACGTCGTAGCCTTATCCGTCGCCGGGCTCGACTTCGGCGTCTATCACTATTCCACGCGGCGCCACGCGCTCGACCTGTTGCCAAGCGATGCCCGGGCTCTGAGCGCGTGCCTGTTTCCGGATTCCGCCCCGCCCCTCATCCTGGTGTTGACGGCATTGCCTGAACGTGTGATGTGGAGATATCGCGAGCCGACGTCGGTTTGCGTGACGATGCTGGACCTGGGACACGCGATCGGCAATATGGGGCTGGCGTGCGACTCGGAAGGCTTAAAATACCGGGTCCAACTGGCCGGAGATTTCGAGCGCGCCGGCGCACTCCTGGGGCTGCCGCCATTTCGGGAACCTGTTCTGGCCGGTATGGCCCTGGGAGAACGAAACCCGGGCGACTGCGAGGGGCACCGCAATGGATATAGATAGCCGCTATCGCGTAAACCACGCGTTATCTTTCGGTTGGCAATCTACAGGGCTTGAGAGGCCGATGAGTTTTACGGCGCGGGACCCGCTTTCCAATCAGACGTCTGCGCTGGTCCCGGACGAGTTCTGGCTCGCAGGCTGGCTGAACGATGTGAGCGAAGAAGAGTTTACAACGGAAGAGATGGTGGCGAGCGCGGCTGCGTTCAGCGGTCTCCCGACGCCGGTCGTCGAGGCTACCCTGGCCCGCCTGCGCGACCTATTGTTTGTCGATTCACAAAAGAGCGGCACAATCGACCGGGGCCTCGAACCATGGGAGCGGTTAGACTGCAAGCTGGCGTTCGAATTCCTGGCGCAGTCGCTCGACGAGCGCGCGCGAAGCGGTGGCGGCCAGTGGACGGACCCACAGAAAGACTGTGCGAATCCGCCGGCATTTCAGCCGCTCCCCGCGCCGGCGAAGTTTCCTCCGGCGCCGCTGGCCGGAGTTCTCTACGGCAGGCGAACCTGCCGGAAATTCAACGGCAGGCTGGTAGAACCGCCGGTTCTTTCCTCTCTGCTTTACCGGGGGCTGGCATGTTTGCCGCCGCAGGCCGCATTATCCGCGGCGCTCTATCACCTGATCGTACTGCGAGCGGGAACGCTTGAGCCCGGCGTTTACGTGTACGATCCTGCCTCGCACGGCACCCACGAGATCCGGCGGAACCAGGCGCCGGACCTGGAGTCCGCTCTGGCGCGAATGCTGATTGGACAAAGATATGTCGAGGGGTGCGCGTTCGCGTTGTTGCTATCGGTCGACACGCGGGCTCTATTCACCCAGGATCCGCGGCCTTCGGCGCTGCGCCGCTGGATGACCGGCGCCGGCATCGTCGCGCAAAGACTGATCGCGTTCGGCGGCGCACACGGCTTGCGATCGTTCTTGTCCGCCGCCATCGCTGAACGGCATGCGACGCCAATCACCGGCTGTCAGACCGGCGGTTGGCGCGTTCCCATGCACTGCCTGGCTTTCGGGTATAGCGATGACCGCCAGCCTTGAAACGCCAGACGACGCACACATTCAGGCGCGCCAGGATCTCATCGTCCATCTCCGACACGGTTGCGAAGGGCCTGTTGCAGTAGCGGATGATATTCTGAAGCCCGAGATGAAAGTCCGCAGTGAACCAGATGTCAGGCACATTAGTAGGGCGGAGAGGTCAGTCTCCTTGATGCTGGGCGGACATATTGAAGAGAGTGGGCGTGTGTATAACGTAGCGCACTGGCTTCTTCAGTTTTACGATCTTGCCCTCTCGGACACCTCGATCCAGCCAATCCTTGACCTGTGCCACGCGCACACACATTCTCTCTGCGAGCCATTCATCGGCTTGCGGTTCCTTTAGCAGTGACAGGATTGCGTCGACCACTAAAGCGTAGGCGTCGCTGGTGGGTCCGCCGTTTGCCAGGACAGCCGGCTTGTTGGCCGGCTCGTCCGCTGGGGGGGCGATCGCCAATGCTGTGGGGCCGACGTCCGCCGTAGTGATTACCGGCGCATCCTCGGTCCGTTCTGTCGAGGCGGGCAGCGGAGGCGTTGGCGAAAACAACTTGCCAGTCTTGTCTTCTGGAGCCGTTAAGAGAACGCCAAGGTCTGTCCACGGCTCCTCGGGAAATGGAACCCCGCCCATGCGCACAAGCTTCGGATTGCCGGGAGCCACAACACCGGTGGATTTTACGAACACCTTTACCCGACCAATCTGAAGGGCTTCGGTCGCTCCTGCCCAGGTGCCCCCGGACTCAGCGGAACTGGCAACAACCAATGCGGCATCGCTGAGGCCATACAGAAGTTTGTTCCGCTCCATCGCGGTGTAGGCAAACCAGCGTGAGTCCGGATCGAAAGGTGACACAAGGGTCAGATGATCACTTACCAATCCCGACCGGTATTGACCGGAAGTAGCTGTCTTCGCGAGGCCCTCGGCAAGGACGCCCAGTGCCCAGCCGCCTCTTTCGAGAGCACCGACCATGGCATCGCGGTCAATGCCCTTCGCGGCGCCCGAAATAATCGCGATGCCCTCCTGGGCGCAATGCTCGCCAACCCGTCGCGCGAAATCCCCGTCCTCGTCCGATCGGTCGCGCGACCCGACTACGGCAAGCCCCCTGCGATTGAGCAAGCTCTTCGAACCAACCCCATAGAGAATTGGAGGGGCGGCCTGCCCAAGGTACCGTTTCAGACGTTCCGGATACGTGGCGTCGCTCCGACTGATGACCCAGAGGCCGCTTCTCTCCCATCGCTCCACGACCAACGCCAACGCAGCGCCGCGTTCGAGCAGTGGAGTAATCCGATCGGGATTCACTTCCGCGGTTTGAAGTCCGCTGAGTTTCGTCCGTCCGTCCGGTGTTAGGAGATCGCCTGGCCGCAAGCCCTCTGTTTTCAGCCAATTCGCGAGTATGTTGTATTGGCGGAGTCCAAGCGGCTTCAGACCGTTACCACCACGCTGGCCAAGCTCCCCACAAAGGAGGAGCACCGCTTGCGTATCAGGTGTCAGAGTCGACTCCAAATCCATGTCCTACTCACCATTTTCCGAGGAAGTGTCCGCCAGAGCAAATGGATAAACCGGCCCGCTCCCGGCCTGGCGCAACAGGGCAGATGCCACCGCAAAGGTCCACCTCGAATCCACCATGTCATCGACCAACAGCACTGGCCCCTGTCGTATAGCCGCAGGCTCAACGATAAAAGCCCCGTGCAGGTTCTGGGCCTGTTGGAAGCTGTTGGCACGAGTCTTCTGGGGTTCAGTCTCCCTCACCTTGCGGATGGACTGGACAAATGGCAGGCCCAGGCGCTGACCCAGCCGCCGTGCAAAATCGGGAACAAGAGCCTGGTGCCGATTCGAGGGGACGCAAGTGACCCAAGTCGGCGCCGGATCGGGGCGCCATCGATTCGAGATCAATCGGGCGGCGGCTTCAACAAGCCGATCATCGAAATGGTGGTCCCTCTGCTTGCCTCGGCGTACCATCTCACCATAGCCAGGGTCGCCCCACCGGCACAATGCCCGACCTTCGCTCGCCTGGTGCTCGGCCGCGATCCTCCCCCGCATGCCCGCCTTCGTCACGGCTGCCGGCCATTGTTTTCGTGGTTCGATCGGGTTCTCCTGCCGATCGAGGAATTCCACCGCTTGTTGAGCAAGCGCCTCCGGGATGTCCTCCGGCAGTAGTTGCCCAACGCAGTTGACGCACATGCCGCAAGCTCGGGCTTCGGGATCGTTCAGTTCCTCTGCCAAGAACTGCATCAAGCAGTCCCGGTTGTTCACGTACGCCTGCATGCGATCCAACTCGTGTCTCCGCAGGTTCGTGATCCGTTCGATCCGGTCCGTTGGCATCTGCCAGCGTACCGGGTTCAGAACGTAGCCGCCCTCCGTCTTCTGAATGGGTGCAGGCGATTCGAGGAGTAGAAAGTCCAGGATCCTGTCGATCTTGCCTCTCGATAGATTGACGCGCTGTTGAAGCTTGGGAATCGTTAGCGCGACGCCGGCCGTTCGCATTGCGCCCAGCAACTGCTCCACATCTTGAGGCGTGGGGAAAGCAGTTCGTATGAAGTAATCGGCGATGGCGTCGTCTTCGTCGCCGTTGAGCAGCACGCCATAAGCGTTATCGACCGCTCGTCCAGCCCGCCCGACTTGCTGGTAATAATGCACGACTGAGGCCGGCCGCTGATAGTGGATGACAAATCCGAGGTCAGGCTTATCGAAACCCATGCCCAGGGCAACGGTCGCCACCAGCACCTTGAGCTCGTTGCTGAGAAGTCGATTCTCCAGAACTTCACGCTGCTCGGTTTCCAGAGCGCCATAGTAGGCTTCGGCGTCGATGCCCTGCAATTGGAGCCATCTGGCCAGCCGCTCCGAGTCTCGAACGGTCAACGTGTAAATGATTCCGCTGCCCGGCAGGTTGCGTAGACGGTTGGCAAGCCACGCCATACGTTCCGCCTGGGAACGGAGGCTGATGTTTTGGAGACTCAGGCTAGCGCGGGTCAGCGGGCCCCGTTGTACCTCGAGGTGAGGCCCAAGCTGCTCGATGATGTCCGCGACAACCCGGTCATTTGCCGTTGCAGTGGTCGCGAGGACCGCAATCGTGCGAGGAAGCGCTCTCAGTATCCGGACGATTCTTCTGTAGTTCGGGCGGAAGTCGTGGCCCCAATCGGAAATGCAATGAGCTTCGTCGACTACGAAGAGCCCAACCCTGCCGGCAATCGGCAGAAGGCAGCGATTCACGAAGTCGTCATTGGCAAGTCGCTCCGGCGAGATCAACAGCACATCGATTTCGTTCCGATGCAGCCCCGCTTCGATCTGAGGCCAGTCCGCCTCATTTGTCGAGTTGATCGTCTCCGCCCTGACGCGTATCCTCCCGGCGGCCGCGATCTGGTTTCGCATCAGAGAAAGGAGGGGCGAGATCAAGATGGTGCATCCCGCTCCCAGATCCCGCAGCAATCGCGTGGCGAGGAAATAGACCAGGCTCTTGCCCCATCCGGTTCGTTGGACGACTAGAAGCCGTGCTCGTCGCTCAACCAGCGCCGCAATTGCCGGCCACTGCCCGTCGCGGAATAGCGCAGCGTTATTATCTAGAGCCTGCCGAAGCAGTCGCAGAGCTTGTGCTTGCATAGGGTGCCGATGCCCGGAGTACGGCGTCAGCGAAATTCGGAACTCCTTATTGTAGTTCCCGGCGGCGTCCCGCTTCTTGGCTTGGTGGCAAGCCCCCCGCATCCTCCCCGCGCGAGATTGGGCCTCCTCCCTTCGCGTATTGCAACGCTAAGATGAGCGCTACAAAAAGAGTCCGCTGCAATCGCACTTTTATGTCGCACACCCCGCCAGACGAGTGTGTTTGCGAACCGCCGGGCAGCTCATGTAGAATTATAGTTTGTGGTTTGTGCGTCCTGGCGCTGGTGTGTCCTTGCGCCCTACAGCAACGGCCTGCCACCGGCAGTAACAATCCAGAAGAGTTAAGAGGACAGTAATCGTCATGCAAGCGGTAATTGAAACCGGCGGAAAGCAGTACCGGGTGTCTCCCGGGGATACCATCAGTGTTGAAACCCTCCCGGGCGAAGTGGGCTCCGATGTGGAATTTGGCCGCGTAATCGCCGTGTTCGGCGACTCCAACGAGCTTCTGGGCGCCGATGCCGTGAAGAAGGCCACCGTGAAGGGCACCATTGCGGGACATGGCCGGGGCGATAAAGTGATTGTTTTCAAGTTTAAGCGCAAGAAGCAGTACAAGCGCACCACCGGGCACCGCCAGAATTTCACGGAAGTAACCGTCAACGAGATCCTGGCGTAGCCACTAGATTGGGAAGCTCAAATGGCACATAAAAAAGGTTTAGGCAGTTCTAAGAACGGGCGCGATTCGAATGCGCAGCGGTTGGGCGTGAAGGCCTTCGGCGGAGAAGTGGTGACCGGCGGTTCCATCCTGGTGCGGCAGCGCGGCACTCGTTTCAAGCCTGGCGACAACGTGGGCCGTGGCAAGGACGACACCCTGTTTGCAAAGATCCCGGGTATTGTGGAATTTCGCGACCGCGGGCGGATGGGCAAGTTCATCAGCATTCGCGAGTCCGAACAACCGGCGCAGTAAACGCGGCTCGGCCGGGTTAGGGTTTTGGTGTTTTCAAAAGGGGCAAGTTTCGCTTGCCCCTTTTGTTTTGTAAATTCATGTTCATTGATGAAGTTCGAATCCGGGTGAAAGCGGGGGACGGCGGCAACGGCTGTATGGCCTTCCGCCGGGAAAAATTCGTGCCCCGCGGCGGTCCCAGCGGCGGCGACGGAGGCCGCGGGGGCGACGTCATCATGATCGCGAGCCCACACCATAACACCCTGCTTCACTTCCGGTTCAACCCCGAACATGAAGCACAGCGCGGGCGGCACGGGGAAGGCAGCAACCGAACCGGCAAGGAGGGCAAGTCCATCGAACTGCCTGTGCCGGTTGGAACCGTTGTCTACGACGACGAAACCGGAGAGCCGATCCACGATTTCACTCAAACGGGGGAGCGTTTCGTCATCGCACAAGGAGGGCGCGGCGGGCGGGGGAACCAGCATTTTGCGACGCCCACGCACCAGGCGCCGACGGAACATGAACCTGGCAAACCCGGCGAGGAAAAGCGACTGCGGCTGGAACTGAAGCTGCTCGCGGATGTCGGGCTGGTAGGATTTCCCAATGTCGGGAAATCGACCCTGATTTCGCGCATCTCCGCCGCCAAGCCCAAAATCGCCGATTACCCGTTTACCACGCTGGTGCCCAACCTGGGTGTGGTCAGCGCGGGAGAACAAACGTTCGTTGTCGCCGACATTCCCGGTTTGATCGCCGGGGCTCACGAAGGCCACGGATTGGGAATACAGTTTCTGCGCCATGTGGAGCGCACGCGCCTCCTGGTCCACCTGGTGGATGTCTCCGAGATGAGCGGGCGCGACCCGGCCAGCGATTTTCAGGTCGTCATGGAAGAACTGGCCAGTTTCAGCGAAGAGATGGCCGCAAAGCCTATGCTGCTGGTGGCGTCGAAAATTGACGCCGCGCAGGATCCCGCAAAGGTGACGGCTCTGAAGAAGCTGGCGAAAAAGCAGCGCCTTCCCTTCTTCGAGATTTCGAGCGTAGACGGAACCGGCGTCGAAAAGCTAAAGTTCGCAATGGCGGACGCGGTGGCGCCGAAAGACCTAACGATCTCGACGTAGCCGCCGATAAGATCTACCAATGTCCGCAATCTTGTCCGCGCTGGCAGGAATGTCCGCAGCCGGGGAAAAACTCGATCAAGCGGCCGCGCGAATTGCGCAGTGGCCCGGAGGCGGGCCCGCCGATACCGTAGATTTGAGCGCCGAGGCCATTGCCTTGCTTGAGGCGCGCAATGAAAACGCGGCAAACGTTAGCGTGGCCCGGACCGCCGACGAGATGGACCGCGCCACGCTGGACCTGATTGGCTAGCCGGCCGCTACTTCGCCAGCGAGCTTGAATTGCGCACGAAGTCCAACACGGCCGACGGGAAGATGCCGAGCAGCAGTGTGCCCAGCGCGGACGCCCACAAGGTGAAGCTGATGCCGGGCGCCATCGGCTGGCTGGTCTCCACGGCGTCTCCGGGTTCCTTCATGTACATGACCACCAGCACGCGCAGGTAATAGTATGCCGCAACCGCGCTGTTGAGCGCACCGAGAATCGCGAGCCAGATCAGATTGGAATCCACGGCTGCCTTGAAGATATAGAACTTCCCGAAGAAGCCGCCAGTGAGGGGAATACCGATCAAAGATAACAGGAATAGCGTAAAGAGTCCGGCGGTGACGGGCTGTTTCCAGCCCAAACCCGCCAAATCCTCGATATTCACATACTTCTCGCCCTGCCGCGCGAAGTGGGCGACCACCGCAAAACAGCCGATCTGCATAAACGCATACGCGGCAAGGTAGAACATCGCAGCGGCAACACCGATCTGGCTATGCGCGGCAATCGCGACCATGACGTAGCCCGCATGCGCCACCGAGCTGTAGCCGAGCATCCGCTTCAGGTTGGGCTGCCTGAGTGCGCCGAAGTTGCCGACGATCATCGTCAGCAGCGCCGAAATCCAGACGAAAGCTTCCCATCGATTGGAAATCGGGCCAAAGGCGGTCATGTAAACGCGGAGAAAAATAGCGAAAGCGGCCGCCTTCGGGCCAGTGGAAAGGAATGCCGAAACGGGAGCCGGCGCCCCCTGGTATACGTCCGGCGCCCAAACCTGGAAAGGCGCCGCGGAGACCTTGAATGCAAAGCCGACAAACATCAATGCGGCGGAAACGCCCACGAGCACTCCCCCCGCTTCGATGTCGTGATTCAGCAGGGTGTAGCGAATCTGGTCGAGGTTCGTGGCGCCGGTGATGCCATAAATCCATGCGATGCCGTAAAGCAGGAACGCCGTCGCAAACGAGCCGAGGAGAAAGTACTTCAGCGCGGCCTCATTATTCCGCTTATCGTCGCGCAGGTAACCGGCAAGAACATAAGAGGCGATTGAGGAAATTTCCAGGCCGATGAAGATCATGATCAGCTCATTCGAAGCCGCCATGACACACTGGCCGGTGACGGAAAAAAGCAACAGCGCATAATATTCACCGGAGTTCTGATTCTCCCGGCGAAGATACTGGAACGAAGCGCTGATACACAGAACGCCTACCCCGATGACCACATAACGGAAGAAGGTCGCGAAACCGTCAACCAGCAGCATGTGCGAGAACGCATAACCGGGATTGTTTCCGGCGAGCGCCGTGGCGGGAATAGCCGCCAGCAGGCTGATCAAAGCGAACACGCCGAGACCGCTCTTCTTGCCGTCGCCCAGGAACGGCTCCAGCAGCATGATCAAGGTGCCGGCGATGGTGAGAATGATCTCCGGCAGGAACCGGATGTACTCAACGCCCGCCGGAAAGAAACTATCGGGCACGGAAGATCTCCTTCAGGGAAGCAAGCACATTAAAATCATTCCGCACCTGCACTTCAACGCCGGTTTTGCTGCGCTCCAACACCTGCGCGTTCGTCGCCGTGATGGGCGGCATAAAGCTCTGGGTGAAGGTGCCCATCCAAACCATGAGAATCATCAGCGGAACGGCGGCGGCCCAATCGCGGAGACTCAAATCCGGCATGTGAAGTTTCAGGTCGTCGGATGCCTTGCCGAGGAAAATTCTCTGGTACAGCCAGAGCATATAACAGGCGGAGAGGATGACGCCCACAGCCGCCGCGACGGTCCAATTGAAATTCACCAGCGCCGAGCCCTGCAGAACCAGGAACTCGCCGATGAAGTTATTCAACACCGGTAAACCGATACTGGCGAGCATGGTGACCATGAAAACCATGGCCAGGTTCGGCGCGGGAGTAGCAACTCCGCCAAATGCGGAAATTTCGAGGGAATGGCGGCGTTCATACAGGAAGCCGACAAGCAGGAAGAGTGCACCGGTAGAGATTCCGTGGTTGAGCATCTGGTAAACCGCGCCGTCGAGCCCGGCCTGGGTGAAAGAGAAAATGCCCAGGACCACGAAGCCGAGGTGGCTCACGGAAGAATACGCGACCAGTTTCTTCATATTCGGCTGCACCATCGCGACCAAAGCGCCGTAAACGATGCCGATGAGAGCCAGGATGACAATCCATCCCGCGTTTCGATGGGCCGCATTGGGAAACAGCGTGACGCAGAAGCGCAGCAGTCCATAGGTTCCCATCTTCAACATGACGGAAGCCAGCATGATGGAGCCCGCGGTGGGCGCCTCCACGTGCGCGTCGGGCAGCCAGGTATGCACGGGGAAAATAGGAACTTTAATCGCGAACGCGACAAAGAACGCCAGGAATAAATAGAACTGTTCCGGATAGGTCAGCGCCAGCGCGCCGCTTTGCAACTGCGACAGGATGGCGGTGTAGTCGAAGGTCCCCGCCCGTCCATAGAGATAGATGATCGCCACCAGCATGAGCAGAGAGCCGGTCATCGTGTACAGAAAGAACTTCACCGCCGCATAGATGCGCCGCTCGTGTCCCCAGACGCCGATGAGGAAGTACATCGGAACCAGACAAATTTCCCAGAAGACGTAAAAGACGAACAAGTCCAGGGCCGCGAACACGCCGATCAGCCCGAACTCAAGCAGCAGCAGGAATGCGAAAAACTCCTTGGGGCGCTTCTGGACTGACTTCCAGGAGCACAGTACGCAGATAGGAGTCAGCAAAGTGGTGAGAATAATGAGCCACAGGCTGATGCCGTCAATGGCGACGTGATAGTGAATTACGGGAGAACTGATCCAGGGGATATTGGTTTCGAAAACGAAACCGCTAGGGCTGGCGTGCCAGTAAGGCCCCACGAGTCCGAGCGAGACCAGAAAAACAAGCAAAGAGAAACCCAGCGTGAAGCGCCGGACGGTCTCCGGGTTGTCCCTCGGCAAAACCAGACCGATCAGGAATCCAATCAGCGGAAGAGCGATAACGAGATCCAGAGTGTTCATCGCACTCCTCCCGCCAAGCCGATTGCAATGAGCACAATCACGGAACCAAACACGATCCAGGCGGCGTAGGCCCGGACGCTGCCCGATTGGACCAGCCTTAGAACACCGCCGGCGCCCTTGGCGAGCGCTCCCACTCCGTTCACACTTCCGTCCACCAGACCGGCATCTATACCTTTCCAAAGAACCGCACGCGATCCGTTGACCAGAGGCTTCACGACCGTAGCATCGTAAATTTCATCCACGAAGTACTTGTTGTAAACCAGGCGATACAGAGCGCCGAAAGACACCGCCAATTTTTCGGGAAGAGCCGGGCTCATCACATAGAAGAAGTACGCGAGCCCGATACCCAGAAAGCCCGCCGCGAACGGCGCCATCTTAATTAAAGCGCCGACCTCGGCCTCGTGAACCGGAAGCATCGGGTCAAGCCAGTGAGGGATATTGATGAAGCCCCCCGCCAGAGAAAGAACGGCGAGCACGGCGAGCGGCACCCACATCACGGGCGGAGATTCATGCGGATGCTGATGACCGCGATATTTGCCGAAAAAACAAAGGAACAACGCGCGAAAAACGTAAAAGGCGGTCATCCCGGCGGTGATGGTGCCTACCCAGTACATCCATGGAGCATGAGTGTAGGCAGCTTCGAGAATCAGGTCCTTCGAAGCGGCGCCGGAAGTAAACGGCAGACCGGCGATCGCCACGCCCGCGCAAAACAGAGTGGCTGCCGTGATGGGAATTTTTTTCAGGAGTCCGCCCATGTTGCGCAGGTCCTGTTCCCCGCTGAGCGCATGAATTACGCTGCCCGCGCCGAGAAAGAGGAGCGCCTTGAAAAATGCGTGCGTCATCACGTGGAAGATACCCGCGGAAAACGCGCCGACGCCGACCCCGAGGAACATGTAGCCCAACTGCGAGACGGTCGAATAGGCAAACACTTTCTTGATGTCGTTCTGCACCAGGCCAATACTGGCGGCAAAGAACGCGGTCACCAGTCCGATCACCGCCACCGCATCCATTGCGATGGGAGCGTGAAGGAACAGCGCGGACGAGCGGACCGTCATGTAAACGCCGGCGGTGACCATGGTGGCGGCGTGAATCAAAGCGGAAACGGGCGTGGGGCCCGCCATCGCGTCCGGCAGCCAGACATAGAGAGGAATTTGCGCCGATTTGCCGGTTGCCCCCAAAAGCAGCAGGAGGCAGATCGCCGTGAGGATCCCCGCGCTGGTTTCCACAGGGAGGCCTTTGGCCGCGGGGAAAATCTGGGCGAAATCAAAACTGTGGAACTGCCGCCAGATCAGAAAAATGCCAAGAGTGAATCCGAAGTCTCCGATGCGGTTGACGATGAACGCCTTGTTGCCGGCATTGGTGGCAAACTGCTCGGTGAAGTAGAAACCAACTAGCAGGTAGCTGCAAAGTCCCACACCCTCCCAGCCGACGAAGAGAAGCACAAAATTCGACGCCAACACCAGCACCAGCATGAAAAACATGAACAGGTTGAGGTATGAGAAGAAGCGGTAATATCCGCCTTCGTGACTCATGTACCCGACGGCGTAGATATGGATAAGCAGACCGACGCCGGTGACGATCATGAGCATCACGGCCGTAAGACGGTCAATGGTGAAGTCGATGTTGACGGAAAGGGCGCCGCTCTGAATCCAGGTGTAGAGGTGCTCAGTGAAAGGCGTCTCCAGGTTGCCGAGAGAACGCAGCGTAACCAGCACCCAGAGAAAGGACAGCAGGACCGAGCCGACGGCAACGGCATTGATCACCGCTTTCGGCAGGCGACGGCCGAAAATGCCGGTCACCAGAAAGCCGGCCAGCGGGAAAATTGGAATGGGCCAGAGATTCATCGTTTCGGTTTCAGTTCTTCATCGAATTTACGTCGTCGACCTGCAGCGTCTGCCGGTTCTTAAACACGGTGAGGATAATGGCGAGCCCAACCGCGGCTTCGGCAGCGGCCACCACCATCACGAAGAACGTGAAGATGTGGCCGTCCACCTGTTTAAACTTGTAGGAGAAGGTCACGAACGTCAGATTAACGGCGTTCAGCATCAGCTCAATCGACATGAAGAGCGTGATGATGTTGCGGCGGTAGAGAAATCCGGCGATGCCCAGGCAAAACAGGATCGCGCTGAGGATCAGATACCAGTTCAGAGGAACCCCGGACATCTAGTCGATCTCCTTCCGGGCGAGCACAATCGCTCCGATGATTGCGATCAGAATTAGCACGGAGACTACTTCGAAGGGCAGCAGATATTGGGTGAACAGCGCGCGGCCGACATCGGCCGGGCCGCCGCGCGTGAACCCTCCGAACCGCACCATTTCCCCGCGGGGAAGCGCCGCTTGAATCACAAAGGCGAGGAGGCCAAGAAACATGGCCATAAGCGGCACGCCGAAGAGCCTGACGTAGGCGCCGCGCTTGGTGAGGCGTTCGCCGCCGGCATTCAGGACCATGATCACGAAGACGAACAAAACCATGATCGCGCCGGCATAGACAATCATCTGCGCAGCGGCGATGAACTCAGCGCCGAGCATCAGGTAGAGAGCGGCCAGGGAGCCCATGACACCGACGAGGGAGAGGGCGCTCGAAATGGGATGAGTCTGGACGATGATGTTGATGGCGCAAACTACAGCGATGGTGGCGAAGATGAGAAAGAAAAACGCGTCCATGTTTATTTTGAGAAAAAGGCCACCATGAAGCCGGTTGCCAGCAGATTAAGCACGGCCAGCGGGAACAGGAAAGTCCACGCAAAGTTCATGAGCTGGTCATACCGGAAACGGGGGAGAGTGCCCCGGATCCAGATGAAGACGAACAGTAGAATTCCGGCCTTCGCGACGAACCAGAAAAGCGGCATCAGAACCGGCTGCAGAATGGGAACCAGGAAGAGGCCGGCGATCAGAAGAGCGATGACTCCGGTGGCGGGGAAGGTATATTTATCCCAACTGCGCAGCGCCTGGGTTCCGTGAAAGAAGGCAATGGCAGCCACGGCGACAAGCAGCACCACGGGGACAAAATTCGACACCGGCTCCGGGAACAGAGGATGCCAGCCGCCCAGAAAGATGAGCGTCGTCACCAGCGCCACCGTGACCATGTTCGCGTATTCCGCCATGAAGAACGAAGCGAATTTCATGCTCGAATATTCGACGTGATAACCGGCCACCAGCTCATTTTCCGCCTCGGGAAGGTCGAACGGAATCCGGTTCGTCTCGGCAAAGCCGGCAATCAGGAAAATGAGAAAGCTCAATACCTGGGGCAGCGGGCCCTGGAAAATGGTCCACTTGGGGATGAAGCCCAGGTAGTAGCCAGCCTGCGCATTCACGATCTCGCGGAAGCTCAGCGTGTTGAGCAGCAGCAGCGGCGCGGCGAGCGCCAGCGCATAGGGCACTTCATAGCTGATCATCTGCGCGGAACTGCGCAGGCCGCCGAGCAGTGAATACTTATTGTTGGACGCCCAACCGGCGAGCACCACGCCGTACACTCCGACCGACGAGACGGCAAGCACGAACAGCGCTCCGATTTTCAGATCGGTAAGCTGCATCCAGGTGCGGACGCCGAAGATTTCCACCTCGGGACCGAACGGAATCACCGCAATGGGGATGAGCGCGAGCGAGACGGCCAGGATCGGCGCCAGCACATAGAAAAACAGGTTGACATGGGAAGGAATAAATCCCTCCTTGGTGATGAGCTTAATCACGTCCGCCAGCGGCTGCAACAAGCCGTGGGGGCCAACCCGGTAGGGTCCCGGACGGAGCTGAATATGAGCGAGAACCTTGCGTTCAATCCACTGAATGTAGGCGAGGGCGGTTAGCAGGACGAACGCTATGAGCGCGGTCTTGATCAGCGTAATCAGATAGAAATTCATTACCGCGCCGCTCTCCTACCCTGCCGGGCCGGGCCGGCTCTTTCCTTGCGACGGCTTCTCATTTTTTCTTAATTCCCCTGATACAACGCGCCGGGTGCTTCGAGCACCTGCTCCAGCGATTTCGAGTAACGGCCCAGCGAGCCGGAGGTGAACAACGTGTTTCTTGCAGACTGAATCAGGTCCGGCCGCGGCAAGAAGGGAACGTGCCCATTTACAGCCGCTGTCTGCGCCGCGCCGCCTGTTGTGATGACTGGTAAAGGAACATTATAACCGGGCACGGACGCGCGGATTTCAGCGAATACCTTGTCCGCCAGCCAGATGCCGATATTTGCTCCTAATTCCTTCGCCAAAAGACCGATAATTTCGAGGTCCGTCTTGGTCCCCGTCACTCGGATTGCCTGTTTGAGACGCTGCACTTCACCGCAGACGTTGGTCACCGTGCCGGTTTTCTCATAAGCCGAAGCCGCCGGGAAAACAACATCGGCGCGGTTCGCGGTCTCGGTCAGGAACAAATCCTGCACGACGACGAACGCCTTTTGCGAAGCCAGCGTGTAGCGGCTGAGCGGATTCGCACCCACTACCCACAAAGCGTCCAGCGCCTCATCGGCCAGCATTTGATCGATGCTCAGACCGGGAGTTTCGAGGGCGCGGTACCCCGGACCGAGGTCCGGCAACAAGCCCATATCCAACGCGCCGCGCGAGTTCGAATAGTCCAGCAGCGCGACGTACTTGACCGGAATGCCGAGAGAATCTCCAAATGCCACCAACTGGCGGATCGAATCGCCCTTTACGGCGGCGCCAAAGAGGATCGCCAGTTCCGGTTCGGCTTTTAACAACTCACGCAGGCTTTCCGCGCCTTGCAGCTCCTGACCTTCCGGACTGATGACGGATTTCACCGCGATCTTGCCTTCGCGAACCGGACCCGGGGTCACCGTATAGATGTGGGCGCCGTGATGGCGCGCATTGGCGCGCACCTGCCAGGCAAGGAAAGGCTGTTCCTGCGAGAGATCCGACGCCACAATCAAGACGGCCTTGCGCTCATAGATATCCTGCGTGGTCGCCAGGGCGTCCTGCCTGCCGCTCAACGAATCGAGCAGAGTGGCCACATCGCCCGTCCGGTGATGGTCGATGTTGTTCGTCCCCAGCACCTCACGCGCGAACTTCTGAAGAAAGAAATTCTCTTCGTTCGACGTACGCGTAGATCCGATGACGCCAAACTTTCCACCGCCCTCGCCAATTTCATTCCAACGCCGCCCGACCGTCGAGAGCGCTTCGGACCACGAGGCGGATTCAAGCTTCCCGTTTTTGCGGATAAGGGGAGTCTGCAGGCGTTCGGGATGTTCCGTGAAATCGGCAGCATAGCGGCCCTTGATGCACAGAAATTCGCCGTTGATGCCCGAGCGGTCGCGATTGTTTCCCCGAATGATCTGGTTATTGCGAACGCCCAAGGTCGTCTTGCAGCCGTTGGAGCAGTGGGTGCAGATGGTGCCGACATGATCCATCTCCCACGGGCGCGTCTTGTAGCGGTACATGCCGCTGGTCAGCGCGCCGACCGGGCAGATGTCGATGCACATCCCGCACTCGTCGCAATTCAAATGATCGTGCTCGTTGGGAGCAATTTCGGCGATCGCGCCGCGATTGATGATCCCCAGTGCGTTCACGCCCATGCCTTCGTCGCAAACGCGTACGCAGCGGTAACACAGAATACAGCGCGGAGCGTCAAAATAGACCACCGGCGACCATTGCTGCTCGTCGCGGTGCACCTTCATTTCGACAAAGCGGCTTTCACCCGCGCCGTACCGGAACGCCATGTCCTGCAGTTCGCACTCGCCGCCCTTATCGCAAACCGGGCAATCCAGGGGATGGTTGCCGAGCAGAAACTCGACCATTCCCTTCCGCGCGCCGGCGACGGTCGGAGAATCGGTGTGAACCACCATGCCTTCGGCCACCGGGGTGGTGCAGCCGACCTGAAGCTTCGGCGTTTTCTCGACCTCCACCAGGCACATACGGCAGGCGGCGACGGATTTCAACCCTTCGTAATAGCAGAACGACGGAATCTCGATGCCGGCCTGCTTCGCGGCGTTGATAATCACCGTGCCCGGCGCGGCCTGGACTGTTTTCCCGTCGATCGTCAGGGTTACAAGTTCACTCATGTTTCAGCTCTCGACTACACCAGTGCCGCTTCGCGGCTGTGCTCGTAAGGACATGGCTTGCCGTCCAGATGGGCCTCAAATTCATCGCGGAATTTCTTCACGAAGGAAATTGTCGGCATGGCGGCCGCGTCTCCCAACGCGCAGAATGT
The DNA here is from genome assembly GCA_035545735.1 of Bryobacteraceae bacterium. Taxonomy (GTDB): domain Bacteria; phylum Acidobacteriota; class Terriglobia; order Bryobacterales; family Bryobacteraceae; genus JAJYKC01. Next base: position 42,437 of record DASZXS010000027.1, on the reverse strand, counting down.
GCGCCCGAGCATATTCTTCGCCAATTCGTCGATCATGTCGATGTCGCGGGCCACTCCACCGCCGTCGTGAACGCGCTGCAGGCTCTTGCGCAGCCAGATTGTGCCTTCGCGGCAGGGAATGCACCAGCCGCAGCTCTCATGGGCGTAAAAGCGCATGATTCGCACCATGGCTTTCACCATGCACGTGTCTTCATCCATGACTACCATCCCACCTGAGCCCAGCATGCTGCCGGCCTTCGCCAGCGTGTCGTAATCCATGGCGATATCGCACTCCTCGGCGCGCAGCACGGGGCAGGACGAACCTCCCGGAATCACCGCCTTGAGTTTCTTGCCGCCGCGCACGCCGCCGCCGAATTTCTCGATGAACTCAAGCATCGGGTAGCCCAAGGGAACCTCGTACACGCCCGGCTTGTTGACATGCCCCGAAAGGCACAGCAGACGCGTGCCTCCGTTCTTCGGAGTGCCCAGCGCCGCAAAAGCCGCGCCGCCATCCCGGATGATGTTCGGAACGGCCGAATACGTCTCAACATTGTTCAGCAGCGTCGGGAACGCCCACGCGCCCGCCACGGCCGGAAAGGGCGGCTTCATCCGGGGGATGCCGCGCTTACCCTCAATCGAATCGAGCAGGGCCGTTTCCTCGCCGCATTCGTACGCGCCGGCGCCGCTGTGCGTGTAGCAATCGAAATCGAAGCCGGTGCCCTGAATATTCTTGCCCAGCCACCCGCGCGCATAGGCCTCGTCGATGGCTTTATCCAATTTTTCAATCAGGTAGCGATATTCGCCGCGGACATAGATGTAGCCCTTATGGCCATCCACCGCGAGGCCGCCGATCATCATTCCTTCGATCAACTGATGGGGATCGTTCTCCATCAGCAGGCGGTCCTTACAGGTTCCCGGTTCGCTTTCGTCGGCGTTGCAGATCAGATATTTCGGCTTCGGCGAAGTGCGCGGGACAAAGCTCCACTTCAGCCCGGTCGGGAAACCGGCGCCGCCGCGTCCGCGAAGGCTTGAAAGCTTCACTTCCTCGACGATTTTCTCCGGCGCCATCTGAGCCGCCTTGAGGAACGCCTGATAACCGTCGTGAGCCAGATAGGTGTCGATGGAGGCCGAGTCCGGCAGATGGAAACGCTTGGTGAGAACTTTGGTCTCGAGCGGATTCGGTTCGTTAAAAAGCATCTTCTATTTCGCCTTCCGGAGATCTTCAATCAGCCGGTCTAATTTCTCGGGCGTGACGAAGTGGTGGAAGTCGTAGTTCACTTCAATGGCCGGCGCCCAGGAACAGGCGCCCATACATTCTACTTCTTCAATCGAGAACAGGCCGTCCGGCGTCACTTCCTTATTGCCGATCCCCAACGTTTTCTTCGCATGCTCATACAACTCTTCGCCGCCCACGAGCAGGCAACTGATGTTGGTGCAAACCTGGACATGGTACTTGCCCAGCGGCTTGCGATGGAGCATCGAATAGTAGCCGATGACCTCGTCCACCTGCAGCGGCTGAACGCCGCAGCGCTTAGCGACCTCCTCCACCAGCTCCGGGGTAACGGACCCGATCTCGTCCTGAGCATAGAGCAGCATGGGCACAACGGCCGAGCGCTGCCGCCCCGGCGGGTAAATGGTGAGCAGTTTTTCGAAGCGAGATTCCAGCGCAGGCGAAAAAGTCATTAGCGGTCAACGTCCCCCAAAACAAAATCCATGCTGCCCATGGAGGCGATGGAATCCGAGATCATCTTTCCCTTGAGGAGCACGCCCAGCGATTGCACGTTCCCGAAACTCGGCGTCCGCATGTAGACACGATAAGGTTTCGAGGTCCCGTCGCTGACCACGTAGTAGGCAATCTCCCCCCGGGGCGACTCGACCGCCTGATATGCTTCTCCGGGCGGAACCCGAAAGCCTTCGGTGACGATCTTGAAGTGGTAAATGAGCGCTTCCATCTGCGTCTTCATTTTTTCGCGATCCGGCAGCACCACGTGAGAATTGTCGGCTTTCCAGGCGCCCTCCGGCATTCCGTCCAGCGCCTGCCGGATGATTTTCACGCTCTGACGCATTTCTTCCATGCGAACCTGATACCGGGAGTAGACATCATTTCCGGTCCGGGTGGCGACCTCGAAGTCGAACTTTTCGTAGCTCGAGTACGGTTCGCTCTTGCGGATGTCCCAATTCACGCCGGCGCCGCGCAGCATGGGGCCGGTGACGCCCCAGGCCAACATATCCTCCACGGATATGAAACCGACATTCTTGGTGCGGCCGATCCAGATCGGATTATGCTCCAGCAGATCCTCGTATTCGTCTATTTTGCCTGGAAATCCATCGATGAACTTCTTCACCCGCGCCTGCCACCCGCGCGGAGGTTCCAGGGCCAGGCCGCCGATACGGATATAGCTGGTCATCATCCGCTGCCCGGAGAACATTTCAAACAACTTCAAGACATCTTCGCGATCGCGGAAGCAATAAAACAGCATGCTCATCGCGCCGATATCGAGGGCATGCGTCCCCAGCCATACCAGATGGCTGTTAATACGCTGCAATTCCGCGAGAAGCACGCGCATCCACTGCGCCTTGGGCGGGATTTCGATGTCCCCGATGAGCTTCTCCACCGCCAGGGCGTACACCAGATTGTTGGAAAGGTTAGACAGGTAATCGACGCGGTCGGTCAGGGTAACCGCCTGCTGCCAGTTAAGAGCCTCGCACTGCTTTTCAATGCCGGTGTGCAGATACCCGATGTCGGGAACGGCGCTGGTGATGACCTCGCCATCCAATTCGAGAAGCACGCGCAGTACTCCGTGAGTGGAGGGGTGCTGCGGACCCATGTTGATGGTCATGCGGCGCCTGGCCGGGGTGGCCGGCTGTTCCACTGCCGTCTGCTCCAAAAGCTCGGATTCTTCCTTGACGTCCTGCATGTCCGCTTCTCTAATCCTTATAGCTGTACTTATAGCCGTGCACGGGGTAATCCTTGCGCAGGGGATGGCCCTCCCAATCCTCCGGCATCAGGATGCGGGTGAGATCGGGGTGACTCCGGAAGCCGATGCCGAAAAGATCAAAGACTTCGCGCTCGTACCAATTCGCTCCCGGCCAAACGCCGGTGACCGAGTCCAACTCCCCATTTTCACCCGGAACCGCGCACTTCAGGCGCACCCGCGCATTTCGCTCCAGGGAGTGCAGATGGTAAACGACCCGGAAACGCGGCTCCGCCGGATACCAGTCGGTGGCCGTGATCGAACTGATACGGACGAAGGTGTGCTGTTCCTTCAGAAACCGGCAAACCGGGACAATCCGGACAGGATCGATATCGAGGGTCAACTCGCCGCGCTCGGAGTGACCTCCGGTGATCGCAGCCGCGTCAAACGCCTCGATTGCCGCCGCGACCGCGAATTCTTTCAGTTGCTCAGGAAGCATTATTTCCCTTCCGTTCCCTGGGGACGGGATTCGGACCAGTTGAGCACGCCTTTCTTCCACATGTAGAAGAATCCCGACAGAACCAGCGCCACGAAGAGCAGCATTTCAACGAACGCGAACATTTTCAAGTCGCGAAAAACCACTGCCCAGGGGTACAGAAACACCGCCTCAATATCAAAAAGGATGAAGATGATCGCCACCAGATAAAATTTCACGCTGACCCGGTCACTCGCCGAGCCCGTCGGCGCAATCCCGCATTCGTAGGGCGAGTCCTTGACCTTGTCGCGTGAGCGTTTGCCGAGCAAATACGAAAGGGATGTGAGCGCCACGGCCACGACGATCGCAAGGACCGCCTGGACGATGACCGGAAAGTAGACCTCAGGATAGGTGTTCGGCATCGCAGATTGAGTATTCGGCTGTAATTCTTATTATCTGACTATAATGAGGGGCGGAACAGAGTGTCAAACAACAGGCTGGCGTTAAGCCCTCCATGAACGAAACGGAACAGATCGAAATTGTCGTGAACGGAAAGCCGTCCCGGGTGTCCGCGGGCCTCTCGATCACGGGGTTGCTCCGCGAGTTGAGGCTGGACGAAACACGTGTCGCGGTGGAATTGGACCGCAGCATTGTCCGGCGTCCGGAGTGGGTCGCAACCGAGGTAAAATCCGGCAGCCGGCTTGAGATTGTCCAGTTCGTCGGCGGCGGCTGAATTCCGCGGGGCCGTCCGGTCCGGAGCCGGTTGGCCACCACCCCCCTTGACTCCACCGCGAAGTCGAGTAAAATCGTCATGGGTAGGGATCGCCGAAACGCGGGGAGTTCAAGATGTTCAAAACAAAGAAGTCACGTTCTGATGTACCGGGCGACGAGAAAACGTACAGCAGCGTCGAGGTTTCCCGCATCGCCCAGGTGAGCCTGCGCCAGCTCCAGTGGTGGGACGAGCGGAAGGTGGTTTCGCCGCGGCACGAGGGGCACAAGCGCATCTACCTCTCCGAGGAAGTGATCGAAATCACGGTAATTGCCGAACTACGCCGCAAGGGCTTCTCGCTGCAGAAGATCCGGCGGGTGCTGCGGTTCCTGCAGCGCGAGATGGGCCGCCGGCTTTCCGATGTGATGACGGCGGGCTCGGACCTTCACCTGATCACGGACGGCAAAGCGATCTACCTGGAAGATCATCACGACCGGATTATCGATCTGATGAAGAACGCACGCCAGCCGATGTTTCTGGTCTGCGTCTCCGACCAGGCGCGCCGGCTCGATCAAGCTCCCGCCCGCAAGCCGGTTCGTCCGGAAACCGCGGCGGCTCCGCGCAAAAGCAAGCTCGGATAATCCCGGACTTTTCAGTAGTACCAGTCCCTGATCCGCACATCGATCCCGGAACCCTTTAGCGCGTCGGCGAAAACCTTCAGGTCGCTCCCCCGGTAATGATAGGGGTAGACCACCTTGGGGTGGAACGCGCGGACGGCCTCGGCGGCTTCCTCCGGCGGCATCGTATATGGCAGGTTCATGGGAATGAATGCGACATCGATATTCTTCAGCGCGCGCATTTCGGGCGTGCCCTCGGTGTCTCCGGCGATGTAAAAGCGCTTGCCTCCGTATCCAAGCACGTACCCGTTGCCTCGGCCCTTATCGTGATAGAACTTCCCCGGTGCCGGCCCGCGCTTCATGTTGTACATGGGGACCGCGTCGATTTTCCAGCCGCCCCAGGCGGTGGAACCGCCGTTGCGGAGCACCTTCGCGCCAAGCAGTTTCTCAGCGACCACCGGAGGCGCGATGATGTCGGTCTCGGCCTTCTTTACTTTGGCGATCGCTTTGGTGTCGAAATGGTCGCCGTGAATGTCGGTGAGCAGGATCAAATCGGCCTGGGGGAGGCCATCGAAGCTGCCTTCGCTCCACGGGTCCACAAAAATCACCTTCCCTCCGGCTTCGATCATCATGCTGGCATGGCGGATGGGAGTGATGCGGACTTCACCACGGGAGGTGGCGAAGATTTCCACTGGGCGGTCCGCCGCCGCGGCGGCGGAAGAAAACGCGATGACTGCAATCGCGGCGGCAAGCAGTTTCATATACGAGATTGTATGCGAAAGAAGCGGGAGGCACCCGCTTATAATGAAATTATGGCGAAGAGCCGTCGATATTTAGTGATCGTTCCGGTCACGATTCTGGGATGCGCGTGGCTGGGAGGAATTGCCGGCCCCGGTGCTTCTTCGGTTTCGGCGGCTGGTCCCGAAGACGAAATCAAGGCCAACCTGCAGGCCTTTTCCAAGGTCTACGAGACCGTCGAGGATAATTTCGCCGACCGTCTGGACGCCGATAAAGCGATCTACAAGGGCGCGGTTCCCGGCATGCTCCGGACGCTCGATCCGCATTCGAATTTCTTCGATCCCAAAGATTTCCGGGGCTTGCGCGAAGACCAGCGCGGCCACTATTTCGGCGTGGGGATGCAAGTAGGGCCGCGCGATGGCAAGACCATCGTGATTGCGCCCTTCGGAGGGTCGCCCGCCTATCGCGCAGGCTTGCGGCCGGGCGACGTCATTCTGGAAGTCAACGACAAGCGCACCGACAACCTAAACACCTCCGAGGTGGCCGATCTTTTGAAAGGGCCCAAGGGAACCAAGGTGCAGATTTCGGTGGGCCGTGATGGCGTGGACAAGCCAATCGTCTTCAACATCGTGCGCGATGAGATTCCCCGCAACAGTGTGGATTCGGCATTTTGGATCAAGCCCGGTATCGCCTATATGGCGATCACTTCCTTCAACGAGACTACGAGCAAGGAGATGAAGGCCCAGCTCGACAAGTTGGGCGAGGATCAGATAAAAGGCCTGGTGCTCGATCTCCGCGGGAACCCGGGCGGGCTGTTGAACGAGGGCGTGGCGGTGGCGGGCCATTTCCTGCGGCCGAAAGAACTGGTGGTGTCGCACCGCGGCCGCAATTCGCAGGAAAAGCCCTATTTCGCCAAGGGTAGCCGCGACGGGGAAAACTATCCGATCGTCGTGCTGGTGAACAGCTATTCCGCCTCGGCCGCCGAGATCGTCAGCGGCGCGCTGCAGGATCACGACCGCGCCTGGGTGGTTGGCGAGACTACGTTCGGCAAGGGATTGGTGCAGACAGTATTTCCCCTGAGCGAAAATACCGGACTCGCTCTGACCACCGCTCACTACTACACGCCGAGCGGAAGGTTGATCCAGCGCGATTACTCCAATATTTCCTTCCTCGATTACTACTACGGCAAACACCTGGCGCCGAAGAATCCCACGGACGTCAAAATGACAGACAGCGGCCGTACGGTGTACGGGGGTGGTGGGATCACGCCGGATGAGAAAATCTCCATGCCGAAGGCGAACCCGTTCCAGGTCACGCTGCTGTATCGCAAATACGCGTTCTTCAATTTCACGGCGCAGTATTTCGGCGGCAAGCCCGCGAAACTTCCGGCGGGGTGGTCGCCGGACAGCACGATCCTCAATGACTTCCATGCATTTCTGTTGCGGAGCAACATTCCGTTCACCGAAGCCGAGTGGACCGAAAACGCCGACTGGATCAAATCTCAGTTGAAGCGCGAAATGTACATCACCGCGTTCAGCTACGAAGCCTCCCAGCAGGTTGCCGCCGAAACCGATCCGGTGGTTTTGAAGGCGGTAGACGCGATGCCGCACGCCAAGGAACTCCTGGAAAAATCAAAGAAACTGGTGGTGGAGCGTATCGCCGCCGGCGTCGAAGCCCGCTAGGATGAACACGGACACCGCCGCTCCTCAAATTACCGTCCTCGACGCGGGCGGCCAGTACTGCCATCTGATCGCACGCAAAATCCGCGACCTCGGAGTCTCCGCCGAGGTGCGGCCCAGCGACACTCCGGCGCAGCAACTTTCTGGACGCAAGGGGATTATCATCTCCGGTGGACCGGGAAGCGTCTACGAATCCGGCGCGCCGAAAATCGACCCGGGCATCCTGGAGCTCCCGGGCACCGCGGTTCTCGGCATCTGCTACGGGCTTCAAGTGATGGCGCTCGAATTGGGCGGCACGGTGAGCAAAGGGGCGAAGGGGGAGTATGGCATGGCGACGCTGCAGCGCTCTCACGACCACCCGTTGTTTGCCGGTTTGAACGGGCAGACACGCGTATGGATGAGTCATCGGGACCGCGTCGATGCGCCGCCTCCGGGATTTCGGGTGCTGGCGGCCACCAGCGAATGCCCCATTGCCGCGATCGCTCATTCGAACCGCCCCCTGCTGGGACTGCAGTTCCATCCGGAAGTGGTCCACACCGAACACGGCCTGGAAATCTACGCCAACTTTCTCTTTGGCATCTGCGGATGCGAAAAAGACTGGAACCCGCGCGGAAGAATCCCCCAAATCGAGGAAACGATCCGGCAAATCGCCGGGGATCGCAATGTGTTCTTCTTTGTCAGCGGGGGTGTGGATTCCACCGTCGCCTATACCCTGTGTCTGCGCGCCCTGGGGCCGGAGCGAGTGTACGGCATTTACGTGGACACCGGCCTGATGCGGGAAGGCGAGACCGATTTCGTACGCGGCCTCTTCGGCGCGCTGGGCGCCACCGCTTTTCAGGTGGAGAACGCGCAAGAGCAGTTCCTTGGAGCCCTGGGCGGCGTGTTTGAGCCGGAAGAAAAACGCAAGCGCATCGGCGAAGAGTTTGTCGCGGTGCAGGATCGAATCCTTTCGAGCGGCGATTTCCTCGACGGGCGTTGGATTCTGGGGCAGGGCACCATCTATCCCGACACCATTGAATCCGGGGGCACCGCCAAAGCCGACGTGATCAAGACCCACCACAACCGCGTGGCGGGTATCCAGAAACTGATCGAATCCGGACGCATCATCGAACCGCTGAATCAGTTCTACAAAGACGAAGTGCGCGCGCTGGGAAGAGAGCTGAACATACCGGAAGAGTTTCTCACGCGCCACCCGTTCCCCGGACCCGGCCTGGCCATCCGCTGCCTCTGTTCCGGCGGCGAGGCGGAACTGGAAGAAGTGGACGATGGTTTTGTGATTCCGGTACGGTCGGTAGGCGTCCAAGGTGATTCGCGCAGCTACCGCGCCGCGCTGCTGGTGAACGGGGCTGCGCATGACGCGAATATACATGCGCGCGCGACGGAGGCGGTCAACCGGAGCCTGGAATGCAATCGCGTTGTGGCCTTATGCGCCGGAGAAAAACCGGAGAATCTCCGTGTGATGCGCGCCTTCATCACCGGAGAGAGACTGGAGCGGCTACGAAGAGTGGACGCGGCGGTGCGCAAATTAAGCGCCCAATCCGGCTTCGACCATCAGGTGTGGCAGTTTCCCGTGATTCTGATCCCGGTGGGCGTCGAAGGACGTCCGGATTCCGTGGTTCTGCGTCCGATCCATTCCGTGGACGGAATGACCGCGGAATCGGTGGTGATGCCGGCGGAACTGCTCGATCGAATCTGCGAGGAAGCGCTGCGGGTCAGAGGAGTCGCGGCGGTATTTTACGACCTGACTCACAAACCGCCCGGCACCATCGAGTGGGAATGAGCGGCGCGTCTTAGATCCGGTGGAAGCTCCGCAGGATTTCGCGCATTGTGTAGCGGAGCGCAATCGGGCGGCCGTGCGGACAACTCATCGGGCAGCTTGTTGCGGCGAGTTCCGCCAGGAGCCACTGCATCTTCGACGGCTCCAGTCTCATGTTAACTTTTATGGCCGCGCGGCAGGCGATGGATGCCGCCAGCGATCGCCGCAAGTCCTCCAGCGAAGCCTGCCGCAGCTCGACTTCGGCAATTTCGAGAATCTCCAGAATCAGCTTTTCGATGTCGCCCGCTCCTACACCGGCGGGGGCGGATTTCACGGCAATGGTGCGGCGCCCGAACGGCTCGCTCTCAAAGCCGCTCTTGGCCAGTTCATCCGCGATGCGGGCGTATTCAATCTGTTGAGCCGCCGTCACCTCGATCACGATGGGCATCAGCAGGCGCTGGCTCTCGGCGCGCCCTTCCGCTTGCCGGCGAAGAACCTCCTCAAAGAGAATGCGCTCATGGGCGACGTGCTGGTCAATAATCCAGAGTCCGTCGCGGCCGGCGGCGACAATGAAACTCTCGTGCAACTGCCCCAGCGGCCGGAGATCGGAAAGCTCGGACAGATCGGACGAACCAACGGGTTCATACCCGGCGGGGAAAGCGCCGTGCGTGTCGGGAACGCGGGTGGTTGCGGCGGCGAATTGCGCCGAAGGCGGGAGCGGCGCGGAAAAATCCAGCCGGCGCGGCGCCGGAACGGGCTCCCGAAGCTGAAACGCCGGGAGATCCTCGATCCTTTCCGGCGTGCGGAGTGGATCCGGCATCCCTTCGGCAGGAGTATTTTCCATGCGTTGAGAAAACTCGGAAAAGGGCAACTCCACCGCGGGTTGCGGGGCGTGAGCCGGAACGGGGATGGAGGCCGCCGGACGCGACGCAATCAGGCGCTCCCGAACCGCATCGCGAACAAAGTCATGCACGAACGATCCATGGCGGAAACGCACTTCGGTCTTCGCGGGGTGAACGTTGACGTCAACCTCCTCGAAGTCGCAGTCGAGAAAGAGCAGGGCCACCGGAAAACATGCCGGCGGCATCAGATTGTGGTACGCCGACGATAGCGCATGCAGCAGCAAACGGTCGCGAATCAGACGCCCGTTAACAAAAAGGTAGATCGAGTTCCGGTTAAGCTTCTGTACCTGCGGCGCCGAGACAAATCCCCGCAGACGAAAAGCGCGGCCGACCTCTTCCCCGCCCGCCACGGCCGCCATGGTGCGGTCCGCGTCGTCCAATTCCACCAGGTCTTCCAGAACGCGGCTCCCAAACACCTGGTACACCCGTTCGCGCAGCGTGGCCACCGGAGTGAGATCGAGCAGATCGGAAGTTCCGTGGCGGAGCAGAAACGCTTTGCCGGGATGGGCGAGCGCGTAGTGAGTGGCGAGAGAAGCGACGTGCGCCAGCTCAGTCTGGTCGGAGCGCAGAAATTTCTTACGCGCGGGCACATTAAAAAACAGGTCCTGAACCGTGATGACAGTGCCGGGCGGCGCCGGCAGCTCGTCGCAGCGAAGCATTCGCCCGCCGGCGATTTCGATGGACGTGCCGGTGGTTTCGCCGGCCGACCGGGTCTCCAGCAGAAGCCGCGAGACCGAGGCGATCGAGGGCAGAGCCTCGCCGCGGAACCCGAGCGTCGCAATCGACAAAAGGTCCTTCGCATCGCTCAGTTTGCTGGTGGCGTGGCGTTCAAAAGCCAGCAGGGCATCGTCGCGGAGCATGCCGCAGCCATCATCGGAAATTCGAATCAGCCGCCGCCCGCCCGCTTCCACCTCGATGCGCAGACGGGTGGCGCCGGCGTCCAGGGAATTCTCGAGCAATTCCTTTACTACCGAGGCCGGACGTTCGACCACCTCCCCGGCGGCAATCTTGTTGGCGACGTTGTCCGAGAGGATCCGAATGCGACCCATCGTTACGCTTACTGCAGGACGATCCCGCGATCATCCAGAAGTTCTCCCGTGCGCTGGAGCAATTGAAGGAGATTGCGGCGATAGTTGATCGACTGGGTGACCAGATTCGACTCCGCCACGGTGAAATCGTTCTGGGATGCGAGGACAAAAAACAGCGTAGTGGTTCCCAACTCGTAGCGCTTCTGATCCGCCTCCACTCGCTTCTGCGCCAAATCGCGCGCCGTCCTGGCCAGTTTGACGCTTTCCCGGCTGTTCTGCACCTCGTGCACGGCGTTGAGCACCTGCAATCGCAGAGATTGCTCCAACGTCCGTTTCTGCAGCATGTCCAAGCGTTTCTGAGCGGCCGAATCGGCGAGATTGGCGGCCGCGTTGCGGTCTCTCAGCGGGAAGCGCAGGTTGAGCGAGAAGCCGTACGAGGGGTTCGAAGAACGGAACACCTGGCTGAGCGAGTCGAGCAGTCCTCCGGGAACTGGAGGCAGCTCCAGGCCATTCGTGAGATTCACGCCGGGAAAAAAGATGCCGCCGAGACCGTTTGACGAATACTGAACACCCAGAGAAAGATTGGGGAGCAGGTTGTTTCTCGCCAGCTTGATGTTCTTCTCATCGACATCCAGGTTTTGGACCACGACATTCAGATCGGGGCGAAAGCGGAGAGCCTTGTTCACCTCTTCCTCCGAATTCAGCTCCAGCCCTCCATCGGGCGGGGCGGCCGATTCTGTCAGGACAAGGGGCAGAGCGCGGATGCGGCTGTCGAGGTCGGCGCCCATCTGCTTGCGGAGCGCGTCCTCGGTCTCCGCCAGCCGGAACCGCGCCTGCGTTACAGCGACTTGCGCGGTGGCGTAGTTCGCCTCGGGCTGATAGATTTCCAGAGGCGAAGTGGCCCCCAGCTCAACCTCCTTGCGCGCCCGTTGCAGGGCGGCGTCGGCGAGCTTCAGGGCCTCTTCCTGCACTCGCAGATTTTCGCGGGCGCCGACGACATCCCAATACGCGTTTTCCGCGAAGGTCACCAGTTGCGTCACCTGGTCGCGCAGGTTGAATCGCGCGGCCGCGAGTTTCCCGCGGGCAATCATGATCGGAAGCTTCACGATGGACGGCCCTCGCCCCCGGAGCAACGGCTGCGAGAACGCGAGGTTCAAGCTGGTGTCGATCTCCGGATTATAAAAGGCGAAGGTACTATTGGTGGAGATCTTCTGCGCGTTGAAGGCCACCGAATACTGGCCGCCCGTCGCGATGGTCTGCTGCACCTGCGCATTGAGAGGCTGAACGAGCGTATTCAAACTGGTGGCGCCGGCGAGCGCCGTACCGGAAGGCGACTCGGTGCGGGTGGACGAAAACGAAGCGGATGCGAACGGGTCGAAGATGCTGTAGGCCCGCGTAATCTGATTTCGCGAGAATTCGACATTCACTTTCTGAATCGTGATGTCGGTATTGTTCTGCGCGACCAGGCCGAGGTAGTTTTTCAAAGACAGAACAAGCTTCCCGTCCTGGACGTAGTCGTCAAAGCGTGAAGGCGGCTGGAGTTCAATACGAGGCGGCGGAGTAAAAAAGCGCTTCCGGAAATAAGAAGGTTTAGGAAAAAGCGGTTCGTCCAGCAGCGACACCCCGGCGTTATCGGCCGGCCAGGCGGGCATGCAAGCGAACAGCATGAGCAGGATCAAAATTCGCATGTCTGGGATCTATTCGTAACGGATGGCTTCTATGGGATCGAGCCGGGCCGCCTGCATGGCAGGATAGATACCGAAAACGAGCCCAATGCCGACTGAAACTCCAAATGCGACGGCGATGGAAGTCACGCTCACCACGGTGGACCATCCCGCGGCCGCGGCAATCAGACGCGATAGCAGGAATCCGAACGCGATTCCGATGAGCCCTCCGAGAATGGAAATCAGCACCGCTTCCGTGAGAAACTGCCGGATGATGTCCGCCTGGCGGGCGCCAATGGCGCGCCGGATTCCGATCTCGCGCGTTCGCTCGAGTACGGTGGCCAGCATAATGTTCATAATCCCGATGCCGCCCACCAATAGAGAGATCCCGGCAATGCAGATCATCACCACCTGAAATGTGAACTGGGTTCGTTTCTTCTGTTCCAGCAATCCCGCGGGCACGACGACGTTAAAGTCGCCCGCATCCTTGTGCGTGGTGGAGAGAATCGCGCTGATGATGTTGGCTGTGTTGATGGAATTGGTATCGCTCTTGACCTTGATGTAAATACCGTCGATCTCATCTTTCAAATAACTGTTATTGTCTTCAAACCGGCGCATCACGGTGTTCAACGGGGCGATGATCAGGTTGTTGCGATCCACCACCTCGAGCCCGCCGACGTCGCTATCCGCCGTGGACTGCTGGGCGATGACGCCGACGACCTGCAGCCATACGTCGTTCACCTTTACGTACTGACCCACGGCGCCCTGATAACCCAGGAGATTGACCTTCGCCGCTTCCCCAAGCACGCAAACCGGAGCCGACGCTCCGTTGTCCGCATCGTTGAAGAACCGGCCCTCCACCATGCGCAGGCTGTTGATTTGCATGTAGTCGGGGCGGACCCCAATCAGCAGCGGGGTCTCTTGCGCCGGCTTCGGGAAGATCTTCATGGGCTTAAACCGTTTGCGCGGCGTGAGCATGTCCAGCCCCGGCACATCTTCGGCGATGGCCCGGTAATCGCGAAACGTCAACCCGGGTGAAGTCAGGCGCCGCTGCTGCAGTTCATTGCGGTCCACAGCTTCTTTCGATTCGATGATGATGTTGTTGACGCCAAGCACGTCGATGTACTTCATCATTTCGGCCTGCGCTCCGCCGGTGATGGCGAGCATCGCCACAACCGCGCCCACACCGAAGATCATCCCGAGCATGGTGAGCAGGCTGCGAAGTTTGTGGACCAGGAGGCTCGAAAGCCCCATGTATAGCTCCGGCAGATAGCCCGACAGATTGGCCATGTTTACTTCGCTCCTCCGCCGGGAAGCGCGCCCAGGGCGCCGCCCTTGCTTTGCGCATCTTTTTTCTGGCCGGGCTTCGCTGTGGGGTCGGAGAGCGCCACGCGCTCGCCAGGTTTAAGACCTTTCGCCACCACCATGACCGATTCGCTCCGTTTCAGCGGAGTAAACGCACGCGGCTCCCATTCGTGTCCATGCTTTACCCAGGCGATGAGTTTCCCGTCGCGCTCAAATACCGCCTGATTGGGAATGGAAACCGCGTCCGGAATCCGGTCCACGATGATCTCGACGTCGGCGAGGAGCCCCGGACGCAGGAGAACGCCAAATTCGGAGTTCTGTTCGGGCGGCGGCGGAAGCTTGGCCTTCGCGAGATCCTCCGCGCTGAACTCGGTGGCAAAAGAGGGCAGCACCGGCGCCTGGGGCAAGGCATTGGCAGTGGCGCCGCCTGCTGCTTTTTGCGCTCCGGGCGCAGGGGCTGGCGGAGGCGGGGAGAGCGGTTTTGCGCTGTTCTCCTGCCCGATCGCCAGGATTTTTCGAATGTCGTCCGGCTTCACGCCCAACACGCTAAAGAGCTGTTTCATGTCCAGCGAAAACGTCACGTCGAACTTTTTTGCTGGGTCGCTGGAGAAGACGTTCGAGGTCGCCGATCCGCTCATGTTCTTGATGGTCGCCCGCAAGGATTCGCCTGGTATCGCATCCAACCGCACCACAGCCTCCTGGCCGTCCTTGAGATTGGCGCGGTCCAGTTCCCCGACGCGCGCCACGATTTCCATATTCGAGAGGTCCAGGATGTCGGCGACCGGCTGGCCGGCGTTGAGTTGATCGCCCTCGCGAATATCCGGGATCTGCATCCCCGAGAAGAAGAAATTCGGCTGGTTCTGTTTGATAGCCACCAGTCCGCTGATGGGAGCGAGCACTTTGGTCTGCGCCAGGCGGTGCTTCTCGCGGCTTAATTCGATGAGGCTCTTGGCGCGCTTTTCCTGGAAAACCGCAAGTTGCGCCTTGGCTTGCTCGCGCCGCGACTGCACGTCGCTTTCGAGCTGTTTCAGCCGGCGGCGGGCTTCGTCCAGCGCCAGGATGTTCTTTTTTGCGTCAATGGCGGCGAGCAGTTCGTTGCGCTTGACTTCCAGTTCCGCGCGGCGCACGCCGTATCGCGCGGTGAGCAGATCCACCTGGTCCTGATTCTCGCTGATGGCGAGATCCGCCTGCGCTTTTTTAATCTGTTCGTCGATCTGGGCGATTTCTAGATCTTTTTCTTCGAGACGCGAGCGGACCTCGGAATCGTCGAACTCCACCACAAGATCCTTGGCGCGCGCAAAGGCGCCCAAAGGAGCCAGGCGGGTTACTTGTACGGTCCCAAACAGGTTCGGCGCAATGAGGGTGGCGGAACGCGCCGCACGCAGTTCTCCGCGCGCGAAACTGCGGACCACCACATCCCCGCGGCGCACCTCGGTAGTGGCAATTTCCGTTTGCCGGGAGGGAAGACTCTGAAACACCGCCCAAGCCGCCCACGCTCCTCCGGCCAGCAGGACGAGAATCCCAACGCGAATTGCTACCTTGTTCATCGAACCGGCCGCCCAAAAGAACGCTGCGCCGGGCCGCCGTTCGCCGCGTTACAACTTCTTGGCACGCTTGGCTGCCTCCACCGGATTTTCGAGAGCAACTATGTCGCCTTCCTTGAGACCCTCGGTCACGATCAGATCCTTGTCGTTTCGCTCCCCGACTTTAATGGCGTGGACTTGAAATTCATGGCCTTTTTGTACATAAACGGCGGGCTGGCCGTTCGAGAAGAAACTGGCGCGCAAGGGAATCATCGCCTTTGCGCGAATTGTCCGGATCAGAATGGTGGCCGAGCCTGTCATGCCCGGACGCAGCCTCGGGTCCACGCGATCGAGCGTCGCGTAAGCGGGAAAGAGCTTGGCCGGAGGACCAAAGCCGCGGAAGGTGAGTTCGGCGATCGGGCTAATCCAATTGATGGTCGCGCGGAATTCCTTGTCCGGAACCGCATCGACATGGATCGTCATAGGCGCGCCCAACCGGACCTTGCCGCGATCGACTTCCTCCATCTTCAGTTCGAGCCGCATTTTATGCAGGTCGGGGATTTCGGCGATCGACGCACCCGTCCAGGCGCGATCGCCTTCCTTAAATGGAGGAGGGGTGGAGCCGAAAGATCCGGAACTGCGAAAGTTTGGCAGAATGTTCACCACCCCGTCGATTGGGGCGCGCAACACCATCTTCTCCAGGTAGCCCCGAGCGCGGCCGGTATCGCGCATCGTCTTGTTCTTGTGTTCCTTGAGACGGTTCATTTCGGCCGCGGCCGCGACCTGATGGGAGTTGATGGTCGCATTGATCTGAGATAAATCCCCCTCGGCGACTCCCACATCGATCCGGTTCTTAGCGCCCTCAATCGCCGAAAGGACATCGGCCTTGCTCGCGTCGAGCTTGGTGCGCTGCACGTTAAAGGTGGAAGTCATCAGATTCATGCTGTCCATCTCGTTGGTGATGCGCTGTTGCGCTTCGGTTTGGAGGATCATGCTGTCGGCCGTGCGCACGTTCGTCTTCTGCTCGATGAAATTCTGTTCCTGTTGCGCCCCGTCGAACTCCACGACGATGTCGCCTTTTTTGACCATCTTTCCGGAAGTTGCCAGCCGGACAATACGCAGATCCGGAACCTGCGGCGCGGTCAGAACGATGGAATTTTCGCTCTTAATCTCGCCGCGCGCTTCCACGGTGATGCTCAGGTCTCCGGAGCGGACGCGCTGGACGGGGACTTCGACATTCGAAGTGTCCGAGCCGTAGTGATAGGCCGCGAGCACGCCGGCCACGCAGACCGCCAGGATCCCCGACCAGACCGCGATGCGCTTGCCCTTCGAACCCTGTTGCCCCAGGCGGCGTTTCGGCTTAAGATCTTTTGACATCTACCGGTCGACTCCGGACGGCGGGGGGTCGAGGGCTACCACGTCGCCGGCGCTGAGTCCGCTGCGGATGGCCGCAACCAGATAATCCTCGGCTCCGACCTGGACATCACGCGGCGACCAGCCCGTTCGCTCCTTAACATACACGTAGGGCTGTCCGTTTCCCGCCCGGAAGATCGCGCCGCGAGGTACGACGGTTTCGGATCGAACCGGAGGGCTCACCTCAACGTCGGCGCTGACCGTTAGATCGGGGATGACGCGCGGGTCGGGTTTTCCGTCCGGAAACTCGATACGCAGCCGGACGGGAATCTGCCGGACGAAATTCTCGCGCTGTCCAGCCTCCATGGTCATGGCGCCAATGGACTCGACATGCGCGGTGAGCTGCAAATCAGGATACGCATCGAACTTGACCCGCGCCTTGGCTCCCAGGCGAACCTTCTCCACATCCACCTGATTCACGGTCGCGCTCACAAGCATCGAGGAGGTGTCCACAACCTTCATAAACGGCTGGCCCGCCCAGACCTGGTCACCTTTCTGAATCTTCCCGAACTCTCCGCCGCGCCACGTGGTTTCCATCACCGCCAGTCCGTTGACCGGCGCGCGGACGACCATCCGTTCGGCGTTGGCAGCCGCGCGCTTCAACTCGAGCTTCGATTCTTCGAGGTCCAGTTCCGAATTGCGGATGTCGGCATCCTGCGACGCCTTCAAATAAGGTACTTCCCTCAGTAATTGTTGATAGCGCGCCTGCGCCTCATCGAAGGCGAGCCGGGTGCGTTCGGCGTCGATCGCCGACAGCACCGGAATCGTCTTCATGTCGAGCCGCGCTTTATCCAGCGCGCCTTTGGCCGTAAGGATCATCTGCTGGTGCGCCTTGCGCGTGGTGTCAAGATTGGCGGTCTGGGTGGTCAACGCCGCCTCGCTTTCCGACACGCTGTCGCGATAATCGTCCAGACGAAGCAGCATATACTGGCGGTCGAATTCGGCTACTACCTGGCCCTTGGCGACCTTCGAGCCCGGCGGAACAGCGTCCTGGAGCACGATTTGCCACTCACTATTTCCATTTCCCGTATTGCTTGCCCCGGCCGCGGGCGGACCGTTGGAGCCGCCCGGAAGCGAGTCCCCGGTGGAGCCAAGGCCGGAAGCGCCTACCGCGCTCGACACCGGCGGGGTGGCGGAAGTGGCTGCAGAGGAAGACTTGGAGTTGGGCACGCTGCCGCGCAGGGTCCCGCCAAACCGGGACGTCGCAGCCTGGAAAGCCGAAGAGGCGCTCGGCGCCGAAGAAGACGCGGCGGAAGTTGTGCCGCCGGCCGAAGACGAGGCGGATGCGCCGGACGCGCTGTTGGAACCGGACGTGCCGCTGGTGCTCGGCGACGACGAAGAAGAGGAAGAAGAAGACGAAGCCGCTCCGGAGGAACTCCGATTCCGGCCGCTGCGGCTACCACTCAACCGGGGAGCGAGCAGCGAATAGAAATTGCGTGCCTGCGTAGTCCCCGAAAGGCGGATCGTTTGCACAACGGTCCCGGCCTGTACGGCTACCGGGCGAACGCCTAGTTCGGCCGGCGCCGGAAGCTGCGCCTTGCGGTTCCAATAAATCACGGCGCCGGCGATTGCAATGCCGAGAGACAAAGCGACAACCAGCATTCCCCGGTACGGCCGCGGGCGTGGAGGAACGTGAAGCGGCGAGCCCCCCGGAGGGGCAACCGGCGAAACAGGTTTGACCGCTGTCGACATGAACTCTCTAGCCTAAGACGCGAACGGGTTTCGGAAAGTTAGCGCAAGTAGCTCTATGCTTCCGGTTCCTTTCACAATATCGTACACGGGTTGAAGGGATGTACGAAAGCGCACCATTCAAAACCTAATGACGCAGCCAGCGCATCTTGCGCGCAGGGCGACCGCTCCGGGAACGGTTCTACATCCGTGGCCGCCGACTGACGGCAGCCCCACGGAGCCTACTGGCTCATGGACGAGAGAAATTCCGCGTTCGAGCGGCTCTTGCCGAGCCTATCCAAAAGTAGCTCGATGGACTCGACGGGAGACAGCGGGCTGAGCACCTTGCGCAGCACCCAAACGCGTGTAAGCTCCTCTCTCGGCAGGAGTAATTCGTCTTTCCGCGTTCCGCTCTTGTTAATATCGATCGCCGGAAAGACACGCTTGTCGACCAGCTTGCGGTCGAGGTGAATTTCCATGTTGCCGGTGCCTTTGAATTCCTCGAAAATTACGTCATCCATGCGGCTTCCGGTGTCAACCAGGGCGGTGGCCACGATGGTGAGCGAACCGCCTTCCTCAATATTGCGGGCCGCGCCGAAGAAGCGCTTGGGGCGCTGTAGCGCGTTGGAGTCGACACCACCCGAAAGGACTTTCCCGGAGGGCGGCACCACGGTATTATAGGCGCGCGCCAAACGCGTAATGGAGTCGAGAAGAATAACCACGTCGCGCTTGTGCTCGACGAGGCGCTTGGCCTTTTCAATCACCATTTCGGCGACCTGCACGTGCCGCGAAGCAGGCTCGTCAAACGTGGAGCTGATTACCTCGCCCTTCACGGAGCGCTGCATGTCGGTGACTTCTTCCGGCCGCTCATCAATGAGGAGAACAATGAGCGCGACTTCGGGATGATTGGTAGTCACGGAATTGGCGATGCTCTGCAATAACATCGTCTTGCCGGTGCGGGGCGGGGCCACGATCAGCCCGCGCTGGCCCTTCCCGATTGGCGTGAGCATATCCATCACGCGTCCGGAATAATTGTCCTTCACGGTTTCGAGCTTCAGACGCTCGTCCGGATAGAGCGGCGTGAGATTGTCGAAGAAAATCTTATTGCGCGCTTCTTCCGGCGGCTCGAAGTTGATCGCGTCCACCTTGATGAGAGCGAAATAGCGCTCGCCTTCCTTGGGCGGGCGAATCTGGCCGGAAATCGTGTCTCCGGTGCGGAGGTCGAAGCGCCTTATCTGCGACGGGGAGACATAAACGTCGTCCGGTCCGGGCAGATAGTTGTACTCCGGCGCGCGCAGGAAACCGAATCCGTCGGGCAGGCACTCGAGCACGCCTTCGGAAAAGATGAGTCCGCTTTTTTCCGCCTGGGTCTGAAGGATCTTAAAGATCAATTCCTGCTTGCGCAGGCCCGCTGTGCCCGCGACACCCAAGTCCTTGGCGATCTGATTGAGCTTCTGAATGCTCATGTCCTTCAGCTCAACCAGGTCGAGGGTCACGCCGTTCTTCTGAGCACCGGCGCGGCGGCGCGCGGCGGCGCCCGCATCAGCGGGACGCCCATCCGGAGCCTTGCTCTCGGCTGCCTTGGCCTCGCCGGCGGGCGCCTCGCTCTTTTCCGAGGCCTTCGGCTCGGCGGCGGGCGGCTTCGCATCGGCGGACTTCGTCTCCGCCGGTTTCGCCTCGGCGTTCTTTTCGGAGCTCTTCTCCGGCTTCCGCTCGGCCTTGGCCTCGGACGGCTTCGGCTCCGGCGTCTTTCCTTCGGCCTTTTGCCCGTCGGTCTTGTGGTCGTGCCCGCTGTTCTGGGCTACGCCTTGTTCTTGATTTTCCAAATCGCTTGCCAAATTTCCCTCGCTCCCCGGCCGGTCTGTGCCGAGAACGGCAGTGGAGGCTCCTCGGGGGTTTGAGCCCGGATCGCCGCCATGCCGTGATGTTGTTCTTTTTTCGTTTTCAGCTTGTCGGTTTTCGTGGCGATCACGCGGTATCGCCGGTTATGAAACTCCAGCCATCGCTTGAGCTCCAGGTCACGTTCCATCCAGCCGCGCCGTGAATCCAGCACGAGAAAGCAGAGCTCAAGCGTCTTTCGCTGAACAAGATAATACTCGATTAACGCCTTCCATTGCTCGCGGATTGCAACCGGAACCTTCGCGTACCCATACCCGGGCAGATCGACAAACCGGAACTGCCCGTCAATGCCGTAAAAATTGATCACCTGCGTGCAGCCCGGCCGGCTGCTGGTAAAAGCCATCCCCTTCTGCCCTGCCAGGGCATTGAGCAGGCTCGATTTGCCCACGTTGCTGCGCCCCAGAAACGCGATCTCAGGGAGCTCTTCGACCGGAAACTGATCCGGCCGGGCTGCGCTCCCTAAAAACTCCGCTTCCATGACAACTTTCTCAAAGTCCTTGCGGAGAGCTCGATCTTAGTGCCGAATTCCTTCGTCACCGACGCGCGCCAGTTCCACCGGAGGCGTAGTTGCGGCGAGGGGAAGGGCCGGCAGTTCCCGCTCCAGCGCAATCCGCAGGACATCGTCCATCGTCGAGACGAAATGCAGCTTCATCTCCTTGCGGACATTCTCCGGTATCTCCGGAAGATCCTTTTCATTGTCCTTCGGCAGAACGATTTCAAAGATCGACTGGCGATGAGCGGCAAGCAGCTTTTCCTTCAAGCCGCCGATGGGCAGTACGCGCCCCCGCAGCGTAATCTCACCGGTCATGGCAAGGTCGCAGCGCACCGGAATGCCGGTGAGCGCGCTCGAAATGCTGGTGGCGATAGTAATGCCGGCCGAAGGTCCGTCTTTTGGAATCGCGCCCTCCGGCACATGAATGTGGATGTCCACGTTGCGATAAAAATCGCGCGGCAGTCCGAGCAGTTGCGAGCGCGACCGTACATAGCTCATGGCGGCCTGCGCGGACTCCTGCATGACGTCTCCAAGCTTGCCGGTAGTTTGCAGTTTACCCCGGCCTTCCATCACCGTCGCTTCCGTGGTCAAAATGGACCCGCCTACTTCGGTCCAGGCAAGCCCCGTGGTGGCTCCGACCTCGTTGCTCCTTTCCTTTTCCAGATCCCGGAACTTCTGCGGACCCAGTAAGTCCGGCAGGGCGGCGGCCGTGATCGTCTTCTTCGTGGCGGCGGATTTCGGGTCCTTCGAAAGCCGGTTCACCACTCCACGCGTCACCTTGCGGCAGACATTCCCGATCTCGCGCTCGAGATTTCGAACTCCCGCTTCGCGCGTGTAGTGCTGGATCAATCCCTGGATACCGTCATCGAGGAACGCAATGTCCTTGGTGGTAAGCCCGGTTTGCTCCAACTGTTTGGGGACCAGAAAGCGCTTGGCGATTTCCAGCTTCTCCAGCTCGGTGTAGCCCGAAAGCCGGATCACTTCCATGCGGTCCTGTAAGGCCGGCGGAATGGTGTGGAGCACGTTCGCCGTGGCGATGAAGAAAACCTGGCTGAGGTCGTATTCCACATCGAGATAATGATCCGCGAACATGTAGTTCTGTTCCGGATCGAGCACCTCGAGCAGCGCGGCGGACGGATCGCCCCGGAAGTCCATCGACATCTTGTCGATCTCGTCCAGCATCATGACGGGGTTCTTGGTTCCCGCCTTCTTCATCATCTGGATGATCTGCCCGGGCAGCGCACCGATATAGGTGCGCCGGTGGCCGCGAATTTCGGCCTCGTCCCGCACGCCGCCGAGCGACAAACGGACAAACTTGCGGCCGGTGGCCTTCGCCACCGACATACCCAGCGACGTCTTGCCGACGCCGGGGGGGCCCACGAAACACAAAATGGAGCCCTTGGGATTCTTGACGATCCGGCGCACCGCCAGAAACTCCAGGATGCGATCCTTGATCTTTTCGAGGCCGTAGTGATCCGACTCGAGGACCTTCTGCGCGTAATTCAGGTCACGGATTTCTTTTGATTTCTTCTTCCACGGCACCGCGAGAAGCCAGTCAAGATAGTTCCGCGATACGGTGGATTCGGCCGACATCGGCGGCATGCTTTCCAGCCGCTTTAATTCGGCATGAGCCTTCTCGTGGGCATCCTTGGTCATGCCCGCCGCGTCGATTTTCTTACGAAGCTCGTCGATCTCGCTCTTTTCGCCGCGGCCCAGTTCTTTCTGAATCGCTTTGATCTTTTCGTTGAGGTAGTACTCTTTCTGAGCTTTTTCCATTTGCCGCTTCACGCGGCCCTGAATGGTGCGATCGACGTTGAGCTTCTCGATTTCGATATCGAGCATCTCGGCGACGCGGGTGAGGCGGTCGACCGGATCGAAGATTTCAAGCAATTCCTGCTTCTCCTCGATCGTGAGCTGCAGGTTTGCGCCGACAGTGTCGGCCAGTTTGCCGGGCTCATCCACGCGGATGGCCGCGATCATGGTCTCGTAGTTGAGATTTTGACTTAATTTGACGTATTGCTCAAATAGCTGGGTGACGCGGCTGGTCAGCGCATCCAGTTGGGCGCCCGTTTCTACCTTATACGCGGCGGTCTTGACCACCGCGCGGAAATAGCCCTCATCGTCGCTTACGGAGACGATTTTGCCTCGTTCAACGCCCTCGACCAAAACTTTGATGTTGCCGTCCGGCAGTTTCAGGCTCTGGACAATGTTCGCGACCGTACCGACGCTGTAAATTTCGTCAGGACGGGGTTCATCGACGGAAGCGTCATGCTGCGTGGCAAGAAATATCTTCTTGTCGCCAGCGAGCGCCTCTTCAAGCGCGCGAACGCTGGATTCGCGGCCAACCACAAACGGCGTCATCATAAACGGAAAGATGACTACGTCCCGGATAGGCATCATCGGGAGCCGCTTCGTATCGGACTTTTCCTTGGAAGTGAGCATTTTGGAAAACCAGTTTGGGGGAACGGCCGCTAATTAGTTTGCGGCCAAAAATTCGGACTTCACTGCCGGGACCTTCGGGAGCGACGGGCTGATGACGTCATTTTCACGCACTCCACTCCACGCATACGACTCGCAGGTGCGGATTGCTGCACCACGTCAGCCAGCCTTTTCGAGCAACGCCATGTTTATTTTTTGCGACATGACCATTTCTTTCGTCACGAGAAATTCGCGGACCTTCTTGAACGAGGGGAGGTAATACATCAGATCCAGCATCAGATCCTCGAGGATCATCCGCAGGCCCCGGGCTCCAACCTTGCGCTCCATGGCGAGCGAGGCTATCGCTTCGAGCGCATCGTCGCTAAACTTCAGTCTAACATTTTCGAATTCGAATAACTTCTGATACTGGCGGACGATCGCGTTCTTCGGCCGGGTAAGAATCTGGACCAGCGCCTCCCGGCTGAGGTCCTCGAGGACCGCGGTAACCGGCATGCGGCCGATGAACTCCGGGATGAATCCGAACTTGATCAGATCGATCGGCTGGATCTGCTCCAGCAAGGTGGTGTCGCGGCGATTGACTCCCCGGCGCGCTCCATCGTGCGCCGTTTCTTCGGGATTGACGAAACCCATGGTCCGCGAACCAACGCGGCGCGAGATCACCTTTTCCATTCCGACAAACGCTCCCCCGCAAATGAAGAGGATGTTCGTCGTATCCACTGGCGTGAATTCCTGGTGAGGATGCTTGCGGCCGCCCTGCGGCGGGACGTTGGCGACCGTACCTTCCAGAATCTTCAGGAGAGCCTGCTGCACGCCTTCGCCCGAAACGTCGCGAGTAATCGACGGATTCTCGTCCTTGCGGCCGATTTTATCGATCTCGTCAATATAGATAATGCCCTGCTGAGCGCGTTGTACATCCCAATCGGCGTTTTGGAGAAGGCGCAGAATGATATTCTCAACGTCTTCCCCGACATATCCCGCTTCGGTTAGTGTCGTGGCGTCAACAATGGCGAACGGGACATCGAGAATCCGCGCCAGGGTCTGAGCCAGCAAAGTCTTGCCCGTGCCGGTCGGCCCGATCAGGAGGATATTCGACTTCGAAAGCTCCACTTCCGCGCCGCGCTGCTTGTTCATCTGCACGCGCTTGTAGTGGTTGTAAACGGCGACCGCCAGTTTCTTCTTGGTCGCTTCCTGCCCGATCACGTATTGGTCTAGGTACTCTTTTAATTCCAATGGCTTAGGAAGCTTATGGTTGGCACCATACGGCTGTTCCTGCCGGTCGTCCTCGAGGATGGAATTGCAGACAGCAATACACTCGTCACAGATGTAGGCGCGAGGGTAGTCGCTGGGCGACGAAATCAACTTACCGACGGCGTCTTGCGTCTTATGACAAAAGGAACAGCGAAGGGAATCGTCGGAACCTGCACGCTTCACAAGGAGTCTCCGAGCTTAAAGAGTCTAGACCTCATTCGCATACGCGACCCGCACGTACTTGAATAGTTTCATTATATCAATGAAAGCGCTTCCGTCGACGGTTTCGTTCTGGGAAATCCCTGGGCCTCCGTTCGTCATTTTTCGCATCGATCGTCGCCTCTAAGGGTTATTCCGGCCGCGAGACGGTTTTCACTTCTTCTGCCTCATCCTACCAGATCGAAGGACGGGCGAAATCAAGTACGATCAGACTTGGAACAGATTGAGCTTTCCTGGGAACCCGTCCGGAAGACCTATACCGTCAACGAGCTGAGCACGCGCATCCGCAAAATGCTCGGGGAGGAATTCTCCGGTATTTTCGTAGCGGGGGAGATTTCAGGCGTCCGCCTGGCGGCCAGTGGACACTGTTACTTCACCTTGAAAGACCACGCCTCGCAGTTGGCCTGCGTCTGCTTCCGCCAACATTTCCGTTACCTCAAGTGCAAGCCGCAAGATGGACTATCGGTGGTTCTCCGCGGCAGCATCGACGTCTATGAGGAGCGCGGGCAATATCAACTGCTGGTGGAATCGATCGAACCGCAGGGACTGGGCGCGTTGCAACTTGCCTTCGAGCGGCTCAAGGACAAACTGAACGCCGAAGGGTTATTTGCGCGGGAGCGCAAACGGGTTCTGCCGCAGTACCCGCTGCGGATCGGCATCGTCACTTCACCCACCGGGGCCGTGATTCAGGATATTGTGCGCGTACTCGATCGCCGCTTTCCGGGACTGCATCTGCGGATCTTTCCATCGCTTGTGCAGGGGGAAGGCTCAGTCGAATCGGTTTGCCGGGGCATCGACTATTTCAGCGCTTCGGGATGGCCGGAGGTAGTGATCGTGGCGCGGGGAGGAGGTTCGCTCGAAGACTTGTGGACCTTCAACGAAGAGGCGGTAGCGCGCGCTATCGCGGCTTCGAGCGTTCCGGTGATATCCGCCGTGGGACATGAGACCGACTTCACCATCGCCGACTTCGTCGCCGATCTTCGCGCGCCCACACCCTCGGCGGCCGCCGAAATGGTGATCCGCACGCGCGGCCAGGTTCTGGAGCAGCTAGACGGCTACAGCCACAAATTGTTGCAGGCGACGCGATACAAACTGGCCGTCTCCATGAGGCGTCTCCATGAGCTGGGGATCGAACGGGCGGCCAATAGCCTGCACCGCTCGATCGGGCGGCGGCAGCAGAAAATCGACGAGATGGACTACCGTCTCCGGGAACAGATCCGCGGCAAATTGACGCTCAGCCGCCGGAGTTGGGAGCGAAGCAACGCGCAGCTTCGCGAGCTGGATCTCCGGCTCCGTTTTGCCGGGTTCCAGCGGCGTCTGGAGACAGCGCGCGGCCTGGCGCTGCAGCGGATCCGCGCAGGGATAGCGAAACGCAAAACCGCGCTCGACACGCTGACGGCCCACCTGACACAGCTTAGCCCGCTCAAGATCCTGGACCGGGGCTATGCGATCGTCCAAAATAGTTCCGGAAAGATCGTGAAAGCGCCGGGGGATGCGCCCGCCGGCTCCGGCATTCGCATCCGAGTGGCGGACGGCAGCCTGGAGGCTAAGGTCACGTCATGAAAATCGGGATTACCTGTTATCCGACCTACGGGGGGAGCGGGATCGTCGCCACCGAACTGGGGCTTGAGCTCGCCCGCCGCGGCCACCAAATCCATTTCATTACGTACGCGAATCCCATCCGGCTCGATGCCGCGAATCCTTCCGTTCACTATCACGAGGTCGAGGTCACCAGCTATCCTCTATTTCAATATCCGCCCTATGTGCTGGCGCTGGCCTCGCGAATGGCGGATGTGGCGCAGACCTATCAACTGGATCTGCTGCACGTTCACTACGCGATTCCTCATTCCATCGCGGCGCTGCTGGCGCAGCAGATGCTTGGCCCCAAGCGCAGGCTGCCTTTCATCACTACGTTGCACGGCACCGACATAACGCTGGTGGGGACGGACCGTTCCTATTTTCCGATTACGAAATTTTCGATCGAACAGTCCGATGGCGTCACCAGCATTAGCGAAAACCTGCGCGCCCACACAAGAGAATTTTTCGGCGTCGAGCGGCCGATTGAAGTGATCCACAACTTTGTCAATTGCGACATCTACCGGCCCGCGCCCGCGCCGAACCATGGAGAGAACATTCTCGTCCATCTCTCCAATTTCCGGCCCGTCAAGCGCGTCCTCGATTGCATTCGCATTCTCGCCGAAGTCCGGCGGCGGGCGCCCGCGCGCCTGCTGCTTGCAGGCGACGGCCCCGAGCGAGGCCCGGCGGAACGGCTGGCGATCGAGCTTGGTGTCGCGCCTTTTACAGACTTCCTCGGCAAACAGGACCACATCGAGCGTCTTCTCCCGGGCAAGCATGTCCTGCTGATGCCGAGCGAGATGGAATCCTTTGGCCTTGCGGCGCTGGAGGGAATGGCCTGTGGCGTCGTGCCCGTGGCGACCCGCGTGGGCGGGGTTCCCGAGCTGATCACACACGGAACGGACGGCTTTCTCGAAGAGCCGGGTAATTTCCGGGCGCAGGCCGATCGCGTCGTCGAGCTGCTCACCAAGCCCGGCCTCCACCAATCCATGTCCGCCGCGGCCCGCCACACCGCCGAATCCCGTTTCGCGACGTCGCTGATCATTCCGCGGTACGAAGAGTTTTACAAGCGGATCTACCAAATCGAGCATCCCTAGCAAGGCGCATTTCCTTCTGGAATCAATGGAATAGCGTCACAACGGCGGCGGCGCAAAGCCTGGGGGAACTTTTAGGCCGCGGGTGCTGTCTAATCAGTTGACAGCCGCACCGTGGGCGTCCGAGGATGGTTAGAAATCCATGGCGGATACAATCATCGGCCTGCCACTTGACGCATTACTGGCAGGCACGGAAACAGAGGCGCCTTCTTTAGGTTGCTCGGCTGAGGAAGCAAGGCTGATCGCCGGACTGCGGGACGGAACGGACAGCGCCTACGAGTTGCTGATTGATCGGTACCAGCACTCTGTCTACAACCTGATATGCCGCCTTCTCGGCGAATCGAGTGAAGCAGCCGACATAACTCAGGAAGTCTTCCTTAAAATCTTTCGGAATATCGTATCGTTTCGCGAGCGCAGCAGTCTAAGAACCTGGATCTACCGCATCGCCGTGAACGAAGCGTACAATCACCGCCGGTGGTATTCCCGCCATCAGAGACAGGAAGTTAGCCCGCCCGCGGACCATGACGGGCAACCGAATACGGGGCTGCTGCCGGCACACGACCGCAGTCCGTTCGAACTGGTCTCCGATGGCGAGATGCGGGCGATTGTGGAAAGAGCGCTGGAGACATTAAACCCCAAGTTTCGAGCCGCTGTAGTTCTTCGTGACATAGAAGAAATGCGCTATGAGGAGATCGCGACGGTTCTGGGCGTCTCCATCGGGACGGTGAAATCCAGAATTTTGCGCGGGCGCGAGGCGCTCCGCCGTGCGCTTGCTTCGGGCCAGGAACCCGAGCGCGGCGTGACGTGGGTACAGTCACATAACGAAATGCAGACCTCCGAGTGAACGACCACATGGATTGCAAGACCGCAGCGGACCGAATGGCGAAGGACTGGGAACGCGGGGCAAACGCGGAGCAGAAGCGCGAAGCGCTTCGCGCTCACCTCCTCGAATGCCGGGAGTGCACCGACCGGTCGCGTCAACTGGCCGCGGTTCGCGCCACCCTGCGATCCCTGCCACCGGTCTCCGCCCCGGGCGATTTGCGCGTTCGCTTGAGCGCGGTGGGCACGCGCGCGCGAACGGTACGCTTTAGCGGCGCGCGCGGTTCTCTTTCGTTCAGCACCGCCTGGTTGAAAGCGACGTCACTGCATGAGCCCGCGGGGACACGCCTGAAGCTGCACTTCCGCGATGTGCTGCGCCCGCTGGCGGTGCCGCTGGCGACAGGGCTGTGCTCCGCCATCGTTCTGTTCAGCATGCTGGTTCCGAATTTGACGATGGAGCGCCAGGGAAGCCCGGACGTCCCTACCGTCCTTTCCACGGAAGCGACGATCAAGAGCATGGCGCCTCTTGGCTTTAGCGGCGATGCCGTCGTGGACCTAATCGTAGACCGTCACGGGCGCGCCGTCGATTACTCCATCATTAGCGGCCCGGGGGTTAACAAGGAAGCCCTGCGCCGGAGCATCGAAAATACGCTTCTGTTCACGGTTTTCACTCCGGGAACGATGTTCGGGCGGCCCGTGCCCGGCAAAATCAGGCTGACCTTCCGCAACAGCGCCATTGATGTCCGGGGCTGATCCGCAGGCGCCGCCGCGCTGAGGATCCGTGGGACGGCGTCTCGGACAACACTTTCTCGTTCGCCAATCGATTCTGGACCGGATCGCCGGGGCAGTGTGTGAAGACGGCGGAACGGTGATCGAAATCGGACCCGGCCGGGGCGCGCTCACCGCACAGCTATTGACCCGCGCCGCGCGCGTGGTTGCCATTGAAATCGATCCCGTGCTCGCGCAATATCTTCGCGCGAAATTCCGCAATGAACCGAAGTTCGAGTTGATTGAGAACGATGTCCTGAAGGTTGCCCTGGATGGCTGGGGCCCGGCGGTCATCGCCGGCAATCTGCCCTACTACATCACGTCGCCGATTATCGAACGGGCTCTCGCCACCGGACCGCTATTGCGCCGGGCGGTGTTTCTGGTGCAAAAAGAAGTCGCCGAGCGAATCACCGCGCGGCCCGGCACGCGGGAATACGGCTACCTTTCGGTTCAGACGCAGCTCCTGGCCGAGGCCGAAGTCCTGTTTCCGGTGTCGCGTTCGGCCTTTCAACCTCCACCGAAAGTGGAGTCCGCGGTGATCCGCCTTATGCCCCGGCCCCAACCCGAGGTAAGCGATCCCGCGGGATTTTTGCAATTCGCGAGCCTCTGCTTCCGGCAAAAGCGAAAGACGCTTCGCAACAATCTGGCGGGCGCCTATGGCAAGGATCGCGTGGATGTCCTCGCGGAGGCGGGCATGCGCGCGGAGCAACTCTCTGTCGCGCAGCTCGCGGCAATTTTCCACCGCTTGCGCGGTTAAGGTCATGCCTGGAACGCGTTCGATTTTCATTTTTTCCATCGTCGCCTCGGCGATATTTCTCGCCGTTCGCCCGCTGACCGGGGCCGACTGGCCGGTGATTTTTAAAACACTGAGCATTCTTCTGCTCGCGGTGGCGGGGTTCCGGCGCTACGCCTTGCTGGGCGCTGCCTTGACAGCGTCCGCGGCGGGGGATTTCCTCCTGGGCGTCTCTAGGCTGGGCGGACTGGGGCCGGACACTCTTTTTCTGCTCGGGCTGGGCGCATTCCTGATCGCGCATCTGCTCTATATTGCTCTCTTCCGGGCGTTTCTCTCCGCACGTATCCCCTCGCCGCGAGCCGCCCGTCTGACCGGGATTCTGGCAATCCTGCTCTTGCTCGTGGCACTACTGAGCCGGATCTACGGCGCTCTCGGCGGCCTCCGCGGGCCGGTGATTCTCTACGCCGCCGTGATTTCCACAATGGGCGTGTGCGCCATGCTCGCGAAGATTCCCTCGCCGCTCGCGGCGGTGGGCGCGCTGCTGTTCATTGCCTCCGATTCCTTAATCGCGCTGGGAAAATTCTCAAGCGCTATTCCGGCGGGCGGAATACTCATTTGGGTTACTTACTACGCGGCGCAGCTCTCCCTCGCCCGCGCCTTCGAAAATGCGCGGACGGTAAAATGAGGCATGCAGGATATTCTTCGTATCGGTGATCGCGAGTTTCATTCCCGTCTCTTTGTGGGCACGGGAAAATACCGGAGTTTTGCCGAAATGGCGCGCTGTCACGCCGCTTCCGGCGCCGAAGTCGCCACTGTGGCGGTTCGGCGGGTGAATCTGACCGGCTCATCGAAGGAATCGCTGCTCGAGTACATCGACCGGAAAAAGATCTTTATCCTCCCCAACACGGCCGGATGTTACAACGCCGACGACGCGATTCGCACGGCCAGGCTGGGACGCGAAGTCGGTCTGTCGAACTGGGTGAAGCTGGAAGTGATCGGCGACGAGAAAACGTTGTTTCCCGACAACCCGGGTCTGGTGGAAGCGACCCGCGTCCTCGCGAAAGAAGGCTTCGTAGTGCTCCCCTATACGAATGATGACCTGGTGAATGCGAAGAGGCTGATTGACGCCGGCGCTGCCGCGGTAATGCCGCTGGGCGCTCCCATCGGGTCCGGGCTCGGCATTCAGAACGTGACCAACCTGAGAATTCTGCGCGAGATGATTACCTCGGTTCCGTTAATTGTCGACGCGGGCGTCGGCACAGCCTCCGACGCGGCCCTGGCGATGGAACTGGGCTTCGATGGCGTGCTCATGAACACAGCGATTGCGCAGGCGGAAGACCCGGAAAAAATGGCGGTTGCGATGCGCCATGCCATTGAGGCGGGCAGGCTTGCTTATCTCGCCGGGCGCATGCCGAAGAAGCTTTACGCCAGCGCGAGCAGTCCGCTCACCGGGGTGGTCGGCAACTAATTTGCCTCCCCGGCTAACGCTTTTTTCCCGGCTTCGAGCACTTGTAGAATCTTGTCCACATCGTAAACGCTGCCCGCCCAGGTTCCTCCGCTTACGTCCTGGAGGGCTGCCCACAGGCGCGTGTCGGCAGGCAGCGCGCTATCCGGCTGCAAGTCTTCTCTAAGCGGACGCGCCGAAAGATCTTCAAGGCAATTCACCGTGCCTTCCAGGCGGTTGCGATCAATCACGATTTCGATGCGATCGCCGTCCCGCAATTTTCCGATCGGGCCGCCGGCAAGCGCTTCCGGCGAAATATGCCCGATGCAAGCGCCCGTGGAGACGCCGCTAAAACGCGCGTCGGTGATCACCGCTACATGTTTCCCGAAGTCGAGATGCTTCAGGGCCGAGGTAATCTGATACGTCTCTTCCATCCCCGAGCCTAACGGCCCGCGGCAAATCAAAGCGACAATATCGCCCGGATGAATACTCCCCTCTTTGATTGCCGCGATCGCGGCCGTTTCGGTTAGAAACACGCGGGCGGGGCCCGTAATGCGGTAAACGCCGTCTTCCCCGACGACGCTGGGATCAATCGACGTGCTCTTGATCACCGAGCCGAGTGGAGCGAGATTTCCGGTAGGAAAACAGACGGTGGATGTCAGGCCGCGTTTTTGAGCGTCCGCCGGCTCCAGAATCACGTCGTCGGGATCAATCCCATCGCGATCCTTCAACAGCCGGCGCATTTGGGCCCGGCGTGGAGAGGTTTCCCACCAATCGAGATTGGACTTCAGCGTCTCCCCGGAAACCGTAAGCACTCCGGTATCGAGCAGTCCGGCGCGCCTGAGATGCAGCATGACTTCCGGCACTCCGCCGGCCAAAAACACCTGCACGGTCGGATGGTTCCTCGGGCCGTTCGGCAGCGCATCGACAATCCGGGGGATGCGCCGGTTCACCGCGGCCCACACAGACGCATCCGGCGCGCGCAAACCGGCCGAGTAGGCGATGGCCGCGAGATGGAGGATGAGATTCGTCGAGCCTCCGAATGCCGCGTGCACCGCCATGGCGTTCCGGAGAGATGCCTCGGTCAGGATGTCGCGCATACGGATTCCCTGTGTATCCATGCGCCGTAAGGCCCGGGCGCTGCGCGTCGCCATATCCGTCCATGCCGGTTGTCCCGAGGGGGCGAGCGCCGAGTGCGGCAGAGACATCCCCAGCGCCTCGCCAACCACCTGGGAGGTCGCCGCCGTCCCCAGAAATTGGCATCCACCCCCGGGTGTCGCGCAAGCGCGGCAGCCCATTTCCGCCGCCTGTTGCAAAGTGATTGCGTGGTGAGCGAAACGCGCGCCAATGGTCTGCACACGGCCGGCGTCTTCGCCATCTTCCGCCGGCAGAGTGACGCCGCCGGGCACGAGAACGGCCGGAAAATCGTGCATGGAGGCGAGCGCCATCATCATGGCCGGCAGTCCCTTGTCGCAGGTCGCCACTCCAAGAATGCCCTTACGCGTGGGAAGGGAACGAATCAATCGCCGCAGCACTGTCGCCGCGTCATTGCGGTAGGGCAAACTGTCGAACATGCCCGCGGTGCCCTGCGTCCGGCCATCGCAAGGGTCGGTGCAATAGGCGGCGAAGGGAACGGCGCCCGTACTTTTCAATTCCCGCGCCGCGGCTTCCACCAGAAGATTTACTTCCCAGTGCCCGGTGTGGAACCCGAGCGCGACCGGCGAACCGTCAGCCGCCCGCAACCCCCCATGCGTGCTTAGAATCAGAAATTCAGGGCGGCCGAGCTGCCCCGGTTCCCACCCCATTCCCGCGTTCTGGCTCCATCCGAAGAGATCGCCGGAAGGCCGCTGAAGCAGCATCTCGGCGGTGAAGGGGAGCAAGCCCGATGGCCCCGGGGCGTGCGTGCGGACGTCAAAAAGAGCCGGATCGCCCGAATCCAGAATATTTTGTGTCGTGATTTCGCTCAAACCGGTTAGTTTACGCGAACCTGCTCGCCGCTGCGTAAACCGGAAGTTACCGCCACGCTCGTATTATCCGCCAGCCCTAGCGTAACCGCGCGCTGCACGAACCGCTCGCCATCCTTCACATAGAGAGTGTTGCCGTTTCCGTCCTTGTGTACCGCCCCAAGCGGAACCACGACGGATGGCTCGCTCTGGCCGAGTAGAATATCGGCGGATGCGGAGAGATCCGGAATCAGCCGCGGGTCATGCCCGTCGATCGTGACGCGCACCGGAACACGCCGGATGTAGTAATTCTGCCGCCAGCCGGATGTCGTGGCGAGGGCTCCGATGCTCTCGACGTGGCCGGTGAACTCCAGCCCGGGGAATGCATCCAAGCGGACTTCCGCTTTCTGCCCGACGCGGACCTCTCCGCTTTCCGCCTGGTTTGCATAGGCTTCCACCTGCATGGTGCTCGTGTCCGCAATCTTCATGAAGAGCTGACCGGGCCGCACGCGGTCGCCCCGCCGGACCTGACCCATTTCTCCATCGCGCCAGATCGGCTGCATCACGGCGAGGCCGTTCATGGGGCTGTAGATGGTGAAGCGGGAAAGGTCGACGCTGTGGCGTTCATGATGACGCTCATGGCGGGTCGCGGTGATTTCCAGGATACGGATCTCCGCTTCATTGGACTGCCGCCGCAGCGCGGCCTCCTTCTGAAGTTCCTTGTAACGGGCCGCGGCCTCTTCGACGGAGAGCTGCAACAATTCCCGTTCGATTTCGGTCAGCAAGGGCGTTGTCCGCGCGTCGAGCTTGGCCTTGTCAAGATCGGCCTTCGCGACAAGCAGCGTCTGCTCGAACGTGGCCCATTCCGCCTCTTGCTCCGCTTTCCGTTTCACAACATCCGCCTTCGCCTGGCGAATCGTGTCGCTGATGTCGTCGAGGTGGTCCTTGAGGGACTGGGCGTCGATCTCGGCGATCAACTGCCCTTTATGCACCATGGTCCCCGGGTCCACCAGCTTCACGAGAATCAATTCGTTGCCGCTGTCCGGTCCGGTCTGCTTCGGCGCCACCACGTTGGTGAACATTCGCGCCGAGGTCTGTCCGGCAAGGCGCAGAGTTCGATCCACCACACCCGTCGCGGCGATGGCGGTTCCGGGAGCGCGACGATCCGGAGTGGCGCGCGGCCGCTGTTGCTTGGCGGCGATCAGATAGCCGGCGCCTCCGGCGAGAACGATAATACCGGCAGTCCAGAGTATTTTGCGGCGCATTCCGGTTAAACTCCAGGATACCGTTTTGTTGCGGGAGTCAGGCTTTCGCGGCGGTCTCTTCCTGGCAGAATTGGTCGAAGGCTTTGGTAAGCATTTGAGCGATTTCCGGAGCCTCGCGCTGCTCGATGTCGGAACGGTGCATCATGTAGACGGGTTTGCCGTTCTTAAAGAGAGCGATCGAAGGCGACGACGGAGGGTAGTCGGACAGGATGGCGCGAAGATGGCGGACGGCGGCCTCGTCGGCGCCCGCAAATACCGTACCGGCCTTGGACGGGCGCACTCGATGTCCGAGCGCCATCCCAACCCCGGGCCGGGCACGTCCGGCCGCGCATCCGCACACGGAATTGATGACCATCAAGACCGTGCCGTTATCGGGAGAGAGAAGACGATCCACGTCTTCGGGAGTCCTCGCTTCCTCAAGGCCGTATTGAGTAAGATCGGTCCGCATGAGAGCGATTAGTTGTTCTGGGTAAGGCACGTTTCCATCTTAACAACCCGGCGTTTTCCCAGGAGTTAATCGAACAGGTCATGCCTTGACAAACTTTTCCCGCCCAGCTTTTGTCCGCCCATCGAGATATAGCAGGACCAGGCCGCCAGTGCGAGAATCGTGGCCAGCCCGAGAGCGCAGTTGGGAACATACCACGCCGAAAAATCCAGTGTGCAGGGAAGAACGGCCAGAGTCGACACGACATAAAGCCCGACCGCCAGGGAGAGTAGGCCAAAACGCAAAATAATCACAGATGCAACAGCAAAGTTAATGATCGTTTCAAAGGCGTCCAGAAGGGGCTCCCTACTGCCGAGCGCGCTCAGAAGCGCAAAAATCGCGATCCAGACCGCGCAGGCAGCCCACCGGTTGCGGATCAGCACCCAACCCAGGAACAAAAGAAAGAAAAACAGCAGTGCGTTACGAATGCCGTAAGGCACATGCATCAGGCACTGTCCGAGAGCCACGCGCGCGCCCCCCAACATCTCCGGAGCCGGAAGGCCGGGAGCGTCGCGCATTCCCCAAGGGCCGTAGAGGCCGTGATCCGTCAATCTCCAGACAACCCCCAAAACTACGCCAAGCAAAACGTCGCGGCCCACCACCGGATCGCGGGCGCGTCCGGAAAGGACGCTGGTCCAGGAGATGATGGTGCGGGGCCAACGCCGCCGGACGTAAGGCTCGACGGCCAGATAGACGGTCCAGACGACCACGGCGCTGAAAATGGCCGTGCAATTGACAAGCAGAAAATTTCCGAGGAGAGCGATCGACGCGGTCATGTGCGACCGGCAGAGCCAGATCAAAAGGAGCAGGCCGAACATCCAGAGGGAGAGCCGGAAAGCGCCTTTGCGGTCGCCGCGGTTTTGTTTCAAGTTAGTCCGCGCGAGTAACGCCGCTGTCACGCAGGTTCCGAGCAAGAGAACCACCAGTAGCAGCACGGTCAACTGCTGCCTTGGGGAGGGCTCGTGCCCTCCCATGCGCCAGGCTTCGCTCCACGGCCCGGTGAGTTCAAAGGCCACGGGCTTGCCATGCAGCGCCGCCCCCTCGACGTGAAGGGGGCGCGATGTTCCCGGCCAAACGCCGTTCCATGCAATGCGAGCATCGGAGGAGGCAAGGAAATTCCAGCGCGGCTCGACTGTTTGGAATTTAGCCGGATCGAGTTCCGCCGCGCGAAACAAAGCGCTCCAATCCGCCTGCGAGGACAGAACGCTCCCGGTCTCGTGCTGCGGCGGGATCGCTTCGAAACGCAGCAGTCGCCCGCGCGCGTCGAGACGCAGATCAATCATGCCGGAATAGATCGGTGGAGGGTCGCCGGAATCGACGAGGCCCGGCGTCAACAGATCGTTGTGAAAGCCGGCGCTGTCGATGGGACGGACGCTTTGCCGGTACCAGAACGTTAGAACGGACGGGCGCCCGGAAAAAACCGCGGGCCAGTCCGGCGCCGGCTTATCGTGGTCGGACACATACCGGAGAAAGGCGTGATTCCAGGCAAACTCGCTAATCTGGTCGGCCGGTCTCCCGTCGTAGCCAAGCGAACGAAGAATCTCCCGTGAGTGCTCGTTCAACACATCTATGGAGCCGCGCGTATCCAAACGGTCGAGCAGGGAGTTCTGCGCCGTTCGCACATAAATAAAAGCCAGCGCGGCGAGTATGGCCACAAGCACCGGAATCGCGACTCGCGGCGGCAGCCCATTCCCCTCGCCAGCGGCAATCACCATTTGAGGCGATGGCGTTTCACCGGCGGCGAGCGCGGCGGCAAGAGCGTCACCACCGGGTAACCCGGCCGCCACCGAAAGGGGCGTGGCCGGGCGCCGGGTTGGGTCGGGGTCCAGGCACCGGAGAATCACGCGCTCGACATCCGGGTCCAGGTCCTTTACCAGCGTCGTCAGGCTGGGAGGATTATTTTCCTGCTGCGCGCGCGCCATTGCGGCGAGAGTGTCTGCCTGAAACGGCCGCTTCCCGGTGAAGATTTCGTAGAGCAACAGGCCCAGCGAATAAACGTCACTGCGCGCGGATACCTCTTTGCCGGATAGCTGCTCCGGCGCCATGTAGGCGGGTGTCCCATTGCGCACCTCGCCTCCCTGGAGATGATCGGCGAGACCGGCAAGTCCGAAGTCAGTGAGTAAGACCTGGCCGCGCAAATCGAGCATGACATTCGCCGGCTTGAGATCGCGGTGCAACACTCCCTTTTCGTGCGCCGCCGCCAGACCGGCGCAGAGTTTACGGGAGATTTCCAGGGCTTTATCGTAAGGGAGCCTGCCGATGCGCCGCAGCAGGGAGCCCAGGTCTTCGCCATCGACATACTCCATCGAAAGGAAGTAACGCCCGTCCGCTTCTCCAAGATCGTATACGCGGCAGACATTCGGATGCGACACCTGCCGGGCAATGCGCACTTCGTTGCGGAAGCGTTCGATGGCCGCCGGATCGGAGGCGACGTCGGCAGGAAGAAATTTCAGCGCGACTTGCTGGCCAAGCGAGAGATCGTCGGCGCGATACACTTCGCCCATCCCGCCCTTCCCCAGCAAGGCGATAATGCGGTAACGGTTACCGAGAATGGTTCCAGGGGCCAAATGCCCACCGGGGGACCAGGGCGGCGGAGACGAAACTGGATTGAATACGGTACGCGTGGCGTACACTTCGCCGCGGAATATCGCACGGCCGCAAGCGGGACAAAAGCGATGTGTCTCCGCTGCTTCCGCACCGCATGACGCGCACTTTGGCACTCACGTGATAGCATACAACGCAAGCACCAGCATGAAGCTTTCCGACAAATATCTGGCGGAAAAAGGAGTGGTTTACCTCACCGGAATCCAGGCCTTGGTACGGCTTCCGCTGGATCAGATGAGGCGGGACCGGCGCGCCGGACTAAACACGGGCGCGTTCATTTCCGGCTACGAAGGATCGCCGTTGGGCGGATACGATCTCGCGCTGTCCGGCTCGCGTAAACTGCTGGACGAATTCAACATCCATTTTCAGCCGGGGGTGAATGAAGATCTGGCCGCGACGTCGGTCATGGGCAGCCAGATCGCCGAGGTCCTCGGCAAGAGCAAGGTCGATGGCGTGCTCGGCATCTGGTATGGCAAAGGACCCGGCGTGGACCGCTCCGGCGATATCTTCCGCCATGCCAATCTCGCCGGTACCGGAAAAAACTGTGCCGCGCTCGTTCTCGCGGGCGACGACCATGTCTCGAAAAGCTCCACGATTCCGCACCAGAGCGATTTCAGTCTCTACAATTTCGGCATTCCGTTCCTATATCCCGGAAATGTGCAGGAAGTGCTGGACTACGGTCTTTTCGCCGCGGCCCTCTCGCGATTTTCCGGCGCCTGGGTGGGCATGAAGATGGTGACCGATGTCTGCGACGGCGGAGGGACCGCGGCCGTCGATCCCGATGCGCCCCACATCCAAGTCCCGGACGGATACCAAAGGTTTACCGACGTACGGCTGATTCCACCGTTCAGCCTGGCGCTCGAGAATGAAGTCAATATACGGAGGCTCGAAGCGGCTCGCAGCTTCGCCTCTCTCAATCGATTGAATCACTGGCGCGGAGCCAGGCAGGCGCGCGTGGGACTCCTGAGCGCGGGGAAATCCTACTACGATCTGATGCAGGCGCTCCGCGACCTGGAAATTCGCGAGGAGGATCTGGACCAGCTTGGCATCCGCATCGGGAAAGTCGCCATGCCCTTTCCGTTGGAGCCTCGCTTTCTCCGGGATTTTTCCTCGGGCCTGGAGAAGCTCCTCGTGGTGGAAGAGAAGCGGAGCTTCCTTGAATTGCAGGTCCGGGAGATTCTATTCGATGAAGCGCGGCATCCGGCGGTCCTCGGGAAGTCGCTTCTTCCGCCGCTCGGCGAATTGGGCCCGGATCAAATCGCGAAGGCGGTGGCCGCGGTGCTACAGATTCCGGCACCGGGGCGCAGGCGGGCAACCCTGGGCGTGATCGAGTCCCGGCCCTTGGAGGCAAGCGCCCCGCCGCGGCCGGCGGCATTCTGCTCCGGCTGCCCGCATAACCGCTCCACGCTGCTGGGAGAAGGGCAGATCGCGGGCGGAGGCATCGGCTGTCACACGATGGCGATGCGCCTGATGGATCCCACGCGCTCGTTTTCGTTCCTCACGCACATGGGAGGTGAAGGCGCTCCCTGGATCGGCATGGCGCCATTTGTAAACCAGGGCCACATCTTCCAGAACATCGGCGACGGAACGCTCTTTCACTCCGGCTATCTGGCAATCGAGGCGTGCGTCGCGGCCGGCGTCAATATTACCTATAAGATCCTGTACAACGGACACGTCGCCATGACCGGCGGGCAGCACGCCACCGGCGCCTTGCCCGTGCCTGAACTCACGCGCAAACTCGAAGCCGAGGGAGTGAAGCGCATCGTGGTGCTTTCCGACGATGTCGCGCGCTACGAAGCTTTAGGCCCGCTCGCCGCGAATGCCTCGCTGCGCGACCGGAGTAAGTTGCTGGACACTCTCCAGGAACTGGAGAAAATCCCAGGCGTCACGGCGATCGTCTACGACCAGGAATGTGCCGCGGAAAAACGGCGCGCCCGGTCTCGCGGGAAAGCGCCCGAGCCGGTCAAGCGCCTCGCCATTCACGAAGAGGTCTGCGAAGGCTGCGGCGACTGCGTGAAGCAATCGAACTGCATGAGCCTTACACCCGTCGCCACCGATCTCGGGCAAAAGATCCGCATCCATCAATCGTCCTGCAACAAGGACTATTCCTGCGCGCTCGGCGACTGTCCGTCGTTTCTCACCGTCCACCTGAAGCCAGGCACAGGTAGAAAAAAACGTGAGATTCCGCGGCTGCTGCGAACCGACGTTCCTCCACCCGCGCAAATCGTCTCCGCCAAAGACGGCTACCGCATCCTCGCGCCGGGAATCGGAGGCACCGGCGTAGTGACGGTTAACGCCCTGCTTGCAACCGCGGCCTGGATTGACGGGCTTTCGGTGGCAACGTTGGACCAGACGGGAACCGCCCAGAAGGGCGGCGCGGTGGTTTCTCATCTTCTCCTGAGCGAGAGACCGCTGGAAGCTCCGGCGAAAGTGAATGCGGGAAACGCGGACTTGATTCTGGGCTTTGATCTGCTCGGCGCGGCGTACATCGAGAACCTCAAGGCCGCAAACCCCGAAAAGACAATTGCCGTCCTCAATAGCGGCATTTCTCCGACCATCGATAGCATCCGAAACCGCCAGCCGGATATGGGATCGCAGCGGTTCGTGGATATGGTGAACTCGGCGACCATTCGCGGGCGGAATCTGTTCGTGGATGCGAACCGGCTCGCAGAAGGATTGTTTGGGAGCCATCTGGCCGCCAACCTTTTTCTTACCGGCGTCGCCTGGCAAGCCGGCTTAATTCCGATCCGGTTCGAATCCATTGAAAAGGCGATTGAATGGAATGGCGTCGAAGCGGAAAAGAACCGTCTGGTGTTCGAGTGGGGACGCAAGTACTATCACGACGCGGCATGGGTCGAAGCGCAGTGGGCGCCGGAAAGGGAGGAAGCGCCGCGAACGCTCGATCGCGCGGCGGAACTGAAAGCCTTCCAAAACAGCGCGTATTCGAAGCAATATAGCGATTTCCTGAGCGGCCTTCCGATACCGGCACTGCGCGAATCCGCGGCCCGTTACCTCTACAAGCTGATGGCTTACAAAGACGAGTACGAGGTCGCCCGTCTCCTTACCAAGCCTGATTTCGAAGCGCGCGTTCGCGCGGAATGGGAAGCAGTCGAGTCGCTCTCTTACAACCTGCATCCACCGTTCCTGCGGCGGTTCGGCGTGAAGAAAAAGATCACTCCCGGGCCGTGGTTCCGGGTTCCGTTAAAAATTCTGGCGGGCGCGAAATTTCTCCGGGGAACCCCATTCGATCTGTTTGGCTATTCGTCTCACCGGCGGATGGAGCGTTCGCTCGCGGGCTGGTATCGCGGCCTGCTCATGCAGGCCCTGCCTTTCGCCACGGAAGAAAATTTGCCGCTGGTTCTGGAGATCGCCGCGCTGCCCGATCAGATTCGGGGCTACGAACAGATCAAGGAAGAGAGCGTGCGCAAGGTGAAGGCGCTGGCGGACGAAAAGCTCAAGGCGCTCAGTGAGCGTACAAGGCAGCGGATTCCGGCTCCAGCCTGATTTGAATACGTCCGCCTTGAACCGTCAGATTGGGAGCCACGCCAAAAAGATCGCGAAGTTGATCGCCGTCGCGAAAATGGGCCGCTGAAGCGTCGACCTCGATGGGTTGGGTTGCGGCGCTGTTATTAATGGTGACGACGACGCTCTGCGACGGGTCAACGCGCGCGAAGGAAAGCACCTGGGGAGTCGCCGCCAACAGCGTCAGCGCGCCGCGGCGCAGCGCGGGAAACTGCATGCGAAGCTCCTGCAAGCGGCGAACGTGAGAAAACAAGGTGTGTTCGTCGCCGGTGCGGGCCGCGGGCTCGAACTTGTTCTTGGCATCTCCCGGCCAGCCGCCTGGAAAGTCGCGGCGATTGTCCGGGTCGTCGCCCCCATGCATTCCGATTTCGTCGCCATAGTAAATCATCGGGATTCCGCGTGTGGTCATCAGGTAGCTGAATGCAAGCTTCAGACGCGCAAAAGTGGCGCCCTTTTCGCTCATGAACCGCTTGACATCGTGAAGCCCCAGGAAGGTCACCAGGTTGGACGGATTCTGGTAAAGCGAATCGTGAGCGAGCACGGACCCGAGCGCCAACATGGAGCCGCCTTGCGCGAGAGCCGAGCGAATTGCGAAGTATTGCGGGAAATCGAACAGCGCGTCTATTCCGGTGTCGATGCCGTCGAATCGCGCTTTCCCGCCCTGAAAAAAGGACACCAGCGCAGGATCCCCGTCGAAGACTTCGCCGGCGACGCGGACGCGGGGGAAATCGCGCTTGATTGCCGCGGACCAGTCGCGCCAGAATTTTCGCGGAACATAGGGAAGAGTATCCTCGCGAATCCCGTCGATTCCGCCGGCGGCGATCCACCAGAGCGTGTTTTGGATGAGGTACCGTCCCACTTCCGGTTCGTCCTGATTCAGGTCCGGCAGAACGTCGTTGAACCATCCCTCCAACGTGGATCGCTGTAGCTCGGGGGAAAATCGGGGGCTGAGAAGCGTCCACTTCTGCCAGGATTCCGTCAGATGCCTTGTGGCGCTGCCGTGAAACCAGTCCGGCAGAGGCGGGTCCGCAACCCAGGGGTGGTAGGGGCTGGTGTGATTCGCAACCATGTCCAGAATGATCTTGATGCCGGAGTCATGCGCCGCGGCGGACAACTGCTGAAACTTCTTTAGATCGCCGAAATGTTCTTCCACACCATAGAAATCTATGGCGCCGTAGCCGTGATAGTCCGCGACCGGCGGGTGAGCGGGATCTTCCTTGTAGTTGAGGTGATTCACATTGTCATAGATCGGATTGATCCAGAGCGCTGTGACGCCCAAGTCCTTCAGGTAAGGCAGATGATCGATGATGCCCTGAAAATCGCCGCCGTGATAGTAGCGCGGCTTTTTCCGGTCGAAAAGGCCCTTGGAGATGACGGGATCGTCGTTCGAAGGATCGCCGTCGGCGAACCGGTCCGGCATCACGAGATAGATCAGGTCGTCCGGAGAGAAGCCCTGGAAACGCCCGGCGCGGGCGGGAGGCGGGAGCACTTCCCAGGGGATCTTTGCCGTGCCCGCC
>DASZXS010000026.1:0-1965 GCA_035545735.1 Bryobacteraceae bacterium | reverse complement strand
CGAAATCGAAGGGGCCCCGGACTGGATCGACAGCACCGCCGCCGCCCTGGGCTTCGCCGTAGGCGATTACATCACCCTCAGCTACGGCGCTCTCTTCGCCCTCCATCGCCAGCAAACCCCCAACTCCCCTCCAAACATGCTCTTCCAAAAACCACCATAAAAAATTGGGGGCCAGGAAATCAGCGGCCAAAAATTTGCGGAAAAAATTGGGGGACACTGCGGGCGAAGACCAACGGCTCGGAACGGTCCCAAAAGTAGCCGTGTCCCCCAATTTTTCCCCCGCAACACCGCGGTACCCCGCCGCCAAAACCAGCCGTGTCCCCCAATTTTTCCCGGGCAAAACCCGCGGAACACCGCGAATGGCCCCAAAACCCAGCCCGCCCTCAAATCGGCGGCTAGAATGAAGGTGTGAATATCGACGCAAACATGGATCTCGCCACATCCGCGCTGGATCGTATGCGCGACGAAATAGGCAAGGTAATCGTCGGCCAGCAGGAAGTAGTCGATGGTGTGCTGATCTCGTTGCTCGCCGGCGGCCACGTGCTGCTGGAAGGAGTGCCCGGTCTTGGCAAAACCACGCTCTTGCGGACGCTCGCGCGTGTTCTGCGTCTCCGCTATTCCCGCATCCAGTTCACTCCGGACCTCATGCCGGCCGATATCGTCGGCAGCATGATTATGGAGTCCGGTGACAACGGCGCCAAGTCGCTTCGCTTTCAGCCGGGCCCCATCTTCTCGAACCTGGTTCTGGCGGATGAAATCAATCGCGCTACCCCGAAGACGCAATCCGCCCTCCTCGAAGCGATGCAGGAGCGCACGGTCACCAGCGGTTCCACCACGCACGAGTTGGAGGCCCCGTTCCTCGTCATGGCCACGCAAAACCCCATCGAGATGGAAGGCACCTATCCGTTGCCGGAAGCCCAGCTCGACCGGTTTTTAATGAAGATCCTGGTGAACTATCCGTCCCGCGAGGACTTGAGCCGCATTGTCGAGCGCACCCTGAATCGCGAGGAGGTGGAGCTGGAACAGGTAGTGGACCGGGACGGCATCCTTCGCTTGCGCGCATTTTGCAAGCAGGTTCTGGTGGCTCAGCACGTGCAGGATTTCGCCATCGATCTGGTGCTGGCCACCCAGCCCGGAGCCGCTAGCGCGCATCCGCTGGCGAATAAATACATCCGCTACGGCAGTTCTCCGCGCGGCGCGCAGGCCTTGGTGGAATGCGGCCGTGTGCTGGCGTTGATGCGCGGTCGGCTCAACCTCAGTGTGGAGGATGTCCGCTCCATTGCTCCCGCTGTGCTCCGGCATCGCGTGATTCTGAATTTCGACGCCCACGCCGATGGGCAGACGCCTGAGACGCTGCTCACGGAAATCATCGCGAGCGTTCTCGAACCCGTGCGATGACGCCCGAGCCGCTGATCGATACCGCTTTCCTGCACAAGCTGGAAAGACTCGCGGTGCGCTGGCAGAAGTCCTTTGCCGGCCTGGTCGGCGGCCACAACATCTCCCGGTTGGCCGGTCCCGGGCAGGAGTTTTTGGACCACCGGCACTTCCACCACGGCGACGATCTGCGGGCCGTCAACTGGCACGCCTACCTGCGCCTGGAGAAGATGTTTCTCAAGATGTTTCAAGTGGAGCCGCGCGTTCCGGTGCGCCTGCTGCTCGATGTCAGCCGCTCCATGGATACCGGCGGAGAGGAGGGAGCGAGTTCGCGAAAATTCGATTTCGCGCGGAAGCTGTCCGCGGCCCTCTGCTACATCGGGTTGGTGCGCCTGGACGCTATTCGCATTCAGCCGTTTCGCGAAGGATTGGAGGACTCTCTGCTTGCCAGCGGCGGGCGGCATCGCTTCAGCCCGGCGGTGAACTTTCTTACTTCGCTCGAATGCCGGGGCCGTACGAACTATTTCCAGATGGTGCGGCAGTTCGTCTCCGAATATCCGCAGCGCGGGCTGCTGATTGTGATCTCGGATT
>DASZXS010000025.1:0-76708 GCA_035545735.1 Bryobacteraceae bacterium | reverse complement strand
GGCACCAGGAACTCCAGGCGCACGCGTCCGGAACCGTTGTTCACCATCTTGTCCATCTTTCCCTTGCGTCCGCCGAGCTTCTCGATCACCACGCCCACGAAGGCTTCCGGACAGTCTATGACCAGGCGCTCCACCGGTTCCCTGGTGGCGGACCGCGCGGGCAAAACCACCGGACATGCGATCTTTAATCTGCAGGAGCGCGGCGAGATCTTCGTGACGCCGGGCACCGAGGTCTATGAGGGCATGATCGTGGGCGAGAACGCGCGTGACGCCGACCTGAACGTGAACATCGTGAAGGA
The DNA here is from genome assembly GCA_035545735.1 of Bryobacteraceae bacterium. Classification (GTDB taxonomy): domain Bacteria; phylum Acidobacteriota; class Terriglobia; order Bryobacterales; family Bryobacteraceae; genus JAJYKC01. The sequence goes on along the minus strand of DASZXS010000025.1, from coordinate 76,409 downwards.
AAAGAAGCTGACAAATATGCGCGCTTCCACCGCCGATGAAGCCATCCGGCTGGTTCCGCCGCGGGTTCTGAATCTCGAACAGGCGATCGAATTTATCCGCGACGACGAATTCGTGGAAGTGACCCCGAAGTCCATCCGCCTTCGCAAGAAGATTCTGAAGGCGAATCAGCGGTAACCGCCGTCCGCGAAGCTTCTTCTCGCGAAATATCAACAGGATGCCACGGTCCACGCCGGGGGCGAATGCCTCGCGGTGCTATGGTGAAGCCGTTTGAAAGGAGGCTCCTCCATGAGCGACAACAAAATCACGGGACGTTATTTGAAACAACTGCAGTCCCAAAAGCGGAAGGACGGAAATAAGGCCGCCGCCCAGGATCTGGAAAATCAGATTCTTTCGCAGGACCCTTTGCAGCGGCTGCGCCAGCTCGATCAGCAGGAAGCAGACCGGATTGAGCGCACGCCGCGTTAACGGCGAAGCGGTGGAGCCCGTTATTCCACCGCGATGAACACCTGCTGAGAGGTGGCCACGCCGTCCGATGTTGTGGCCACCACGGGTTGGTCGCCCGGTGGGACGTCCGGCGGGACCACTACGTTCAGTTGATACAGCCCGGCGCCCGAGATGCCTGCAAATTGCACCTCTGCCGGCTTCCCCCCAATCGTCACCGACACCGGGCTTGCCGTGGGCGCCGCCCCGCTGAATATCGTGGTCGAATCCACGGCGGGGTTGGTGGGGCCAAATCCAGTCCCATAGAGCACGATAATGTCACCTGGCTCAGCCGGACTCGACACGGTGCCTTCACCCAGCAAGCCCGGCGGCGCCAGATATTCGTATTCCGTCGGAACCACCGGAAGGGCGATCTGCGCGGCAATATACTTTCCACCCTCCGGCGCAAAGGTGAAGAACGCCGGCGCCGCGGCGCTTAGCTGGACCGGGAACGGATCGGAAGATCCGTACTGGTTGGAAACCACCACATCGACCGGCCCCGTAGCTGCCGCGGCCGGGGCCAGAACGTTGATCTGTGAAGCGTCCACGTAACTGATCGGCGCGGGCCTCCCGTCGATACTTACGGTTACGCCGGCAAGAGTTGTCGGAAGCACCCCATCGGTGATCGAGCCGTCCCAGTGCGTTGGCCCCGCGGTGGTGAAATTGGAGCCGAAGATGGAGACGAAGGAACCCGGCTGGATGCCATCGGCGAAACTTCCTCCGTTCACCACTCCGTCCTCGGCGATCACCGGAGCGGCGCCGCCCGATTCCGGCGGTGCCACGAGAACATAGTCGGCGGAATAGATATGATCCGCGAGCGAATGCGGCCCGCCGTTGGCGGCGTTGGCGGCGATGTAGATGTGAATATTGCCGATGTTTGACGCCGGTGCGGTCCACTGAACGGAGAAGCTGTTCTGATCGCCAGCGTAAGGAGTCGCCTGCTCGATCCACTGGAGACCGTTGTTCGGGCAGGCGCCGCCCGTTTTGACCTCGTCGGTTGCGCAGATGACTTTCTGAACGCTATCGGCGGTGAAGTTGCCCGCCTGCACGTTGGCAGGGTCGCTTTCGGCGCGAGCGGTCATTTGGAATCCGTACTCCATCGCGGGGTCATGGATGGTGACGGTAAACGTCTGCGTTTCGCCCGGTGTGTAGACAAGTCCGTTTGGAAACGCGATGGAGACGCTGCCGCCGCCTCCGTTCAAAACTGTGCCCCGATGGCATGACGTGCATGCGACGCCGGGTTGGTCGCCGGGCGCGGTGGTCTTGCCGTGACTCGGTCCGGTAGACAAGGCCCATGCCAGCACTGCAAACAGGCCCAGCAAGACACCGGCTTGCGCCGTTCGAATCCCAACTTTTTTCGGAAAACTCATCATGGCAAAGTAAAAGCTTATCCAAAAGAGGGCCGCGAACGCGATAGTGGAACCGCCGGAATTTCTCCATGTTCCACTGCCGATCTTCCCTAAAAAAAACCGCGAACAGATACTTGCTAAAAAGAATATAGGAGATGTCAGCGGTGTTAGCCGCCGACAATGTGCATGCTGGCGGGAATATCGGACGAATCCTCTGCGCGGATCCCTCTTGTGGGAGCGGCGGATGCGTGTTGCCCGACGCCGTCGGCGCTCGAGCAGGAAGTCATTGGGCTCTTCGACGAGTTCCGCGGCCGCCTGCTGGGATATCTGCTTTCGATGGGACTTTCGGCCCAAGACGGGGAGGACGTTGTCCAGGAGACGTTTTTGGCGCTCTTCCAGCATCTGCGGGAGGGTAAATCCCGGAAGAATCTGCGAGGCTGGGTTTTCCGCGTGGCGCATAATCTTGGCTTGCGCGCCAGGACGCGCGCCGGGCGGGTGGCGATCGCCGATCCGGAGTTGATGGCAGCGCGGGCGGATACACAGCCGAATCCCGAGGAACAGGCCGCGTCCGGGCAGCGGCAGCAGAGGTTGCTCGCGGTGCTCCATGCGCTTCCGGAACAGGAGCGCCACTGCATTTCTTTGCGCGCCGAGGGGTTGCGCTACCGCGAGATTGCGGGAATTCTGGGAATGTCGCTCGGGGCTGTTTCCAATTCCCTGGGGCGTTCTCTGGCGCGCCTGAGCCGCGCCGGCGAACGGTGATTCGAATGCCGCATCCGGATCAACATCCATCAGACCAAGAATTGCTTCTTGCCGCCGACGGCGAAATGAGCGCAAGGCAAGCGGCGCGGGTGCGAACGCACCTCGAAATCTGTTGGAAATGCCGGGCGCGCCGGAATGAGATCGAAGCCACCATCGCCGGATTCATGCGCGCCCGTGACGGGGAGCTAAATTCCCGAATTCCTCCGCCCGCCGGTCCCCGCGCGCTACTGAAGGCGAGGTTGGCGGCAGTTGCCAGGCAACCGCAGCCTTCTCGCTGGAGAATTCTGCGCTTTGAAGCGGCCATGGTGGCCTCCGCGGCGGCATCGCTTCTTGTGGCTGCCGCTTTGGTGGTCCACTACCGTAACGTGCCCGATCCTCTCGCGCGGCCGCAGCGCGCGCTCACGCCGGGAACGGTCCGAACCGTGGCTGCGCGCGACGTCTGCCTGTCGGAGCCGTCCGCCGACTTGCGCGAGGCGCCCAAACGGCTGCAGCGCCGGGTGTTTGAGGAATATGGTATGCCGAACGCGCGGGCAGAGTTATACGAGGTGGACTACCTGATCACGCCCGAGTTGGGCGGCGCGGCCGACTTGCGCAATCTCTGGCCTGAGCCTTATTCCGACACGGTGTGGAATGCGCGCGTCAAGGATGCGTTGGAGGACCGCCTCCACAGTATGGTCTGCGCCGGGAAACTCGATCTCGCAACCGCTCAGCGGGAGATTTCCACCGATTGGATCACCGCCTATAAGAAATACTTCCGTACGAACCGGCCGCTTGGGATGAACTAGCGCGCCGCCGCAGCGCGGGCAGGAAAACGAGTCCCAGACCGATCAATCCCAGTGTGCCCGCTTCGGGAGTGGCCGTTTCCGCCGCGGTTCCGACGGCGAAGTTATCCATTAGCAACTGGCTGCCATTGTCCGGGTCGGCGCCGACGAGCATAAAGTCCACGTAGTTGACCGCGGCGCTGGTGGTGACGCCGAAGAACGCGAGATCCGGGCGGGCGCCGGTAGGAACGCTGAACGTGTCCCCGCTGTCCAATGTGATCTGAACGCCCATTCCGTTGGGGCTGAGGCTGCCGAGGTCGACCGCGAACGCCGTGACGCCCGCGGGCAGGACCACGTGAATGATGGGAGAGAAGCCGGTGCTCACATATTGAGCGGATGTCAGGCTGCCCCCGGAACCCCAGTTGTTGAATGGGTTCTGAAAGGCCGCATCGACGATCTGTTCCAGATAGCCGCTGCCATTTTGGCCTATGAAGGTAATCCCGTCGCTGGTGTAGCCCGCCGCCGATCCGTAGGTCGAATAGGATCCCAGGGGCGCGACGCCATCGAACGTGATCTCGCCGGTTTGGTCCGCGGCGGCGGCCCAACTCGCGGCGTCGGTGAACGTGCCGGTGACAATCGTGTCCGCGAACGCGGACGGAGCGGCCAGCGCAAGGACGGCGACTGCCGCGCTCCGGGCACACCGTAGCCAAAGGGACATGTCTGAGTAATCTCCTCAACAATTCGGGGACACGGCGGTTCCGAAAATTTTGTGAACACTACTTAGTTGAATGAGGAGCCTTTTCTCTCCTCTTTTTCCCGTAGCCCGCTCGGGAATGGAGGGGTATTACCGGGAGAGGGAAGACGCGATGCTTTTCTGAAATTCGTGGGCTTTGGCCAGAATAACGCCGGCGTCCAGACGCACGGCCTTTCCGGAAGAAACGACGGCGACCCCGTTGATCATAACGTCCTGAACGTCCGATCCCTTCAGCGCGTAGACCAGTTGCGAATAGACGTTGTACATCGGCACGGCATGAGGCCGGTCGATGCGAACCATCACAAGGTCGGCCTTTTTGGATGTCTCGATGGAGCCGATCTGGTCCTCCATGCCGATGGCCTTGGCCCCGAGGATTGTCGCCAGGTCCAAAGCCTGGCGGGCATTCAGGACCGTTGGGTCGCCGGTTGCGACTTTCTGTAAATTGGCGGCGAGGTTCATTTCTTCCATCAGGTCGAAATCGTTGTTGCTGCCGGCGGGGCCATCCGTGCCGAGCCCCACCAGCATATCTTCGGCCAGCATCCGGGCGACGGGCGCAATACCGCTCGCGAGTTTCATATTGCTGGACGGGCAGTGTACAATCCCGACGCCGCGGGCTTTGAGAATCGCCTGGTCCGCACTGTCCAGCCAAACCCCATGGGCGGCGATGGAGCGCCCCTTCCAGAATCCGAGGGAATCAAGGTAGCGCGTGGGGGACATACCGTGTTTCGCCAGCGATTCCTCGTTCTCATGCCGGGTTTCGGAGATGTGGATGAGCAGCGGCGCCTGGTAGCGGTTGGCGAGTTCCCGCGCCGCCTTCAGGTCCTCCGTGCTATTCGTGTATATCGCATGAGGAGCGATGGCGGCGGTGATGAGCGAATCACCGTGGAACTTTCGCATAAATGCCTCGGCAAACGCGCGTGCGGCTTGCGGCGTCTTGGCGTCGGGGGCGGGGAAGCCGATCGTCGTTTCGCCGAGGACGGCCCGCATGCCCGCGTCCCGCGCCGCTCGGGCCGCTTGATCCTCGTAATAGTACATGTCGACGAACGTGGTTGTCCCCGAGAGCATCATCTCCAGGCACGCAAGCCGCGTTCCCCACAGCACGAATTCCGGCGTCACATTGCGCGCTTCCGCCGGGAAGATATATTTGTGGAGCCAGTCTTCCAGCTTGACGTCGTCCGCGATCCCCCGCAGCAGGGACATCGCGGCGTGCGTGTGCCCGTTAATCAGGCCGGGAATGAGAATCGCCTGAGGCCGGTCCAGGCGGCGTTTCGCCCGATACCGGCGCGCGATTTCCTGGCTGGTTCCCACCGCGACGATCCGCTCGCCGCGCACGGCAACCGAACCGTTTTCGATCACGCGGCGGCCCGCGTCCTGGGTCACTACGTAGCCGGCGGACCAGATGGCGTCCACCGTTTCGGTGTGCCCCAGCGCGGCGAGAAGAAGAAAACTAGCGAAGAAAATCCGCATCGAATGCTCTCGGCAGTAAGTCTTTCAGGCGGACCGTTTCCGTGCGGCCCCCCGGATTCACCAGCGCCACCTCGATATCCCCGCAAAACTCCCAGAGAATCTGCCGGCACGCGCCGCACGGTGGTGTCAGATTTTCGGTGTCCGCGGCTACGGCGATCCGGGTAAATGCCCTTGCGCCTTCCGACACTGCTTTGAAACACGCCACGCGTTCCGCGCACAGCGTAAGGCCATAGCTCGCGCTCTCGATATTGCAGCCGGTGTACACGCGCCCGGAGCGATCTTCCAGGGCGGCGCCCACCCGGAACTGGGAAAACGGAGCATGCGCACTCGCCCGCGCTTCGAGCGCGAGCGCCAGCAGATTATCCATCGCCATCGAAGATGACCAGTCGGGCCGGATCTCCGAAAAACGCGCCCCGATATCCTCCTCCTTACGATACGCCATTTCAATCGGCGCTAAATTTCTTTCACGACTTGTCGAATTCCGGCCCGGCCGTTCGTCGTTATAGTGCAGGCGGGCGAGCGAGCCCGCCTGGAGACCATTTCAGGAGACGACGATGCCGCAGTACCTGGTTGCTGGTTACCTTCCCGACGACTTCGACCCGTCCCAGATGGACGAAGCGACGGTCCGCGAGATTCACGCGCTCAACAAAGAGATGCTTGCCGCCGGTGTCCGGAAGTTCGCTTGCGGCCTGGGGGCCGCGAAGTCGCTGCGAGCGCAGACCGATGGCGAAGTCCTCGTCACCGACGGGCCGTACCTTGAGACGAAAGAACACATCGGCGGCTTTTGGATATTAGAATGCGCTGACACGGACGAGGCGGTGGCATGGGCGCGCAAAGGCGTCGCCGCCACCGGGGGGCAGGTCGAGGTGCGAGAGATCTTTTTCAATCCGGCAACCGACTAGCAGCCGAACGGCGCGACGACGTTCGCGAACGCTTTTGCCCGGTCCGGCGCCGGGAACAGCTTGGACGGCATCGCCAGGCAGGCGCCGGACCGGCTCGCGACCAATCCAATCAGCGTGGGCGCCGCCGTGAAACGAAAAATCTCCAGCCGGCACTACCTCGGTGTCAGCAGCGGGCCCCATGCCCTCGGGACTTCAACCTCTCAAGGCGGTCACGCACATGAACCTAGTTCTCTTTGCGGGCAAAGGTCCAATTGCTGTACTCGCCGCCGCAGCCGGCCTGTACTGTCTCGCCGGATGCGGCGGCGATTCATTCAAGCAACGGCACGCGCGGAATGACCGTTAGCAGCGCTCCTGCTGCATACCCCTAACAATCTTAGGTACGCAAATAGTTGTCCGGTAGAAAACGGCAATCCGAGGAAACAGGTGAGCTCTGACCCGCCTTCACTCCAGGCCGGAGGCGGAGACAATTCATTTACGTATTACTTCCAAAACCGGCACAGTCTTATTGCAGCTTTTCGCGTCTCTTTAGGAGGACGATCAAAGCCTCGAAAAGAAAAGTTAAAAGGAAAAATGAACTATAACCTAGCTCAACAACTCAAGAACACTGCACGGGTCCGGAGGCTGCTCGCAGCCGCTTTTGTAATCGGATGTGCAATCGGCGCCACCACCAACATGGCGGCGCAATCCATCACCTCCCCGCCCACTCCTACGCTCATTACGCCGCCAGAAGGACAGTTTGCGTTCCTGCTGGGAAATGGAGCGGGTACGCAGGGCTACGTATGCCTGCCGACCGCGACCGGCGCGTCCTGGACCGTCAACAACCCTCGCCCCGAGGCCACTCTCACGACGAACCTTTTCGGGCAGGCGTTCCAGATCATCACACACTTCCTCAGCCCCAATACCAGCCCTAACAAGTTCGCTCCGGACCCTCTGCCATTCGCCAACGCAACCTGGCAGGGCTCTTTCGACAGCAGCAAGGTGTGGGCGCAAACTACCAATGCGATTCCCGCCGGTTCTCATCCGAGCTGCCCCAACGCGGGTGCGATCGGCTGCCTGCTGTTGCAGGTAATCGGAGCGCAAGCGGGCCCCACGGGTGGTAAATTGCTGACGCCGGCCACTTACATCCAGCGCTTGAACACTAAGGGTGGATCGGCTCCGGCCGACGGCTGCTCCACGGCCGCCGATGTGGGTAAGCAAAGCCTGGTTCCGTATACCGCCGATTACTACTTCTTCCGCGAGGGGAGATAAGCGCCGCATAGGGAAAACCCGGGCAGCCTGCGTGCCGCCGGATCGCGACTTAGTCGCGATCCGCGGCAGAGCCGGCGGTCCCGGGTTTTTCCTGCAACGTCTCCCGAAGCAAGCCACAAGGCTGCGAAGTCAAGACTGCCGGCGCCGCCAACGGAGGCGCCGTCTCCGGCGTAAAGATCAGATTTTCCATTGACGCGCTTGCCGACTGCGAGTAGAGTAAGATCCGAGCCGCTCGTGGCCCGAGCCCCAAAAGGCATGGGGAAAGAAAGGAGCCCACCGATGGCGAGCCTCCAACCCAACCGATTCGTCTTGCAAAGTAGTGACGGCAAAACGAAGGTCGATTACGAAACATCCAGCTTTATTGGCCAGCCGGTCTTTAACCTCACGCAAGGAGCAGGCCCGGTCAGACACTTCGCCGGGTCCCAGATCCGGACGTTGAGTTCCGAAATCGGAACCTTGGTGTCCGTCACCACCCACGTGACGATCGATGCAGGCTCCACTTCCTTCAGCGTTCTGATTCCAGCGATCAGCCTTGCGGGGATCGGCGATCAGAAGGCGTTTACGACAGACGCGATTGTAACGTCACACGCCGGGCCCGTTTCAATTCCGTTCGCCGGTGTTCACGAAACATATCACTTCATTCCTTTAAAGGGCAAAGCGAGCTTCATCCTCACCTTGTTCGCCACGCTGATGGAGGGGTCGGCCCAGGCGGAGAGCGCGTAGAGTGCGAGGCGGAACGAAGCGGTTCACGGATTAGTAACTCCGGTTACCATCCGTAGGCCCCTATCTCGTAAATGGACCAGTAAGCAGACGGATCGGACGCTGTCAGAACAAAGCGGATCTGCCGTACACGGGCGGGGCTGAAGTAGTAATGGGCCTCCGCGCCGGGGAGGGTTCCGGCGCTGGCTACGACCTCGCTCCATGTTTTGCCGTCGGTTGAAACCTCGATTTTCACTCTCCGCGCGAACCCGCCTGGGCTGCGCGCGGTGTCGAGGTCGATGCGGTTCAAGATAACAGTTCGCTCGAAGTCGAGGTTATATTCCAATCCCGGCTTTTGAGGGGCCGCGGAATCCCAGCGGGTATTTGTGTCGCCATCGACGGCTTGCCATGCGGCGCTTGGGTTTGCGTTCGACGAAACTCGAACGCCGGCAAGGTCCAGCTTGTGGGGAGAGATCGAGGCGATACCCAACAGGGCGGCCGTTACGACGGCTGCGTACCAGAGGGAGCTTTTGCGTTCCGCCGGCGCCGGGTGTACGGCGACAACGAGAGCCCAGCAGGCGCAACAGATCACCACGGGAAACAGGACCTTCGCATAGTGCGCGGACCCATACCGCAGGCTCGAGCCGGTGACGGCGGAGAATGGCCCGTAGATTACGAACCATCCGGCAAACATGGTGGAAAAGCCGGCCGCCGCGCGTCGCCTGGAAGGGTTCCGGAAGAGAAAGAACAAGCCAAGCGGGGCGAGTAGGAGCAACGGAGCCACTTGAATCATGGGGACCGCGAGCACGTCGCCCGCGCCCTGAAAACGCAAGGGGTCGATCAGGTAACCGTAAAGCTTCCACGGAATGCACGCGACGCACCATTGCTGCCCGGCGGCGGATTGGTAATAATTGCCCAGCCACAGACCGCTGAATTTGTGGTTCACCAGCAGGACGGCTCCCACGACGGCGAGTGCGGTGACCGCCGCGGCGGCCAGGAACCGCGCGCCCGTTCTCTTTTGCACCAACTCCCACACGATGAGCGCGGCCACGGCGCCGGCAAGAACGACATCGCCGATTCGCGCTCCGAATGTGGCCGCCACGGCGAAACCGCAAATGACGCCCCAAAAGGTGGAAGCGCGGCGCTCCAGATAGACGAACAGGATGACCGCGAGCGCCGCGGCGGTAACTGTGGTGGTCCACGGCTTTACGAACAGGGCGCAGGTGGAATGAATCAATAGCCCGGCGGCGGCGAGCGTGAGACCGGAGTTGTCAAGCACCACCGCGAACACGCGAACGGAAAAATAAACAGCGATGGCAAAAAGGAAGAGGTCGGGAATTACAAAGGGGTCTTTCCGGTAAAAAAAGCCGCCGGCGTAGCCGAGGAAAGGATAAAGGACCGGATATTGAAAAGGTCCCAGCGATCCATCATGGATCGCGTTGGCCATCAGGTAGTATTGCCACTGATCATAGCTATAGAGGCGGTCGTACCAGCCGGGAATGGACACGCCGCCGGGCCGCTCGGGGTCGGCAAGATAGCGGATCAGAAAGAAAATCGACGCGTATGCCGAGGCCAAAGCGGCCAGGAAGTGCCCGCGAATGGGCGACGCCTTGGCCGCCGTTTTGGAGATCGTCAATGTCATCTCAGAATAGCGCGAGGTCCTCCGCTATTTACCGATTGTCACGACCGCATTGGCCGGAGACGCGATGCCCCCAATGGTGATCGTCAGCGGCTGATCTCCGGTAGAGACGCCGGTGGGGATGCGCAGGTTCAACTGGTTGAGGCCCGCAAAGGTGGGGGCTACGCCGGTGTAGAGAATGTCCGCGGCATTCAGGGTTACTCCTCCGAGCTGTACTGTCACGGATTGCGTCACGTCGGCGGCCGCCGTAGCTAGAACGCCGGGTACCTGCGCGGGCGTGGTTGCGCCGAACCCGGTGGCGTAGATGGTCAGAGTATCGCCCACCTTAGCCGGCGCAAAGCTGCCGCCCGGAATCAATCCCACCGGGCCGACATAGCCGCCGCGGGTTACGTTGACGGCGGAAACGTAGTTCTTTCCATTCGAGCCATGAGCCGAGTAGAAAAACTCGGGTGCTGCGTTTTGAGCCGGCACGACCATGGGCGCGCCGCGCACTTCCTCGGGCTGTCCGCAGTTGACGGCGACCTGAACCGGCACGCCGCTGGCGGGAGGCGTGACCGGTATTTGTGCGTTGATTTGAGTGTCCGATACATAAAACAACGGCGCGAATTTGCCGCCTACGAGCACGCAGGTTCCGGCCAGGCTGGTGGGTAGATTACCGTTTACGATGTCTCCCTCCGACACATTGCGTTTCGTTCCCGGCGGCGCCAGTTGGGATCCAAAGATGGAGATAATCCCGCCAGTGACTACCGCCGAGACCACCGGCGAACTCAAGCCTGCGCCTACCACCCCGCCGGCGCTGACCGTTGGGCCCGCGGCCGCGGTGAGGGAAAACTTGACGGCGTTCAAGCCTGGAGAGGAGGCCGTCACCACCACCGGTCCGGGTGTTGCGCCCAGCGTTACAGTGGTCGACGCATTTCCGTTTCCATCCGTCAGCGCAGATGCCGGGTCCACGGATGCCTCGCCCTGGGTCACGGCGAAGGTAACCGTGGCGCCCGCGTAGTTGAAGCCATCCGAGCCGGCGATATGGACAGTAAGCGGGACGGAAAGAGCCGCGTTAGTGCTTCCCGTCTGCCCATCGCCGGTAACCGCGGTCATTTGCGCGGGGCTGATCGTAACGGCGGAGAACTTGAGAATCCTTCCGTTTACGAAGTCCGTGACGATGAGATCGCCATTGCCGTCGAGGCGGATGCGGGCCGGGTCCATGGCCACGCTGCGGGCGGAACCATCACCGAGAGAAAACGGAAAGAACTCTCCGTTTCCGGCAATCGTATCGATGACGCCGGTAGCGGCATTGATGCGCCGGATTACGGAGTTACCCTCGTCAGCGATGAAGACATTTCCTTGCGCATCCACGGCGACGCTGGCGGGCGAGTCGAGGGAGGCCTGCGCCGCCTGGCCGCCGTCGCCCGCATAGCCGGCCAGTCCTTTGACTCCAGCGATGGTGGAGATCTTGCCATCGGAACCGATTTTGCGGATGCGGTTATTCTGCCAGTCGGCGATGTAGACGTTTCCCGCCGCGTCGACCGCTACATCAATGGGGTCGACGCCGGCGGCAATGGCGGGGCCCCCATCGCCGGAGGCAGCAATATTACCGCTCCCGGCGATCGTGGTGATGATCCCCTTGGGATCGATTTTTCTTACCACCTCCTGGTAGTAATCGGCGACATAGAGATTGCCGGCGGCGTCGTAGGCCAGTCCGCTGGGAAAGTAGAGTTGAGCGTTGCGTGCCTGGCCGCCATCGCCTCTTCCGCCGGCCGTCCCAGTGCCGGCGACTACCGAGGTCTGGCCGGTGGGGCTCGTTTGAGTGATGTAGGAACCATCGGTGCCTGCGAGAACATTGCCTTGAGTATCGACGGCGATGCTGACGGGGTTTCCGTTGTCGGCGGGGAGTCCGAAACTGCCGATCGAGGTGATGGTTCCATTGGAGGCCGACACTTTGCGCAGCGCACCGTTGGCGGTGTCGGCAATGTACAGATTGCCGCTGGCATCATAAGCGGCGTCGCTGGGAGTATTCAGGAAGGCCTGGCCCGCCGGGCCGCCATCTCCGTTGCCGGTCCCCGCGATGGTCTGGATGATGAATTTGGAGACTTCGCGCACGCGGTAATTTCCGGCATCGGCGAAAAAGAGGTTGCCCTTTTTGTCTACTACCGGCGCGATGGGTGTAGACAACGACGCGGAAATGGCCACTCCGCCGTCGCCCGAAAATGCCTGCGTGCCATTGCCGGCCACGGTCGCGATGCTGCCGGTGGAGGGGACCACCGAGAATATCTCGTTATTGAACAAATCCGTGATGTAGAGAACGCCGGACGAATCGAGGGCCACGCCGATGGGAATCATGGGAGTGCTGAGCGCGGGTGTGGCTCCCTGAACCCGGCTGAGGTAGCCCGTGCCCGCAATGGAAGATATCTTGCCCAGGGGATCCACCATACGAACGACCCCGTTAAAGCCGTCGGCGATGAAGATATTCCCGGAGGCGTCGGCAGCTACGCCGTAGGGAGATTCGAGTTCGGCTTTTGTGGCGAGGCCGCCATCCCCCGAGTAACCCTCCGATCCGTTGCCGGCGACGGTGGTTACGTTGCCGTTGACGTCGACCTTTCGAACCCGGTAATTGACCAGGTCGGCGATGTATAAGTTGCCCGCGGGATCGACGGTGACGCCTTGGGGGGCGAACTGGGCGTCGAGGGCATCGACATTTTCGCCGTTGTATTGGGTGTTGCCGTTTCCGGCTACGGTGGAGATGATTCCGGAAGGCGACACCATTCGAATGACCTCGTTCCCGCGGTCGGCGATGTAGAGATTGCCGGCGGCGTCGAGCGCGATTCCGGCGGGAGAGTAGAGCGAGGCCGCGGTGGCGGGGCCGCCATCGCCGGAGTAACCGGGAACTCCGTTGCCGGCGTAGGTGGTCACGATCCCGGCGGTGATTTTGCGGATCCGGTTCTGCAGCCCGTCGGAGACGTAGATATTTCCGGCGGCATCGGCGGCAACGCCGAGCGGCTGCGCCAGAAAAGCGCGGAGCGCGCTCCCACCGTCATTGATTGGGTCCGCGCCAGCCAGCAGCGAAGCGGTATAGCCGGTATTTTGCGCCCACCCCGAGACAAAAGAACAAAACAGCAGAAGGAAAATCTTAAGCGAGCACATATTGGGTGAGAGTCTATCACCCTTAACCGGAGAAATGCCTGGAGCGCGGTCGGGGAAAACCGGATCATCAGCGACCCCGCGTGTTCGGAGGCGAGCGCGCGGGGTGATCCTGGACGGCTTACGGGAGGACGTGGATGGTGTGCAGCCAGGTCTCCACGCTTTGGGGCCATGTTGTTACCGGCAGGGCGGTGCGGCGCAGCCCGTAGCCGTGTCCTCCTTCGGCGTAGATGTGCAGTTCCGCCGGGACCTTCGCATTCTTCAGGGCGAGAAAGTAGACCGTGGCGTTTTCCACGTGGACGGGGTCGTCCTCGGCCTGCACGATGAACGACGGCGGGGTCTGCGCGGTGACGTGGATGTCCGGATTTGGCGCGAAGTTCTCCTTAGGGAGTGCGATATAGGCGGGATAGACGATCACCGCGAAGTCGGGGCGGCAACTCTCTTGATCGGCGGCGTCGACGGGTTCATAGAGGCGGTGATCGAAGAGATTGCTCACCGCGACCGAGAGGTGTGCGCCGGCGGAAAAACCGAGCACGCCGATTTTGTGCGGGTTGATGCGCCATTGCGCGGCATGGGCGCGGACCATTCCAATCGCGCGCTGCGCATCCTGCAGGGCCGCCGCCGATTTCGGATAAGGGCCGGTGTTCGGTACGCGATACTTCACCAGCACGCAGGAGACGCCCTTCGATGCGAGCCAGGAACAAACCTCGGTTCCTTCGAGATCGATCGCGAGGATATGATAGCCGCCGCCGGGAAAGACCACGACCGCGGCGCCGGTATTCCGGCCCACCGGCTTATAGAGGGTCAGCGTAGGCTTTGAAACATTGCCCAGGCGGATCACCGCCTTTCCGGCGACAAGGCCGTCCTTGGCGGTGGTGGCGTCGACTTCCGGAGGCAGATCCGGCGTGCCGCCCGGCGCGCCATGCGGCCACAGGGGCAGAGTCAGGTGGCCGGTCGGGGGAGCCCAGGCGGGCTTTTGCGCGGACAGAGTGGCGGCCCAGGCCAGGGCGATAAGAACGAAGAGACACTTGCGCATGATGAAAGATCATCTCAGCATGGGAAAGTCATTTGCAAGAATGGCAAAGATCCGGCGGCGCGCTTTTTAGTACCTTCGAATGAGAGAGTCTCGATGCTCGAATTCAAACAACCGGCGCGGTGGGCGATTGCCGCTTGCGCTCTGGCGTGCGCGGCGCAAGGACAGCTATTGCAGCAGTTCGAAAAGAAGGTGACGGAGTTCACCCTGGCCAACGGGATGCACTTCATCATCGTGGAGCGGCACGACGCTCCTGTGGTTTCGTTCCATTCCTACGTGAATTCCGGGGCGGTGGACGATCCGAGCGGCGACAGCGGCATCGCCCACATGATGGAGCACATGGCGTTCAAAGGCACGTCAACCATCGGCGCGAAGAATTATCCCGAGGAGAAGAAAGCCATCGCGGCGGTGGAGCATATCTACGACCAGTACGACGCCGAACGCAACAAGACCTTTCACGCCGACGCCCGGAAACTGGAAGCCCTGCGCGCAGCGTTAAGGACGGCGATGGCGAAGGCGGAGACATATGTCGATTCGAACGCCTATCCACGCATCATCGAAGAGAATGGCGGCGCGGGGTTGAACGCCGAGACGTCGGAAGACTCGACGGAGTTTTACTACAGCCTGCCGTCCAACCGCATGGAATTATGGTTTCTGCTGGAGTCGGAGCGGTTCATCGACCCGGTGTTCCGGGAGTTCTACAAGGAGCGCGATGTGGTGCGGGAAGAGAGGCGCATGCGCTCGGAATCGAATCCGCAGGGGAAACTGGTCGAGATGCTGCTGGCGACGGCTTTCGCGGCGCACCCTTACCGCGTTCCGGCGGGGGGATGGGCGAGCGACATCGACAACTTCCGGCGGACCGAGGCGGTGGATTTCTATAAGAAGCATTATGTGCCGGCGAATATCACCATCGGCATCGCGGGCGATGTCGATCCGGCGCAGGCGCGGCGGTTTGCGGAGAAATACTTCGCGCGTATGCCGGCGGGGCCGCTTCCGCCCGAGGTGCGCACGGTTGAGCCGGCGCAGGAGGGTGAGAAGCGGGTGGAGGTGGAGGCGGAGTCGCAGCCGTTCCTGGCGATAGCCTACAAGCGTCCGGACGACCGCGACAAGGACGACGCCGCGTTGAACGTGCTGAGCGACATCCTGTCGAGCGGCCGCACTTCCATGCTGTACCAGGAACTGGTGCGCGACAGAAAGCTCGCGCTGGGCGCATTCGCATCCCCGGAACTGCCCGGCGGCAAATATCCGAACCTGTTCGTGTTCTACCTGATTCCCAACCTGGGGCACAGCGTGGGGGAAAACGAAAAGGCGTGTTATGAAATCATCGAGCGTCTGAAAACGAAGAAGGTCGATGACGAAACACTGCAAAGGGTGAAGACCAAGGAGCGGGCGGCGTTGATCCGGAAATTAGCAAGCAATTCCGGGCTCGCGGCGGCGCTCACCGAATACTACGCCACGCAGGGCGATTGGCGGAAACTGTTTACTGAGATTGACGAGATCGACCGGGTCACCCCCGACGACGTGATGCGCGTGGCCCAACAATATCTGAAGCCGGAGACGCGGACCGTGGCCTACATCGTTCCGCCGGCGAGCGGTCAAGAGCATGACGCGGCGAAGGAGGCGAAATGATCCGCCGTCTGCTTTGCGTTGCGATGCTGCCTCTGGGGACGTTGTGGGGGCAGGCGCCCGCGCCCGCGGAGGGACTGGTCTCTCCGTCGTCTGCTCCACTGCCGTCGTATAAAAATCTGAAGTTCCCCCCTTTGCGGAAGATTACGCTTCCAAACCCGGTGACGTTTGAGCTGCCGAACGGGATGAAGGTGTTCCTGCTGGAGAATCACGAACTGCCGCTGGTGAGCGGGACGGCCCTGGTGCGCACCGGAAACCTGTTCGATCCGCCGGGCAAGCAGGGTGTCGCCGATATCACCGGCATGGTGATGCGCACGGGAGGGAGCGGAGGCAAAACCGGCGAGCAACTGGACGCGGAGCTGGAAAATATCGCTGCGTCGGTGGAGAGCCGGATCGGAGAAACCAGCGGGTCCGTGTCTTTTTCGTGTCTCAAGGAGAACACGGCGGAGGTTCTGGGAATTTTCAAAGACGTGTTGAGCGCGCCCGAGTTCCGGCAGGACCAGGTGGACCTGGCGAAAACGCAATGGCGCAGCAGCATCGCGCGCCGCAACGACGATCCGGGCGGCATCGCCCAGCGGGAATTCGCCGGACTGGTTTACGGCAAGGACACTCCCTATGGATGGGATATCAATTACGTCAACATCGATGCGATTCAACGCGCCGACCTGGTGACGTTCTACCGGCGCTACTTTTATCCGAAAAACATCATGCTCGCCGTTTATGGCGATTTCGATTCGGCGGAGATGAGGGCGAGAATTGAAAAGGTTCTGGGTTCGTGGCAGTACGGCCCGGAGCCCGCGGCGGCGTTTCCGGAAGTGGTGAAGAAACCCGCGCCTGGGATCTTCCTCGCGGAGAAGGCCGACGTCACTCAGACATTTTTCGAGATGGGCCACCTGGCCGGCACTTTGCGGGACAAGGACCTGCCCGCTCTCTCGGTGGCCGCGGATATTTTGGGAGGGGGATTTTCAAGCCGGTTGATGCGGAGAGTGCGGACGGGACTTGGCTACGCCTACGATATCAGTGCGAATTGGGGCGCCGACTACGACCATCCGGGATTGTTCATCATTTCGGGCAGCACGCAATCGAAATACACGGAAGCCACCTTCAAAGTGATCCGGGAAGAAGTGGAAAAAATGAGGACGGCCGAGGTGACGGATCAGGAATTGAAGACGGCGAAGGACAGCGTGGAGAACAGCTTCGTGTTTTTGTTCGACAGCCCGAGCAAGACGCTGGTCCGCATGCTCACGTACGCGTATTTCGACTATCCGAACGATTTCATTTTTCAATATCAGAAAGGCATTGCGGCCGTCACCAAGGCTGATGTGCTGCGGGTGGCGAAGGAATACTGGCGGCCGGACGCGTTTACCGTGGTGGCGGTGGGGAATCCGCGGGATTTTGGGACGCCGTTGAGCGCGCTTGGAAGCGAGGTTCATAAGATCGATCTGACGTTTCCGGAAGACGGGCCGGCCGCTCAAGCGCCGGCCGCGCCGCAGGCAATTGCGAAGGGCAAAGCGCTGCTGGGGAGGGTGCGCGAAGCACTGGGTGGGGAAAGCCGCCTGGCGGCGATCCGGGATGCAACCGTGACGACGGAAGGGACGCTGCAGTCCCCGGGCGGCGAAGTGAAGGTGGCGCAGGAGAGCTTGTTTCTGGCCCCGGACACGCTGCGCCAGGAGCGCCAGATGCCGTTCGGGAAGCAGGTGGTGTTCTCGGACGGGAAAACCGGGTGGATCGCGTCAGGGGGGAAGGTGATGGACATGCCTCCGGCGGTGGTGGAACAGGCTCGCCAACAGGTATTCCGGCAGCTCTTCTGGCTTGCGTTAAGCGACCGGGATCCCGACCGCGCCATTGCGGCGGAAGGCGCGGCGGCAGTCCGTATTTCCGGCAGGAGCGGCGATGAGGCGACGCTGGAGCTGGATGAAAAGACGTCGCTGCCGGCGAAGGTGACCTATTCGCCGGCGGGTTCGGGTGAAGTTGTTGAATCTTATTCCGACTGGCGGGACGTCAATGGATATAAGCTGCCCTTTGCAATCACAATCCAGCGGGACGGCCAGCCCTTTGCAGTTCTTCAGGTGAAGGGGTACCGGTTTAACGCGGGGCTGAAAACGGAGGATCTTGCGAAGAAACCATGAGAATCGCGAGCGGACATTCGGGGGCTGCGGGACGCCGCGCGCTGGCTCTTGGCATGGTGATGGTCTTGGGGGGACTTGCGGCGCGCGCCGAGACGAGCGCCGAGCGGGCGAAGCGCGTCCTCGATAATTGCCTGGCGGCCATCGGCGGCCCTGCGTTCCTGGCGATGCGCGACCGGGTGGAGCAGGGACGGGCCTACTCGTTTTATCGCGACAAGCTCACCGGGCTTTCCATCGCCAGCATCTCTACGCAGTATCTGCCGCCCTCTCCCGGAAAACTAACCGTCCGCGAGCGGGAGGATTTTGGGAAGAAGAAAGACGCGGGCAGCGTTCTGTTTACCGAGACCGAGGCCTACCAGATCACCTTTCGCGGGGCGCAGCCGCTGCCCAAGGAGCGCTTCGAACGGTACCGCGAGACCGTGATGCACGATATCTTCTATATCCTGCATCAGAGGATGGCGGAGAAGGGGATGTATCTGGATTTTCGCAGCGCCGATGTGCTGGACAACCGTCCGGTGGAGATCGTGGACATTACCGACGCCGAAAACGAGACCACCACGGTGTATATCGACCAGACGACGCATCTGCCCCTGCGGCAGCGCTTTTACCGCCGAAATCCGGTAACCAGGGATCGCGATGAGGAAATAACGGTTTTCACGAAATATCGCGATGCGGGCGGCGGAGTGCAATGGCCGTTTTCCATCGAGCGGGACCGCAACGGGGAAAAGATCAGCCAGATTTTCTCGGAATCGGTAACCATCAACCAGAACCTACCCGACAGTCTCTTCGCTTTGCCGTCGGGCATCCGCATGATCAAGCCTCGGTGACGGCAGGGCCAGAGTCACCTCCAGGCCCGGGTTGGCGTTTTTCGCCGTAAGTGTTCCCCCATGCAATTCCACGGCGCGGCGGGCGATGGACAGGCCGAGTCCGACTCCGCCGCTATCGCGCCCACGGGCTGTATCCACTCGATAGAACGGGTCGAAGATGCGGTTGAGCGAGGCCTCCGGAACTCCGTGCCCGTAATCGCGGATGCGTACCAAAATCTCGTCGGTCCGCCGCGTGAGCGAGACTTCGACGGCCGTGTCTTCGGGAGCATAGCGAATCGCGTTCCGAACCACGTTTTCGACGGCGCGGCGGAGCAATTCGGCATTCCCCCACATCTCCACGGTGTCGTTGCGGAGCACCTTGAGCGTGCAGTTCTTCGCGGTGGCTTCGATGGCGCAATCGCCCGCGACCTCGGCGACCAGCGTATCGAACTGAAGGGGCTCGCGGCGCTGCGAGGAAGGATCACCCTCGGCGCGAGTGACTTCGAGAAGCTCCCCGATCAATTCGTTGAGGCGGTCGGCTTCCCGCTGTATGCGGTCGAGCGTCAGTTCGTTGTCTTTGTCGCTGCGGGCGAGCTCGATAGCCACGCTGAGGCGGGCCAGGGGGCTGCGCAATTCGTGGGAGATATCCATCAACAAGCGGCGCTCGGCGGTGAGGAGCGTTTGAATACGGTCGGCCATGCGGTCGAAGGCGCGGGCGAGCTGCCCCAGCTCATCCCCGCGGCGCGATTCGACGCGAGCGGAGAAGTCGCCGCGTCCGAACCGGTCCACCGAGCGCTGAAGGGCGCGCACGGGCGAGGACAGATGGTAGGCGAGCGCGTAACAGAGAAGGATGGCGACGCCGAGCACCCACAAATGCTGCACGCGAAGAAACCAGAAGGGCCCGCCGCGATGGGGAAAGACGGTGATTAGAAAGTATTTGCCATCTTCGGAAGGATGGGCGAAGCTGGAACGAAAATAGCGGCCGAAAAAGCTGCGCGAGCCGCGCGGCGCCGGCAGATATTCGGACAGGTCCTTGCCCGTGAGCACATCCCGGCCTTGAGCGTCCGCGAGATAGACCTCAAGGTTGCCGCGGCCGTGCCAGCGCGAGAGAACCTGGCGCAGCGCGGCGGCGCCTCCCGTCTCCCAGGCGTTGCGCGCCGTGTCCAGTTGCCGGGAGGGACGGGGAACAGCGGGCGGAGGACGGCGCGGTTCGCTCGCTTCAAAGATCAACGCCGAGGTGACCGCGATGCCGGCGCTCGTGATCAGTGTGGTGAGAAGAAACCAGCCGAGAATTTTAGTGAACAGCGATCTCATGCCTGAATGTTGTCTTCAGGCGTGCGGCAGAACTGGTATCCTACGCCGCGAATCGTTTTGATGATCGCCCGGTTTTGCTCCAGTTTGCGGCGGAGGTGGCTGACATGCATGTCAACCGAGCGATCGTAGGGGGTCGCTTTGCGGTTGTAGAGCCCCTCCATCAACGCGTCGCGAGAGACCACGCGCCCGGCGGACCGCATCAGCATTTCGAGGATGGAGAACTCAAGCGTGGTGAGTTCCACCTTGATGCCGTCTCGATGGACTTCGCGGCTGGCGGGCGCGAGCGTGATGCCATTTACCTCGAGTTTTCCCGTGGCCGGGGCGGCGTCGGAACGGCGCAGGATGGCGCGGATGCGGGCGGAGAGCTCGCGGGGATTGAAGGGCTTGGAAAGATAGTCGTCGGCGCCCAGTTCGAGGCCGACAATCCGGTCCACGTCTTCGCCCCGGGCGGTGAGCATCAGGACGGGCACGCGGCTGTTCGCGCGCAGCCGTTTGAGGATCTCAAAGCCGTCCATTTCCGGCAGCATTACATCGAGAACCACCAGGTCAAAGCCACCATTGATGGCCTGTTCGAGGCCGGAGCGGCCATCGTGTTCGCTCTGGACGCCGTAGCCCTCGCGCCTCAGGAATTCTCCCAGGAGGGCGCAGAGTTCCACGTCGTCGTCGACTATGAGGAGCCGCACCAACTTGAATGTAGCATGACGGTCCAGGGACGGCTTTGAGGATTTGTAAAGAGAAATCGAGACCGGGACCGGGAGCGGCCGGCGAGGATTATCCTTTTCGGGGAATCCCGCGTTCAAGGGATAATGGTTCGGTGCGAAAGACCCTTCTTATCGCTTGCCTGGCCATTGGTGTGGCCCAGACCGGTCCCTCGAAGGATGAGGCTCTGTGGCATCTACGCAATCTGGGGAAAGCGTTCTACGAAAACCCCACGACCCAAGTGGAAGCGGTGGCGGAATTCAAGAAAGCGCTGGATCTCGATCCCGGTTCGGCGCGGGAACGGCTGAACTACGGGCTGTCGCTGCTGCGGGCCGGGAAAACAAAGGAAGGCGTCGAGGAACTGAAGAAGGTCCAGAAGCAGGATCCGAAACTGCCGCATACCTGGTTCAACCTGGGCATTGTGTACCGCAAGGACGGCGACGTCGAGAACGCAACACGGCAGTTTGAGGAGATGGTGAAGCTGGTTCCGGAAGAGCCGGTATCGCACTACAACCTCGGCGTGCTGTATAAGCAGGCCGGTCGCATGGCCGACGCGGAAAAGCAGTTTGAAATCGCGGAAAAGATCAACCCCAACCTGGCTGCGCCTCATTTCCAGCTTTATAACGTTTACCGCCAGGCCGGGAAGCGTGAACAGCAGATGGCGCAGCTCGCCACCTTCCAGCGGCTCAAGAAGGAACAGGAGGGCGCGGCCGTTCCCGAGGACATGGAGTGGTGCGACTACGCCGAGATTTACGATCCCATTGAGTCGCTGCCGGAAAATATCGAGCCCGCCCCGGTGAAATTCGACGATGTCGCGCTGGTTCAGGCCAAGGACCCGAAAAGCGCGGGGGTGACATTGATCGACGCTTTCGGGACCGGGCATTCCGATGTGATCGCCTGGGCGGACGGGAAAGCCGCGTTGTACAAGCAAGGGGTAACGCTGGTGAAAGACTCCGGTCTGGCCGATCTCTCCGGCGTGATTTCGATCGCCGCCGGCGATTACGACAACGACGGCCTCGCCGACCTGGTGGTGCTGACCGGGCAGGGGCCTAAGTTGCTGCATAATGCGAAGGGCAAATTTGTGGCGCAAACGGCCGCTCTGCCCAAAGGAAGATTCGAGAAAGCGGTTTGGGTCGATTTCGACCACGACTACGACCTGGATCTGCTGCTGTTGGGCTCCAGGCCGGTGCTGCTGCGCAACCAGGGGACGGCCGGGTTTGTGGACCGTACCGCCGATTTTCCGTTTCAGCCAGGCGAAGCGATCGACGCTGTTCCGTTCCGGCTGATGAAGGACAGCAAGGCGATCGACGTGGTGGTTTCCTACGCGGATCACCCCGGCGTGATCTATCGCGACGACCTGGCGGGGCACTATTCCGCTGAACCCGTGGCGGCCCTTCCGGCTGGCGCGCGCGGGCTCAGGGTATCCGATGTGAATCACGACGGATGGCTGGATGTGGTGTTCCATTCCGGTGGGATTCTGAACCGGGAAGGGAAGTTCGTCGCGGGACAGGGAAGCGATGCCCTGATGAGCGTCGAGGCCGATTTCGATGGCGATGGCCGCGGGGACTCGGCGAGCGTGGCGGGCAGTGGAGCGGTTGTGACGCGTCTGAACCGCAGTGAGGGAAAGAGCCGCTGGCTCAGCGTGCAACTTGCCGGAATCAAGAACATCAAGCTGGCCTATCAATCGGAAGTCGAGGTGAAAACGGGGCGTCTCTACACCAAGAAGGTGTACATGGGGACTCCTCTCCATTTCGATCTTCGTGGATACGCCGCGGCGGATACGGTTCGCATCACCTGGGCGAACGGCCTGGTGCAAAACGAGACCAAGCAGGCGGCGGATAAGGCGTACAGCTATAAGGAAGCGCAGCGGCTTTCGGGTTCGTGCCCGATGATCTGGATCTGGAACGGGAGCGAGTTCGAATTTGTCACCGACGTTCTCGGCGTGGCCCCGCTGGGCGCAATGTCCGGAGACGGAGAGTTCTTCCCGACCAATCATCGCGAATATATTCAGCTTCCGAAGAACGCTCTGAAGGCGGTGAACGGACGCTATGAGGTACGGATCACCGAAGAGCTGAGCGAAGTATCCTACCTGGATCAGGTGGAGCTGCTGGCGGTGGATCATCCGGCGGGGATGGATATTTATACGAACGAGAAATGGAAGTCGCCGCCATTTCCGGAGTTCCGCTTGTTTGGCGTAACGCGGCGGGTGAACCCGGTTTCGGCCCGGGAGGACGGCGGGAAAGATGTGACGGCCGAAGTTTTGAAGATCGACAAACGCTATCCCAACGGATTTCCGCATAACCTGATTGGCGTAGCCGGTATGCACTCGCTGACGCTCGATTTCGGGAAGAACGCCGCGCGGGATAACAAGAGCGTGCTGGTTCTGAACGGATGGGTGGATTGGGCGGACGGAAGCACCTTCCTCTCCGCCGCGCAGGAAGGCAAAGGCGGCCTGCTTCCTCCTTATCTGCAAGTGAAGGACAGGGACGGGCAGTGGAAGACGGTGATTGAGGATATGGGCATGCCATCGGGCAAGCCGAAGACGATTGCCGTGGATCTGTCAGGAAAGTTTCTCTCCGCGTCGCGGGAAGTGCGGATCGTGACCAATATGTGCGTGTATTGGGACGAGATTTTTTTGAGCGACGGCGCATCGGCTCCGGACGCGCAAATGCACCGCCTGGCGGCGGCCGCCGCGGACGTGCGATTCCGGGGATTCTCGGATTCGAAGATCGACCCGCTGCGCCTGCAGCCGGAGACGTTCTTTTATCAGCCGGCCAAAACGCTGTCGTATTGGAACCCGACTCCGGGACTCTACACGCGGTACGGCGACGTGACGGAGTTGGTGCGGCGGCCGGACGACCAGTTTGTAATTATGGGCTCCGGCGACGAACTCCGGCTGCACTATCCGGCTTCGGAACCGCCGCTCCGCCCGGGCTGGACGCGCGATTTCATTTTGAAGGTGGAGGGATGGGCGAAGGACCGCGACGCCAACACGGCCTATTCGCAGAGTGTGAAGCCGCTGCCGTTCCATGCGATGAGCCGCTATCCGTATCCTCCGGACGAACGCTATCCGGATGACGCCGCGCATCGCGCCTACGAGAAGAAATACAACACGCGCCCGGCGCTGCTGCTGCTGCGGCCGTTGAACGAAGAACTGTCGCGAGGGCGGGCGGAAGCGAACTTCGGAGGAGAAGGCACTCGATGAGGTTGCAGAAGGGGCTGCTCCTGGCGTCTTTCGCGCTGGGAAGCATGCCGGTGATCTATGCCGCCGGAGGGCAGGCGGGAATTGTCCTGAAGGACGTTACCAGGGCCGCGGGAATTCACTTCACCCACGAGAATGGGCGCGCCGGCAAGAAATGGCTGCCGGAGACGATGGGCTCCGGGGTGGCGTTCGTGGATCTCGACGGCGACGGCTGGGCGGACCTTCTCTTTGTCAACAGCAAGCCGTGGCAGCCGAAAGGGAAGAAAACGCTGTGCGCCCTCTATCGCAATAATCGCAATGGAACGTTCACCGACGTCACGGCCCATAGCGGCCTGGACCTGGAGATGTTCGGGATGGGCGTGGCGGTGGCGGACTACGACAACGACGGACGTCCCGACGTGTACATCACCGCCATCGATGGCGACCGGTTGTTCCACAACGAGGGAGGCTTGAAGTTTCGCGATGTGACCAAGGCGGCCGGAATCTCGAATGCGAATTTCGCGACCAGCGCCGCCTGGGTGGATTACGACCGCGACGGCAAAGCGGACCTGGTGGTGGCCAACTATGTGGAATGGACCGCGAAGGGCGATAAGTATTGCTCGATGGATGGCGCGACGAAATCCTATTGCACGCCGGAGGCGTACCCGGGGCGGCCGTTAAAGCTGTACCACAACCTCGGAAACGGGCGCTTTGTGGACGTCGCGAAACGCGCGGGATTGGGTGACGCCGCCAGCAAATCCCTGGGAATCGCCACCTTCGATTACAACAACGACGGCTGGCCGGATTTGTTCATTGCCAACGACACGCAACCCAACAAGCTCTACCGTAACAATAAGAACGGCACGTTTACCGAGGAGGGCGTGGGCGCCGGCGTGGCATTTGGCGAGGATGGCGTGGCGCGCGGCGCGATGGGCGTGGATTTTGCGGATGTCGCGCGTACGGGGCGCGAGGACCTGATTGTGGGAAACTTCTCGAACCAGATGCTGGCTCTCTACCGCAATGACGGGAGTGGTCTGTTTACCGATCGCGCGCCGCGGACGCCGCTCGGCCGCTCCAGTCTTTTTTCCCTCACCTTCGGGGTGTTCTTCTTCGACTACGATTTGGACGGCTACCCGGACATTTTTGCCTTGAACGGCCACATTGACGAGGACATTAATAAAGTGCAGCCGAAGATTCGGTACGAAGAGGCGCCCCTGCTTTTTCGCAATTCAGGCAAGGGGAATTTCGAGGACGTGACCAAATCCGCGGGCGAGGCGCTGGCGCGGCCTCTGGTGGGCCGGGGAGCGGCGTATGCGGACTTCGACCATGACGGAGATCTCGACGTGGTGGTGACCACGAACGGCGGACCGGCGTATCTGCTCCGCAATGACGGGGGGAACCGGAACCAGTGGCTGACGGTGCGGCTGGAAGGGGGGAAGTCCAACCGGAGCGCGCTCGGGGCCGTGGTGACCGTGGAAAGCGCGTCGGGAAAACAGACCCAGACCGTACACAGCGGTTCGAGCTATCTCTCGCAGAGCGATCTTGCCCTGACCTTCGGGCTGGGAAGAGACGGCGTCGTGAAAACGATGGAGATCCGCTGGCCAAGCGGGCGCGTCGACAGGAAGGCGAACCTCAAGGCAAATCAATTTCTGAACATTCGTGAAGGACAAAACTAGGTTTGAAACAACTTAAATTTCCCATCGCGGCGATTACGGATGAATTCTCGCCGGATCTCGAAACGGCGCTGGCTCCAATGAGCGAAATCGGGATGGAAGGAGCGGAGCTGAGGGTGTTGGGCGGCAAGAACGTGCTCGACTTGTCCGGCGACGAACTGGAGCGCGCCCGCGACGCGATTCGCGCGCGCGGCCTGAAGGTGGTTTCGATCGCCTCGCCGCTGCTCAAGTGCGTGCTCCCCGGAGGCCCGGAAGTCGACCAGCGATTCCAGCATGACGTCTTTGCTTCGAAGCATACCTATGACGACCAGCCGCGGCTGGCGACGCGGGCCTTCGAGATCGCGCAGTTTTTCGAAGCGCCGGTGGTGAGAGTCTTTTCTTTCTGGCGCACTGTGGAGCCGGAACGATGCCTGGACGCGGCGGCGAAGGCGCTGGCGGGGCTCGCATCGGATGCGGCTTCTCTCGGAATCACGATCGGACTCGAGAACGAGCACGCGTGCAACGTGGGCACGGCGCGGGAGAGCGCCGAAATGCTCGCGAGGGTGCCCCATCCCAATCTCAAACTGGTGTGGGATCCGGCGAACGCTTACGTCGCGGGTGAGAATCCATTTCCGGAAGGCTACAGCCTGCTCCCCAAGGATCGCATCGCTCACGTCCATACGAAAGATTGCCACATGGACGGGCACACTCCGGTGTGGGGGCCGTTGGGAACGCGTGCGGTCGATTGGAAAGGACAGATCGCCGCGCTCGAACAGGACGGCTACCACGGCTGGCTGAGTCTGGAGACCCATTGGGCCGGGCCCGGCGGCGACAAGTTCGAAGCGAGCCGCATTTGCGGATGGAATCTGCGGGGGCTCGCCGCGCGGGTGTAGTCCGGCCGAGTGTAAGGCGAAAACCACGGCGGGAGGCGCGCCTGATAAAGTGGACGTCAAGGACCGGCGCGGTCTCAAGATCTTGAAAATTACTCCCGCGCCGGAGCACGAGACCGGTGAGTATGCGGGCATACGCAGTTTTCCACGAAGCGAGAGGATGCCGGGTCGCCGGCTGTAACGGATCGGGTCCACAGGCGTCCAAGACTATATGCCAGGAACGGTTTCCGGCGCAGGGCTCCGAACCGTGTCTGATATTCTGATCGCGAACTGGAATCGCCCTTCATGACGCGTCTCCGGCGGACCCTTTTCCCGGCTTTCCTCTCACTGGTCCTTCTCGGATCGGTGTACGCATTTCAGAATTCGAAACAATCCTATCCCAAGCCGTTCCGGCAATATCCGGCCGTGGAATACTACAACTTCCCGCTGCCGCCGGACTGGCAGGAAAAAGCGGAGTGGGTATTCGGGAGGCTCATTTATCCGGCGGTGGTGAGCTATCCGCGCTGGACGATGGATTATCCGCGGTCGGACCGTCACCTTGCCCAGGCGTTACGAAGACTGACGCGGGTTCAAGTGCGTTCCGTCGAGCAGCCCATCAGCCTGGATGACGGTGACGACGTCTATAACTGGCCGTGGCTGTACGCGGTGGAGGTTGGGTATTGGAACCTGACCGACGCCGAGTGTCTCAAGCTGCGCGATTATCTTCTGCGCGGCGGATTCTTCATGTGCGACGACTTCCACGGGACCCGCGAATGGGAGAATTTCACGGCCAGCATGAAGCGGGTGTTTCCCGACCGGCCCATCCGGGAAATTCCCGACAACGATCCGATTTTTCACGTCATTTACGACCTCGATCAGCGATACCAGGTGCCCGGCGCGCAGTTTATCCAGACAGGAAGGGTTTACGAACATGATGGTTTTGAGGCGCGCTGGCGGGGTATCTACGACGACAAAGGCCGCATCATCGTGGCGATTTGCCACAACATGGACCTGGGAGATTCCTGGGAACATGCCGACAATCCTAAATATCCGGAGAAATATTCCGCACTTGGTTTTCGCATCGCCGCGAACTACGTGGTGTATGCGATGACCCATTGAAAGTGAGCCAGGAGAACCCGGATGTTTCAATTCCTCTTTAAGTATCCGCTTGCGGTGTTCGAAAAGGGGACGATTGTGTTCCTGGCGGCGTGGCCGGCGTGGATACTGGCGGCGGCGATCCTGGCGGCAGCGATTGGGCTGGGATTTGCGCTCTGGAAGCGAATGAGCGCCCGGGGCGGCGCGCATTCCCTCCGCGGGGCGGCGATCTGGATGCTGCAATCGGCTCTGGCCGCGTTATTGCTTCTGCTGCTGTGGCGTCCGGCGCTGAGCGTCGCCACGCTCGCCCCGCAGCAAAACGTGGTTGCGGTGGTCGTGGACGACAGCCGCAGCATGGGCGTGCGCGACAACGGACAGACGCGGCTTGAGAACGCGGCTGCGCTGCTGAATGGCGGACTGCTGTCAGACCTCCGCAAGCGGTTTCAAGTCCGCCTTTACCAATTGGGCGGCGGCGCGGCGCGTATCGACAGCGTCGAGACGTTGAAAGCCGACCTGCCGGCCACCCGCATCGGCGTAGGCTTGACGGAATTGCTGGACGGCGTCGCCGGCCTTCCGCTGGGCGCCGTGGTGTTGCTGAGCGATGGCTCCGACAATGCGGGCGGCATCGATCCGGGTATCCTGGCGTCCATCCGCGCGCGGCGGGTTCCGGTGAATACGATTGGCTTCGGCGAGGATCGTCTACGGCACGATGTTGAACTGGACAAAGTGCAGCTTCCTTCGAGCGCCATGGCCGGCTCGCGGCTGGAGGCTTTGGCGACGGTGCGGCAAGGCGGCTTCGCGGGCGGCAAAACAAAGCTGAGCGTCCGCCGCAACGGCCAGGTGCTGGCAAGCCGCGAAATTGCGCTTCCGGGCGACGGGAAATCGGCTACGGAACCTGTTTTGTTCGATGCGGGCCCGGAGGGAGTCAGCGACATCGAAGTCTCGCTGGATGCTCTTCCGGGAGAAACGAATGCAGCGAACAACCGGCTGGTGCGGACCCTCTCGGTGAGTGGCGGCAAGCGCCGCATCCTTTATATTGAAGGCGAGCCGCGCTGGGAGTTCAAGTTCCTGCGGCGCGCGGTGGAGGACGACCAGAATCTCCAGATCGCATCCATGCTTCGCACAACCCCGAACAAGGTCTACCGGCAAGGGCTGGACAATCCCAAGGAGCTCGAAGACGGATTTCCCTCCAGGGTGGACGATCTGTTCGGCTACGACGGGGTCATCATCGGCAGCGTCGATGCGGGCTATTTCACGCAGGCGCAGCGGGACCTGATCCGCGAGTTTGTGGACCGCCGCGGCGGCGGACTGTTGTTCCTCGGAGGCCGCTACGCGCTGGCCGACGGGGGCTACGACGCGCCGCCGTTTCCGGATCTGCTGCCGGTGGAGCTGCCGCGCCACGCCAGGACTTTTCGGCGCGATCCCGCTTATCCCTATCTGACGGCGGCCGGGCGGGACAGCCTGCTCTGCCGGATCGAAGACGACCCGGACCGCAATGTCGCCCGTTGGAAGAATCTGCCTTACCTGGCGAATTTCCAGGATGTGGGTACGCCGAAACCGGGCGCCACGGTGCTGGCGGAGATGACGGCGGACAACGCCAGGCTGCCGCTGCTCGTCACCGAAAATTATGGACGCGGGCGCACGGCGGTGTTCGCCACGGCGGGAAGCTGGCGCTGGCAGATGCTGCAGCCCTTGGCCGATATGAGCGACGAAGTCTTCTGGCGGCAGTTTCTCCGCTGGCTGGTGGCGGACACGCCGGGACGGGTGGCGGCGTCTACGGAGCGCGCGGGGATTATCGACGACGACAATCAGGTGCGCTTGCGCGCCGAGGTGCGCGACAACAGTTATCTACCCGCGGCGGATGCCCAGGTGACGGCGCACATAAGCGGTCCGGACGGCGGGAAGACCGTGACGCTGGCGCCGGACGAGAACGAACCGGGGCGTTATTCGGCGACGGTGGCGGCGGTGAAGACCGGCTCCTATGTGGCCGAAATCGTGGCGAGCCGGCCGGGCGGCGAGCTGGGGCGCGGCGTGACGGTGTTCCATCGCGAAGACGGGACGGCGGAGAATTTTCACCAGGAACAAAACCGGGCGCTGTTGCAGCAACTCGCCTCGGAGACCGGTGGGCATTATTATCCCGCCTCCGCCGCGCGCCGGATCGGGAACGACATCGTGTTTTCCGAGGCGGGGATCAGCACGCGGGAGGCCCATGACCTTTGGGATATGCCGGCCTTCTTTTTGCTGGCAATTCTGTTGCGGTGTTCGGAATGGCTTCTCCGCCGCCGCTGGGGGATGGTATGACATACCCGCTTGCGGCCGCCCTCGCGCTGGTTTTCCTGGCTCCCCTGCACGCGGCGGACTACTATGTGACGATTGCCGGGCTGGGAGGCACTCCCGAGTACGAGAAGAATTTTTCGACATGGGCGCAGGAGATCGATAAGCGGCTCCACGAAGTCGAACCGGGCGCGCGGATCACCACGCTGTCCGGGGCCATGGCGAACCGGGCGCACGTGGAACTGGTGCTGGGTCAGATTGCGCGCGAGGCGAAGGCCGACGACCGGCTGGCCGTATTTCTGATCGGACACGGCAGCTTTGACGGCGAAGAGTACAAGATGAATGTGCCCGGCCCGGACATCCGGGCCTCTGACTTTGCCGCCTGGCTCAACCGCGTGCCCTCGCGCCGGCAACTGGTGGTGGACATGACGAGCGCCAGCGGCGGCATTGTGAGCGCGCTGGAACGGCCGGACCGGGCCGTGATCTCGGCCACGAAATCGGGGAGTGAAAAGAACCTCACGGTTTTTCCCCGCTATTGGGTGGATGCGCTGCGGGATGAATCGGCCGATACGGACAAGAACCAGGTGATCTCGGCGCTGGAAGCTTTCCGTTACGCGGAGCGCAGGACAGCCCAGTTTTATGAATCCGGTAAGCGTCTGGCCACCGAGCACCCGGAGATCGCCGGCGGCGAGCGCGGCTCTCTTTTGGCTTCGCAGTTCCCGTTGGTGAACCTTTCCGCGCAGGGGCCCGCGAATCCGGCGAAAGCAAAGCTGCTGGCGCATAAGCAGGAGCTGGAGTCGAAGATTGACGAGCTGAAGCTGAAGAAAGCGACGATTCCGGAGGCGGATTATCGCAACGAGCTTGCCGCGCTCCTACTGGATCTGGCGCGGACGCAGGCGGAGATCGACAAATGACGGCGCGGCGATGGCCGGTGTGCCTGCTGGCCGGAGTGCTGGCGGCCGCCGCCGCCCATGCACAGAACGATTGCCGCGCGCTGGAGCGTCATGGACGGCTGAACGACGCGCATCGCTGCTTCCAGGGTCTTGCCGGCAGCCCGGACCGCGCGCTCCGGGCCGAGGGGCTTTGGGGGTTGGAACGTTACGACGCCGCCAATGCCGAATTCCGCGTCCTGGTGCGCGAACATCCGGAATCGGCTGCCTATCGCGTCCGCTGGGGGCGTTTGCTGCTGGAACGCTTTAACACGGGGGATGCCGGAGACCTCTTTGAAGAGGCGCTGAAGATCGATCCGAAGAACGCCGGCGCCGCGCTTGGGCTGGCGCTGATTGCATCGGAGCGTTTCAACGCGTCGGCCGTCGACCTGGCGCGGCAGGCGATCGAGTTCGATCCGAAGCTGGTGGAGGCCCGCGAACTCTACGCTTACCTGCTGCTCGAAAACAACGAACCCGGGAAGGCGTCCGAGGCCGCTGACGAGGCGCTGAAGATCGCTCCGGATGCGCTGGACGCGCTGGCGATCCACGCCACCATCGAATGGTTGCATGGAAGCCTGCTCGATGGCGAGATTCGGTCGCCGTGGATGGACCGGGCGGCGCTGATCAATCCGGTTTACGGGCGCGGGTATGCCCTGGCGGCGCATTTTTTTGTGCTGAACCGGCGCTATGCCGAGGGTATTCGACTCTACCGCAAAGCCACGGAACTCAATCCGCGGCTGTGGGAGGCGCGCTCCGAGCTGGGTATCAATTTAATGCGCCTGGGCCGCAACGACGAAGCGCGGGCGCAGCTCGTGATGTGTTATGAGAACGGCTTCCGAAACCTGGAGACGGTCAATTCCCTGCGGCTGCTCGACAGCTTCAGGAATTTTGAAACGGTCACCGAGGGGAACGCCGTTCTGGTGCTCAACCGGAAAGAGGCGGACCTGCTGAAGCCCTATTTCGGCGAGCTTGTGAACCGCGCGATGAAGACGTACGAGGCGAAGTACCGTTTTCGTCTGCCGGGCATGGTGCGTTTGGAGGTTTATCCCGATCACGAGGACTTCGCCGTGCGAACATCCGGGATGCCGGGGCTCGGCGCGCTTGGAGTTACCTTCGGAACCGTGGTCGCAATGGATAGCCCCTCGGGACGGCCGCCCGGACAGTTTCACTGGGGCAGCACCTTGTGGCATGAGATGAGCCATGTCTATGTGCTCACCATTACGAAGCATCTGGCCCCCCGGTGGTTTACCGAAGGGCTCGCGGTGTATGAGGAATCGATCGCGGCGCCCGGATGGGGCGACCGCCTCCAGCCCGAAGAGGTTCGCGCCGTGAAGGAACGCAAGCTGCTTCCCGTGCTCGAAATGGATCGTGGATTCATCCGGCCGACGTATCCGTCGCAGGTGGTGGTGTCGTATTTCGAAGCGGGGCGTATGTGCGCATTCATCGCCGAAAAGTGGAACTATTCGAAGCTGGTGGACATGCTTTACGCTTTCGCGTCGAGAAAAACGACCGGCGAAGTCATCGAGGAGATCCTGGGATTGAAGCCGGAAGAATTCGACCGGCAATTTCTCGCGTGGCTGGAGCCGCGGGTGCTGCCGGTGAGCGCTCATTTCGAAGAGTGGCGCAAAGGCGCCGCCCGCATGGCGCAACTGGCGGCCGAAAAAAAATATGACGACGCCATCCAGGCGGGCAAAGCGATCGAAGGCTTCTATCCGGACTACGTCGAAGCGGACAGCGTCTATGAGCAGCTCGCGGCGGTGTATGTCAAAAAAGGCGACAAAGCCTCCGCGGTGAAGGAGCTGAACGTCTATTGGACGACGGGCGGGCGGAACCGGGAAACGCTGAAAAAGCTGGCCGAACTCGAAGCCGAAGAAGGGAATCCCGTCAAAGCCATCGCCGTGCTGGAAAGCCTGAACTATATTTACCCGGAAGACCAGCAGCTCCATCAGCGGCTGGGCACGCTCTATCTGAATGAAAAGAAGCCCGAGGGCGCCATTCGCGAATTTCACGCGCTGCTCGCCTTGAAGCCGCTCGACCAGGCCGCCTCGCACTACGACATGGCGCGCGCGTACAAACTGGCCGGGCGAGGCGTCAACGCCCGTGAAGAAGTGCTGCTGGCTTTGGAAGCCGCGCCGGACTTCAAACCGGCACAAAAGCTTTTGTTGGAACTGAGTGACGAAAAGTAACCCGAATGACCACACCATCCCCCATTCCCGATTCCGCCGGCCTGAAGAACAGCGTCGCGCGTTTTCAAGAAGTCCATACCGGCATTGTCCGCGAAGTCCGGCGGGTGATCGTCGGACAGGATGAAGTGCTGGAGCATGTGCTCATCGCCCTGTTTGTCGGCGGGCACTGCCTGATTACCGGCCTGCCGGGCACGGCGAAGACGCTGTTGGTGCGCACGGTGTCGCAGACGCTCGGGCTGCAGTTCAAGCGCATCCAGTTCACGCCGGATCTGATGCCTTCCGACATTACCGGGACCGACATCATCGAGGAAGATCCCGCGACGGGTCGGCGGACCTGGAGCTTTGTTGCGGGACCGATTTTCACGAACGTGCTTCTGGCGGACGAAATTAACCGCACGCCGCCGAAGACCCAGTCGGCCCTGCTGGAGGCAATGCAGGAGTCTTCGTGCACGGTTCGCGGGCGGCAATATGTGATCGAATCGCCCTTCTTTGTGCTGGCCACGCAGAACCCGATCGAGCTGGAAGGAACGTACCCGCTGCCCGAAGCGCAGCTCGACCGGTTTTTGTTCAACACCGTGCTCGATTACCTCTCGGCGGACGACGAATTAAAGGTGATCGACCTCACCACCACCACGACGCTGCCAACGGCGGCAACCGTAACGTCGGTCCATGAAATCCTCGAATTTCAAAAGCTGGTCCGCATGGTGGAGATCGGCGAGAGCGTGGCGCGGCATGCCGTCGAACTGGTGCGCGCGACGCGTCCATCGGAAGAAACGGCGCCCGATTTTGTGAAGAAATATGTGAATTTCGGAGCGAGCGTGCGCGCGGCGCAGTTTCTGGTGCTGGCCGGGAAGGCCCGTGCGCTCATGCATGGGAGGTATCACGTTACTTACGAAGACGTACGGGCTTTGGTCGCGCCGATCCTGCGGCATCGCGTGCTGGTGAATTTTCAGGCCGAATCCGACCGCCAGAATTCCGACGCCATCCTGCGCATGCTGCTGGAGGCGAAACCGCAGCCGAAGTAGATCGCCATGGCCACCGCAAACCCCTCCACAGGACAGCGTTTTCTCGATCCCGCGGTGCTTGCGGGCATCGCGAGTCTCGATCTGGTGGCGCGAACCGTGGTGGATGGTTTCATCGCGGGACTTCACCGCAGCCCGGACTTCGGCTTTAGCCAGGAGTTTGCGGAATATCGCTCCTACACGCCCGGCGACGATCTGCGGCACGTCGATTGGAACGTCTTTGCCCGCTCCGGGCGCGTGTATCTGAAGCGCTTTCGCGGAGAAAC
The DNA here is from genome assembly GCA_035545735.1 of Bryobacteraceae bacterium. GTDB lineage: Bacteria > Acidobacteriota > Terriglobia > Bryobacterales > Bryobacteraceae > JAJYKC01. Next base: position 42,137 of record DASZXS010000025.1, on the reverse strand, counting down.
CAACACGCATGTCACGATTCTGCTGGATTCGAGCGCCAGCATGGGTTATTCGTCCGGCGCGGTGACGAAGCTCGATTATGCGCGGTTTCTGGCGGCGTCGCTCGCCTACCTGGGCAACCGGCAGCGCGATGCGACCGGGCTGATCGTGTTTCATGAAAAAGTGGAGCAGTATGTCCATCCGTCGACGCGTCAGGGGCAGCTTGCCCGGATGATGCACGCGATCGAGTCGGCTAGCCCCGGACACACCACTGCGTTTCACGCACCGTTTCTGCAGTTTCAGCAGACGCTATCGCGGCGCGGAATCGCCATTGTCATTTCGGATTTTTACGAAGAGCCGGAAAGAGTAATCCGCTCCGTCGAGCCGCTGCGGTTTCGCGGCAACGACCTGGTGTTGTTTCACGTACTGGACGCGCGGGAGGTGGAGTTGGAGCTGAGCAGTTCGCAGTTGCTGCGCGATATGGAAACGGGCGCGACACTGGAGGTTTCCTCCGACTACGCGCGCCACGAGTATCGCGCGCGCATGGACGACCATTGCGAAGCGCTGCGGCGGAAGGCGCGGGCGGCTGGCGCGGAATATTTCCTCCTGCGCACGGACCGGCCTCTGGACACGGCCTTGCGCGAATATTTCAACATCCGGCGGAGGAGGCTGTAAGATGGGTTTCCTCGCGCCATGGTTTCTGGCGGGCGCAGCCGTGACCGCTTTGCCGCTCTGGCTGCATCTTCTCCGCCGCTACCGCAGCGAGCCGCAGCCGTTCAGTTCGCTGATGTTTTTCGAACCGCGCACGCAAAGCTCCGTACGGCACCGGCGTTTGCGTTATCTCCTTCTTCTGGCCTTACGCCTGGGGCTGCTTTTGCTGCTGGCGCTTGCGTTCGCGGATCCGTTTGTAAGCACGCCTCCCGCGGGGCTTTCGGATCAGCATGTGTTGGTGCTTGCGCTGGACCGCTCCTTCAGTATGCGCTACGGAGATCATATGCGCCGGGCGAAGGACCTGGCCTTGCAAAGGCTGCTGCGATGGCCGGAGAACGGCGCGGTGCGTGTGCTGGCGCTCGATTCCGAAGCCGTATTTCTCACCGGCGCCGCGGCGGGCCGCGCGGAGATCCGGTCGGCTATTGCCGGGCTTGAGGCGGGCGACCGGGGCACGTCCTACGCGGCGCTGGTGCGAGCGCTGCGCGGCGCAGCCGAGTCGCTGCACCGCCCGCTCGAAGTGCATTTATTTAGCGATCTGCAGCAGACCGCCATGCCCGCGGTATTTGCGGATCTTCAGTTGCCTCCGGGAACGAGGCTGATTCTGGAAGGGGCCCCGGCGAAGGCGGAAGAGAACTGGGCCGTCGAGGCGGTGGCCGCTCCCTCCAGACTGTTTGATTCGAAAAAGCGGCGCGTATCCGCCACCGTCGCCGGGTATCATACGCCGGAATCGCGCCGGACGGTTTCGCTGGTGCTGGACGGCCGCATTCTTGAAACGAAGAGCGTGGATATTCCCGCGGGAGGCAGAGCGACGGTGGAATTTTCATCGCTGGAATCGCCCTACGGAATGCACCGCGGCGAAGTGCGGCTCAATTCCGCCGATTTGCTTCCGCAAGACGACCGTTTTCCGTTTGCGGTGGAGCGCGCCGAGCCCAGACGCGTGCTGTTCCTGCACCCGGGTGGGCGAAGCCGCGCCGCGTTTTACTATGCAGCCGCGCTCGCCGCCTCCGGCACGTCCGGATTCGCGGCGGAGCCCCTGCCGGTCGATCAAGCCTCGGGCGCCCGGTTCGCCTCGTACGCTTTTGTCGTGCTGTCCGACACCGGGGCTCTTTCGCGCACGGTCGAGAGCGCGCTTCGCGATTACGTGAGCGGTGGCGGAGGCTTGTTGATTGCCCTCGGCTCAAACGGGGCGCGCGCCGGAAAAGCGCCGGTGACCGGCCAGGTCATCGATGGGGAAATGCGCCCGCGGGGATTTGAAACGGCGGTAGCGGCCGGCGGCGGGCAGGGCGCGCTGCGCGGGGTAGCGCTGGAGCAGGTGAAGTTCTTTTCCGCCGCGCGCATCGACGAGGCGCGCGGCACGGTGATCGCACGGCTCGAAGACGGAACGCCGCTGCTGCTGGAGCAGCCGCTCGGCGCCGGCAAAGTTCTGACGTTCGCTTCCGGGCTGGACAATGTCAGCAACGATTTTCCGCTGCACGCTTCTTTCGTTCCCTTTGTGGAGCAGACGGCACGATGGCTGGGAGGCTCGGAGGCGGGTCCGCAAAGCGTCTCCACCGGCACGATTATCGAGTTGCATGCTCCGGGCGAGGAGGGAGCCGCGGTGGACGTTACCGCGCCGGGCGGTAAACGCGCCCTCACCTTGCGCGAGGCCGCGACGGCGAAGTCGTTTGAGCTCACGCAAGATGGGTTTTATGAGATTCGCGGCGCGAACGGGGCCGCGCGCCTGGTGGCGGTGCATGCGCCGCGGCAGGAATCCGATCTCGCTCCCGTGCCGCCGGAAACGCTGGATTTGTGGGCAAAAAGCGGCGCTACCCGTCCGGCGGGCGATGCGTCCAATAGGAATCGGGATGCGCAGCCCTGGAGCTTCGGACGCTATCTGTTGTTCCTGGCTCTGCTCATTGCGCTGGCGGAATCGCTGGTAAGTGTCCGATACTTGTGGCCAGAGAGGGGAATATCGTGAGCGCCCTCGATCAGATTAACGCTTACATGGCCCGGCTCGAAGCCCGGCTCCGCTGGCTTCTGTGGTCGCGCGGCCTGGCTGTGGCCGCGGGCTCCGCCCTGCTTGCCACGGTTTTGCTCGCCATCCTCCTCCGCTGGCTGGGCTTCATCGAGAACGCCCTGGCAAGCGGACGCGTCCTGCTTTTCCTCGGCGTCGCCCTGGCCATTGCATTCGGGCTGGCGATCCCCCTGCTGCGTTTGAACCGGCGCTGGGCCGCGCGGCGCGCCGAAAAGCAATATTCCGGATTCCAAGAGCGTCTGCTCACTCTGGCCGAGCGGCGGGACGCGCCCGGCCCTCTGGCGGAACTGCTGGCGGAAGACGCTTTACCCGGGGTGCGCGAGAATCAGCCGGAAAAAGTGGTGCCGGCCGGCTGGATCATCGCTCTCTCCACGTCGGCGGGCGCCGCGCTTACGGTTTTGTTGTGGCTGGTGTTCGCTGGTCCGGGTTTTCTGGGATATGGCAGCGCCTTGCTCTGGGGAAACACGCCGCGCACGGATCTCTATCCGGCGCGGACCATCCTGGTTCATCCGGGAAACCTTACCCTGCGCCGGAAGGCGGGTCTTCAGGTAACCGCGCGCCTGATCGGTTTTTCGGCTCCGTCGGTGCGCATGCAGGCGCGCTATCGCAACAATCCGAAATGGGATGCGATTCCGATGCAGGCGGAGCCGGGCGGAGACCGCTACCAATTTCTGCTCGCCGGTGTTGACGATACGCTCGACTATTACGTCGAGGCGGGCGGCGTCCGTTCGAAGACCTATACCCTCACCGTGCGCGACCTTCCGGCGATGAAGTCGCTGCGCGTGCGTTATCACTATCCGCCGGCGCTCGGCATGGCGGACACGACGGAAGATCCGGGCGGCGATTTGCGCGCCGTGGAGGGGACGCAGGCGGAATTGTCGATCGAAACGGACCGTCCGCTGTCCCAGGGAGCGATTGTCCTCGATAGCGGCGCGAGAATTCCGCTGGAGGCGGCGGGCGGGAATTCGTTCACCGCGCGCGTCCCGATTTTGAAAGACGGCTCTTACTTTGTGGGGGCCGTCGATGCGGGCGAAAACGTGCGGCTGAGCGACGACTACTTCATCGAAGCCCGGCGCGATGCTCCGCCGTCGGTGAAAGTGGTTTTTCCCGGGCGCGATACCGGCGTGAATCCCATCGAGGAAGTCCGGGTGAAGGTGGAGGCCGAGGACGATTACGGCTTGGCGGGCGTAAACCTGCACTACTCGGTGAACGGCGCGCCGGAAAAGGTGGTCAATCTGCTGCCGCGCGCGGGTGTGAAGAAGGCGGAAGGCAAAACGACTCTCGCCCTCGAAGATTTCAGCCTCAGCCCGGGCGACGTGGTCAGCTATTACGCCACCGCGCGCGATGCCAGGACCGTCGTGAAGTCGGATATTTTCTTCGTGTCCGCCCAGCCTTTCGATCTGCGCTTCAGCCAGGCGCAGGCGAGCGGCGGAGGCGGGGCGGGCGAGGAAGATCCGCAATTCTCGGAGCGGCAAAAAGAGATCATCGGCGCAACCTGGAACGAGATTAAGAATCCGAAGCCGGAAACCGCCGCCGCCGAGGCGCGATTCCTGAGCGATATGCAGGCGAAGCTCAGCGACCAGTCGCATAGTCTCGCGGAACGGATTCGCGCCCGCAATATCGACGATTCCTCGCCCGAATTCAAGATCTTCACCGAATACATGGACAAAGCCTCCGCTAGCATGAAGACGGCGACGGCGCACCTCCGTCCGGGGCGCTGGAACGACGCGATGCCGCATGAGCAGAAAGCCTTGCAGGCGCTGCTCCGGGCGGAGGCGGCTTTCCGGGATATCCGCGTGGCGTTTGGAGCGCAGGGCGGGGGTTCCGGGGGCGGGTCGGGCTCGGCCCGCGATCTCGAACGGCTGCTCGATCTCGAACTCGATACGGAAAAGAATCAATACGAGACCGAGCAGGCGGGAACCAAGAGCGAAGAATCGAAAAAGCTGGACGAGGCGCTGCGCAAGCTGAAGGATCTGGCGCGCCGGCAGCAGGAGCTTGCCGCGCAGCGGAAGAATGCCGAACAGCAGTTCCGGCAGCGTTGGGAACAGGAGATGCTGCGGCGCGAAGCGGAGGAACTGAGGCGGCAACTGGAGGACGCCAACCGTGAGCAATCGCAGCGCTCGCAGCGTTCGCAGTCTCCATCCGGCTCACAGCAGAGTTCGCAGTCGGGTTCTCAATCCGATTCGCAATCCAGTTCGCAGCCGGGCTCTCAGCAGGGTTCGCGGCAGCAGGGCCAGCAGGGGCAGGGGCAGCAGCAGGCCGGGCAGCAGCGGAACGGAAGTTCCGGCGCGGGGTCTCCAGCGGGCCGGCTCTCCGGCCAATCCTCCAGCCAGTTTGAGAGTGCGCTGCGCCAGATTGAGCAGGCGGAAGAGCAGATGCGTGCCGGAAATAACGGCGATCCGGACGCGGCGCGCAGAGCCTCGGAACAGCTTCAGAACGCACAGGAAGCGATGGAAGGCGCGCGGCGGGAGCAAGCCGCCCGGCAGTTCGGGGATTTGGAGAGGAAGGCGGCGGATCTGGCGCGTTCGCATCGCGACCTGGCGGATGCCATGCGGCAGCAGTTCGCGGGTGGCGATGAGGAGAAGCAGCAGCAGAATGATTCGCGCTTTGGGCCCGCTCCCTCACGCGCCACGCCGCAAGCGCGCAGGCTGGCCGACCGGGAGGAGCGCCTCGCCTCGGAGTTGAAGTCGCTGCAACAGGAGATGTCCGATCTTTCCAAAAACCTGTCTGGCCAGCAGCGGGAGGCTTCCTCGAAGTTGAAACAGGCCATTGGGGATCTGGATGAAAGCGATCTCGAGATGCGGATGCGGAAGAGCGCGGAATGGATGCGCAAGGGGCAGGGGATGTATACCTGGATGCGCGAAGGGACCACTTCCATGGGCCTCGAGAAGCTGCGAGACCAGATCGGGCAGGCCAGGGCGGCTTTGCGCCAGGAAACCGGCGGCGCGAGCAAGGAGAAAGGTTCGAAGGGAATGGAGGCGGCTCTGGGTGAGGTGCCGCGAATGCGCCGGAGCCTGGAACAGGCCCAGCCTGGTTCCAGCGGGGGAACGCAAGGAGTGCAGGCCGAGGTGAGAGAGGGAATTGGACGCATTCGCCAGGCCGGGGACATCGGCGTGGGTCAGGATCTGGAAGCATTGGCGGGCTCGATCCGGCGCCTGAACGAGGGCGACGCCCGGGAGTTTCGCGAGCGCTTGAACCGGGAAATCCTCCCGGCGCTTGACCGGATGGAAATCGAATTACGCCGGCGTCTGGATGAGCAGCTTGCGGCCAACGTGCGAACCGCCGCGCCGGAGAAAGCTCCGGACGGCTATGCGGATGCGGTGGCGGAGTATTTCCGGCGTCTCAGCAAGAAGGATTAGCGCGGGAAGGGTTAAGATTCCCACTGCCGTTCCAACATCCGCGAATACTCGCCGGAGGCGTACAGCTCGAACGTGTAGTTCGCGGCGTCGAGGGGTGTGAACGGCTTCTTCTGGTCGTACGCGAAGATTTGATCCGTGTAGCGGTGGTAGTGGCGGATGAAGTTTTCGGTGAGGCTGGAGGGAGAAGGCGCTTCCGCGAAGATACTGTGCAGCGCGATGGCGCGGGCGAAGATCCGTCCATAGCCTTGTACTCCCCACTGGCTTAGCTTGGCGTCGACCGATGGCGGCGCGTGGCGAGTCAGGTATTCCACAAAAGTCTGCCGGCTCACATCCGGCGGATAGTTTTCCGGGTTCCGCTTCGCCACATCCAAACACTGATCAATCCAGCGAACCAGATCGCGTCCGACGTAGAAAAGCATGCGGATTTCGCAAAAACGTCCATCGATCAACGCCCGGTCGAGCTGAACGCGGCTTTTTCCCTCCTCCGGCAGTAACCCTTCGAGCGCCATACCGGCACGGGAGCTTTCGATTAGCTTAGCGGGGTCATTGCTTTCGGCAAACGGATGGAGAATCAGGGGAGGCATGCAAATTACCTGGCATGCCGTGCTCGTCGGCGCTTGGGGCATCAACTCTATTTTCCGGTTCCTGTTTTACTTACGCTCTGTCAATAATACCTTCACCTTAGCGTGTTTGCCATCCCTCAATACTCCCACGAGTACTTGGTGCTCTGGTTTGCGCGCACGCCAGGCCTGGGTGAGACGCGTCATAGAGCTTCGTATCGGCTTGCCGCCCAATTCTGTGAGTATCTCCCCGGGCCGCGGACTTTAGGACTCCTGAGAAAGTAGTCCCGGTACCCAACCAACGGCATAGGTGCCCGGGCCGAGGAGGCGCACCCCGCCTCAGTTATTCAACGCACCGGGAACTTTCACTTCGCAGCATTTTTCGCCGGCGTTGTGCGCCGTCTCCTGATAGCGCAGCTCGTCATCGATGATCGTCTTCAACTGTTCCCACGGCACATTGCCGACCATGGGCCGGCCGTTTACAAAGATTGTCGGAGTGGCGTCCACGCCCAACGATTTTCCTTGCGCCACCGAGTCGTTCACTTCGCCCTCGGTGGCCTTTTCTTCCATGCAGCGTCCAAGCTGAATTGCGTCAATGTTCTTTGTGCCGGCGAACTCCATGATCTTCGCCTTGAGATTGTCGCTCTTAAGCTCTTCCTGGTGCGCGTAGGTCCAGTCGTGATAATCCCAGAAAGCCTTGGGACTTTCGCGGAAGATGCAGCGGCCGGCAATCGCCGCCGGGCGCGCCCACGGATGAATCGGATCGAGCGGGAAATCCTTGAAATAGAGACGGACCTGGGTAGGGTAGGTAGCGAGCAGATGATCCTTGAGGGTTTGCGCTTCCTGTTTGCACAGCGGGCATTCGAAATCGCTGAAGAGGACGAGAACAACCGGCGCGCCGGGCGTACCCATGCTGGGGGAGAGGTCCGTTTTCAGCTTGGCAAGCTGCTTCTCGAAGGGCGAGGTGCGCACGTCATAAAGGTCGCCGCGAAAGATATGGAGGCCGTCGTCGGAGACGTAAAAGGTCAAATCTTTGGAGGCTTTTCCGAACGTGAGATGAACCGCCACTTCCTTGAAGCCTTTGACATCGGAGGGCTTCGGATCGTCGATGGTCATCGTGACATTTTGAGGAATCACCAGGGCGTGCCGGACGTAGGCATCGAGGGTCGGTTTGTCGAACGCGGTCTTGGGGGGCGTTTGGGACCACAGCGGAGCCAGACACAGGAAGGCTGCGAACAAAAAGCGCATATTCTTCATTTTAGCCTCAGGAAATCGGAGCTCGGCCCGGGCGGCCGCATGGGTCATTGGACGCCCGGCCGCGGTCGCCGGGCCAGGGCCGCCAAATCCCTAGGACGCTCTTTCCGGCGCCGCGGGCGTGGACAGACTCGCCCGCAATTTTCGCGTGACGATTCGGCGGCGGGCCCTGCGTTTCCTGATGCGGTTGTGCCGCGCCTTATCTCCGGTGTTGGCTGACATGGTGGTTCAAGCCTAGCAGCATATGGGCTCACGCGCTCGATTATTTTGGAAAGGAGCACTTTGGGAAAACCACAAAAGGGAAAAAGCGTGTTAGACTCCTTCCCATCCGCTTCCATCGAATCATGAAGATCGCGACGCTCGGCACAGTGTTGTTGTTATGCGGTTTCACGGCGAAGGCGCAGCCGGACACGAAGCTGAACGGAGAGGAAATCTTCTTGAGCAACTGCGCCATTTGTCACGGCATGGATGGCACGGGAGGCCGCGGTCCGAACTTGTTGGGCTCGCTGCGGCACGGCGATCAGGATAGCGATATCGCGAATGTCATCCAGAATGGTGTTCCCGGCAGCTCCATGTCCGCGTTCGGGCTGGAGGACGATGTTCTGGCGGCGCTGGTGAAACACATCCAGACCTTGCGCCGTGGCGCTCCCGCCCCGGCCGTTCACGGCGGCGACGCGATCGCGGGCGAAGCACTCTATCGGACGCACGGTTGTGCCGGTTGCCACCGCATCGGCGGACAAGGCAGCACTTTCGGCCCCGACCTGACGCGGATCGGCGCGCAGCGGTCCTACGAATATCTGAAAACTTCGATTCTAAATCCCTCGGCGGATGTGCCGCCCGAGTATGAAACCGTCGTGGTGGAAACGCGAGATGGAAAACGATTCCGGGGTGTCCGGGTGAATGAGGACAGTTTCAGCGTTCAGCTCCGCCTTCCCGACGAGAGTTTCGTATCACTGGACAAAGCCGCCGCCGCGAAAGTGATCTACGAAAAGTCGTCGTTCATGCCCGCGTACCGGCTGGAGGGCAGAGATCTGGAAAACCTCCTCGCGTGCCTGAGCAGCCTGGGAGGAGGCGCGGCGCAGGGTGAAGCGGCACGGCAGCCAAAGCCGCGTTGACGTAAAGGTTCCATGAGAAGCGGGAGAGATACCGGTTGAGACATAAGGCTTTCATTACGGCGCTGCTCTGTCTGGTTCCGCTGCGCGGAGCGGACGTTCCGTTTTCGCGTCTGGCGAAGGCGTCCGAGGACGCCAGGAATTGGCTGACCTACTGGGGCGACTACCATGCCACCCGGTTTCGGGACCTGAAGCAGATCAACGCCGGGAACGTGAAGAACCTGCGCCTGGAATGGATGTTCCAGACCGATGCGCCGGGGGCATTCGAAACAGTTCCGCTGGTGGTGGACGGGGTGATGTATTTTACTGCCCCGGACTCGAGCGTCTACGCCATCGATGCACGCTTCGGCAGGAAGCTATGGCGCTATCAATATCATGTTCCCAAGGACGCAAAGCCGTGCTGCGGGACCATCAACCGCGGCTTGGCGATCCTGGGGGACCGGCTGTTTATGCTGACACCGGACGCCCGCCTGCTCGCGCTCGACGTCCGCAACGGAGAAGTGATCTGGAATGTTGAGGTAGCGCCTTCGCACGGCGGTTCGTTCGGCGGGACGGAAGCTCCGCTGGTGGTGAAAGATAAAGTTGTCGTCGGCGTGGCGGCGGGCGACTACGGAATTCGCGGATTTTTGGATGCTTATGATGCCGCCACCGGCAAGCGCGCCTGGCGCTTTTGGACGATTCCGGGCCCGGGAGAGCCCGGGCATGAAACCTGGGGAGGCGATTCCTGGGAGCATGGCGGCGGCGCCACCTGGATGACCGGCACTTACGATCCCGAGCTGAACACGGTCTATTGGGGCGTGGGAAATCCCTCGCCCGACATGGTGGGGTCGGTGCGGCCCGGCGACAACCTCTTTTCGGACAGTGTGATTGCCCTCGACGCCGATACGGGAAAGCTGAAATGGCACTATCAATTCACGCCGCACGATATGTTCGATTGGGATGCGACGGAGGTGCCCATGTTGCTCGACCTTCCCTGGAAGGGCGAGAAACGCAAGGTGGTGGTGCAGGCGAACCGGAACGCCTTCTTCTACGTATTGGATCGGGTGACCGGCGAGTTTCTGATGGCGGAGCCTTTCGCCAAACAGACCTGGACCACCGGCATGGACAGCAAGGGCCGGCCGGCGATGATCCCGAATCTGGACCCGACTCCGGCGGGCACAGTCGTCTGTCCGCAATGCGCTGGGGCGACGAACTGGATGGCGCCGTCTTATAGTCCGATCACCGGACTCTTCTACCTCAACGTGCGCGAAGGCTGCGACCGTTATTTCTCGCAGACGCCCATCTACAAAGAGGGGACCAGCTATTGGGCCACCTTCTTTCGCGGGGAACCGGTGGAAGGAGGACAGGGCCGCGTTTCGGCGCTCGATCCGCTGACCGGGAAAACGAAATGGTCGTTTCCCCTCCACGCGGCCCCGTGGGCGGGAACGCTCGCGACCTCCGGCGGACTGGTTTTCGCGGGTGACGAAGATGGCTATCTGATGGCGCTCCAGGCGGAGACGGGAAAACTGCTTTGGAAGGTCAATACCGGCTCCCGCCTGGTCACTTCACCGATTACGTTTGAGTTGGACGGGAAGCAGTATGTAACCATGCCCTCCGGAGCGGCGGTTTTGACCTTCGCGCTGCCGGAAGAGTAACCGGAGCTAGAAGCTCTTCACCCCGAGCGCGGTTAGGTCGTCGACGCGCAGCGTTTCCTTCACCACGAAAGGCTCGCCGTACTTCACCCCAATGAGGTTGCCGTAGAAGCGGGCGATGGCGGCATGGCGTTCGCGGACTTCGACCTGCGAAGGAAAAAGGTCCGAGGCTTGCGTCATGTCTCCGTATTGCGATTGATAGCAGAACAGGGATTCCATGCGGCGGTCGAAATGATCGGAGATATCGACCACGAAGGACGGCTTCACGTTGGCATATAAGGAGGCATAGAGAATCTGGGCCGGGCGGTGCGGAGGCGTTTCTTCGTCAAGCTTGCGCAGGCCGGAGAGGAAGCAGGATTCGTAGCCGATTTCGCTCGCTTTGTAATGGTCGGGGTGCCGCCCTTCCCAATAGGGAAGAATCACCACCCGGGGGCGCAGGTTGCGGATTTCGGCCGCGAGCGTCATGCGGGCGCTGATGGTGTTTTCGAGCCGCGCGTCGGGCCAACGCATGTTGCCGCGCCACGCGAGGCGCAGAATCTTCGCCGCGGCGTCCGACTCTTCGATGCGGAGTTCGGGAGTGCCGCGGCTGCCCATGTCTCCCGCGGTCAGATCGAGAACTCCGGTGCGGTAGCCGGCAAGGGACATCCGCAGCAGCGCGCCGCCGCAGGTCTGCTCGACGTCATCCGGATGCGCGGCCAGCGCCAGGATGTCGAGCGGAGCGCTGATGCCCGCTGAAGCGAAATCGACGCTCCACATTACTGGTACCACCGGCGCCAGCGTTGCTGGGTGGGCATCATGAGTATCACCAGCATTCCGGCTACGAAGCCGCCGATGTGGGCGAACCACGCGGTGTTGTCGCCGCCATAAATATGACCGGCGATGGAGCCGTAGCCGCTGAAAAATTGAATCGCAAACCAATAGAGCAGGAGAAATACCGCTGGAATTTCGAGGGTTGTAAAAAAGATGAAGATAGGCACGAGAGTGACAATGCGCGCGCGCGGAAATTTCACCAGGTAGGCGCCCATTACTCCGGCGATCGCTCCGCTCGCGCCGATGGTGGGCACGTCGGAACCGATATTGAGCGCTACGTGGGTCAGCCCGGCGAGAACTCCGCAGGCGAGGTAAAAGAAAAGAAAACGGCCGTGGCCGATCAGATCTTCAATTCCCTTGCCGAAGATCCAAAGGAACCACATGTTGCCGAGGATGTGCAGCCAGCCGCCGTGCAGGAACATGCAGGTGAACAGAGTGGAGAGGTGGAAGCGCGCCGGAACCAGGCCGTAGAGCGCGATAAACCGGCTGCGATTCCAGGGTCCGAGGCTCAGCTCGAAAAAGAATACCGCGACGTTGAGCGCAATGAGAATCAGGGTGACGGTGGCGGGCGTATAGGTACGCTCCGAGGAGCGGAGCGGGATCATGCGCCGGCCTGGATTTTCAGCCGCGCGGCAAAGTCCTTGTGCGACCGGCGGCCGGTGCGCCCCATCAGCTCACGGGCGGTTTCCAGGGTCGCGATGCCGCCGCGCGCGCCCAACTTCGTGCAGTTGAGCGCCGCCATGGCGTTGGAAAAATCGAGCGCTTCCGGCAGCGGCATCTTCTCGAGAACAGCATAACAAAACGCCCCGTGAAACACGTCGCCGGCGCCCGTCGTGTCGACGCAATCGACCACGAACGCGGGGGAATAAACGAACTTGCCCTCCGTTCGGACCAGCGCGCCGTGAGCGCCCAGAGTCATACCGGCGACGCGCATGCCATATTCTTCCTGGATCGTTTCCAATGCCTTGAACGGATCGCGCTCGTTAGTCCACTGCGTCGGAAATTCCGAGCTGGCGATGAGGTAGTCGACATTCGGAAGAACGCGATCGAACCCGTGATAAATGGTGTCGACGTCGACCGTCACGGGGATGCCGTGGCGGCGGGCGATCTGCGCGGCGCGCGCGACCGCTGGAGTGTCGTGAGCGTCGATGTGCAGCAGGCGGGCCGAGGTGATCTGGTCCTCGCGGATGGACTCCGGCGCGAGGCGCAGGCAGTCGTTACGCTGCCAGAGGACGGTGCGTTCGCCGGTCGCCTGGTCGATCAGGATGTAGGCGGTCTGGTTGGGACAGCCGGGGCGAATTTGCACGTCGTCGATGTTGATGCCGGCACTCTCAAGGCTGGCCATCTGGATACGTCCTCGCTCGTCGTCGCCCACGGTGCCGATGTATTTCACCTTCAACCCGAGCGTCGCGCAGGCGACCATCGCGCTCGCCACCTGGCCGCCGGGGCTGAGAATTTCCGATTCGAAAGGCGCCTTCCCGGCATAGGCGGGAAAGTGCGGCAAGAGGATTAAAGTGTCGGTGGCATTCAGTCCGATGCCAACGATGTCAAAGAGGGAATTACTCATTACACTCCTGGAAAGTTTTCCGCCTCCTGCGCCTCGACCACGGCGATGGCGGAAAGGTTCACGATATCATTCACCTCCGCTCCGCGTTGCAATACATGCACGGGTTTGGAGAGTCCGGTGAGAAGCGGCCCAATCGCTTCGGCGCCGCCGAGGCGGGAGAGCAGCTTGTAGGCGATGTTGCCGGATTCGAGATTCGGGAAAATCAACACGTTCGCGCCGCCCTGGAGCGGGCTGAACGGATAGGTCCCGGCCAGGATGTCCGGCGTAACCGCCGTGTCGGCTTGCATCTCGCCGTCCACCAGAAGATCGGGAGCGCGCTGCCGCAGAATTTCGACCGCGTGCCGCACTTTGTCGGCCAGGGGATGCCGCGTGCTGCCGAAGTTGGAGAAAGAAAGCAGCGCGACGCGCGGTTCCACGTTGAAGCGGCGCGCGAGGTCCGCCGTGGAGAGCGCGATTTCGGCGAGATCCTCGGGGGACGGTTCAATATTCACCGTCGTGTCCGCAAGGAAGTAGAGGTCGCCGCGCGTGGTGAGCAGCAGGTAGACGCCCGAGACTTTGCGGAAGCCTTCGCGCAGCGGAATCACTTCCAGCGCGGGGCGGATGGTGTCGGGGTAATGCCGGGTGAGCCCGGCAATCAGAGCGTCGGCGTGCCCTGCGCGCACCATCATGGACGCGAAGGAATTACGGCGGAGGACCATTTTCGCGGCTTCGGTCGCCGTTATGCCTTTGCGCTGGCGGATCCGGTAGAGTTCATCGGTATAAGGCTGCCGGTGTTCCGAACAGGCGGGATCCACGATGACCGCGGAATCGAGATTCAAGTGCAAATCGGCGATGCGTTCGCGAATTAGTTTTTCCTGGCCCAGCAGGATGGGCGTGGCGATCTTCTCGTCGATCAGGATTTGGGAGGCGCGTAGGATCTTCGGCTCGTCGCCTTCGGGGAACACCACCCGTTTCGGCTTCCGCTGCGCTTTGAGGATCATCAGGCGCATCACGATATGCGCGCGGCCGAGACGGCGCTCGAGCTGCTCCCGGTACTCGGCCAGGTCGATGGCTTCGCGCGCTACGCCGCTTTCGATTCCGGCCTTCGCGACCGCCCAGGCTTCGCGCAGCAGCACGCGGGGGTCGAACGGCTTGGGAATAATGTATTCGGGGCCGAATTCGATGCGCTCCACGCCGTAAGTGCGCATTACGGAATCGGGGACATCCTCCCTGGCGAGACCGGCGAGGGCATGCGTCGCCGCGAGCTTCATCTCCTCGTTGATGGCCGTGGCGCGGATGTCGAGCGCGCCGCGGAAAATGAAGGGAAACCCCAGCACGTTGTTCACCTGGTTCGGAAAATCCGATCGCCCGGTGGCAATAATGGCGTCCGGGCGGGCGGCCTTTGCGACGTCATAAGGAATTTCCGGGTCTGGATTGGCGAGGGCAAAAATGACCGGCTTTTCGGCCATCTGTTTGACCATTTCGGCCGTTACCGTATTGCCGGCGGAAAGCCCGACGAAGACGTCGGCGCCCGGCAGGACTTCGGCAAGGGTGCGGGCTTCCGTTGGGACGGCGAACCGCGCCTTGTAAGGATCCATCTCCTTCACGCGCCCTTCGTAGACGACGCCGAAGAGGTCGCAAAGAGTTATGTTTTCACGCCGCGCTCCTAGACTGATGAAGTGCCGGACACAGGAGAGCGCCGCCGCACCCGCCCCGTTGAAGACGATCTTCACGTCTTCGATGCGCTTGGCGGCGAGAAGCAGGGCGTTGATCAGGGCCGCTCCGGTGATGATGGCCGTTCCATGCTGGTCGTCGTGAAAGACCGGGATTTTCATGGTGCGGCGAAGTTCTTCCTCGACGAGGAAGCAATCGGGGGCTTTGATGTCTTCGAGATTAATTCCACCGAATGTCGGTTCGATCAACTGGCAAAAACGAATAATTTCCTGGGGGTCGCGCGTCTCAATCTCAAGGTCGAAAACATCGATGTCGGCGAAGCGTTTGAAGAGGACCGCCTTCCCCTCCATGACCGGTTTGCCCGCCGCCGCTCCGATCGCTCCGAGCCCAAGCACTGACGTTCCGTTGGTGACGACCGCGACCAGGTTGCCTTTCCCCGTATACCGGTAGGCGAGGCCGGGATCGCGCTCAATTTCCAGGCACGGTATGGCCACGCCCGGGGTATAAGCGAGGCTCAGGTCGCGCTGCGTGCGGAAGGGCTTGGTGGGGGTGATGGAAATCTTGCCCGCCGGCGCCGCGGAATGATATTCCAGGGCCTCTTCCTTGCGTATGACCATGGAGTCAATTGTGTCACGGCCGTTCGCGATCCCCCAAGCGCACCGGGCGCGGGCGGGAGGCGGCGAGTGAAAATGCCGCTGGTTCCGGCGGAGGGCTATGTTAGACTTTCTGCGTCAACGTCTAATGCGGAGAAATGTCTCAAGATATGTGGGCCTGAAAAATAAAACTTCTTTCAAGTCCTCAAAATCCCTATCTCAAACCGGTGACGCCGGTAAGGTAAGCGCGGCGGCCTCACCGGCGCCGGAACCCGCAAGGGACGGCTTCCGGCATCTTTTCGCGGGTCTCCTTCTCGTTCACATAATTGTTAGTGTTTATGGGTTGATTTCCTGGGGAATGTTTGCCGGCAGTGGCGATTTTCGGGGGCATATTAAGATCGCCCAAGAGCTCTACGACACGGGCGTCATTCCGGTGCCTCACTTTCTGTTTCATGCCTTGGTCGCGGGTTTAATGGCCATCGGGGTCGCCCCAACAGCGACGTTTGGAGGCCGCATCGTAATTGTCGCCAGTTATGGGCTGACGGCCGTTTTGATATACGGTCTGCTCTGGTTCTGCTACAGAAACGCCAGAACCGGCCATCCCTTTTTCCTTTTTCTGGCTGGCTTGGCAATACTGGTAGCCGAGCCGCTCACGCTCGCTCACACCTACAAGCTTGGCTTTCTTTGGCCCGAGCCTTATCAAATCCCGACGTCCATTTTACTGAAGCCTTTTGCCATCGCCTCTTTCGCTTTCACCGTGTGGTGCCTGTCCCAGGGATCCAGAATGTCGGCCGTGCTGGTGAGCCTGTTTACCCTGGCTACATTGGCGGGGACGCTCAGTAAACCGAGCTTCATTATCTGCTTGCTTCCGGCATCCTTCCTGTTGCTGATATTCCGGCTTGTTCGCCGGCTGCCGGCTACCTTACCGGATTTGTTGTGGGGGCTCTATTTACCTGCCTGCCTGGTGCTTGCGTGGCAATTTTATAGCACATACTCCGGCGCCGCGTCTTCCGCCGGATATCACGACACGATTATTTGGGCGCCTCTGAAATTCCTGCACGCGTGGGCTACCGGCCTGTCCGCCAAGTTTTTACTAAGCATCGCCTTCCCCATTGTTACGATTCTTTGCTACGGAAGGAAAGCCATCTTCGAGCCGATGCTTCAGTTAGCGTGGCTTTGCTTTGCCGCGGGCGCGCTCTATACGTATGGCTTTGTGGAAAAAATCGGTTGGGCCAACGGGAACTTTGTCTGGTCCGGCTACATCGCTGCGTTTATTCTTTTCGCGGCGAGCGCATTTTTTGTTCTTCGTCAGATCGGCTCGGCGGCTTCCTGGAAATCGGCTCGAACCGCCGCCCTGGTATGCGGGTTGGCGCTCGCTTTGCACGCGCTTTCTGGCCTGCGGCTCGACTGGCTCTACCTCACGCACTATGGCTGCTCGGTTAGTTACACCACAGCCGAGTTTCTGTGCGAGAGCGGGGTGTGAGCTACTTCTTCCTGATGTCCGCGCTCTTAAACGTCGTAACTTGCGCCTGCATGAGACCGTTGCGGGTTTCGTAGGCGTCGGCTCCGCGGTAGGGCTCGGCCAGGAAGGGCGCCTCGGCACGCCACTGGACGTTCAGGGTATTTCCCGCCACCTGGGTGTGTTCCGCGATGAAGTGCAGTCCGCAAAGGCCGCCCTGGGCGAAGGGCTTCACCGCCTCCGCGAATTTATCGCCCACGGCGGCGCGCCCTTTGGCGAGCACACCGTCGGGATAGAAGATTTCGACGTCGGCGGGGTACTGAGCCATCAGCCGGTTCCAGTCGCAGGCATTGATGGCGGAGAGATGTTCTTTCACCACGGCCGCCGCGTTGGGCTGCCGCTTCAGCGGCGGAAATTTCTTCTCTTGCGCCAGTAAAGCGGTGGCGGCGAATATACACACGAACAGTCTGCTCTGCATAGGGCTTCAGGGTATTTTACCGGGTTAGCCATCATCGGCGCGCCGCGGAGGATATTATGTTAGGAAAGAAGGCAAGAGGTCCCGTTGACGTCTCGGCTTTACGCTGGGAGCATGCATCGATTGGTTTGGCGCGCGTTACCGCGGGCCGGCGCGGTCGCTCTGTGTGTCTGCATTTTGCCGGCTCTGGCGCAGGACTCCGATCTTCCATCCGCGCGCCAGCAATACGCCGGAGGCATCCGCAAAACGTACAATTTCCGCTTTGGCGCGAGCCGCCCGTTTCTGCCGGGCAACCCGGCCGTGGCTGGCGATGACTTTATTCAGCCCGGCGCATTCCCCAATGCCGGCTATTGCGGGCACTGCCATGAGGAAGCCTATGCACAGTGGCGTCAGGCGCTTCACTCCAACTCTTTCCGGGCGCCGTTCTATCGCAATAGCGTGAATATCCTGCTGCGCACGAAGGGGATCGAGTATTCGCGCCATTGTGATAGCTGTCACAACCCCATCGCGGTTTTGAGCGGAGCGCTGACTCAGGACTCCAGGGTGGATCGCTCGTTCGATGCCGACGGTCTCACTTGCGCTACCTGCCACTCGATTCGAAGCGTAACTTCGACGGAAGGAAACGGCAGTTTCGTGATGGACGTGCCATCGGTGATGGTGGACGAGAAGGGGAACCGGATTCCTGGCGAAGTGCCTTACGAACAGATCATGGAGCATCCCGAGCGGCACTCGCGCGCGGTGATGAAAGACCTCTACCGCACACCGGAATTTTGCGCCGCCTGCCACAAGGCCAGCCTTCCGAACCTGCTAAACGACTACAAATTCGTCCCGGCCTTCACGACCTACGACGAATGGCAGAATTCGAAATTTTCAAAGCGCAATCCGCTCAATTTCTATTCGGCCGAGTTTACGACCTGCCAGGGATGCCATATGAAACGAGCCCCGGCCGTGCTGCGGGATTATGGCGCGAAGAAAGGCACGCTGGCGTCTCATCGCTGGGCAGCGGGCAATACGGCCGTTCCGTTTTACTATGGGTTCACCGAGCAGCTTCAAAAGACCACCGAGTTTCTACAGACGGGCGGCTATCTGAATGTGGATCTCTTCGGAATCGTGCGGAACCACGGTGACGCGCTGTTCGCGCCCCTCGGGACCACGCCTTTCCGCTTGGCCGCGGGCGACACCGTGGAGACGATGGTGGTGATTCAAAACCGCGGGATCGGTCATTCTTTGATTCCGGAAGTCCGCGACCTCTATGAAGGGTGGGTGGAATTCATCGTAAAGGACGCCGGCGGAGAGGAAATCTACCATAGCGGTTTTCTGAAGCCGGACGGAACTCTCGACGAACGGGCGCACACTTTCACAAACCGGCCGGTGAATCTCTACGGGACGTTTGTCGACAACCACATGGTCTGGACCATTCATTCGGTCGCGTATGACAACACGATTCAGGCGGGCCGGTCGGCGCTGGTGCGGTATGAGTTCAAGATTCCGCCGGGCGCCAAAGGGCCGCTGACGATTACTGCGAAGGTGAACTACCGGCATCTGCGGCAGAGCTATCTCAACAACGTTTTTGGGCCGGATCATCCCCTCTACCCGCTCGTGGAACTCGCCTCGCGCAGCCGGACGTTGAACCTGGGCGCGAATCCGGCCGGGACGCCGGACCCGGCGGACAATCCGGACTGGATGCGCTGGAACAATTTCGGCATCGCGCTCCTGGATCAACTCCAATACGCCGAAGCGGCCGGGGCCTTCGCGCACGTGGAAAAACTCCGGCCGGATTATGCGGACGGCTACACCAACGCCGCGCTGACGAACATTCAATGGGAGAAGTACAGCCTCGCGCGGGGCAGCCTGGTGAAAGCGTTGTCGTTAAAGCCGGGGAATGCGCGCGCGCTTTATTATCTTGGATTGGTGGACCGCCGCGAGGGACACTCCGCCGCCGAGATTGCCGATTTCGAAGAGGTGGTGCGCCAGTACCCGGAATCGCGCGACGCGCGGCGCGAGCTGGGGATTTCCTACTACCAGCAGCACCGGTACGACGAGGCGCGCGCGCAGTTCGAAGCTCTGCAAGCCATCGATCCGGACGATTTGGCGGCGCACTACAACCTCGCGATTCTCTACCGGCGCAGCGGAATGAAGCAGGAGGCGGCCCGGCAGATGGCCGAGTACGAAACCCGAAAAGTGGACCCTGGCGCCCCCACGTATTCATTGGATTACTTACGCCAGCATCCCGAGCTGTCGACGGAAAGCGTACCATGGCACATGCACACCGGCCTTACACGGCCGCTCTCGGCGAAAGGATCGCGGTGAGGAGCGGGCCGGGAGTGAAATTATGGACATAAATCGCCGGCGCTTTCTCGGCTCTTTGAGCCGGACGTCTCTCGTCTTACCCGCGGCCGAACTGTTGGCTCTGGCGGCGCCGCAGAAACTAGCGGGTCCGATAGAACGCAGTTACGACGCGAAGCCCAAGGCTCCGCCGCCTGGACCCAAGTCCCCCATCGAAGGAACGCCCCTGGGAGTCCGCTTCGTCGATGTGGTGAAGGAAGCGGGGCTGGCGGTGAAGACGATCTATGGTGGGGAGGGGAAGAACAAGTACCTTCTCGAAACCACCGGGTGCGGCCTGGCGTTCTACGATTACGACGACGACGGCTGGCTGGATATTTTCCTGGTGAATGGCTGGCGGCTGGAAGGGTTTGCCCACGGCAAAGAGCCGCATTGCCGCCTTTTCAAAAACAACCGGGATGGCACGTTTACCGACGTAACGGCCGGCTCGGGGCTCGAGCACCGGACCGGCTGGGGCCAGGCCTGCTGCGTCGGCGATTACAATAACGACGGCCGCGAGGACCTGTTTGTCACCTACTATGGTCAAAACGCGCTCTATCGTAACAACGGCGACGGAACTTTCACCGATGTCACCAAAGAGGCGGGCCTGATTCAGCCCGGGCCGAAGACGCATTGGAACACCGGCTGTACGTTTGTCGATTACGATCGCGACGGGCATTTGGATCTGTTTGTCGCAAACTACGTCGATTTCGATTTGAAGACCGCGCCGCCGCCGGAGGCCGGACCGTGCACCTACAAAGGGCTACTGGTCGCCTGTGGTCCGCCAGGCTTAAAAGGCGCGAAGAATTTTCTCTATCACAACAACGGGGACGGAACGTTTTCCGACGTCAGCGAGAAGGCTGGGATCTGGAAAACCGGAGGCACATACGGCCTCAGCGTCGCCGCGTCCGATCTGGACAACGACGGTTGGCCGGACATCTATGTCGCCAACGACTCCAGCACGGCGACCCTGTATCAAAACCAGAAGGACGGTACGTTCCAGGACATCGCCGTGGAATCCGGAGCGGCCTTATCGCCGGAGGGGAAGCCGCAGGCCGGCATGGGCGTCTCCATCGGCGATTACAATCGCGACGGGAATCTCGACGTGGTGAAGACGAATTTTGCCGGAGACACCGACTCGCTGTACACCAACATCGGCGGCGCAAATTTTGAAGACCGCACCTATCCGAGCGGACTTGGCGTCAACACGCGGCTGCTCGGATGGGGCGTCGGTTTTTTCGATATGGATAACGACGGATGGCTCGATATCCTGATGTCGAATGGGCACGTCTACCCCGAGGTGGACCGCTCGAATGCAGACTTGAAATACGCGGAGCATAAATATCTCTATCGCAACCTGCAAAACGGCCGGTTTGAAGAGGTCACCGAAAAGGGAGGCCCGGGCATTCTGGAGAATGCGCCGGCGCGCGGCTGCGCTTTTGGCGATTACGACAACGACGGGGATATCGACATTGCCGTGAACTGCGTGAATGCCATTCCGCAACTGCTGCGCTGCGATTCCACCCTCAAACGGAACTGGATCAAGATCAAGCTGGTGGGAGTTAAGTCCAATCGCAGTGGGATTGGCAGCCGCGTCATTGTTTCCGCCCGCACCGGTCCGAAGTCCGTCAGGCCCCTGTCGCAAGTGGATGAATTGCGGAGCGGCGGCAGCTATTTTTCGCAAAACGATATGCGCATGCATTTCGGGTTGAACGAAGCCGAGAAAGCGGATCTGGTGGAGATCCGCTGGCTGAGCGGGCAGGTGGACCGGTTGAAAGACCTGGAAGCAAACCATCTGTACGTAATTCAAGAGGGTGGAAAGATTCTCAAGGCCGAAAAGCTTCGAGCGGCGCGAAAGGCGTGATGCGCGCGCGGACGTTTCTTCTCGTTGCCTTGATGATTGGGCCGCCGGCATTCGCTGGAGAGGAAGGCTGTGAGTGGATGAACGCGGCATCCGCTGCCGGCTATCTGAAGACCGCCGTGCAGGCGTCGGTAGTGAAGAAAGGTGAGGGCGGTAGCTGCGATTTCTCCGGAACGCGCGGGGCGGAGAGGCTCGATCTGTGGATTGACGTGACCACGCTCGATGCCGCGAAGACGCCTTCCTGCGGAGCCGGCGCGGTTCCGTTGCGCGGCATCGGGAACGAAGCCTTCGTGTGCAGCTACGGCGGCGAGAGCGGGAAGGTGTCGGAGCAGGTGGTGGGCCGGGTACGCAAGCAGGCTTTTACGGTGCGTCTGAGTTCGTCCGGCGCAGTGGCGAAGCGCGAGGAGTTAATAGAAACGGTCTGCCGGGCAGCCGAACAGGTAGCGGGGAATCTATTCTAGGAAGCGTGAAAGTTTCGATAGTATCCGTTCTTCTGGCGGCTTCCATTGCGACGGCCCAGGTCCGAATCGAGACCCTGTCCACGAATCCCGCGCGCGTCACGGGCGGCGACGTTCTGGTCGGGATCACCGCCGGAGCGGGCGCCCCGGCCCCCGAACCTTTCCCCATCACGGTGGACGGCAGGGATGTTGCAAGCTCGTTCCACCCCGGAGCCGCGCCGGGCACACTCGTGGGGCTGGTAACCGGGCTTGCCAATGGGAAGAATGAAATCCGGGCGGGCGCGGCATCGCTGGAAGTGACGAATTACCCCGTCACCGGGCCGGTGTTCTCCGGCCCTCCGCAAGAGCCCTTCGTGTGCCAAACGGATGAGTTCCACCTTCCGGACGGAACCACGCTGGGGCCGCCGCTCGACGCAAATTGTTCCGCGCGCACGGTGGTTCAATACGTCTACCTGCCGGACGGGAAGGACGAGTTCAAACCGCTGCCCGATTTGAAATCGTTACCGGCCGACATGGGGGTCACAACGACGCTTCGCGGCGATACGGTTAACTTCATCGTGCGTGTGGAAACCGGCACCATGGACCGGGGGATCTATCAGAACGCCGTGCTGCACGACCCTACTTCCGACCCGCCGGTGAGTCCGTTCCATCCTCCTAAGGGATGGAATCGCCGCCTGGTCGCGGTCCATGGACATGGATGCCCGGGCGGCTGGTATATACAAGGCGCGTCGGAAGGAGTGAGCGTGCTCGACAGAACGCGGCTCGGCCAAGGCTATGCTCTTTTCACCAACACGCTGAACCACACCGCGAACAACTGCAATCCCGTCGTGGCGGGTGAGGCCACGATGATGGGCAAAGAGCACTTCATCGAAACCTTCGGGCCGCCGGACTGGACCATCAGCACCGGCGGATCGGGAGGCGCCTATACCAGCCTCCAGGTGGCCGACGCATTTCCGGGCTTGATCGACGGCGTATGGATTCAGGCGACATTTCCCGATGCGCTGTCCATCGCCATGGCCGGGCTGGATACTCATCTGTTGATGCACTATTTCACGGTAACGAGTCCCGGTAAATTCACGGAGCGGCAGCAGGTTGAGATCGGCGGCTATGCGGGAATGAAAGCGATGATAGACGCGGCGAACCAGGCGCAGCGGACCGACCCCACGCCGGGCCGTCCGGACATCCAAGGCTACGCGCCGGGTGTTTGGAACACCGCGGTTCCGCCCGCGCTCCGCTACGATCCGGTGACCAATCCGAAGGGAGCCCGTCCGACGATTTTCGACGCGGCGAAGAATGTTTACGGAGTGAATCCGATCACCGGCGCCGCCCTGCGGCCATACGACAATACGGGCGTCCAGTATGGCCTGAATGCCTTGAACCGTGGCAGTATCACCGTAGAGCAATTTCTGGATCTGAACGAGAAAATCGGGGGCGTGGATGCGGACAGCAACTACATCCCGTCCCGTACCGTGGGAGATGCCGGCGCGATCCGCCGCGCTTACGCGGGTGGGCTGACGCTGAGTGGAAAGGGGGGCTTGGCCGCCATTCCGATCGTGGACGACGCAACTTCGAGGGAAACGGAAGGCTATCACTACGGTTGGTTTCACTTCGCGCTCCGGGAACGGCTGCGCAAGGCCAATGGCGATTCGGCGAATCTGGTCATGTGGCGCAGTAAGGCGTCGCGCGCGGCGGCGCAGGATATCTTCGACCACTGGATGGCAGGCTGGAAAGCCGACAACTCGCCGGCGTCCCAACGTACGAAAGTGCTTCGCGCCAAGCCGGCGGGGGCGGCCGACGGGTGCTACGCCGGATCGCAATTTGTCGCCGATCCGCTTCCGTTCACCACGGAGCCTGTTTCGGAATGCAGTAAGCGGTACCCGGTATACTCGAATCCACGCAAGGAAGCCGGCGGGCCGCTAGCCGCCGATATTCTCAAATGCCAGCTCAAGCCGGTCGCCCCGGGGGACTATCGGACCGTCTTTAGCGCGGGCGAATTGGATCGGCTGCGCGCTATATTCCCGGACGGCGTGTGTGATTTTTCAAAGCCCGGCGACGGCCAGGTCCCCCTGGTCACTTGGCCATCGTTCGGCCCGTCTCCGGTAAACCTCGTTTACGACCGGACCCGGCCGGACGGTCCTTAGCCCATCGAAGACGGATGGTGAGTGGTTCCGTCAAAGTCTTCCGAGGTCTTAAAGCGCTCCAGCCGCCCGCTCATCGCCACTTCCTTCGTTCTCGCGGTTAGAGCTTCCACTTGAGCCTGGCTCATTGGCTGGAAGGTCTTCATCGCCTGGAATGCCTGGTCGAGGCGCTCCATGGACTCGCAGCCGGTGATCACTACGGACGAAGGCAGGTTCAACGCGTAGTGGAGACAGTCCACGGCATCGACGCCCTCCGCCTTGAACACCATGCCGAAGGCAAGCGGCTTCATTCCCAGCACCGCCGTTTTTTCCTTTACCAGCCGCGGCACAACCCGGTGGGCGAAGCTTCGGAAGTGATAATCCAGCACGTTCAGCGGCATCTGGCAGGCGTCGAAGTGAAAGCCGTTCTTTGCCGCGGCGTCCAGCATGTGCAGATGAATGTCCGGGTCCTTGTGCCCCGTAAAACCGATGTAGCGGACCTTGCCCGCCTTTTTGGCGGCCATCACGGCCTCGTGAGCGCCGCCGGGCGCGAAGTACCGGTCCGCGTCCGACATGCGGATGTTCTCGTGGAACTGGATCAGATCGATATGGTCGGTTTGGAGCCGCCGCAGCGAATCGTCGATTTGCGCCGCCGCCGAGTCGCGCGTGCGCCCGTTGTACTTCGTCATGAGGAACGCCCGCTTGCGGTATCCATCGCGCAGGGCTTTCCCCATGCATACCTCGCTGCCTCCGTCGTGATAGTCCCAGGAGTTGTCGAGGAAGTTGATGCCGCGGTCGAGCGCGGCCCGGATGAGGCGGATTCCTTCGTTTTCCGCTGGGACGCCGATGTGGTATCCGCCGAGTCCAATCGCCGATATCCGTTCCTTCGTCCCGCCGAAGTTCCGATAGATGACTCCGTCGCGTGTCTCCGGCTGCAGGCCGGCCGATACCGTTAAGGCCGCCAGGCTGCTTAGGAATTCACGCCGGTGCAAGTCTGAGAAGTTCATCGCCTGATCTCCCTTTCATTCCGTCATTTTTTTTTTTCGCGCGCCGCGCCCCGGCTCAGCCGCTGTTCCTTTTCGCGCTCTTCTTCCTGCCGCAGTTGCGCTGCTCTCGCGAACGCCTGTTTCGCGCCTCCGTTATCGCCCTGCTTGCGGAGCAGCAGGCCGAGAGTATTGAACGCTCCGGCGTTATGGCTGTCGAGAGCGACCGAATGCTGGAGGGCGTCCACGGCGCCCGGGACGTCACCCTGATCCTTCAAGGTGATGCCTAAGTGATACCACGCCTCGGCATATCCGGGGCGTTCCCTGACCGCCGCGCGTAGCTGCCGTACCGCTTCCGCCGGATCTCCGGCGTCGATTTCGACGAGCGCCAGCGTGTAATGCGCTTCCGCAAGCGATGGCTCGAGATCCACCGCTCTGGCGAGCTCCTTCCGGGCATTCTTTAGATCGTCGGTCTGCTTGTAGGCGACGCCTAAGTCGTAGTGTGCTCCCGCCAGATCGGGGTGCGAGACGGTCACTTTCGAAAGCTCCCGGATAGCCTCCTGCATGTCGCCCGCGCCGATGTAGGCATACCCCAGGTTGACCAGGGCGTTCAAATTGTTGGGATCCTGCCTGAGAATCCTGCGAAACTCGCGAAGTCCGCCTTCCGGATCGCCGGTCTTCACCAGAGCCGAGCCATAACCGTTGCGCGCATCCACGTTGCCCGGGCTGAGCGCGAGGCACCGCCGGAAGGCTTCCTTGGCCTCGGCGTACCGGTTCTGCCGTTGATACGCCACGCCCAGCGTCTCCCAGACCCTGGCGTCGGCGGAGAGCTGGCGCGCCGCGGCCTGAAGGTGCGGTGTGGCTTCGCGGAGTTGGCCGGTGTCCAAATAGGCGGAACCAAGACGGAAGCGATACTCCGCGCGATCCGGCGCCAGCTCGACCGATTTGCGCAGCGCTTCGATCGCTGGTCCGGCCTGTTTTTCGAGCCAGAGGGCAGCGCCCAGGTGGAACCACGCCTGCGCCAGTTTCGGGTCGAGCGCGGTGGCCCGGCGAAGGTAAGGGATGGCGTCCGAGGTCCGGTTGGTCGCCGCCAGGAGAAACCCGATCTGGTCCTGGTAGACGGCGGAGGACGGCTCCATCCCGGCGAGTTTTTGATAGGCCGCGAGCGCGCCGGCGGCGTCGCGCGCGGCGAGTTTCCGCCTGGCTAGCGCTTCCCATTGGGCTACCTCGGTGGTGCTTGCTCCGGCTGCCGATACCGCGAAAAGCGCCACTGCCAAACCCGCTGCCAGCCGCGACAGGTTTTATTATAGGCGCTCATAATTGTAGATATGGCGCTGTTCGACCCGATCGAGTATGAAGACGCTGCTCCCGAGGTCCGGGCCGTCTATGACGACATAATGGCCACCCGGCGGACGGATTGGATCAACAATTTTTGGAAGGCCCTGGCGCACGATCCGGTTACGCTCCGGCGCACCTGGGAAAGTATCAAGGAGATCATGGCGCCCGGAGCGCTGGATGCCCGCACGAAGGAGATGATTTACCTCGCGGTCAGCATCAGCAACCAATGTAACTATTGCGTTGCCTCCCATACGGCCGCGGCGCGTAAGGCGGGCATGACTCCGGAGATGTTTCACGAACTGGCGGCGGTGGCCGGTATGGCGAACGAGACCAACCGGCTCGCCAGCGCCTACCAGGTGGAGATTGATCGGAAGTTTCTGGACACATGGCGTGAATAAACTCTGGATTGCCGGTGTCGCATTGACGGCCGCCGCTGCCGCGACCCTGACGCCGCGCACCGGGCAGGCATTTGCCCGCTACGCCGCGTCCGTGGAGTCGGATTTCCAGCGCGCGCAGCCGTTTCTCGACCTCGAGTCCGACCCCGCCGCGAAAAGGCGCGTAATGGCCGGCGAGACCGTGGTGCGCGCGCGGCATCAGATGGAAAACGGCAAGCCCCTCGAAATTCCGGATGCCCAGATTCAGGATTGGTACGGAGCGGCTCTTCTGCCGTGCACCCTGGAGAGGGCGGCGCAAATTCTTCAGGATTATCCCAATTACAAGGTCTACTACAAGCCTGACGTGACCGATTCCAAGCTTCTTTCGCGGCAGGGGAACGATTTCCGGGTATTTTTGCAGTTATACCGTAAGCAGATTCTCACGGTGGTTCTGAATAGCTACTATTCCATCCACTATCAGCCCGAAAGCGGCAAGCGGCTTCGGATCATCTCCCGCTCCACTCGAATTTCCGAGGTGAAAAATGGGCAGGAAACCTCGCCCGAAGACAGCTACGGATTTCTGTGGACCTTGAATTCCTACTGGAAGCTCGAAGAGACGCCGGGCGGCGTGATCGCTGAATGCCGCGCCCTTTCGCTGTCGCGCGATATCCCGCTGGGTTTGGGGTGGCTGCTACGGGATTTCGTGAAGAAGTTTCCCCGCGAATCCATGGAGCATACGCTGGAGGGCACGCGGCGCGCGGCGGCCGGGAATATTGTTACACTGCAATGAATTCTCGGCCTTCGACTAGCGATGAGGAAACGGCTGCGGCTAAACTGGAGGGCACACCTATGGCCGACGCGGTGAAAGCATCCGTTGCGGGCGCCCCCTTTGAGGATGGAGATCTTGATGATCCTCGGCTCTATCTCAACCGTGAGCTAAGCCTGCTCCGGTTTCAGCGCCGGGTCCTCGAAGAAGCGCGGGATCCGCATAATCCGCTGCTCGAGCGCCTCAAATTTTTTAGCATTCTCGGCTCGAATCTGGACGAGTTTTTCATGGTTCGCCTGGCCGGCGTGATGCAGCAGATAGAAAACAAGGTGCTGGACCGCGGGGCGGACGGGCGAACTCCCACCGAGGTCCTCCAGGCTGCCCGGCAGAGCGTCGGCGAGTTGATGGAGGATGCATACCGCAGCTTGCGCCAGGAATTGCTGCCCGAGTTGGAGAGCGCTGGTATCTATATCGTGGATCTGGCCTCGGTGTCCGCTGCGGAGCGAGCCCAACTGGACGCATTTTTTCTGGACAAGGTATACCCGGTGCTGACCCCGCTGGCGTTTGACCTGGGCCGCCCGTTCCCTCACATTTCGAATCTCAGCCTGAACCTGGCGGTGGCGGTCCGGGATCCTTCGGGCACGGAGCATTTCGCCCGGGTGAAGGTTCCGGACACGATTCCGCAGTTCCTGGTCGTAGGCGCGATTTCGGACGGAAATATCAGCTCTCAGCGCGCCGGCAGGTTTGTGTGGATCGAGCAATTAATCATCGCCAACCTGCATCATCTTTTCCCCGGCCTCGACATTCTTCAGGCGCACCCTTTCCACGTCACGCGGGACGCCGAGGTGGCGATCAAGGAACTGGAGACCGACGACCTGCTGGAGACGATCGAGGAAGCGGTGTGGCAGAGACGTTTTCGCGACGCCGTGCGCCTGCAGGTGGACGCGGCGATGCCTGACGCGATGGTCGAAATCGTCGCGAGCAATCTGGAGCTGGACCCGCCGGCCATTTATCATGTCAGCGGACCCTTGGACCTGAGCCGCCTGCGTCATCTGACGGCGCTCGACCGTCCCGATCTGCGCGAGAAACCCTTTTTACCCCAAACGCCCGCTGGCATGGGCACAAAGGACGACGACATTTTCGCGGTGATCCGGCAGGAAGATCAGCTTCTGCATCATCCCTACGATTCTTTTCAGCCCGTGGTCGACTTTCTGCGCAAGGCCGCTCGCGATCCGGACGTTTTGACCATCAAGATGACGTTGTACCGGCTGGGGCGTAATTCACCGATCGTCGCGGCCCTGCTCGAAGCGGTAGAGAACGGCAAGCAGGTTGCTGTACTGGTGGAGCTAAAGGCGCGCTTCGACGAGGAGAGCAACATCGAATGGGCGCGAGCGCTGGAAAGCGAGGGCGTACACGTCGTATACGGTCTTATCGGATTGAAGGTCCACTCCAAAGTGGCGCTGGTTGTCCGGCGCGAAGGCGATGCCATCCGCCGATACGTGCATATGGCGACCGGAAATTATAATCCGGGCACGGCGCGGCTTTACACGGACCTCGGCCTGTTTACCTGCGACGAGCAAATCGGCGCGGACGCAACCGATTTATTCAATTTTCTCACCGGGTATTCGCAAAAGAATCACTATCGGAAGCTGCTGGTGGCTCCCGTCAACATGCGGCAGCGCCTGGAAGAACTGATTCGCGGCGAGATTGACATCCAACGGAATGGCGGAACGGGCAAGCTCATTTTTAAGATGAATGCGCTCGAGGACGCGCCGCTTATCCGCTTGCTTTACGAAGCTTCCGGGGCGGGCGTATCGATCGACTTGATTGTGCGCGGCATCTGCTGCCTGAGGCCCGGAATCGCGGGGGTAAGCGACAATATTCGCGTCGTGAGCATCGTGGGACGGTTTCTCGAACACAGCCGGATTTTCTATTTCCATAACAACGGCGTTCCGCGGATTTTCCTGGGGAGTGCCGACCTGATGCCGCGCAACCTGAACCGCCGCGTCGAAGTGCTCTTTCCGGTGGAAAGGCCGGCGCTCATCCAACGCCTGTCGGATGAGGTGTTGAATGCCTATCTGCACGATGAAGCCAATGCCCGGCACATGAACAGCGACGGCAGCTATACTTCGAAATCGAAAACCGGCGGGCGGAATTGCCAGGCATGGTTTCTCGCGCAGAGGGCCTCGCGATGATCGATATGGAAGTAGCGCCGCGCGATGTTCGCGAACGGCAGGCGCGAGGCGAGAAGCTGACTTTGATCGATGTGCGGGAGCCGGGGGAGTTCGCCGTGGCCCGCATCGACGGATCGGAGCTGATTCCCATGGGTTCCATTCCGGCCGCGTTGCAGCACCTGGACGCGCTCTCCGATGAAGGTACGTTAGTAGTCTTCTGCCACCACGGCGTGCGCAGCCTGAGCGTAGTGAACTGGCTGCGCCAGCAG
This sequence comes from Bryobacteraceae bacterium, assembly GCA_035545735.1. Lineage (GTDB taxonomy): Bacteria > Acidobacteriota > Terriglobia > Bryobacterales > Bryobacteraceae > JAJYKC01. The sequence continues at coordinate 12,300 of DASZXS010000025.1, read as the reverse complement.
GGCGTAGAGGGCTGCCAGAGCATGGCCGGCGGCATCGACCGCTGGAGCCTGGAGATCGATCCTTCGGTCCCGAGGTACTAAGTTAGCCGGCGCGCCGGCGCCCTCCCTATTGCTTCCCCATACAAGGTATGGCAGACTACCTATGGGAAGACAATAGGGCTAAATGCGCGAGCAGTCGAACGAAAAAACGGATGTCTGGCAGGGCACGCTGGCCCTGATGGTTTTGAAGACGCTGGAGGCGATGGGGCCGGTTCACGGCTACGGGATCGCGAGACGCATCGAGCAGACCAGCGGCAATCTCCTTTCACTCAACTATGGAACGCTGTATCCGGCGCTTTTGAAACTGGAACAGGAGGGCTCCATCACTTCGGAATGGGGCTTCTCGGAGAACAACCGGAAGGCCAGGTTCTATAAGCTGACCCGTTCCGGACGGAAGCAGCTCGAGAAGGCTTCGCGGGACTGGCGGCAGGCAACGGCGATTCTTTCCCGCTTCCTGTCACCCTCCGAGGATGGAGTATGAAGCGCCTGCGCGCGTGGATCGTGCGTCTTGCCGGCCTCGTGCCCAGTGCCCGGCGCGAGCGGGATCATATCGATGAACTCAACGCGCACCTTCAGATGCACATGGAAGACAATGTGCGCGCGGGCATGAGCCTCGGCGAGGCCCGGCGCGACGCGTTGACCAGACTGGGTGGCATGGAATCCGCGCGCCAGGCCTACCGCGACCGCGCCACTCTGCCGGTTTTTGAGAACCTGCTCAAAGACCTTCGCTTCACGGCCCGGCAGTTGCGCCGCGGCCCGGCCTTCACGGCGACGGCCATTCTGATGATCGCCCTGGGTCTGTGCGCCAGCGTTTCGATCTTCGCGTTTGTCGACGCCGCGTTGCTCAAGCCTTTGCCGTACCGTGATCCGAACCGCCTGGTAGCCGTGTACGAAGCCGTGCCGATGTTCGAGCACAGCAATCTCTCCTATCCGGACTATCTCGACTGGAAAAAGATGAACGAGGTCTTTTCCGGCTTTGACGCTTACGGGGGTAGGGGATACAGCTTGAGCACTCCCTCCGGCGTTACGCCGGCCACCGGAGCCCGTGTGACCGACGGCTTCCTGAAAACCCTTGGGGTATCTCCCGTGCTGGGCCGCGGCTTCTATCCCGGCGAAGATCTGCCTTCGGCGCCGCACACCGTTTTGCTGAGCTTCGCGGAATGGCAGCAAAGATACGGCGGCAGGGCGGACGTCATCGGCAAGACCGTGAGGTTGAATGAAATTCCTCACGTGATTATCGGCGTTCTGCCGGAAGACTTTCATTTTGCGCCGGTAGGGGCCGCGCAATACTGGACGACGATTCACGCGGCCAGTGAATGTGACCTGCGGCGAAGCTGCCACAGCCTCTACGGGGTGGCCAGGCTCAGGGACGGTGTTTCGATAGAGACGGCTCGCGCCAATGTTGTTTCTATCGCCAGGCAACTTGAACGGCAATACCCCGCCGATAACCGTGATCAGGGCGCGTCGCTGCTGCCGTTGGCGGAAGCAATCCACGGAGAGGTCCGCGAGATTCTTCTGGTGCTGCTCGGAGGCGCCGTGCTCCTGCTGGCGATCGCCGCTGTGAATGTCACCGGACTGCTGCTGGTGCGGTCGGAAAGCCGGAAGCGCGAGATATCGGTGCGCATTGCCATGGGGGCCTCGCGAGCGCGCCTGCTGCGCCAATTCGCCGCCGAGGGAGTGCTGCTCGCGGCGATCGGTGGTGCGGCCGGGTTGGGACTCGCGCATTGGACGGTACAAATCCTCCTTAAACTGATCCCGTCGTGGCTGCTCGATAGAATGCCGTTCCTCATGGGGCTGGCGCTGAATTCACGTGTTCTCCTGTTCGCCGGAACCGTGGTTTTGCTGGCGGCCGCGTTATTCTCGTTCACCCCGGCCGTGCATCTGTTTTCGGCCGAAACGAGAGAAGGACTGGCGGAGGGCAGCCGGGGTTCCGCGGGAAATACCTGGCGGCGTCTCGGCTCAAAGCTGGTGGTGGTGGAACTGGCGACCGCCATTGTTTTATTGGTGGGCGCGGGGCTGCTCGGTAAGAGCCTCTATCGTCTTCTGCAGGTTGATACCGGATTGCGTCCGGACCATCTGGCAACGCTTCTCGTGGCGGCGCCCGAGGCGAGCTATCCCAAGAATGAGCAAGGGATTGCGCTCGCGCGTGAAATTTCGGAGAAGGTGCGTGCGCTGCCCGGCGTGGAGTCCGTTGCGGTTACGAGCGACCTTCCCATCCACGGCTGGGGCGACACCACTTGGGTGCGCATTCTGGGACGTCCCTGGCACGGCGAGCACGATGAAATGCCTGAGAGAGACGTAAGCGCAAACTATTTCTCGACCATCGGAGCCAAGCTGATTCGCGGACGCTATTTCCGTGAAGGGGAGGACCTCACGAAGCCTCGTGTCGCCATTATCAACGAGGCCTATGCGAAGCATTACTTCCCCTCCGAGGATCCCATCGGAAAACAGCTCTCCTTCCTCACCACGCCGCCCGTGCCGATCGAGATCGTTGGCATCGTGGCTGACATCAAGGAGGGTCAGGTGGGCAGCCGCAACCAGCCTGCGCTCTATCTGCCGTTCGATCAGGCCGGCGGAACGTCCTTCAATTTGGCGGTGCGGACCGCGCAGGCTCCCGAATTTCTCTTTCCATCTCTTGCCGCGGTAATCCGGCGAATCAATCCGGAAATTCTCACCGCGCACGAGGCCACGATGGATAGCCTGATTTCCGATTCGACGTACCTGCCTCGTTCTTCCGCCTGGCTGGTCGGAGGATTCGCCGCGATCGCCCTGCTGCTCAGCATTGCGGGGCTCTACGGCGTGGTCGCCTATTCGGTGAGCCGGCGTACGCGCGAAATCGGCGTGCGGATGGCCCTCGGAGCAAATCCCGGCGCGGTGTACCGTCTCATCCTGCGGGAGGCCGGCTGGCTCACGGCATTGGGGATCGCGGCCGGCCTGCTTCTGTCCGTGGGAGCGGGGCGTTTTATGCAAGGGATGCTTTACGTGGGCACTCGCTCGTGGGACGCCCCGACGCTTGCCGGAGTCGCGATAGTGCTCGGCGCGTGTGCGCTGCTTGCGAGTTTTCTCCCCGCGCGGCGCGCGGCGTTGGTAAATCCGGTGGACGCGTTGCGCGCCGAATAGACCGGCTTGACCGTAGCGATCCCGGCGGCCCTCTGCGATTGCCTGAAGCAGCGCGTGACGCGTGGGGCTGGACCTTCGTTATGCCGGCGCAGTGGTCGTGTTCGCCATCGCCGCCGCCGCCGCCGCGTGGACCCAATGCTCGCGCTCAGGCACGAATGACGGCAGGCTATCCTGGAGGTTACAACTGCCCATGTCTCCCTCCAGCGCCTACCTGATTGACGTTCTCCATAAAACGAAACTTTTCTCGGGATTGACGGACGCCGAGTTGGAAGCGCTGGCGAACCGCACCAGCGTCCGGTCCTGCGGCGCCGGCGAAATGCTGTTTTCCGAGGGTGAGGATTGCGCCGGGCTCTATGTTGTCGCCGCGGGCCGGGTGCGCATTTTCAAAACATCGAAGAACGGCCGTGAGCAGGTGCTTGCCATCGAAGGGCCGGTCACTTCCATCGCCGAGCTTCCCGTTTTCGACGGCGGCGTCTATCCCGCCTCCGTGTCCGCCATTGAGACTTCGGAACTGCTGTTCATCTCGCGAAAGGATTTTCAAGCCGTCTGTCTCGAACATCCTGAGGTCGCGCTGAAGGTGTTGCGGGTTGTGGGAGTGCGCCTGCGGCGGCTCGTCGGACTGATTGAGGAGTTGTCGTTCAGCACCGTGCGCCACCGGTTGATCTCCTGGATCCTGCGGCAGGCGCGCGCGGAGGGGGATACATTTATCCTCGGCGCCAATCATCAGGAGCTCGCGGGGCAGATTGGCACCGTCCGGGAACTGGTGTCACGAAACCTGGCCCGCCTGCAGGCGCAGGGGCTGATCGCCATGAACGGGCGTGAGTTGACGGTGCTCGATACCGCCGGGCTGGAGGCGGAACTGGCCGAAATGCTCTAGCCGCCGGGCGTTGTGCAAAGTGACTTCAGTCACTGCTTTCCCGGGCTTCCGCCGCTAGTCTGAAGGCGGAGGTGATCCCAGATGAAGGCCAATAAAGATCGAACCGTCAGTGAAATCGCCGTGGAGAATCCGCGCACCACGCGTGTATTCGAATCGTTTGGCATCGACTACTGCTGCGGTGGAAAGCGTCCGCTTCACGAAGCCTGCGAGCTTGTCAACGCTCCTCTCGAAGAAGTGCTGGGCAAACTCGCGGCGGTGGAAGAGCCGGCGGACGGCGCCCCCAAAGACTGGCGGGAAGCCGGAATGCGGGCGTTGTCCCGCTACATCGTAGACAAGCATCACAACTACGTCAAAACCGAATCGCCCCGCCTTCTGTCCCTGCTGCAGAAGGTGGTGAATGCGCACCAAACCGCGCACCCGGAGGTGAAAACCATCCAGGAGCTGTTCGCGGCCATGGCGGACGAGATGTTCATGCATATGATGAAGGAGGAGAATATGCTCTTCCCGTTTCTGGCGAGGATGGAAGCCGCGGCCGTGGATGGTACCGCGCCGCCGTTGGGGATGTTCGGTTCTGTGCAGGCTCCCATCAGCCGGATGCTGGCGGACCACGACGACGCGGGCGAACTGGCTTCGAAAATCCGGGCGCTGTCGGGAAACTATCAGCCGCCCGCCGATGCGTGTCCTACTTACCGGGCTCTTTATGACGGCCTGGCCGAGTTCGAGCACGACTTACACCAGCACGTGCATCTCGAAAACAACATCCTGTTTCCGCGCGCTCTAGCCATAGAGCGTGGAGAGACTGCCCTTGCCCGTTCCTAGGGCCACGGGCGGGAAGCCGCCTCTCGCCGGGGACCAGGCGGCAGTCATCGGGCGGGAGCTGCGGCTGCAAAAGCTACTGGTCGCTTACATCGTCACCGGTCTGTTGTTCATGCTGCTGCCGGGAACTTTTCTCGGTGTCTGGAACCTGGTTTCCATCAGCAGCCGGCACACGCTCGAAAGCTTGAGCCCGGCGTGGCTCCAGGCGCACGGCCACGCACAAATTTTTGGCTGGATCGGCACGTTCATTCTCGGGATCGGATTCTTTTCCCTGTCGAAAATGGGCCGCTTGAAGTCCTTTGCCCTCTCGCGCGGATGGACGTGCTACGCGTTGTGGACGTCCGGTATCACGCTGCGGTGGGTTGCCGGCGTGGCGGAGTGGCAATGGAGGATCCTGCTGCCGCTTTCCGGGCTGCTGGAACTGGCCGGGTTCCTCCTGTTCTTCTATACCGTGGCCGGACACCGCCCCGCGCCGGGCGAAACCAGGGCGCGCCCGAAGCCGGAGATCTGGATGCGGCTGGTGGTGGCGTCCACGTTCGGTTTTCTGAGCTGCCTGGTGCTGAACGCGGGAGAATCGATGCACCTCGCCTGGGCGGGTAGCGAACCGGCTTTGCCTCACGCGTTCGACCAGCACATGGTGGCGCTCGAAACATGGTGCTTTCTTGTGCCCGCCATTTGGGGTTTTAACGCCCGCTGGCTGCCGGTGTTTCTCGGTTTGGACGCTCCGCGCCCGCGGCTGCTCCTGTCGGCTTTGGCCGGCTCGTGGGCCGGAGTGATCGCGGGTTTCTTCGGCGCTACGGTCCTTTCGGCGGCAGTGCTGCTCGCCGCCGCCGTCATGGCTTCGCTTGCCCTGAACGTCTGGAAGAAGGCGCCGCGCCCGGCGAAGACGGAAGGGGTCCATCGCAGTTTTCCCTGGTTCGTGCGGTCGGCATACGTTTGGCTCTTGATTGCCTCCGGTTTGTGGCTATATGCCGCACTGGCGGATCGCAGCGGCGGAATCTGGGGCGCGGCCCGGCACGCGCTCACGGTGGGTTTCATCGCCACCATGGTCTTTTCCATCGGGCAGAGAGTGCTGCCGGCCTTCGGGGGCATGAAGGTTCTGTATAGTCCGAGGCTGATGCTGTTCTCGCTGCTCACTCTGGCGGCGGGATGTTTTCTGCGGGTAACGGCGGAGATCCCCGCCTACGAAGGATATTCCTCGTTTGCCTGGCGGGTCTTGCCCTATTCGGCTGGGCTTGAAATGCTGGCGGTTTCGTTATTCGCGCTCAATCTGTTTCTGACATTCTCCCGCCCGCCCGCGCATCTCGCTCCGCGATAGACGGCGAATTGGGCGGCGCCGGGTCGGTCAGCCGCGCCCAACCGGATCCGAATACAAGAAGCTCTTTTGGCCACACGGCTTGATGTGCTCCTCACTTGTGGGCTTTCTTCACAAGGTACTGAAGGAGTTGACCACGGATCGCCTCGTTCAGAAGAGAGTGCTGAGCTGAGAAAATCGCCCGTTTGTTCCTGTATACTGCTAAGAAATCAGGAGCGATGATGATGTGCTGGGCCTCCGGAAGCCGCCTCACTCTGCTGCGCCGGAATTCGATTCTGCTAATCGTCTTCGTCCTGCTCGCCATCGTCACGGCGCCGGCGCAAGAAGAGTCGATGGCGCCCGACTGGGTTGCAATCTCGGCCGATGCCGAAGTCGCTGCTGCCGGAAGCAGGACAACCGGCGGTATTGTCATCTCTGCATATGAGCTGGATCGCGGGACGCTCATCCACCAGATGCCCCTCAAAGGTGTGGAGCTCGTCAGCCTCGTCTTTTCGCCTGACGGCAACTATCTCGCGGCGGTCACCCGCAAATTTCCCGACATCGACGAAAGCGCGCAGGTGTTCGACGTGCACGCGGGCACGGCCATCCTATCGTTCCCGCTCTACAACCGGGGCGGCGGCAAATGGCTGGCTTTCGCCGGTTCCGGTGCCGGCGAAACCATTGTGGCGGCGAAACAGGATTCGAGCATCGACGAGTTTTCACTGGCTTCGCGCAACAAGGTTCGATCGTTCGATGGCTTCCTGGATTCCGTTCACGCAATCGCCGTATCCAGGGATAATCGTTACCTTCTTGCAGGAGGCCAGGACAACACCGCGCGCCTGTTCGACCGTGCTAGCGGAAAATTGATCGGTTCGCCCCTGCAGCACGGCGGACCTGTGTTTGCTGTAGCCTTCGCGCGAGACGCCGCCTTGTTTGCGACCGGCAGCGCCGACGGACACGCGCGTATCTGGAAAACGCCCACCGCCGAGCCGGTGAACGATATCGCCGCCGGATGGCCGATCCTCGGCATTGCTCTCTCACCTGACGGCGCTTCGCTGGGAATGGGTGGCTTCGGCGCCTTCATCTGCTCGCGCGTTCCAACCGGAGAGACGGTCTGGAAGAAGAATGTTACCGAAAACGGCGATCGTGTCTCCCTCGCGGGCGTGCGCTTCTCTTCGGATGGTCAAAAGATCCTTGCCCTTCCCGACCCGGGTCACGCGCGCGTCTATATCACGAGTGACGGTGGAACCGCCCGGCCCTCGACCGGTCAGTCCTACTGGGGGGCCGACTTCGCGCGCGATAAACCTACTATGATCTATTCCCGCCAAACCGGAACCTTCACGCTCGATCTCATCTCGGCCAAGCCAGTGTTCTTCCTGGATCCAAAGGGATCAAAGCGGAACCAGCGCTAGGATCTTGCGATGAAGAGCCACTATCTTTCGATTGTTGTGGCGTTGGTTTTGACAACGGTAGTGTGGATCTATTTCTACTCGAAAGACGAGCGGCTCGAACCGCCCGAGACATTGGCCGTGGCGGCGGTCAGCCTCGCCTTCTTATTCCTCCTCCGAAAAGCGGTCTCTCGCTGGAGGAAGAGTCCGGACCGTGCGATTCCCGGCACGAAAAACCGCCGCATAAAGACAAACGCCAGAAAGTGAGCTGCGTGAGTTGACGCCAATTTACCGCTTTCCAGCCGTTGTAGCCATTCTGATACTGGTCGCCGCCCTGCCGCATCCGGTCTCCGCCGCGGAGGTTTTCTGCATGCCGGATCCAGGTATTGTTGTCGAGGGGCGCGAAGCCGTTGTTCACGTGTTCGCGAATTGGAACGGCGGCGCGCTGGCGACGGCAAGATTCTCCGCCTCGGGCGGCGTCATACAGCGCGATGTCCCCACACGGCCCAGGGAATCGGCGGCGGCCCGCTGGACAGCGCTCGATAATCGCGGAACCTTCGAAGCTACCGTTGCGATGACTTCCACCAACGGCGAATCCGCTTCGTGTGTTGTCCGCATCGCCGTGGTCGGCAGCGATTACGGTTCCCCTGGCACCGAGGCCGGGCGCATTTGGTTGAGAAGCGCCGAATCGCAAAAACCGGGCTACGGCGCCTACACCTACCTGCTGTTGCCCGCACCCACTCAAGCCACACTGGACCGGCAGAAAATGACCATCGAGGTTCTGCTGAGGCGCATCTTCGATTGGCGCGAAATGCAGAAGCAGTTTGAGAAAAAGCAGCTAAATATTGTTTCCCTGCCGGTTAAGGACCCGCCCAAGAAGGAGAACGACCCGGACGCTGTTCTCACCCTGTATGATTACCCACATGCGCGACGGCTTCTAAACATGATAGACCCCGCGCTGCGCGCCGGACCCTATCTGGTAACCGTGCCTGAACCCATCGAGTCGGCGAAGAAATCGGACAGAATCATCTTGGACCTCAGCGGGCTTCCTCCCAAGGACGTCGAGTACTGGGCCAGCGCCTACTTTGACCAGCTTGCGCAACAGAGCCTTTGGGGCAAACCCTTTGAGCCACCGGTGACGCTGAGACTTCGGACTCTCATCTCAGTGGTCGGGCTGGCGGTGCCTGACGTCAGCGCCGCCGCCGAGCGCCTGATTAAGGTCCTCGGCGCCAAATGATGAAGCGCCGTGATTCGACTTTAGCCGCGATGCTCGCCTGCGCGCTCCTGTCATCAGCGCAACAGACGACGACCAGCTACAGTGCGTTGCCAGGCCTTGCCGGAGCCCGCGCCGCACAGAAGGACGCACTGAGTGCGGAAGCGAGCGGCGCTCCGCGCCAGGCCTATTGGCTCGCCACGGAGGCGCTGCGGCTCGCTCAGTCTAGGCTTGCCCCCGGCGATCCCCAGCTTGCGATCTTTCACTACGATCTGGGCCGCTACGCGCTGCAACTTGGGCTCTACAAGATCAGTCACGCGCAAATGCAGATCGCACTCGCCGCGTATAAGCCGGGGAATGAAAACCGCCCGCCTGTTCTGCAGACTCTCGCCAACATCGACAGCGTCCGTGGGTTGCCGGAGGAAGCGCTGGCGCATGTGCGCGAGGCTTTGGCGGAGTCCGCCGCACTGCGTGGGCCGGCGGCCGGCATTGCGCGGCTCTCGGTACTGACACAGCTCGGAAGACTCCTGAACCGCGCTGGAAAGTTCGCCGAGGCCGACGCTGCATTCAAGGAAGCCATCGATCGTGCGCAGAGCAGCCCGCTAGCCTCCGTGGTCCTGCCGGGAGTCCTCGAAGATGCCGCCGCCGTCGATATTTCGCTCAAGCGCTACCAGGCGGCCATCAAACGCCTGGTGATGGCAAGGTCGCTACTCGGTTCGGGCCCAGTCGCCGCCACCACGCTGACCACCGGTATCGACGCGGAGTTGGCAACCGTGCAGGCAGCTCTCGGCGATACCAACGCCGCCGTGGCCACCCTGAGCCGCTCGTTCGAACTGTCGTTTCGCATTCTGCGATCGAGCCTTGGCAGCAACGACAGCAGCGAGCTGCGCATCATCGATCTGTTGCGCCAGATGGCGGACCAGTTGGACGCTGCTGTAACCCTCGATGAGACCTATGGCGACGCTTCACCGGCCATCCGTCAGCTGGCAATCGTAGCCACCGCAAGCCGCGTAGGATTCGCGCAGGACCTCACCGCACAATTCGCCCGCCTTCTGCGTGTCGAGGCCGTTGGTCATGATGCAGCTCGCTTCAGACGCATGATCGAACTCCGCTCGGAACTCGCCGCTGTGATTCGTGCGCGCTGGCGGTCCGGCAGCGGATACGAGGATCGCCTTCGCGCGCTCGAAACGGAACGCCGCAACATCGAGCGCGATCTCCTGCAGAAACATCCCTCGGTCGGTGGCGAACTCGCCGCTCCGGACGTGGCGGCAATCGGCAACCGGCTCGATGAGAACACCGCCGTTCTGCTCTTCGTCAGATTCCAGCGCCTGCAAGGGACGCGGGCCTATCGCGTGTACATCATCCAGCGCGGTAAGCCGGTAGCCGCGGAGACCCTGGGCGACTCTGACCGAATCGACGAAGCGGCGCGCCAGTTCCGCGACTCGCTGGAGAAGCCGTCTTCAAGCGATCCGCAGCAGCGCCTCGATCGTGCCCGGGCCCTTGCCACGCGGGTGTGGGATCCTATCGAGAAGTGGGCCGGAGGGGCGAAGCGACTGGTCATCGTTCCCGATCATGAGCTGTCTTTGGTTTCGTTCTCTGCGCTCGTCGATGCCAGCAAGAATTTCGTCGGGGCGGAACGTTCGATTAGCTATGTCTCCGGCATGAGGCAACTGGGCCGTCCCACGCCGGCCGCGGCGCCTGCCGAAGTCGCGCGCCCGGTAATTCTTGCGGATCCCGATTACAGGGGTGACGCCCCATACACCCCCGTGACCGAAACCGCGACCCTTCCGGATTACATCCGGAAGTGGCGCCCAGATGCCCTGTCCCGCACCCGCGACGACGCCAGCACCCGGACTGCACGCCTGCTGGTGTCTCCGCGCTTTCTTCATATTGCCAGCCACGCTTTTTTCGACAACGTTCCTGATCAAATGGGAGGCCTCGTGGAAGACACCATCGAGCCGATGCTCACCGGGGGCATTGCGCTTGCAGGTGCCGACCGTCCCAACGGCGTGGCGGATGGAATTCTCAGTCCGTTGGAAATCGCCGGCATGGACCTCCGCGGCACCGAGTTGGTCTTCATATCCGCCTGTTCCACCGCTCAGGGCGTCACGCTCACCCACGAAGGGCTGTATGGAATCCGTCGCGCGCTCGAGATAGCCGGATCGGGCGCGCAGATTCTTTCTCTATGGGATATTGACCGGACTGCCACGATGGAGTTTGTGAACGACTTCTATGCCAGGTGGCTGGGCCGGAAGCTGTCTGTGGAACAAGCCTTCTTCGAGGCGCAAAAACACGTGCGCCAGTTCAAACCCGCCTGGAACGACCCTTTCTACTGGGCTGGGTTCGTGCTCTCGGGTCAAGCCACAGACAACAAGGCAAAGTGAGTGCGCCCGCCGCCTTCACGGGTCATAACATGAAAGTTGGCGGTCTCGCCGGGTACTTCCTGACTTGGCCCGAAGGGAGAATGTTTGGACGGTGTGCACCAGGCCCGGCTCGGAATTCTCACGAAAAAGTTCATGCTTTGCGCGCTCCGACATGGTCGCCAAACGCTCGATGGATTGCCGCCATTCGAGGCCGTTCGAACGCAAAGAGCGCAGTGCTGATCGATGCTGGCAACATGCAGCGGTGGCGGAGCCTTGGCCGGACCAACGATACCCAAGCTCAGTGTCTCCGGACTCGAAATGCCTCTTGATCGCCAAGCCTGAGACATGACGTAGAGACCGGCCCGCGGAGCGATGGGAGAACCGCTCGCTGCGGAATTTTTCGGAACAGCACAGGGTGGCTTGGTCCGAAGGCGGTCCGGTAACTGGGCTACTTCGTCGATACTCTTGCGGCGAGCACACTTGGATTCTACCGGGGCGGCGCACAGCCAGATCATGCTTGGGAATGGCCTTGTGATCATGCCGGAACAGGCCGCGACTGTCCACGGCTATATATTAACTGCGCATCTCCATTCTTCGACATTCACGATCGAGGCACGGCCTATTTCTCCCCGAAAGACGGGCCTATTTACGTATTTTCGTGATGATGCCGGTGTGCTTCGAGTTGAGGTCGGGGAAGAGAAAGCGGGTCCTGAAAGTCGCCCGCTAGGTCCCTACCTCCCAAACTCGAACGGGCCGCCCTCGCCGGCAGGTCTCGCGTTCCGCACGCGGAGTGTCCTTCGGCGAGCGAGCCACCGTTGAATGGATCAGGTTCACCCCCCCGAGTCACAAACTCCCCAAACTTATGTCCCCCGCCATGCTCGCCACTTACCCGGCCCATGCCTCGCTTTCCGCCCGCCGGGGTGTCTGATGAGATCGAGGAATCTCCCATGTCATCCGCTTCCACCCAGGCCGCGCGCGCCGCCGTGAATCGCGCCAATGCCCGCCACTCCACCGGGCCGAAAACCGAGGAGGGCAAGAATCGCTCGCGGTTCAACGCCCTGCGCCACGGACTCACCAGCCAAACCGTGATCCTCCCCGGCGAGGATACCGCCAGCTACACGACCTTGCGCCGCCGCCTCTTTGAGGACCTCCAGCCCAAGGGCGAATACGAGGAGCAGCTTGTCCAAACC
>DASZXS010000024.1:0-84393 GCA_035545735.1 Bryobacteraceae bacterium | reverse complement strand
GGCACCAGGAACTCCAGGCGCACGCGTCCGGAACCGTTGTTCACCATCTTGTCCATCTTTCCCTTGCGTCCGCCGAGCTTCTCGATCACCACGCCCACGAAGGCTTCCGGACAGTCTATGACCAGGCGCTCCACCGGTTCCTGTACCTTCCCGTCTATCGTTTTCGTAATAATCTGCGGCTTGCCCACCATCAATTCGTAGCCTTCGCGGCGCATCATCTCGATGATGATGGCGAGTTGCAATTCGCCGCGCCCCATCACTTTGAACGCGTCCGGACCGCCCGCTTCCTCGACGCGAATGGAGACGTTGGTCAATAGCTCTTTGTCCAGCCTGTCCCGAAGATTGCGTGACGTGACATATTGGCCCTCGCGTCCTGAAAACGGCGACGTGTTGATCGTGAACAGCATCGCGATCGTCGGCTCGTCGATTTGAATATGCGGCAGCGGCGCCGGGTTCAGAATACTGGTGACCGTCTCCCCGATGGTGATACCCTCGACGCCGGCGATGGCGAGGATGTCTCCGGTGCGCCCCACCGGCTCGTCCACCCGCTTCAGGCCCTCGAAGGAGTAGAGCTTCGTGATCCGCGTGTTGTGAAATGAGCCGTCGAGCTTGGCGATCGTGACATCATCGCCGTTCTTCAGCGTGCCGGAAAATACGCGTCCGATGGCCAGCCGCCCCAGATATTCGCTGTAATCCAGATTGGCGACCAGAAGCTGCAATGCCGCTTCGCTGTCGCCGTGCGGTGGCGGCACTCTCTCCAGGATGGTTTCAAAAAGCGGGCGAAGGTCAGTCGAAGGGCCGTCCGGCGTGAGCTTGGCAATTCCCGCCTTCGCGTTGGTGTAAATGATCGGAAAATCGAGCTGGTCCTCCGTGGCGCCGAGATCGATGAAGAGGTCGTAAACTTCGTTCAGCACTTCTTGAATGCGCGCGTCCGGCCGGTCGATCTTATTGATCACGAGAATCGGCGTGAGCTTGGCTTCGAGAGCTTTCATCAACACGTAGCGCGTCTGGGGCAGCGGACCCTCGCTCGCGTCCACCAGCAGCATAACGCCGTCCACGATCTTCAATGCCCGCTCTACTTCCCCGCCGAAATCGCTGTGGCCCGGAGTATCGACGATATTGATCTTTATCGTGCCGTAGCGAACTCCGGTGGTCTTCGCGAGAATCGTGATCCCGCGCTCGCGTTCCAATTCATTGGAATCCATCACGCGCTCGCCTATTTCTTCGTTCTCCCGGAAAATGCCGCTTTGCTTGAGCATGGCGTCCACCAGCGTTGTTTTGCCGTGGTCAACATGAGCAATGATCGCTATGTTCCGGAAAGGACGGCTCTGTTCTTCAGATGTCATGTGGGGTAACTTCTATGTTCCCATGCCGGCCCTTCACCGCGCTGAGCCGTTATCCCGCAACGATTTTTTGGTTCGGCGAACCCGATCCGGAAGGATTGGCCCGGGCATCCGGCTGGCTTGGGCGAAAGCCGAAAAATCGCCTGGACCTCGCGCCTGATACGATAAAGTCGTTAGCGCCGGGTGTCTTCTTCTCCGATCAATCCGAGGCCGGAAAGCCACATTAATCCATGGCTGATTGCCGTCACCGTAATGCTGGCCACCTTCATGGAGGTGCTCGACACCAGCATCGCTAACGTCGCGTTGCCTCACATCGCGGGTAATCTCTCCGCCGATGTGGACCAGAGCACCTGGGTGCTCACCTCTTACCTGGTTTCAAACGCGATCATCCTCCCGCTTACCGGATGGTTCTCCACGCTGATGGGCCGCAAGCGATTTTACATGTCCTGTGTGGTGATTTTCACCGCCAGCTCGTTCCTCTGCGGGCTGGCGCCGAATCTACCGCTGCTCATCTTCTTCCGGGTGATCCAGGGGGCCGGCGGCGGCGGCTTGCAGCCCGTTTCCCAAGCGATTCTGGTGGAGAGTTTCGATCGCGCAAAACAAGGCATGGCCATGGCAGTCTACGGCATGGGCGTTGTGGTCGCGCCGATCATCGGCCCAACCATGGGAGGCTGGATTACCGACAATTTCTCCTGGCGCTGGATTTTCTTCATTAACGTCCCGGTCGGGATTCTCTCCCTCGCAATGACGTCTTCTCTTGTCACCGATCCGGCCTACCTGGTTCGGAAAACGTTCAAGCAGGGATTGCGCATCGATTTCATCGGCCTCGGATTGCTGAGCGTGGGCCTCGGTTTTCTGCAAGTGGTGCTCGACAAGGGGCAGCGGGACGATTGGTTCGGATCGGAATTCATCGTCTGGGCCACCATCATCGGGGTGGCGGGAATAGTAGGAACGGTTTTCTGGGAGTTGCGCCAGGAACAGCCTATCATCGATCTCCGTCTGCTCAAGGAGCGTAACTTCGCGATCGCGACCGTTTCGATGTTCGCCCTGGGCGTGGTGCTTTACGGCACCACCGTGCTGTTGCCGATCCTGGTTCAGACTCTACTGGGATATACAGCGGAACAGAGCGGGCTGGTGCTCTCGCCGGGCGCGATCATCACTTTATTGTCCATGCCCCTGGTAGGCCGGCTTCTGGCCCGCTTTGAGGCGCGCTGGCTGGTTGTCGTCGGCCTGATCACGCTGGCCGTGGGAATGTTCGCGCTGGCGCGAGTCAGCCTGCAGACCGGCTTCCGCACGTTCGTTTACACCTGGATGATTTCCCGCGGCGGCCTCGGCTTCCTGTTCGTACCCATCAACGTCATGGCCTTCTACTTCGTGCCGCGGGCAAAGACCAACAGCGCAACCGGAATCATCAACCTGGCTCGTAATATGGGCGGTAGCATTGGGATTTCGGCTGTCACCACTTTCCAGGCGCGGCTCTCCCAGACGCACCAGGACTATCTCGCCGAACATCTCTCGCCGGCGAATCCGATTTTTGAACAGCGGCTGCACGGGCTCGCCGCCGCTCTCCACGCGTCCGGATCGAGCCTCGCCGGCGCGCTCCTCCAGGCGCAAAAAATTCTCTACTCCGAGCTGATCCGCCAGTCTCAGATGCTCGCGTTTGTCGATGTCTTCCGGAATCTTGGCTACACGTGCCTGCTGCTGATCCCCCTGATGTTTCTGATGAAGAAATCCAAACCGGGCCGCGGCGGCGCTCCCATGCATTAGAAAAATGCGTTAAGCCACGGGCTGTGTCATCCTGCAAAAGATGAGGCTCACATTCTGGGGCGCCGCCCGCACGGTCACCGGCTCCATGCATCAGGTGGAAGTGGAGGGCCGTAAATACCTCCTGGATTGTGGCCAATATCAGGGCCGGCGCGCCGAGGCGGAGGCCCGCAACCGTAATTTCCCCTTCCCCGCTTCGGAAATCGACGCCGTGGTGCTTTCCCACGCGCACATCGATCACAGCGGTAACCTTCCTCTCCTGGTCCGGAGCGGATTCCACGGGCGCATCTTCACCAGCGCCGGAACGGCCGATCTCTGCGTGCCGATGCTCACCGATTCCGGGTCGATCCAGGAGCGCGACGCCAGCTACCTGAACCGGCGAAACGAGCGCCAGGGGAGACATGAGAAAACCGTTGAGCCGATGTACACCGTCGCGGACGCGCAGGACACATTCCCGCTGTTCCGCCCCGTGCCAATGCATAAGCCTGAGCCAATCGGGCCTTCTTTGCTCTACGAATCCGTGGACGCGGGGCACATGCTCGGCTCCACGTCGGTAGTTCTCGAATCCAACGCGGGCGGCCGAAAAATCCGCCTGGGCTTTTCCGGCGACGTCGGACGCCCCGGGCTGCCCATTATTCGCGATCCGGAACCGCTTCACGGCGCCGACTTTCTGATCATGGAGAGTACGTACGGAGACCGTCTGCATAAGCCGGTAGAACAAGTCGCCGCGACTCTCGCCGACGTGGTGAACAGGACTTACCAGCGCGGCGGCAGAATGATCGTGCCCGCCTTCGCCGTCGGCCGGACGCAGCAGATTGTGCTGGTGCTGCACCAGCTCATCAACGCCGGCAAAATTCCCGAGTTTCCGATTTTTATCGATAGTCCTCTCGCCGTAAACGTCACCGACGTGTTCCGTAAACACCAGGAGCTTTTCGATGAAGAAGCACTCCAATTCGATCACGACGGCGAAGATCCTTTCGGCTTCCGGCGTTTGAAATATATCCGTGAAGTGAGCGATTCAAAAGCGTTGAACGGCCTTCACGGCCCGTTCATGGTGATTTCCGCTTCCGGCATGTGCGAAGCGGGCCGCATTTTGCATCATCTGAAGAACAATATTGAGGACCCGCGCAACACCGTCCTCATCACCGGATACCAGGCGGAGAATACCCTGGGACAAAAGATCGTGCAGCGGCGTCCCGAGGTGAATATTTTCGGCGTGCCGGTGAGGCTGCGCGCCGAGGTGGCGGTACTCGATGAACTGAGCGGGCATGCCGACCGGGAAGAGTTGCTTACCTGGATGAAGCCGCTTGTCCCGGGCCTGAAGCGCGTCTTCCTGGTGCACGGAGAAGCAGCCCAGCAGCAAGGGTTGATCCATGCCATTCAGGAGCGGTACCGGATCGAGGCGGTCGCTCCGGAACGCGGGCAATCCTTCGACCTGGCGGCGGAATTGGCGCGCTCTCCGGCGGCGAAACCGTGAAGATTACCATCTCTAAAGAGAATTACCTCAAGGCGATCGCCGAGGCCGAGAGCGAAGACGAACCCGTCATCGCGGCCACGCTGGCCCGCTGGTTGAATGTCTCCGCCCCGGCGGTCACCATGGCAATCCGCCGCCTTACGCGGGACGAATTGATCCGCGTCAGCAAACAGGGCAACATCCGTCTCACCCCTGCCGGACGGGAAATTACGAATCGCCTGCTGATGCGGCATCAGCTCATCGAACGCATGCTGACCGAGGTGTTCGGCATGGAGTGGTACAAGGTTCATGATGAAGCCGAACAACTCGAGCATGCCGTTTCGGCGGATTTTGAAAGCAAGCTGATCGAAAAGCTGGGAACCGGAGAGGCTTGTCCTCACGGCAACAGTGTTTCGGGAGATACGCCGGCGGACCGCCGGCGGCGCGGCTGGCGAACTCTCAGCGAGTCGGACCCGTCCAGTTCGCCCCTGCTTGTTGCGAGCGTTTTCGAGCGAGATCGCCGCCTGCTCGAATATCTGCATGAACTCGATATCCGGCCCGGGGTGAAGCTGATCCTGGTCGCGCGAAATTATGACGACACGCTGACCCTGCGCGCCGGATCGCGAACGGTGCAGATCGGGCGTCCCGCCGCGGAGAAGATCTGGGTGCAGCCGGTGTCGAAAACCGGGCTAGTGGCCCCGTAGCGTGCTTTCCCAATGCACCCGCAGGCTGTAGACCGCCACCGGTCCGCGAGCGCGGTTATACGCCGGATCGCCGACATGCTGATAGTCGCCGGTTAAAGTAAATCCGCGTGGCATGGGAACGGCATAGTAAATCTCGACAATGGATTCCGGGTGGTAATTTAACCGGCCGTCCCCGATCAAAAAGCCCATGCCGCCCGCGGCGAGAAATGCGCGCTGGTCGCCTGAGAGATAGTTGCGTACCGCCGCCGCTCCGGCGTGGTCCCTGGGGCGCTTCCAAAACCAGCCTCCAATCGATACACCGCCGCTAACGGAGCGGTCAATTTGAGTGAAAGCCCAGGCTTCGGTTTTTCCATCGCTCCAGCCGTAGCGTCCGAAGACGCCCAGATCGCGCAGGATCTCCTGTTCCACATTCACCCCAAATCCATATTTCGCGGCGCCGTTGCGGCGCGACGTGTCGAACACCGGAACTTCTCCCGTCGCGGCAGCGGCCTGCAGCGATTCCCTGAAGTTTCCCGCGTCTTCGCGATTCCAGTAACCCAGCAGACGGACCGCGCCCGGATGATGGAGAGGCGCGTGCCGATGTTCCAATTCCACCACCTCGCCTCGATTTTTTCCAATGCGAGTATCCAACGTGCGTCCGTTCGCCTGCTCCGGTTCGAGCACCGTCGCATGGCGCAGAGACCATGACCGCAAGCGTAGGTCTTCGACAATGCCTTCCGTGTATCCACGCACATCGGCGGGATAGTCCCAGGCGCCGTTCGACATGAGAGACCAATTTATGAATTCACTGCGGGGGTCATGGCTATACGTGTTGTTGTCAAAGAAATCGGTGACGGAAAACTTGCCGGCGATAATCGTCAGGCTCGACACCGGTTGGGAACCTCCCAGTTGATTCGGAGCGCTCTCCATACGCTCCTGCTCCCGGCCAAGAGGAACACGGATGCGGACAAACGCGCGTGCGATGTAGGGGGAAGGCGCCGCTCCAGCCACTCGCGGGATCTCTCCATTCGTGAATCCGGCGATCCCGCTGACGTATCCGAAGCCGCGCCCGCCGGCCAGCTCGGGATCGATGACAAAATCCGCGAACGAACAGAGGCGGAAGTCGGCGAAAACCGTCGCGGTGAGCGACACTCGCTTCTCGGCATAATCCGGCAGGCTGTTGAACCCGGAGTACTCCGCGGGAAAACCGGGATGCGCCTGCCCGATTGCCGTCGATTGCAGATAGACGCTCCAGCGCTCCTCCCCGGACGCGCCGCCGTCCTGGGCCCCCGGCGTCTGAGCTCCGAGGCTACGGGCGAGGAGGAGCAGCAGCAGGGTGGCCCGTGGCCTCATAGAGATGGTCAGGAAAGCGCTGGCGCGGTCTCGATTTTCTTCTTGAAATAGTCCACGGTAAGCCGGATCCCTTCCTCCAGCGTTACCTTTGGACTCCAGCCTAGAATGGCTATGGCTTTGTTGATGTCGGGCTGGCGCTGGCGCGGGTCGTCCTGCGGCAGCGGGCGATATTCAACCGGCACGCAGGATCCGGTAAGCTCGCGGATGCGCTCGGCGAACTCGAGAATGGTCAACTCCTGCGGATTGCCCAGGTTCACGGGATAACGCTCGTCCGAATTCATCAGGCGCACCAGGCCATCGACCAGATCGCTGACATAGCAAAAGCTGCGAGTCTGCTTTCCGTCGCCAAATACGGTCAACGGCTCGCCGCGAAGCGCCTGGTCCAGAAAGGCCGGGACCACGCGGCCATCGTTCAGTTGCATGCGCGGTCCATACGTGTTGAAGATTCGCGCGATGTGCGTGCGAACCCCATGGACGCGGTGGTACGCCATGGTCATCGCTTCGGCGTAGCGCTTGCTCTCGTCGTAGCAGGAGCGGGGGCCCACTGGATTCACATTGCCCCAATAGGTTTCCACCTGAGGATGAACCAGGGGGTCGCCGTAGCATTCCGACGTGGACGTCAGCAGAAATGCCGCGTCATGCTGGCGCGCCAGTTCCAACAAATTGCGCGTAGCGGTGGAGCCGGATTCCAACGTCTCGATGGGATGATCCAGATAATCCTTGGGGCTCGCCAGGGAGGCCAGATGCCAGACCCCGTCCAGCGTTCCGGAAACCCGCACCGGCTGCGTGGCGTCGTGGCGGAGAAATTCGAACCGCGGGCGTCCGAGCAAATGCTCGATGTTGTGTTCTGAGCCGGTGATCAGATTGTCAACGGCGATGATGCGGTGGCCATCCGCCCATAGACGGTCGCACAGATGGGACCCGATAAACCCGGCAGCGCCGGAAATCAAGAAACGCAAACTTATCCTCCGGAGTCGGCAACGCAGCGAAAACCAGCACCTTTCATAGTAGCGAATAGGATGCTCCGTCAGTCTTTTGTTTTACACTCTAACCTTGTATGGTGCACATCACCGGCGTTGAAACCGCGTTGCTGGTTGTCCTGATGGCCGCCTCCGTCTACGGCTTTTGGATGCGGTTTGGCGGAGTGTGGAGCCGCATCCGGAGATCGAGGAAGGATCCGGATTTCCAGCTCGGCGACATCGCAAAACGCACGGCCGCATTCGTTTGGGAAGTGCTGCTGCAAGGCAAGGTGATCCGTGAGCGTCCGTTGCCGGGCTTGGCGCATGCGCTGGTTTTCTGGGGGTTTTGCGCCTTCGCGCTGGTGACGGTGAACCATTTTGGAGAGGGCTTCGGCGTGGACATTCTGCCGCGCGAAACGGTCTTCGGCCGCATCTATTTCTATTTTGCAGCCGTCTTTGCCGTGCTGGTCGCCATTGGAATCACCGGATTATTCATCCGCCGGTTCGCGGTCCGTCCCCGCTGGCTGGGAGAGGTGAAGGCGGAGAGCGGCATCATTGCGCTCTTGATCCTTGTCCTGATGGTGACCTATCTCGCCACCTTCGTTCCCGGAATGGCGGAAAACCGGTGGCTGTGGTGGACGCATACGCTGACGATTCTAGGCTTCCTGCCGCTGGTGCCCCACACCAAACATTTGCACCTGATGTTGAGCCCGGCAACCATTTTTCTGAAGCGGGACGGGTTCAGCAAAATTCCTCCTCTGTCGGGCGACGACGATTTCGGGCTCGACAGCGGCAAGGACATCACCCAACTGCTCTCCCTGCAGGCATACACGTGCGTGGAGTGCGGGCGTTGCACCGAGCATTGCCCGGCGTACAACACGGGCAAGACTCTCAACCCGAAAGAGATCGCGCTCGGCTTCCGCGCCTACCTGAACGACGCGGGACCGGAGAGCGAAGAGCCGCTGCTCGGGAAGCATCTTTCCCAGGAAGCGGCGTTTCAATGTACCACCTGCGGCGCCTGCGAATTTCAATGCCCGGTGGGCGTGCAGCATCTGCCGATGATCGTCGGCTTGCGGCGCGGCGCGGTCAACACGGGGAAATGGGAAGACGATTACGGCACCAAGCTGTTCCTCAACCTGGAACGCAATGGAAATTCCCTCGGTTTTCCGTCAACCGAACGCGAGAAATTTATTCAGAAGCAGGCGCTCCCGATTTTTGATGGGACGCAGGAATATTGTTTGTGGCTCGGCTGCATGGGCGGCTACGATCCGCAAGGGCGGGAGATCATCGCATCGTTCGCGCAGGTGATGCGGCACCTGGGGACCAGTTTCGGCGTGCTGCGGAAAGAGCGCTGCACCGGCGATCCGGCGCGCCGGCTTGGCAACGACCTCGCCTTCCAGCAACTGGCGGAGGCGAATCTGGGAAACCTGCAGCAGAGCAAGGTCCGGAAAATTGTCTCCATTTGTCCGCATTGTGTCCGAACCATCGGAACGGACTGGAAGGAATACGGCGCGCCCCCGGAGATCGAGCATCATAGCGAATTCATGGCGCGGTACCGCGACAAATTGCCCGGCGCGAACGGTGGCCAGAAGGTGGTCTATCACGACCCGTGCTACCTGGGACGGTACCGCGGAACCTATGACGAGCCCCGGCAGGTGATCGGGCAGTTTGCGGAATTGATCGATCCCCCGCGCGCGCGGGAGCGCTCCTTCTGCTGCGGCGCGGGAGGAGGACTGGTGTTTCTAGGCGAGGAAAAAGGCGAGCGGGTCAGCAGGAATCGCGCGCAGGAACTGGCCGCGACCGGGGCCGACGTGGTAGGCGCCGCCTGCCCGTTTTGCAACACGATGCTGCGGGACGCGCTCGCGTCTTCCAACGGTCCGAAACTGCTGGATATCGCCCAGATCGCGGCCGCCGCGCTGCCGCAAAACGCCGAAAGCAAGGACACGGCGTAGTCCGGGGCGGCGATGCTATACTGTGAAAGTTGGCGTCGCCAGGCGCCGGCAAAACCCTCTGTTTTCCCCCGCAAGAACGGGCGCGTAGCTCAACTGGCAGAGCAACTGACTCTTAATCAGTAGGTTGTAGGTTCGATTCCTACCGCGCTCACCACTAAAAACGAGAGCATTTGGCTTTCTCCGCCAACGGCGCAAGCCGCAGGCGCGATACCCGCACGAGCCGAGCCCCGTCCGGGCCGGAGTTATCCCCGGCCAGCCGCCGGCGAGAGCGCCTGAAGAATCCGGCAATCCTCGACCGCGCCCGTTCCCGAACAACTCCGGTTGATGCGCCTTAGTTCGCCCGCGAGCTTTCGCAGATCGGCGATCTTCTGGTTGATTTCATTCAGATGCTTCTCCGCGATCCGGTCGATACCCGCGCATTGCTTTCCGCCCTGTTCGGAAAGCTGCAGCAAATCCCGCACTTCATCGAGCGTGAACCCCAGGTCCCGGCAGCGGCGGATGAAGCGGAGACGCGCCACGTGCTCGTCTTTGTACATCCGGTAGTTTCCCTCCGTCCGGGCGGGAACCGGCAAGAGACGGATCTGTTCGTAATAGCGGATCGTCACCACCTTGATCCCGGTGGACTTGGACAATTCTCCGATGCTCAGGCACCCTTGGAATTTCATTCGCTTGACCCTATAGTTACTATAGACCCGATCCTGGAAGAAAGTCCATGAGTGGAAGCTGCTGCCATACCGCCCACGAAAGCGGCGCAACCGGCAAGCGCTACCGGCGTGTCCTCTGGGGCGCGCTCGGCGTGAACGGCGCGATGTTTCTCGTGGAAGTGATCGCCGGGCTCTCGGCCGGCTCGGTATCTCTGCAGGCCGACGCGCTGGATTTTCTGGCCGACACCGCAACCTACGGCATCACCCTGTTCATTCTCGGCAAGGGACTCCGGCATCGCGCCCTCGCGGGGCTCATGAAGGGCCTGGCAATGGGGACCTTCGGAATCTGGGTGCTGGGCAACGCGGTCTGGCACGCGTTTTCCGGAGCCGTGCCGGAATCCTTCACGATGGGCGCGGTGGGCTTCGCCGCGCTCGTCGCGAACGGCCTGACCGCCGCGCTGCTGTTGTCCTATCGCTCCGGCGACAGCAATATGCGTTCCGTCTGGCTGTGTTCCCGAAACGACGCCATCGGCAACCTGGCGGTAATGCTGGCCGCCCTGGGCGTGTTTGGGACGGGCGCCGGATGGCCCGACGTTATCGTCGCGTGCATCATGGGCGGGTTGGCCCTCCAAAGCGCCCGTTTGATTGTGCGGCAAGCCTCCGGCGAATTGGGAGCTCTACGAATACCCGCTGCGATCACGGACCGGCAATAGCGATGGGAGCCTCGTCGTTCAGCCCGTTCGGCATCGTAATGCGAACGGGGACGGCATCCCCTGCGGGAGCCGAACCCGGAACCACGACGTTCACTTGATACAGGCCGGCAAATCCCGGCGCGGCCCCCGAGAACAGCACTTCCGCCGCCGCTCCCCCAATGGTCACAGACGGGCTCAGAACCGTGGCGTAGAGAGGGTCTCCATTCGCCGGCGCCAGTTGGGCGCCGGACAGGGGTTTGGCCGCCGGATTATTTTTCGGGACGGTCAAACCCAGCCCGGTGGTAAAAATTTCGAGGATGTCCCCGGCCTTGGCGGGCTGCCCGCACGCCGACCGTTTGTTCACATGCCCCGCGGTGCAGTTCGTTGCAATGTGCAAAGCCGCCGCCGTGGCGGACGGCAGAGCCAGCCATGCCGATCCGGAAAATAATGCCACCGCGAAACGCCGGCTTGGCGATGATGGGTCCGTGACGCGGAAAATACCGGGAGCGGATGGCTCCAGATTCATCGAATACGCCGCGCTGCTTCCATTCGGCGAAGTGACTTCCACATCCACCGTGCCCGAGGCGGGAGCGTCCCAGGGAACCATCAGATTGATTTGATTCTTAGTCCCCGCGACCGCGAACAAAGGTGCGGGCTTTCCATTCAAGGTAACGGTCACACCCAGGAGGCTCGTTGCGGGAAAGCCGTTGAGCTGATCCTGCGAGCCCAGGCTGGACGCGAAGACGCTCAAAATGGAGCCCGGCGAAGCGAAGTTACCCGGCGAAAAACTGGCGCCGTTCACCACCGAGGAAATTGCCGGCTTCGGCACTTCCACCACCAGCGTCAGCGCAACTCGGGCGGTTGTGCCGTTCTGGTCGCGCACCTGAAACTCCGCCGGAAACTGGCCAAGCTGAGTGGTTGTACCGCTGAGAAGTCCGCTCGCCGCATTCAACGTGATGCCCGGGGGCAGAACCCCGGAGAACAGCGACCATTGATAGGGCGGGTTTCCCCCGGTGGCGCCTAACGTCACTGAGTATGGCTGCCCCTGCACGGCGGTTGGGATCGTCTTGGACGTCACTACCAGCGGAAGCAGCGGAATCACGTTCAGGGTCATCTGCTGCTGCGCGGTACGGTTCGCTCCATCGCTCACCTGGACGGTGAAAACAAAAAGTCCCGCGGATTCCGGCGTGCCGCTCAGGACGCCGGAGTGTGAAAATATCAGCCCGTTGGGCAGCGTCCCACTCGCGATCGACCAGTAAAGCGGCGGAGCGCCGTTTGCGGCCGAAAACGTCTGGCTGTACGCCGAACCTTGGACCGCGTCGGGCAGCGTAGTTATATCGATGGTCAGCGAAACCACGGTCAGGGTTAGCGGCTGAATATACGACGCGCCGGTGAAGTCCTTGACAGTTACCACAAAGTTAAATGCCCCGGTAATAAACGGCGTGCCCGAAAAGAACCCGTTGTTGAATTGGATTCCCGGCGGCAATGTCCCGGCGCTGACATACCAGGTGTAGGTGTAAGGCGCGGTTCCCGGATGGCCGCCGACCGCGGCAAGCCCGATGTAATAAGAAACGCCGGACTGCGCATTCGGCAGCGTCTGCGTGAGAATCATCGGACCCGTTCCCACAATGGTGAAGCTCACAGGCGTGACGGAAGAGTTGCCTTGGCTATCGGTCACTTGCACGCTGAACGGGAAAAAACCCGCGACGGACGGCGTTCCGCTGAGTGTTCCCTTGGCGCCGTCGAACGTCATTCCGGTCGGAACGGTCTCCGATGCGACGGCAAACGAGTAAGGGGCCGTCCCGCCCGTTGCCTTGAAAGTCACCACCGCCGCCTGGTTCGGCGGGAGTTTCCAGTTATAAATTCCGGTCGCCGGATTCACCGCAAGAACGGGATTGTTCGCGGCCTGAGCATAGACGCCGGAAATCAGGAGAGGACAAGCAACGGTAAGAACGAGCCAAGTCTGCCGCACCGACAAAGCTTAACAAACGGCGGACGCCTCCGGCACACGCTCCGCATACGTGCGCCCGACGTAGTTATTCAGGATGTCGATAAACTCGGCGACAATCCGATCCCCGCGAAGGGTGGTGCTGAGCTTTCCATCCACATAGACGGGCGCGACGGGCTCCTCAAACGTTCCCGGAAGCGAGATGCCCAGGTTGGCGTGCTTCGATTCGCCGGGGCCGTTGACAATGCAGCCCATCACCGCCACCTTCATCTCCTCGACGCCCCGGTATTGTTCCTTCCATACCGGCATCTGATCGCGAAGGTAGTTTTGAATCTGGTCCGCCATGTCCTGGAAGAACGTGCTGGTGGTTCGTCCGCAACCGGGGCAGGCCGTCACCTGAGGAGTAAAGCTTCGCAGCTCGAGCGACTGCAGAATCTGCTGGCTGACAATCACCTCTTCGGTGCGGTCGCCGTTCGGTAGCGGCGTGAGCGACGCGCGGATCGTATCGCCGATGCCTTCCTGCAGGAGCACGGAGAGCGCGGCCGTTGTCGCGACGATTCCCTTGGCGCCCAAGCCGGCTTCGGTCAACCCGAGATGGAGAGCGTAGTCGCACTGCGCCGCCATCATCCGGTAAACGGCGATCAGATCCTGCACGCCGCTCACTTTCGCGGACAGAATGATGCGGTCGCGCCCCAAGCCGTATTGCTCCGCCGCGCGTGCGGAGTTCAACGCACTCGCCACGATCGCCTTCAGCGTGACTGTCTTCGCGTCTTCCGGCTCCGCCTGTTTGTTGTTGTCGTCCATCATGCGCGTCAGCAGCGCCTGGTCGAGCGAGCCCCAGTTCACGCCGATGCGCACCGGCTTGCGATATTCGATAGCGGCTTCGATCATCGTGCGGAAGTTGTCGTCATGCTTCTTGCCGATGTTTACGTTGCCGGGATTGATGCGGTATTTCGCCAGCGCGCGCGCGCACTCGGGATATTTCTTCAGCAGCAGGTGCCCGTTGTAGTGAAAGTCGCCGATCACCGGAACCCGCACTCCAAATTTATCGAGCGTATCGACAATCACCGGGACAGCCTTCGCGGCGGCCTCGGTGTTGACTGTCACGCGCACCAGCTCCGAACCCGCGCGCGCCAGAGACATCACCTGGTTCACCGTGGCGGCCGAATCCGCCGTGTCCGTATTGGTCATTGATTGAACGACAATCGGGTGATCGCCGCCCACGAAAACGCCCGAAATATTCACCGCAACCGAACTGCGCCTGCGAATGGAACCCATAGAACTCCTGAATTTTCTATTGTATCAGCGAGCGCTTGTGCGGCTCCCCTTCAAGGCAGGCCGCCTGGTGAACACGCCCGATGCCGCCACGAGGATGCAGCCGTGACGCATCAGGACTTGGGCTTCTGATTGCGCAGCCCCAGCACCAGCCGCATCACCCGGTGCTCGATTTCATTCGCGACTTCACGAAACACCGACTCCTTCTCGCCGATCGGATCGCGCACTTTCCACTCCTCCACCGGAACATTGGCGGGAAACGGGAGACGGCGGCAACTGATATTCACGATCCGGTCCGCCGGTCCGCCCTCCAGCGCTTCTTCCACCGTCTTCGGAAAGGCGTCCAGGAGATCGATGTTCTTTTCGCCCATTACCTTCAAGGTAAGCGCGGAAACCAGCATCGCCGGCGCAAGCCCGGCGCTTAACGGAACCATCACATCCGAGCCGTACGCCCGCGCAAAGCCTTCGGCCATCTGGCTGCGGCAGGAGTTGCCAATGCAGAGAAACAGCACGCGGGGAAGGGCCATTATTTCTCGATTTTCTCCAGAAAGAGCCGGTGGATCCGGTCGTCGCCGCTAAGTTCCGGATGGAAGGTCGCAACCAAATGCCGCCCTTGCTCCACCAGAACCGGGTCGTCTTGATAGGTGGCGAGCACGCGCGCTTCGGGGCCGACGCGCCGGATGATGGGCGCCCGGATGAAGACTGCCTCCAGGGGCCCGCCGTCCAATTCGTCCGGCGTGAGCTTTGCGATCCGGCTGTCCAACTGCCGTCCATAGGCGTTGCGCTCTACATCAATATCCATCAGCCCGAGCGACGGCTGCGAAGGATTCATCACATGGCAGGCAAGGAGAATCGCTCCGGCGCACGTCCCGAAGATCGGCTTCGAGCGGCCAAATTCGCGCAGCGGCTCCAGCAGATTCTCCCCCTCCAGGAGATGGAGCATGGTGCTGCTCTCGCCGCCCGGAATGATGAGCCCGTCCAGCCCTTCGAGTTGCAAGGCCGACCGGACTTCCACCACTTCGGCGCCGATATTCTCAAGCGCCCGGACGTGCGCCTCAAAATCACCTTGCAGCGCCAGCACGCCGACTCGCTTCATGGCTTACCAGCCTCGCGTCTGAAGCAGCTCCGATTCGGGAACCTGCGACATGTCGAGTCCGGCCATGCCGATGCCCAACCCTTCGCTCGCCTCGAGCAGTTTTTGGGGATCTTTGTAGTAAGTCGCCGCTTTTACGATGGCGCGGGCGCGGGCTTCCGGATCGTCCGATTTGAAGATTCCCGAGCCGACAAAGACAGCCTCCGCCCCAAGCTGCATCACCAGCGCGGCATCGGCGGGAGTGGCGATTCCACCCGCCGAGAAATTCGGCACGGGCAGCTTGCCGTGTTCGGCCACCCACTCCACCAGTTCGAGCGGCGCCTGCAACTTCTTCGCCTCGTGAACCAGTTCTTCCTTGCCGAGCACCGTGAGCTGCTTCATCTCCTTGACAATGGTGCGAATGTGACGCACGGCCTCGACAATGTTCCCGGAACCCGCCTCGCCTTTGGTGCGGATCATCGCCGCGCCTTCGGCAATGCGCCGCAGCGCCTCGCCCAGGTTTCGCGCGCCGCAAACGAACGGAATTTTGAAGGCCCTCTTGTCGATGTGATGCTCTTCGTCGGCGGGAGTCAGGACTTCGCTTTCGTCAATGTAGTCCACTTTCAGCGCCTCAAGCACCCGAGCCTCGGTGAAATGGCCAATGCGGGCCTTGGCCATCACGGGTATGCGAACGGTCGCCATGATCTCGCGAATTTTCGAAATGGGGGCCATGCGCGCCACGCCGCCCTCTTTCCGGATGTCGGCGGGCACCCGTTCCAGAGCCATTACGGCGGCCGCGCCGGCTTTCTCCGCGATCACCGCCTGCTCGGCGTTGGTGACATCCATGATCACGCCGCCCTTCAACATTTCCGCCAGTCCGGCTTTCAACCGGAATGTTTCATCCAGGAACATACTGTTCGATCCTTTCTCCTAATCCATCCTCATACCAGAGCCGGCGCCGCCTCGATTCCGGGACTGTCCCGCAAGCGGTCCAACTCGCTTTGAAATACGCGGCCCAGTGCCGCCAGCCCGCCGCGAATCTTGTCGGGCGGCAAGTGGGCAAAACTGATGCGCAGACTGCTGTTATCGACTCTCGAAACCGCGAAATGCCGTCCGGGCAGATAACTGACCCCTGCGCGCCGCGCGCGCGGGAGCAACTCGGAAGCATCCAGCGGTTCGGGAAGACGCACCCACAAATTCATCCCTCCGCCGGGGCGGGTAAACCGCGTGCCCTCGGGCAGGAATTCCTCGCAGGCGCCCAGGGCCGCTCGCAGGCGCTCCCGTCCCGAGGCGCGGATGCGGTCGCGGTGCGCCTGCAACCGGCCTGAAAGAGCAAAGCGGAGCAGTACGGCCTGCGCGAGTTGATCCGTATGGATATCGCTATACTGCTTGGCTTCCACCAGACGGCTGATCAGCGCGCGCGGCCCCACCATCCAGCCCACGCGCAAGCCGGGGAACGCCAGTTTGGAAAAACTCCGCAGCAGCACGACGTCGCCGTTCGCTTCCAGTTCTTTCAACGTTGGCGGCGGCGCGCCTTCGTAGCTGAGAGCGCCGTAGATGTCGTTCTCAACCAGGATGGCGCCCGAACGCATCGTCATGGCGACAATGGCCTCCCGCGCTTCCAGAGAAAGTGTCGCCCCGGTCGGATTCTGATAGCTCGGCGTGAGCACCAGAAGCCGCGGGCGTTCTCTCTGCAGCGCGCGTTCCAGGGAATTCAGGTCGATCCCGCCGGGGCCGACCGGAACTCCGATGACGCGGGCTCCCGCGCGGCTGAAAACGTTGCGCAGTCCAGAGTAGACCGGATCTTCCAGCAGCACCGTTTCGCCACCGGCCACCAGGACGCGCTGGATCAGATCAAACGCCTGCTGCACGCCGCTGGTGATGAGAATATCGTCGCTCGCCCGGGCCGGGCCTTCTTCGCGGGCGCGTTCCAGCAGATAGCCCCGCAGAGGCGCGTAGCCGGCGGACGAGCCCAGTTGGAGAATCGACTGCGCTTCCTCGCTGTCGATCACCTCGCGGCACGTAGCCCGGAATTCATCGAGAGGAAACAGCAATTCCGACGGCCTGGAATTCGAGAAGCTGACGTCGCCGTCCCGCACCTCCGGCGCGGCGGGGGCGCCGCCAGGTTGGAGCATCTCCTCCCAGGGCAATCCCGCTCCGTCCGGGCGCCGGGCCCGAACAAAACTGCCGCGTCCCACGTGCCCCTGAAGGAATCCCTCTTTTTCCAGCAGATCATATGCCGCCGAAACAGTGGTCCGGTTCAGTCCAAGCCGGCCAGCCAATTCACGAGTGGCTGGGAGCTTTTCCCCATCCCGCAAAGCTCCCGCCTCGATCATTGCACGAATCTGGCTAAATATCTGCCTGTAAATCGGCGTTTCCGCTTGCGGGTTGAGCTGCGGCTCCAGGAGCATGCCAATTACTGCCTTGAGCATACCATATTGGACTGCCAGAAGGGGTTAAAATTCGTACCGGGCGCTGAACTGCATCACGCGAGGGCTGGTCAGCGTAGCTGAGTATTTACCGAAATTGGCCGGAGCGGACAAGCCGATGATGCTAGTTACGTCAAAACGAACCGTATTGGTGACGTTAAACGCCTCGCCGCGAATCTGGAGGGTATGCGGCACATCTTTCACCGTGAACAGGGTAAATTTCTTGGCGAGCCCCACGTCGATCGTGAAATAGCCATCGCCGCGAATGCCATTCCGCTGGCCGGACTCGCCCGGCAGCGTATAGTCGTAGGACGCGAGCGCCGCGGCCGGATTGGGGAACACGTTGGGTCCTCCCACACCCGAACTCTGCGCCGGTGGCGCATTCTTGGTAGTTTGCTGCACGGGACTCGGCCCAACCTGAGACGCCAACGGAGTAATTTGCCAGTCCGTCGGCCAGTTGCCTCCGTTGTCAATGCTCGAAGGAAAGCCGGAGGATTGACGCCAAATCCCGGTCAACTGCCAGCCGCCAATCAGGCCGTCCACAAAACGGTTCGCCTGACTGAGGAAGTGCTTGTGCCGGCCAAATGGAAGTTCCGCCACCATAAAGGCGCTGAACAGGTGGGTGGTGTCGTAGTCCGACACTCCCCGGGATTGGCTGGGATCCCAGGCATTTTGAACGAGCGAGGCAAAAGTGCCAATGTTGGTGCTCCAACCGACGGATTCTCCAATGGAGCCGAGATCGATGGATTTCGACCAGGTGTAATTGAAGTCAAACTGCAAGCTCTGGCCAAATCGTTTCCGGACCGACCACTGCATCGCGTTATAGCTTCCCGCTCCGATAGAGCGCAACGCGGCCAGCGCATAAAATTGCGGGCTATAGAACGCGTTCGGCCCCAGGCGGCTGCAGGGATCGCAGCCCGAGTTGACATCGTCGATTAGCTGCAGGGCAGTGGTTTCGTTATAAACAAAAGGAGCGAAATAGTCCTGATAGAGGGCCTGTGTTGCCGTCAGCCCATTGCCGGCGTATCCGGGAAACAAATTCTCGAAATACGGAATCGCGGCCACCTGGGAGGTAGCGACTCCGGCGCGAGCCAGTTTGGACATCGCCTGGGCCGCCTGGAAATACGTCATCCCGCTCGCTGGATCTTTCAGATTGGCCGACATGGCGGCGTCGGTTGCAACCAGGGAACGTCTCGAAAACCGTCCGACATACGAGCCCTGCACAAAAATCCCGTGGCTGAATTCCCGGCCGATACTGAAATTAACGTCCATCGTATAGGGCGATTTAATGTTCTGATCGATTGCGTTCGTTACTCCGTAGCCGGAGGGATAGGTTTGCGGAAATCCCCCCGGAGGAGGCGCGGGAAGATAAGAAGACGGCAGATCGTAGAATCCTGTAAAGCGCGGCGCCGTTAACGCGCTCGAAAGCGGGCTGGTGGGCGAGGGCGGCGGCGTAAGCTGGGTCGAAAACCCGATTGCGGACGCATCGTAGGAGCGCATGATGCCCTGTCCGAACAAGTCATAGAACATCCCAAATCCGGCGCGCACCGATGTCTTCCCGGGACCTCCGAATAGCCACTTCCCGAACCCCCCTTCCGATTGCGGCGAGTAGGCAAGCGCCAGGCGCGGCGAAAAGTCCCGCTGGGTGGAATAGAGCCCGCGTCCGCCAGGAGAATTCGCGAGTTGGGCGGTGAGCAGAGGCGCGCCCGTCGTCGAGAGGCCTTGATTCGCAAGACCGGCCCGCAGGTTCATCCAGTCGCTGAGCGGCATGTTCAGGCTGGTCTGAAGGCCGTTCGCTTCCGAAACCGGCGGCGAAATAGACAAGCGTAAGCCGCCCGTTACGGTCAGTCCGCGGGAAAGCCGCCAACTGTCCTGAGCGTACATCTCGTACTCATGCCCGACGAAGTCGCGGCGGATGGGGGTCCCCTGCGGGAGCACACCTCCCGAGGCGTCATAGTTATACTGACCCGTCACTTGCGTCAGCAGGCCCAACATGTTGGTAAACTGCTCGCGGTAAATCAGGGTATCGGCCGCATCGGGAGCCAGGAGGTCGCTGCCACCGGAAACCAAATAGGCCGAATTCGCATTGGCGTTGCTGAATGAATGCGAGTAGTCCAGCCGGTGGTTGTTAATAAACCGTACGACACCGCCGAACGTAACGTTGTGCGCGCCGTGAGTCCAGCCAAAATCGTCGCTGAGTTGATGGACGGGTATGATCCGCGTCACGCCCGCCGTCAGCGCGTAAGCATTGTCAATATCGCGGAATGTGGCCGCCGCGGCGGTCTCTACCCCTGTAAATTCCTGCCCTTGGCGCGTGTATCCATACCGGAAGCTGCTGGTTAGATTGGGGTGTATGAGAGCCGTATACCCTACGGCATACCCCTTGCTATTTTCCAGGAATACGCTACTGGACGGCTGCCCCGGGAACTGCGGTAGCCCGTTCGCATAATTGTCGTTCTGCAGATTGCCGCGCCAAAACAACTGGTGTTTTCCCGCGGAATCCACAAGATAATCGATCTTGGCGACGTAGGTATTCCACCGCAGCGGAGTAGGAGCCGAAAAACGATATCCGGCGGTATTCAACGTATCACCCTGCGTAAAGTCGTTGGGCAGAGGATATTGCTTGAAGAGTTCGAGGACCGCCGGGTCCGCGCCGATGTGGGCCGGGTCAAGCGCTTTGATTTGCTCCGGAGTCAACTGTCCGGTGGTGCCGTCGGTGCGCAGGTAGTTAAAAAAACCGTTCCGGAAATTCTCGGTTGGGACTACGCGGACCGCGGTGGCATCGCTGCGGTCGCGCCGGCCTTCGTAATTCGCGAAATAAAAGAGGCGATCCTTCTTCACCGGTCCGCCGAGCGCCGCTCCGAATACATTCCGGATCAGCTTTGTCCGCGGAACGCCGGAGAGGTTGTTAAAGAAACTATTCGCGCTGGTGGCCGTATTTCGATTGAATTCGTACAGGGAGCCATGCAGAGCGTTCGTGCCGCTCTTGGTGACGAGCGTCACCTGGGCGCCCGAACTGCGGCCCATGTCCGCCCCCGGATTCGACGTCACGGTCCGGAACTCCTCCACGGAATCCAGAGTCACCCGTAACACGCTGGTAAACGCGGTGTGATCTTGTTGATCGTTGACGTCAACGCCGTCCAGCGTGACATTCGCCTGATCCGATCTCCCGCCGTTGACCGACCCGGATCGTGGATCGGCAATTGCCCCCGGTGGGGTCTCGCCCAGGAATACGACGCCGGGCTGGAGGGAAAGCAAGCCAACCACGTTCCGGCCTTCAAATGGAAGCTGGGTGATCGCGGCGCCGCGAATGGCGTTGCCCAGCGAGGCATCCGTCGTGTTGATGGCGCCGCCCTCGGCCGTCACGGAAACCGCGCTGGCGACCGTGCCGATGTCCGTGAAGTTGATCGCCACCGTCGCGGGTGTATTCACAAGAAGCTGAACACGGTGGATCGTGACGTCCGAAAAACCACTCGCCTTACCGGTAACGGTATAGATACCGGGCTGCACCTGCAGAAAGGAGTATCGTCCCACGGAATCGGAGACCGTCTCGCGGCTGGCCTGTGTGGCATCGTTGACAATCGTGACGCTGGCGCCCGGCACCACCGCGCCGCTGGGATCGCTAACTGTGCCGGTAAGCGAACTTAACGCCTGGCCGTATGCGGCGGCGACTCCGAGAAACACAATTGTGAAAATGGTGCGAGCTGTGCGCATACTTGCACGTCCCCTTCTATGACCCCACGAAACTAAACGAATGAAGCCAATACTAGTCGGAAAATCGAATCCTGTCTTTTGCTAGATTAGCGCGTTTCGGGGAATAAGAAATAAGGGATTGATATTCTGGCAAAATAAATGCGTATTCTTGCTCTGGAGCCGGTGGTCTACGCCGATTGCTGGTAGGCGCGAAAGGATTTCGTGGCTATCCATCCGGAAAGCAGCGCAAACAAAAGCAAAAAACCGAAGCGGGAAAGAATCAACCGCCAGTCGGCATGGGATTTCAGGGCTTCCCGCGCGGCATCCACACTCCAGTCCACAGGATTGAATTTTGTCACCGCGCGGATCCAATCCGGCATAAGCCCTTCGGCCATGTAAACCGGGGAGAGAAATGTCAGCGGCAGCAATATGAAGTTCGCTGCGCCGATGACTGACTCCTGCTTGCGCACGGCGAGCGCCATGGCATTCGACAGGGCTCCAACGCCCACGGCGAGCAGAACCGCGCTCATCAGCAGGATGAGAATTCCAGTCACTCCGCCGTCGAAGCGAGCGCCAAGAATGTATCCCAGGCCGGCCAGCAGCAGTGATTGGATCACGCAAACCACGGCAAGCCAGAGCAAACGCCCGCCAATGAGCGCTCCCCGGTTCACCGGGGAGACCAGGAAACGGTCCATGACGCCGCCGTCGATTTCCACGATGATCGACATGCCGTTCCAGCCACCGGAGAAAAGAGCCGTCATCACGACAACACCGGGAGTGAGAAACGTGATGTACGATGCGCCGTGAAACCCGGGCAATTCCACCACCCTCCGGAAAAGCTGCCCGTACAGAAGCAGCCAGATGACCGGCTGCACCAGGGTGAATGCGATGTACCAAGGCTGCCGCATCAAAGCGCGAAGATGACGCGCGGCGAGAAAACAGGAGTGAGAGAAGAAATTCATTGCGCCGTTCCGGAATCGGCTTCGCTAAAACTACGCCCGGTATATCTCAGGTAAACGTCATCGAGCGAAGGCCGGGCGATGCGAATCGAGGTCACTTTTATCCCTTCGCTCTCCAGCGCGGCCAGGATCGGCGGGGCGGCAGTGGCTCCGCGCTGCGAGCGAATCCGCAGGCAGCGGCCCTCAAATCCCAGGTCCCGCACGTCACTCACCCTTTCCAGGGCGATGCGCACCCTGCCCGCGGGTTCCGGCTGCGAAAGCTCCAGATGAATTGCGTCTCCGAAGAGTTCTCCCTTCAACTGCTCGGGGGCGCCTTGCACCACCACCTTCCCTCGATCCACGATCGCCAAACGCTTGGCGAGCCGGTCGGCTTCCTCCAGGTAATGCGTAGTCAGAAGCACGGTAATGCGGTCCCGGTTCGCCAGGCGCGACACCTCCTCCCACAGGTCCGCGCGCGCCTCCGGATCCAGCCCCGTAGTTGGTTCGTCGAGAAAGAGCACCGAAGGCCTGTGGATCAGCCCCATGGCGATGTCCAGTTTTCTCTTCATACCGCCGGAATAAGTCCGGGCCGCGAGATCCGCCGCTTCGCTCAGGCAAAACTGCTCCAGCAACTCCGCCACCCGGGATCGGAGGCCGGCGCCGCGCAGCCCGTGAATCCTGCCTTGCAGGCTGAGGTTTTCCCGGCCGGTGGCCTCCGGATCGACGCCCGATTTCTGCGCGACGCAGCCGATCACCCGCCGCACCCGCTCCGGCTCGCGCAGTACATCAAACCCGGCGACCTGCGCCGAACCGGAATCCGGGCGGGAAAGAGTGCTGAGAATCTTAACCGCGGTGGACTTCCCCGCCCCGTTCGGCCCTAAGAGGGCAAATATGGTTCCCGCTTCCACCGAGAAACTTAACCGGTCGAGCGCGCGCACGAGGCCGTACGTCTTGACCAGATCGTTGGCTTCGAGGGCAGGCGCGGCGACCTTCCAGGACGGCCGTTCGTCCGAAACGCAGAGATCTTGAGGAGAGGTCATGGCCAAAAGGTTAGGCAGGAACGCGGCCAGTCGCTAAACGATTGGAAGCAAATGGCCCCGCATTCGTGAAATCGCAATATATTGCGAATTCACAGTTTTCGCAGCGCCCGCTATTGCGATTGCGGGTGCGTAGCCGTGCGAACCGCCACCAGTTCCGATTGCACCGGCACCCCGCGTGTGACCTTTACATGCAGAAGCGCCTCGAACGCGGCATCGGGTTTCCCCCGCGGCAACTTCTTCATCAACAGCTCCAGGGTGTTGGCGCGGCAGACATATTCGGCGGCGGCCTGGGTGCCGAGCGTCGTAATGCCGGCCAGAATGAGCGTCCAGTTTGAGGGATTGAGGCCGGGGACTCTCGCAATCAAGGCGTAGTCTTCCACCAGCGGAGTGGAAGGAGCAGCCAGATAATACGGCGCTCCGCCCGGCTGGGGGTGCCGGTCGAAAATTCCGAGATCGCCCTTGCGCGAAGTTGCGGTCAGGCGTTGGAAGACGAAGTCGCGGGCGCCCGGAATGTCGCGCAGAGTGAGGTTTTCGGAAGGAGACCCAACAAAGATCACATTATTGTTCCGCACGTCATCGAGAGAAACCAGTTGCCCGCGCTCAAGGCGTATCTCGCCGTTCAGGTGGCGAAATGTCAAATCGAGGTCATGGATGGCCTGAACTTCCCCCACCCCGGTGTAATGATCGATGATGGGGGTCCGGCCGTCGGTCTCCGGGCGGAAATAGCGCAGGCCGGTCTCGGGGCGTCCGACGAACGCGGCATTGCTGTAGACCACGAGAGGGTCCTGCCCGCCTGCGAGGAAGCCTTTCCAGAAGTCCCGGACCGAATCCGCGACGGTGATGGAGACCTTCGGCGCCGCGACGGGTTCGCGAAGCGCCAGAATGGCGATCACTACCAGCGCCACGGCCAGGGACACGCCCAGGAGCCAAACGATCCCGCGTGGAGGTCCATTCTTGAAATGGTCCCCTTCCGGTTCGCCGGCATCCCTGCTGCCGGCGCCGCTCACGCCCGCGTCGGCGGGTGCGGAATGGAGCCTGGGAGCGAAAGTCACCAAATAGGCGCCCTTCGGGATTTCAATGACGACCGAATCGTCGTCGCCCGCGGACGCGTAGTATTCGGCCAGCTTGGATCGAAGACGCCCGGTCTGCACGCGGACGGTGGAATCCAGCCGGGGGTCGAAATTCCCCGAACGCCCAAACACCTCCGTCGCGACCTGATATTCCTTGACGGGAACGCCTGGCTGCTCCATCGCCTTATCCGCGAGGTACCGCAGGAGTTTACAAAGAGATTCCGATCCGTGGAGGATCGGGCTTTGCACCACTCTTTCAACCTGAGCGAGATTGGCGGAAAGCCGCCGGTGGGCTGCCCCTGTAACAGCCATGCAACCGAGCGTAACAATTCGCGCAAGCGTTTGCAAGCGCGAAACTTTATTTACTTAACCGTAACAAACCCCCTTAAACTTGTTCCAAATCTAATACGGATCCATTATCGATAACACGCTAGGGGTTGGCCATAAAAGGGCGGCAAAAGTCCGGCATCGCCTACTGGGGAGAATGTCAAGTGAGTAGCCTGCCATATTGCCCGTGTGCGCCGATCGTGCGACAAGGAGACGAAATAAATCTATGAATAGAAAACTGGCTTCCCACGTTGGGTGCCTGTTCTTCGGCTTGCTGCTCTGCATCAGCCCGACGGCCAGCGCGCAGCAGGTTTTCGGTAATATTGTCGGCACCATTACAGATTCGACGGGCGCTGCAGTCGCCAACGCGAAAGTGACCATCGCCGACCCCTCCAAAGGCGTAAGCTTCGTTGTTACGACCGACGCTTCCGGAAACTACGTGAAAGGGCAGTTGATCCCCGACCTGTACCGGGTCAGCGTGGAAGCGCCGGGCTTCCAAAAGGCCGTTTCGAACGATATCCCCGTACGGGTTAACGAAGTGTCACGCTTCGACACCGCTCTCAAGGTTGGGGATGTCACGACCGAAGTGGAGGTCACCGCAACCACTCCTCTGCTGCAGTCCGACCGCGCCGACGTCTCCCAGACCTTTACCACCAAGCAGATTAACGACCTGCCGAATATCGGGCGCAATCTCCAGTCGATGGAACTGTTGCAGCCCGGCTCCGCCAAGATCGGCTGGCAGCACGCTTCCGATGAAAACCCGCAAGGCAGCGTACAGATGGTCACGAATGGCCAACTGTTCAGCGCCATGGGCTACGAACTCGACGGGACCACGAATCAGGACCCGATTCTCGGAATTATCGTCATCAACCCGACGTTTGACTCTCTCGCCGAGATGAAGCAGGCCAATCAACTCTTCGACGCCGAGTTCTCCTACGTCGGCGGCGGAACGGCATCTTATTCCACGAAATCCGGCTCGAACGATTTCCATGGAACCGCCTTCGAGTATCTGCAGCTCAATACGCCGGGCTTCACGACCTTCGCCGCCGACCCCTTTTCGGGGTTGCCCGCGGCCACCTACCGGCAGAACCAGTTCGGCGGCTCCATCGGCGGGCGCATTCTGAAGGACAAGCTCTTCTTCTTCGGCGATGCCCAACTGAACCGGCAAGCGCAAGGCGGGTCGCTCGTCACGAGCACGCCCACAGCGATGAACCGGACCGGAAATTTCAGCGACTGGGTTGCCTATAACCCGAACTACCAGATCTACGATCCCAATACCGGAGATCCGAACACCGGCGTAGGCCGCACGCCCTACCCGAACAACACGATCCCCACGAGCCAGCTCAGCCCGCAGGCGCTCAATATTTTGAAGTATTTCCCTCTGCCGAACTACCAGCAGATCGCCGGCGCTCCTTTCATCAACAACTTCGCGGTCAACGGCGCCGTGAACATTACCAACAATCAGTGGAATACGCGCTGGGATTATTACCTCAACAGCAAGAACTCGGTCTTTGGACGCTATAGCTACTTCTCGGCGACAGAACAGGCCCCCGGGGCCTTCGGAGAACTGGCGGGCGGCCCGAACTTCGGAAACTACGCGGGCAGTTCGGAATCCCTGAACCAGAGCCTTGCCATTGGTTGGACCAGCACCATCAACCCGACCCTGATCAACGAGTTCCGTTTCGGCTGGATGAAGTACCACGTCTTCGACGTCCCGAACGGCTATGGAACCCAGCCCGCCGCCGAAGCCGGCATTCCCGGCCTGAACCTGGACAAAACGTACACCTCCGGGATGCCGTATTTCGACATCAACGCTCCGAATAACGACTACAGGCTGGGCTACGCGCTTGGCGTAAACCAGTGCAACTGCCCGCTGACCCAGACTGAGACGCAATACCAATGGGTTGACAACCTGAATAAGATCCACGGCAACCACAGCTTCAAGTTCGGCGCGGATATACGCTGGGCGGAAAATCTTCGCGTCCCCAGCGACAACCATCGCGCCGGCGAATTGACGTTCAGTGGAAACTTCACCGGAGATGTCCCCGAAGCGGGGGCGAACGCCACACCGGGCATCGGCCTCGCGACATTCCTTCTCGGCAACGTCACCAATTTCAACCGGTACGTCAGCAGCAGCACCAACGCGCAGGAGCGCCAGCGGCGCTGGTTCTGGTATGCGCAAGATGAGTGGCGTCCGACGCCAAAGCTCACGCTGACCTATGGATTACGCTGGGAAATGGTGTTCCCGGAGTCGGTGAACGGACCGGGGAATGGCGCCACCCTCAATCTGAACGACGGCCTGATGTACGTATTTGGCCAGGGCGGCGTGTCTTCGCACGGTATTCAGGACATGACCTGGAACAATTTTGCTCCGCGCGTCGGCCTTGCCTACCAAGTGGCGAAAAAGACCGTCTTGCGCGCCGGATACGGCTGGGGTTATGACCTGGGAACCTTCGGAACCACGTTCGGCCACAACGTAACGCAAAACCCGCCGGTACTTTCCCGGCAGCAGTTGAATGCTCCGAATGGTTTCTCCGATGTCTTTACGCTTGCACAGGGACCGCCCACTCCGCCGACCGTTACGGTGGGCTCGAACGGAACCTTCCCTCTTCCCGATGGCATCAGCGTGAATTTCCGGCCCGCGAAGATGACGCTGCCGACGACCTATCTGTACAACGCGTCCATTCAGCATCAGATTACCGATCGAGTCGCCGTGACAGCGTCGTACGTGGGTAATTCCAACCGCCACGGCTTCATTGGAACGGGCCAGACCATTAATCCCAACCAGGCGCCGTTTGTGATCGGCGCGAACGATACAAACGCCAACCGTCCTTACTTCAGCAAATACGGCTGGACGCAGGACTTGTCGTATTACTGCAACTGCGCCAACGAGCAATACAATTCGCTCCAAATGACCTTCAAAGTCAACGCATGGCAGGGATGGACGATGCAGGGAAGCTATACCTACCAGCGCCAATGGGGTCCAGGATGGGGCTACGACAGTAACTACTATTTCCTCTACGACCAGGTCGACGGCCAAGGCTATTCGAATACGATGCCGCGCAACGCCTGGATCTTCGCCCAAAACTACGATGTTCCGTTCGGGCGCGGGCGCAGGTACGGCGGAGACGTGAACCGGTTTGTCGGTCTGGCCCTCGGCGGCTGGACTCTCTCCGGCATCACGACCTACTACAGCGGCTTCGGCTTTTCGCCGACACTGGAAGATTACCCCGGAAAACCGAACGCCGGACCCAACAACCGGCCGAATATCGGCAGTGGCGATCCGTTTGCCGGCGCCCAAGGGAACCGCAACCAATGGTTCGTCGGGGGTGTGGGCTCAACGTTCCTGCTCCCTAGCGCCAATACTTTCGGAAACTACCCGATCAACGTCCTGTTCGGTCCGCGCTTCATTCAACAGGACCTGTCGCTCGGCAAGACGTTCCAATTGACGGAACGGTTCTCGTTCCAGCTCAAGGCCGACGCGCAGAACGCGTTCAACCACACCAACCTCGGGAGTCCGAACTCCGACGTGCAAAGCCCGAATGCCGGCCAGATCACCGGCATTGCCGGCGGCGGTGTGATGCGCCGGTTGCAGCTATCGGGCACCATCCGGTTCTAAGGAAGCCTGTATCTGGAGAGACCGGCCGGGTTAACACCCGGCCGTTTTTTTGCCTTGTCGGGCATCTCCGGCGTCCAGAAAATACAGCTCATCCGGCAATTCAGTGGGTGCGTTCGATAGATCGCAAGCAGTTCGCAGTGCTAGGCGACAGCAAGCTGAAAACGGCCCGCGCCTGGGCTCTGAAAGAAGCGATGATGGCATTCTTTGAATACGTCTACGAACGTCCCGCCCGCAAGCACTTCCGTTGGTGGCACAACCGGGCCGTCCGCAGTCGCCTGCGTCCCATGTCGGACAAAGCACGGATGCTCAAACGAAGGCTCGAAAACATCGCGACCTATCTGAAGCACCGCATCACCAATGCCGCCAGCGAATCCATCAACTCCAACGTCCAATGGGTCAAATACACCGCTCGCTGCTTTCGCAACAAAGCCAACTTTGTGACGGCCATCTACTTTCATTGCGGCGGTCTCGATCTCGCTCCCGCCGCCCACTAAGAACCCGGAATGCCCGAAAATAGAGGCCGTTCGGGTATTCATCCCGCAGCCTTTCGTTAAAGGCGAGGCCCGGCCAGTGGAAACGGAGGAGGTATTTGGAGCGCGCCGGTGATGTTGCGCGAACTAAGGCCGTTTATTTCCCTTCGAGCCCAAAACAGTACAGCGTGCTGTCGAAAGTCGCGATATACACCCGTCCGTTGGCGAGTGAGAGACCGCTGAAGTGGTTGAACGACGAGATCTGATCTCCGCTGGAATAGAGTTCCTTGCCCGTCTCCGCATCCAGTGCGTAGAGAACCACATGACTGGAGTTCCTGATCCGCTCCGGGCTGTTGTCGTCCAGTCCGCGATCCGGGTAAGCCTGTTCCGTGTTCTCTCCATTTCCGTACGCGTAGACAACTCCATTCGCGATCAGCGGCGGCTCCGCGCGATTCATATCGCGCGACATCCACGCCGGCTCCAACTTGTAATTGCCGTTGCTGCCGGTCACCTTGAAGGCGACAATGGCGCCGTGCTTCACCGGTCCGTAAGAAACCGGCGGCTTGAAATTCCGATGTACCGGACCCCAGAACGGCGTCAGCGCCCAGCGCGTTCCGGCGGAGTCCTTCCAGGTCGCCATGGATCCCCAGATGCCCGCCGAGGCGAAATTCACTTCCTCGTTGCACAGCAGAGGCGTCCGATACAGCGGCGTCTGGTGATCGTTTCCGCCCGCATTGTTGGTATCGAGCAGATAAACCCGGCACTCCTTGCTGCCGGTGATCATCAATTCGCGGCCATCGAAGGGGAAGATCGCCGGAGTGACCTGCATGTCCAGATCGCGCTTGCGGAGCCAGGACCAATTCGAGGGTTCAAACCAATCCTTCAGCTTCAACTCGCCGTCTTCCACGCGCGCCCCCACCAAACCATTTCCGTAGACCTGCTTCTCCGGTTCGTAAACGCCATCGCCCGTGGGCGCCCAGGCCCGGCCCGTCGAATCGATTGCGGCGCCGGTACGTCCCCACATGCCTCCGCTCTTCGGGTTGAAAGTCAGCACCTTCCCGTCGGGCGGATCGATCTTCGTCGCCCACATCTGGTTCGGATTACCGTTGCAGCCCTGCGATGTGGTGGTAAAAATATAGCCGTCCCAGATATTCAGCGCGTACGACTTGCCGTTGCCGAAGCCAAACTTCACGGGCGTGTGCATCGCCTCGCCGTTTGCCACGTTGAGGAAATGTAGATTTCCATCGCCGGCCATAACATAGAGCGTTCGTTCGCCTTTGGCGTTCGGCTCTCCGATAATCGGCGTCGCCGTTAGACCGCCCGGACAGAGCGGATCGCCTTCCCTGAGTCCCCGCCCCTCGGTGACCGGGGGATATTCGAAATGCTTCTGCCAGATGACTTTGCCGGCATCGACGTCAATGGCGTAAATGTTGTCGGAAATGCCCGCTTCAATGGCGATCTGCTTGGGTCCGTCGCTCGTTTGCACGCGGCCCACGATCAGGGGCGGAAACAGCGAATGCATCTCCTTGGGCTTGTTATCGAACTTCAGCTTCCAGAGAATCTTGAGGCCCTTGACGTTGTCCTTGTTCAGGATGTGTTCGTCCCGCTGCCAGCCGTCGCGGTGAGGACCGCCCCCATCGGTCAGCCAATCCGCGGACCAGCCGGCGGTGCAGAAAAGTGCCGCTATCAGTAAATGACTTGATCTTCGC
Source organism: Bryobacteraceae bacterium (assembly GCA_035545735.1). GTDB lineage: Bacteria > Acidobacteriota > Terriglobia > Bryobacterales > Bryobacteraceae > JAJYKC01. The sequence goes on along the minus strand of DASZXS010000024.1, from coordinate 53,960 downwards.
ATTCAGAGCCTCTTCTTGAATTGCCTCGCGTTTTATTGCTCTGTCAACTGCGGGTGCTCTTTCAGAAACCCGAAGCAGTAGACGGTGTTGTCGCTGGTCGCAAAATAGATCCGGCCGTTGGCCACGGCCAGCCCGCTGCCCGCCGCGTGGCCGCTCACCGTGGTGCCACTGGAGTACAATTGCTTCCCGGTCGCCGCATCCAGAGCGTAAAGAGTCGCTCGGGTGGATGCCTTCTGAAGCGCGGCCGCCGCGTAAGGCTTTCCATCCGGCCGGACCGTGCTCGCCGGCGTTCCGGTAGCCAGCGCGAAGACCACGCCATTGGCGGTGACCACCGGCGCGGGCGATGGGACGCTGGCCGAAATCCAGGCGGGCGTCAGCATCGTTTGTCCGTCCTTCTCTTCCACCTTAAACGCCACGACGCTGCCTTTTGAGGCGTCGCCGTTCTCGATTGGAAACTTAAACGCTGGATTGGGAGGCCCGGACAGCGACGCATACACCCAGCGGGTTCCGGAATCGGAATCGAACCAGCTCGAGAACGCCCCGCGGAAGCCATGCCCTTCGCCGCCTTTATCCGTGCTCGCGATCGGCTCGGTGCGGAAAGCCGGGGTGTGATGGCCGGTGCCGCCGAGCGAATCCGCATGCAACAGGTACAGGCGCCCGTCGCTCGCTCCCGCAACAACAACGTCTTTCCCTTTCCAGGAAAAAATCAGCGGAGTCACGCCGGCATGTGCCCAGCTTTTGCTGGCAGCGGCATCGCCGGAAGGGGTGAAATAATCCTTGACTTTCAAATCGGCTCCGGATAAGGCAAGTACCGTGTCGTGGTATTCGCCCGCCAGGTCTCCGTGCCCCGACGCGATCTGCGCATACACGGTCCCGTCCGTGCCCACCGCCGGCCCGACTCCGGAAATCCCGCTTCCGTTGGTCGCAAACGAGACGGCTTTCTTGTTTTCTTCGGAAACGTCCACAGCGTACAAAGCATTCGGAGCGCCGCCGCAATCGCCCACCGTGGCCGCATAGACGACGTTGTCTTCCACGTTCAGGCTGCGGACGTTGGAATTGGGCGGCACCAATTGCACCGGCGCAATCAGGTCCCCGCCGGTCGAGGTATTCAGCGTGTGCAAGTATCCGTCGCTGCTCACGGCAAAGAACGCGCCCAGGCTTCCAAAACCGCTGCCGCCCACGGGAGACTTCTTACCCTTTTTGGGCGGCTTCCGGCCGAAACTAAAGACCGCCGAAGCGCTCCCCGCCATCGCGGCGGAAGCCGTCAGGCCTCCCGGGCAGGTAACGGTAGACGCCTTGGACTGGGGTTTGCCGCCTTTATAGTCGAAGTGCGTTTTCCAGATGAGGCGGTTCAGATCGGCATCCACGGAGTAGACGTTGTCATCGCTTCCGGCGAACACCAGCATTTCCTTGAATCCGAGATAGGTGATCAGAAACCCGTTGACGATGGGCGCGGTCAGCGAGTACATGCCCCTCGACCGGTTGTCCGCCTTGTATTTATAGAGCAGTTGCAGTCCGTTCACATTGTCCGTTGTGAACGACTTCTCCGCCCTCGCCCAGCCATCCCGTTGCGGACTTCCGCTTCGAGTGGGCCAGTCCGCGCTCCACAGGGCCGCGCAAGCCAGAGCCCCCGTAAGGGCTATCAATAAGGGTTTTCGCATGAATTCGGTCCAACCAAGGTGAATCGTCTCAAACTTCGCTAGAATATCACTGCTTTGACCCGGTCCGGGGGAAGGGCGTTAAAACGTGATCCGGGACTTTTTGGCTTCGATCTTCTTGTAGTCCAGGCCGGGCACGCTTCGCAGGTCTTCGATCGTCTTGAACGCGCCCTTTTCCGAGCGGTATTGAAGGACCGCGGCAGCCTCGGTTTTGGTCAGCAACAGAATGGATTCCAGTTCCACTGCGCCGGCCTTGTTCACATTGATGGGCGCCGGAGCCTCGGGCCCGAAATTCTTCGAGAGATAGTCGAGAATCTCGCTGAACTGCTCATCGGAGCCCTGCGCGCCCATGCTCACCATCTTGGCGATCGTTTCGGTCCAGGCGTCGCGGTCCTGCCGGAGCGAGGCGGCCTGCTCGGGCGAATGACATTTGCCGCAAAGTTGAACGGTCACGTCTTTTCCCGGACCGTCGGGCAATGCGGCGTGGGCGGCGAAGGGCAGCAGCGCCGCGCAAACAGAGCCTGCCGCGCAGCATCGGATCAGTCGAGTCAGTTCAGCAATCATTGGGCTTTGGACGGTACCGTCATTCCTACCTACATTCCATCACATGTTCCGGCCCGCTACATCTCGTAAGGGATTCCGAAACAATAGAGCGTATTGTCCGACGCGCCGAAGCAGACATGCCCGTTGGCCAGCGCCATTCCGTTCGAGTGCGCGGCGGACTGGATGGCGCCGCCGCTCGAATAGAGCTCTTTCCCCGTTTCCGCATCGAAACCGTACAGGATGGTGTGGGGGGCGGACGAACCGCTGCTCACCAGCGTATAAATGATGCCTCCGCCGACGGCGGGCGTCGAAGGCCGAACCAGCGGCGGTGATTCCCAAGCAAGTTGCAATACCGGGTTGCCGTCCTTCTCCTCCACGCGGAAGGCCGTAATCTTCCCTTCCGTTCCGCCGGTTGTCGCGTAAATCCACCTCACTCCGCGGGCGTCCCGCGCGGTGGTCAGGCTTTCGATCGCCGGCGCGCCCGGTAGGGGTTCACTCCGGAACGCCGGGGCATGATGACTGGCGCCGCCGAGCGAACGGCTATCCAGCACAAGAATCCGGCTGTCTTCGGTGAACACACCGACCCATTCGCGATGTTCCCAAGCAAACACTACGGGAGTGCCGCTGCCGAGTTTCCCTTCCCCCGGCTGATAATAATCCTTTTTCTGCAGACTGCCCGGGGTGAGCGCTACCACCGAGTCCGGACCAAGCGCGTACAGGACGCCATCGAACCCCGCGGCGATGCCGGAGCGCTTTCCCGGTTCGTAGGAGGCGATCGTGGGCGGCACCGTCCGGGTGTCAATCGACCAGACGCGGCCGGGAGAACTGCCGCAAGACGGCGCCGCGGCGTACAGAAACCTGCCCGAGAGCGTCAGCCTCGCCGGGCCTGCCTGGGCGGGAAGAAAATCCTGCGGCGGAAAAGTATCGTTGCCGGTGCTCGGATGAATCTCGTAGATCCGGCCGCCGGCCGAGAGGGCACGGAGAGGCCGGTTTCCATGCGTGGGATCGGGCCCTTCATCGTCGTCGTCAAGAGGCGGCCGGATGCGGTTCGGCGCAGGCGTGAGCACGGGCGACGGCGCCGGAACACCTTCGCAAGCGGCATTTTCGGGATGCGACGATGAGTCTTCCAGACGGCGCTCCCAAAATAGCGTGCCCAGATCGGCGTCCACGGAATAGACTGTGCCGTCGCTTCCGGCGGCGAAAACCAGTTCCTTCATCCCGCGATGCGAGATGATGTGGCCGAGAATGATGGGCGTATCGAGGACGCCCGCCGGCGAACCCGGGTTCCCGACGCGCACCTTCCATAAAAGTCGAAAACCGCGAATGCTTTCCGGAGTGACCCGGTCTTCATACCTCTGCCAGCCGGACTGTTGGGGGTCACCAAGTTTGCCGGGCCAATCGGCGGCGCTGGCCGTCACAACGCTTGCGGCCGCGATGGCAATCCATATCCGCATTGTTCTTTTTCTGGCCTTCAATCCAGCCAGCATACCATCGCAACCTCTGCGCGGAACCGTGCCACCATCCCACAGCGCAGGCAAACTCCAAAATCACTGGGATACCGGGCGAGGATCGTGATAAGGTGTTGCGCCGCACCCATTCTCCCTGGCTGATTCGTAACCGGAGTAGACTGACGCCACAGCCTGGTATTTGATCCGCTTTATTAAGCTTCCGGTTCACCGCATCCATCTATTGTTAGTAAGTAGAGGGGCACAAAAGAAGCGGGACCTTCCCCTCCAAACCAGTGAGGCGATTATGAGACGTGCACGCGCTCTGCCAAGAGAAGAGTGCGCGAGAGCCATCTGGCTGCCAGCCGCTTTGCCGCCAACAGTACGCCTACTGCGGGCTACAATTGAAAAGGCGCTCCGGCGCCCGTGTCGGCTTCATGTCCCTTGAACTTACGCGCCGGTCCCTGATCCGGTCTCTCTGCACTGCCCTTCCGGTTTTTTCCTTCGATCAACTCATCGCGGGAGAGCCGCTGGGAGTTCAGTTCGTCAACGTCGCTCGCGAGGCGGGCCTGCGTTCGAAGACCATCTTTGGAAGCGAGCACAAGAACAAGTTCCTGCTCGAAACCACGGGCTGCGGCTGCGCATTTTTCGACTATGACAACGATGGGTGGCTCGACATCTTCCTGGTCAACGGCACGCGCTTTGAGACGAAATGGCCGGCTGGACAGGCGCCGGTCAGCCGTCTCTATAAAAACAATCGGGATGGTACCTTTACCGACGTCACCGTGGAGGCTGGCGTGGCGCGCACCGGTTGGGGACAGGGCGTCTGCGCTGGTGATTACAACAACGACGGCTTTGAGGACCTCTTCGTCACCTACTGGGGCGAGTGCGCCCTTTGGCACAACCACGGCAACGGCAAGTTCACCGATGTCGCGAGAAAAGCGGGCGTCACCACGAATCCCGGCAACGGGCAAATGCGCTGGAACACCGGGTGCGCTTTCGTCGATTACGACAAAGACGGGCATCTCGATCTTTTCGTCGCCAACTACATCGATTTCGATCCGAAGACCGCTCCTCTGCCCGAGTCCGGTCCTTGTCTCTACAAGGGCATCATGGTCGCCTGCGGACCTCCCGGCCTCAAGGGCGGCAAGAATATTTTGTTTCACAACAACGGCGACGGCACTTTCACGGACGTGAGCGCCAAGTCCGGCATTCTGAAGACGCCGGGCACTTACGGACTGGGCGTGCTGGTCTCCGACTTCGATAACGACGGATGGCCGGACATTTACGTCGCCAACGATTCCACTTCCTCCGCGCTCTACAAGAACAACCACGACGGCACATTCACCGACGTGGCCATCGAAGCCGGAGTGGCGTACAGCCCCGATGGAAAGCCACAGGCGGGCATGGGCGTCACCGCCGCCGATTACGATTGCGACGGTCTCTTCGACGTGGCGAAGACGAACTTCGCCGGCGACACCTCGAGTCTCTACCGCAACCAGGGCAAGCTGTTTTTCGAAGACCAGACGTTTCAAGCCGGCCTGGGCCGTAACACGCGCTTTCTCGGATGGGGCATCAGCTTTCTCGATTTCGATAACGACGGCTGGGCGGACATCATCGTAACCAACGGGCACGTTTACCCCGAAGTCGGAGAAACCAGCGTCGAGTCCGGCTATCGCGAGCGCAAGGTGCTCTACCGGAATCTCCGAAACGGGCGCTTCGCCGATGTTTCAATGGACGGCGGACCCGGCATTCTGGAACAGGTTCCCGGGAGGGGCTGCGCCATCGGCGATTTCAACAACGACGGCAGGCTCGATGTGCTGGTGAACTGCGTCAACGACGTTCCACAACTGCTGCGCTGTGACGGAGCTCCGAAAAACAACTGGCTGCTCGTAAAAGCGGTGGGCGTGAAATCCAACCGCTCGGGAATCGGCGCGCGCATCTACTGCAGCACGCCGCGGCACCGCCAGATGGACGAAGTCCGCAGCGGATCGAGTTACATTTCGCAGAGCGACTTGCGGGTCCATTTCGGGCTGGGCGCCGCCACGGCGGCGGACCTGGAAGTTCACTGGCCTAGCGGCGCCGTCGATAAACTTGCGGGCGTCAAAGCGAACCAGGTCATCACCGTAAAGGAAGGTCTATACTCGTAACGATGCCGACCGGGTTTGGCCTCGGACTCTTCACAGCCCTGTGGCTCTTCGCAAGCGCCGGCGGCGAATCGCACCAGCAGGGCGTGAACCTCTACAAGGCCCACAAATACGCCGAAGCCATTGCATCCCTCGAAAAATCGGTGCGGACGGAAGCGCCGGACAGCGCGGAATACAAAGAGTCGGTGCTGATGATCGGCCAGAGTTATTTCATGCTCTCCCAGGCGCCGCGCGCGATCCCGTGGCTGGAGAAAGCGCCGGCCCTGAACGAAGCCAACTACATGCTGGGCTACGCCTATTTACAAGCCGGCGACGCCGCCAAATCGGAGGCCGCGTTTGCGCGGCTTTTTGGAGTGCCCGCCGGGTCGGCGCGCGGCCATTTGATCGCGGGACAGATGCTCTTGAAAAAGGAATACCGCGATGAGGCCACCGCCGAAGTGAACAAAGCGCTGGCGCTCGATCCGGCGCTGCCGCTGGCGCATTTTCTTCTTGGCGAAATGGCGATCGGGCGCGGGGAAATCGATCTCGCCGTTACCGAGTTTCGTCGCGAAATCGAGAAAAATCCCGGCGATTCCATGGCGTGGTACCGGCTGGGAGACGCCTACGCCCGGAAAAACAACTACGACGATGCCGTGCCCAGCCTGCAGCGCGCCATCTGGCTGAATACTAACTTCAGCGGTCCTTTCATTCTGCTTGGCAAATGTTACCTGAAGCTGAATAACTTCACTAACGCCGAAGGTATTCTTCGCAGCGCCCTGTCGCTCGATCCGCGCAATCGCGAGGCGCAGTATCTTCTGGGGAGAACGCTTCTGGCGGAAGGGCGCAAGGACGAAGCGAACGCGATTCTCGACAAGCTGAAGTAGGCTATTGGCGCGAAAGCATCGTGCCGAGTTCGTTTTCCTTTTTCTGCTTTAAGCGAGCGCCTTCGGCGAACAGACGCTTGCTCCCCTCGATGTCCCCTTTTTGGCGGAGGATCAGCGCCAGCGTATTGTACGGTCCGAAATCGTCGGGACGGAGGCGTATCGCGGTGCGCAGCGCGTCCTCGGCGGGCGCGAGGTCGCCATTCTGCTTCAAGGCGGTTCCGAGCATGAAGTAAGCTTCGCCATAGTCGGGCCGCAACGCAATGGCCGCGCGCATCTCGCCGGCCGCCGCGGGAAAGTCGCCGCTCTGCCAGTCGATAATGCCGAGCATGTAGTGCGCCTCCGGCAGCTTCGCATCCGCTTGGAGCGCCAGGTTGAATTCGGCGCGCGCTTCATCCAGTTGATCCTTGTTCTTGAGAGCCACGCCGAGGTCGTAATGTGCGGCCGCCAGACTGCTATCGCGCGCGAGGGCATCGCGAAAAGCCGCGATGGCCTGGTCCAGTTCGTTCTTCTGCAAATGAGCAAAGCCGATGTTGACCCTCGCGGTGTTGTTCGAAGAGTCCGCGGCAAGCACTTTTTGAAACTCGGCTATCCCTTCCTCCGCCCGCCGCGTATTGACCAGCATCATTCCATAGTTGTTACGGAAGGTGTTGTTCGCGGGCGCCAGGTCCACCGCCTTCCGGTAGGCCTCCACCGCTTCCGCGGCGCTTCCAGTCCGTTTCAACGCCTCACCCAGTTCGTTCCATCCATCCGCATTTTCCGGCGCGCGTTCCGTAGCCGCCTTGAGGTGGGGAAGGGCCTCCGCGAACTGCTCCATTTCGACGAGCGCCGTTCCGATCTTGAGACGATAGGCGGCGTTTTCCGGATCGAGGGCGGCGGCCGTTTGAAGCTCCGGGATACTACCGGTGCGATTGTTCGCCAGCCAGTAAGCCACGCCAAGGTGGAAATGCGCCGGAGCATAGTGGGCGTCCAGGGCGACGGCGCGCTGAAAATACGGAACCGCTTCGTCGCGCCGGTTGAGCACCGCCAGCAGAAAGCCCACTTCGTCCTGGAGTTTGGCCGACGCCGGATCAAGCTTGGCCGCGGCCTGGTAGGCGTCAAGGGCGCCGGCGGCATCGCCCTGCGCCTTCAACGCCGCTCCTCGATCCCGAAGCTGCTGCAGATCCTGCCCTGCCGAAAGCAGCACGGGAATCAGGGCCAGCCATAGAACGCGCATCTGCCGCCATTATCGGTCAAAATTGCGCGGCGCGGATCCCGAGGTCTACTCATAGCCCAACCGGAGGGCCAAGTCGAGCGCCGATTTCCATAAGAAGGCATTCTCCACCCACCCGGCCGGCTGTTCCACCATTTCGGGGAGCGCTACCTTGCGCGGCGACGGATTGCGAAGGAACCCCGGGTCGTTCCCGCCGATGACGCCGCTGCCGTCCGGCCCGAATCTTGCAAACGGCGATTCCTCGGGGCGCATCATCGCGCCGATAGAGTCCGGGTCCTCCCGAATTCCGAGCCAGTGGGCCACGCGAACCAGTTGGGACGGTAGGTCGTTCAAAACATCCTCCGCCCGGACCCGGAGGTAGCGGCCGCCATCGACAGACCCGGAAAAACGCAGGATACGGCTGTGCGTATCGACCCACGATGAGACGCCCGCCATTGGCTCCCCCGGCTGGGGCGAACCCGGAAAAATTCTCTTCCAATGTTCCTGGGCGGAACGCTGCGTTGTCACTGGATGCCGGGTCAGATGGAGGTAGCGGGCCTTCGGATACGCGCGTGCGAGCCGGCGAAGCGCGCTATCGGTCAGCGAATTTTCCGGCGATTTTTCCACCGCTTGACGGGGCGCGACTTCTTCCAGTATCGAGTCGAGGATGTGGGCCCCGCTCCACTCGGATCGGGCTTGCAGCCAGCCCTTCGCCTCGGCGAGAGAGTCCAGACTCTGGGAATGAAATTTATACTGCGCGATGGCGCGCACCAGACCGGGGCTGCGGTGCTGCACGCCACGCGCAAGCCAGAATGACGGCGGTGGCTCCTCCAGTTCGCGAATCGTCGCGTTGGAGAACAGTTTCAACTCCGGCAAGCCCGCGAGTTGGGGATGCTGCCCCAACATGGCACAGATCACCGATGAGTACGATCTGGCCGAGGTAAGGATGAAAACGGGCGAAAACCGTCCCGGGTCCCGCGCAACACGGGTCCGGTTCGCCCCTGTTCCGTCGCGCGTGTACACCGGCCGGCTAGTGAACGTGCGGCGCTAAGACCGGCCCGCTGGTGCAACCCGGGTTAACGGACTCGGCAAGCAACCCTATGTTGTCCGCGATGAACGTATTTCTGAGCCGCACCAACTGGGCCGAGGCCCGGTCGCAGTAGCCCCGCGATCGCGAGAGGTCAAGTTCGGTACGATCACCCTTCTCGAAAGCAAGAGACGACTCTTCCACCAGGCGGAACAGGCGCTCATTACTCTCCGCCGTCAGGATGCGCAAGGCGGCCGCGTAGATCTCGCTCCGGGCGGTTCCCGGAACCAGCCGCCGGATTGCCTCCAGTTCGTCCCAGGCATAACTAAGCTGGTGCGAAAGCCCCTCCTGGTCCAGCCATGGCCGAGCCGCCCGGCTAAGCAGCCGGTGGTATTCGTTGAGACGGGTGTCCAGGAATAGATAGTCGGGATGTGTAAGATCCCCGCGAAGGCGTCCTTCCCTTTGAAGCAGCTCGCGAATCGGAGTCCCACCGTAGGGAAGCATCCGGCAGAACGTAGCGGCCGTGGAGCCATCGCCCACAATCCGCCGAAGAAACTGGATATTTTCGCGGACGGAATCGAATGTGCTGGACGGATCGAACAGCATGAAGCCATAGGAGACCAGCAGGCCGGTTTCCTTGAGCACTCGCACCGCTTCGAGATTCCCCTGAACCGTCATGTCCTTATGGAGGATTTTCAGGCCCTGCTCCACGCCGGACTCGATGCCCATGTAGACGAGAAATAGCCCCGCATCGCGAAGGCTTTTGAAAAGCTCGGATTCCACGTACTCGCCGCGGCAACTGATCTTCCACACCGCGCGGTTCGCCAGGCCGCTTTCATGCATGCGATCCGTCAGTTCCGCCGCCCAGCGGCGCCCGGCCGGACCCCAGAGCGGAAAATCGTCGTCCTGAAACAAAAATACGCGAATACCGAACTGCCGCTGGAGCAGCAGCATCTCTTCGATCACCTTTTCCGGCTTCCTCGTGCGAACCACTTTGCCCGGCGCGGTCCGGTAGAAAGTGTGGATGGAACAAAATGAGCAGCGGCGCGCGCAGCCCCGGCTGGCGAGGAGCGGCAGTGTCGGGAACCCGCCCACATGCTCCGGGCCGTAGGGACGGTAGGGAAATGGAAGCGAATCCAGATCGTGAACCAGCGCCCGGGGCTCGGTAGTCACCACTTCGCCATCTTGTAAGTAGGCAAGGCCGGGAATTTTTCGCCAGTCATCCTGATTGGCCAGACAAGTTACCAGTTCTGTAAGTGTGGCTTCCCCTTCGTAGCGGACCACGCTATCCATCTCGGGAAAATTCCGCAGTAACTCGTCGTGGCACAAGCTGGGATAGTGTCCACCGATGGTAAAGTGGCTGGTAATTCCAGCCTCCCGGAGGCAAATAGCGACCTGCCGGTATTGGGGAAGAAAAAACTGAAAGATCAGCGAAAAACCAACTACCCGGGGCTGTCGACCCGTCAGGCGCTTCCGTATGGAGTCCGGGCCGTCGCGCACATCGATCATTTCAACCTTGCGGCCCTGCTCCTGCAGGACGGCCGCAAGGTAGCCCATGCCAAGATTTCCCTGATCCTGATAGCCGATCAGGACAGCATCGGCGGCAGCATTACCGCTATCGCCGTTGCCGCCGCTAGTCACCAGAGCGCGTCGACGCCACCGATTTTGCGGCATTCGCGACGCCCTCGGCGATGGCTCGATACACGTTGGCGGCGGTTTCCAGACGAATTGCCGACAGTCGTGTCCGCAATGCCGGATCTATTTCTTCGAGAGCATACTCCATCCAAATGGGGTCGGTAATCGGACCGGGACGGCGATACTTCCAGATCGATCCAAATTCCGCAATTCGTTCTTCGGGTGAGGGCATGGTGTTCTCCTGGGACCTCCGCTGCGTCGAGCTTTTCCGCAGCTGGATGCTAAGAACAAAATAAAGCGACCGGTTTCTTAACTCACCACCGGCGCAAAATGCGGTGCGTGCACATAGTATTTACCAGGATCTCGCAGCGTTGTCAATGGTCATCGCAGCGCGGGCCAGACAGAACCACAGTAATGGGTAGCTATAGGGAAGCCAGAAGTTAGTTAGTTGGAAGGACTTTCCTGAATAATCCTGCCCCGGGGGTCGAGGGTAAGCATCCGCCCGCGCCAGAGAACCTTTTTCCCCGCGAGGCCCGCCGCCCACACGGCAACCGCGTAAAGATCGCGAAGCGGTGTCAGCCAGATCCAGCGCAGGGCGTCGGGGCTGCGGAGCAGGACCCAGCCGGACACGAGGGCAAGGGCCAGGCGGACGCAAAGAAGCGCCCCCGCGAGAAAAAAATGGCCTGTGACGGCCGCGATGAGAGCCCAGAAACTGGCGTGCGTCACGGGCAAACCGGCGTACCCCGCCGGGCGGGAGACCCGGATCGTGCGCGCCCATCGGACCTGGTGTTTCCAGACGTCTCTCCAGCCGGCAGCATGTAACGAGGCGCCGACCACGGTTTGGGAGATCACGTTCCGGCGCCCCAGGGCATGAATTTTGGCCCCCAGATGATAGTCGTCGGCGACATAGCCGCTAATCGCCTCGAAGCCGCCAATCGCAAGCAGGTCGTCGCGCCGGAACGCCAGAGTGGAGCCGAAGCCGAACTCGGAGACGCCAACCAGTGGCGCCACCAGCGCGCTCGGCGCAAAGTCCGTCACCACGCCCAGGGCTTCGAAACGGCCCGGCAGGTCCGACGCCTCGGCCCGGTATAAACAGGTCACGACCCCAACCGGCGGCTCCGCTAGAGGCGCCGTCACGCTCGCAAGGTAGCCTTGCGGCACGGAAATGTCACCGTCACTGACAATCCAGACGGGATAGCGTGCCTCCTTTGCCAGATCCATCAGCACCCCTACCTTCCCATTCGGCGCATCCGTGGAGCAATGCAGCAAGCGAATGGGGACCCCGGGAAATTCCCGGATCAGGCGCTCGATTTCCGGGACGGCCGGGTCGGCCGGGTCCCGCACGCCGAACAGAATCTCAAAGCCGGGCGCATATTCCTGCGTGGCGTGCGAGCGAATCGCCTCCAGGAACCCGGCATCGAGACCGCGAATTGGTTTGAGAATGGAAACGGGCGGACGCGTGGAGGGTTCGGGAGCGGAACGGGCAAACAAATGCCGCAGAACCGCGGCGAGCGCAAATAACTGGTAGCCTCCCGCCACTGCAACCACCGCCGCGATGGCCACGCCGCCGGCGGTCACAGCGCCAGCAATGCCACTCCGCACGCCACCAGGCAAGCCCCCGCCCAGCGCAGCGTGTTGATCTGCTCCTTTAAGAAGATCTTGGCGAGGATGGTTTCGAGCACAAAGGTCCCGGCGGTGGCCGGAACGGCAAAACTCAGATCCGCCACGGTCAATAGTTTCAGGAATGCGAAGAACGACACTGCCATGCAGAGGATTGTAAGCAGCAAAAGCGGCCTCGTAAAGATCCCCAGCGAGCGGCGCAGACGGCCATTGGTGAAACGCACTTCTCCGTGCCGCTTCATCTCAGCGGTCTGCAAGAGATCGCCGGTGATGGTCGAAGCCATAATCACCCCCACCAACAGCCAGGCAATCATGTGAGAACCTCTACCGGCTCCTCGATACGTTGCGGGACTTCATCCGGCTTGGTGGTATTGTGCTGGGTCAGACCCACCAGCACGATGCCGGCGACGATCAGCAGAGTGCCGGCCCATCGTGTCCCGGAAATCTGCTCAGCCAGAAACCACTTCCCCATCAGAGTGGACAGGATGTAGCCGCCTGCCGTCACGGGCAGCACGTAGCTTAAGTCCGCCCAGCTCAGCAGCGCCATCCGCGAGAGCATCCAGAGCATCAGCAACAAAATACCCGCGGCGACCCAGGGCTCGAACAGAACCTTCAGCACCGAGAGCGGCGTGAAGGAGAACTGCGCGGGCAGGTGCTTCATTCCCCAGGCAAGGGCAAAGTTTCCCAGCGCCTGGCTAAAAACCACTACCAGCGTGAGCGTGCGCGTCTTGGAACTTAACCGCTTATGCTCGCTGCTCAAGACACGCGGTCCCCCGCGCCCGTTAAAACTTCCGGACCTTCGTGCGCTTTTTTCTGCTGCTTGACGAAATCCTTGCGCTTCGAGCGAAGCGCCAGATACTCGCGCGCTTCCTTGTAAAGCCGGGGAATATCGTTGTTCACCACGGCTTGTTTCACCACGCGCCACGCGGCTTTCGGGCGGAAATAGTACTCGCCGTAAAAACGCTCCACCCACTCCACCAGTTCACCGCGGTTGAGGCCCGGATAGATGATGTTCGGAAGCTGATGCCCGCTTTCATCGGTCATCGAGTCGATGGTGATGAGATCGTTTTTCTTGACGTACTCGTAGAATTCGGTGCCGGGATAGGGATGGGCGATGGAAACCTGGATGGTTTCGACATCGAGCCGCTTGGCGAAGTCGATGGTATTTCGCAGCGTCTGCCGGCTCTCGCCGGGCAGGCCGACGATAAAATCGCCGTGAATCGTTAACCCCAGCTTGTGAGCGTTCTCCGTAAAGCGCTTCGCCATCTCGACGGTGGCGCCCTTCTTGATGTTTTTGAGAATCTGCTGATCGCCCGATTCGTAGCCGACAATCAGAAGCCGGCAGCCGGCTTCCTTCATCGCTTTCAAGGTCTCATAGTCGGTGGTGACGCGCGACGTGCAGGACCAGGTAAAGTTCAGCGGCTTGAGCGCTTTGCACAGCTCGATGGTGCGGTCTTTTTTGTAATTGAAGGTGTCGTCGTCGAAGAAGATCTCCTTCAACCCCGGAAAGTCCCCGAGCGCATAGCGGCACTCATTCACGATGTCGTTCACCGACCGGAGACGCCAGCGATGGCCGGAGTGCGTCTGCGGCCACAGGCAAAACGTGCACATCGCCGGACAGCCGCGCGATGTGTAAAAGGAAATGTAGGGATTCAGGAGGAAAGGAACGTTGTAGCGCCGGAAATCGAGATCGCGCTTGTAGACCTTGGTTACCCACGGCAGCTCATCCAGGTTTTCGATCACGCCGCCTTCAGGATTGTGCACCACTTTGCCGTTTTTCCGGTAGCTCACGCCGGGTAATTCGGCGAGCGGCTTTCCCTGGGCAAAGCCGGCAATCTGGTGGTCGAACTCCTTGCGCACGATAAAGTCGATAGCCGAGGAATCCTGAAACGCCTTCTCGGGCTCCACGGTCACGGGCGGCCCGACGAAAGCCACCTTGAGCTTCGGATTGACGTCCTTCATCATTTCCGCGATGCGGACATCGACGGAAAAACCGGGGGTTGACGTGAAGAGGACAAGCAGCTCAAAATCCTTGCCCATCTCGACCGTTTGTTCGATGGAGACCTTGTGCGGAGGACCGTCCACCACTTTGCTGTCCGCCAGCATCCCCGCCGGATAGCACAACCACACCGGATACCAGTACGATTCGATCTCTCTCGACGCCGGCCACCGCGAACCCGCGCCTCCATCGAAACCCTCGAATGACGGCGGATTCAGGAATAATGTTCTCATTAAACTGTTCTCGAAATTTCTCTATCTGGTCCCGGCGCCATCGGAGACGCCAGCTCCGTTATCCTTGTCCGCATCGGGCGTTTTCAACGGATTCATGAAGTTGATCTCCAGCTCAACCGTTCCGACGATGCGCGTCGCCACCTTCGATTCAATACGGCGGGGCACGGATATGCCATTGTTCATGGCGTATTCGCGCACAAAATCCAGCCTCTTAAAGAAGATGGACGGCGATTTTACGAAGCGTCCGGATTCCCGTACCGGCATGCAGGTGTCGGGGTCGAGCCAGAGTTCCCCCTTGAAAAGGCCAACTCTCTTTTTTCGCGGCGAGATGCGAAATACGTATACATTCTTTCCATTCTCGACTTCCGTTCCCTTGAATTTAAACTTATAATTTGCCGGAGTGATCGACAGATCGTCCTTGGTGCCCTGCGACTGCACTTCCGCCGTCAAATAGCGGGCAATCACGTCCTTCTTTACCGACGCATCGCCGCTGAAGCCAAGCATGCGGTAGGTGATTTTCCCCACACTCGAAATCATCCGAAGCGCATGCAACTTTCCCTTTTTCTTAAGCCTGGGAAGCTCAGCGTCGATGTCTACCTCCATCGATACCCCGCGAAGGGCATTTTTCTGTTCCTGGGTGGCAGCAAGATAGCGGGAAAGAATCTCGGTATCTTCCCCCTTCAAGGCATTGGAAAAACTCCCGTCCGGGTCGCCGGAGGCGAGCGCCGGGGACACGGGCCAGGAGAATAGAAGAATGGCGAATGCTGCGGACAGAAACCGGGCGCGCCTAAAGTATGATGTGCCCAAACCTCGAAACCCTCTACCACCTATATGTGATCTATCTAAAGGCATTGTATCGCACCCTCAGGATTTTTCGGCCCGCGGGTTTCCAACGTTTTTCGACCACCGCTGTTAAACAGATGCATGCCGAAGGACAAAGTGTTCGCGAGACTGTCATTTTAGGTAAACTATTTGGGTCGTGGAGGATACGATGAGAATTCTGGTGATTGATGTGGGGGGCACCAATGTAAAAGTTATGGATGCACACCACCGGGAAGCGGTAAAAATTCCCTCCGGACCGTCGATGACCCCTCAGAAAATGGTCTCCTCCGTTCGAGGTGTCACTAAGGATTGGGATTTTTCCGTAATCTCAATTGGATACCCCGGGCCCGTAATCAACGGAAAGCCCGTCACCGATCCGCACAACCTGGGGAAGGGTTGGGTTGGCTTCGATTTCTCAAAAGCCTTCGGCTATCCCGTACATCTCGTGAATGACGCCGCCATGCAGGCTCTGGGCAGCTATGAAGGCGGAAGGATGCTATTTCTTGGCCTCGGCACGGGTCTTGGGACGGCGCTCATCCTGGACGGCGTGCTGCAGCCCATGGAAATCGCGCACATGCCTTACCGCAAGGGCCGCACCTACGAAGATTACATCGGGAAGCGGGGACTGGAGCGTCTTGGCAAGAAGCGATGGCGGGCTCATGTCCAGAAAATCACCGAACAGCTCAAAACGGCGCTGGAGGCCGACTACGTGGTGCTCGGCGGAGGGAATTCGAAGCTGCTGAAACAACTCCCGAAGGGCGCACGGCTCGGGGACAATCAAAACGCCCTCCTGGGCGGTGAACGGCTGTGGACGGAACAGAAAAACGCCGGACGAGCCGGCAAAAAACCATCCCGCCGTTTATCGCGCCGATAAAATCTTCTTTGGCATCACGCCGGTCAAACTTTGATAGTCTGCTTTTAGTTGGTCCGTGACACGGACTATTGTTGGAACGCTGTGAAGCTCCACGTCTGCCTTCCCACGTAGCGCTCTGAGTTGAGCATACCCCCTGGTAGAAAACAATTGGAAGCACTGCCTTGCGGCTTTGGCCGCGCGGCGGTGGAAGGTGGTTCTGCGAAAACCCATGAAGAAACTTATTGTCGCTGGAAACGGCATGGCCGGGGTGGCGTGCGTGGAGCAGGTTCTCCGCTACCAGCACAACTTTGAAATCACCATCTTTGGCGATGAAACACACGTAAACTACAACCGCATCCTGCTTTCCTCGGTGCTCGCGGGCGAAAAGTCCGCGGAAGAAATCGTACTGAACGATCTTTCCTGGTATCTGTCGAACGGCATTCGCCCCAGGCTCGGCGTCCGCGTCACCGGAATTGACCCGCAACGGCGCATTGTTACGGATGACCGGGGCGAAAAGACTCCGTTCGACGCGCTGATTCTGGCCACCGGAAGCACTGCGTTTGTTCCGCCAGTTCCGGGTGTGGAAAAGGAAAACGTCTTTGTCTTCCGCACCTTGGACGACACGCGGGCGCTCCTGGAACGCGCCGCGCCGGGAAAGAAAGCCGTGGTGTTAGGCGGCGGACTGCTGGGCCTCGAAGCGGCCCGGGGACTTCAGGTGCAGGGCTGCGATGTAACCGTGGTTCACCTTATGCCCTCGCTGATGGAGCGCCAGTTGGATCTGGCGGGCGGTGAATATCTGAGAAACAAGATCGAGGATCTCGGCGTCCGCGTCCTCCTCGAAAAGAGGACCGAGCGTCTGTTGGGCAACGGGCGCGTCGAAGGACTTCGCTTCGCGGGGGGCGACGAGATCGAAGCCGAGTTGGTGGTCATCGCGGCGGGCATCCGCCCCAACGTGGAACTGGCGCGAGCCGCCGGGATCGCAGTCAATCGCGGCATCGTGGTCAACGACCACCTGGAGACCTCTCATGCCGGCATTTATGCGGTCGGAGAATGCACGGAACATCGCGGCGAGACTTACGGACTGGTTGCGCCACTGCTCGAACAAGGGAAGGTCCTCGCGGCCACCATTACCGGGAATCGCGGGCCGGTGTTTGCCGGTGCGCAGCCGGCGGCGAAGCTCAAGATCATGGGGGTCGAAGTTTTTTCGGCGGGATGCATCGACGATACCCAGGCCGGAGTTCATTCCGTACGGTTCGAAGACCCGGCTTTGGGGATTTATCGAAAGCTGCTCCTAAAAGACAACCGCTTGCACGGCGTTATCCTGGTGGGCGATTCTCGCGACGACCACCGGTACATGGACTGGCTTCGCCGCCGAACCGATCTAACTCCCCACCGCCGTCACCTGCTCTTCCCTCCCCCTCCCGAAGACGCCGGCCTCGATGTCGCGCAGATGCCGGAGAGCGAAACCGTGTGCGGCTGTATCGGAGTAACCAAGGGAGAAATTATCCAGGCGATTCACGAACGGGGCGTCAATACGCTCGCGCAGTTGAAAGACTGCACGCGCGCGTCCACCGGCTGCGGAAGCTGCACTTCGCTTTGCCTGCAGCTTCTCCGCGCCGTGGCCCCGGAATTTGAAGAAGAAACCAGGACAACTCTCTGCGCTTGCGTGCCGTTTTCCTATGAACAGCTCCGTGAAATCGTTCGGGGACAGAAACTGAAGTCGGTGCAGGAAGTGCTCAATGTCTACGGCAATCGCAAGGGCTGCGAAGTCTGCAAGCCGGCGTTGAGCTACCTGATCGACATGGTTTGGTGCGGCGAGCATGAAGAAGACCGCTCCGCCCGCTTCATCAACGACCGGGTGCATGCCAACATCCAGAAAGACGGGACGTTTTCGGTGGTTCCACGCATGCGGGGCGGCGTTACGTCGCCGGATGAACTGCGCCGGATCGCCGACGCCGCCGAAAAGTACAACGTGCGCATGGTGAAGGTAACCGGCAGCCAGCGCATCGATTTGCTGGGAGTCAACAAAGCGGATCTGCCTCAAATATGGGACGACCTGGGAATGCCGTCCGGCCAGGCGTACGCCAAGGGCGTCCGGATGGTCAAGACCTGCGTGGGTTCGGATTTCTGCCGCTTTGGCGTTCAGGATTCAACCGCGGCGGGAATCGAGCTGGAGCGGAGGCTGGAGAATCTCTTCACGCCGCACAAGGTAAAAATGGCCGCGGTCGGCTGCCCGCGCAACTGTGCCGAGGCAACGGTGAAGGACATCGGACTCATTGGCAACGAAGGAAGCTGGCAGGTGGTGGTGGGCGGCGCGGCGGGCAAGAGCGTCCGGAAAGCCGATCTGCTGATCACGGTGGAGACAACGGAAGAGGCGCTGGAGGCGGCCTGCCTGTTCTTCCAGTATTACCGGGAACACGCGAATTACCTGGAGCGAACCTATGACTTTACCGAACGCTTCGGCATCGAGAGAATTCGGAAGGAAACGGTCTACGCCCCCCAGGTGGAAAAGGAGAAGATCCTCGAGCGCCTGCGACGGTCGAAGGCCCTGGCCAAGGACGCGTGGCTGGAGCGCGAGCGTCCCGTGAACGCTACTCAATTCATCCAAATCGAACCTATGGAGACTGTTTTCGCATGACGCTACCCGGCAAATGGACTCGCATCACGGAGGCCGAAAATATTCCCGAACACGAAGGGCGCTCCGTTCGCGCGGGCTCGCGCGAACTTGCGATTTTTAACCTCGGCGACCGTTTTGCGACGATCGACAATGCCTGCCCTCACCAGGGCGGCCCGCTCTGCGACGGTATCGTGGCGGGAACGGCGGTGGTCTGCCCGCTGCACGGGTGGCGATTCGACCTCGACTCCGGGCTGGCTGTGCGCGCGTCGCTGCCGGCGTGCATCACGGTATATCCGACCCGCGTGGAAAACGGCGTGATCCTGGTAAACATCGGCGCGGGGCGCCGGGAGGCCCCGGAAGACGCCGCCGCGTAGGCTACTCGTATCGCAGAGCGACCATCGGATCCACCCGGGCGGCGCGGCGGGCCGGTATCAGGGCCGCGGCGATGACCACCACCAGGAGGACCGCGGCGGCGCACAGCAGGGTGGGTGGATCGTTGGGCTTCACCTCAAAGAGCAGAGAACGCAGGAGGCGAGTGACGGCAAGCGCTCCGGCAAGTCCGGCGGCGACCCCAGCCATGCCCAAAACCAGGCTTTCCCGAAGAATCCGGCCGCTCACATCGCCCGGGAGTGCTCCCAGGGCGACGCGAATCCCGATCTCGCGCCTCCTCTGCTCCACTGAGTACGCCAGGACGCCGTAAACCCCGGCCATCGCAAGCAGAGCCGCCATGGCGCCAAACACCAGGAGCAGCGTGACCTGGAGGCGCGGCTGCGCCATCGAATCCGAGGCGACTTCCTCCATAGTCTCGATGCCCGACACCGCCTGCTGCGGGTCGACACGATGAATGGCCGCTTGTACCGCGTGGCTCATCCGGCGAGGGTCACCCGAGACGCGGACCACCAACTGCGCGAAATACATGGGAGCCTGCAGGTTATCCACGAAGACGGCCGGCTTGGGCGCGTCCCTCAAACTGAGCTGGCGGGCATCCGCCACCACCCCGACGATCCGCGCGGGGTTCGGGAGCGGCCAGCAAAGGTTGAGTTGTTGGCCCACCGGGTCACGATCCGAAAGATACCGGCGCGCGAAGGCCCGGTTTACAAGAACCACGCTGGGCTTGCCAAAACTGTCCGCGGCGTTGAATCGCCGGCCCTGGATTAACGGCGTTCCCATCGTCTCAAAATAACCGGGACTCACGACCAGGAATTCCGCGCTCGGCGATGTGCTTCCCACCGGCTGGCCGTCCTCGGCGCGAGTAAAGCAGGAACCGGAAACACGGCCCTGCAGCGGGAGGAAGTGCGTTGACCCGGCCGTTTCCACCCCGGGCGTCGCGCGGATCTCTTCCAGCATCCGGCGAAAGTATTCCGCGCGCTTCGCGGTGCCGCCGTAAGCGGCCGGCGAAGTGAAGAGCGACATGGTGAGAATGCGCTCCGTGCTGAAACCGGGTTCCACCGATATCAGTTTCGCGAAGCTCCGCAGCATCAATCCCGCTCCCGCAAGGAGCACCAGCGAGAGGGCGATTTCACCCACCACCAGGGAATATCTCAAGCGGCCTCGCTCCCGGCCTGCGGTCCGGACCGTACCCTGCTGCAATGCCGATTGGGGCTCCAGTTGCGACGCCTGCAGAGCCGGAATCAGCCCGAAAAGCGCAACCGTCACCACGGATAACCCGATCACGAAACAGAGCACCGTTCCATCCATGTGAATCGTGTCCAGACGCGGCACTCCGCTGTCCGGTGGAATCAGCGCCACCAGTCCGCGCACCCCGGCGTAAGCAACGGCAAGACCGGCGGCGCAGCCGGCGAGCGCTAGAATGCAGCTCTCGGCGAGAAGTTGGCGCACCAGGCGCCCGCGTCCGGCCCCCAGAGCCGCCCGAACCGCCATCTCGCGCACCCGCCCGGTTGAGCGCATCAAAAGAAGATTCGCAACGTTCACGCAGGCGATGAGAAGCACGAGTCCAACCGCGGCGAGCAGCGCCAGCAGAGGAAGCCGGACGTCTCGCGTCGCATCCTCCAACATGGGAACGGCGGCCGCCGTCCAACCCTGGTCGAAATCGGGACGCTCCACGGCGAGCCCCGCCGCCACCGCGCTCAAGTCCCGATTCGCCTGTTGGAGACTGACTCCGCGTTTCAAGCGCGCCACCACCAGCAGGAACCGCCCGCCGCTGAATTCCGGCGCGACCCGGTTCGGGAGCGGCATCCACACGTCGGCCCGTCGCCCCGGCATGTGGAAGGTTCTGGATGTGACGCCGATTACGGTGTGCGGCGCGCCGTCGAGCATGATTTTCTTGCCGGCAATCGCCGGGTCGCCTCCGAAGCGTGATTGCCAGAGGCCGTAGCTGAGCACCGCGACGGTGTCACGGCCGGGCGTTCCCTCCTCCGCGACGAAAAAGCGGCCAACCGCTGGCGTGGCGCCAAGGATGGAGAAATATTGCGGTGAGACCCGGTCGCCCGCAAGCGAGACCGGATCGCCAACTCCGGTCAGATTCGCCGGAAGCGTCTCCACCGCCGCCATTTCCTCGAAGCTCCGCGTGCGCTCGCGCCAGCTCAGAAAATTCTCCGGATTGACGACGTTCCGGAGGTAGCCTTTGGCTGGTTGTTCCTCCCAGACCCGTACCAGGCGGGCCGGCTCGGGAAACGGAAGCGGTCGAAGCAGAACGGCATTGACCACGGTGAAGATCGCGGTATTGGCACCGATGCCCAGAGCGAGCGTTAAAACTCCGGTGATGGCGAAAGAAGGATTGCGGCCGGCCAAACGCGCGCCATGTCGCAAATCCTGCCACGCCGAGGCGAGCGAGGCCCACAGCAGCATGCCTCTGAATACGTGCGTCCCGGCAGATAGTTACTTCACTTCGTATTCGAGGCCGGAGACGGTTTCAAACCCTGGATGACATCGGCAACCAGTTCCTTTGCGTCTACCAGACAGCGCGAAATCATCTGAATGTCCATCGCCGGCTTGCCCGGCTGCCGGGCGCTCTGGCAATACACGCCGTGTTGTCCCACCAGAACCAGCGCATCGGTTAGCAGATCGAGCGTAACGGCCAATCGTCCCCGCTCGGTTCCCATTGAAAATTCGAGGCGTTCCAGCTCGTCGCGGCGGTCATGATAGGCGGACATTGCACTTCGATCGTATCGCGAGGCGTATCAATTTCGCCACGTTTTGGCGTGCGTTAAACCGGTTAAAACGCGCTTCGTACTTTATAAGGGCGCTAGTTTTGGAGCGCGCGCTTCGCCACCAGACTCGACTGAATGACGTCGAGGCCGCGGCTCAACTCCACGCGCCAGACCGTTTGGAAAGCTCCCGGCCATTTGTTCCCGTTCGAGGAAACGCCCAGGTTGCTCTCGATTTCGGAGATGCCGCGGGGACCCGATGCCGCTTCCGCGGCGGCTTCCGTGCCGGACGTGGTCAACCCCGCAAGAATCAAAATCCGTCTTCCGGGCGATATGCCGGGCAACAGGCTGACCGTGGCAAAGTCGGTGCGCAAAACACCGGTGACCGGGTCCCGCTCAACCTTGTATTCGGGCGGTTCGCCCGGAGCGGGTTTCAGATTTTCAATCCGGCTATTCCATAGCGCGCCGGTGGCAGAGCGTTGGAACAAAAACCCCGCCGGCCGCGGCAGCTCGGTGAGAATCCGGTTTACGAAAGGCGAGCCCAGGAAGATGACATTGTGATTCCTCAGGTCGTAAGCGGTAATCAGCCCGCCTCGCTTCACCGCGGGTTTCGCGCCCAGGGACGAAAGCACA
Organism: Bryobacteraceae bacterium; assembly: GCA_035545735.1. Taxonomy (GTDB): domain Bacteria; phylum Acidobacteriota; class Terriglobia; order Bryobacterales; family Bryobacteraceae; genus JAJYKC01. The sequence goes on along the minus strand of DASZXS010000024.1, from coordinate 31,569 downwards.
TTGCTGACCGAAACCGCGGCGGTCACTTCGCCGACTCCGGTAAAGTCGTTCTCGAAAAAAATGGGCCCCTTCTGTTCCGCGAGTGCGCTGGAACTCGATCCTTCCCGCGCGATCCGGCGGTCCACCGATGCGCCACGTTCGGCGTCGATACCGCCCGAAAACGAAAGCAGGTCCCCGTGTTCGGTCGCCAGGAATCGGGTGTTGGTGTAGGCCAGAATGGGTTCGTTGTCACCTTGGAGAAAGTTCCGCCAAAACGCTTCGACCGAGGGATGGGGCGGACCCAACCGGCTTTCCGCACCCGAGCCTTCGTGTTTCTTCGCGCCGGAATACGCCCCCAGCGCCCATCCCAAAATAAAGACCGGCACGGCGGCGGCCATCGCGAGCCACCAACCATGCCGCCTCAAGTCCAGAGAGAACGGTCTTTGCGCGGGTGCGCCTGGAACCGGCTCTTGCGCCTCCGGCGCCGCCAACGCTTCCTCCGGATCGGCGGGGGGAGGCTCGCCGGCGCACTGGAAGATCGGGATGTAATGTCCTTTCGGAATCTCGATCACAATCGCGTCGTGCTTGCCCTCGTCGCGGTAGTATTCCTGCAGCTTCAGGCGCAGCCGATAAGCCTGCGTGCGCACAATTGTGTCTGTAGCCGGATCGAAATTGACCCGCGAAAAAACGTCGCGGGCAATCAGATGTTCGTTGATCTCAGATTCCCTGCCCTCGATCGCTTTTTCCGTGATGCAGACGAGAAACGACTGTAAAACCGGGCAATTGCGGAACGGAAGCGAAAGCACGATGCGCCGCACCTGCGCCTGAATGGCCGGGTTTGTCCCTTCGGCCCCTGGATTAACCCGCGGCAACTCGGTGGTTTGCAACATGGCAGCTTTCGAATTTCGAACGAGTATATCACAGGTTTTCGGAGCAAATTCTCCCGCGGTCCACCCGGGGTTACATGCCCCGGGACGGCGTCGTTATTTCATCTATTTTTCAGATACTTACACCAGTTAGCGGCGAAAGGCGCCGCTCTCGGGCCGAGAGGCAGAATTAACGCCAATTTAACGTTACATTTGCCGGTTACGTCACTGTCTTTTGACTGGCCGGCTTCGGACTTTAGCGGAATACTAACCGGGAGAGCCTCCAAATTCAGGTGGTCAAGAAAATCGGTTTCTAAGAGGGAGAAGATATGTACTCAGGATTCAGGAAAGCCATACGCTCCGGGGTGCGCCTTTTGGCCTGTGCCCTGTTCGCATTCGCCTGGCAGGCATCCAAACTCCCGGCCCAGATCGTGACAGCGACTCTGACAGGAACGGTAACCGATGCTTCCGGCGCGTCGGTGCCGGGGGCGTCGGTTCGCGTCACGGAAGCTTCGACTGGAGCCACTCGCAGCACTACAACCACTTCGGATGGCGTGTACAACATCCCTTATCTCAGCCCTGGTAAGTACCGGCTGGAGGTGGACGCGCAAGGCTTCAAGAGATTCCAGCAGAATAACGTGGAGCTGAGCGTCTCCACGACGGCGAGGATCGACGCGACCCTCGCCACGGGAGATGCGAGCGAAACCATCACCGTCACCGCCGAAGCGCCGCCTCTTCAGACCGATCGCGCCGAAGTGGCGCGCAATTTCAACCAGCAAACGATTACCGAGCTGCCAATCGCCAACCGCAATTTTCAGGCTGTGGCCGGACTGGTGGCGGGCGTCTCGCCTCCGGTGCAAAGCTTCACCAGCTCGGAAGATCCACAGGGGACCACGTTCTTCAATGCGAACGGACAGGGCAACTCTTCCAATAACACCATCGTGGATGGCGTGGACAACACCAACCCCACGCTTGGCCTCAGCATCTACCTGCCGAATCCCGAGGTGGTGGAGGAAGTTCACGTCAGCACGAGCAACTACACGGCGGAGTTCGGGCGCGTGGGCGGCGCCCTGGTGAACGCAACGACCCGCGGCGGCACGAACAACTTTCACGGCAGTTTGTGGGAATTCAATCGCGTCGCGGCTCTCGCGGCACGGGATTTCTTCAACGTTACCGGCCGGCCAAAACCCGGCTATACCCGAAACGAGTTTGGCGCCACGTTCGGCGGACCCATCGTTAAGGACAAAACCTTCTTCTTCGGCGCCTATCAGGGACGATATCTCCGCCAATCGAGTACCTCCACCACCACGCTGCCGGGCACGGACGTCCAGACTGGAGATTTCGGCGCGATTCCCGGCCTGGCTCTCTATGACCCCGCGACCGGAAATCCGGATGGGACGGGCCGCCAGCCTTTCGCCGGCAACGTTATCCCCGACAGCCGGATCAGCTCGATCTCAAAAAAGCTCATCGCGCGCTTTCCGCAGCCGAATGTGGCCGGCTTACTGAATAATTTTGTCACTAACATTCCCTACGCCTATAACGGCAACAGCTACGACGGGCGCGTGGATCACTATTTCACCGAACAGACAAAAGTCTTCGCCAAGTTCAATACATCGAAATACTCGGTGACCCAGGGAGCGGTCCTGGGCAACGAGATCGGCGACGGGACGGTGGCGAAAGATTATACGGTCACCGCCTCGGTTAATCTAACCCACGGCTTCAGTCCCACCATGCTGACGGAACTGCGGCTCGCTTACAACCGCTATCGCACCAACGTGCAAGGGATCGACACCACCACCGTAACAAACAGCAACTTGGGTATTGCCAATCCGAACCCCGACTCCATCTCATCCAACGGAATGGCGAACATATCGATCAGCGGGATGCCCGGCATCGGAACGCCCGTCTACTACCCGTTGGTCAACACGGACAATCTCTTTGAGGCTGTGGACACCTGGAGCAAGATTTCGGGCAAACACGTCTTCAAGTGGGGCGCCGAGGTTCACCGGAATCGCATGGACCGCTTCCAGCCGCAAGGCTTGAACCTGGGCCCACGCGGCTTGTTCCAGTTCACGCCGGGAACAACGCAGCTTCCGGGCGGACCGGGACTGGGGGCTTATGGCTCGTTCGAAAATGCCTTCGCTTCGTTTTTGCTGGGGACGCCGGACGAGACCAGCCGCACCTACATGCCGATTACGCCGACCAACCGCCAAACCCAGGTGGCCGGTTTTATCCAGGACACCTATCAAATTACGCGCCGTTTGACGCTCGATATCGGCATCCGCTACGAATTCTATTCACCCGTGACGCCGCGCTACAAGGGGGGAGCGTCCAACTATAATCCCGCCGATAATACTTTGCTGGTTGCCGGTTACGGCGACGTCGATCTTGCTACCGGAGTGGGCCCGCAGACTCTGAACTTCGCGCCGCGCGTGGGCTTCGCATACCGGATCGGCGAGCGAACCGTCGTCCGCGGCGGCTACGGAATCAGCTACTGGACAGGCCGGTTTGGCTTTACCGGAGGAACGCTCTCCACGCAATTTCCGGTGATTTACAACATTCAAAACGGGAACACCGGAGATTACATCGTGGACGGCACGTTCGCGAGCCTTCCCCCGGTCCAAACCGTGCCGATTCCATCGAATGGAGTGATTGACCCCGCTCCGAACCAGGCGTTCTTCGTGATTCCCACGAAAAATTCCCTGCCCTACGTACAGAGCTACAACCTTACCATCCAGCGCGATCTCGGCCATGGCTTCACCGCCGATGTGGGGTATATCGGTAACCTGGGACGGCAACTGCCCTATAACCGGTCCTTAAACGTGGCCGCTCCCGGGATGGGCGCCGCGGGGCTGCCGTTCTATGTCGCGTTCGGCAGGACGGCTGCAGTCAGCTTGCGCGCGAACGGTGTCAACAGCAACTACAACTCATTTCAAACCAATCTCGCGAAGCGCTTCAGCCACGGATATACTTTCACGGTGGCGTACGCCTTCAGCAAGTCGCTCGACGTAGGCAGCAACCAGCCGGGCTTCGTGAACAACCTCGATCTCAGCCGGCAGTACGGGCCTTCGGATTTTGACCAGACGAACCTGCTGACGATCAGCCACCTCTATGAGCTTCCGTTCGGCAAGGGAAAAGCATTCGCGAATGAGAACCGCGTGGCGGCGGCTCTGCTGGGCGGCTGGCAGATTAACGGCATATACAGGCTGGCAACCGGGACGCCGTTCACCGGGCGCGCCGACGCAACCGCCTGCAACTGCCCCGGCAACGGCAATTTCGCCGACGCCCTTTCGCCCGCCAGGACGCTGGGAGGCGTGGGACCAGGCCAGCCGTGGTTTACCACTTCTTCATTCGGCGTTCCAGCCCCGAACACCTTTGGCAACGCCGGGCGCAACACGATACGAGGCCCGCATCTCAGCAACTACGACTTTTCCGTATTCCGCAACTTTGCGCTGACGGAGCGGTTCAAGCTGGAATACCGCGCGGAGTTTTACAACCTGAGCAACACGCCCCATTTCTCCAATCCCAACAACACCGTGACCAGCGGCACGTTCGGAATCATCTCGGGGACCTTGAGCGGCTACGGAAACCGCCAGGTGCAGATGGCGCTGCGGCTTAAGTTTTAGCGCGGAAATGGAGCCCGATACGATCACCATGGAAGAGACAAAGATTGCCGAAGATCAAAAGCCCGCGGGGAGCACGGCGGGCATCTCCCGCCGGGCGGTCGCCGCGGCCGCCGTCGGGGCCATGATTGTTCCCCGACACGTGCTCGGAGGAAACGGCTTTCAGGCTCCCAGCGACACCATCCGGATCGCCGGAGTGGGCGTAGGAGGTATGGGCCGGCGCTACATCCAGGGCTGCGCCAGCGAGCGGATCGAAGTGCTCTGTGATATCGACCAGAGCTTCGCCGCGCCTGTTTTCCGCAAGTATCCCTCGGCCCGCGTCTACCGCGATTTCCGCGAGATGTTCGACAAGGAAGAGAAGAACATCGACGCGGTAATCGTGGCGCCGCCGGATCACAACCACGCCATCATCACTCTGCGCGCGCTAAGGTCCGGCAAGCATGTTTATTGCGCCAAGCCTCTCACCCACACGGTGCACGAAGCTCGCGTAATCGCCCGCGCCGCCCGGGAGCACAAGGTAGCCACACAGATGAGCGTCCAATCCTGCGCCAGTGAAGAGGCGTGCGGAACGGCCGAGATTCTGCTCTCCGGCGCGATCGGTCCGGTCCATGAAGTCCATGTATGGACCAACCATCCGATCTATCCGGCCGGGCAGGTGCGCCCCACCGCTACACCCTCGGTTCCCTACGCCTTCGATTGGGACATGTGGATCGGTCCGGCGCCATACCGGGCGTATAATCCGGCCTACCATCCCTGGATCTGGCGGTGCTGGTGGGACTTCGGCTCGGGCACCGTGGGAGACATGGGTTGCCACGCCATGCATGTGTTCTACAACGCCTTGAAGCTGGACCAGCCCACGGCCATGGATGCTTACCGAACCACGATGTACGGGGGGTATTTCCACATGGACCCCGACGGGAAGGAACACCTGCCGCCGCGCATCGATACGCCGGAGACCGAGAGCTACTCGTCCGCCATCACGTGGTCCTTCCCCGCCCGGGAAGGCATGCCGCGGCTGCGCATGTACTGGTATGACGGCGGGATGCGTCCGCACCGTCCGGTGGAGTTGGACGACGCAACGCCCATGCCCGCTGAGGGGCTGTTGTTCATCGGGGAGAAAGGCAAGCTGCTGACCGGCTATTACGGCGGCAAGGACAGGCTTCTTCCGGAAGCGAAGTTCCGCGGCTTCCAACGTCCCGCCAAGACCCTGAAGCGAACGGCTGCGCATTACAAGGAATGGGTGCAGGCCTGCAAAACGGGCGAGCCAACGTCGTGCGACTTCGCGTTCGGCAGCCGGATGACAGAGGTGGCGCAGTTGGGCGCCATCGCCGCCCGGGCGGCGCGCCCGCTGGTCTATGACGCCGCGCAAATGGCCATTACCAATGATGCGGAGGCGAACTCCTGGATCAATCCTCCCTACCGCAATGGATGGACGCTGTGAGGAGCGTTCCCGTGCTGGTATGCTCGGTTGGTCTTGCGGCGTGCTCACTGGCGTTGACCGCCGCGGTCAACGACGGCGCTCCGCATGGCGACCCCCCGAATCTTTTGGAGGCTGGGTGGACGCCTTTGCTGAACGGGAAGAATCTCTCCGGATGGCGTTCGCAAGACTCCAATCACGGAGCCTGGGCCGCCGCCCGCGGGATTTTCTGGGACGGCCGGTCGAGCCCCCAGAATCTATCCGCTGTCTCGCCGGGATCGGGAGATCGCATCTGGAACGGGGAAACCGGCGGAATCACGAATTTGGTGAGCACGCGCAAATTCGGCGACGTGGAGCTTTACCTGGAATTCCTTATCCCCGCGAAGTCTAACTCCGGAGTTTATCTGCAGGGTCTTTATGAGGTGCAGGTTTTCGACAGCTACGGCGCCGCGCACCCGAAGTCGTCGGACTGCGGCGGAATTTATCAGCGCTGGATCGATAACAAAGGCGTGGGCGGGTCCGCTCCCCTGGTGAATGCCAGCCGGGCGCCGGGCCAGTGGCAGTCGTTTCACATCTGGTTCCAGGCGCCTCGTTTCGACGCCGGGGGCAGGAAGATCGCGAACGCAAAATTCCTGCGCGTGCTGCTGAACGGCGTGCTCGTCCAGGACAATGTCGAAGCGGCAGGACCGACACGCTCCGGCATGGAGATTCCCGAAGCGCCGCAAAACCCACTCATGCTCCAGGGCGATCACGGGCCGGTAGCCTACCGCAATATTTACATCCGGCCTCTCCGTCCGCTCAAACAATAGAAGTGTGATATCGTCCGAATACATACGATGAACCCGATCGATCGCCGTTCTTTTCTCGCGCTTGGCGCGACCCTCCCTACCGCTCTCCGGGCGGCCGGAAAGAAGCATATTCCCGTCGGCCTGGAGATGTACTCGGTGCGCGAAGAACTGGCGCGCGATCCGCAGGGCACAACCCGCGCCGTCGCGAAAATGGGTTACCAGAACGTCGAGTATTTCGCGCCCTACTTCGACTGGACCGAGGGACTGACGAAAGAGCTGAAGTCCATTCTCGACGGCGTTGGCGTCACCTGCCTTTCCACCCACAATTCACCCCGGTATCTGGACTCGGACAACATTGCGAAGACGCGCGACCGCAACATGATGCTCGGGAGTAAGTTCGTCGTCCTCGCCAGCGCCGGCCACATCACGACCCTCGACGGATGGAAGGGCGTGGCCGAGAAGCTGAATCGGGCCGCGGAATTTCTGAAAGGCTCCGGCATGCGCACCGGCTACCACAATCACGAACTCGAGTTCACGCCGATCGAGGGTAAACGGCCCATCGAAATTCTCGCTAAGGAGACCGACCCGAGCGTGGTTCTCCAGCTCGACGTGGGCACCTGCATCGCGGCGGGCTCCGACCCGGTGGCATGGATTCACGATAATCCAGGCCGCATTGTTTCCATGCACTGCAAGGAATGGTCACGCGCCAAGGGATTCCACGTACTCTTCGGGGACGGGGCCGCCGACTGGAAAGCGATTTTCCAGGCGGCTGAAAACGGCGGAGGCATCGAGTTCTATCTCATCGAACAGGAAGGCAGCGATTATTCAGAATTTGAAACCGCCAAGCGCTGCCTGAAGACCTTCCGCAAGATCCACGGCTGAGGCACGCCCCGGAGGCGGCCTATAATTTGGTTTAGGGTATCGTGTGCGGAAGCGTGTTCTCATTGGCTCCGGCCTGCTGCTGTTCGCGATTCTGTTGGGGCTGGTGGTCTGGCAGGGTTCCTTCACCACGGAACCGGCTCCATCCAGCATCGCCCAGACGTACGCCTTCTGGGCTGCTTCCACTCTCATCTTCCTTCTGACTGTCACCCTCGGCTTCATGCTTTTCCGGACCGGCGTGAAGCTCTACATCGAGCGTCTGCGCAACCGGCCGGGATCGCAAATCCGTTCCAAGCTCGTCGTCGGAGCGTTGACGCTCAGTTTCGTTCCGGTGCTCTTCTCCGTTCTCTTCGGCGTTCAGGTGCTGAACCGCAACATCGACAAGTGGTTCGGTCAGCCGGCCGAGGAGATCCAGCAGAATCTGATCCAGGTGGGCGCCACGTTCGACGAGGAAGTGAAAGCGCGGTTGACGGCTCAGGGGCACTGGCTGCTCTCCGAGCCATCCATGCTATCGCCGGGCGCGGCTGTGCGCTTTTGCAGAAAGAACGGGATTGACCGCATCACTCTCACGAAGGGTTCGCTCCAAAGCGTGCTCTGCGACCTCACTCACGGCACACATGCACACGTCCATCCCACCTACAGCGTTTCCGTGCAATCTCCGGAAGGAACGATGCTGCTCACCGGCCACCTATCCGTGGACCTGGCGCAAAGGCAGACGGATCTCCGAAACTATATCGAGGATTACAACCGGCTGGCGGCGAACCGGAAGAACATCCGCAGCTTTTACCTGCTGCTGCTGACATTAATCACCCTCTTTATTCTGTTTTTCGCCACGTGGATCGCCCTCTTTCTGGCCCGGCAGATCAGCGGACCGATCACCTCTTTGCTCACCGCGGCGCAGCAGGTGCGGCAGGGCAATCTGGCTTATCGCGTTCGCGTGGACGCGATCGACGAACTGGCGACGCTGATGCACGGGTTCAACGAGATGACCGAGGCGCTGGAAGCGAACAGCCGCGAACTCGAAAACCGCCGCCGGTTCACCGAGGCGATTCTCGAAAGTATCCCGACCGGAGTGATTTCGCTTTCCGCCGACGGCGGCATACAAAGAGTAAACCGCGCGCTCCGGAGCATCCTGCCCGCCGAGCATGTCAGCCGCGCCGCGCGCATCGAAGATCTCTTTTCCCGGGAGGATTCCTCGGAACTTCGTTATCTGATGAACCGGGCGAGGCGCACCGGCGTAGCCGGCAGCCAGCTTGAGTTCACCTCCGAATCGCGGATCTTCCAGCTTGCGGTTACCGTGGCGGCGCTGGAGGAGAGCCGGCGTTCGGGTTTTGTCGTCGTGCTGGAGGATACCACCGAATTGCTGAGGGCTCAAAAAGCCGCGGCGTGGCACGAGGTTGCGCGAAGAGTCGCTCATGAGATCAAGAACCCGCTCACGCCGATCGCTCTTTGCGCCGATCGCATCGCCCGGCATCTGGAACGCGGGAATCCTTCCGCCGAGACGGCGCGAATTTTGAGGGAGTGTTCGAATACCATCTCCCGTGAAGTGGAGAGCGTGCGAACCCTGGTCGATGAATTCTCTCAATATTCCCGTTTCCCGGCGGCACAGCCGGTCCCGTCAGACCTGAACTCGGTCATCGAGAACGCACTGGATGTCTTCTCGGGCCGCCTGGACGACATCACCGTGGTCAAGGAACTGGCAGCCGACTTGCCTCTCGTGAATATCGACCGGGAGCAGTTCAAGCGCGTCGTGGTAAATCTGGTGGACAACGCCGCCGAGGCGATGCGCGATTCTCCGGTGAAAAAACTGGCGATTCAAACCAGGGCCGCGGGAGAAGCGGTGGAGGTCACCGTGGAGGACACGGGACCGGGCATCACGCGGGACGAGCGGGAGAAGCTCTTTCTCCCTTACTTCTCCACCAAGAATCGTGGAACAGGACTAGGACTTGCAATTGTGAACCATATTCTCTCGGAACATGGGGCAAGTATTCGGATCGAAGACAACCTCCCGGTGGGCGCGCGTTTTCTGATCGAGATCCCCCTTCGGTTTCCCGCCGATACAGAAAATCCTCCGGTCGAGGTCCATGCGTGAGGCCGGCACGCATCCTGATTGTGGACGACGAGCCGCTCATCCGGCAGTCGCTTTCCGGCGTCCTCGAGGATGAGGGCTATCAAACGCATTCGGTAGCGAGCGGCGAGGCGTGTCTCGAAGAACTCGCGCGGACGAACTACGACCTGGTGCTGCTCGATGTCTGGCTGCCCGGCATGGACGGCCTGGACATTCTGGCGAGGATACAGGAAATATCCCTCCCCGCCAAGCCCGCGGTCATTAACATCTCCGGGCACGGCACCATCGAGACGGCGGTGCGCGCGACCAAGATGGGCGCATTCGATTTCCTGGAAAAGCCGCTGACCATCGAGAAGGTCAGCGTCGTGGTCAAGAACGCGCTGCAGCAAAGACGCCTCGAAACAGAGCTTGAACGAGTCAAACAGGAGGCTCCTCCTTCGAACATCATTGGTGAGAGTGTCCCCATGAAAGCTCTCCGGCAGCAGCTTTCGCTGATGGCCGCCACCAACGGGCGCGTTCTGATTTACGGCGAAAGCGGAACGGGAAAGGAACTGGTGGCGCACGCCATCCACAACATCAGCCCCCGCGGGAGCGGGCCCTTCGTGGAGGTGAATTGCGCCGCAATTCCGGAAGAGCTGATCGAAAGCGAGCTGTTCGGGCATCACAAGGGAAGCTTTCCCGGAGCGGCCGAGGATAAAATCGGCAAACTGCAGAAAGCCGATTCGGGCACGCTGTTCCTGGATGAAGTCGGCGACATGAGCCTGAAGACCCAGGCGAAAGTTCTCCGGGCGATCGACGAGCAGCGGTTCGAACCGGTGGGCGCCGAGACGTCGATTCAGGTGGATGCCCGCGTGGTGGCGTCGACGAACAAGAATCTCGAAGAGGAGATCGAGCGCGGTAATTTTCGCGAAGATCTCTTCTATCGGCTCAACGTGATCCCCTTTTATGTGCCACCCTTGAGGGAACGGATTGAGGACGTGCGGCTCCTGTCCGATTATTTCTTGAAGGATTTCGCCACCGCCTACGGGCGGAAGCGGAAGGAATTGACGGCGGATGCGTATCGGGTGTTGCAGGATTATCCGTGGCCGGGCAACGTGAGGGAACTGCGCAATCTGATGGAACGGATCGTCATTATGAACCCACAAGCCAGAATCGACGCCCGCCATATTCCATTGAATCCCGCGCGGCGGTCCGTCTTCGAGCGATCGAGCGACCATGGCGCCAGCCTGCAGGACGTTCGCGCGGCGGCTGAGCGGGACTACATCCTCAGGAAGCTGGATGAAACGAGAGGCAACGTGACGCGTACCGCGGAGTTACTCGGGCTGGAGCGCAGCAATCTCTACCGCAAGATGAAGGCTTTGGGAATCACCCCCAAGGAGTAGGCCGCGCGCTATCCGCAACTATTGCCATGTCGATACCCATCCGAACGGCACTCCCCGAAAACCAGATTCAACTGATCATGCGGGCTCTCGCCGATCCGCGCCGGTACGACATCCTGAAGAAACTCGGAGATGGCCATAACACAACACCCTGCGCGGCGATTCGGGAATCTATGCGCATTAGCGCGGCCACGCTCTCGCACCACATGCGGGAATTGGAGATTGCCGGTCTGGTGGACGTTGTAAGAGATGGAAAATTCGCCAACTATCGCCTCCGGCGTGAGGTCCTGGAGGCGTTTCTCGAACGCATCCGGACAGATCTGATCTAAAAAAACCTGCCGAAATCCAGAATCCCTTTTTCCTGCCGCACATCAGTTAGACAGTTGTCGAAACATAAAAGGAGTAAGGCAATGGGCAAGCTAAAAGGAAAAGTCGCGATAGTCACCGGTGCGTCCAAGGGGATCGGCGCTGGAATCGCAAAGGAATTGGCCGCCGAGGGCGCTTCGGTGGTGGTCAACTACGCTTCGAGCAAAGAGGGGGCCGAACGGGTGGTCACCGAAATTCAGCAGCACGGCGGCAAGGCGATCGCGGTAATGGGCGACGTCGCGAACGCCGCCGATGTCGTGCATCTGTTCACGGAAACCGAACGCGCGTTCGGCCAGCTGGACGTCCTGGTGAACAATGCAGGTATTTACCAGTTCGCCCCGCTCGATGAAATTACCGAACAGCAGTTTCATCGGCAATTCAACACGAATGTTCTGGGATTACTTCTCGCCACGCAGGAAGCGGCGAAACACTTTGGTCCGGCGGGAGGAAGCGTGATCAACATCGGTTCGATTGCCAGCGCCCTGACTCCTCCAGCGACCGTGGTGTATACAGCGACCAAGGGAGCGGTGGATGCGGTCACGCGGACACTGGCCAAAGAACTCGGTCCGAAGGGAATCCGCGTCAATTCCATCAACCCCGGGATGGTGGAAACGGAAGGCACGCACTCGGTGGGAGTAATCGGGAGCGACATGCAAAAGCAGTTTGAGTCACAAACGCCGCTCGGCCGTATCGGCCAACCCGGCGACATCGCCCCCATTGCAGTCTTTCTTGCCTCGGGAGACTCGGGCTGGATGACCGGCGAAACGCTGTTGGCGTCCGGAGGGTTGCGTTAAGGTCGCACGCCACGAAGCCGCCGAGCGCACAGGCCCGGCGGCCGATTTCCGGGACTAGATTGGCCCCGGCCTCATTACGCCAGCGGTTAAGTCACGATCTCTTTCACAACTCTTCCGCTCACATCCGTGAGGCGGAAATGCCGTCCCTGGAATTTGTACGTCAGCCGGGTATGGTCGATTCCCAACCGGTTCAGGATGGTCGCCTGAAGGTCGTGGACGTGCACCGGGTCTTTGACGATGTTGTATCCGAAATCGTCCGTTTCTCCCAGCGAGATGCCGGGCTTGATCCCGCCGCCCGCCATCCAGGTAGTGAAGCACCGCGGATGGTGGTCGCGGCCGTAGTCGGTGGGCGTGAGGCGTCCCTGACAGTAAACCGTTCGCCCGAATTCCCCGCCCCAGATCACCAGCGTGTCGTCGAGCATGCCGCGCTGTTTCAGATCCTGTATCAAAGCGGCCGACGGCTGGTCCACTTCCTTGCAGCGGCCGGGCAAATGCTGCGGCAGCCCGGAGTGGTGATCCCAATCGCGATGGAATAGCTGGATGAACCGGACGCCGCGCTCCGCCAGCCGCCTGGCAAGCAGGCAGTTGGCCGCGAAGGTGCCCGGCTTCCGCGAGTCGGGCCCATACATATCGAAAACGTGCGCGGGTTCCTTCGAAAGATCCGTCAAATCGGGAACCGACGACTGCATGCGAAACGCCAGTTCATACTGCGCGATTCGCGTCTGCGTTTCCGGATCCCCGAACTCCGAATATTCCTTCTCATTCAACTTGCCGAGCGTGTCCAGAAACGTGCGGCGGTCGGCCTTTTCAAACGAGTGCGGGTTCGATAGATACAACACCGGGTCCCCGGTGGAGCGGAACTTCACGCCTTGGTAGCGGCTCGGCAGAAATCCGCTGCCCCAGAGGCGATCATAAAGCGGCTGGCCGCCGGAGCCCGACGAGATCATGACGATGAACGAGGGCAGGTCTTTGTTCTCACTCCCCAACCCATAGGTGATCCAGGAGCCCATGGACGGGCGCCCGGCAATTTGAAATCCGGTCTGGAAGAAGGTCACCGCCGGGTCGTGATTGATCTGCTCCGTGAAGGTGGACTTGATGATCGTGATGTCGTCCACTATCTTCGCCGTGTGCGGCAACAGTTCGCTGATCCATGCCCCGGACTTCCCGTACTGCGCGAAGCTGAATTTCGAGGGCACCACGGGAAAGCTCGCTTGCGAAGCCGACATGCCGGTGAGCCTCTGCCCGTTACGGATCGACTCCGGAAGGTTCTCCCCGGCAATCTTGGTGAGCCCCGGCTTGTAGTCGAACATCTCCATCTGCGACGGGCCGCCGGATTGGAAGAGATAGATGATGCGCTTCGCCTTCGGAGGGAAGTGCGGGAGCCCCGCCAGACCGCCGAACTCCACGGCGTCCGCCTTCATGTCCTCCTGAAAAAGACTGGCCAGCGCCGCGAGTCCAACTCCGGAAGCGGTGCGGCCGAAAAACGCCCTGCGTGTGACGGAATCCATCGTTACTCCTTAGTCACCATTTCGTCCAGATTCAACAATAGGCTCGCTACCGTGGTGTAGGCCGCGAGTTCCGTTGGCTGAAGCCTGGGGCTCACCACGGACTCACCCTCGGAAAGCAACGACGACGCCGCCTTCGGGTCCTTCTGATAGCGGGCTTCAAAATGCTTCAGCATGTCCAGAACGGCTTGCTCTTCGCCGGGACGCGGCATTCGGGCGAGCGCGGTCCGGAATGCATATTCGATGCGCCCCTGCGGCGTCGCCGGCGCGTCCAGCATCACGCGCTCCGCCAATTTCCGGGCGGCTTCCACGTAGGTCACGTCGTCCATCAGGGTGAGGGCCTGCAGCGGGGTGTTTGTCCGCGATTCCATCACCGTGCAGGTATCGCGAGTCGGCGAATCGAAATTCACCATCTCCGGCGGCGCCACCGTGCGCTTCCAGAACGTGTACAGGCTGCGGCGGTAGAGGCCCTCTCCTTTATCGGTGACATAGCCGTCCCCACCTCCCAGTTCCTGCCATAACCCGGCCGGCTGATACGGTTTCACCGAGGGTCCGCCCAGCTTCTCCACCAGCAGGCCCGCCGTGTAGAGGGCCTGATCGCGGATCATCTCCGGAGGCAGACGGAAACGCGGACCACGCGCCAACAGCCGGTTCTCCGGGTCGCGCTGCAAAAGCTCCGGCGAAATCTTCGAAGACTGCTGATAGGTCTCGCTCATCACCATCGTCTTCAACACGTGTTTCACGTTCCAACCCGAGTCCATGAAATCGACCGCCAGCCAGTCGAGCAGTCCCTGGTTGAGAGGCCATTCGCCCTGCGAGCCAAAATCCTCCACCGTCTTGACCAGGCCCACGCCGAACAGCATCTGCCAGTAACGGTTCACCACCACGCGGGCGGTGAGCGGGTTCTGCCGGTCTACCAGCCAGCGAGCCAGACCCAGGCGATTTTGCGGGCCGTTCGCCGGAAGCTGCGGCAAAACGGAAGGCACGCCAGCCGTCACCTCTTCGCCGTGCGCGTCGTATGAGCCTCGCTTCAGCACGTAGGTCTTCCGCAAGCCCGGCTCGTCCTTCATCACCATCACGGTGGGCAGCGAGTCATCGTACTTGTCGCGCTCCAATTGGGCAGCTTCCATCCGGTCCTTCACCTGGCGAATCTTCGGCGGCAGCGCGGTCTCAAGAAACGCCAGACGGAGCTTTGCCAGTTCCGCGGCGGTTCGCTCTTCCGGCTTTTTCTTCGAGATTTCTTCGAGCGATTCGGTCAAGCCTACGGCGCTCACTTCGTCAGGCGTCAGCGCCCGCGTATACATCCGGGCATCGGCAATCGCGCCGTTGAACCGCAGGCCGCCGCCCGCGCCCACGCGGATAGGCTCCTTGCTATCCATGGGCCAGTTGAGCTGATCGAAGAGAATTTTCACCTTCAGCGGCTTTCCATCCAGGTACATCCTGACGCCGGAAGCATAACGCTTGCCGTCGTAAGTCGCGGCAACGTTCTCCCACTGGTGAAGGGGAATTGTCTCTTCGGATTCCACACGAAGTCCGATGTCCGTCCACCGGTAAATGATGTGAAGGCGAAGATGCCCCTTCATGATATAGAGCGCGTGGCCGGCGCCCTCATCGTAGTCCTCGGTCTTCGAAAGGATCGCGCCATTCTCGGATTCCGGTTTGATGCGCGCCGTGATGCTGATTGGCGTCAGGTAGTCGAGCTTCAGTTTGTCCGCTTTTTCCGTTTCGAACTTCTTGCCGTCAAACTGCTGCTCTCCCTTTTGCCGGAACACCATCTCTTTGGTCACGGTCCAATCGGGAACGCTTCCTTTCGCGGCCTTCTTCTCCCATTTGCGCTGCGCGGCTTGCACCTTCCGGCCGAGAGCCTTGTACTTCGCCTCGGCGGCCTCCGCCTTCCGGTTCAGCTCGGCCAGTTTTACCTGCTGATCCGGCGTGGGAGCCTTGATCAGGGGATCGTCGTTGCCCCAGTTGTAGACCAGGCCGTTTTCGGGAACGTTGTTGAAGAAGGCGGCCATGCGGTAGAAGTCCTTTTGGGGAATCGGATCGTACTTATGGTCGTGGCAGCGCGCGCAGCCCACGGTCATACCCATCCAGACGATCGATGTCGTTTGCACCCGGTCGGCCACGTATTCCACCCGGAATTCCTCAGGCACGATGCCGCCTTCCGCGTTGGTCCGATGATTGCGATGGAACGCCGTGGCGATCTTCTGATCGAGCGTGGGGTGGGGAAGCAGATCGCCGGCAATCTGATCGATCGTGAATTCGTCGAACGGCATGTTCTTGTTGAATGCCTCGATCACCCAATCGCGCCAGCGCCACATCTGCCGGTTTCCGTCCGACTGATAGCCATTGGTGTCCGCGTACCGAGCCGCTTCCATCCAGCGGAACGCCATGCGCTCCCCGTAGCGCGGCGAGGCGAGCAGGCGATCCACCACGCGCTCATATGCTTTCGGAGAATCGTCCTTCAGGAAGGCATTCAAGTCTTCGAGCGACGGCGGAAGGCCGGTGAGATCCAGCGTGACGCGGCGCAGCAGAGTGGGTTTATCCGCGCGCGGCGCCGGCTTCAAACCTTCGCGCTCCAGCCGCTGCCGGACCAGATAATCGATGGCGTTCGCCGAGGCCGGTATCTCGGGCTTCACCGGCGGAATATACGCCCAATGCTTCTGCCACGGCGCTCCTTCCGCAATCCACTGGCGGATCAGGCCGATGTCGTGCGCCGAAAGCTTGTCGTGCCCGCTATAGGCCGGCGGCATCCGGATACCCTTGTTGTCGGAGCTGATGCGGCGGAAGACCTCGCTCTTCTCCGGTTCGCCCGGCACAACCGGGATGCGCCCGTCCGCGAGTTTTCCCTTGGCGGTCTCTTCGACGTCCAACCGCAACCCAGCTTGGCGGTTGCCTTTGTCCGGGCCATGGCAGGCGTAACATTTATCCGAGAGGATCGGACGGATGTCGCGGTTGAATTCCACATTCGCCGCGCCGGACGGGGCGCCTTGCGCCGCCAGGCCCGTGGTCATGACCGCCAGCACCGGAAGCGCGAGCGAAAACGTTAAAGGCATGGTTGCCAGTATTGTATGACAATGCGGCAAAAAAAGCGGCCACAAGACAAAAACGAACATGGCGTGGCCCGGGCCGCACGCGCGAGCGCTTACTTCACAACGAAATTGACCAGCTTGTCCGGCACAATGATGATCTTCACTACCTGTTTGCCGGTGAGGAACACCTGCACCTTCGCATCCTCCCGCGCCAGACGGTCGAGGTCTTCGCGCGCGGTCCCATACGGCGCGCTGAGCTTGGTCCGCAGTTTTCCATTTACCTGAACCACGATCTCGGCCTGATCCTCTGCCGCGAGTTCGGGGTCGAAGGCGGGCCAGCTCTGCTTCAGCACCTGGCCCTCATTCCCTAATTCTTCCCACAGCTCCGCTGCGAGGTACGGCGCGAAGGGCGCGAGCATCAGCGCCAGAGTTGGAAGAATTTCCGCCAGCGTTTCTCCGCCCAAACGCTCTTCGAGCGAAAAGAGTTCGTTCATCAATTCCATCAAAGCCGCAATGGAAGTGTTGAAGTGCCACCGGTTCTCGAAATCGCCGGTAATCTTGCGCAACGTCTGGTGCAGTTTGCGCCGTCCTTGACGGTCCGCCTCGGCGTCTTTGGACGGTTCGCTCCGGCGGTCGAGATTACGCGTCACAAAGCGGTACACCCTCTCCAGAAACCGCCGCTGGCCGCTGACGCTCGATTCGTTCCACGGCATATCCCTCTCGGGCGGCGCGGCGAACAGGACGAAAAGACGGCACGTGTCGGCGCCGTATCTCTCCATCATGATTTCCGGGTCCACAATATTGCCCTTGGACTTCGACATCGCCGTGCCGTCTTCGCCCAGCACCATTCCCTGGGTAAACAGGCGCGCCGCGGGCTCGGAATTTTCTATGATGCCGAGATCGCGCATCACTTTGGTCCAGAACCGCGAATAGATCAGGTGTAGGATCGCGTGCGTAACGCCGCCGATATATTGATCGATCGGAAACCAGTGCGCGATCGTTTTCGAATCAAACGGCGCAGCGCCGTTCCCCGGATCGCAGTAGCGGTAGAAATACCATGACGAATCGACAAACGTGTCCATGGTGTCGCTCTCGCGCCGGGCGGCGCCTCCGCACCTCGGGCACTTCACGTTGATGAATTCCGGAACCTCCAGCAGCGGCGACACGCCCTTGCCGGTGATCTGCACCTCCAGCGGCAGAACCACCGGCAGATCTTTTTCGGGCACCGGCACCAGACCATCCTTGGGGCAGTGGATCACCGGAATCGGAGTTCCCCAATAGCGCTGCCGCGAGATGCCCCAGTCCTTAATCCGGTAGGTGATCGCAGCTTCGCCGAAGCCTTCCGTCTTCGCTTTGGCGGCCATGCGCGCGCGGGCGTCCTCACTCGTCAATCCGGTCCATTCGCCGGAATTTTCGACGATGCCATAGTCGGAGAACGGTGTCTCGACCTTCTCCGGCAACTCGCCATCCACCGGACGGATCACGGCCCGAATCGGAATCGAGTACTCCGTGCAGAATTCAAAATCGCGCTCATCGTGCGCCGGCACGGCCATGATCGCGCCCGTGCCATAACCGGTGAGAACGAAATTTCCGATCCATACCGGCACCTGCTCGCCGCTGAATGGATTGACCGCGAGGCGGCCCGTCGGCAGCCCTTCCTTCTTCAAATCGGCCGCGTCCTCGCGGGCGCGGCGGTCGATCATGTCCTTCACCTGCGAGCGCAGCGCGTCATCCGCGATTTCGGAGACCAGCGGATGCTCGGGCGCGAGGATCACGCAGGTAGCGCCGTAGATGGTATCGATGCGCGTGGTGAATACCCGAATTTTGGTCTCCGTTCCCACCAGCGTGAAATCAATCTCCGCGCCTTCACTGCGTCCGATCCAATTGCGCTGCATGGAGAGCACGCGGTCAGGCCAGTTACCTTCCAGATCCTTCAGACAATCGAGCAGCTCGCCGGCATATTGCGTGATCTTCAGGAACCACTGTTCGAGTGCGCGCTGCTCTACCTGGGTGTTCTCGTGACGCCAGCAGCAGCCATCGACCACCTGCTCGTTCGCAAGCACCGTCCCGCATTCCGGGCACCAGTTCACCAGGGCCTTCTTGCGGTAGGCGAGCCCCTTTTCGAGCATCTTCAGAAAGAACCACTGATTCCAGCGGTAGTATTCCGGCTCGCACGTGGAGATCTCACGGTCCCAGTCATAGGCGAAACCCATGCGCTTCATCTGGCGCTTCATCTCTTCGATGTTCGAGACAGTCCACTCGCGCGGCTGGCGCCCGCGCTGCAGCGCGGCGTTCTCGGCCGGAAGCCCGAAGGCATCCCATCCCATCGGGTGAAGGACGTCGAAGCCGCGCATCCACATATAGCGCGCCAGGGCGTCGCCAATCGAGTAGTTCCGGACATGGCCCATGTGCAGGCGGCCGCTCGGATAGGGGAGCATTTCAAGGACGTAGTACTTCGGCTTGCCCCCCGAGGGGTCGGACCGATAAATGGGCGCATCCTTCCAGCGCTCGTGCCACTTCAGCTCGATCTGGTTGTGGTCATACTGCTTTTCCGGCATAGACGTTTGAGTGATTCCACGTTTCTTAAGTCGTCGCCTTCATGGTCGACGGGCGTTTCCAGGATGAAGGCTTTGGCGCGGAGTTTCGGATGCGTCAGGATGCGGCGAAACCCCTCCTCCCCAATATAGCCTTCACCGATGTTCGCATGCCGGTCGAGATGGCTGCCAAGCTGGCCTTTGGAATCGTTGGCGTGAACAACCGGAACGTCGCCGAGTCCCAGCAGGCGGTCGATTTCATCAATCGTCGCGCGCAGCCCTTCCGCCGAACCAACATCGTAGCCGGCGCCGAGGCAGTGGCATGTGTCGATGCAAAAACCGATTCGGAGCGGACTCTCCCGCGCCGTAAATTCGCGCAGCACCGCCAGCTCGGCAAGCCTGCTCCCGATCTGGTTCGCCGACCCCACGGTATTTTCGAGCAGTACCGTAAGCGGCCTTGTATCAAGACCTGCCGCTGCCTCCGTCAGCGAGCGCACCACGGCGTGCAGACCCGCTTCGAGCGAGTGGCCCTTATGGTTCCCCGGATGCGCGACCAGGTATTCCGCGCCGATGGCGATCGCCCGCTCGATCTCACCGCGAAAGGCCAGCGCCGATTTCGCCCGCAGCGCCTCGTCGCAGGAAGCGAGGTTGATGAGATAGCTATCGTGAATCACCAGCGGGTAGAGATCGTGCTTCCGGCGGGCGCGTTGAAGAAGTTGTACCTGCACCGGCGATGGCGCAACCGCCCGCCACATGCGCGGGCTGGCGGAGAAGATCTGAAACGTGTTGGCGCCCAATTCGGCGGCCTTGAAAGCCGCTTTTTCAAGCGAACCCGCAATCGAAGTATGGATACCGAGGCGCAAGAGCGAAGTAGCCGCTATGGTAGCAGTCCGGCGGTGGGCCTGACCGGGAGCGCGTTACGGGTTAAGCTACGAATAGCGGCGCCCCTGGGCCAATCGGATTCAAGGAGCTTTTATGAATAATCGGAGCATGTTCCCGGCTCTGCCCGAGTGGACGCGCCTTAGCCGCCGGGGATTCTTTCTCGCCACAGCCGCGGCTTCCTCCGCGCTCACCTCGTGGAACGGGCAAGCGAGCACTCCATCCTGCGTTCTGACCAGCGAACAGGAAGAAGGTCCCTACTATCTCGACGGGGCGGAACTGCGGCGCGATATTACGGAGGGGAGGCCTGGCGTTCCGCTTCTGCTGCGCGTCGCCCTCGTGGATGCGAAAGACTGCTCGCCTCTTTCGAACGCGGCCGTCGATATATGGCACTGCGACGCCCTGGGGGTGTATTCCGGCTTCACGGCAAACAGTCCGGACGGCTTTGGCGGAGGGCCCGGCCGGAGAGGCGGCCGCGACGGCATCCCGCCGCCTCGCATGGCACCGCCTTCTCCAGGCGGCCCCGGCTCGCGCAGCGTTGACAAGACCCGTTTTTTGCGCGGCGTGCAGATCACGAATCAAAAAGGAATCGTCGAGTTTTCGACCCTTTACCCCGGATGGTACGCGGGGCGCGCCATCCACATCCATCTGAAGGCGCATCTCGGCGGCGATAGAGCCGCGGATACCTACCAGGGCGGCCACGTGGCCCATACCGGGCAGCTATTCTTCCCGGAGGACGCGACGGAACGAATCGCGAAAGCGCAGCCGTACGCCAAACGCCTCGGCGTTCATCGTACAACACAGGATGAGGACGATATTTTTCGGTCCCAGCAAGGCCGCGCTTCGACGGTAAGCCTGGAGAAGGCCGGCGGCGGCTTGATCGCTTCCACCACGCTCGGCATTGACCCCGGCCTTACGCCGCTCCCGGCCGGCCGCCCCCGAAGAAGGCTAGGGTAAAAGCCCCGCGCGCATGACGCCGGAGGCGAACAAAGTGAAGGCCGGAAACTCCCGATCCAGGTGCAACGTGCTGATACCGTGGACCACGGTCCACACCACCCGCGCCAGGTCGGTTGGATCGCCTTCCCGCACCTCACCGTTCCTCTGCCCCTCTTCGATCGTTTCCCGCAAAATCTCGAAAGAGCGCGCCGTCGCCTCGCTCTCTCTTCTCACCGCAAACATGACTTCGTAGTGCGCCCGATGCCCGGCCGCGAACCGGACATAGGCGACCGCCATCGCGGAAAGTCGCGCTGCAAAATCGGGACCCGCCGAATTTCGCGCGGACTCCAGGGAGTCCGCGAATTCCGAGAACCCGGCTTCGCAAATCGCCCCCAACAACGCCTCTTTATCCGGAAAATGCCGGTACGGGGCCATCCGCGAAACCCCGACGCGCGCCGCCAGTTCGCGCAGGGTTAGAGCACGAACGCCTTTTTCTTCAATAATTTTCAGACCCGCCTCGATAAGCGCCGCCCGCAGGTTGCCGTGATGATACGTAGCCACTTTAAAAATATTCCCACATTGTTGTTGACACCGTCAACACAGGTCATCATAATGTTGACATGGTAAACATCAAGGCGCAGATTTCGCGGCTGTGGAGGTCCAGCCCTCCGCTCACCGCCGTGTCCGGGCTCATGCTCGCCGCCTTCTTTTTTTCCGCCGCCGGGGTGTTTCTGGACCCGCGAACCATCACCGGCGAACCCGCGTGGCTCAAACCGGCGAAGTTTGCGATCTCCACGGCGATTTACGCCGCGAGCATCGCGTGGCTGTTCCGCTACCTGGCTCTATGGCCCCGTTACAACCGGATCGCCGGATGGATCACCGGTTTGGTGATTGTCGTTGAGGTCGGAATTATCGACATTCAGGCCGCCCGTGGGGTCACGAGCCACTTCAACGTCTCGACGCCGCTCGATGCGGCCCTTTTCGGGATCATGGGAGCCGCCATCCTTATCCTCTGGCTGGCGGCCGCGGGCCTGACTGTCGAGATTTTCCGGCAGCGCTTCGCGGATCGCGCCTGGGGATGGGCCCTGCGAACGGGAATGCTCATCACGCTTCTGGGCGCTTCGCTCGGCGGGCTCATGGTGAAACCCGGGCCGGAACACAGCATCACGCCGGCGCGCGGTCAAAGCATGACCGTGAGCGGCGGGCACACGGTGGGCGGTCCTGACGGCGGTCCGGGCCTTCCGGGAATTCATTGGAGCACCCGGCACGGGGACTTGCGCATCCCGCATTTTCTTGGCTTGCACGCACTGCAGATGATTCCACTGTTCGCGTGGCTGGTTCGCAGGCAAAGGCGGCGGGAGCGGATGGTGATAGCCGGAGCCGCCAGCTATTTCTCGCTGACGGCTCTTCTGCTCTGGCAGGCGCTTCGCGGAGAGGCCTTGGTGGCGCCGCACGAGAGCACGCTGGCGGCCATGGCCGCGTGGTCCGCCGCAACGTTTATCGGGCTGAAAGGATAAGGGCCATGACTGCCGAACAAATCTTCTCTATGTGCGGAGCTGTGGCCCTGGCGGGCTGGCTGATTCTGATCTTCGCGGGACGGCGGCGGTGGGCGGCGCCACTCATCTCCGGCTCCTTGATTCCCCTTCTCTTCGCCCTCGCGTACACGACGATTCTGCTTACCCACTGGAAGGCGGCCCCGGGCGGCTTCGGATCGCTCGCCGAAGTCTCGCTGCTCTTTTCCGATCCCTGGATTCTCCTGGCCGGGTGGATTCACTACCTTGCCTTCGATCTGTTTATCGGAAGCTGGCAGGTGCGGGATTCCATGTTGCACTCCATCCCCCATTTAGCGGTAATCCCGTGCCTGGTACTGACCTTCTTGTTCGGTCCCGCAGGGATACTTCTTTACTTCCTGGTCCGCGCGGCCCGGCGCCGGTCGATTATCCTCAGAGCAGAACCTTGACGAGCGAGTTAGGATAAAGACATGCCAGCCATCGAAACGGGGACGTTCGACGAGTCGGCGCTTGTGGCAAAAGCCCGGGAAGGCGATGCTGAAGCCTTCAACGGACTCGTAAACCAATACGAACGAAAGATCTTCCGCCTTGCCAAACATATCACGCAAAGCGATGAAGACGCGGAAGATGTCTTGCAGGAGGCCTTCCTCAAAGCTTACGAGCACCTGCCCGGCTTCCAGGGGCAGTCGAAGTTTTATACGTGGATTGTGCGCATTGCCGTAAACGAGGCACTCATGAAACTGCGCAAGCGGAAATCGGACCGCACGGTTCCGCTGGACGAGCCCCTCGATACCGGTG
Source organism: Bryobacteraceae bacterium (assembly GCA_035545735.1). GTDB lineage: Bacteria > Acidobacteriota > Terriglobia > Bryobacterales > Bryobacteraceae > JAJYKC01. Next base: position 8,215 of record DASZXS010000024.1, on the reverse strand, counting down.
AAGATACCGTAGTACGGGAAATTGCCGTTTGGGAGGACGATCCCGAACAGCGATACTCCCGGGACGAACTCGCCGGCATTCTGGACGAAGCCGTACAAAGTCTCCGCCCAGCTTTTCGAACCGTTTTTGTTTTACGAGACATCGAAGAACTGAGTACGGAGGAAACAGCCGAAGCGCTCGGGATTTCGGTTCCGGCCGTGAAAAGCCGGCTCCTACGGGCCCGGCTTCAGCTCCGGGAAAAATTGACCCGCCAATTCAAGCGGAAGGGAGACGACGTTTTTGCTTACATGTAAGGAGTTCCTGCACGAGTTAAACCAGTTCCTGGACGAAGCAGTCTCCGCGGAGAGCCGTGCGGAACTCGAGAAGCATGTAAACGAGTGTCCCAACTGCTTCGTCATTGTGGACACGACGAAAAAGACCTTGAAGGTCTTCAAAGGCGTTACCGAGAAGGCTCTGCCGGCGGACGTTCACAGCCGCTTAATGCAGGCCTTGGAGAAACGGATGGCAGCCAAAGGCTGCAAGAGAGCCGACCCGGGCCCGGCTCACCAAACTTAGCCCGTCCGCTAACCTATTTCATATTTCTTCAGCAGTTCTTCCCAGCGCCCTTTCGCTTTCAGGATCAGCTCCACCACTTCCCTTACCGCTCCGCTGCCGCCGCGCGCTTCGGTGATGTGGTGAGCATGGGCCTTCACTTCCGGCCGCGCGTTCGCGGTGGCGATTCCCAGGCCGACCCGCTTCATGATCACAACGTCGGTCAAGTCGTCGCCGACATAAGCCACGTGCTCCGGCGGAACCTTGGCGTCGCGCAGGATTTCCTCCAGGATGGGAATTTTCTCGATGTGGCCCTGGTAGACGTATTTCATCTTGACCTGCCGCGCCCGCTCTTCCGTGGCGGGCGAGACTCGGCCACTGATGACGCCGGTGGCGATTCCGTTCCACCGGAGCCATTGCAGCGCGATGCCATCCTGCGAATCGAAGCCCTTCGTCTCCACCATCTTCCCGTCGGGACCTGGCACGTTGTAGAGCCGCCCGTCGGTGAGCACGCCATCGACGTCCATCAATAACAGTTCAATCTTTGCCGCCCGTTCCGTTACCTGTGCCAATGCCGCCACTCTCCTCAATACACCTTCCGGAATAGATCTTCACGCCCTGCTCGAATTCTGTGAAAAGCCTCGACGTTTTGAGCGCGGGGCTGGAACACCTCGCCCGAAGGAGCCGCCGCCGCGGCCTTTCCCAACCGCTCAAGCGCCAGCAGGGCCGCGCCGCGCGCCGAGGCCTCCTTTTCGGTCCCGAGTGTCACCGGAACGTCGAGGGCATCCGCCATCATCCTGGTCCACACCCGCGAATTTTGCAGCGCGCCGCCGGAGCCCACAACGCGATCGGGTGCGCCGAGTGCCTCCTTCATGAGCGCGAAGATTTTTTCAAAACTCAGCGCCACCGATTCCAGCGCGGCCTGGAGAATGTCCACGGCACTCGTAGTCAAGCTGAGCCCGGCAATCACCCCGCGCAAGTCGGCTCGCCAGTACGGCGAGCGTTCGCCTCCAAAGAAGGGCAACACAGTCAGGCCGTGCTCGCCCGGACGGCGTTTTTCCAGTTGTTCCTCGGCGTTCTCAGGCAACCTGAGATTGCGGCGCATCCAGGCGTACACATCGCCTCCGTTGGTGAGGGCTCCCCCCAGGATGTACCGGGCGGCATCCAACCGGTAGCACCACAACCCTTCGGGAACCCGGATGCGGCGCGCTCCCGTGACGGCCCGCATCGCCCCGCTGGTTCCGACCATCAGACAGAAATTGCCGGCGGTAACGCAGTTTGCTCCCACATTACTGCAGGCCCCGTCGCCGTATGCCGGGTACCACGGAATCCCGTCGAATAACGGCCATTTTGCGGCATGCTCGGGCAGTAGTTTCGCGGGCGCTTCCTCCATTCGCTCCGCGGGCCAAAGCTGCTCCTCGCGAACCGGAATAGCCGCCAATACTTCCGCGTCATACCGGTTCGCTTCCAGATTCCAAAGCCCCGACGCGGACATCATGGAGACCGAGCACGCCGGCACACCGCACACTTTCAGCAGCAGATATTCGGCAAACGACATCCACTTTCTTGTGGCGCGCACGGCTTCCGGCTTCGTTTTGGCCAGCCAGCGCAGCTTCGCGGGCCAGTAGCTCGAATGCAGCCGGCACCCGGTTCGCTGGTGGATTTGCGTGCCGTCGAGTTCGGCCTCCAACTCTTTTGCGGCGGACGCGGCGCGCGTATCGAATAAATGAAGAATGGCCGTGGTGGGAGACCCGTTCTCATCCACGCCCAGAAAACTGTGCCAGTATGCGCTGGCGCCGATTGCCGCGGGCCGAATGCCCGCGTCCCCCAACCTGGCATGCAGTGCCGACAGACATCGCAGCGACAACTCCGTCAGCTTTTCGGCGTCCATCTCCACTCCGCCATCGGGAGTGTTGGTCATCTCGTAAGCGATTTGCTCGCTGAACCCGTCACACGGCTGCCCCGCCTCATCGAAGAGGAGGGCGCGCACGCTTGACGAGCCAATGTCCAGACTTACGATGTGGGTGGATTGTGCGGGCATTCGACTTCCGGAGGCAATTCTTTTTATAACATCCGGCAGACGAACGCCGCCCCTGGGAGGCGCACTTCGCTCTCGATGTTATTCTGAACAGCGTGTCCTTCACTTTAGATCGCCGCAGCTTTCTAGCCGCGTCCGCGCTGGCGGCCGCTGCGGCCTCCCGACCCGCGCAAGCGCGCGAATTAACCGACCGGCAGTTGGAGGGGATCTACGTCATCATGCAGACTCCCTTCCATGAAAGTCTGGAGATCGATGAAGATAGTCTCCGCCGGGAATGCGACTTCCTGGTGAAGTGCCGCGTACATGGCATGGTTTGGCCCGCCGGCGCAGGGGAAACTACTTCGCTCTCGCACGCGGAACGCCTGCAATTTTCCAAAGTAATTGTCGATGAGGTCCGGGGCAGAACACCAGTATTCATCGGTGTTCACGGCGCGAACAAATTCGAAGCCATGGAATATGCGCGCTATGCCGAGAAAATCGGCGCGGACGGACTGCATGCCATGGGTCCTTCCGACGACAGCTCCGACGCGGAGATGCTGACGGAATACTTCACCGCGATCGCTTCCGTGTCGAAGCTTCCGCTGAGTATCCAAGAATCGACGCCCGGTATGACGACGGATTTTTTCTTGCGGCTCGGCGAAAAGCTGCCCACGTTTCGAATTGCGAAAATCGAATCCGCCAATCCGCCGCACGAAATCAGCCGTCTGGTGGGGGCGGGACGTCATCTGATTCCATCCACCGGCGGAGGCGGAGTAAATCTGATCAACGAAATGTCGCGAAACTCCGGCGGCACCATGGCTGGGGCCGGTTTTGCCGACCTCCAAGTGGACATCTGGAATCTCTACCATGCCGGCAAACACGCCGAGGCGCGGAAGGTGTTCGAAAAATTCCTGATGATGGCGGTGCTGGAGCGCGAAACGGGTTTTGTTCTACAAAAGGAAATCCTGCGGCGCCGCGGCGGCGTTTTTAAGAATGTGGTGATGCGCCGTACGCGAAAGTTCACGATGGACCGGGAAGATCTTGCCGAACTCGACGCCATCATGGAAGGGGCTAAGCCCTACTTCCGGGTGTAGCGCGGCGCTCCGCTACTTCTCCGAATACGCCAGCGCCGGCGTTGCGATGTCTTCCCGCGATGCCGGGTCCCCGGCGGCGGGTCCGTGCCAAACGCTGCCCCCGAACGTCGTAATGTAGATTTTCCGCGGGTCGTTCGGATCGGGAATGACGCGATGGGCCCACTTAAAATTGAAGCCGCGAATACGGACCCAATGCTCCCCCCGGTCCGCGGAGCGCCAGGCGCTCGATTCGAAGCCGGCCGCGTATAGGACATCGGGCGCCCGCGGATCCTGCGTGACGTCATAGACGTGCTGATCCTTCTGGAGAACGGGGCGCCAGGCGGCTCCGCCATTGGTGGAAAGCCAGATGCCTCCGCCCGCTTCCGGCGCGTGAATGGCGCGCCGCCAGGAGGCGAGATAGAGCCGCGCGGGATCGCGAGAATCCACCGCAAGACCCACCGGTCCGTTGACGCCGGCGGGCAGCGGCACTTTTTCCCAATGCTGGGCGCCGTCCCTCGACCGGTAAAGATCGCCATCGCCGGCATCGCCAATTTCACCCTGCTCGCTGCGGCGGGCGACTATCAGGTAGAGCGTCCGCGTCTGATCGAGCACCAGACGCCAGGCGAAGGGCTCGGGTTCGGCGATTCCTTCATTTTTGAGGGTCCACGACGCGCCGCCGTCAACGGACTTATACACCCCGCGGCCGAACGCCGCCGCATAGAGGATGCGAGCCGACGGCGGGCTCTGGGGATCGAGAAGGATGTGGGTCACCGCGGTTTCGGGCATGCCGGAATTGCTGGGCCTCCACGTTGCGCCGCCGTCGTTGGAGAGCACCACTCCGCCGCGATAGAGCGAAGGCGAACGGTGACGCCACATCTTCGGGCGAGGGAGATCATGAGTGCCGCTCACCGCCGCCCAGGCGCGGCCGCGCACGGACGGATCAAAAACCGTCCAGTAGGTGGTGTTGAGCCAGCGATGGGGAATTCCACTGCTGGAGCTGATCCAACTGCGTCCCGAATCTTCACTGCGAAAGAGTCCGATGTCGGTGTAGTCGATAAACATGCGCCGGCGGTTGAAGGGATCGAAATGAACTCCGTACGTCGTGGTGACGTTCAGTCCGGTGGAGGTGTAGGCATGATCGGAGACTGGGCGGGAGTAAACCGCTTCCCAGGTTTTCCCGCCATTCAGAGTGCGCATGGTGCGTCCCAGGTCGGTGGCGTAGCAGATTTGCGGATTCACGGGAGAGACGCCGAGCGTAAGCGGCGCTTCCCCCCAGGCCGGACCGAAGCGTTCGTTAATCCAGGCATCTTTTACGTTGGGGCCGGCGGCTTCGCGCGTGTCCTTCCACACCAACTCCCAGGTGGCTCCCGAATCGCGGGTCCGGGCCACCCCGAAGACCTTCCCTTCGTAGGAGACATAGGCGGTTTCGCCGTGCCCGGCGCTCGCTGCGACGGCGCGATATTGGGCGGTGACTCCCGGGAGAGCGGCCGGCTTCCACGTCGCACCGGAATCGGTGGAAACCCGAAGGGCCGTTCGGGTGACGGCGTAGAGAACGGGATGATGGGAACGCACGACGAAACCGCCTCCGGCATCAATCCATTTTTCCGGCGCGGGGTGCGCTGTCCACTGGCCGCGGGTGCGAACGGCCGTCTCCTGCTCCGTCACGATCACCACGGTCCGATCGCCCGCCGGCGAGCGAGGATCGATCCAAATGCCAAGCGCCTTGCCCTTCAGCTCGTGGATCGACTGCCAGGTGTGGCCGCGGTCGGCGGACGTAAGCAGCTCAGCGGAGGCGACGTAGAGGCGCTGCGAATCCGAGGGATCGATGGCGATCGCGGAGAGGGACTGCGCCGGAGGCTCGGCCAGCACTTCCACGTCGCCATGATCGCCGCTCATGTCGAGTCCCTTCACCTGCCCCGGATTCGGATAGCGCAGCGACCACGTCCGCCCGCTGTCGGTACTCTGCCATAGTCCCGCCGAATAGGCATACATGGTTCTCCGGTCCGATGGATCGAAGGCGAAGAATCGCGCCGGAGCGCGCAGGTTAAACATACGCCAGGAACGGCCCCCGTCATTGGTCAGATAGGAACCCGTCATGTCGCAGCCGACCAGCACGCGAGCGGGATCGAGCGGGCTGATGGTGGGATGAAACATCGCGCCTCCCCCGCCCGGCCCGATGATCCTCCACCACGGCGAGTCCTGAGCGGCGAGAGGGCTCAGCAGGAACAGCGCGCAAGCCAGAAAGCGGGTATATAGTAAATGCCTGTTCGGTGATTGAAACATGAAGCGCACTCCAATTCCCCTTCTTTTTCTTTCCATTTTTTGCCCGAGCCAGCTTCCGGGTGAAAAAATTATCGTATACCCGGCGGAGAGGCATGAAATTCTGGTGAATCCCGGAATGGGCATTCAGACGTTCCAGAGATATAACGGCGATGCGCTCAACCCGGGCGTGAAGTGGTCCGAAGAAGGTCCGTTAGGGCCTCTGACGGCGCCGGCGGTGGCCCCGCGCTTCCCCCAGTCGACCGTCTCTTACTGCCGGTGGCACTGGTCGGTGATCGAGCCCGAGCACGGGAAAATTCGCTGGGAGATTCTGGACACGGCGCTGGCCGAAGCGCGCCGGCATGGACAGACGCTGGCCATCCGGCTGATGCCATACGATCCGAAGCATCCTCTGCCGGAGTGGTACCGCAAGTCCGGAGCGCGCCGGGCGAATAGCGACAACTCGAAAGACGGCAAAATCTGGCACCCGGACTTTAGCGACCCGCTCTACTACCGCTACTGGACCGAGTTGATTACCGCGGTGGGAAAAAGGTACGACGGACACCCGGACCTCGACAGCGTGGACATCTCCACTGTTGGCTTCTGGGGCGAAGGGTGGAGCGATTACATGCCGGCGTTCCCGGTCCAGAAAGCTCTGATCGATGTGTATTTCGACGCGTTTAAGAGGACGCCGCTGATCATGAATTTCGATCAGCCGGAAGCGCTATCCTATGGCACCACGCGCGGCGCGGGATGGCGCTTTGACTGCCTGGGGGATCTGCGCGCCAAGTGGTCCCACATGCGAGATTTCTACCCCGAGCAGATTGCCCGGACCGGCATTCGGGACATCTGGCGAAAAGCGCCGGTTTCGATGGAGGCTTGTGGAGTCCCCGAAAGCTGGAAACGCAGCGGCTGGGATGTGAACTATATTCTGGCCGAAGCGTTGAGGTGGCATGTCAGCACGCTGAATGTGAAATCGACCGCGATTCCCGCGGAGTGGGAATCGCAGTTCAACGATTTCCAAAAGAAGATGGGCTACCGGTTTGCACTGCGGCGGGCAGAGTGGGAGAGTCCGGCTGTCGCGGGCCACATGATGCCGTTTTCCAGCTGGTGGGTGAATGAGGGGGTCGCACCGGTATACCGCCCCTATGTGCTGGCGTTTGCCCTGCACTCCGAAAAGGCGGGCGCGGTGATTCGAACCGGGGCGGACATCCGGACGTGGCTGCCGGGCGATGCGGTGTTCGAGGATTCACTGGCGATTCCGCCTGATTTGCCCGCGGGGAGCTACGAACTGCGCGTGGCAATGCTTGACCCGCGAACGCTGCGGCCCGCGATTCACCTGGCGGTAGCGGGCGAGAACGGCGACGGCTGGACTGCGTTGGGGAAGGTGGAAATCGTTGGAGCGGAAGAGAAGAATCAGGCCATCGCCGCGGTGGCGCCGCGGCACGACTAGGGACGCCGTGGGCCGTCTTTCTTTAACCTTTAACGAACCTGCATCCTCTAGCGAGCCTGCATGGCGATCGTTGGCTTTGGCACCGCAAATGTTAATGCCAGCGTCGCCCAGCCGGTCGCCATTTGTGATATCCACTGGTCTTGGCCGTGCGGGAAACCGCTCTCAAAATATGGCTGGAATTTTACGGCGCGGCTCCGCACAAACCAGGAGCCGTCCGGAGCCTGCGTTTTGAGGAGGAACTGCACGCCGCGGGCATAGACGGGATCGTTCGCCGGGAGCCCGGCGCCCTCATGCAGGGCGTACAGAGCCTGTCCGGTGGCATAGACGTCGCTTGGCAGATAGCGGCTCTGAGCCCATCCGCCGTCCGGGTGTTGTTCCGCCGCCAATTGCCTCCCTAACTTCCGGAGAAGAGGTCCGTCCGCGCCGCTCCATTTCAGCCCGAGCAGTTGGTAGTCCACGTCATCGATATAACGAGGCTTCACCTTCGTCAGCCATTCACGCGCCCGCTCGATGCGCCGGGCGAATTCCCGCTTCCTCCCCGCGGGCCCGAGCACATCCAAGACGCGAACCGCGATGGCAGTACGCGATATGTCGCTGTCGGCAATCGGCGCTCGCGCAATCCCGTTAAAGCTAAAACGCCAGCTCCCGTTCGCGTTTTGCTGCACAGCAATGTTATGCACCATGGCGCTGGTGACATCGCCCGGCGGAACGCCCGCCGCCATGAAATGGACTAGCGAACTCTCGATCGTGTCGATAGCGCCGGGAGGATCCAGACGCTGAAGGAGCCTGTCCATCTGGCCGGACCAAAGCGCGTTCAGAACTCGCAGCCTCTCGCCGGCGGCGGCCTCGTCGCTGGGGATGCCGTTGGCGCGCGCCGCGCCG